>NZ_JBHVUY010000003.1:272531-381599 GCF_042883865.1 Paenibacillus sp. NPDC058174
AATAACACGCAGGATCAATTGGATACTGCTGCCGGTCAGTTAAATGCATCGGTTCAAACCTTTAAAGCCGCCGTCGTCCAACCGGGCATTCCGACTTCGCTGGGCGCGGCGATTACGGCGGCGCAGCAGGCGTTGACGGATCATCCGGAAGGCGTCAATGTGGGGCAGACATCGGTGGAAACTCGCACCACGCTGGCAACTGCCATCGGTACAGCGCAGCAGATCCTCGGTAATGCGAGCAATAACACGCAGGATCAATTGGATACTGCTGCCGGTCAGTTAAATGCATCGGTTCAAACCTTTAAAGCCGCCGTCGTCCAACCGGGCATTCCGACTTTGCTAGTCGCGGCGATCGCAGCGGCGCAGCAGGCGTTAACGGATCATCCGCAAGGCGTCAACGTGGGGCAGACATCGGCGGGAACTCGCACCACGCTGGCAACTGCCATCGGTACAGCGCAGCAGATTCTCGGTAATGCGAGCAACTACACGCAGAATCAACTGGATACTGCTGCCGGCCAGATAAATACATCGGTTCAAACCTTTAAAGCCGCAGTACTGCAACCGGGCGATCCGACGGCGCTGGGCGGGGCGATCACGGCGGCGCAGCAGGCGTTGACGGATCATCCGCAAGGTGTCAACGTAGGACAGACGTCGGCTGAAGCTCGCAGCGCCTTGGAAACTGCCATCGGTACAGCGCAGCAGATTCTCGATAATGCGAGCAACTACACGCAGGATCAACTGGATACTGCCGTTAACCAGTTAAATACATCGGTTCAAGTGTTTAAATCCGCAGTGGTTCAACCGGGCATTCCGACGGCGTTGGTCGCGGCGATCGCTGCGGCGAAGCAGGCGTTGACGGATCATCCGGAAGGTGTCAACGCGGGGCAGACGTCGGCAGATGACCGCGCTGTCCTGCAGACCGCGATAGATGCGGCGCAGGTTATTGCTGACGATGCGGAAAACCAATCTCAGATTCTATTAGATGAGGCAACTGTCAGTTTGAACAATGCTCTGGCGGAATTCGAAGCCGCTTGGGTGGAGTTGGTGCTAAGCGCCCCAGCTAATGATTTGTACGGCACGAGCGACACGCTTCGCTTTAAGGTATTTTACGGATACGAAGTAACCGTGACCGGGACACCGGTCGTTCCGATCATGGTTGGAGACGATTCCGGCACTCAGACGGTATATGCTTCCTATACAGGAGCGCGCGGCACGGCATTGACGGAACTTACTTTCGAATACGAAGTTCCGGCCGGGCTCGCGGATGTGGACGGTATTGAAGTTGCCGCAGCGTTGGAGCTCCCGAACGGCGCAAGCATCGTTCACGCCTCCGGCGGAGCTGCCGCTTCGCTGATGTACAGAGCACCGGACACGAGCGGAATACGTATTGTGGCGATACCGCCCGATGTTACCCTAACGGTTGCACCAAACGGATCGGCACGTAAAGTAATCAACGTGACGGCAAGCGTGCACGGAGCAACTGGGGGTAATGCGCTGACGGAGCTCCGCTGGCTGCCCGGTAGCCTGAGCGAGGCTGATTTTGCCGGAGGAACGGAAGGCACTGATATTTTAGCCGCGCTTCAATTCACTATAGCGGCCAACGGCGACTATACCGTATATGCCCGGGACGCAGCAGGCAATGAAGCAGTGAAAGTCATTACCCTTACCGGCATCTCAACACCATCTTCGACGAATATCGGCGATCAACCGATCACAGCGGAGACGAGCGTGAAGATAAATCCGGGTGCTGGGATTACTGTTCTTGTCGCTCTAACCGACATCGAACGGGTCACGCGTTCGGATGGCAAGGTGATCGAACAGGTCATCCTTTCTGAACGGACGAGGGAGCGAGTGCTGGAGCTTCTGAAAAATGCGAAGGAACCGTTTGTCAGCATTGAAATCGGCGATCGGGAGCAAGCGGTACAGACACGTTTTCCGGCTGATTGGATTGCGGATATGGCCAAAAATTATCCCAATGCGATAATCGAGGTGAGGCTGAACGACTCTAGCTTTCAATTGCCGATAAGCACGATCGATCTGACCAGGTTGGCGGAGCGTCTCGACGCGAAAATATCGGATTTGACCGTGAGCATCATTCAGGAGCAGGCCGGAGAAGATGTTCGACAAGAAATCAACCGGATTGGCGTTTCTCAAGGTTTTGTTGTATTCGCCGACGTCATCGATTACAAGGTGACGGCGGAAGCAAACGGGCAAACGTTGGAGGTGCGCGACTTCGGCGGATCTTACTTGATACGGACCATTAAATTGGACGGAGAGAAAACGAACCGTAACCTGGTTGCCGTTCAGTATATCCCGGCAAATGGAACCATCGTTTTTGTTCCGGCACAGCTGGGCACCGGTCCAGACGGCAAAACGGAAGCGATTCTGAACGTGCCGCATAACAGCTTGTACACAGTCGTAGATGTCCAGGCCCGAAAGTTCGTCGACTTAAACGGATACTGGGCGCAGGCGGATGTGGAGCATCTGGCGTCCAAGCTGCTGGTGAACGGCGTGACCTCCGACCGTTTCAGGCCAGCGGGAACCATTACGCGAGCGGAATTCACGGCCTTGCTCATTCGCGGGCTGGGGCTGTCCGTGAATGAGAGCGAGGGCATTGCCCGCTTTGCGGATGTCCCTGCGTCCGCATGGTATGCGTCTGCCGTGTATACGGCGGTGGCGAACGGGTTGGTGAGCGGCATTGATGCCGGCCATTTTGCGCCTAACGACCCGATTACCCGCGAGCAAATGGCCATGTTGATCGACCGCGCCTTAACCTTCACCGGACATGGAAGCGTTGGCGCTGGACAAGAGGGCGGCAGTCTGGCCGCTTTCACGGATCGAGACTCCATTTCCTCATGGGCGAGAGCGGCGGTAGCCCGCGCATCGGAAGTCGGCATTATGAAAGGGAATGAAGACGGACGCTTCGCGCCGACAGCGCATGCAACGAGGGCGCAGGCAGCGGTCATGCTGAAGAGGTTCCTGCAATACGTACATTTTATCGAGTAGTAGACTGTGCAGACCCAAACATCGGCAAGTATTGAAATGGAACAACAAAAGGCATCCCCGCTGACAACGAGGATGCCTTTTGTCTTATCATACCAGCCTGCTACCGCTTGCCGCGGCGCACCTTCAACAGCTTGCCTTTGACCGTCGTATTGCGCATTAATTCCAGCACGAGCGAGCCTTTGCCGTTCAGAATCTCCACATCGGTGACATGGTCGAGAATGGTAATGATCCCGATGTCGTCTGCGGTGACGCCTTCAAGCTTGGCGATTGTGCCTACAAAATCGACTGCTCTCAGCTTTTTCTTCTTGCCGCCGTTAAAGTTCAGCTTCATAATCTGCTTATTCAGCTGCTCGCGTTTATCTTTTTTCAGCTCTGGTCCCCTATTGTGCTTCTGCTCAAATTGCTCTCTGTGCTGATCAACAATTTCCTCGGAGGGAGCCTTCACCTTCGGAATGGCGAACCCGATATACGCTTCGATTTCGGCCAGACGCCCATAATCCTTCGGCGTGACGAAGGTAATCGCTTTGCCTGTCTTGCCGGCGCGGCCTGTCCGGCCCGTCCGGTGGACGTAGCTTTCTTTATCGAGCGGAATATCGTAGTTGATGACATGGGTAATATTCGTAATATCGATGCCTCTGGCGGCTACATCCGTTGCAATTAAGTAACGGAATTGTCCTCTGCGGAAAGCATTCATTACCTCAAACCGCTCTTCCTGCTCCATTCCGCCATGAATACGATCGCAGGAGTAATCAAGATCGGCCATCTCCCGGAACAGCTTGTCCACATGCTCCTGCGTGCGGCAGAATACGATCAGGCTGTCCGGATTCTCGACAATAAGCAGAGACTGAAGCAACTCCAGCTTGTCGGCCTCCATCACTTGAATAAGGGAGTGCTCGATCGTAGCTGTCGTTAGACCGCTCGCCTTGATCTCGATCTCAGCGGGGTGATCTAAGTATTTGCGCGACAGCCTGGCGACGTCTTCCGGGAACGTAGCAGAGAAGAGCATCGTCACTCTTTCCTGGGGCAGCGCTTGAATGATGGCCTGTACTTGCTCAATGAAGCCCATGTTCAGCATTTCGTCGGCTTCGTCAATTACGAGATAGGAAATCCGATCCAGCGGCAGCGTGCCGCGTTCGATGTGATCCAATACACGCCCCGGCGTGCCTGCGACCATATGCGTTCTTTGCTTTAACTCAGCCCTTTGGATGTGAAAAGGATGCTTCCCGAACAACGGCGTCGACTTGATCCGTTTGAAACGGCCGATGTTCATCAGGTCTTCGTTGACCTGCAAGGCCAGCTCGCGGGTTGGCGTCAGAATTAACGCCTGCGGTTTATTTTCATTCCAGTCAACCAGCTCGCAGAGCGGGATGCCGTAGGCCGCCGTCTTGCCGCTGCCCGTTTGCGATTTGACGACAAGATCCTTTTTCGCTAACGCGACAGGAATAACCTCCGTCTGTACCTCTGTTGGCGTCTCATAGCCTAGACTGCTCAACGCCCGCAAAATTTCTTCGCTTAATGCATAATCCGTAAACTTCTTCTCGCTCATCTTTACCCTCTTCTGCACTGTATTCGATTATTTAATCATTATACTCTGAAAACCGTCAGCAATTACGTTTTATGACGAAAAAGCACCCTTTGGCGGGATATCCCTCCCGGTCGAGCAGAGAGGAATATCCTTCTAAAGGGTGCATGCTGTTCGTTACCCGAATCGTTGGGTCTTGTACCATTTACTCTTTCTGCCGAGTATTTTGTCCGTAACGAGTGAGTAGAACGCTTTAATAGAGATGATCAGGAAAAGCTGCGCATAGGTGAAATAGGAGACGACCGAAATGACAAAGTTGCTGATGGTGCTCTGTCCAATATCGGTAGCCAGCGCCAAATTAATTTGCAGCACATAGATGTAATACATCAGCGCCCATGCGATCATCAAATACAGGTAAATGTCGTCGCCAAAATTAAACGGCATGACGACCGACGGATTAAATAGGGATACGATATAATACCCGATATTCGTAAGGAAGATAATGTCTGAAATAATGATAGCAATCATAAACCAGAAATAACTGACCGCATAGTAGAGAACATGGAGCTTAATCCGCCAGCTTGTCCGATTGAACAGATGATGGATGTTCTCGATGACAACGCGGAAGTTGCCCTTAGACCACCGCTGGCGCTGCTTCATATAAATGCTGAGCTTTTCCGGCTCCTGCTGATAGGCTTCAGCCTGCGGAGCGAGTGCAATTAATTGGCCGCGCGTCAAAATTTCGAAGGAAATAGCGGTATCCTCCGTAATGGCATCCTCATCCCAGCCGCCGATTTCGCGGATCAGCTCCGATTTGACGATAAAGTTAGTGCCTGGAATCGTCCCGAGCTTGAACAATTCCCATAATCCCGTATGATGCACACGTTGTATGGTGATTAGCTCCAAATTGATACATTTGGTCAGGAAATTTTGGCTGCGGTTACGCGCTTTGTTGCGGCCGCAGACGGCGCCATAGCGGTCGGGCTTCTCCATCGCCTTTTGTATGAGAAAAGCGAGCGCATTTTTCTCCGGTGCAGCATCAGCGTCGTAGATGCAAATCCATTCGCCTTTCGCCAGCTTGAACGCATCGTTCAAAGCGCCGGATTTGCCGCCTGTTCCTTTCCGCTCCAGAATATGAAAGTCGCGATCGCGGTAGGCAGGCTTGCTTTTGAGCGCCTTAAGCTTTTCCGCCGTGCGGTCCGTACAATTATCTGCAATTACGATCAGCTGGAGCTTATGGGCAGGATAATTCATGAACAGAATCCGCTCTACCGTCTGAACAATAACGAGATCCTCGTTATGGGCCGGTACCAGCACCGTAACGGTCGGATAGTTATCCATATCCTGCGGGATCGTAAGCGTCTGCCGGTTTTGCCTGCGAATAAATTTGATCGCTCCTGCCATAATGACAATACTCTCAAGTACGGCGATCCAGATGCTGACAACCGAGAATAGAAGGAGAAAATCAGACATGGTGTTTTCCCCGATCATATTTCTCAATCACTCTGGCGCGGAATGACAAGGTATAGATGGTTAGAATAATGACGGAAAGCGTCAATATTGACGAGACTACAATGCACACCGGGACAAACCAGCTAGCGTTAATCAAAGCGAGCACATCCTTTCAACCTTTTTTCGCATCGCACGCAGCTCCCGCTCACGATGCGGAAAATTTAAATATATTCCGCAACGAGATCGGTCTCCGTGCCTCTCTCAAGTGTCGCGATGACATCGTCTACGTGCTGATAGAGGTCGAATTGCTCCCTTTCAAAACCAAGGATCGCTGCCCGGACGACAAGCTGCAGAGGTTGTCCTCGCTTGTCCTCAAAGTTGATGTTGATCATCGCATTTTTGATGCGGTCTGTCACCGCGGGGAAAAAGCTCCGGTCCGTAAGAGGACATACGATGATGAAACGGCCGGCATCAATGGAGAACTTGGTGTCCTCATGCCGAATCTGCCGTTGAATCGTATCGGCGATTTCGATGATAAATTTAGAATAGCGCTCGTTGCCAAGCGATTCTAAGACGAGAGGCAAAAAGTCTATTTTGAACATCGCGATGGAAAAATCATATTTGTCGCCGTACCGATTGGCTAAGTTCGCTTGCTTGGTCAGCGTATCCGCCAGCGCTTCTTTGTTCCCAAGACCTGTATCGAGGTCAATCATGGGGGTATTGCTCGATAGGGCATTCAGACGCTCCAAAATATGCTTCGTCCGAATGATCCGGTACTTAACGAAAGTGGCGATCAGGATGTTGGCGGGTATGAAGAGCAGCCACAATGTTTCCAGAATATTCACACTTCCATAGGTAGTAAGCCACACTAAGTACGTCACAATAAATAGAAAAACAAAGACGACGGAGAAGCCGGCGGGAATGAAAAACCCGGCCGCTAACACGACCAGCGCCCCGACACTGGCTCCAATCTGCCATCCGGTAAAAGACTGGTTCAAGTACAAGTTCAGGTAGACGGCCAATTGCTCTGCCAGCAGAAGAACAATCAAGCTGACATAGCCGATGTCTACGTTGCGTAAAGCGATTTTGTTATCCATCGTCTTTCGGTCCGTTCCTTTCGGTTCATGATGTCGTACAGCCTTGTTGTCATCGACTAATTCTACTGACATAAGCAGATAACCGCAAGGCAAAAACAAGCCAAAAAGCTTGGTAGATAAAGGGAGGCCGGGTTCCGTCTACAAGCGCTCTAATGGCCCTTAAGAGAAACCTCAGCAAGAAGCGGGAATAAATTATCGAACAGATGCGTATCCCCATCGAACACATAACCGCCCTTATACCGGGGATTATGGTCCCGCATTGCGAGCATCAGGGGATAGAGCTCTTCCGCCCAAGCTTGATCCCTCGTCTCCAGTGCCAGCAGAATAGCCAAGCCATAGACGGAAGGCGACTCATAGTCGACTGCCGGCTGGCGCGAGCTGCGGTCATATTGTCCGAACAGCTTTCCCCGGTTTTTCAACTCCTGCTTGAGAAAATGGATCAGCTCCTGAGGAGATTGTCCAAGCTCCGCGACATGAATAGCGACAATTAGCTGATCGATTAGATTAACTTTATCGTCCGACGTATATTTCGAGACTCCCACTTCGTATTTTTGCGGATAAAAGATTTTTTGGCTTGCAGCGGGCAGTTGTTGCAAGAGCTCAAGATGCCTGTCCAGAACGCTCCGGTCAATAAGTCCATGCCGTTCCATAGCTTGCAATGCCAGGGTATCTACATAGACGAGACTTAGTACATCTGCGGACTGCTGATGCAGAAAATCATGATAATCAACGAAATAGCCTTCTAGCATCGACGATTGCTGCAGCCGGGCTGTAATTGCCTCTGCAGCTGCCAGGTAAGCTGTCTGCTGCCAAAGGTCATAACCTTCCAATAGTGCTCTGACGATACGCAGATCGTCGCCGAGTGCATTCGTATTCACCTCCGAGGTGCCGTCCGGCTGCAGCTTCCATTTGATATAGTTTTGCGGTGACAGATAGCGCTCACGCAATAAATCGTAGCTTTGCTGAAATCGCTGCTCGTCCCGGTTCAACAACGCGATTTGCATCCATACGCCCAGCGATTCGGATAAAGCCTCGTGTCCGGCGACGTAATCGGGATTTGCGGATGGTGCCTCTTTCAAATAAGTGGCTAATGTGCCGTTTGGGTTCGTCATGTTGTGTTCGATAAAAGCTAGTGTGGGGGAAACGGCCGCTCGTTTGGACATATGCTGAATCCATAGAGAAACTGCGATACCTGTTATTAAAATGGTGAACGTAATGATGATGCCTCGCTTCGGCAAAGGGGATTTCGTTGTCATGCGTTCTCCTTCAGGGCGTGCAGGATGATGTCGCGTACCCCAAAGATAGCAAACTCTACGGACCGTAACAAATATCAATAGTCCCTGTAGGTCTTTTTTACTGAATAGGAGAAAGGGGAGTCTGCACCTAGTTATGCAAGAATGCGGCGATGCGGGAAAAAAGAGCATTTTTGGTTATTCACAAAAACAGATCAGTCCATTATACTGTGTGAATGATAATCAATATCAATTGACAGGAGATAAACGATGAAGAACACACGACGCGGTTTATTTGCAATCATGGCCTTAATTCTAGTTAGCATGCTTGCTGCATGCGGGAATCCGGCAAATAATGAAGCGCCTGCTGCCACAGCAACTGATGCTCCAAGCCCTGCGGCAGAAGAGGCAACCTTTCGTACACTGACCGATGCCGCTGGCCATGAGGTAGAAGTGCCTGTCCATCCTAAGCGGATTATTGCTGCGTTTATGGAAGATCCGTTGTCGGCTATGGATATTAAACCAGTAGCACAATGGGGAGTAGCAGGTGTCCCGCAGCACTATCTTCAAGACAAGCTGGCAGGAATTCCTGTTCTCAAGATGGATAACGGATTGCAGCCGGAGGAAGTTCTTGCTTATAACCCGGATCTGATTATTTTTCTAACCGCTGATTATGCCAAAGATGGTTACGATCAGTTTGCCAAAATCGCGCCTACCTTCATTCTGTCGGATAATCCAAGCGACTGGCGCGGAAATCTGCAAAAGCTCGGTGCTCTTCTAAACGAAGAAGACGCAGCGACAAAGGCGTTGGCGGCCTACGATGAGAAGCTGCAACAGGCAAAGGAACAGCTCGGCAGCCTGATTACGAGCAAAACAGCCGTCTTGCTGCAGCCTGTAGGCGACAACTTCAAGTTGTTTGGCCCTGGCTTTTACGGCGGCGCAATGCTGTATGACGAGCTTGGCTTCCAAAAGCCTGATGTGCTGAAAGGCGAGTATGATGCTTACTCAATTGAGACGCTAGCTCAGCTTGATAAGGTCGATTACATCTTCGTTCTGTCGGGAGAAGGAAGAGAAAAACCGCCGGAAGACAATCCGCTGTGGAAGGCATTGCCGGCTGTGAAGGCCGGACACGTCTTCGCCGCTGATTCGGGCCATTGGTTTAACAACAATTCGATAGCGAACGGCTTAATGATCGAAGACGTTCTCAAATACGTTCATGAATAGTCATCCTATTTCAGACCTGCAGCATAATGCTGCAGGTCAAGTTTGCTATAAGCTGCTGAATGTTGAACCGGTTAAGAGTATGCTGAGCGGCGGGCCGGACCGGAACTTTATTCAGAGCAGCTCCCATGTGCTGCTGCTCTCCAAGACGAGCTATGGCCGGCTGGTCATTAATGGGCAGTACTATCCGCTGCGTCAGGGCGGCGTTTATGTATGCCCTCCGGGTCAATTAATTGAAGCGGAAACCGGCAATGAGCCGGGCCATATGCTGCTTCATTTTGAAGGCTTTTACATGCCAGCGCCAATGGAGGAGCAGGAGGTGGTTCTGCACACAGAAGAGGTTTGGCGTTTTCCTTTTGCAGGTGAAGCGGTTATTCACCCCGCCTCAGCCGTTATTCATTTATTTGACCTTTTACATGCGGGCTGGAGCCAAGGCAAGCAGTCATCTAGACTACGGTGCGAAGCGGGGTTACTGGAGCTGCTGAGCTTGGTGCTGGGTTATCAGGAGCAGCAGATGGAGCTGGCGCTCGAGACGGCAAAAATGGAGCTGGAGCGAAATTATAAGGAAGACATTACAATCGATCAGCTTGCCGGAATCGCGGGGCTGAGCCGGTTTCATTTTATGCGGCTGTTCAAGGAACGTTATGGCAAAGGCATTATGGAATACCGGACAGAGCTGCGGCTGATGGAGGCCAAACGGATGATGACTTCGCCTTCGGCGCCTTCACTCGCTGTCATTGCCGAGGCGATCGGGTATAAGAATGAGACTTACTTTCGCAATCTGTTCAAAAAACAGACAGGCATACCTCCGGCTGCCTATCAGAAAAATCAAAAATGCAAAATCGCCGCTTATAGCTGGATGAACATCGGTCAGCTGCTTCCGCTGCAGATGATTCCTTTTGCAGCACCGGTAGACCATTATTGGACCGATTACTACCGCAATCGTTACAGCTATGAGATTAAGCTGCTGCTGAGCCATCAGTATGAGTTTAATCGGGAGATTTTAAGGAAGGCTGAGCCGGATTATATTATCGGTGTCGATCATTTCATTCCTGCCGAGGAGCAGCAGAAGCTGAAAGACATCGCACCGACGCTGCTGCTTCCCTGGAAGGGGGAATGGCGGGAGCATCTGTCTCTAACGGCTGCTTTTATAGGCAAGGAAGAGGAAGGCGGCAGATGGCTGGAGCGCTACGAGCAGAAGGCGGCTATTATCCGCAAACAGCTCGGGCCGGCGACTCGTCGTGATACCGTTGCTGTATTTATTGTTAGCAAAGGTCAACTATATGTATGGGGAAGGAAGGCGGGAACGGTACTCTATAACGATTTGCAGCTCGGAATGCCCCCGGCTGTGGCTGATATCGACTGGCTTGAACCGATAGATGCGCAGCATTTGGACCGATATGATGCCGACCGGGTTCTGGTGCATGTTGAGGGAGATCCCTTGTCGCAAGCGTACTGGAGCCATCTTTCCAGACAGCGCGATTGGAAACGTTTGGCGGCAGCCTGCGGTCCAAAACTGCAGGTGTTCTCTGGCAATGATCTGTTTAAAGCGCCATGGAATGAGTACTCCGCCCACTATTGCGAACGATTTCTCGACGAGGCGCCCGGACTATTCCGCATTGCGGGAGCGGCTTTGCCATTCCATAGCGAATAAGCCGGATAAAGGACAAGCTCGGCCAGCACAGTGTGCTTCCGTTGCTTGTCCTTTTTTGTTCTATGTGGTTTAAATTTCATGTGACAGCGTGTATATACATATTGGCTGGGACGATGTAAAAAAATCCAACCGCAACACTCTCGATCTGCCCACGTCTATATTTTCAACGAAGGAAATTTGTGAACCTTATTTTAAAGGAGGCATACCTATGTGGAAAATCAAAAAAGCGACGTTAACGCTGCTGACAACCGCTCTTCTTGTTCTGCCCAGCTTGCCGGGACAAATTTTTGCCAATGCTGATACAGGGAGTAGCTCGAGTATACCGGCCGTGAAGTTGAATGAGCAGAATAATGCTGTTTTAGATGATGGGGCAACTGTCATTCGCGGGGGACATTTGAAAGACAATCGGCTGCTCATTCCAGTGCGGGTCGTAACGGAAAATTTGGGAGCGAAGGTAAACTGGAATGCAGCATCCAAAACCGTCACGATAAGCAAAGACGAGGTAGAGGTCGTATTAACCTTAGGCTCGAAGACCGCATTGGTCAATCAAATGCCGATTACGCTCGACGTGGCTGCTGAAGAGAAAAATGGCGGGACTACGTATGTTCCTCTTCGTTTTCTAAGCCAAGCGTTGGGTGCGGAGATTAGCTGGGATCAGAAGGCGGGTCAGGCAACCGTTCAGTTAAATGGCCAAAGCCTTATCATCATTCCCGATAAGCCTCCTGTTCAAATTCCCAACGAAAAGCGGCTGACCGCCCGGCAGCAGCAGATCATCGCCGATAAGCTGAACGAAGCGACGAATCTGTCTTCGATCAAGCAGATCCGGACGTATTTCAGCCCTTATTTCACGGATCGATTCATCAATACGATCATTCAGAATAAGGGGCTGAAATATAAAAATCAGCTGAAAGACGTCACTCCGTCGGCGCTGCAATATATCGACAACCAAACAGCTACCTTAACACAATATGTGTTCATTTCGTCTGACTATGAAACGGAAACGTACCTCCACCGCAAAGCCACGCTCACCTACACCGGCAAGACGTGGAAGGTAAATTCCGTCGACTTCAAGCTGGAAGAGTACAATTTGCGGCCATAGCCAACTAGCTGGGCTATTTGGAGTTTTGAAGTTTGAAGTTTGAAGTTTGAAGTTGGAAGTTCCACAGCAGATCGCTGTGGAACTTTTTTTTGGTTTTGCCGCCTCAATGGTGCCTCAGCGATATCGCCGAACGAACTTGGTTCCGCGGAGAGGGGTTCGCTGTAGCAGGCACGAGCTCCAACTAGTCTCCACACAGCGAACGTGGCGTCGCAAAATAGCGAACCAGCTTCGCAGTACGCTATTCCGCCGCCGCAGTGCGCCAGTCCAGCATCGAATAACGAATCAACTTCGCTATTAGCGGCAGTAAGCCCGCCCACGGCCGAATAACGAACCTACTTCGCAAATAGCGAAGAGAGGTTCACAGTAAGTCCACCGTTAGTCTTGTAACGAATCGGCTTCGCTATTTAGCGAAGCTAGATTCGCAAATGTGTGCGAATACCCCGCGGGTTTAGTCTACAGCGAACTAAATTTCGCAACTGGAGAACCTAGGTTCACGAAAAGCGAAGAAAGGTTCGCTGTAGCAGGCCAGTCCTCCGGCTAGTCTCTGCACAGCGAACTTGGCTTCGCAAAATAGCGAACCAGCTTCGCAATGTGCCTGCCCACAGTGGAATAACGAACCAACTTCGCAAATAGCGAAGCTGGATTCGCAGTAAGCCCGCCGAAAGCCGCACAACGCCCCTACCTCGCACCCAAGCGAGCCAAGTTCGTATCCGCACCACTTTCCCTAGACCTGAAGCCGCTCAATCCCGTTCATGTACTTGCGCAGCGCTTGCGGAATGCTGATCGAGCCGTCCTCCTCTTGGTGGTTCTCCAGCAGCGGGATCAAAATCCGGGGCGAGGCTACGGCTGTGTTGTTGAGCGTATAGCAGAAGCGCAACTTGCCGTCCGCATCCCGGTAGCGGATATTCGAGCGTCGTGCCTGAAAATCAGTAATGTTCGACGACGAATGGGTTTCCCCGTAAGCCTCGCGGCTGGGCATCCATGTCTCGATATCCATCTGTTTGTACGTTTTCTGCGACATATCGCCGGTGCAGACGGCCATAACCCGGTAAGGCAGCTCAAGCAGCTGCAGCAGCTCTTCAGCATTTGCCGTAATCTCCTGCAAAAGCTCTTCCGATTTTTCCAAGCTATCCTTACAAATCACGACTTGTTCCACCTTCGAGAATTGATGGACGCGGTACAAACCCTGAACGTCTTTGCCGGCCGATCCGACCTCGCTGCGGAAACAAAGCGACGAAGCCGCCACTCTAATCGGTTCTGTTACATCCACGATATCCCCGTTGAAGTAGGCCAGCAAAGGCACCTCCGACGTCCCCACCAGCCATGCATCTTCCTCTTCAATTTTATAGGTTTGATCCTGACTCAGCGGAAAATGTCCAGCATGGAGCAGCGCATCCGTACGGACCATTAACGGCACCTCCAGCGGCGTAAAGCCTTTCTCCATCAGCAAGTCAAAAGCCAGCTGCTGTACAGCGCGGTGCAGCAGAACACCCGGCCCTGTCAGAAAGTAATGGCGGCTTCCAGCCGTTTTGACGCCGCGCGGAATATTGATCATGCGATGCAGCTCGCCGAGCGCGACATGATCCCTCTTTTCAAAGCTGAAGACAGCAGGCTCTCCCACCCGTTTTATCTCAACGTTGTCCTGATCTGAGAGGCCTCTCGGCGTGTCCGGCGATATCCGGTTCGGCACGTATAGCATCAACTGATTAAATTGCTGATCAGCTTCCCGATACTCGCGCTCCAAATCATTCAGACGGCGATTTAGCTCTTTTGCCTCCATTCGCATCCGTTCCGCATTGACGGCATCCTGCTGCTGCAGAAAAGCATTAATCCGGGGAGCCATTTCATTTCGTTCCCGGCGAAGCCGCTCGACCTCCTGCAAAAGCAACCTCCTTTTGTCATCCCATTCCAGAAGCTGATCAACAGAAATCGCAATTCCCTTCTGATTGGCTGTTTCTTGCACTTCATCCCGATTGTGACGAATCCACTTAATGTCTAACATTGGCACCGCTCTCCTTTTCTTATGAAAATACAAAAAGCGCCCTCGTCCATATGGGACGAAGAGCGCTTGATTTCGCGGTGCCACCCAAATTGACCAGACAGCATCACTGTCCAATCCACTTAGTTCCGCGTTAACGGGCGGGTCCGGTAAACTTAGGGAGAATTCACAATTCCCCTTGACGAGTACGCCTCCGAGTTGGATTCTCTTCATCGGCACGATTTCAATATTTTTAATAGTATAGTGTATGCCGCAGTTCTTATGCAAGTGTAAGTTATTACACTGGATTAATTTAGACCTACAGTGAAGGGGCTAGTTAGTTGAACCTCACCATTTGCGGATTGCGATAATAAAAGAAACCAAGGCCGCCAATGAAGCGATTGTTCGTACATGATTCCAGACGACCCAATCGGACAGATAGCCTGCCCACACCCGGGCGCCTTCTGAGCTCTCCGGCTTCACAGCTGCTAAGGCGTCGTTAAGCGGTACATTTAATATGCCCGTCACCAAAAAACAGCCGAGCAGATAAAGTAAGCTGCCAATCAGCATGTATAAGGCGCCTGGAGAACTCCAATTGAACCATGCGGCAACCCCAAGAAAGACACTGATCAAAGCCGTTCCCATAAACACCAGACCGAACAAGGTTTGAAGAATAGTCGTATTAATAGACTGCATGGCCGCTATGCCTTGCTCGGCGGGGAGCTTGGCAAGAGCTTTCATGACGAAGGTGGAAAAGGCGAAAAATATGCCTGCAATCAAGCCGCTTCCAAGCGCGGACCCATACGTTAAATAATAGAGAAAGCTATTCATAACGATACGCCTCCAATATTCATGAAATGAAAGCTTATTCGATTTTCTCTAGCTGATCGCTTACTTGATAAAGCTGCAATGAAAGCTGGTCGCCTTCTTCACCCAAAATGGTGTTATACCTGCTTCTAAGATTATTCCAGCATTCGTGGATGGATACTTCTAATGCTTTGCCTTTATCCGTAGCATAGATGAGGGACAGCCGCCCTTCGTTGCGATTATACAGCAAGCCGCTGGCAGTGAGCTTTTCGATTGCCCGGGTCACCGTAGAGGGTTGAAGGTGAAGAATTTGGCCTAGCTCCTTCTGGGATATACCATCTTTCTCATAGACGGCCATCAGCAGAAAAGCCGAGGTGGGGGAAAGCCCGCTTACTTTAAATTCATCCTCGGCCATTTTCGTAATGATTCTGCTAAATCGGTTGCCGGTGAAGAAGAGACATTCCTTGAAATAAACATCTAACAAAATAGGCGCCGCCTTTCCGATCAAAATTCAGTAAGTTGTTTGTACATACAACTTTAATTATTTTGCCTTTATTTGTAAAGTATTAATTTCACGAAGAAAGATTCCTCAGCGCTAGAGAGACGCAGACGCAGCTTCCCCGCTATTGAGGCGGGATTTTATTATTGCTAAGATAGAGACAACGGCAACTGCCCGATCCAATATCAGTTATCTATTTATCTGAACAAGAACATGCACCTGCCTGCAGTCCATTGTGAAGATGGGCCAGGCAGGTAAATCAATAAATGCTCGAGCAGACTCGCGAGAACAATCAAGCCAGATTAACGGTTCTAAGATAAGGGAAGGGGACAGCAACTATGGATGCGAAAAGAATAGCCGGCGAAAGAGCTGCCGGCTTTATAGAGGATGGAATGTCGGTTGGACTGGGAACAGGATCAACCGTTTATTGGACGCTAATGAAGCTGGGAGAACGCGTTAAGGACGGACTGCGTATAAAAGGCGTAGCGACCTCCAAAGCGACGGAAAAGCTGGCCGGAGAGTTGGGCATTCCGTTAACCGATTTTAGTGAAGTGGAGCAGCTGGATCTGGCGATCGACGGAGCCGATGAAGTTGACGGGCAGCTCCAGCTGATCAAAGGCGGCGGAGGCGCACTTCTGCGTGAAAAGCTAGTGGCGGCCAACGCCAAACGCTTCATTGTCGTCGCCGACGAATCGAAAGCGGTAACGAGCCTCGGCAAGTTCCCCCTTCCGATAGAGATCGTGCAGTTTGGCTGGGAAGCGACGCGCAGGCAGCTGGAGAAGCTGGGCTGCAGCACCAGCTTACGCATGGCGGAGCAAGCTCCGTTTATTAGCGATAATGGCAACTACATTATCGATTGTCAGTTTGAAGCGATCACAGACGATGCCGTGAAATTGAACGAACAGATTAACATGATTCCGGGCGTGGTCGAGAATGGGCTGTTCGTGAATATGACCGATCTCGTCATTATCGGAGGACAGAATGGTGTCGTGACGGAGCGAGGCCGGGATTAAGAACGCAGCTCCGAAGGCAGTTGAGCCTCGGGAGTCAGGGCATGCCATCTGGGCGCAGCAACTGTAAGATTTATTGCAAACGAAAAAGCAGGACTACCAAGAAAGCTTAGGGTAGTCCTGCTTTTTTTAGCTACAGGGCAGGCAGCGAACTAAAGCGCCTTGTCGTCTACGCCGTTCAGCCAGCTCTCGATGCTGCCGATGACGGAGGTTACGCAGCCGTTCTCGAATGGCGAGATTAAGCCGGCTTCGCGCACGAGCTCTGTGAAGGAGAGGCTACCGCCTAAGCGGCACAGGTCGAGATACGCCGACCATGCGGCTTCGCGGTCCTCGTGCATTTTTTTCCAAAATTGAAAGGCACAGATTTGCGCCAGCGTGTAGTCGATATAGTAGAACGGCGAGCTGAAAATATGTCCCTGCTTATGCCAGAAGCCGCCTTGCTCTAGATAGGCATTGTCTGCATAGTTGCGGTGCGGCAAGTATTTCTTCTCGATCTCCCGCCATGCCTGCTTCCGTTCCGCCGGTGTGGCATCCGGATTCTCATAGACAAAATGCTGGAATTCATCGACCGTTACACCGTATGGCAAGAAGTTCAAGGCGCTGGCGAGATGCTGGAACCGGTATTTGTCGGCGTCCTCCTTGAAGAACAGATCCATCCACGGCCAAGTGAAAAACTCCATGCTCATCGAATGAATTTCGCAGGCTTCATAGGTCGGGAAGCTGTATTCCGGCACAGCGAAGCTTCTGCTCTCATACACCTGGAAGGCATGCCCGGCCTCATGTGTCAGAACGTCGATATCACCGGAAGTACCGTTAAAGTTGGAGAAAATATAAGGTGCGCCATACTCGCTAATATAGGTGCAATAGCCGCCGCTTTGCTTCCCTTTTTTGCTGACCAGATCCATGAGTCCGTTGTCCTGCATGAACCGGAAGAAGGTATCTGTCTCCGCGGACAGCTCCTGATACATCGTCGCTCCGTTGTTCACGATCCAGTCGGGATCGCCCTTTGGCTTGGCGTTTCCGGTGAGGAAGGCCAAGCTCTCATCATAGTAGAGCAGCTGCTCCACGCCGATCCGGCTGCGCTGTCGATCCTTCAGCTTGGAGGAGACAGGCACGATGTGCTCCAGCACTTGATTGCGGAAATTAGCGACCATTTCTGCGCTGTAATCGGTGCGTGACATACGCGCGTAGCCAAGCTCCACATAGTTGGCAAAACCGAGCTTCCGTGCGATTTTCGTCCGGACTTTGACCAGCTCGTCATAGATCCGGTCGAAGTTTTCCTCATTGTCGGCCATAAAGCCGGAGGACGCTTCAGAAGCCCTTTTCCGCACGTCACGGTCGGTTGACTGCTGGAAGGGAGCGAGCTGAGACAGCGTACGCTCTTCGCCTTCGAACTCGATTTTGGCCGAGGCGATCAGCTTGGCGTATTCCGTTGTCAGCTTGTTCTCCAACTGCAGATCCTCGATAACCTCGGGGCTGAACGTTTTGAGCGACAGCTCCGCCAATTGGAACAACTGACGCCCCCACTTCTGCTCCAGCTCCTCCCGGAACTTAGAGCCAACGAGCGCCCGGTAATAATCCGTTATGTACTCTTGTACGACGGGGCCGTTTTCGTCAAAGAAATCCTGCTCCGCCTTATAAAACTCATCATTCGTATCGATAGAGTGACGAATGCTTGCGATTTGCTGAGCTGTATCGAATTCGCTGCGCAGCTTGTTGATAGCGGACATCGCAGCGTCCTGTGCTTCATATCGTTGTGCAGACGTGAAGTCGGACAGCAGCTCCTTAAATGTATGCTCAAAGGCTTTTACATCAGGACGCTCATAAGGGTATTCATTGAATTTCACAATCTTGCACCTGCCTTCTTTGGAATGGGATAACGATAAGCAGCATAAAGCTGCCGTAGTAATCATTTTATTCGATAAGGGTACAGCTTACTCCTCCCATCCAGCAGACATTATCAAACGAAAAAGCACCCCTTTCAAGGACAGGGAGTGCTTGCCTTTACTATTTAGGATCGCGATAGAACACTTTTGTATGCAGCAGCTCCATCGCTTCGTATATCGCTTGCTGCTCTTCCTCAGTTGCATCCTTCATCCGTTCGAAAAAACGGCTGCCCAGCTGCCCGAACACGCCGTCCATAACAGCCTGTCCCTCCGCTGAAAGCCGGATAAACTGCTTGCGGCGGTCACCCTCGACGTCAAATTTCTCGCATAGGTTTTTCTCGCTGAGCTTCTTCAGCTCACGGCTCGTATTGGGCATGGAGATATGTTTGCAATCGCTAATTTGGCTGAGCGTAACGGGCTGGCTGACTGCGATATATTCCATAATTCCATATTGAACGGGAGTGATATCACCCGGTATGACGTCCTTTGTGTAATCATGCGTGACTTCATGAACCGCGGCTGTAAACGCTACAAGCTGATGGAAAAAAGCTTCTTTATTCAAGCGGAATCACCTCTTTATGTTCACGATAGCAAAATAATTATCAAAATACAATTATCATTTGACAACTAAAAGAAGGAGGTGCTATGATTTCGTTATCAAATGATAAGTAAAGAGGTGGCGGAATGAACACGTTAGTCATATACACGCATCCCAATCATGAAAGCTTGAGTTATGCGTTTCTGCAGAAGGTGCTGCAAGGCAGTCAGGAAAACGAAAGGATTACGGAAGTTCAAGTGCTGGACTTGTATGAGGAGCAATTCGATCCGGTGCTTGTGTTCAATAAAAACAAGCGCAGGAGGGATATGCATCGGGACCCTAAGCTGGAGAAATACCGGAAACAGCTGCTGTGGGCGGATAAAATCGTATTCGTCTATCCGATCTGGTGGGGCAGGCCGCCGGCCATGCTGTTAGGGTACATCGACCAAATGTTTGCCTCGAATTTCGCTTACCGGGATACAGGAGGGATGCTGCCCGAAGGACTGCTGAAAGGGAAAACGGCTGTCTGTGTCTCTACTATGAAGGGACCGGTGCTGTACCCGCTATACTGGCTGAACAATGCTCCTAAGGTATTGATGAGAAAAGCGTTGTTGCAGTATGTGGGCATCAAACGCGTCAAGTTTTTTGAATTTGGCAGCATGGAGAAGAAAAATGGCCGGCAGGGCGAGAAATTGGAAAAAATATACCGCTACTTCAAGACTGTGGCGCATTAATGGGAGGTTTTGTAACTCAAGCTCTCTAGAAATTTCTTCTAATTCGAGCTTTTTTCGTAACAATCGACAACGGCATCCCACATTCGCTCCCTTTTGTGATACCATCGAATTAATAGAAGGGTATACGGCTACGTTAGCTTTGGCCCAATTTTGTAGTGGAGCGAATAGATCATGGGAACGCCTTATTCCGCTGTCATAACGCTTATCGTCACCGCCGGCGTCATCAACGTCATTATGGGCATCTACGTGCTGACCAACCGGTCGAAGCAGTCGATGTCGAAGACGTTTATTGCCCTTAGTTTGTTTTCGGCGATCTATGTATTTGGTACGGCTCTGGAACTCTCGGCGGAGTCGCTTGAGGAAATTAAGCTATGGATTAAAGTGGAATATTGGGGCTTGCCGTTCTTGCCGCCGATTAGCCTGCTGCTCATTATGCAATTTCTAGGGATGGAGCGTTACTTGAAGCCTCCTCTGCGCATCGGGCTTTTTGTCATGCCAGTTGTGACGGTACTGCTTGTGATGACGAATGATTTCCATCATTTCTATTACCGGTCCGTGGAGATTAGCAGAACGGCTTCATTCCTGAAGGTAGACCTTGTGGCCGGGCCCTGGTATATCATTCAAGGCGGGTATACCTTCGGCTGCATGTTTGGCGGTGTTGTGCTGCTTCTGCTGTACTGGAACCGGATGAAATCGTCATACCGGCTGCAGCACGTAACGATGCTGGTAGGCTTGCTGCTGCCTATAGCTGGTGATTTTGCCTATCTGGGCAATTTGACGCCAGAGGGTATTGATCCTATTCCGGTTATTATGACCATCACGTCTGCGATGTATATGTATGCGCTCGCGGGAAAAGGGCTGATGAACGTCGCTCCGATTGCCAGAGACAATCTGTTCGAAAGCATGGGCGACGGCGTTCTTGTCCTGGATATGGAGAATAGGCTGGTCGATTACAATCCGGCTGCAGCTTCCGTTATAACGAAGCTTACGGCCAACTCTATTGGTCACTCTATTGAGCCGTTATGGCGGATGCATACGGATGCGCTTTTGCTTGATCCAAGGGAAGAGGAGCTGGAGAGTTCCGCACGTGACGTCTCGGCGATACAGGAGGAGGAAGTGCTCTGGATGCTCGACGGACAAGCGTACTATTATCAGATTCGTTCTTCGATTGTGCGGAAAAAGGGCGGACAGGAGAATGGCAAGCTGATCGTCCTGATCGATGTAACGGAGCGGGTGCAGCTGCAGGAGAAGCTTCGCTACTTGGCTTATCATGACGGCCTTACCGGCGTATACAATCGTTCTCATTTCATTCAATTAAGCGAGAAATTGCTGGACGAGGCGGTATCCGCCAACGAACCGCTTGCTATTCTGCTGTTCGATATCGACCACTTTAAGCGGATTAATGATGGTTACGGTCATGACGTAGGGGATAAAGCGCTGCTGCATGTCGTGGAGCTGTGCCGCGGCTTGCTGCGAAGCGAGGATATTTTCGCCCGCTATGGAGGCGAGGAGTTTGTCATTGCAATGCCGGGGCTGTCGCTGTATGAGGCAGCAGCAGCTGCGCAGAGCATTCGGGCGGCAATCGCCGCGCAGCCCTTAGTGCTGACGGCGATGTCGCAATTACAGCCCCAGCCGCAACCGCCGCCGGTTGTCTCCATTACAGCGAGCTTTGGCGTTGCGGTTGCTTCCTCTATTGGCCTTAGCGGTGGAGGAGTGACGGTAAGTCAGACGCTGAGCGCTGCGGACCGGGCGCTGTATGAAGCCAAGAACAGCGGGCGAAATACGGTGCGTATGGCGAGCGGTGATGATTTTGCTGATTTTGCGAGTCATACAGCTGCCGGTACGTCGGCTTAAGGAGAGATTAGAAAACCACCGTGAGGTGGTTTTTTATATTGCAGTGGTGGACTAAGACGTTTTCTTTTCCCTGTAGATGGGAAGTAAGAGGACGCGAAGCCAATTTAAAGCTAGATGGAGTAACCACATGTAAAAGTGCATTTTGAATAGCTGCAAAAGGCTGAATATAACGGTCAAAATGTAAAAGTACATTTCAAAGCATCCAATCCAGTTAAAATGGGGGTTTTTAGGCCGATTTACCTGCACATTTGCAGTTTGATGCGCTAAATCGCTGAAAAGGCTGCTTCCAGCATGTATTTTTACATTTTGATAGTGAATGATCTCACATAAAGTCGCAAAAAAGCTGCCGAGATTGCTCTCGACAGCCTGTACCGCCAATTGGCGATTTTTAAAGTTAAGCTTTGGCCAAAAATGCGTCCAATTGATCGAAGGTGCCGCCGAAGCCTTGCTGCATCGATTCATGCATCGATTTGAAAAATTGGAGTTGAGCTTCGGTTGCGTTAATAGGGCCGCCACGCATCGTTAGCAGCGTTTTGCCGTCTTGCTCGGAGAAGATCAGTGTGTTTTTGATTTCAATTGGAAAGTCAGCGTTAAATGGAGCAGGGACGGTGTTTGCTTCTTCATCGGAGAAGGAATTAACGAATACGAGCTTTTCCGGCGGGACAATCTCATGGAATACAAATTTGCCCCACATCATATGTCCTTCAGGAGACTTCATGCTGTAATGAAAAATACCTTGCGGGCGGAGTTCCAGCTTGGACACTTCCAGCTCCATGCCGGTCGGTCCCCACCATTGCTTCAACTGATCAACATCGGTCCAAGCCTGAAAAACAATCTCGCGGGGAGCATTGAACGTGCGTGTAATTTCCAATTCGTAGGTTGCTTGATTTTCGGACATAGTAGGGCCTCCTATGGCATTCGGGTTAAAGTACTTGATTATGTTTTCATTTATTTGGTGATGTAATTCCTGTATCGAATATACTTCAATGGGAATATTCCTGTCAAGGAATATTTAAAGCTCTATTTTGGAGAGAAAATAATGGGTTTGAGAGGTTGACAAATATCTTCAAATATAATAACTTTAATTAAAGATATTTATTTGGTTTTATATCCCATAGCCAATAGGGCTGCAATACATATCTTTAATTGAAGATTTAGAATTAGTACACCATGAGAAGGAGAGAGATGAAGATGAGTGAATTGACAACAGTAGTGAAAGAACGCAGATCCGCCATGAAATTTAAACAGGATGTAGAAATTACGGAGCAAGAGTTGAACGAAATGTTTGGGCTTGTTAAATATGCCCCTTCCGCTTTTAACTTGCAGCATGCCCGTTACGTAGTCGTGAGGGACGAGGCTGTTAAGGCTCAATTGCATGAAGCTGCGGGCAAGCAATATAAAGTGTTAACAGCGTCCGCTGTTATTATGGTGCTGGGCAACCAGGACGCTTATAAGGATGTTGGACCGATCCATGAAGGACTGCTGAACCTTGGCGTGATGAGTAAGCAAGAGTATGATGCGACGGTGGAGTCGGTCATAGGCTTTTATGAAGAGCGGGGAGAGACGTTCAAGCGGGATGAGGCGATCCGTAATGCAAGCCTGTCGGCTATGCAGTTCATGCTGATTGCCAAGGATAAAGGCTGGGATACTTGCCCGATGATCGGCTTCGATGCTAATGCGGTCAGCAGCCTGCTGAACATTCCAGAGTCGCATATACCAGTCATGATGATTACAATCGGCCAAGAGGATACCTCAAGCCAGCGTCCGCGCGGCTACCGCAAGCCTGTTGGTGAGTTTGTCAGTTACGATGCTTTTTGAAAAATAGATGGTCAGCAAAGAAACAGCCTCCCGTCGATGGGAGGCTGTTTCTTTGTGATAAGCTGTTGCAGCTATCTGTTTACTTTTGTCCCTCAATGCGGGCCAATTCTTTCTGTACGATCGGCGCGACTTTTGTGCCAAGCAGCTCAATTGCGCGAAGCACCTCGCGATGCGGCATTGTGCCGACGTTGACATGCAGGAAGAAGCGGGTCAGGCCGAGATTTTTGCGCAGCAGAACAATTTTCTCAGCAACGTACTCTGGATCTCCGACGTAGAGAGCACCCCGAAGGCTTCGGGACCAGTCATAGGTCTCACGGTCATATTGGCCGCTCCAGCCGCGCTCGCGTCCGATGACATTCATCTGTGCTTGCATCGGAAGGTAGAACGATTCAGCCGCCTGCTCATTTGTATCTGCGACAAAGCCGTGGGAATGAGTGGCGATTTGCAGCTTGCTTGGATCATGCCCGGCTTTCTCTGCAGCTTGCTTATAGAGCGCGACAAGGGGAGCGAACTTCTCCGGCATTCCGCCTATGATCGCAAATGCGATCGGCAGTCCCAGTGCGCCCGCCCGGATAGCCGATTGCGGGTTGCCCCCGCTCGCGATCCATACTGGAAGCGGGTCCTGTACGGACCGCGGGTAGACGCCTAGATTATGAATAGCAGGACGGTGCTCGCCGCTCCAGCTGACTTTTTCGGATTCGCGAATTTTCAGCAGCAGCTCCAGCTTTTCCTCGAACAAGGCATCGTAATCGTCCAGGCTGTAGCCGAACAGCGGGAAGGATTCGATGAACGAGCCTCTGCCCGCCATGATCTCCGCTCGTCCATTGGATAGGCCGTCTAGAGTCGAGAACGCTTGATACACGCGAACCGGATCGTCCGACGACAGCACCGTTACGGCGCTGGACAGCCGTATCCGCTTAGTAGCATGTGCAGCTGCTGCCAGTACAACTGCCGGCGTGCTGCCTGCATAGTCGGGACGATGGTGCTCCCCGATCCCATAAACATCTAACCCGACCTGATCGGCCAAAATAATTTCCTCCACAGCGTTCCGCAAACGTTCCGCGTGGCTCATGATTTTCCCGGTCAACGGATCCGGTGTTGTCTCCAAAAACGTACTGATTCCAATTTCCATAATGTTAGCTGACTCAGTCATTGCTGCCCGCCTCCTTTTTATATAATTCCAGTGTACTAAAAAAATGAATGTTTCTCAACTTTAGTTAGTATAAAGAATTTGAGCAGCTAATTATGTAGGTGAATAGGCTGGCCTTTTTGCTGAGCCTGCTTTTTAGCTTGCCATAGAAACCGAAAAAAGACCCGTTGAACCGGGCCTTTTCTCGAGTTTTCTATAGGAAAAATCTGATAATCGGTGTGCAATGGAGGCTTTAGCAATTCATTAGTAATTAGTAGCCGAAGCCACCGCCAAAAATACCGCAGCTGCAAGCGATGATGACCAACAGAATGAACAGTACAAGAATGGCAGCAGGGCTAGTGAAAGCACCGCCAACGAAACCGGACATGAAATGCACCTCCCAACATGTTGAGTACACTGTAGGTTATGTCGCAGCGTACCAAACGGGTTGGGTGTTTACCGGGGAGACGTTTGATTTGATGCAAATGCCTATACCTGCGGGTCTCTTCTTTTTTATAAGGATTAGGATGTGTTCCAATGCCATTTGTGATAGTATTTCATCTATAACGAAAGAGGAAGTGAATGGGCTTGATTCAGATTATCGTTCCGGCACCGGATGTTTCGATTACAAAACAGGACAACCCCGTGCTGAGCAATATTTACGGCTTTACCGATTTCCACCTGATCCCTAGGGATAAGGGCGGAATCTTTATGTTTTACAACGACAAGGACGAGCTGTTGTTCTGCGGAAAAGCGAGAAAGCTGCGTCCGCGGATCAAGAAGCATTTTGAGGATTCCGTGTCGGTCATGAAAGCAAAACGGGACGAAGTAGCGAAAATCGAGGTATGCGTCGTTGAAGACGCCGTCCACCGCGACATCTACGAGACGTTCATCATCAATCAGCGCCGGGCGAGGTACAACGTAGAGAAAGTATTCTACAGATAAGCCGCCGGCCGGAGAAGGCAACAAGCGCCGGGGATTATGCCAGGCGTTTGTTGCTTTTTTGTTGTGTGCGACGTGTACGGCACTATGCATCATAATACGGTTCCTGCACGCATACGGCACTCAATATATGTAGAAGGTACTGCGTTAGCCGGTTCGGACACCGCTAGAAGTGTTTGCAGCGAATTTACTTTCGCAAAATAGCGAAGGCGGTTGGGTAGAGGGACTTTTAGGCGGGGGAAGCGGATGCCCAACAGAGGAAACCCAACAGAGGAAACCCAACAGAGGAAACTCAACAGTATGGTGGGCACCACGGGGCATATAGCGAAGCAGGTTCGCTGTATAACGAACCCAGATTCGCTGTTTGAGCTGCGAACGACTGGCGGTGATTCAGCAGCGAACTTCGTTTCGCTTTTGGAGAACCTAGGTTCATGGGTAGCGAAAAAAGGTTCGTTAATCGCAGCGGATGGTACTAGAGACGGCAGAACAGCGAATTTACCTTCGCTAAATAGCGAAGCCGGTTCGTTAGAGGGACTTTTTGACGGGGCAAGCGGATGCCTAACAGTGAAACCCAACAGTGAAACCCAACAGTATAGTGAGCCCACGTCACATACTGCGAAGCAGGTTCGTTAAGCGAACGTGACGTGATACACGCAATGTCCCAGACTGACCAATAACAATGTTACTTGTCTTTTACCCACAATAAGGAGGTATCTATCGATGTTGGCGAACATTCAGCAAGTGGAGAATGGCTATACTGCCAGGTTTGAGAGGAAATTGAATCATTCGGCGGAAGAAGTGTGGGCGTGGCTGACGGAGAATGATAAGCTGGCCGAATGGTTTGCCGAGCTGCGGATCGACGAGCTTCGTGCAGGCGGGGCTGTCAAATTCGATATGGGGGACGGACAGTTTGTGGAAATGGAGATTTTCGTCTGTGAGCCCCATTCGATTTTAGAATACGCATGGGACGAGGATCGCGTAAGATTCGAGCTGCATCCGGAGTCAGAGGGCTGTCGGCTCGTTTTGGAGGAGACGATTCATAAAATCACTGAAGGGCATACGGCCAAGGATTTGGCCGGCTGGCAAATTTGTTTGGATGTTATCGAAGCCCTTATGAACGGAGAGAGCATTGAACCGCAAGCGAGACGACAGGAATGGGAAAAGATCTATCCGCTGTATGCCGAAGCCGTCGAAAGTTTACCGAGATAGCACAGGTGATCTCGCCTATACAGATGCTTGGACTCGTGCTATCGTTAGAACTGTGAAGGGTCGTTTTTACAAATGTTCACAATACTAGCGGAGGTGGAGAAATGAAAGCGCTTTTTATTGGAGGAACGGGAACGATTAGTTCGGCAATTACGAAACAACTGGTGGAGCAAGGATGCGAGCTTTATCTGATAAATAGGGGAACGAGAGGTGACAGAGTGCCGGAAGGCGCTCATGTGATTCAAGCGGATATTCAAGACGAAGAACATATTGCCAAGCTGCTGGAGGGGATGACGTTCGACGTCGTCGCCGATTTCATTGCGTTCCAGCCGGCACAGCTGGAGCGGGACTTCCGACTATTCCAGGGCAAAACCAAGCAGTTTATATTCATCAGCTCGGCATCGGCTTACCAGACGCCGTTGTCTGATTACCGCATTACGGAAGGTACACCGCTGTCGAATCCATACTGGCAATACTCGCGGGACAAAATCGAATGCGAGGATTACTTGCTCAAGCAGTACCGGGAGCATGGCTTCCCGATTACGATTGTGCGGCCAAGCCATACCTATGATGAGCGCTCCATACCGCTAGGCGTGCATGGCAGCAAAGGGACTTGGCAGGTTGCGAAGCGGATGCTGGAGAACAAACCGGTCATTATTCACGGGGACGGCACTTCCTTATGGACGATGACACATAATCGTGATTTTGCAAAAGCTTTTATCGGCCTTATGGGCAACATTCATGCCATCGGAGAATCCGTGCAGATCACGTCCGATGAGTCGGTCACTTGGAATCAAATTTATGAGATTATTGCCGATGCGCTTGGCGTTAAGCTGAATGCGGTGCATGTAGCCTCATCATTCCTGGATACGGTCAGTACTGAGGATTATCGCGGCGGCTTGCTTGGCGACAAAGCGAATACAGTCGTGTTCGATAACTCCAAGGTTAAAAGGCTGGTGCCCGAATTTGTCGCCACGACACGGCTGGATCAAGGCTTGAAAGAGACGATCCACTATATTCTGGCTCATCCCGAGCATCAAACCGAGGACCCGGAATTCGATCAGTGGTGCGATAAAGTCATTGATGCTTTGGATGCTGCAGCGAAAGCGATACGGGGATAGAGAGGTTCTTGAATAGGGCTGCACGAGGCTTTACTGCCCATGCTGGACTCAGCATGGCGCCATGAGAGCATGAGCGGAGCGTTCATGAACCGCCTGGGCGAGGTCAGATAATGGCCGCCAAGCGGCATATATTTGTTATTCAGTCAAAACGGCCGCCTCCCTAAAGGCGGTCGTCTTCATATCATCTTCTTTTGGAGGTATGCATGCGATGAACAAAGTAATCGATTATTACTCTATTTTCGACGAATGGGGAAGACTGGATCGAGAACCGCTGGAGTTTATTATCAACCTGCACTATATGATGAAATATATGCCACCCGCCGGAAAAGTGCTGGATAACGGTGCCGGTCCGGGCAAATATGCTCTGGAGCTGGCGAAGCGGGGATTTAACGTTACACTTACCGATCTGACGCCGAAAATGGTAGAGACCGCAAGGCAAAAAGCCGAGGAATTCGGCTTGCTGCCGCAATTTGACGGATTCCATATCCGAAATGCCGTTTCCTTGGAGGGATTGCCGGGCGAAAGCTACGAAGCAAGCCTCATGCTTGGCCCGCTGTATCATTTGCAGCTGGAGCAGGACCGCGTGGCAGCGGTGAAGGAGCTGCACCGTGTCACGAAAAGCGGCGGTATCGTATTTGCCGCCGTTCAAACCCGGATGCGCATGGCGATCAATTCGCTGCAGTCGCCCCGCAATTGGAGGCCTAATGATAATATGGCGTCTATCCGGCAATTTTACGATAACGGATTATTCGATCATGCCGATCAAGGACGCTTTACAGGAGCTTATTACTTTGCCGCCGATGAGCTTCAGCCGTTCATGGAAAGTCAGGGCTTCGAGACGATCGATATTATTAGCTCCTCCAGTATCGGCAATCTGCTGAACGAGGAGCAGCGGCAGTATTGGGCGGATCAGGGCGAATATGAAAGCTTAATCGAATTTTTAATTTCCGCAGCTAATGACCCGTCTATTCGGGGTGTAACCTCGCATTTGCTGTACATTGGGAAGAGAGTATAATCGATTCTAACACCCCTTGAACAAATGACAAAAAATGAATATTGTTTTTATTTCGCATCGGTTATGCTATGCTTTTGGCAAGCAGAAAGGAAGATAAGCGATGGCGAATGAACAAGTGTTAACGAAGGAAGCGATATTGGATGCTGCGGAGCAGGTGCTTCGCCGGTATGGACCGGATAAAACGTCGGTCGTAGACATTGCCAAGGCGCTGCAGGTCAGTCATGGCACGCTATACCGCCATTTTCCAAGCAAAACCGCACTCCGCGAAGCCGTTACGGACAGATGGCTTCAACAAAGCGTAGCCGAGCCGCTGAAGGCAATAGTGGAACAGCAGCATAGCGATACGGCGGAAAGCTTGCATATATGGCTAAAAACGCTGATCCGGATCAAACGGGGCGCTTCACGGGATGATCCCGAAATGTTTGCAATGTACGCAGCTGTCACGCTGGATGCCACATCAATTATTCAGGCTCATATTGATAATCTTACGGGGCAAATCGCAGCGCTGCTGGAGCGCGGCAAAGCATCTGGAGCTTTCCGGTACGAGCAGTCTGCGGACCGTTTGGCCCGGGCTATATTTTCCGCGACGACAAAATTCCATCATCCGGCGCATGCGGCGGAATGGAAGGCGGAGTCTGCCGACGAGGAATTCGACAGCTTATGGAAGCTGCTCCTTTCCGGTCTGTCTGCCAGCTAAATAAACCTGGCATCAAAGAAGCTTTTCTGGTCATAGACCGGGGAAGCTTTTTTTGCTTTCTCTCCTTCGTTGCTAAATAACTGACAAAATTATAATTTTGTCAGTTGACATTTGTTATTCTTGAGGCCTATAATCAAGTCAACCCGTTTGGGGGACAATACCAAGCAGATTATTCAAATGATCAGATCATTCACTAAAAATATAAGGAAGAGGCGGGATTATTCATGGCAAATTTAAAGGGTAAAGTCGCATTGGTTACAGGAGCGTCCAGAGGAATCGGACAAAAAATTGCAGAGGAGCTTGCCCAGAGCGGTGCAAAGGTTGTCGTCAACTACTCCAGCAGCCCGGATAAAGCCGAGCAAGTCGTTGCCGGCATTAAGAAGCACGGCGGGGAAGCAACCGCAATTCAAGCGGATGTGAGCAAAATTGCTGACGTAGAGCGTTTGTTTCAGCAAGTGCTGCAAACTTACGGACAAATCGATATTCTCGTCAACAATGCCGGCATTATGATTACGAAGCCGCTCGCGCAGCTGACTGAAGAGGATTTTGACCGTCAATTCGATATCAACGTCAAAGGCACTTTTTTTGCCATTCAGCAAGCTGCTTTGCACATGGCTCAGAACGGACGGATCATTAATTTCTCCACCTCCGTCGTCGGCGCGATGTTCCCGACTTACAGTCTCTATACAGCAACGAAAGGCGCGGTCGAGCAGCTTACAAGACAGCTGGCGAAAGAACTGGGTCCTAAAGGCATCACAATTAACGCCATCGCGCCAGGCCCGGTGAACACGGAGCTGTTTACGACAGGCAAGACGGAAGAGCAAATTAAAGGCATGTCCGGTATGAACGCATTTGGCCGGATCGGCGAGCCCGAGGACATTTCCGCCGTTGTGAATTTCCTTGCGAGTGAAGCTTCGCAATGGGTTACAGGGCAAACGCTTCGTGCAAATGGCGGCTTTATCTAAAGACAGTCAATACCGCTTTTGGTTCCGGGACAATTCATGTAAGATGGAGAAGGAGCTAGGAACTGAAGAAGGAGCGGATAGACGATGAATGATGAATTGAAACGATTGCTGGCACAGGAAGAAGAACTGCAGTTCACAGCTTTTACGAACGAAGATGCGCTTCAGCTGGGTCTTATCATCTGTCAGATCGTGAAGGAAGAGATCGGCAAAGGCGTTGCCATTCATATTGAAAACGATGAGCATCCGTTGTTCACGCATTATATGGAGGGAACCTCCAAGGAAAATGTGTACTGGGTGAACACGAAGAAAAACGTTGTGAACCATTTTGGACACAGCTCGCTGTATGTCGGTGAATTGTTCAAATCGCAAGGGACCACGTTCAAAGACGGCGCTAACCTGCCGTTGTCCGAGTACCAAGGCGAGGGCGGCTCGTTCCCGCTGATCGTGCGAGGTCAAGGCAAAGTCGGCACAGTGACTGTCTCCGGTTTAGCTGGAGAAGAGGACCATCAGCTCGCTGTAGACGGTATCCGGAAGCTGCTTGCCAAATCCTAACCTCTGCAGGTTATTGAAATAGAAGGCTGTCCCTTAAGGGGCGGCTTTCTTTGTTTGGCTGGAAGCGGGGCAACTATCCGTATAAATTGCCACTTGATACTTTTTCGAAGACTGGTGTACTATATAATCTGTGTTTTTATAGCTTGAACTCATATAATTTTGGGGATATGGCCCATAAGTTTCTACCGGATAGCCAATGCAATTATCCGACTATGAGTGCTTCGCGAGGATCTTCCGTTTGGTTTGTTCTTTTTTGTGCAGGGCAAGAGCAGCGGGAGTCGCGGACACGATAAGGGATGAACCGTAGGGACAGGCTTCTCATGAGCGGATAGCTCAAGGAGTTTGTTCTTTTTTTTCATTCACACAGAGGGGAAGTTGACGACAAGTGAAAAAGCTGGAAGAACGCATACGTCAAGAGGGAGAAATATTGTCCGATACGGTGCTGAAAGTAGATTCATTCTTGAATCATCAGGTGGACACGGCGCTTGCCTTGGAGATTGGACGCGAGTTTGCGCGCATCTTCGAAGGAAAGACGATTACGAAGGTACTGACGATTGAAGCAAGCGGCATTCAATTCGCTATGGCGACGGGAATCGCCCTGAACGTTCCATTCGTTTATGCGAAGAAGAAAAAGGCGATTACGCAAGCAGAGAAGGTGTATACAGCGCCTGTTCATTCTTTCACCAAGCAGGAGACTTATCAGGTCAGCGTCTCGCATAAATATTTGGGGCCTGGCGACAAAGTGCTCATCGTCGATGATTTTCTGGCAACGGGCGCTGCGCTTGTGGGCTTGGTGCACATTGTGAAAGAAGCTGGTGCCGAGCTGGTTGGCGTAGGCTGCGTGATCGAGAAAGGCTTCCAGGAAGGCCGCGGCTTGCTGGAGGAGATGGGCGTGGAGGTTCATTCGCTTGCTCGAATTGCCAAGATGGCACCAGGAGAAATACATTTCACAGAACAGCAGTCCGCTGAACGTTCAAAGGAGAAGGTATAATTCATGTTAAGCAAACAGAGAGTGCTTGCCCTAGGCTTCCAGCATGTTCTGGCGATGTATGCGGGGGCCGTTATCGTTCCTCTCATCGTCGGTGGAGCGTTGAACTTGAATGGCACGCAAATGGCTTACCTGATCGCTGCGGATCTTTTCACATGCGGTCTGGCAACCATCCTGCAAGTCATGGGCACCAAATATTTCGGCAGCAGGCTGCCTGTTGTCTTGGGCTGTACGTTTACGGCGGTAGGGCCAATCATTGCCATCGCTTCAACCTCTAACTTGGCGACCGCCTACGGGGCTATCATTTTATCCGGTTTATTCGTTGTATTGGCTGCTCCTCTTTACGGGAAGCTGCTGCGATTCTTCCCTACTGTTGTGACCGGATCGGTCGTAACGATTATTGGTTTATCCCTGATTCCCGTTGCAATGAATAATGTGGCGGGCGGTCAAGGAACGGAAGGCTTTGGCCTGCCGAGCAATTTGCTGCTTGCGCTGGTGACGCTGGTCGTCATCCTGCTGGTCAATCGGCTGACAAAAGGGTTCATGCGTTCCATCTCGGTACTTATTGGACTGTTGGTCGGCACTGGCATCGGATACGCGATGGGAATCGTCAGCTTCGCGCCGGTTGCTGAGGCATCCAAATTCAGCATTGCTGAGCCGTTTTACTTCGGAACGCCTCAGTTTAGCCTGACGGCCATCGTTATGATGATCATCGTCAACATCGTCAGCATGGTAGAGTCGACGGGCGTCTATCTGGCAGTCGGAAAAGCGACGGATCAGAAGGTGGAGCAGAAGCAAATCGTCAACGGCCTGCGCTCCGAAGGCGCTGCAATTATGCTAGGCGGCATATTTAATGCCTTTCCTTACACGGCCTTTTCGCAAAATGTCGGCTTGATCTCGCTGACCCGCGTGAAGACTCGCGACGTGATTTTCGCTGCGGGCGGTATCATGATCGTCCTGGGCTTGTTCCCTAAGCTTGCGGCAATCACGACAGTCATTCCGAGTGCGGTGCTGGGCGGCGCGATGATCGTCATGTTCGGCTCCGTTGCGGCTTCCGGCATCTCGATCTTGTCGGGCGTTGATCTGCGCAAGGAGAAAAACCTGCTGATCGTTGCCTGCAGTATCGCAGTTGGCCTTGGTTCGGCGGCTGTGCCGCAAATTTTCGACCAGCTGCCTGATTTCGCGAAAATGCTGCTGCAAAACGGCATCGTATCGGGTTCCGTAACGGCTATTGCCATGAATTTGCTTCTCTCCGGACGTAAAGATGAAGAAGAAGCTGAAGCTAAAGCGGAGACTGCTGCTTCAGCATAGAGAATAGCGCTTAAAGAGTGTTCCAAACGCAAAGTTTGGAATGCTCTTTTTTTATGCCCGGATGGGGGAAAACCCCGGTATTTTTTATGGAGAATTCCAAAAAATTCTATGTTATGATACAGGTATTATCTACCTGCAAACAGCGATTAGCGAGGAGGGAAGATCTTGAAATATGATGCGATTGTAGTGGGCGCAGGGCTTTCCGGACTCGCAGCGGCGGCGGAAATCGCAGATTCGGGGAAACGAGTAGCGCTGCTGGATCAGGAGCCGGAGGCATCGCTCGGGGGGCAGGCCTGGTGGTCTTTTGGCGGACTGTTTCTCGTCGATTCTCCAGAGCAGCGTAGGCTGGGCATCAAAGATTCCAAGGAGCTGGCCCGGCAGGACTGGATGGGTTCGGCGGGATTTGACCGTGGGGAAGAAGATCATTGGGGTCGTCAATGGGCCGAGGCTTATCTGGACTTCGCCGCCGGCGAGAAGCGATCCTGGCTTCATGGCATGGGTGTGCGTTTCTTCCCGGTCGTTGGCTGGGCGGAGCGCGGCGGTTATTTGGCCGAAGGTCATGGCAACTCAGTGCCCCGGTTTCATATCGTCTGGGGAACGGGTCCGGCCATTGTTGCCCCGTTTGAACGGCGGGTGAGGGCGCATCAAGCGAGCGGGCTCATTGAGCTGCATATGCGGCATCGTGTGGATCAGCTTGTTATGAGCAATGGTGCTGTCAGTGGTGTAAGCGGTTCCATTTTGGTTCCTAGCGATGCTGCGCGGGGAGAAGCGAGCTCGCGAGAGATTGCTGGCGAGTTTGAATATGAGGCTTCTGCGGTCATCGTGACAAGCGGCGGCATCGGCGGCAATCATGAGCTTGTCCGTCAGAACTGGCCGGAGAGGCTGGGCGATCCGCCCCGGCATATGCTTTCTGGTGTTCCGGCTTATGTCGACGGCAGAATGCTGGCTGTCGCGGAGGAAGCGGGCGGACGGATCGTGAACCGCGACCGGATGTGGCACTATACCGAAGGCTTGAAGAACTGGAATCCGGTATGGGCGAATCACGGCATTCGGATTCTTCCCGGGCCTTCCTCCATCTGGCTGGATGCGCAGGGCAATCGCCTCCCGGCTCCGAATTTCCCCGGCTTTGACACGCTGGGCACATTGGAGGCGTTGAGGAAGACCGGCTACGACTATTCCTGGTTTATTTTGACCCAGAAAATGATCGAGAAGGAATTCGCCCTCTCCGGCTCCGAGCAAAATCCTGACTTAACGGGCAAAAGCATCCGGAAGGTGCTGTCTCGTGTCCTGCCGGGTGCGCCGGCTCCCGTGCAAGCTTTTATGGATAAAGGAGAAGACTTTGTCGTTGCAAATACGCTGGAGGAGCTCGTCACGGGCATGAACAAGCTGACGGCCAGCAGTCTGGTGGACTTGCAGAGAATTCAGCGGCAGCTGCAAGCGCGGGACCGGGAGATGGACAATGCCTTTACGAAGGATTTGCAGATTACGGCGCTGCGCGGGGCCCGTCATTATATCGGTGATAAGTTCATACGGGTCGCCAAGCCGCATAAAATGCTGGAGCCGGGCAATGGCCCGCTTATTGCGGTTCGCCTTCACATCGTCAGCCGCAAAACGTTAGGCGGGCTGCAGACCGATCTGTCCGGGCGGGTGCTTGGTCTGACGGGAGATCCGGTGCCGGGTCTTTATGCGGCGGGCGAGGCCTCCGGATTTGGCGGCGGAGGCGTTCACGGGTACCGGGCGCTGGAGGGGACGTTTCTGGGCGGCTGTCTGTTCTCGGGAAGAACAGCAGGAAGGGCGGTTGCCGCAGCGCTGAAATAGCAGGTCAGGATGGCGGCGATGGCGGCGAGATCGGACAACGCATCGTTTAGCGGAAATGGATTGGAGAGGAGCCCAAGCGATGGATCGTTACGCGTATTACAAAGAGGCGTTCGGACAGCTGCCGATGCCCTTTGCTTTTGTTGATTTGGATCGTTTGGACCACAATGCAAGGGAAATTGCCCGGGCGGCGGGGGATAAAAAAATCCGCATCGCCAGCAAATCACTGCGCTGCGTAGACGTGATGCGCCGTTTGCTGGACGCCGACCCTGTCTTTCAAGGCATCATGTGCTTCACGGCTGCCGAGGCGGCTTTTCTCGCTGATCAAGGCTTTGATGATCTGCTGCTGGGGTATCCGCAATATCATCCCCGGCATATTGCCGAGCTGGCAGACTGGATCAAGGAAGGGCGAACCGTCGCCTTTATGGTGGACTCCGTGGAGCATGTGGAGCAGCTGGAGCGGCTGGCGAAAGAGAGAGGCACCGTATTCGCGGTCTGTATCGATATCGACATGTCGGTGCAATATCCGGGCTTGCGCTTTGGCGTATGGCGTTCGCCGATCCAGGTCTGGGAGCAGCTAAAGCCCGTTGTAGAGCGAATTGTTCAATCTGACTGGCTGAAGCTTGATGGATTGATGGGCTATGAAGCGCAAGTGGCCGGCGTCGGCGATCGAATGCCAGCCAGCACTCTCAAGAACAAGCTGGTGCGGGCATTGAAGAAGCGGTCTATTGCGGAGGCAGCTCGGCGGAGAGGGGATGCGGTGGAGCGTATTGCTGCGATGAATGTTCCTCTTCGTTTCGTTAATGCCGGGGGCACGGGCAGCTTGGACAGCTCCCGCAATGAGCCGTGGGTAACGGAAATGACGGCGGGCTCCGGCTTCTATTCTCCTGTTCTCTTCGACTATTACTCCAACTTTAAATACGAGCCGGCTGCCGGGTTTGCGGTAGAGATCGTGAGAAAGCCGCGGCAAGATATCGTCACCTGTATGGGGGGAGGTTATACGTCTTCAGGCTCGGCAGGTTCGGAAAAGCTGCCCCAGCCTTATTTGCCAGAGGGCTTGAAGCTGTTCGGCAGGGAAGGGGTCGGCGAGGTGCAGACGCCGCTCTTATGCAGGGGCGGCATTCCGCTCGCCATTGGTGATCCGGTTTTTTTCCGCCACGCGAAGGCAGGCGAGCTGAGCGAGCGCTTCCTTACGCTGCATGCGGTTTCCCAAGGACAAATCGTAGGCGAATATGCGACCTATAGGGGGATGGGGGAATGCTTCCTATGAAAATGCACACGATGGCGGCGGCAACGGGGACCAAGCCATGGACGAATTGGTCGGGCATCGTTCAAGCGACGCCCCGTGAAGTACTGCTGCCGAGCACAATCGACGAGGTGGTGGAGGCGGTGCAGCTCTGCCGGCGGGAAGGACGAACGCTGCGCGTCGTCGGCTCGGGACATTCGTTTACGCCAATTGCTGCCTCCGATGATATTCTGCTGTCGCTTGATCGGATGCAGGGATTAGTGAGCGTTGATCCCGACGCGGCTGCCGCGACGGTATGGGCCGGGACGAAGCTGAGGCTGCTTGGCGAGCTGTTGTTCGAGCAGGGGCTGGCGCAGGAAAACTTGGGCGACATCGACGTTCAGTCCATTGCAGGAGCGATTAGTACTGGTACGCATGGCACCGGGCGGGCGTACGGCAATCTGTCCACGCAGATCATCGGGCTGACGATCGTGACCGGAAGGGGCGACGTTGTGGAATGTACCCCGGAATCCCACCCCGAATGGTTCAAGGCGATGCAGGTTTCACTTGGTGTCCTTGGCGTTATCGTGCAGGTGAAGCTCAGGCTGCAGAACGCCTATAAGCTGGAATATGTCAGCAGCCGGATGCCGCTGAAGTCATGCCTCGCTCAGTTGTCCGAGCTTGCCGAGTCGAATCGTCATTTTGAGTTTTACTGGTTTCCTTATGCAGAGCCCTGTCAGATCAAACGAATGAACCTGACGGATCAGGAAGTGACGAACCGCAAAGCATGGGAGCACTTCAGTGACGTCTGGATCGAGAATAAGCTGTTTGGCCTGCTGTCGGAGCTGAGCCGCAAGCTCCCTTCCTCCAGCGCGGCAATTAGCCGGCTGTCGGCCTCTCAGGTTCCAGTCGGGCGCAAGGTGAACTACAGCCATCGGATGTTTGCGACGCAAAGGCTGGTTCGCTTCAATGAAATGGAGTATAACCTGCCTGCGGAAGCGCTTGGCGAGGTCACTGAAGAGATGCGCGCGGAGCTTGCGCGCGGGCGGTACCGGGTTCATTTTCCGGTGGAATGCCGTTACGCCAAGGGCGATGATATTTGGCTTAGCCCGGCCAATGGCCGTGACTCCGCTTATATTGCGGTGCATATGTACAAGGGCATGCCGCATGAAGCGTACTTCGAGGCTATGGAGCGGATTTTTCTCCGTTACGGGGGCAGACCGCATTGGGGGAAAATGCATACCCTGCAAGCTGCGCAATTTAAGGAGCTTTATCCGCAATGGGAGGCGTTTGGCGCGGTGCGCGAGGCGCTTGATCCTGACCGGATACTGCTGAACGACCGGATGCAGCATTTATTTTGATACGGCAAACAAGCCCAACCTGTTTCGTGACAGGGATGGGCTTTTTTTAAATCCTAATAAGGAAGGATTTGTAATTTTCTGATACCTGTAATATAATTATTACATATGACGCATTTTGATAATGGTGATGAGCTGCTTCTCGCTCTGGAGGCGCTGTCGAACCCCCACCGGTTGAAGATTGTAGCCGTTTTAACGGAAGGAAGGCAATATGTAAGCGAGCTGGCGCGTGAGTTAGGGATGAGCAGGCCTTTGCTGTATCTTCATTTACAGAAGCTGGAGGAGGCGAATTTGGTTTCAAGCAGCTTGGAAATTTTAGATACGGGCAAAACAGCGAAGTATTACATGCTTAATCCATTCCGCTTTGAATTGAACGAGCACATAATAGCCGGATTGGCATCTACGCTATCTTTTAAAAAGAAAAATAGTTAGGACAAGGGGAGAGTTTGGATGAGTGGAGTAGGAATAACAGGATTGATTGTGCTGCTTATACCGATTGCAGTGGTTGTTCTAATTGTTTACTTTATTACGAGCACAATAAAACGTTTTGAAGCAAGGGCCAATGAGAAGCTTATGCTTGAACGTGAAAATACGTTAACGTTGCAAAGAAAAGTGGCTGATCTGGAAGGACGGCTGCTGCGGATTGAAACGATGCTGAAGGAAGTGGATTGAACCGAATGCCTGGCTGCACAATCAAAGCTTCGTAAAAAAGACCATCCGGATCGGCAATGACCGAGCGGGATGGTCTTTTTTATCGTCTACGTCTCAGCAATCTGCGGCTGCTTCTTCCCTGAATAATTGACGCAGCCGATGCTGATGATGATTAGCGCTAGCCCAGCCAGCAGCGAGTAGGTAAACGGCTCATGCATGAACACCGTACCCGTCAACACGGCGATGAGCGGTACCAGGAAGGTGAATGCGGCAACCTTGCTCGCATCCCCCGTATTCATAAGCTTGAAGTAGATGACGAATGCGATCGGAATGCCGCAAGTGGCGCCGTAGACAAGACCCAGTATGAACGGGCCGTTCCATACGATGCTGCTCCAGCTCTCCGTTGCGCTGCCAATGCCGGTCAGCGCGATTCCCCCGATAATAAATTGCATGGCAACCATCCACATGGAATCGGTATGTCGGCTTTCCTTCTTCACATAGATGACGCCTAGCGCCCAGCTAAGTGCGGTAAGCAAAGCGAGACTGACCCCGAGCAAGGATACGTCGCCAGTAATTCCGTCAGCGCTAACTGCTAGGATGCCAAGGAAACCGATTATTAGTCCGGTGATTTTGAGCAGGGACAATTTTTCGCCCAGCCACATCCAAGCCAGCAGTCCGATCAGGACGGGTTGAAAATAGACGAGGACGGAGAACAAGCCGCCCGGCAAATAAATGAGCCCTATGGATTGAACGCCATAGAAGAGGACCGCATTGAACAGGGCGGATATGCTGTAGCGACGCCAGTTTTGGCGGAATTTCAGCTTGTCCCGTTTGGGCAGCAGGAATATTGCGAGCAGCAGCCCTCCGAGCAATGAACGGATGCCGGAGAATAAGAGCGGCGGGGTGTAGGCTAACGCCGTCTTGTAGATGGACCAGCTCAAGCCCCAGATCAGAACGAGAAAAAGAATAGCAAGTGTCGTTTTCGAAGATAGTATGCGCACGGTGACCTCCAGCAGCAAGCTTAAGCTATGTTGAATTAGAAATAGGCATACTACCTACTATACCTGAGCTTGGCTTGAAGGAATAATCATTTTTTATGCAAAAAAAATAGCCAGCGGGCTGCCCGCTGACTGCTTTCATAGAAACGTTGGTAAACAAGCTACTGAATGTGCCGTTTAACTTCGTACATATTAACGACGGTATCGATGATATACGCCGGCTGTGTCTCACTGCGCCTGTCCCGGTGTCCTTGAAGGTGTTCGGGGCTCTTCTCCCAGCCCCGCCACGCGTCTTCGGATTGCCAGCGAATAATGACGACGATCTCTTCGTGCTCCTTGGTGTGCTTATTGACCATAATCGTCCGGTCGATCAAGCCTTCTCGGCCGTCAAGCGGGCCGGGCTGGCTGAAACGCTCGACGACTTTGTCCGCGTTGCCGGGGTGTACGGTGATCGTTCTGGTTTGGATAAGCATGCGAAACCTCCTATGGTTTGCTTTGACGTATGACGATGCCAACTCAGCGAAAATCGTATCATACCGCCTAAGAAACCGGAATGGACATTCCGGCTGCTTGCCATGGATTATTCAAACGGAGGCTTGGGTGCGAGCGGTTAGCGCATAATATAGCCGCCGTCAGGGAAGAGCGTGCTGCCTGTCGTATAGCCGTTGGTCATCAAATATAGCGTCGTGTGCGCCGCTTCATCGGCAGTGCCGACGCGGCCGACGAGATTCATTTTGGCATATTGTCTATAGGATTCATCCCGTACCTCTTGGGCAGCTCCTTCCCAGTTGAAGGCCGTATGAATCGTGCCGGGAGAAATCACATTCACGCGAACAGGCGCCAGCTCGACGGCAAGCGCTTTGCCGAGGCTTTCAATGGCACCGTTGCAGGCGGCGTAAGAGGCTCCGTCTGCAAGCGGGCGCTGGCCGAAAGCGCCGGACATGAGGACGATGGAGCCATCCTTGCTCAAGTGCGGCGCCCCATATTTAACCGCATTATATTGCGGCCAGAATTTGGCGTTGAAGCAGCTGTGGGCCACTTCCGCTGGGGAAGCGATCGATCCTCGCACATAGGAGGCACCCGGCGTGAATAAATGATCGAAGGAACCGATTTTGGCAAAAAAGGCTTGAAGCTCCTCTTCGTTCTGATTGTTTAAGGTATGGATTTCAGCATGATCGGCTCCTCCGAGCAGCTGTTGAGCTTTTTCAAGCTTTTGCTGTGACCGGCCTGCCAGAATGACGTATGCGCCTTGCTCGACTGCTTGCTGCGCTGTGGCGAATCCGATGCCGGAGCTTCCTCCGATGATGACGATACGTTTGTTGTTCAGTGTGAAGTTGGGCATGATGAAAACTCCTCTCCTTTATTTTCACTCATTATTAGCGATAAAAGGAGACTTGCACAGTACTCACTTTATTCGTACTACCAGCTGCAGTGAGGGAAGCTGAGAGCTGGCTGCTGGGAAACGGAGTGCAGGGAAGCGGCAGAACCGTTATATTGGTTGTAGAGGTGATTGGATTGGGATTTTTGAAAAACTCGAATGAACCAAGGCTGCAAGGCGTACTGACGACGCTGCAAAAAATAGGCGGCAAATGGAAGCCGCTCATCTTGTTCATTTTGTTAATAGACGGGACTAAGCGGTTTGGCGAGCTGAAGCGGCTTATTCCGGACGTCTCGCAAGGAACACTGGCGAAGCAGCTTCGCGAGCTGGAAGAGGATCGCTTGATTATTAGGGAAGACTTTCAGGAGCTGCCGCTTCGTGTTGAATATCGGATCTCCGAGCATGGCCAGACGCTGATAACCGTTCTGGACAGCATGTGCGGCTGGGGACGCGAGCATCAGACTTACATAGACCGCCAGCGGCAGGCGGAGGACTGAGATGGGAGGAACGGGCATGGCAAGATTAACACTGACAATCTGCTGGCTGCTCCCGGTGCCTGGTATTACCCTGTTTGTGCGAAGCAGCCACTCATGTGACAGCAGCAGATGATGGTAGGATTATGAGGCAAGTTAACTTTTGAAGCGGGCATGAATGCTCTGTCGTAGGTTGTGAACGATTGCGGGAGAAGACGGGATGCTTAACTGTTGAAGCGCATAGAGTGCCGCACCTGCAGCAGGTGAAAATGTGGGTGTCACGACACGATAGTCTTTATTGCTGCTGTGAGCGGACAAGCGTTCAGTGAGCTGTTGGCGGACGTAATCGCTGTTGATGACGCTGCCGATAAAGGCGACATCGACATGTGGGTCTGCGAATGAAGCGGCAAGAATCCCGACGCCAACCTGAATTTGCTCAATTGCCCTGTCGCAGACTCTTCGTGCTGTACAGCTCCCTTGACTCGCAACTTTCGTCACATAAGGAGCGAATTCACCGAATTTGCGATTCCGTTCTCTATCGTCTGTGATGAAGCCGGCTGCGCCTAGCTCATGGAGCTGCTGAAGCGAGGTTACTTGCCAGTAGTGCAGCAGCGATTGGATAAGAGCTTCATCTGTCTCGTCGGCCTTGCCTGCCAGCAGCTCATAGGTCGTATTGTAAGCAACGAATCTGGCTGCGCTGGCGGCATAGTGGTGAAAATCGTAATTCCGTAGCTGCCGGCCTTGTTCGGTAATGGCGAATATAATGGAGCCGGTACCCGAAATAATAACGATGCCCGGCTTCGCCTCAAGCGCCCCATAGTGGGCAACAGCTGCATCATTCAGATGCCAGCGGCGAGCTTCTAAGCCATCGATTGCCGTCAACGGCTCGACCCATTCCAAGTCCTCGGGGCAATCATAGCCTGCAATGCCGGCAGCGATTCCTTTAACGTCGCTGAACGCTTTGCCTGCAGCAGTTATCGCTTCTTGAATGGCTTGATGGACATGCTGCTTCGCTTGCAAATCCTTGTATAAGGAAGCCGCCCCCTTTTCCACATAGGAAAGCACGTTTCCCGCCAAATCGACGGCTATGGCCCGCGTTCGGGTGCCGCCTCCATCGATGCCGATCACGATCTCGTTAGCATTCATTTGAATCAAACCTCCTGCTAATGGATGATTCTCATATTGTACCAAAATTTGTAATGGTGAACAGCTGCTTTTTATTAATTGAAGTTGCTGGAGGGAAACGGTATTCTAAGAGTGATTGACCGATAGAACATACCTCAAAGGAGCGTGCAGCATGTCGCAAAATTCAATTATTCACTCTGTTATTTTTTCGTTGAAGCATGAGAAGGGCTCGGCGGAAGAGCAGCGTTTTCTGGAAGACGGCAAAGCGATTTTGAGCTCTATTCCGACTGTGAAGGATTTCCGTGTACTGCGCCAGGTGAGTCCGAAAAATACATATGATTTTGGTTTCTCGATGGTCTTCGCTAGCGAGGCTGATTATGAAGCTTATAATGTGCATCCGCTGCATGTTGATTTCGTGGCCAACCGTTGGGAGAAGGAAGTTGCGCAGTTTTTAGAGATCGATTATAACGAGCTTTAATAACTTTTGCAGGCTATATGTCTTTAACGAAGCCTGATGCCAGAGTCTGCAGCATGGTGAGAATGGTGATTAATCAGCTTAGAGGTTCTAAAGCCGGCAGAGTAACCGGAGAAAAGTGTTTTTTCGCCGTCTGAAGTTCGCTTAAGACCCTGAAAGGGTCTTAACGGGGGGAAATAGCTGCAAGAGAGCAGATTTAAGACCCTCAAAGGGCCTTAATGCCCGCGAAGCACAGGAAAGGGCCTCGAAAACCGGAAGCTGCAGCCAGCTTAAGTCCCTGAGAGGGTCTTAACGTGGGAGCGTATCCGCCTAAATGGAGGCATAAGAGCCTATCAGGGTCTTATACCCGCCCGTGTTGAGCAACCGAACACCACTACACTAGTTACAATTGCTCGCGAACTCCCTTGCGCTGAAGGACAAGCGATCCAATAACGCTGGAGAAGAAGAAAAGGAGTTGCCCTCCCACGGGCAGCTCCTTTTTTCGCATCTACAGCGTCTGACCGCTGTCGACGGTGATGATTTGGCCCGTCATCGCTTCCTGCTCCAAGGCTGCGCAGATGAGCTGGGCGATATCCTCTGGGGTGGAGATGCGCTGAAGCAGAAGCTGCGGCGCAAGCAGCTTCATCTGCTCCTCTCTGCCGGACCACCATCTGGTCGCTACGGCGCCCGGCACAACACAATTGACGCGAATCGTTGGTGACAACGCCCGTGCCAGCGACTTCGTCAAGCCGTGAACGGCTGCTTTGGAGACGGCGTAAGGGAGAGATGAGCCTAATCCGGTCTGGCCTGCAATGCTGCCGACATTGACGATAGCGCCGTGTCCCGATTTTTTCATATAGGGGGAAACGGCTTTTGCGCAATAGAACATTCCTTTCACGTTGACGCTGAACAGCTCGTCCCATACTTCTTCTGTGGCAGCATCCAAATCGCTCATCGGAATATGTCTCGTGATGCTTGCATTGTTGACGAGCAGATCGACCGTTCCGAACTGCGCCACTGCCTGCTGCACCATCGCCTTCACTTCAGTATCCTGGGACACATCAGCTTGAACGGCCGCAGCCCTGCCGCCCTCCTGCTCGATAAGCCGGACTGTCTCTTCCGCCTCATCCTTCGAGCGGGAGTAGTTGACTGCTACAGCAACGCCTCGCTTAGCCAGCAGCAGACTAGTTGCTCTTCCAATACCCGTACCTCCGCCGGTTACGATAGCTGCTTTACCGTGCAAATTCATCGTGGATCACGTCCTTTCTTCTAATAAGCTCATTGTATATGTGTAAAAGCTATCCGTATAATTGAACTATTCGAATCTAAAGTTCATGCTTATTGAATCTGAATCTACAGGATGGGAGCGCGGTAATGGAGCTACTGCATTTAAAAACGTTCCAAACGATCGTGAAACACGGCAATTTCATTCGCGCAGCCGAGGAATTGAACTATGCCCAATCGACGGTTACGACACAAATGCAGAAGCTGGAGGCCGATCTTGGCGTTCAGTTAATGGAGCGGGGCAAACAGTTCCGTCTGACGGAAGCGGGCAGACTTTTCTACGAGCAAAGTGCAGTTATTCTGAAAAATATGGAGCAGCTCCAGCTAAATATGTCCGGTCTGCAAGAAGGGGAGACTGGGCATGTTCGCTTGGGAGTGACTGAGCCGACAGCAAGCTATAGACTCCCGGAGCTTTTACAAGCCTTTATGATATCCAACCCGGGAATCGGTATTTCACTCGTATTCGGGAACACCCCAATGTTAAGCGAGCAGCTCTATAAAGGAGAGATTGACCTCGCCATTTGTTCCCCTCCTGATGAGATGGCGGAGCGATATTTTGAACCTTTGTTCCGGGAAGCGTTTGTCGTGCTGCTGCCTGATCATCACCCTCTAGCAGCCAAGGAAGCGATAGATCCGTCCGACCTTTACGGTTCGCGGCTGCTGCTGACTTCGGCTGTATGCCCTTACCGCCGTAAGCTGGAAATCGTCCTGCAGCAGATGGCGCCGGAGCTCGACTTGCATACGATGGAAATCGGCAGCATGACAGCTTTGCCGCATTATGTGGCCAGCGGAATGGGAATTGCTCTGGTGCCGAGCATTCTGCTGAATCCTCCGCCGAAGCATACAGTGCAGCGGACTGTCAGCGGAGATTTGGTCGATATGATCGTCGGCATTTTATCCAAGCCTGCTGATTTTCAAGCTAAGCCTTCGACAGCTAAGCTTTATCTCTATTTGAAGGAGCATCTGGATAGTGAGGCACCAAAAGAACCGCCTCTGCTCTAGACAGAAGCGGTTCTTTTGGTGTCAGATCTAGTTGATGAGGAGCATCAATCTATCTGCATCAATTAGAAAAGAAGAGTGTCAGGATCCGGACCTACACGGCGGTTCTCGTTCAACGCGTCAATGCGTGCCACTTCTTCAGCGCTCAGCTCGAAGTCGAAGATGCTTGCATTTTCAACGATCCGGTTTTCTTTAATCGATTTTGGAATCGTCACGATGCCGTGCTGCAGATCCCAGCGCAAAATAACTTGTGCAACCGATTTGCCATGCTTAGCGCCGATCTCTGTCAGTACAGGATTGTCCAGCAATTTGCCTTGCATGAGCGGCGACCAAGCTTCGATCTGAATGCCGTTAGCCGCGCAATAGTCGCGCAGTTCTTGCTGCGAAAGGCTTGGGTGAATCTCTACTTGGTTGACCATCGGTTTGATTTCGGCATCCTTGAGCAGCTCTTCCAGATGGTGAATGTGGAAGTTGCTGACGCCGATCGCTTTAACGCGGCCTTCTTTATAGAGGGTTTCCAGAGCGCGCCAAGTTTCTTTGTACTTGTCTTTGCCCGGCCAGTGAACGAGGTAAAGATCAAGATAGTCAAGGCCTAGCTTTTGCAGGCTTGTCTCATAGGCAGCAAGAGTCGATTCATAGCCTTGATCGTCATTCCATACTTTAGACGTCACGAACAGCTCTTCGCGGGACAGGCCGTTTTCCGCCAAAGCTTCTTTAATGCCTTGTCCAACGCCAGTCTCGTTCTGGTAGATTGCTGCGGTATCGATGCTGCGGTAACCGTTGCGGATAGCCGATTTAACGGATTCCACCGCTGATGAGCCTTCTTCGACTTTAAATACGCCAAGTCCGAACCAAGGCATTTTCACTCCGTTATGCAATGTTGTTGTGGCTTGTAAGTTTTGTGCTGTTGTCATGAGAAACAGCCTCCTTCTTATTGTTTTGGTCTTGCGATTCCAGCTTGCGCATCCAGCCCGTCATGAGCACAGCGGCAGCTACCATGAGCGCCCCCACCCATGCGGTATGGATAATTCCAACTTTCTCGGTAATGATACCACCGAAGTATGCCCCGATTGCAATGCCGGCATTAAAAGCCGCAATATTGAAGGCGGATGCGACGTCGACGGCTTTCGGGGTGAAGCGTTCGGCGAGCATCACGACATACACCTGCAGTCCCGGCACGTTCATGAACGCAAGCAAGCCCATGAGCAGAATCGTAACGAGCCCAGCCCATTTGAACGGTGCGGTAAAATAAAGCACCAGCAGCACAACGGCCTGTGCAGCAAACATATAGAACAGCGCATTGACCGGCTTGCGGTTGGCCGCTTTTCCGCCAATGATGTTGCCGACGGCTATGGCGATGCCATACACGAGCAGGATAAAGACAATGGCTTTATCGCCGAATCCGCTAATGTCATGCAGCAGCGGTGATAAATAAGTGAACACAACGAAGGTGCCCCCGTAACCAAGCGCGGTGACGGCGTATGCCAGAAGCAGACGTCCGCTGGTGATCACTTTTATTTGTTCGCGAACTGGTGTTACGACTCCTGCACGAAGCGTTGAAGGAACGAGCAGCGCATTTGCGATCAGGGCAATAACCCCGATTACGGCAATGGTCACAAAAGCAACCCGCCAGCCTAGCTGTTGACCCAGCCATGTGCCGAGAGGTACGCCGGTGACGGTCGCAACCGTCAGACCGGAGAACATGATGGCAATCGCGCTGGCCCTTCGATTCTCGGGCACCAGATCGGCAGCAATCGTTGAGCCGATTGACATAAATACGCCGTGGGCTAAGGCGGATACGATGCGTGCTGTAAGCAGAAGCGCAACCCCGTTGGCTGAAGCGGCCAGCCCGTTGCCGATAATGAACACAATCATAATGGCGAGCAGCAGCGTTTTCCGCGACATCCGCGAGGTTAGCGACGTGAGTATCGGCGCTCCCAAGGTGACGCCCAGTGCGTAGAGCGTAACCGTGAGTCCTGCCGTTCGAATCGATATATGCAAGTCATCTGAGAGCAGAGGCAGCAAGCCTACGCTGATGAACTCTGTCGTTCCGATTGCGAAGGCGCTGATTGCAAGTGCCAGCAGCGCCAAGGTGCTTCTTCTCGAATTCAAAGCAGTCATAATCAGTCCTCCTGTATGGTATTTCTCGGCCGGTAAATGCTATTATGGAGGAAGGTTAAGAAATTGAATAGTACGTACTTTGCAGTACGGTAGACACTTGAAAGTAACATAGGCACTAAAAAGTGCCCTTCAATATAAGTGCTTGGAGGCTACAGAAATGGCAGTTGCAAAGAAATACAATATCTCAGTGGAAGCGGCATTGGATGTCATTGGCGGCAAGTGGAAGTGTGTGATTCTCTGCCACCTTATGCATGGCAAACGGAGAACGAATGATTTGAAACGGATCATGCCTGGCATTACGCAAAAAATGCTGACCCAGCAGCTTCGGGAGCTGGAGCAGGACGGCATCGTCAACCGGATCGTTTATCACCAAGTGCCGCCAAAGGTGGAGTACGAGCTGAGCGAGTATGGAGACAGTCTTCGCGCCATTCTGAACGCTCTTTGCACATGGGGCGACCAGCATATTATTAAGGAATACGGGGATAAAAGTCTTGTGCTTGAGGACAGCTATTTAAATAAGCGGGATTAGCTCTTATATTGTTGTCGAAAAGAAAATGCGCTATTCGCTCCGGCGAATAGCGCATTTGTCTGTCATTTAGTTAAAGCCTGGGAAGCTGGACAGCTCAGACAGGCGGAGGAAGAAGAGAACGATGGCAATTACGCCAAGCACCAAGATTGGCACATCATTCTTGAATGGGTCTCCGACACGCACATGCGCCAAAAATCCGCCAATTGCGACTAGGCTAAGCAAGAGTGCGCCTGCTGCCGTCCAGCTTGGCTCCCAGTATCCGATAATCAGGGCAGCGACTGAAACCAGCTGTACCAGCCCTGTGATGACACGGAACCATTGAGGGAGTCTCAGATGATTGAAGGATTCCACTTGCATTTTGACCCCTGCCACTTTGCTGAGTCCTGAGAACAAAAACGCAAAAGCAAGCAAGCTTTGCAAAACGATTGCTGCAATTTCCATTGCTAAACGCTCCTTTTTTAGTGCTTCACCTTAATCTGCAATTAAGACAAGCACATATATGTTTAAAATAAAATCGCAGTCCACATTGTTAACTGCAATTGTCTAAGGCACATTATATACGAAAAATGTGAGGTTGAAAAGAACTTATTTTCATTTGTTTTCACCACGGTTGTTGAAGCGCAGCAATAGGTTCTGTATTCTATGTTCTTGCGGCTTTGCTGCGTACATTGATTAATTTGAACGGACCTTTGAGCAGAGTTGCAGTAACTGGGTGACTATACAGGTCTCCTTCAATTTTTCTCGCGAAAGAGAGGATTATAGCAACAATTAGACTTAGGATCGTGATAAGATCGGGGTAAAGAATTAAAGGGACAGGTGTCGTTATGCGCTTCTTACAGACAGGCGGCTTCCAAATATGAAGGATGTGGAGAAACTGTGATCATCGTGAGTTCCTGCTTGGCAGGACTAGCATGCAGATATAATGGAACGGATAGTTTAAGTGAAAAGATTAAGTTGCTTGTTCAAGAGGGCAGGGCGGTAATGGTATGTCCGGAGTTGCTCGGAGGCTTCGTCACGCCGCGTGAGCCGGCTGAGATTATTGGCGGTACAGGTGAGGATGTACTGGAAGGTAAAGCGAGTGTGGTAGAGAAGTCTGGCGGTGATGTTACGTCGCTGTACTTGGACGGCGCACAGAAGACGCTTGATTTGGCGAGAAAGCATGCGGCCACCACAATTGTATTGAAGGAATATAGCCCTTCCTGCGGCAGCGGGATGATCTATGACGGCAGCTTTGGCAATCAGCGCATGGAAGGCGTAGGGGTTACGACTGCATTGCTGCGTCGTGAGGGCTTTGAGGTGATCTCGGAGCTGGAACTGGGTGAGCGGTTCTAAGATTAGGCTAGATGGACAAGCTCATATAGTTTTTTCTGTATTATATGGGCGAGAGGGATAAGGGTAAATGCAGGTTAAGGAAACTCGTTGCGTTATATGGTACAAAATTTCCTTATTATATGCTCAAACATGGCATTCTGAGGCGATAACGTAAGGAAGTAAATAACGGCGGAAACTGATTTCTTACTAAAGAAAAAAGTGACCTTAATGGGCGAATTTGCTCAAATCCGGCGGGGCAGCCAAAAAAATAAAGAAAAAACAGCAGGTAATAGCGAAAATTATTTACTTTAACTCACTAAATCGACTGACAAGCCTTACGAGCGGATGCTTTCTTGCGGCGTGGATAGATGTTTACTTTATAACCACGTTAGCCTGCCGAATATAGATCAATTGTGGTTTTGCAGTGTGGTATGCCGAGTCCAACAGGGTGTTGCGGCAAATGGTTTTTTCCAAAGTTGGATGACGGAGTGCATCACCATATGGAATGGGGAATTCAGTCGAGCAGAGTATGGCGTACACGAGCAGCAATAGAACCAAAAATAAACAGCCAGGCGCCGGTTCACATACACCGGCGTCTGGCTGTCTGTTTGTCATCATAATAAACTCAATGATTAATATCGCATTTGTTCATGATGAACAATAGCTGGTTTTCAAGGCGGTTGATCGCCATTTGCGATTCCGGGTCTTCAGCGCCGCTGCCGCGAAGCTCGGCCAGCTCACGCTTTAGAGCATGCAGATCGTCACCCGCATTCGCACAGTCATAGTCGCTTTCGAGATTATCCAACATCATTGTGCTCCTCCATTCCCATAAAGTGTACCCTCTATTATGGGGAAGCCGGCACGGGTATTATTCATTATGCTGCTGGGGTCTCCTGCTCTGCAGGTGCAGGAGACGGAAGAACTTCCTCCTGCGATACTTCTTCGGCTGGAGCTTCCGGCTCTTCAATAGCTGGAAGCTCTTCTTCCTTAACGATAGAGACCTGTTTCGTCTTCACCCAGAACAACCCTTTGGAAGTCTGTATCTGGTACCAGTCCTTCCAGACGAGCCGAACCGTTAATTTCTGGTCCGCATAGGATAGTGCAGTCGCTTTCGTCTGCAGCGGAGTCGTGTAGATCCCGGTATCCTTCGATAAAGCGACCTTCAGCCCTTCAGGAGCTTTGGTCACGCCAAGCAGCGCATTGCGGCCGCTAATCCATACGCGGGAGCTGCCTGACGCCACTTCCAGCCAATCGCCTTTCGTCCGGGTCAGCTTGTATGTGCCAGCTTTCAGTGAGCCCGTCGTTTTTGAATCGGAACTTGGCCATTGGTAGCTTGTCTCGGAGGACAGAAGATAGAAGTCGCCGCTGCCCGGCTTGACGTCCTGCTTGCCCAGCCAAAGCTCATAGCCCTCGATTGCGAGCATCCATCCCGTATCGCGATGCTGCTTCCAGATGCGGGACCACTCGGACAGTGGTACATGCGTGTCCCCTACAGCGCGCCCGATCTCAGGTGTCATTGCAGGACGGCCAAATTCGGAAATAAACCAATCGGTAAAGCCGCCGCCTGAAGGATTGGAGCTGGGTGCCACCAGTGAATAGCCCGTCATGGAGGCATATTGAGAGGCTAGAGCGCGATCACGGGCTAGATTTTCGGTTTTTGTCCGATAGTTCCAAAAAATAATTTCGCCCGAGGAGTGATAGGACATTGCAAGCTCCGGACGAAGCTCCCGGGCAAGCTTAGCCATTGCGGCCGCTTCCTTCGCCTGCAGCGGCTTTTGGCCTTTATAATTCATATAGCTGTTGGACGATGCCGCATTTCGAATCGATTCCCATCCCGCAGGATATTGGCGATTCAGATCGACGCCTTTGCCGTTGGCTTTCCAGCGTTTGAAATCCCGGCTTCCTTTATTCATGCGAATCAGACTCTCATGAACCGATGAAGGAAAGGCCGAAAGCCCCTTCTGTTGAAGCGTAACTCCGTCCGGATTGACCATTGGGATGACGACAAAGGTGACGCGGTCCAGCAAGTCGCGAACAGCGATTTTATTGTAGGTATCGTTATTAGCATAGGAAGAGGCAAAGTTCTCAACCATAGACATGAGCAGGACGGTAGTCATCCACTCTCTAGCATGATGCGAGCCGTTAAGCAAAATAATAGCCGGACCTTTGCCGATATCTATCCGCCAAAGCTTCCGGTTATATTCACTTTCCCCGATGGAAGACAACGTAATAAGATCCGGATAGCGTTCAGCCAATGCATTCATATCTCTGATCATCGCTTCATACGTGTAGATTTGATTCTGATTCACAATACCAGCAGCATGTACAGGTGTTGCGGAGCCAAACAAGGAACAAATGAGTACAGTTGTGACTAACAGCGACAGCAGTTTCGAACGTAATAACACGAATTTGTTCTCCCCCAGGTTGTTGTCTAGTTTTGAACTAACTCAATTCGACATCAACCAACAAATTCCTTGTTTTACATATCCTTTTTATGAAAATAGTAGTGAATCAAAAGGAGCAGACACAGGTGTCCGAACCTTAGAAACAATAGGCAATGCGAATCAGAGGCTTCGCCTACTTGTTTTCAGCAACCATTTTTGGGACAATAAGCAGTAGCAGATTGGCAACAGATGAAAAGAGGATTATTCATGAGTAAATCATCCCTATATGGATTAACTTTAGAACAGCTCACTGAGTGGCTGGAGGAGCGCGGACACCGTAAGTTCCGTGCGGCGCAAGTATGGGATTGGCTGTACCGCAAGCGCGTAACGGACTTTGCGGCGATGACTGACGTCAATGCGGACTGTCTGGCGCTGCTGGAAGAGCATTTTGTGCTCAAAACAATGGAAGAGCATGTGAAGCAGGAATCGGTCGACGGCACGATCAAGTTTCTGTTCAAGCTGCAAGACGGTAATCTGATCGAAACGGTGCTGATGCGCCATAAGTTTGGACTGTCGGTATGTGTGACGACGCAGGTTGGCTGCAACATCGGCTGCAGCTTCTGCGCGAGCGGTCTATTGAAGAAAAGCCGTGATTTGTCGGCCGGGGAGATCGTGGAGCAGATCATGAAAGCGCAGCTGCATCTCGATCAAGCGGGTCAAGGGGACAAAGTCAGTCATATCGTCGTCATGGGTATCGGCGAGCCGTTCGACAACATGACGAATATGATCAATTTCCTGACTGTCGTTAAGGATCACAAGGGACTGGCGATTGGAGCCAGACATATTACCGTCTCGACGAGCGGTTTAGCAGACAAACTCTATGAATTCACGGATATGAACACTGGCGTGAATCTGGCGGTGTCCTTGCATGCGCCAAACAACGAGCTGCGGACCCGGATCATGGTCATTAACCGTGCCTACCCGCTGGAGAAGCTAATGCCGGCGATTGACTACTATCTGGAGAAGACGCGCAGACGGGTTACGCTGGAATACATTTTGCTCAAGGATGTCAATGACGGACGGGAGCAAGCGCTGGAGCTGGTAGAACTGATCGGCGATGGTGACCGCAAATCGCTTGTCAATGTGAACCTTATTCCGTACAATCCGGTTGACGAGCACAGTCAATATCAGCGGAGCGAGCAGGAATCGATCAAAGCGTTCTATGACGTGATGAAAAAGAACGGCATCAGCGTCAGCGTCAGACTGGAGCACGGCACCGATATCGATGCGGCATGCGGCCAGCTGCGAAGCAAGCAATTGAAGAAGAGTGCAGGTTAAGGCTGTAATAAAATAGGTTGCCAATAGAGGCGGCAGATCCGATTTCGCATCGGTTTTGCCGTCTTTTTATGCGGGTTTGGCAACTCGATTGACGGGACAAAAACGAATGACTACAATGATGAAAACTAACTGAGAATCCACTCGCATTCCACACCATTCGGAAAAAAAGAGGAGCATAGGTCATGTCCTATCTATCGATGAATACATGGAGTCTTCACCGCCACCTCGGTCCGCTTCGCTGGACGTATTGGGACGCGGCAGCGCAAACGCACGGCATTCACATTGATCCGCAGCCGGAGCTGACGACGCTTCTGGAGCTGCCGGGCGTGCTGGCAGAGAAGGGATTTGGAGCGGTTGATATTTGCCATTTCAACTTTCCGCGCACCGATGCCGATTATTTGCTGCAATTGCGACAGGCGTTCGAGCAAAGCAAGATCGCATTTCACACGCTGCTGCTCGATTATGGGGACATTTCATCTGCCGATGAAGTGCGAAGCAAAGCCGATATGAAGCTCGCGAAGGAATGGATCGATATTGCATCGCAGGCGGGAGCGGAGCGTATCCGGATTGTGGCCGGAGAATCGCCATCGACAGACACGGCGGCACTGGAGCGTGCCGGCAAGCAATTGCTGGAGCTGGCGGCCTATGCCAAAGAGCGTAACGTTCGCGTCATTACCGAAAACTTCAAGCCGTTAACCTTAACGGCCGCGAATTGCCTGGCGCTGGCGGACAAAGGTGCGGGAGAGATCGGCATGATCGGCGATTTCGGCAATTTCGAGCGGTCGATCCGTCACGAGGAGCTGGCTGCCCTGCTGCCGATTTGCGAGAATGTGCATGCCAAGCCGGAATTCACCGCAGACGGAATACCGGAAGAAGTTGAGTTTGGAAGGAATTTACGGATTTTAGCCGATATCCAGTACAAAGGACCTATAGCTCTTGTCTATGACGGTCCAGGCGATATGTGGGAAGGCGTAGAGCGGGTAAGAGCGGTTGTAGAGCGCTGTTTGGCGCAATAGAGTAGAGGGCTGCTGCTTGATACAGCCGACTGTATATACATGCAAGGAAGATGGGGCATCCGTTCAACGGATCGCCTCATCTTTTTGTTTTTGTGTCCTCGGTACCGTTGCAAATGGTCGAATTTGCCTCGCAATAACTGAATAAGCATAGGACTTTAGATAGAATTGACAGATATAGATACAAAGTCTCACTTCTAGTATGGATAATTATTCTATAATAGTAGTATAAAAGTTCGACATATTCTGACATTTTTCTAACGGGGTGAATAGAAGCGATGATTTCTCCTTTTTTTAAGAAAAAGGATTCAGCGGCAAGCGCGCCGGATCAAGAGGCAAGGGCAACCTCTGTAAGTGATCCGGAATTGCAAGGCAACGTGCCGGACACAGATGAGGTCGAGCAAACGGAATCGGCTGCAGAGCTATTTGCAGTCATGAGCAGTTCCAGTAAAGCTAATTTGGATAAAAAATCGTTGGACCTGATTTTCTCGGTCGAACAGATTATCCAGGCCAGACAGCATTCGGATCGGAACATCCATGAGCTTCAGGATCGTCTGAACCATGCCAACAACCATGTAGACCGATTGAACCGCGATGCCAAAAACCTCAATAAAGTGATTGAGGAGCGCGAGAAGAACATTTTGGAGCTGGAGAATAAGCTGATCGAGAAAAACTTGAAGGTCGATCAGGTGATGGAGGATTACCGCGAGCTGCAGGCGCAGATGTCCGGTGAGACCGAGGAACTCAAAGCGGTCATCGATCTGGAACAGCAAAAGTACAGCAGCTTGATGCAGAAGCATAATGAAACGCAGGCAGAGCGGAATAAGCGAATCAATGAGCTGGAGGAGCGCATTAGCCGGCTTGAAGCGGAGGGCAACCATCTTCGCCAGAAATATGAGACGACCCGCCAGGAGAAGGCTTATTTGGCCAATATGATTCAGGACTTCACGAATCGTATGTCGATGCCGTTCGCGAATCAGACGAGTTCGGCAGGGGACAGCAGCGGAGACCATTAAAGCGGAATCAACATGAGACGCGGCAGGAGGAAGTCCATACACCATGGAGATGAATAAAATCCGAATGATCGAGCTCTTATCGCTACGGCAGGAGCCGGATCATTATCGAATGGAGCTATGCGTCACGGCCAGCGAAGAACGCAAACGGTTCGTACTCAACATCGATGAGCATACCTTCCATCAGCTTTCCGCTGCCGTTCCCCGAACGGGCGAGCGAGTCAGGCTGTCGCTGTATCCGAAATGGGATGCTTTCGGCAAAAGGTTCAACAGCAGTCTGACTAAAGTTACTCGCGACACCAGTCTTCATTTTCCTTTTACATGTACCAAATGCTATGTAACACAACTGGAGTCGGCTATTCGAGAAGAAGCCCTATCCGCACAGGAAGAGCCTCAAGCAAGTATAAGTGCAGCTTCAAATAAAGGTGAGGAGCAGCTGTCGGAAAAGGTGCCGTTTCGACTGTTAGGCAAGCGATTCCGGTTTATTGCAGCAAGATTGGCCGTATTTACGGTTATTCTATGCCTCACCAGCATTACGATGAATCGCGAGCTGTTTGAGGACTATTCCGATCCGCTCGCTCACCGGGTCATAGCGGCAGGCTCCAATGAAACGGCGGCTGAATCAAATCCGGCCCCTTGGGCGTTTGGCCCTGGCATCGTGCAAGCCGCTTCATGGAGCGGTTTGAATGAGAAGCCGCTGGTTGAACTGCCTGCAGCTAAGGCTGCAGAGCCGGAAAAGAAGCTGGGCTACGAGGTCATACAGCTTCCGGCCGACAAATTGCAGTACAGCTTGCCAAAGGGCTATGTGGCCTTAACCTTCGATGATGGCCCTTCGGTGTATACGGAGCAAATCGTCGACATTTTGAAGGCGAATGATGTTGCAGCAACCTTCCTGTTCATTGGGAAAAATGCGAAGCGGAAGCAAGAAGCCGCAGCTTATGCTAGTGAACACGGGATGGTAGTAGGTAACCATTCTTGGTCCCACAGCGACTTGTCGAAATTAAAAAGCGAGAAAGCATCGGATGAGCTGAAGCGGACTAACGAGCTGCTGGAGGAGATTACAGGCAATCCGACGACGATTTTTCGTCCGCCTTATGGCGCGGTTTCCAGCGAGCTGAAGACTCAGGTCAAGAAGCTGGAGATGAAGACGCTCATGTGGAATCGCGATCCGGAGGATTGGCATGTGAAAAGTGCAGCGGACATCGTGAAATACTTCCACGAGACGAATCCTTCCGGCGGCATCTATGTGCTGCATGAGAAGAAGATTACGGCGGAAGCTTTGCCGGAAATTATAGATTATTTAAAGAAGAAAAAATTGAAGTTTGCTGTTTTTGAATAACAGCAGGTTAGAACGTCGCCGGGCACTCAGTCTGGCGGCGTTTTTTTTTCTCAGGTTATTTATGTATGAAAAGGGAGATTTGGCTCACAATAAACCCGTCTGTTCCCTGATTTTGACTAAGGAGGGCTATTGATGAGGTTTCGATGGATGAAATTGCTTCTGTCACTCGGTCTGTCCGCCATACTGCTGCTTTCGGCTGCAGCTATGCCTGCCGCGGCCCATGCCGAGAAGGGCCATCATACGCGTGAGCATAAAGCATGCTTGAGCCCAAAGGAGGTAAGTTTGCTGCAGCAATTCGAGAAGCTATGGATTGAGCATGCGCTCTGGACGAAAAATTTTGTTGTGAGCAGCTTAGAAGGGTTAGCCGATAAGGATCAACAGCTAACGAGATTGCTTCGTAATCAACAGGATATCGGCAACGCGATTAAGCCTTATTATGGAGAAGAGGCTGGAAACAAGCTTGCGAAGCTGCTGACGCAGCATATTGTCACGGCTGGGGAAGTGGTTGGCGCGCTGGTAAGCGGCAATGAGAGTGATCTGCAGAAGTACAACAAAGAGTGGTATGCCAATGCAGATGAAATTGCTGCATTCCTGAGCAGCCTTAATCCGAATTGGGGTCAAGACCAATTGAAGGATATGCTGCATACACATCTGCAGCTTCTTACAGAGGATGTGGTGGCTTATCATCAGAAGGAGTGGGAGAAGTCGATTCAGCTCTTCGACCAGAATGAAGAACATCTCATTCACTTGAGTAATGTACTGGCCGAGGGCATTGTGAAGCAATTTCCAAATCAGTTCAAATGAAAAATCTCCGGGCGGCTGACACAAACCGTCCGGAGATTTTTAGTTGAGCTAGCCCCGATTAACTAGCCAAGAATATGGTAGCCTGAATCGACATGCAGCACTTCGCCGGTTACACCGCGGGACAATGGGCTGAGCAGGAACATCGTTGCGTCGCCAACCTCATCCTGATCAACATTCCGTCTAAGCGGCGCTTTCTCGTCCATCGTTGTAACCAGCTCGTTGAAGCCGGCAACTCCGCCTTTTGCGGACAGCGTACGGATGGGGCCGGAGGAGATGGCGTTGACACGGATGCCGTCTTTGCCGAGATCCTCTGCCAAGTAGCGGACACTTGCTTCCAGAGCAGCTTTGGCAACGCCCATAACATTGTAATTTTTCATAACGCGCTCGGCGCCAAGATAGGTTTGCGTTACGATGCTGCCGCCTTCCGTCATAAGCGGCTTGCAGGCTTTCGCCATCGCTACGAGGGAGTAGGCGCTAATGTCCTGAGCTTGCAGATAGCCTGCGCGGGTCGTATCGACATATTCGCCTTGCAAATATTCTTTATCGGCAAATGCAACGGAATGAGCCAGTCCATGAATAACTGGAACTGAAGCTTTAATTTCTTGCGCTGCTGCCTCAATGCTGGCGTCATCGGATACGTCGCAGGATACGCAAAGCAGCGGCTTAATGCCGTTTGCATCCAGCAGCTGCGACAGCTTTTGGAACGACCGCTCTTTCCGGTAGGTGAAGATCAGGTTGGCACCTTCGCGGTGAAGCGATTTAGCAATTCCCCATGCAATGCTGCGCTCATTGGCAACGCCCATGACAATTATATTTTTTCCATTCAATATTCCACTCATTTGTACAGCCTCATTTCATGTAGGTTCTCTCATAGCTATTAAGGATCTATCCCTAGCCCAATATCTTATCTATTTATGTCTATTTTAACACAAGATAATAATACCTGGTACTAATTTGTTGCGTGAAGGGGCGATTGGGATACACAGGTAAATGGGCTGAACGCCCTTTAAGTCCCTGCTATGCTCTTCGCGCTTCGGGCAATGAGAAATTGTGCGCCGTAGTAAGTCGCCATAATGCAGATGGATGAGTAAGTAACATCGGAGACGAACATATTCCAGGCCAGCACAGAATCGGAGATGACGAACAGCACGCTTCCCCCCATCGCAAGCTTGCTGCCGGTCATGATGGCGGCCCAGCACATGAGGGAAATGACAATAAGATAGACGAGCACGGGAATTACTAACGCGTCGTCACCGCCGGCTTTTACGGCAGGCAATAGACGGCTGGCCATGAACACCGCATACAAGGTCAAGGGAATGATGGTCAGCAGGCGCAGCATCGAATACCGCCATACGTTAAGGAAAGCGAACAGATAGAAGAGATGCCCGATCAGAAAGGCGGTGAGTCCGACGATGAACCAGACCAGCAGTCCGTCGCCAAGCATGCAGAAGAACAGACCGCTGAGCAGCAGCCAGTGAGAGCGCTTTCGTTGCTGAGGGGACTGAAGGTAGGTATAGGCAATGATAAGCCACATCGGAATAAGCTTGAATAGAAGCTTCACCGCCAGCGGATCCTCTGGAATAATCCAGATATAGACCACACTCATGCAGAGAATCAGGCAAGGCATGATTAATTTCAAGCGAACCGCTCCTTTGGCATGCAGATATCATCGTACCTATACTATTCGAACCTCCGGGCGGGCATTCCTTGTTACGTCCCCGGAGGAAACCAGACATGGCGCAGATCGACCCAGCCCTGCGAATTAAAGGTCACGCCGCGGACGGAGGGCATATAGGCGGTCTGAACCGGCCGTTCATATAAAATATGAAGCTGATGCTCGCGGATCAGCAGCTCTTCGATTTCTTGGAACAGCATGGCTCTGCGTTCCGAATCCGCTTGACGGGCAACGGCCTGCAGCCGTTTCTCGATATCCAGGCGAGTGTGCGGCTCGATGTGTGCCGACATCGTCTGATACAGGTCGAATTGCCGGAGCTGCTCGTCCTGATCGCGCAGCAGAGAGAAGACAATCAGGTCGGATTCCAGCCGGATGGGTCCCTTGAAGTCTTCGACGGAAGCCGTAGCGACAGTGCAGCTGTAGCCATGCTTCTCCAGCCGCCCGGCGAGCACCTCGGCATCATGGCGGTAGGGCTCAATCGTCGCGATGGCAATGGAGATGGCGTTGGCACGGTGAGTGCTTGTCCGCTCCGGCCCGCCTGAAGCGGACGAATCATCCTCGCGCAGACAAGTCAGCAGCCTCGCACGCAATTCCGGATCGGACATGACGCCTGCCTTCTGCGTATTGCAGGTTACGAATTTTCGTACGGTCGTGCGGGAGTGAATCTGACTCCAGCCGCCGCTTCCGGCTTCGGCAGGATTATGAATTAAGTGGAAGGGTGAGGAGGGCTCGGCAGCTTCCTTCGGCAGTCCCCACGGAACATGCACGATCTCGACGCGATCCAGATGCGCCCGTCCTTGGAAGTAGGAGCCGAAAGCTTCCAGCACGCAGCCGCCATCGCTCATCTCTGTCAATTGGAAAGGCCCTGTGCCAATCGGCCTTGAACCAAACAGCTCGCCGAGCTGTCCCAATTCCTTCGGGACGATCGCTGCTCGGCTCGTGCAGAGCAGGGGCAGAAACAGCTCGTTAGGCTCGATCAATTCAATCTCTACTACGTTTGGATAAACGGCACGTACAGACTGAATCTGCTTGAAAATAACGCTGTACAGCGTCCGACGCGAAGTGCCCATCAACCGTTCCAGCGTAAAGACAACGTCATCGGCGGTCATGATTTTGCCGTTATGGAACAGTACTTCCTTGCGCAAATAGAACGTCCACCGTTTGCGGCTGGCATCAACCTCCCACGCATGGGCGATGCCCGGCAGGATCTCTTCCGCTCCATGTCCATGGCTCAGATCGGCGTGTGCGAAATTCGCCCTGCGAACGAGACCGTCGAAGACATGACTGGCTACAAAAGATTCCGCCAGCAGGTTCATAGACAGCGGATCGACCGTTTGAAGCTGCTGGCGGAGCGGCAGTCTGAGCGTATCTATGCGCTTGTTGCTTCTCAGCTCGGTGCTGTGGCCGAAATAACCGAGCAGCCAGCCCTGCACATGCTCTTGCAGCGCTGCGGAACGCACATGCCCTTGCAATTGTGCAAGCGAACGACCGATAGCATGACGGTTGGTCTCCATCGCCTTCAGCATCGATTGCGACGCGATTTCCTCCGGCGCAGCGAGAAAACGCAGCGTGGAACGGCGTCCTCTGCCGCGGCTGGAAATCCATTCGACCCAGCCGTGCTCCACCATGCTGCGGATGACATTCATCGCATTCCGGTGCGTGCAGTCCAGCGCGCCTGCCAACTCGTCCAGCGTAAGCTCCGCTTCGGCTTCTGCTCCATAACGGGAATGCAGTCGCAAATAATGGCCATGCAGCTTCATTCGATTTCAATCTCCTGTCCGGTTATAAAATACGAAACTATTGCTCACGTAATTTCTATTTATCTTCTTATTTTAACATTTACAATGGATGTTAGATAGCATAATAACTGGAGGGAATTGTAATGAGTGAAGAAGTGCCTGTGCTGAAGCCGGATGAAGCTTTTGCAGACCGGAAGGGAGCGGTCCGGGCGTTATTGATGGCGCTAGCGGCAGCGTGTATTCACCAGTATCTATTTTTCGAGCATACGTTTGGAATTTCCTATCCGATATTTATCGGCATCTTCTATGCCTTATTGCTCGGAAATGCAAGAGGGAGCATGCGCAGGCTGACGGGCATTGACTACTTTTGCTTCGCGGCTGTCGCTTTGCTTGCTTTGACCTATGTACTTTTCGCCAACCCGATCTTTTACGGATTAAATTTCATTGCGGTTCCAGTGCTGATTGGGCTACATACCGTCTACTTGTTTGGCCGGGATAAGGGGAGAACCTGGTGGGATATCCGGCTTATCCCGGCGACGCTGGAGCAGCTATTTATTCAAACCTTCGGCCATTGGGCGACCGCATTCTCGCTGCTGCGCTCTACGACCGCAACGAAGATAGACAGCCGTCATAAAAAAACGACAGGCAGTGTGCTCATCGGTCTCGCTATAGCCGGACCGCTGCTGATTATCGTCACGACGCTGCTTGGCTCCGCAGACGGCGTTTTTCAGGGAATCGTGAATGCCATTCCGGATTCCTTCGGGAGCTTTTCGATTGGGGAAGCCATCGGCAGGCTAATGTGGCTCGTTATTTTGAGTCTTTTATTATTCGGCTTCGTGTGGGGCTTTGTTAGCCCGCGTGTATCGCATAGAGCGAGGCTGGCGGCTAATTGGAAAGAAGCCGAGCTGCAGGGGGCGGTGCCTTTGCACGCCGCAAAAGCTGGTTCCGCCAGTGTTAAAGCAGATCCGCTTATTATAGCGACTGTGCTTGTTGCGATTAATGCCGTCTATATTTTGTTTGTTGTCATTCAGTTTTCTTACTTATTCGGCATGCTGAACGGCCATTTGCCGGAAGGAATGACGTATGCTGAGTACGCCAGGGGCGGATTTTTCGAGCTGGTGATCGTGACTTCGATTAATTTTGCCATCATGCTGGGGACGCTTGTCTTCTCCGATCGAAGCCGGGTCGTTCTCGCTAAGGTCAATAATGTACTGCTGTATGTACTCGTCAGCTGCTCAGGCGTAATGCTCGTATCTGCTTATAAACGGCTAGTACTCTATGAGCAAGCTTATGGTTATACCTATATTCGTTTTCTAGTGCATGCTTTTATGATTTACTTGGCCGTTCTTCTTATTATAGCGGGGCTGCGTATTGCCATATCGCGTATTCCGCTGGCCCGGTTCTATATCGTGATCAGTATTGCTGCCTATGTGCTGATTAATTATATTGGGATGGACCGAATGATTGCGGAGCGCAACATTGAGCGAATTAATAAAATCACCACGATTACGGATATTTCCTATTTAGATGAGCTGTCGGCTGACGTCGTTCCGCTGCTCCTTCAATACGCAGCCAAGCATCCCGAGTTGGAAAAGGGCTTGAAGCAGAGAGAGGAAGAGCTTCAGAGGAGAGACAGCAGCTGGCAGGCTTACAATTGGGCGAGCGCCCGTGCGAAGCGGCAGTTAAGCGAGCATTTTACGACCAAATAAGCATTGAAACAGCCGCCTTCTGCAGATGAGAAGGCGGCTGTTTGCGTCTAAATAAACTTGCGCAGAATAGCATCTACCCTTTTGCGGTTGCTGATAAAGTTTTTTCGCTTAAGCAGCCGCTGATTAAGCGTGTTTCGCTGATGAACGACGACCAGGTAGTTGCGCCGTCCTTTTTTGGTCAATATTTCATGCTTATGCTTGACCACCGCGGGATGGCCGCCTTTAATTTTATATCGTTTTCCGTTGAAGTAGTCTGCGCTCTTATAGATCCAGGTATAGAAGGGCGGAGAAGTCTTCTTGACCGGAGAAATCCGGTGACGTAGGCTGTCATAAATATAGCCGAGCTGATTGACGAGTGCACGTGTTCCTTCTCTAGGCTTCGCTGCATGCAGCTGTTGAATCAGCGTCTTGCTGTAGGTGTCATCGCAGTCGAGGCGAACGAGATACAGCCATTTGGCGTCGCCGGCCAGCTCCTTTTGGGCTTCGATATATTGCTCCTCGGGCACGAATCGGATGTTATCCGGCAGCGGCTCATGCTTCTCCAGCGTTTTTCGGATGAGCTCTTCTGTCACGGATGCATAGCGGATGAGCGCGGTAAACCGCTGATTGGTCTGTTTTTTCAGGCTGTTCATCGTATATTTCATAAAGATGTTCATGCGATATTCAATCCATGCCTCCGTAAGTCCAACCTTATAGGGACCGCCTCTGGTGGAGCGGTTGTTGAATTCAATGCCGACGATGATGACCCTTTTTGCCATAGTGAAGCTAACGCCCTCCTTCTGTTCTTTCCTCCAGCATATTCAGCTGTAAAGCGGTGGTGAAGACAGTGAAGGGGCGAAATGACGGGAAATGGGCATAATAAAGGTATAGAGGTTGACGCAGCAGCGGGGACAATAGTAGTTTAAGGAGTAGCGGCCAAGCTCGGCTTGCTGCGCGGAATGAACTTTGGATCTGAAATGGAGATGAATGCGATGGCAGAGCAAGAAAACGGACAAGTGAATGAGCAGGAGCTGATTCAATACATTGCCGAACAGACGAAGTTGGATGTGAAAAGCATTCAGCTCGTACTGAAGCATGAGCAGAAATTTATGGACGGCGCGAAAGCGAACGCTCAAGGTGAAGTGGAGATCGACAGCGACGAGCTCGTCGACTATATCGTAGGCCGTCCTGACGTGAAGCTGGACGAATTGAAAGTGGAGTCCATTCTCGACGCAGAAATGGATTATTTCATGGACAAAGGGCTTGCCGGCTATATCGATTAATGAGTAGAGAAAAAGAAGACCTTCCTTACGCTCTATGCGGAGGAAGGTCTTCTTTTTCTTCAATGCAATGATGGCTACCGCAGCTTCATTAGCTTGAGAGCAGCCGCAATAAACACTTGTACGCCAATCCGCAGTGAATCCTCGTCAATCGTAAACTGCGGGTGATGATGCGGATAGACGATGCCGGCTGCTTTGTTGCCGGCACCGATATTGAAATACGTGCCCGGCACACGGTGGATATAAGCCGACATATCATCGGCAGCCATGCTTGGCTTGATCGTATAGATGGCATCTTCACCAACAATCTCCGCCGCCGATTCGGCGACGATGGCCGTCACTTCCTTGTTGTTGATCAGAGGACGATAGCCATACGTATACTGCAGCTCATATTCAGCACCATGCGCCTCCGTAATGCCGCGGACGATCTGCTCCATGCGGCGCGGCACTTCCTCGCGCAGCTCAGGGTCGATGCAGCGGACGGTCCCGCATAGCTCCGCGCTGCCGGGAATGACGTTATGCGACTGGCCCCCGGCAAATTTCGTGACGGAGACGACAAGCGGATCGACGGGGCTGAAATGGCGGGACGCCAAGTGCTGCAGATTGGTTACTACCTGCGCCCCGATCGCGATAGAATCCACGGTCCGGTGCGGTTCGGCGGCATGACCGCCTTTGCCTTTAATCGTAATCGTGAAATTGTCGGGGGACGCGAGCATTGGCCCGGCAACTACGCCAACCTTGCCTACTTCTACTGGAGACTGCAGATGGGCGCCAATAACGTAATCGACACCGTCCAGAACGCCTGCCGCAATCATATCTTCTGCGCCGCCGGGAGGCAGCTCCTCCGCATGCTGGAAAATAAACCGCACTTCGCCTTCCAGTTCCTCTAGTGCAAGATGATCCGTCAGCAGCTTGGCGACGCCAAGCGCAACGGCGGTATGGCCGTCATGGCCGCAGGCATGCATAACGCCATCCGTATTCGATGAGAACGGAAGGCCGGTATCCTCTTGAATGGGAAGAGCGTCGATGTCCGCGCGAATAGCCAGTACAACACCCTGCTTTTTGCCGACCAATCTGGCCATAACGCTGGTTGGTGTAGGTCTGCTGACGATCAGCTTGCCAAAGGAGCGAAGCGTTTCTTCTATATATAGAGCAGTGCTTGTTTCTTTGAAGCTAAGCTCGGGATGCTGATGCAAATAACGTCTCCATGCGATAACTTGCGGGTGCTGGGCTTCAGCCAGCTCCAGCCATTGCGCTAATAACATGCTCATCCCTCCTGTTAGCCGCGGTTGTTCCATGCTGCGATATTCCGCTCGATTTGCCCCATATGCTTCTCCACATGACTGCAAATAAAGCTGTCGATGATATGCGCGATCGAGATTTTTTCCTCGCCCTTCAAGCCGTAACGGAGCCATTGCTCCTCCGTGAGCTTTTTCAGCAAGCTGCCGTTATAGATCGCCAGCGCCTCATAGGCGGCTAGCATATCGGCAATAGTCGTTTCGTTGAATTGCTGCTGCGACACCCAGCCTTCATGGGCGAAGGTAACGAGCGGCGTTACGGACTCGGAGATGATTTTACGAATCCGGTAGGAATTGACGATATTGGAGTCGAGCAGATGGCCGACGATTTCGTTGATGCTCCATTTGCCGGGGCCGGGCTGCCAGAGAAGCAGCTCTTCGGATAGTCCTTGAACCTTGTCCCGGATTTTGTCCGTCGTATGCAAATAGTTTTGAATGGATGTCTCTCTTGTTGCTGTGCTCATAATAGCAGCCTCCTGAATGATGGGAATGAGTTAAGGGAATCAAAAAGGCATCGAGGCGGTTCAGCCATAACGATGCCTTTTTTGGTAATGGCCGAACCTTATTTCAAGGCTTCGGTAATGAAGGAGTTGTCATATACTTTGCTGATGTCGACCTTCTTCTTCACAGTGCCTGTCGCTTCGAGAATGTCAGCTGTCGACTGCATTGCGCCTTCGATTTCCGGTGACACCGGCTCATTGATATAATGCGTGTTCGAGATTAGCGTCCGGACAAGCTCAGGATCCATCTTTTTCTCGGTTGCCAGAATCGTCACGGCTTCATCCAAATGACCCGCTACCCATTCGACTGTCTGCTGATACACTTTCAGGTACAATGCAGCCAGATCCGGGTGATCCTTCAGAAACTGATCGCGGCCGATCATAACGGCTGGAGCAATGAAGCCCATCGTTTTGACGCTTTCCAGAATGCGGGCGCGTCCGCCTTGCGTTTCAATCGTGACGAACGGGTCCCAGATCGCCCAAGCGTCTAAATTTCCGGATTGGAAAGCAGGGTTCGCTTCGTCGGGCTGAAGCTGAACGAGCTTCACATCGTCCTCGGACAGGCCGTTTTTCTCCAATGCTTTGATGAGGAAAATATGGCCGGAGGAGCCTTTCGCTACCGCAATCGTCTTGCCTTTCAGGTCAGCGATCGATTGGATCGGGCTGTCCGGCTTTACGATAACGCTGTTCTGGTTGCCTTCAACGCCGGTAACAGAGATGACTGTGAACGGGCTGTCGGCAGCCTTGCCGGTTACGACAGTGCCGTCGCCGATGAAGGAGAAGTCGACACGGTTGGAGACGACGCCTTCGAGCAGAGGTACCGAGCTTTGGAATTCATTCCATTTGACCTCGGCGTTCACTTTGCCGAAGGCTTCCTCGAAGAATCCTTTGTTTTTGGCGATGGTGAGCAGATTGAGTCCGCCGTTGATGGCGATATTTACCGTTACCTTCTCATCTGCCGCCGATTTGCCGGAGCAAGCGGTTAAACCTAATAATCCGATAATTACGGAGAGAACGATCAAGCCGGACTTCCATGCCGGTGACCGTTTGATAGTCGTATTCTGCATTGCTTACAACCCCTGTCTGCATCCTTGTGCTGTTGTGTGGTATCCAATCGTTCCGGTCGGATATCTGTATTGTATTATTTCCGATTAATCTAGTAAAATAACTATGAAATATATTATCATAACTCCAAGTTATGTGTCAGGGGTGTTCATATGAACCTTGAGCAATTCGAATATATCGCCGCAATCGCACGTACCGGATCGATTACAATCGCCGCTGAACAGCTTCACGTCAGCCAAGCGGGCATCAGCAAATCGCTGTCGAAGCTGGAGCAGGAGCTCGGCATTACGATTTTCAAACGTTCGCGGCTCGGTACAGTGCCGACTGACCGGGGAAAAATCATTATCGAGAAGGTATTCGAGATTCTGGCCCGGATGGAGGAAATCCGAGAGCAATCGCTTGTGAAAAGCTCACTGACTGAGGGCGAGGTGCGTTTCTCTGTCGGGCCTAACTTCATGGCCGTGCTGACCAAAGCGATCATCGCCTTCAAGCGGGATCATCCCAACGTCAAGCTGGAGATTACGTCCAAGAGCACCGAGGAGGTCATCCAGGATTTGAAGGAGGACCGGACGGATCTCGGGCTGATCTATCTCGACAACCATAAGCCGGAAGATGTAAAAGATTTGCAGATGAAGACGCTGCATGTCTCGCGGATGGTCGTCTGCGTCGGACGGCGCTCCAGTCTGGCGATGAACAAAAGCGTCACGCCTCAGGATCTTCTTGCGCAGCCGTTCGTCAACATCGACGGGGTGTTCTCGAACTGGTATTTGGGCGACTTTATGGACAAATACGGCAAGGTCAATATTTTGTTCACGTCGAACAATATCGAGCTGCTGAAACGGACAATCGCCGAGGGTGCGGCGGTGGGCCTCTTTATCGAGTATGCGATGATGAACGACCCGCTCGTGCTGAACGGGGATATCGTCATGATACCGCTCGTCAGCCATGAGCCGTCGACGATTTCACTGGGCTGGGCACGCCTGGCGAAGAAGCATTTTTCGATTGCCCAGAAGGAGTTTTTGAACTATTTGATCCGTGAGTATAACAGCTTTAAGTAGGCTGTCTGGCGGAAGGCCGCCCAGCAAAAGGCATATTGACAATCGTTTTGACCGTCTGCTAATATTCTCCCTAAATTCATTTGGACGATACTTTACATCATGGCAGGGGGGCTTAACATGACTGCAACGGCACTGGAAATTAGTCATTTGAATAAAACGTTTCGCACGGCGGACACGTCTACGCATGTGCTCGACGACATCCATCTGAGCTTGAAAAAACAAGAGTTTGTCTCGATTATCGGCCCAAGCGGCTGCGGCAAAAGCACACTGCTCAAAATCGCAGCCGGCCTGGACATCGACTACGAGGGAAGGGTGCAATTAAACGGCTCCGACGTGCGGGGTCCGAGCAAGGAAAAGGGCTTTATTTTTCAAGAGCATCGTTTGTTTCCGTGGGCTACAGTGGAGAGAAATATTGCTGCGGACTTGTCGCTGAAAAACGATGAGGTGCGTCATAGGGTCGACGAGATGATTGAGCTCGTCCGGCTGAAGGGATTTGAGAAGGCTTATCCGAAGCAGCTTTCGGGCGGCATGTCACAGCGGGTGGCGATTGCCCGGGCGCTTCTGCGCAGCCCTCAAGTGCTGCTGCTGGACGAGCCTTTTGGCGCGCTCGATGCCTTTACCCGCAATCATATGCAGGAGTCGCTGCTCGATATTTGGCGGCAAAATCAGACGTCGATGCTGCTCGTTACGCATGATATCGACGAGGCGATCTTTCTGTCCAATCGCATAGTGGTTATGGATGCCCGGCCGGGCCGGATTAAGGCGGTCATTCCCGTTGATCTTCCGTATCCGCGCAACCGGGTCGGCACTGCTTTTCAGCAGCTTCGCACACAGGTGCTTGGAGCACTCAATCATGTGGAAGAAGAGGATGGCAGCTATGAGATTTAATGACACTATGAGGAAAGGTCGTCTATTCCTATGACTGGAAAAGAAAGAACGAAGCGCTTTTTGCTAGGCGCATTTATCCCTGTTGCTGTATTGGTTCTGTGGCAGTTGGCCGTAGTGAACGGACTTGTCTCCCGCCAGCTGTTCCCGCCTCCAACCTCGATCTTCCGTGACTTCTACGACATGCTCATGTCGGGGGAGCTGACGCATCATCTTGGCATCAGTGTGCTGCGCGCCATGATTGGTTTCTTTGTGGGCGGCGGACTTGGCCTGCTGATCGGCTTAGGGTCGGGGCTGTACAAACGTGCGGAGCAGGTGCTTGATCCGACGATCCAAATGCTGCGTACGGTGCCGCTGCTGGCCATCACGCCGCTGTTCATCCTTTGGTTCGGCTTTGGCGAGCTGTCGAAAATCTTGCTCATCGCCATGGGTGCCTTCTTCCCGCTGTATGTGAATGCGTTTCTGGGTGTCCGCAACGTCGATTCGAAGCTGTTCGATGTGGCGCGGGTACTGGAATTCAGCCGTTTTCACCAACTGACGAAGGTTGTTCTGCCTGCGGCAATGCCGAACATTTTGCTTGGCGTGCGGCTGTCGCTTAGTACAGCATGGCTGTGCCTTGTCGTTGCCGAATTGATGGGCGCCGATCAGGGGATTGGCTATTTGATTCAAGATGCTCGTTCCTACATGCGTACGGGTGTCGTGTTCGTCGGTATCGTCATTTTCGCTGTCGTCGGCAAGCTGACCGACTCGCTCGTCCGCCTCTTGGAAGCGCGTCTGCTGCAATGGCGCGACAGCTACCGGGGATAAGTGATGACTGGGGAATCCTCTTCACTGGGAAAAGCCTATGGTGCCGCGTTGGCATACGCGGTTATCATCGGCTTTTCGTTCGTTTTCGTCAAATTTGCGCTGCGCTCGGCTAGTCCGATGGATCTGCTGGCACATCGGTTCACCGTCTCATTCGCAGCAGCAAATGTGTTGTTGCTGGCGGGCTGGGGGCGAGCCCGGTTTACATGGTCTGGTATCGTGAGACTGCTGCCGATTGCGGTATTTTATCCTTCTTGCTTTTTTATGTTTCAGTCATTGGGACTCTTCTACCTTTCTTCTTCCGAAGCCGGCATCATTCAAGCGGCGATCCCGATTCTGACGATGGTGCTTGCTGGTATTTTCATTCAGGAGCGCTCGACAGGCTGGCAAAAGCTATTTATTGTTCTGTCCGTTGGAGGCGTCGCATTCATTGTGACGATGTCAGGCGGGGAGGGCGGAGGCGGCGGCTGGCGCCTGGCAGGCTATTGCCTGATGTTGATTTCCGCGCTTTCTTCCGCGGCTTACAATGTGATGGCGAGGAAGCTGACACAGATTCATAGCGTTGCAGATATGACGTATCTGATGATGGGCGTCGGATTTGTTGTATTTAACACAATCGCCTTATCACAGCATGTGTCGGCAGGAACGCTTATGACGTATTTTGAACCTTTTGCCGAGCCGCGCTTTGTCGTGTCAATCCTGTATCTGGGATTGATGTCTTCGCTGCTTACCTCTTATTTGACTAACTATGCGCTGAGCCGGATTCAAGCTTCACAGATGAGCGTATTTGTCAATTTGTCCGTTGTCGTGACCATTGGAGCAGGCGTCATTGTACTGAGAGAAGTGCTGTCCTGGTATCATGTTGCTGGAGCTGCTCTTATACTCGGCGGCGTTATCGGCGCGAATACGAGGGCTCGCAATAAAGCAAAGCTTTTATAGAAGTTGGAGCCGCCACTTGAGGCGGCGAAGGCTGGCTGTCGAGATGAATCTCGACAGCTTTTTTTATTAGATGCGTTGCCTCTTGTACGGTATTGCACCTGACGCCGATTTTCCCCCTTAACAGTCCGATTATCGATACGCTGCTACGAATCAAAATGTAAAAATACATGTTGGTTGGCCTTTTATGAGCGATTTAACGCCTCAAAATGCAAATGTGCAGTTTGTTTGGGCTAAAACGAGCCATTTGGCTCAAAATGAGCGATTCTAAATGTATTTTTGCATTTTGAAGGCCATTTGGGGCCATATGAGGCTAATCAAAATGTACTTTTACATTTTGATTAACGTGTTTAATGTGAATATACGCAAGCCGCCTGAGGGCGGCTTTTTTAGCGGGTAATGGAGGGGCGGAATAGTTTTTTTAAAATCATAGACGAAATCCGTAATGAAATTGGGATGATGGGAAATAGTAAGCATTGTTATAAAAGAAATATCAACTCAGAGAAGGATGGTGTCTGTTTGCATGAAGTGGGATTGGAGCATTCTCTCCCGAGAGAAAAATAAAAAGCCTCGCCGAACAATGGGCAAGGTAATCGGGGCGCTGTTACTCGCGTTGACTTTAGCAGTAAGCATGCCGCATACAACTTTGGCAGTAGGCAAAGGCGCTAAAGGGCCGGATGTCTATGTCATTCAAGGCATGCTCAAATCAGTAGGCAGCTATTCCGGGCCAATTAACGGCAAATACGATGCCCTGACTGTAAAAGGCGTTAAGCATTATCAAAAAACACACGGCCTTAAGGTAACCGGATCAGTGGATAATAAAACCTTCCAGGCTATTACTTACTCGTATGGCAAAGTCAAATTCCCTTCGGCTGTGAAAAGCCAAGGCGCTGGCAAAGGCAAAGGTATTGGTAAAGGCGGCAAAGGTGCAGGCGGCGGCAAGGGTGCCGGTGCAGGCGGCGGAGCTGGCGGCGGCGCAGGCGCTGGAGCTGGTGGCGGCGCAGGCGGCGGAGCTGGTGGCGGTGCAGGCGGCGGAGCTGGTGGCGGTGCAGGCGGTGGAGCTGGTGGCGGTGCAGGCGGTGGGGCTGGTGGCGATGCAGGCGGCGGAGCTGGAGGCGGTGCAGGCGGCGGAGCTGGTGGTGGTGCAGGCGGCGGAGCTGGTGGCGGCGCAGGCGGCGGAGCTGGTGGTGGCGCAGGCGGCGGAGCTGGAGGCGGTGCAGGCGGCGGCAAAGGCGGTATTCAATTTAAAGGTCGCGGATTCAGCGAAGGTGAAGGCAAGGGAATTGGCGGTGGACAAACTGAAAATCGCGGCAAAGGCGGCGGTATTGGCGGCGGCCAAGCTGAAAACCAAGGTAAAGGCGGCGGCATTGGCGGAGGTCAGACTGAAAACCAAGGCAAAGGCGGTATCGGCGGCAGTCAGTCGAATAACCAAGGCAAAGGCGGCATTGGCGGCAGCCAGTCGAATAACCAAGGTAAAGGCGGCATCGGCGGCAGCCAAATCGAGAACCAAGGCAAAAGCGGCGTAGGCGGCAGCCAGTCTGGCAACCAAGGCAAAAGCGGCGTAGGCGGCAGCCAATCGGGCAACCAAAGCCCGTCCAACAATCAAGGCAAAAGCGGCGTGGGCGGCAGCCAAACAAGCCCTGGCAAAGCCGGCAAAGGCTCGCAATAAGCTAGGCGATTAATAAATAGCAAGCAAACAGCCTGAGTCATTTGGACTCAGGCTGTTTGCTTGCTATTTTGTATAAAGCAAAATGCGAAGCGGTCCCTCCCCCTGCCCTAGATCATTTTAAATTAAAGACAGGTATAGTAACTAAAATGACAGATATAGTTTACATTTTGTTATTTATATCATACTATAGATAACAAAGGAGTGATGGATAAATGAGGAAAATCGGTTGGTTGAGAAGTTCTACAGGTGATGAGAGGCTGGATCAGGTGCGGAATAAACTGTATGCCGAAGCTTATTGGCTGGTCGTTATCATTTGTTATGTATCAGCTGTCGTCAAGCTTATCCGTTTCGGAACAGACTATAAGCTGTTTCTTACCGAATTCATTATTCTAGCGGCTACGAGCGTTTATATTGGCATTCGTTCTATCCTTAAAGGGGTGTATGCGGCCAAAGCTGAGCTGAAGGATCGCAGGAGCCGGATGTCGCGAAGCAAAAAGCAATTGATTAGCGGACTTGTGCTGGGCCTCGGTATTGCGATATTCTTCGGAGTGAGAAGCGCCGTCTTATACGGGGATGACAGCACTCGTTTCGTCTATTTTTTATCTGTTTTTGCGTTTTCGATTATCTTCTATATTCCTTTGTTTCTGATCATACTGTGGCTTGGCCATGCGGCTCTAAGAAAGGCTAGCCAGTCAATGGGGCCTAAAGATGATGAGGAATAGGAGACAAGCAGGAAAGGGAGCCGGCCAATGAAAAATTTAAAAAATATGAGACTGAAGCTGGCGCGTGTTGAAAAGGAGCTGTCGCAGGATGAGCTGGCCCGGCTGGTTGGCGTGTCTCGGCAGACGATCGGCCTGATTGAATCGGGCAATTACAATCCAAGCTTAAGTCTTTGTGTAGCCATTTGCCGCTGCTTGTCCAAGACATTGAATGACCTCTTCTGGGATGAGCAAGCGGATCAATGAATGCAGGAGTGCAGTCTATAAATTCTATAAAATAAAAAACCGAAAAGCCGCCTTGTGGCGGCTTTTTGCTTCTTCTCCGTTTGGTTGGCAAGGCCTATGCGCAAAACGTCTTACCAGCCTAAATCGAGTGTTTTGCCCGTCTCGGCGTAGGTTTTAATATCGCTCAGCAGCATCGGCCATACATCCGCCGTCTTCTGATAGCCGGGATGGCCCTCCGACCATTCGTCATTAAGCAGCGTCAGCTTGGTACAAGCACCAAAGGGCTCTAAGGTGTAAGTCACGCGGCAGCTCAGCTCGGCATGGTTGGGGTAATATGTTGCGCCGGGATGCTCGATATAGCTGAACTGGCGGCCAGGCTCGCAGTGGAGCACCGTACCGTAGATATGAACGGTCTCCGGACCGTCATTGCCGGGCCCGACATATTCGAGCGCTGCGCCTTCCTGAAAGGTTGAACGCAAGACGCAGTCATAGTACAGCTTGCGGGTATGCTCGGGCGAGGTGAACAAGCTCCACACCTTTTCCGGCGAAGCATCAATATAGATCGTAAATTGAAGGTTCATGGCGATGGCCTCTTTTCTGAAAGGGATGTTCTTGCTATTCTAACTGTATGAAATGGACGGGCAGCGGTATAGTAAAAACGCGACAGACAGGAGGTTGAAGATGTGGGATCTGGAGAAGACAGAAATCAATCGCAGCAGCAGACGCATAAGGATCTGGCCGGCAGAGGCATTCTATATCCGACCAGCCGCAAATTTCAAGTGGCTAGGTATGAGCCTTGTGCGGAATTGCGGCCTTTCATCCGTCATTACTGGATCATTGAGTGGGATCTGACGGGACAGCCGCCATACAAGCAGGAAGTGCTGCAAAATCCGGTCATTAATCTCGTTTTTGAGAAGGACCAGACCCGAATCTTCGGCGTTGAGCGTAAAAAGTCGCATCATATGCTGGAGGGGATCGGGCATGTGCTGGGCGTTCATTTTTTGCCGGGAGGCTTTTACCCGTTCTACGGGGGGCGTTCCGTCAGCGAGCTGACCGATACATCTGCCAGTTTGGAGGACGTGTTCGGCTGTTCGACTGCTGCGCTGGAGCATGAGGTGCTGTCGCAAGCCGATCACAGCGGGAGAATCGGCGTGTTCGAACGCTTTCTGCTGGAGCGGCTTCCTGCTGTCGACGACAATGTCGCATTAATAGGCACAATTATCGACCGGATTATTGCGGAGCGTCAGGTGACCAAGGTAGAGCATTTGATGGATGGGCTCGGCATGAGCAAAAGAACGCTGCAGCGTCTATTCAGCCAATATGTTGGCGTATCTCCGAAATGGGTTGTTCAGCGCTATCGTATGCTGGAGGCCGCGGAGCTTGCAGCCGGCGGTAATGAGATCGACTGGCCGTCACTGGCTATAGAACTGGGCTTTTTCGATCAGGCGCATTTTATAAAATCGTTCAAAGCGCTGGTTGGCGTGTCACCGGAGTCGTACGCTAGACGTCTATAAAAAAGTAAATCCGCCTGTTGACATTTATCTCAATATCATATATCTTAAATTTAAGATAATAAAAATTAAGACATTCCGATGCGAAAGATGAGGCCGATCGATATGGCACAAAATAAAGATGAATCACTGGAGCTGTACATTGCACTCTCCCGGGCCAGCCAATGGGTGAATGCGCATGCGGACCGGGACATTCGCAAGCATGGCTTGAACCGGACGGAGTTCGGCGTACTGGAGCTGCTGCATCATAAGGGGCCGCAGCCGCTGCAGCAAATCGGTGGCAAGGTGCTGATGAGCAGCGGAAACATTACCTATGTGGTCGATAAGCTGGAGAAGAAGAAGCTGGTATGCCGCAAGGCGTCGACTGAGGACCGCCGGTTAACCTATGCCGAAATAACGGAAGCAGGCACACGATTCATTGAGGAAGTATTTCCTGCCCATGCAGACGTAATCCGCAGTGCGGTTGACGGACTGACCGCTGCGGAGAAGCAGGCGGCAAGCGCATTGCTCAAGAAGCTTGGACGTTTCGCGGAGAGCAGCTACAAGTAGAAACAGCTGTTCGCCAAATCATAGATAAGCAGTTGAAGATGGAACCAATCATGATAAATCAATCACAACATTGAGGAGTGGATTGCAATGACAGAACAAGCAAAATTGAGAACAGCTGGTATTCACCACATCACCGCTTTTGTACGGGATGCGCAGGCGACAGTCGACTTTTATGCAGGGTTGCTGGGATTGCGTTTAGTTAAAAAAACGATCAACTTCGATGCGCCGGAGGTTTATCACCTGTACTTTGGCGATGAACAAGGAAGCCCGGGTACGATTATTACCTTCTTCCCGTCGGCAGGCTCACGTCTCGGACGTGTCGGCGCCGGCCAAGTGGGTATCACAACCTACGTCGTTCCGGCGGACTCGCTCGATTTCTGGCGGGAGAGACTGGCGAAATTCAATATTGCCGTGACCGAGACGATAAGATTCGGCGAGACGTATTTGCAGTTTGATGATCCGGACGGCATGCACGCAGAGCTGGTTGCCCGGGAAGCGGGCGATGCAAGCACTTGGGGCTATGGCGGCGTTCCGGCTGAGAAAGCGATCAAAGGCTTTGGCGGAGCTGTATTGTTCAGTCTGGCGCCTAGCCGTACCGCTCATTTGCTGGAGCATGTCATGGGCCTGACAAAAGTCGGCGAGGAGAACGGCTTCGCGCGGTTCCAATCGTTTGGCGACATCGGCAATATTATCGATGTGAACGTGACGCCGATGGCAGCAGGTGCAGGCGGCGCGGGAACGGTTCATCATATCGCATGGCGCGCGAAAGATTTCGAAGAGCATGAGGGCTGGAGAACGCAGGTTGAGATCAGCGGCTATCAGCCGACTCCGATCGTAGACCGTCAATATTTCAATGCAATCTATTTCCGTGAAGCGGGCGGAATTCTGTTCGAGATCGCGACTGATCCTCCAGGCTTTGCTCGTGACGAGGAGCAAGAAAATCTCGGCGAGAAATTAATGCTGCCGGAATGGTATGAGAAACACCGCGACCAGATCGTGAAATTGCTGCCGCCGATTGAAGTTCGCGTATTGAAGGAGGATCAATAATGACAGCGACGATGAAGCATATTTTCAAGCCGGGCACAGACCCGTCTGCTCCCGTACTGCTGCTGCTCCATGGAACAGGAGGAACAGAAAGTGATCTGCTGCCGCTGGCCGTGGCGATTTCTCCAGCATCCTCGGTGCTTAGCGTAAGGGGCAATGTATTGGAAAATGGCATGCCGCGGTTTTTCCGCCGGCTGGCCGAAGGCGTATTCGATATCGAGGATTTGATCTTCCGGACTAGGGAATTGAACGAGTTCCTGGATCAGGCTGCAGAGGAATACGGATTTGACCGCCGCAATGTCATTGCTATTGGTTATTCGAACGGTGCCAACATTGCAGCAAGTCTGTTGTTCCATGACGGGGATGGGCTGCGCGGTGCGATTCTGCACCATCCGATGGTGCCGCTGCGCGGTATTGAACTGCCGGATCTAGCGGGCGTTCCCGTCTTCATCGGAGCGGGCAGCAATGATCCGATCTGCTCGCCGCAGGAGACGGAAGAGCTTACCTCGTTGTTAACAGGCGCAGGAGCTTCGGTAAACGTACATTGGGAGCGGTTCGGCCATCAGCTGACGGGTACGGAGGTGGCGGCAGCCGCCCAGTGGTACCGTGGCAATATCGTGTAACGGAGGGGACATGATGGTGATGATCGACCCGTCGGAACTAAGCGCACGCGACAATTATAAGCTGTTGATTGGAAGCATCATCCCGCGGCCTATCGCCTTAGTTACGACATTATCTGATAAGGGTATTCTCAACGCGGCTCCCTTCAGTTTTTTCAATATTGTCAGCTCGAACCCGCCGCTTATTTCGGTCTCTGTGCAGCGAAAGAATGGCGAGAGGAAGGATACGGCGCGCAATGCAATAGAAAAGGGACAATTCGTCGTCCATATCGCCGACGAGTCCTTTCTTGAGGCGATGAATGCGACAGCGGCAAACCTGCCGCCGGAGGAGAGCGAGGTGCAGGCTGCCGGCTTAACATCGGTCAGCAGCCAGCGGGTTGAGGTTCCTGGCTTAGCTGAGCCCCGTATTCGAATGGAATGCCTATTGGAGCAAGCATTGGAGCTTGGGGGCGATGCGGATGGCGGACCGGCTTGCGATCTGCTTATCGGACGGGTTGTATCCTACCATATCGCCGATTCGCTCTACGATGGGGATGGACATATCGATCCCCGCAAGCTTCAGCCGGTAAGCCGGCTGGCCGGTCATGATTATGCCGGCCTCGGCGATATTTTCACAGTGGAAAGACCGTTGTAGCTGTCATAGAAACGAGTCTCTAGCCATTAGGCTAGGGCTCGTTTTTTTTCTGCTTCAAGACCGTTAATAGGGATGCCAGACGTTGAGATTTTCATCGCTTCATAAACTACCAATAATCGACAAATTTTGAAATTGAATTTGAGGGTGATCAGCCTGCTTGTCCTTATTTCTTCACAATATTTATTTTTAAAACGCCGCAACAATTTCCAAATACGTTTCGTATCAATTATACCGGGTGAACGGTCATAGACGACTGACTATGTTACGAATCGTATAGGGCATGTCCGGAAAGAGGATAAGGAGGTAGAGCGAAGTTGAGGAAGAAACTCGTTTGTCTGAGCCTTATTTTCACTTTAGTTGTCGGCTTGGGCGTATGGCCAGAGTTTGGAGGGCCGGTTGAGGCGGCGGATGCCGGAAGCGGCATTGTGTATGTAAATGCGAATGCGAAAGGAAGAGAAAACGGAACGAGCTGGGAAAACGCCTATCGGGATCTGGAGGACGCGTTATCGGAAACGGAGGAGAATAGCGGGAAAGAAATTTGGGTGGCAAAGGGTACTTACTATCCAGTTGAACATCAGGAGGACAGGGACCGGAGAACCCGCCATTTCAAGCTGAAGAACGGAGTCGCGGTTCGCGGAGGTTTTGCCGGCAATGAGAAGGTCGGGGACGGATCGACTGTTCAAGCCGTGCTCGCCAACCGTGATTTCAAAGCGAATGAAACAGTGCTTAGCGCCGATATTAACCGGGACCGCAAAGCGAACGGCAACGTCTATCAGGTAATCAAAAATAAAGATGTGAACGCAACCGCCGTATTGGACGGCGTGACGATTACAGGCGGGTTTGCATCGGACAAAACGATCAATACCGGCGCAGGTATGCTGAACGAGAACAGCAGCCCTACGCTGCTCAATATTATTTTTACTAGAAATGAAGCAGTCAACGGAGGCGGACTCGCCAACTACAACAGCAGTCCGAAGCTGACGAACGTTACGTTCGCCGATAATCGCGCCGCCCGCAGCGGCGGGGGAATTTACAATCAGGACAACAGCAACCCGATTATTACGAATGCGGTTTTCTATGCGAATCGCGCTGCGGATGGCGGCGGCTTGTTCAATGCAAGCAGCAGTCCGGTGCTGACGAATGTGACGATCGCGGGTAACGAAGCGAGCGACGGGGGCGGTGGAATTCTGAATGCAGGCGCCAGCAAGCCGCAGCTTCGCAACAGCATTGTGGGCAATAACAATGACCGGGATTTCCACAGCATTACGAACCGGGATGGCGGCACGATTGATATTTCCTATAGCATCGTGCAGGACGACAAGCCGGATGGAATCCTGAACGAAGCAGTGGGCAATAGCATTGCGGGCAACAGCGACGCTGATCCGCTGCTGTTCACCGATCAGGATCGCTATCTGCAGCCTAAGAAGGAATCCCCTGCAATCGACAAGGGTACGAATGCAGTATTCCAGCCAGGCGCGTCCCCGGATCTGTCGAATATCACGACGGATAGAAGCGGGCGGGCGCGCATCGTGAACGGAACGGTCGATATCGGCGCCTATGAGTTCGTCTGGGCGAGCAAGGTGTCGCTTACACTGACTCCGGATCTGACGGAGCCGACGCAGAAGCCGGTTCAAGTGACGGTGAAGGCAGAGCTGGAAGGGGAGAACAACGGCGTTGTCGCTATCAAATGGGCGGAGGGGCAGCGTGATGCCGCGTATTTCGCAAATAGCGGAACCGACATAACCGGAAGCAGCAAGGCTTCTTTTACCGCCAACGGTACGTATACGTTCTATGTTCGTGACAAATATGGCAACGAAGCAGTGAAGACGATTGCCATCTCTAACATTTGGACCGGACAGCCGGTTATTCAATTGACACCGGATACGACGGCTCCAACTAACAGTCAGGTGAAGGTCGCCGTCAATGCCAGCGCACAAGGCACAGGCAATTCTCTCATCCAACTGAAATGGGCTTCGGGCAACCGGAATACCGATTATTTTGCCTCGCAGGGTACGGATATTCGGAATAGCAATTCGTTTTCGGTGACCTCTAACGGCGTCTACACCGTGTTCGCTCTAGACAAAGCCGGGAATGCTGCGGTGAAGACAATTGAGATCAGCAACATCGGCATTGGCAGCAAGCCGCTGATTTCAACCGCGCTCAGCACGCAAGCACCGGTCAACGGCTCGGTTGATGTGACGGTCATTGCAACGGTGCAGGCATCCGGGGCGAAGTTATCGCAGCTGAAGTGGGCGGACGGCACACGTGACGCCGCTTATTTCGATAATAGAGGAAGCGCAATAACGAACGGCGGAAAATTTACGGCGACCTCTAATGGGGTGTACACCGTTTATGCCCGTGACTCTTACGGTAATGAGACGGTAAGCACAATCTCGGTTACCAACATTATTAAAGTAGCGCCGGTTATCCAGACGTCAATTAGTCCGCAAACGACGACAACGGGATCTGTGCAAGTCTATGTGTCTGTAACGCTGCAAGGGGAGGGCAACGGGCTTGCACAGCTGAAATGGGACAGCGGTCAGCGTGACGCTGCTTATTTCGCTTCGAAGGGAACCGATATTAAGAACGCAAACAGCTTCTTGGTCTATTCGAATGGAACGTACACGGTCTATGCCAAGGATACGGCGGGCAATGCGTCGGTCGCCTTGGTTCAAGTGACTAATATCCGTTCGAATTCAACGGAGGAAAGCTGGTGTTCGATTAATCGAAGAACAACAGTTGTAGCCGGTAAAGCAGCCGTACTGAATATATCGGATCAAGTTTCTGTCAATATTCCGTCCGGCGCGGCAGGCCGTGATTTATGCTATCAGCTGGAAACCGCCTCTAAGCCGGATCGCATGGATGGTGCAGGCTATAGCGTGCTAAGCGGCTTCTTTAAGTGGGGTGCGGATTACGCCACCACCTACGCGCAGCCGGTCCAGCTGTCCATCGCCTATGACCGCTGGCAGCTGCGCAGCGATCAAGTCGGCAGCATTTTCAGCTATGATCCGGTTGCAAAGAGATGGACGGAGCTTGGAGGCACAGCAGACGGCAATCGTATCAAGGTGGATGTGCGCAATGTAACGACCGGAGCGATCTATGCGGTATTCTCCCGTGATTATGTGCCTCCTAAGCAGCCGGTTACCTTCAATGATATCGCTGGGCACTGGGCAGCAGCAGGTATTCGTGAAGCGGCTGAGAAGGGAATCGTGCAAGGTGATCCAAGCGGACGCTTCCGTCCGAATGCCTCCATTACACGGGCTGAGTTTGTCGTTATGGTCATGAATTCGCAAGGCCCAATCACTGATAGCTCGATCCCGTATTTCCGGGACGGAGCAGACATCGGTTCATGGGCTCAGCCGGCCATAGCCAAGGCGGTTCGCTTGGGACTCGTATCCGGCTATGAGGACGGCACCTTCCGTCCAAATGCCCGTATCACGCGAGCGGAAATCGCAGTCATCATTGGCCGTATGCTCAAGATACCAGGCGGAAGCTATTCGTATACGAGCTTTGACGATGACCGGTCTATTCCGAAGTGGGCGAAAAGCTCTGTCGAATCGCTGCACCGGATCGGCATCGTCGACGGAAGAAGCGCCAACCGCTTTGAACCGCTGGCTAATGCGACTCGTGCGGAAGCGGTGCTCCTGCTGCTGCGGGCAATCAAGCTCGGCTGATCCAATAGGCAGCTGCTAGATGAAAGAAGACGGCTCCTTCATGGCGAGGGAGCCGTCTTCTTTTGCCCATTTTTCCCTAACGGGTTGCGGGCGGATGCTGCTGCTGTCTATTGCTGTTCCTGCTGCTCGAAACGTTTGACGATCTCGATAATGACGTTGACCGCCTTCTCCATATTGTCGATCGAGACGTATTCGTATTTGCCGTGGTAGTTCTCTCCGCCTGTGAAAATATTCGGAGTAGGCAGTCCCATATAAGACAACTGGGAGCCGTCCGTGCCGCCGCGAATCGGTTTAATAACCGGCGTAATGCCGAGAGATTCCATCGCTTCACGCGCCAGTTCAACGATATGGAATACCGGCTCGATTTTGTCGCGCATGTTGTAGTACTGATCGTTCATCTCCAAGACGATGCTGTTGGTACCATAGATGGCTTGAAGGTCAGAAACTACGCTGGATAAAAACGCTTTGCGCGCTTCGAATTTTTGCTTGTCGTGGTCGCGGATGATGTAGCTGAGCTTAGTCTGCTCGACATCGCCTTGCATCGACAGCAGATGGTAGAAGCCTTCATAGCCTTCTGTCAGTTCCGGCGTTTCTTCCGCTGGCAGCCTGCGCTGCAGCTCCATCGCGATCTTGATGGAATTGACCATTTTGCCCTTGGCTGTGCCGGGGTGAACATTGGTGCCCTTGCACGTTATTTTTGCACCTGCGGCATTGAAGCTTTCGTATTCCAGCTCGCCGAGCGGGCCGCCATCTACCGTATACGCATAACGTGCTCCGAATGCGGCGACGTCGAACCGGTGCGGTCCGCGTCCAATCTCCTCATCCGGAGTAAAGGCGACGCGCACCTTGCCATGCTTAATTTCCGGGTGCTGGATCAAGTAAGCCATCGCAGTCATGATTTCGGCAATGCCGGCTTTGTTGTCGGCGCCTAGCAGCGTTGTGCCGTCTGTCGTCATGAGCGTGTGGCCTTTGTAGCCGCTTAGCTCCGGAAATTCTTGCGTGGAAAGCGTGACGCCAAGCGCTTCGTTCAGAACGATATTTCCGCCGTCGTAGTTGGCGATGATTTGAGGTTTCACATTTTTGCCTGTGAAATCGGTCGCCGTATCGACATGGGCCAGAAAACCGATTGTCGCCACCTGTTTCTCTGTGTTAGAAGGCAGTGTAGCCATCACGTAGCCATTGCCGTCAATGGTTACGTCCTCCATGCCGATGGCTTTCAGTTCTTCAACCAGCTGGTTGGCCAGAACAAGCTGTCCCGGCGTTGTTGGACATGTCTCGCTCTCGGCATCGGATTGCGTATCTACAATAACGTAGGATGTGAGTCGCTTAATAATCTCTTCTTTCATAACGTATATCGTTCTCCCTTCGCTGGGTATGTAATAGTGGGCACGTGTTGTACCTCTATATTATAGACCAGCCGAAATAAGAAAACGAATGCAGGCTTTGTTTTAACGGTGCAGGGTGCAGGACTGAAATCTGAAGATGTAAAAACCCCCTTTTGCCAGGGAGTGAAAGAGCTTCACCTTATGGCGGAAGGGGGGAATTGGGGGAGTGCTATACGGTTGATCTGCGCAAGAGCAAGTAGGATACGAGGGCATAAATCAATGTAATGGGGATCAGCCAGAGTGCAATATCCAGTGCGGTTTTATCGGAGAACCAGGTGAAAATGTTTTTCCACCAATTGTAGTGGGTCGACAAAAAGGAGAGGACGGTGGAAAGCGCGACGCCGGCGATTGCCATGACAATCATGCCAATGCCTCTGAATTTGCGGTAGATGCTGCCTATGGTGAAACCGCCGAAGAACAGCGTAATAATGATCATAAAGAAGACGAACACTTGCTGGGTGGCTGAGCCTTCGTTCAGATAGGGGAGGCTGAAAAAGTGCAGCTGGGTACCCCAGCCTGCGGTTGCCTTTTCGATCATGCCGAGAACCAGCAGGATGACCGAGATGAAGAGACTGTTCGCTGCAGCGAACAACGCGGTACCTGTAAAATAGTCATGCCGTCTGATACTGAAGCTGAGCGCGAAATTGAAGGTCTGCGGCAGGACGGTAATGCCCATAACGAACAAGTAGACGTAGATCGACAGGATGCCGCCGGTTGTAATTTCCTCTTTGGAGATGTAGCCGACGAGGAGATTGACTAGAAAGCTTGATGCAAGTACGGCGTAGGGAATGATAAACCAGGTTGCTTTGTCGCGAAAATGCAGTTTTAATACGCTGGGTATGCGGTTCATTAGCGGTCACCCTCCTTGGCATCCAATTTTCCGTTCGTCAGATGGATAATCAACTGCTGCAGTGATACCGGCACCAGCTCTAAGCCCAGCGACTCGGCTTTTTTGCGTTCATCGGCGGTCAGTCTGCCCATAACTGCGACATTGACCAGAGCGCCGAACTGCTGTTTGGAAATTATATTTTTGCCGGCTAGGAACGATTCTACGATGCTGGTAGAACCGGCGATGGAATAGGCGGCGCCTCGCAGCTCTTCGGAATCTTCGTCGAGAATAATGCTGCCGTTATCGACGACGATGACATGCTCCAGCAGGCGGCTCACCTCGTCGATCAAGTGCGTGGAAAGGACAACCGTCCGCGGATGCTCGGAATAATCCTCCAGCAGCCGGTGGTAGAATAGCGAGCGGGCGACTGCGTCCAGACCAAGGTAGGGCTCATCGAAGATCGTCAGCGGCGCACGGCTCGCAAGCCCCACAATAATGCCCAGCGAGGAGTGCATCCCGCGGGACAGCTTCTTGATGCGGCGTTTAAGCGGAAGCTGGAAGTCTCGAAGAAGCGAATAGGCGTACTCCCGGTCCCAGTTCGGGAAGAGCGTTTCCGACAGCTCCAGAACATCGACCACCTTGTAGTTGTCAGGGTACTTAAGGCTTTCTTTGATGAAGCAGATTTGACTGAGGACATTATTGTTCTCATAGGGCGATTCGCCGAAAATTTTCATTTCACCGCTTGTCGCAAACAACTGTGCGGTCAGCATATGCATGATCGTCGTTTTGCCTGCGCCGTTGCGGCCCAGCAGGCCATAGATTTTATCCGGCTCCAGACTGAAGCTGACACCTTTAACCGCTTGGAATGAGCCGTAGGCTTTCGTCAGCTGCTTCACTTCCACTACATTGGTCATTTGGACGCATCTCCTCTCTGAATCATGCTCATCAGTTGTTCGGTTGTAATGCCGAGCTTCTCTGCTTCCCGCATCATTGTGACGATGTACTGCTCGAAAAACAATTCCTGCCTCTTGCCAATCAGTTTCGCTCTCGCCCCGGTTGCCACAAACATTCCGATCCCTCTCTTCTTATACAAAATGCCTTCATCTGCAAGGAGGTTGACGCCCTTAGCCGCCGTAGCGGGGTTAATCTGATGGTACGCTGCAAACTCGTTCTTCGAGGGTACCTGTGCTTCCTCGGGCAGTCTGCCTTCTATAATGTCATCCTCGATCTGTTCGGCGATCTGCATAAATATCGGCCGGCTGTCGTCAATGGAAAGAACCATAATTTGCTGCTCACCTCCTAGCCACTCTCTCGGTGGAGTGGTTGGTTACTCATGTAATCAACTATACAGGCGAAGGGGGGCAATGTCAACAGGCAGGAGTAAAATTGGGCTTGTGTGAGGGGGGCGTGGCAGGAGGGGAAGGTGTGGCGGGTTGGGTTGGGGAGAATGAGGTGCAACGTGGGAGAATAGGGTAGAGAGATCGATCGAGACAGAACAAGGCAGAGAGATCAATCAAGATAGAACAAGGCAGAAGAGGGTTAACGAGATCAATCGAGATAGGACAAGGCAGAATAGGATTAAGGAGATCGATCGACATAAAACAAAGCCTGCAGAGCAGGATGAGATAGAACAAGACAAGATTAATTGGAATTGGTTTCTGGGATGTATCGAATGAAGGGTAAAACGGATGGAATATGGCAAAATAGTGGGGATTGGGATAACTTTGAGTATACGTCGCTGTCCAGAGTAAAATTTATAGCTTTCTCCTCCTGACAGAGAAACAAAATGCAAAAGTGCATTTTGATAAGGCTAAAAATGCCGAAAACAGTGCTCAAAATGTAAATGTGCAGTTGAAATCGCTCAAATTCGCTCTACAGGGGCTTTTTTGACCGAACAAAATGCACTTTTGCATTTTGACGCTCAAAATCATTGAAAAGCGGGATAACAAACTGCAGATTTACATTTTGATTCGTCTCAGCCCATGGAAAACAGTCATGTAACGCCACACCACGCGCAAGGAGCTGCGCTTCGCCAGCAGTAAAGGAGTGAAAGTGACTTAGTTCTGAATGCTGGTGCCGGATTCCGCGCGAATTCCCTTTATCGAATAAGGTTGCTTTTAAAGCGGCGGTGAAGTAGACCGATAATGAGGTTCTTCGGCGGGAAAGCAGCTTGGTTGTAGTGTTTAAGACCCTCATAGGGTCTTAAACCGGTAGGGGAGCGGTTCATACAGAAGGATAAGACCCTGAAAAGGTCTTAAGCAGAAAGATCGTACGGTTTTACGGAGGAAAAATGCGTTGATTGAAGCTGATAAGACCCTCCCAGGGTCTTAAGTTGAGCAGGAAGAGGTAGTAATAGCTAGTTAAGACCCTCGGAGGGTTTTAAGTGGTAATAGGTAGGACGCGATTGTGCGAACATGCGGCGAAAAAGAAAGTTGAATATGCTGGTAGCGAGCAATAGTGCGTGATGCGGGGTGAATTATGAAGAGAATCGACCGCCGACGTGTGAACGAGCATTGCGTGCCGCGATGGCATCACGCGTCGGGGGTACGGTGCGCGCATTTCAGCGACCAAGCATCCTCGCATAATAAAAAACCGCCGCCTGACATCATATCAGGCGGCGGATTCATCGGTTTCACTGGTTTACACCGTTGGCTCCAGCTTGCTGAGCAGGTTCTGAACCTGATCGCGGATCGCATTGACCTCTTCGATCGGAATGTTCATCTGCGCCCCCAGCTGTGCAGGTACGCATGTTGCTTTCTCCTTCAGCTTGGCGCCATGCTCGGTTACGCGAATGACGAGATTGCGCTCGTCTGCCTTGTCCCGGTCCCGTGTAATGAGCTGCATGGCTTCGAGCTTTTTCAGCAGCGGTGTGAGCGTGCCCGAATCCAGCAGCAGACGGGCGCCCAGGTCTTTAACCGTTACGCCATCCTTCTCCCAAAGCGCAAGCATCGTAATGTACTGCGTATACGTGAGATCGAGCTCGGAGAGGATCGGCCTGTAAAGCTTTGTTATTTCACGCGAACAGGCGTAAAAAGCGAAACAAAGCTGGTTTTCCAGTTTCAACAGTTCGTCTTTATCTTTCATGTAGTCCCCTCCTTGCGGCGATCATTTGTTTAAATTGTATGCAATTTATTATCACATTGTAGCACCAATCAGCCAAAAGTGTCAAAACCGCAATTACGTTCGACCGAGCTCGCGCGCCGCGATGTCCATGGCACATGCAGCGTCGGCTAGATCACTCTAATGATCTGAACTGCGTACTGAAAAGAAAATTGACATCGCCAATTAAATTTTATACAATCTAATTGTGATAAATTTAATTAAACAGATTAATTATTAAATAACGATACCCGGGAGGCGAATGAGTATGTCTATCTATAATATTGAAGTCGATTCCGTCAGCGGAGAGAAAAAGACTCTCGAGCCCTACAAAGGCCAAGTGCTGCTTATTGTGAATACGGCAACGAAGTGCGGTCTTGCTCCGCAATTTAAAGGGCTGCAAAAACTGCATGATACGTATCATGATAAAGGCTTTTCCGTTCTTGGTTTCCCGAGCGGCCAGTTTTTGAATCAAGAGCTGGAAGGCAATGAGGAAATCGCCGAGGCTTGCGAAATTAACTTCGGTGTATCCTTCCCGCTGTATGGAAAAGTTGATGTAAACGGCAAAACCGCGCATCCGCTATTCGACTACTTGAGCAGCAATGCCCGGGGCGTGCTGGGCTCCAAAGCGATCAAATGGAATTTCACCAAGTTTCTCGTTGACCGCGATGGCCGTGTATTGAAACGGTTTGCGCCAAACGACGCTCCAGAAAAAATCGAAAGCGAAATTGCCGCTCTGCTTGGTTAATCACTTGAAGCTTGTCGAGAAGTGCTCAGTGTCATACGATATAAAACTATACAAATCGTGCTATGCAGCACCAAATGACCATCGTACTCGGGAACCGCACGAGCAGAAACGCAAGCGGCAAATCATTTAATACGCGATTCCAACGCGAGAGCAGACGAACTCGCGGCTGTCCAATTGCCGGTAGGCGAAATCGGCGGTATCGGGGACGGAAATTTGTTTGCCGTCCAAAGGCAAATAGTCTTTTTCCGTCCGGTATACACCAGTATATTCGCCGTCCGGCAGGTAGGTTGGGCAGACGAGTGTCCAATCCAGCTCGGACTGCTGCATCGCGTGCAGCATCGCATGATGCTCCTCAGCTGCACGGGTCAAAGTCCGGCGCGATTCGCTCGATTGATAGCGCAGCAAGCCCGGTTCTGTCCGGCTGTCCAGCACGCCTGCCGTGCCGATGGCGATTAGCCGGTTAACGTTACGCTGCTGCATCGCCTTAATTAGCATAGGCATCATAACCGACAATGTCGTTCCCCCGTCCGTGCCAAGCGCGCTTACAACAGCGTCGGCATCTTTTACAGCTTCGTTCAATGCGCGCTCATGCAGCACGTTTCCTTCAATCACCTTTACCCGGTCCAAGACACTTGCCAATTTATCCGGTGTGCGCACCAGCAAGGTCAGCTCATGCCGATCCCTCAAAACATATTCCAGCAAACGTCCGCCTACACGGCCCGTTGCGCCTAATAGAGCAATTCTCATCGTTATACTCTCCTGTTTCCTTCTTATTGCCTTTATATTCGGCATATCTGTCTCCGCATAAATGCTTCTATATGATTATACCGCCATTCCATTCATTGTTAGAAGCGTCCGGCTCGGTTATAATAAATGGGAATTTATTTCCGTTATCGGATGAGGACTATTATGACGAATAAAGCAACGACCAAAAAACAGGTCTATGACTATATCGCCAGAAACGGCATCGTCTCGAAAGCCGAGCTGATGGCGCAATTTGAGCTGAAAATCAACAGCATGACGCGTCTGCTGGAGGAGCTGATCGCCGAGAACTGGCTGCAGGAAAAGGGGCTCGGCTACTCGACGGGCGGCAGGCCGCCGATTTTATATGAAACGAATGCTCATCGCGGTTATATATTAGGATTGGAGATTTCAAGGATTTATTCTTCAATGGGACTTTATGATTTGCAAATGAACAGGCTGTCGCTTATCCGCTGGACGATGGATGAGACGATGACACCGGAGCGATTCATTGACCGGGTGCAGGAGACGGTCGATTCTTTTCTAGTTCAGCATGGGCTATCTGCGGGGCAGATTATCGGCATTGGCGTTGGTGCGGTTGGCCCGCTTGACCGCGAACGGGGGCTGATTGTCGATCCGGTGCTGTTCCCGGCTGCAGGCTGGCGAGATCTGCCGATATGCAGACTGCTGGAGGAACGGCTTGGTTTTCCGGCGCTGCTGGATAACGGTGCGAACACCGCCTTAATTGGCGAGCATTGGGCGTTGCGAAGCGAACGGTACGAGCATATGCTTTATGTACATGCCGGGGCCGGCCTGCGGTCGGCGATGATGTCCGGCGGGGAGCTCGTATATGGAGCAACGGATACGGAAGGCGCGGTAGGCCAGATGATCATTCAGGCCGGGGGCCCCCGACTTCGCGACAACGGCAACTATGGTGCCCTTGAGGCTTTTGTGTCTCTGCAAGCTTTGGAGAGCAAAGTGAGAGAATTGCCCGTCACTACTGCTGCTGCCACAATAAATGACGCCGGCCAGGAGCCGGTAACATTCGAGACGATGGTTCGTGCATTAGCGGAAGGCAATACAGCTGTGCTCAATATTTTCAACGAAGCTGCGGCGTATCTGGGTATAGGCTTAGCTAACTTAATAAATGTGCTTCATCCGGAGAAGGTTATTATTGGCGGAGCACTGCTTAATGCCCATGAGACGATGTTCGATACAGCGATTCGTGTAGCGGAGCAGAATACGTATTATTTTCCGAAATATAAGCCGTTGTTCTCGAAAGGAATATTGAAAGAGGATGCGGTTGCAGCAGGTGCTGCGGTTATGGTCCTTAAAAAAATCCAATTGTAAAATGAGCGCCGGATTAATTTTTTTTAATAAAAAAGCAACCTTTAGTTGCTGAGCGCCGTTGATAGAGTAGGGAATCTGTTAGACGTTTGATGGAGAGCATAACAATTCCTCTTTTAGTCTAAATGTGACAATTATCATTTTTTAAGGGGAATTTGTACCGATGAAAACAAAGCAAAAATTCAGTCTGACACTCATTCTTATCATTGGCATAGTCGCAATTCTATCCGCATGTTCACAGTCTGCATTGAGTCCCAACAATAAAGTAACGTTTACGGTTAACGGCGAGAAGGTGAAGCAGGCTCCTGTTCTGACAGTGGACCAAGGCGAGCCGATGGTGCCGGCGGCTTTTCTGGAGAGCACATTTAAAGTGAAGCTGGAGTGGGCGCTTAAGCAAGATAACGGCAATAACGGCGTTTTCTATTCCAATCAAGTTGCAGTTCTAATGTATCATGACATTTCGAATGATCCGTCGAAAGAGAAATCCGCGATTTCAGATAAGCAGTTCGAAGAGCAGATGGAGCTGTTGAAAACGAATGGCTTCCATGTCATTACGATTAAACAGTATGCCGATTTTATTTTGCGCGACGGTACGGTGCCGGACAACGCGGTGCTTCTGACCTTTGACGATGGCTATGAATCCTTCTATACCGATGCGTATCCGATCTTGAAGCGCTATGGATATCCGGCTGTTAATTTTGTCATTGTCTCCTCTGTAGGCGGCAAGCACAACGGAGTTCCTAAGATGACATGGGATCAGATGCGTGAAATGCAAAAGTCCGGAATGGACTTCCATAATCATACGTATAATCTGCATCGTTACGGTGCGATGCGCGAGGATGGTTTGACGAAGCCCGTGCTTACGCGCAAGCAATATTTTAAAGATCAGAAGCGCATGGAGACCGATGCGGAGTACACCGCGAGAATTACGAATGACCTGACGGAAGCCGAACGGATTCTGAAGCAGGAGCTGCACAATTCGATGAGCGTGCTGGCCTTCCCTTATGGTGCTTATAATGATGAAGCGCTCGCTATTATGAAGAAGCTGGGCATTGAGCTGAGCTTTACAGTCAAAGAAGGCATTAACGGCAAAGGCCAGACGAACGGCTACCGGGTGAACGGCGCCAAGCACGGCGAATCGTCCAAGCAGCTTATTGAGAAGCTGAAAGGATTGACCGTGGAAGACGGAGAGGTCAAGGTGTTCCTGAACGGGAAAGAAGCGGACTTTACCTCCCTTAAGCCGATGAAACGGAAGGAAGGCGTCATGATTCCGCTGCGCGATTTCTGCAAGATGAACAACATGAAGCTGGACTGGAACAGCAAGAAAAACCGCATAGCAATTGATACCTAAATCCATACTAACAGGCATAGCGCCCAGATCGCTGTGCCTGTTTTTTTGTCGTTCTCAGGAACTAGGGGCAGTTGGCGGAGCACTCCGAAGGTGGGTAAACTTCAGAAGCCGATCTAAAGAAAACACACCTTTTATCCTAAGTTCCCGCATTGTAAGGGGTTCCAGATCAAGGCATAATAAACACATCCACAAATAAGGGGGATATAAACAATGAAGAAGAATATGAAGGGCATTCTGAAGCTTGTAATGGCTGGCACGCTGGCACTGAGCCTTGCGGCTTGCGGCAACAACGGCGGCGGCAATGCAGGCACTAACAGCGGCACAGATAAAGCCAACGAAGGCAACGCAGGCGGCAAAAAAGAAAATATAACGATCACATTCCAAAACATCTACCCGGACCCTACGGATCCGAAGAACATCATCATGAAGAAAATCGTTAAAGCTTATGAAGACGAGCATCCAAATGTGAAAATCGAGCTCGACTCGCTGAACACGGACCAGCAAAAAGTGAAGCTGAAAACACAAGCCGCTTCCCGCGAAGTTCCAGACATTACGGTGGTTAACCCAGCCGCTCAAATGAAGCCTTTCGTTGACGCGAAGCTGTTCGCTCCACTGAACGATATGCTGGACCAAAACGGTCTGAAAGACACGTTCCAAGAAGGCATCCTTGACTTCTACTCGTTCGACAACAACATCTACGCTTTGCCGGACGGCAACAACATCGGCTTGGTGTACTACAATAAAGAACTGTTCGAGCAAGCTGGCGTGAAAGTGCCAACGACGTTCGAAGAAATGGTTGACGTTGTTAAAGCGCTGAAAGCAAAAGGCATTCAGCCAATGGCAATCGGTGAGAAAGACTCCTGGACAGGTTCGTTCTTGTTCATGAATGTGCTGCTTCGCACAAACGGCCCTGGCTTCCTGCAAGAAGTGCTGGACGGCAAGAAAACATTCGAAGATCCTGCTTTCAAAGAAGCAGTTGACGCTTTCCAAAACCTGATTCAAGCCGGCGCGTTCCAAGAAGGCGCAACTTCCTTCGACTACAACGCAGGCGAGAACTTGTTCAAAACAGGTAAAGCAGCGATGTACTACATGGGCAGCTGGGCAACTGGCGGTATCGAAACTTCGACAATCAACGGCAAAGCCGGCGTGTTCAAGTTCCCTACTGTAAACGGCAAAGGCGACCCTAACGAATTCATGCTTGCTCCAGGCAGCGCGTTCGCGATCTCTGCTGACAGCAAACACTTGCCAGAAACGAAAGATTTCCTGAACTACTTCATGATCAACTTCCCTAAAGAGACATTCACAGCTAAAGGCGCTGTAGGTCTTGCACAAAAAGTAGAAGGCGACTTCAAAGCTGCCGGCTACTCCGACATGGCAATGGAAGTTCTGGATATGTTCAAAGACGTTAAAGGCGGCGACATCGCGTTCGATAACACGATGAACCCTGCTACTGCACAAGCTCACTTGACTTCGATCCAAAACCTGTTCGTGAAGAAAAACGATGCAGCTAACGTTGCGAAAGAGCACCAAACGGCGTACGAAAGCAACAAATAAGAACCATTTATAAAGAGAAATGAAGCGCGGCGCGGAGGGTGCCTTGCGAAAGCAAGAATCCCTTCGCTCCTTACGCTTACATGAGTCATTCAAGGAGGAGCGCGAGATGAACGTACTAAGAGTATCGAAGTGGACGATAGCGCTGTTCGTGTTGCCGTGTCTGCTGCTCTATGTCTGTTTCGTATTCGTCCCTATTCTCGTATCCCTGTACAGCGGCTTGCTGGATTGGAACGGAATCGGCGAGTCGAAATTTATCGGGCTGGACAATTTCAAGCAAATGCTGTTCCATGACGCGGTGTTCTGGCCAGCTGTCAAACGGACATTAATGTTCGCGGTTGTATCGATGTGTATTCAAATTCCTTTGGCTTTGTTTCTGGCCATCCTGCTTAACCGTTTCGTTAAGAAACCGAACTTCCTCGTATCAAGCTATTTCCTGCCTGCAATTCTGTCGGTTGTCGTAATCGGCCAACTGTGGAAAACGATCTACAACCCGGCTTCGATGGGCGGCATGCTTAATCAGGTGCTGGAGTCGATTGGACTTCAATCCTGGACACATTCTTGGCTGACTGATCCAAGCGTGGCTATGTACAGCTTGTACTTTGTAGCCGTGTGGCAGTTCCTGGGCTACCATACATTGATTCAGTTTACAGGCATTCAAAACATACCTTCAGACATTTATGAAGCAGCAAAAATTGACGGTGCTGAAGGGCTTAAAGCCGATTGGCACATTACCCTACCGATGAATATTCCGATCATTAAGATCTCGATCGTTCTTGCATTTATAGGTTCACTGCAATCGTTTGATCTCATTATGGTTATGACAGGCGGCGGTCCGGCTCATGCGACCGACGTAATCTCGACAGTCATGTACAACATGTCGTTCCTGTCGATGAAATATGGCTACGGCAGCTCGATTGCAGCCTTCCTGGTTGTGCTCTGTCTCGTCGCTACGTTCTTCATCAACTTGATCTTTAACCGCTTAGAACGGAAATATACGTAATGGAGGAGGGAACTGCCATGAATCAGGCTGCGCAAGCAGGTGCAATCAAACCATCTGCAAAGATAAAGTCACGGAGCAAATTCAGCATCGGCAAAGCACTAGTCTTTATCTTGTTCGGCGTGCTGCTCGTTACTCAGCTGTATCCGCTCCTCTGGCTGTTGATCTATTCGACGAAAACGAATGAAGAAATATTGTCCGGCAGTTTTTTCTCCTTGCCGAAGTCGCCGCAATGGGTGAACTTTCAGACGGCAGTGGAATCCGGCAATTACTTTAAGTACCTGGGTAATAGTGTATTCGTAACACTGGTCACAATGGTTTGCGTATTGCTGCTGGCATCGCTAGTCTCATTCGCGATCAGCCGTTTCAGATGGAAATACGGCCAAGCTGTACTGCTGCTGTTCCTGATCGGGATGATGATTCCGATGCAAGCAACGCTGCTGCCGCTCATGCTCATTTTCAAAAATATGCACATTCTCAATACGCATGCTTCGATTATTTTGCCGTATATCGCCTTCCAGACGCCAGTTGCGGTATTCATACTGAGCAGCTTTATGAAGTCGATTCCGAATGAAATTGAAGAATCTGCGATTGTGGATGGAGCGGGCGTGTTCCGGATCTTCTGGAATATCATCCTTCCAGTATCCGTACCGCCGATGATGACGGTTATGATTCTTACCTTCATCAACATCTGGAACGAGTACATTTTGGCAGCGACCTTCATTTCGTCGGAAAAACTCAAGACACTTCCGTTCGGGGTGAACAGCTTTGTCAGCCAGTATTCAGTCAACTATGGTGCGATCGGGGCCTTCCTCGTGCTTGGCGCTTTGCCGGTCGTGATCATTTACTTCCTGCTTGCCGACAAGATTACTAAAGGCATGGTAGCGGGTGCGGTGAAGGGTTAATTCCCTTCGCCTTTTTTCCGTTTGAGCCTTGAATGGCTATTTCGAGCTTTGCCGTATCCGCGGCAAAGCCGTTTATGTTTTCAATCGTAAATGAACCGTGCGTTATGTTACAATCAGGGCAAATAGACATGGAGGGGCGAGCATCGATTTATGGCAAGAATTTTTAAGCGGCATTCGATACACGGCAGGCTTTTTATTCTCTTTCTGACCTCCATGTTGACCTTGCTCATTCTGGTCAGCGTGCTGTATTACCAGAAAACGACGGAAATTATCCATTCCAAGATCAGCGATCTGGCCGTAAAGAACATCTCGCAGACGGTTGGATTATTTGATCTGATGCTTGAAGGCTATGACAGCGTTACCAAGTCGCTCAACAGCAACTACGAGCTGCTTAGGCTGCTGCAAGAGCGGGATAAGGAAGAGGATGCAGCGATCAGCGTAATTAACGAGCGGACGATAACGAATATATTGGGCGCCGTCTATTACTCGCGGGACGACATTATTGGCATTCATGTTATTTCTAATAAAGGCAAAGTATATAATTACGAACGGCGCTTCGCTGGCATCGTTGATATTAATTACAGCTCGACAGACTGGTATAAGAAGCTGGTGGAGTCCAATGGTAAAATGCAGTGGTTTGGCTTATCGGAGGGCTCGTTGATCAACAGTTTTCTGCGGCAGGACCCCGTGTTCGTCTTTGGACGACAGCTCTACGACTTGACCAACTATAAGCCGATTGGCGTTGTGTTAATTGAGACTAACCCGAAACCGATTTTGGCGGCGTTGTCTAACGTCACGATTAGCCCGAACAGCCGGGTATACATTGTCGATCGTGAAAACCGGATTATCGCTTCCACCGAGCCGACGGTAGAGTCGCCGGAGGACCGGAAGGATCCGCCATCCTTCGCCGGACTTCCGCGTCCGAAACGAAATGATATCGTCGTCGACAATCAGACCGATCAGTTAATCGTTGCGGCTAACGCGGCTATGGCCGAATGGACCGTATACAGCCTTACGCCGAAAGAAGACATCAGTGCGGAACTGGCTCAGACGAGACTCTATCTGCTGTTTGTTATTTTAGCCGTCATTATTATCGCTACGTTCCTGGCATCGTTAATTTCCCGCAATATTGCCTCGCCGCTCAAGCTGCTCATCCGTGAGATGAAGCAGGTAGAGCTTGGTAATTTCCGCGGAGCGGTTAACGTTAACTCCTTCGAAGAAATTAACAGTCTCGTCTCTTCCTTCAATAGAATGGTGCTGCGGATGGACGAGCTTATTGAACGAATTACACTTTCTTCGATTAGCGAGAAGAACGCGGAGCTGCAGGCGCTGCAGTCGCAGGTGAATCCGCATTTTCTATACAACACGCTTGATATGATTTACTGGATGCTGGACGAACGGGAGAATGACAGGCTGGGCCGTGTCATTTTATCCTTGTCGCATATGTTCCGTTACAGCAGCGACTGGGAGGAGGCGTCCAAGACGACGCTGGGCCAGGAGCTGGATCAGATGCGCCATTACATGACGATTATCGAGAACCGGCTGGAAGGACGCATTGAGACGGAGATTAACATTGATAATAGCTGGCTGGATGCCCCGATGCCGAAGATGACGCTGCAGCCGATTATAGAGAATGCGGTGAAGAGCGGATTGGAACCGCTTGACCGTCTTGGTGTGCTGCGCGTCTACGCCGAATCGGATGAGAAGGCGCAGGAATTCCGGATCGTCATTGCAGACAACGGGGTAGGCATGAGTGAAGAGACATTGGAGACAATCCGCAAATCCATGTATGAGCCGGTATTCATCAAGAATGGTGTAATGGCAACGACGAGATCGGCTCAGAAGAGCGAAGCTAGAACACGCCGCGGAATTGGCCTTCCTAATGTACATCACCGGCTGGCGCTTATGTTCGGGGACAATTACGGGCTGCGCATCGAGAGCGAGCAGGACGTAGGCACGACAGTTGTCATCGTGATGCCAATGCCGATCCCAAGCTCAAGTACAAGTCAGCATGCGGATTCCTCACAGCACTAAAAAGCATCTGTAGATTCCAGAAAGGAGTTTGATCCATGAATATTCTAGTCGTCGACGACGAGAAAGTCATCCGGGAGGGCATTAAGCGTACGCTTATCAACCGCTTCCCTCAATATAATGTGCTGTTGGCAGCAAGCCCGGAGGAGGCGGTTATACAGCTTCGCAAAGACAGGGTCGATATCGTGTTGACAGACATTCTGATGCCAGGCATGTCGGGACTCGAAATGATGAATTTGACTGCGGCCAGCTATCCGGATATGAAGTGGGTCGTGATTTCTGCTCATTCTGAATTTTCGTATGCACAGGAAGCGGTAAGGCTGGGAGCTAAGGATTACTTGCTGAAGCCAATCGGCAAGGATGTGCTGGTGGAGATGATTGAGAAGCTGGCTGCAGAGATCGGCAAGGAGAGAGAGCTGACGGAGGAAGCGGAGCTTCTGCGGGTCAACCGCAAATATTTGCGTGAGGCCGTATTTCAGCGCTGGGCGTCGGGGCTCGATATTGGCCGGATCGATGTGAAGCCGTTTATGGACAGCCATCCGCAATTTCATCTCATTATGGTGAAAATGGAGAGCGAGAAAGTCGTTCATCTCGAACATTTCATCATTGAGAATGTGCTCGGCGAGCTGATTGGCAAGCATGGCAGCGGCTTTGTGACCATTCAAGACAGTAAAAGCCTGCTGGGTCTCATTACGCTGAATGCCCATTCCAGCCTGAGTGCTTTGTTGGATGAGCTGCGGACTCACTTGATCAAATATTTGCGAATTCCGTTCCAGATCATGCATTCGGAGCTGATTCAAGACATCAATGCCGTGCCGGCTGAGGTGCAGCGCATGCGTCAGGCTTCTTCGACGCAGGTGTACGAGCATTACGCCAGCGGCGGCGACCAAGCGGTCGAGGTAGCGCTGCAATACATTCGCACTCACTACCATGCCGATCTGTCGCTGGAGAAGGTTGCGGCTATCGTTTATTTGAATCCGGTTTACTTCAGCCAGCTGTTTAAGCAGAAGACAGGCTCCGGCTTCAAGGAATACGTAATTGGCCTCCGGATGGAGCAGGCGAAGAAGCTGCTGATGAATCCGAAGCTGAAGCTTGCGGATGTCGCGGAGCGGATCGGATATCAAGACATCCGGCATTTTTCCCAGCTGTTCCGTAAAAAGTATGGAGAAACGCCATCCGAATTCCGGCAAAAAGAAGAGCATTCCGTGCCGCAAGAGCCGGTGTAAATCGCCTTAATAAGAAGTTACTGTTAAGTTTCATATTGTTAATGCAATTGCCACGGAACTATGCTAATATACGGTTTGTTTTAATAGAGAAAGAGATACAGATATTAGTGGAGAAGGTGGCATCTTGGCTAGCGCAGCATTAGAGGAAAAGGACGCCAAGTCCTTTAATTTGTTTTATTTGACTTGGCCGATTTTTCTGGAAATCTTTTTATTTATGATGATGGGGATCGCCGATACGCTTATGCTGAGCGCGATTTCTGACAACGCCGTATCAGGCGTTGGGGCAGCGAATCAGTATCTGCATATCGCGATACTTATTCTTGAGGTTATTGGCAACGGGGCATCCATTGTTGTGGCGCAGTATATTGGCTCCCGCAGGCTTCAGGACGCGGCTCGCATCTCAGCTTTAGCGATTACATTGAATCTGATCGTCGGTTTATTGATCAGCGGCATGTTCCTATTGTTCTGTAATCAAATTTTGCAGATTCTTAATCTGCAAGGTGAAATTTTGGAGCATGCGAGGAGCTATCTTTCCTTCGTAGGCGGCTTTATTTTTCTGCAGGCGCTTGTGAATTCCCTTGCTGCTATCGTTCGGGTACACGGGTTTACGAAAGAAGCGATGCTCGTATCCTTTGGCATGAACATCGTTCATATTATCGGCAACTACGCGCTGATCTTCGGCAACTTCGGCTTTTCGGAGATGGGTGTGCACGGGGCAGCAATCTCGACTGTCATTAGCCGGCTGATAGCGGTGCTAGTATTCCTGTGGCTGCTGTACCGGATTATGGAGATCAAAATTCAGTTCCGTTATTATTTTTCATTATCCAAGGCGTTTGTTGGCAAAATATTAAAGATCGGCATTCCTTCGGCAACTGAGCAGGTCATGTATCAAAGCTGCCAGATGGTGTTCCTTTTCTATGCGACCTTTCTGGGCGAAGAGTCGATGGCGGCCCGTCAATACGCATCGAACATCTCGATGTTTATCTACTTATTCGCTTTTGCAGTTGGTGTAGGCACCTCGATCATCGTCGGCCGATATGTCGGCGGCAACCGGAAGGACGAGGCTTATGGCCGCGTATGGCAAAGCGTACGTTCAGCTAGTATCGCTACAGCGGTGATGGTGGCGCTCGTTATGATATTCCGTCAGCCATTGATGACGATATTTACTGATGATCTCAATATTATTAAGCTTGGCGCACATGTGCTGCTCTTCAGCATCGTTCTGGAGACTGGACGCACGATCAACATCGTGCTGATCAACTCGCTGCGTGCTGCGGGTGATGCCCGTTTCCCGCTGTGGATCGGTATGGTCACGATGGTTGGGATCAGCGTTCCATTGGGGTACCTGTTTGTCTTTAAGCTGGACATGGGTCTGCCTGGCATCTGGCTGGCGATTGCTTCCGATGAATGGCTGCGGGCCATTCTGATGTCGCTGCGCTGGCGCAGCCGCAAGTGGGAGAAGCATGCACTGGTGAAGCATGAGCATGGAGATGGAGCTGCAATTTCGGCGCACTAAGCGCAAAGAAGAGTAAAGGAGCGGCCGGTGATGGAGCGTATGGTCAGCGGGAAGGGGAACGGCGCCATCGTTAAGGCGGAGGAGCATAAAGACGCAGTCCATTTTTCAGGCGCCGTTATGGCTGCCTGCTCGGATCATGACATCTTGCGGATCTGTCTGCTTGCGGGCAAAATCATGCTGCAAAACGGCGGCGAGACTTCCCGCGTGGAGGATACGATGAGGCGGATTGCTGCCGCATACGGCTATGATAATTCGCATAGCTACGTAACGCCGACCGGCATTTTGTTCGCCATTGACGGAGCCGCTCCTGTTACCCGGCTGATTCGCATATCGGAGCGCTCCGTCAATTTGCAGAAAGTAACGCTTGTCAACGATATTTCCCGGCGCATCTGCAGAGATGGAATGGCACCGGATGAAGCATTGCGCCTGCTGCAGGACACCGATACGCAGCCATTCGCCTACCCTGAATGGCTGCGTATTGCGATAGCGGCACTGGCGAGCGGCTGCTTCGCTATTATGTTCCACGGGGGCTGGGGCGACTTCATGCCGGCCGTTCTGGCTGGCGGGATTGGCTTCCTGCTCGTCGTGCTGCTGAATCGCTTTGTACCGGTTAAGTTTTTCGCCGAGTTTCTAGCTGCGGCGGCAATTGGCGTCACAGCCGTCTTGCTCGTGCAAAACGGCTTGGGTGAAGACCTGAACATCATCATCATTGGCTCTGTCATGCCGCTCGTTCCGGGCTTGCATATTACGAATGCTGTCCGGGACTTGATGGCAGGACATCTGGTGTCAGGATTGTCCAAAGGCGCAGAGGCGTTCTTGACGGCATTCGCGATTGGTTCAGGCATTGCGGTTGTGCTTTCCCTGTTATAGGGATAGAGAGGAAGGGTGGATGATGATGTGGATTGAACAGCTGGTTACAAGCTTTATTGCTTCTGCCGCATTTGGCCTCATCTTCAATGTGCCAAAAAGAATGCTGCTGCAATGCGGCAGTGTTGGCATGGCCGGCTGGTTCATGTACATCAGCTGCGTTCAGCTAGGAGTCGGCGTTGTGCCCTCGACGCTGATTGCGGTCGTCGTCGTAACCGTCATCAGCCAGCTGTTCGCAAGAATGTACAAGACGCCTATCATCGTCTTTAACGTGTCGGGCATTATACCGCTCGTTCCGGGCGGCATTGCCTATGATGCGATGCGCAACGTTGTGGAGAACAACTATAACGCTGCGCTGGAGCTCGGCTTTCAAGCATTTATGCTCTCGGGCACTATTGCAATTGGCCTCGTTCTCTCGGAAGTTGTTAACCAGCTGCTGAAGCGGCGGTGAGGAACAGAATAGAAGAGGGAGTAAAGAAATCCCCCATTCGCATGCTTGTTCATGTGAACGGGGGATTTCTTTATAGAAGAGAATGCTTAGTGGCTGCTGCATCAGCTGCCGCTCGGCTCTATTGCATAACGGCCGCGCAGCGTGCCGATCATCTCGCGGATGCGCTCCTCCGTCGGCATGTTGAGGACGGCCGCCGCTTCTTGCATGCCTGTCACCGTCTGGCCGCTCCGGATAACCCGTTTTACCGCTTCGGCGAATACCTCTGCGGCATTTGGACCGAGATCGGCCAGCTCTTCGAGGCTGGCCGTGCTTTCTTCCGTAACGCGGGGATAATCCGCGTTAGAATCCCCTCCGGCCGCCCGCTCATAGAAGGAGCGGACGAGCGCGGCCCGCTCGCGGCCTGATCCGGCAGCGACGACGAAGGCCTGCACGATGTAGGCATGCGCCTGCCTGCGCTGCGCGATGCCGCAGAACTTCAGGCCGCCGATGCTGAGATCGTAATCGCCGGGGCAGTAAGCGCCCGCGATCTCGCCTTTGTCTACTTGGCGGCCTGTAGACCGGAGCGCATGCCGGATCAGGCCGTACATGCGCTCGAAGTCGCCATGGAAGCGGAAGTCCAGCGTATCCGACTTCGGCAAAATCAGCGACACGTTGACGACGCCTTGGTCGAGCGGCACCGCAGCTCCGCCCGAATGGCGTACCGCAGTCGACCAGCCCTGCGTCTCCAGCCATTGCTGCGCTTCATAAGCGGCCGGCAATCTGCTGTCGCGCAGCCCCATAATGAAGGCGCGCGGATGGCGCCATATATGGCATATAGCAGGGCCGCCTTGTCCGGCGCTGCGGCAAAGCAACTCGTCCAGCGCAAATGGATACAGCGGATCGCTATCTGCAGCCCCTTCATCCATCCGATCCAATAACAGCAATTGGCCCAATCCCAATGCCTGTGCTTCGTTCGCTTCATCTCCTGACACCGTGCAACCGTCCCTTCCGTTCAAACTCTCTTTCTTTTATGATAGCATGTTGCGGGCTGGCTGGGCGACAGCCCTTGTGAGCAGTATGTACAGGATGGCTTGAAAGATTCTTTTCAAGTTATGTAACGCTATTTTTATTTACCATAAATAGGTATTGTATGCTACTATATTCTTTTGAAAATAGGGGGCGAGAAGTGATGAGTAGTCTTCTGCAGGTTAGAGTTACTGGGGTACTAGTTGAGAATGAAAAAATTTTATTAGTTAAACAAAACGTAACGTCTGACCGAAACTGGTCTTTGCCGGGAGGCAGAGTTGAACAAGGCGAGACATTAGAGGATGCAATTGTAAGAGAAATTGAGGAAGAAACAGGACTTAAGACAACCGTGTCTAAGCTATTATATCTATGCGATAAACCTGATGCTTCTCTATTACATATAACTTTCTTGCTTCAAAGGATAGGCGGGGAAATACGACTGCCTTCCAATGAGTTTGATAGTAACCCTATAAATGATGTCGCAATGGTCCCTATTCATAATCTAGGAGCCTATGGATTTACTGAGAAATTCATGACCCTTGTGCAGAATGGATTTCCAGAGTCGGGGAGCTATAAAGGGTTGAAAAGTAATATCGGCCTATAGGAGGAGTGTCGAATGAAAAACATCTACGTTGTCAGACACTGCCAGGCAGAAGGGCAAGAACCCGATGCGCGGTTGACCGTTGCCGGTGCCCAGCAAGCGGAAAAGCTTGCGTACTTTCTCTCTAACAAACATATCGATTACATCATCTCGAGTCCGTATGAAAGAGCGGTCCGCACCATCACACCGCTAGCCGAGAAATTGGGCATAGAGGTTAATAAGGATGCGAGATTAGCCGAAAGAGTATTATCGGGAAAAAATCATGCGAATTGGCGTGACATGCTTCGCAAGACGTACAATGACTTAGACTTATGTTATGAAGGCGGGGAGTCCAGCAGCATGGCTATGAGCCGTGCCAGCAGTGTTGTCTCGGAAGCTCTGAACAGCCCCAGCGAAAATATAGTACTCGTTTCACACGGGAACCTGATTTCGCTCCTGCTTAAATATTATGATGTCCGTGTTGGATATAAAGAGTGGGAATCGCTCTCCAATCCGGATGTTTATCATGTTTGCTTCCAGCTAGATAAACCAACTGTTCAGCGAATATGGGTCGAGTAACCCATAAGGACATGTATTTTATATGGGATAAATTTACTATAAATGATTACTAGGCGAGGATACGGACATGGAGCGGGAAACAGGCATAATGAGCAAACAATTGACGGTACTAGTAGGCATGATTGTTGTCTTCACTGTCGTTACTTCATTATTCATCTATGAATGGCTGAATCCTACCTTTCAGTACCCGGAAGCAAGAGGCGGGGTGCTGGACGCCAGGCAGTGGGATTTTGCGAAGCAGGGGATTGTGCCGCTGCGGGGAGAATGGGAGTTTTATGAGAACAAGCTGCTGACTCCGCAAGATTTCGATACCAATGGCAAGGCACTGGAGGCAGAGCGCCGAATGATTCGCGTTCCCGGGAGCTGGGGTGATGCCTCAGGCAGCGGATATGGCGCGGGCACGTACCGTTTGCGCATCGAGACCAGCAATCCGGATTTCTACAGCCTGCGGGGTAAAAAAATCCGCATGTCCAGCCACATCTACATAAATGGAACAGACTTCGGCGGCAACGGAAAACCGGATCTGTCGGCAGAGCGTTTTGTGCCTAGCAACCTTCCGGTTTTTGATACGATAAAGGCGGATACCAGCACCATTGACATCATTATTCAAATCGCAAGCTATCGTTATTTAGCAGGTGGATTGGTTCAGGCACCGGAATTCGGCCTAACAGAGGATGTATTGGCTCGGCGGGATAATGCCCGTCTGGCGGATATGATTGTCATCACGACGATGCTGGTGTTCGGGATTTATTTTGCAGGCATGTTCAAGCAATGGAAAAGGGAGCCTTATCTCGCCTTTTTCAGCTTGTTCTGCGTGTCATTAGGGTTGTTTTTCTGCATCGACAACGAGATTATTATGGCTACTCTTTTCCCGGCGATGTCCTTCGTATTCCTGCAAAAAATGCTCTTTGTCCTGCCTTACGTGTCCATCATCTCGTTTGCTCTCTATGTCTATCTGTATCTGAATCATCAAAAAAACGGGGAATATAAATGGGTGAGCCGGGTCTCTTATGTATCTCTGGCCTTGTTGGCGGCGATTCCGAACGAATACTTAGTGGATATTCTCTGGGTTGGAATCGTCCTGCATATTTTCGTTTTTGTATTTATTATTCGCTGGATTTTCCGTTACCGGAATGGCGGGGTTCAAGTTTATTATATTTTGTTAGGCTTGTTCTTCCTTATTATCAGTTGGGTGTATGCTCAGGCCCGGTATCAGCTGGCGCTCGACAACCCTTATTATATGATCGTAACGCCTCTGCTTCTCGTTCTGTCACAATCCTTCCTCATGTCGGATCGGGTCCGCGATGCATACATGCGGAACGAGCGATTAGCCGAGCAGTTAATTGCCTATGACCGCCAAAAAGATGAGTTTCTCATCCATACATCCCACGAGTTCAAGACGCCGCTGCATGGCATTATTAATCTGGCTCAGGTGGTCATCGACCAGAACGGGAAGGAGATAACGCAGCGGCATCATAACAATCTGGAATTTATTATTGCCCAGGCGACCCGTCTGTCGACGCTGGTGAATGATATTATCGATTTTCAAAGCTTGCAGCAAGGAAGCTTGATGTTTCACAACAGGCTCTTCGACGTCAGCGGCACAGTGCAGGCTACATTAGAAGCGTTGAAGGTTTTGCGCCGGAACGATCAGTTGCAGCTGGTTAATCAGGTGCCTCCAGGAACCTACTACCTGTACACTGATGAAAACCGCCTGAAGCAAATTCTCGTGAACCTTGTCGGCAACGCACTAAAATTTACGGAGCGGGGAAGCGTGGCAGTAGCCGCAGAATCTCGAGACGGCTGGATCCGTCTGTCATTCGTGGATACCGGCACGGGGATGAGTAAGGAGCGTCAACAGGAGCTTTTCAAAGCTGATCTGTACAAAGGGGAAGAAGGGCCGGCGGTTTCGGCGTTCCAATCCTCCGGTCTCGGTCTGAAAATATCGAAGGCGCTTGCGTTGCAAATGGGCGGCGATCTGGAATTGATATGGTCGGAGCCGGGAAGGGGCTCCGAGTTCGAACTGCGGCTGCCGGAAGCGACAGCAACGCAGAGGCAGCTGGAGGCCGCCCGTGCCGAATCCGCTGTCAGCTTGGAGACTCAACTGCTGCCTGGTACAAGCTCGACGGTTATGGAAGAGACACCGTCTCAATCGGAGGGGAAAGCCGGCACGGTGAAGATTTTGCTGGTGGATGACGATGCCTCCAACATTAAGGTGCTGCAGGAGTTGTTTGCGCCCAGCCGCTATCACATTCTTGTAGCGTACAATGGTGCTGATGCACTCAAGCTGATCCAGCAGCATCGCGACGCTCTGTCACTGGTCCTGCTTGATGTGATGATGCCTGAGATATCAGGATATGAAGTGTGCAGACGCATCCGGGAGGAGAACCCGCTCTATAAGCTGCCTGTTTTGCTGCTGACGGTGCGCAACTCGCCAGCCGATATCGCCATGGGCTTCGAGGCGGGAGCCAATGACTTTCTGGTGAAGCCGTTCAGCGGCAAGGAGCTGCTGGCGCGGGTGCAAACACTGCTGCAGGCGAAGGAAGCAGTCGAGCAGGCCATTCGCATGGAGACGCTGTTTCTGCAATCGCAGATCAAGCCGCATTTTGTCTATAACGCCTTAAGCGGCATTATCTCGTTATGCTACAGCGACGGTGCGCGTGCAGGCAAGCTGCTCGGTGAATTCAGCAATTATTTGCGCCTTAGCTTCGACCTTGATCCTCGTCATGCCAAGGTCAGTCTGCAGCGGGAGCTGTCTCTCACCAAATCCTATATTGAGCTGGAGAAGGCCCGTTTTGGCACACGCCTGAATGTGGAATGGGATGTGGATGTCCAGGCGGAGCCGTTGATTCCGGCTTTGATTCTACAGCCGCTGGTTGAAAATGCGATCCGCCACGGTGTGATGAAGCGGCTGTCAGGGGGGACGGTGGTCATTCGGGCAAAGCTGGGGCCGAAAGGCTTGCAGATTGCCGTCCAGGATGACGGGGTCGGTATGACCGCCGAGCAGCAGGAGCGGATTTTCAAATCGGAGCGGATGGATGGCAGCATTGGCATGATTAACGTGCATAAGCGGCTGACGAATGAATTCGGGCAAGGCTTGCGGATTGAGAGCTTTCAGGGGAATGGCACAACCGTCAGCTTCCTGATTCCTTCCCGAGAGGGAGCCGCCGGACCCCATGGAGAGGCAGGAGAGGCAGGATGATGAGAGCCGTTGTCGTAGACGATGAATTGCTGGTTGTGGAGCAAATCGACAGAATGCTGGTCAATGCCGGCGTGAAGGTGCTGGGCTGCTCTGTGAATCCTCACGAGGCGCTCGGAATGGCGAAGGCGCTGCAGCCTGATGTACTGTTTCTGGATATTGAAATGCCGGAGCTGGGCGGGCTGGAGATTGCAAAACAGGTGTATGCAGACAAGCTTGACATGGAGGTTGTATTTATTACAGCCTATAATCAATATGCGATTGATGCATTCCGGGTAAATGCGCTCGATTATTTGCTTAAGCCGGTAATGGAGGAGGATTTGATGCGTTCGCTGGAACGTGTCACACAAAGACGGCAGCATCGCAAAGCCGCTGCCGGTACTGGCGGACAACGGGTGGTCATTGCAGAGCTGTTCGGCAAATTCGCACTACGGCTGGATGATGGTCTGGAGCCCGTTCGCTGGGTAACATCCAAGTGTGCGGAACTGCTCGCTTACATGCTGCTGCAGCCCTTGGAGAAGGAGGTCAGCAAGTGGGAGCTGATTGAGGCGCTCTGGCCGGCGCAGAATCCGGATAAAGCAGGCATTAACCTTAGGAGCACGGTTAGCAGAATTAACAAGACGTTCCGGGATTGCCGCCTGGAGATGACGCTAACTTCTGTTAAGAATGGCTATAGGCTGGTTATGTCCGATGAAGCGCCGGCTTTGGATGCGATGGAATTGGAGAGCTTCGTGCTGGAGGCTATAGAGCCCGACAGCGATAATCTGACTCGTGTAGAGCAGCTAGTACAACGCTGCAGCCAGCCTTTCCTGCCAGAGTTCGACAGCGCCTGGTGCGAGCCTTACCGCAAGCAGTACCGGCAGTATTTTTTGCATCTGGGTAAAAAGCTGCTCCTCTATTACGAGAGCTCTGAGGCGGAGCCGTTCAAGATACTTCGTCTGGCCGAGCTGCTGGCTGAACATGATCCTTATGACGAATCGCTGCGGGAATCAGCGATGAAGCTGCACTATCGAATAGGCGGTTACCAGCGTGCCGCTGCTTACTATGAAGTATACGCCGAATTTATCCGCAACGAGTTAGGAGCATCCCCAGGCGAGACACTTCCCGCTTTGCTTCAGAGCTTAACGGATTGACCGCAATTGCAAGAAGGAATCTGCTGTCCGAAGCGGGTTCCTTTTTGTTTTGCAACAATTTTGCAACATCGCTCTCGTTATAATGTCACAGTAGTGTACATCAGCATGAAAGTGAGTGAGAGCCAATCATGATCAAACGGTGGATATCGATAGTTATGGTTTTACTATTAATTGCAGCTAATATTCCTCAGTATGCTTCTGCAGCTCCTCTTGACGAGTGGAATATCCGGAATCCGGTACCTTCGGGTGACTATCTATTTGACATCGCCTACGGAAAATCAACGTATGTGACAGTGGGAGGAAATGGAGCAGTAGCAACCTCTGGCAACGGGTTGGACTGGACCGGCCGAACGAGTGGCGCTGTCATGGATCTTACTGGTGTCGCTTTCGGAAATAACACGTTTGTGGCAGTAGGGGGCAGCGGGACGATTATTTCCTCCAGCGACGGTGTGAGCTGGACAAGCCGAGTGAGTAACTCTTCAGCGGCTCTAAGCAGTATTACCTTTGGGAATAACTTGTTCGTGGTGGTAGGTACAGGTGGAACGGTTCTGACCTCCAGCGATGGGGTGAGCTGGACGAAACAAACTAGTAATACTACAGAAAGTTTAAATAGTGTTACTTATGGAGGCAGCAACACGTATGTGGTGACAGGGAATGCAGGGTTTATTATGACCGCCACCAATGTAACGACCTGGACGAAAAGAACGAGTGGTACCACGGATAATCTACATAGCATCACTTTTGGTAACGGCATGTTTGTAGTGGCGGGCGGATCTGGGACGATTCTGACAGCTACACCTAATGGAACCACATGGACGAAAAGGACGAGTGGTGTTACAAATGGTTTATATGACATTGCCTACGGAAACAGTACATTCGTGGCAACAGATATCTTTAGCGGAAAAGTTGTAACCTCTATCAATGGAACGAATTGGGCTTCTCAAAATAGCGGTCTTAGTAGCATAAATGGTATTCGCTTCGTAAATAACACGTTTTTGGCGTTAAGTGAAAGTGGGAAAATTCTGACCACTTCAAATGGAACAGCCTGGACGATTGTGACGAATCCGATGACGAATACGCTAAATGGCATCACTTACGGAAATAGAATGTATGTGACAGTAGGTGATGCGGGAACGATCATGACTTCCGGCAACGGGACGGCCTGGACAAGCCAAACAAGCGGTACTACGAGATCGCTAAACGGAGCCGCCTATGGAAACGGTAGGTATGTAGTCGTTGGTGCCAATGGAGTCATTCTAACATCCAGTAATGGAGCAAGCTGGGCGAGCCAAGCGAGCGGCACAACAACTACGTTAAATAGTGTTACTTACGCAGACGGCAAGTATGTGGCGGTGGGTAACACGGGATTAATTTTGACCTCCAGCGACGCAGCGAACTGGACGAGCCAAACGAGCGGCATCACGAGCACTCTGCTTTTTGTTACCTACGGAAACGGCCTGTATATGGCTGTAGGGGACTTTGGAGTGATTATGACCTCCGCAGACGGAGTGAACTGGATCAAGCAAACGAGCGGCACCACGAATACGTTATACAGTGTCGCCTACGGAAACGGCAAGTATATTGCAGTGGGAACCAGCGGAAGGATACTGGTCTCCACTGATGCAGTGAGCTGGACGAGCCGAACGAGCGGCAATTCGAATAGTCTAAGAGGCGTCGTTTACGGAAATGGTGTATATGCGGCGTCGGGTAACCTTGGGCTTATGTTCACCTCTAGTGATGGATTAAACTGGGTGAGCCGTACGACCGGCACTGGGAAAGGCCTATTTAGCATCACCTATGGAAGAGGCGCGTTTATGTCGGCAGGTGGAGCTGGAACGATACTGCAGACTACACCAGAACCATTTACGACTTACACCGTAACCTATAATGCTAACGCATCAACATCGGGCAGTGTACCGGTCGACAATGTTGCCTATGAGCAGGGAGATCCGGTGGCCTTGCTTGGCAATACGGGAAATCTGGTTAAAACGAACTTTACGTTCGAGGGCTGGAACACGCTGGCTGACGGAAGCGGAACAAGATACGTCCCAGGCTCCAACATGGAGATGGGAACGGCGAACGTTACGTTGTATGCGGAGTGGACGGCTGTACCGCCTGCAATCAATAGTGTGGATGTTAGTCCAAGCAGTGCAAGTGTGATGCAGGGAGGAAGCAAGCAGCTCACGGCAGCGGTAGATGCGGTTGGCGGTGCAGCGACAACCGTAACGTGGACGAGCAGTGACGCTAACGTATCGGTGGACAATACTGGGAATGTGACGGCAGCGGCGGATGCCGAACTGGGCGATTATACGATTACAGCAACATCGACAGTGGACGGCAGTAAAAAAGGAACGGCCACAATAACGGTAACGGCAGCACCAGCTGTTAATAGCGTGAGTGTCAGCCCTGGCAGCGCAAGCGTGGTGCAGGGAGGAAGCAAGCAGCTAACGGCAACGGTAGCTGCGGTTGGAGGCGCAGCGACAACGGTCACGTGGACGAGCAGTGACAGCGCCAATGTGGCGGTGGACAATACCGGTAATGTAACGGTAGCGGCAGATGCCGACTTAGGCGATTATACGATTACGGCAACATCGACAGTGGACGGCAGTAAAAAAGGAACGGCAACAATTACGGTGACGGCAGCACCAGCTGTTAATAGCGTGAGTGTCAGTCCTGACAGCGCGAGCGTGGTGCAAGGAGGAAGCAAGCAGCTAACAGCAACGGTAGATGCAGTTGGCGGAGCAGCAACAACGGTAACGTGGACAAGCAGTGACAGCGCCAATGTGGCGGTGGACAATACCGGTAATGTAACGGTAGTGGCTGGCGCTGAACTGGGCGACTACACGATTACGGCAACATCAACAGTAAACGGCAACAAAAAAGGAACGGCAACAATCACGGTGACAGCAGCTCCTGCAATCACCAGCGTGGACATCAGTCCGAACAGCGCGAGCGTGATGCAAGGAGAAAGCAAGCAGCTGACGGCAACGGTAGTTGCGGTTGGCGG
>NZ_JBHVUY010000003.1:381697-457993 GCF_042883865.1 Paenibacillus sp. NPDC058174
CTCCTGCAATCACCAGCGTGGACATCAGTCCGAACAGCGCGAGCGTGATGCAAGGAGAAAGCAAGCAGCTGACGGCAACGGTAGTTGCGGTTGGCGGCGCAGCGACAACGGTAACGTGGACGAGCAGCGACAGCAGCAATGTGGCGGTGGACGGCACAGGAAATGTGACGGCAGCAGCGGATGCAGAGCCAGGTGACTACACGATTACGGCAACGTCAACCGTAAACAACAGCAAAAAAGCAACAGCGACAATCACGGTGACAGCAGCGCCTGCAATCACCAGCGTGGACGTCAGCCCGAACAGCGCGAGCGTGATGCAAGGAGAAAGCAAGCAGCTGACGGCAACGGTAGTTGCGGTTGGCGGAGCGGCGACGACGGTAACGTGGACGAGCAGCGACAGCAGCAGTGTGGCGGTGGACGGCACAGGAAACGTGACGGCAGCAGCGGATGCAGAGCCAGGCGACTATACGATCACGGCAACTTCAACCGCTAATAGCAGCAAAAAAGGAACAGCAACGATCACGGTTACGGCAGCCCCGGCAATTACCAGCGTGAGCGTGAGCCCAAGCACCTCAAGTGTAGTTCAAGGAGGCAGCAGGCAGCTCACGGCAACGGTAGCTGCGGTTGGCGGAGCAGCGACGACGGTAACATGGACGAGCAGCGACAGTGCCAATGTGGCGGTGAACAGCACAGGCCATGTGACTGTCGCAGCAGATGCGGAGCCAGGTGATTATACCATTACAGCAACATCGACAGTGAACAGCAGCAAAAAAGGAACGGCGACAATTACGGTTACGGCAGCGCCGACCTACACAATTGCTGCTCTCACGAATCAAACGTTAACAGCGCTTATCGAGGAATATGCACCGGGTACGCAAGAAGTCAGATCGATTCCTGTCTTGAATACGGGCTCAGGAGATTTGACAAACCTGTCCGTAACGATAAGCGGCGTAAATGCTACTGATTTTGTGATCACACAGCCAGATTCTGCCTTAGACAGCGGTGAATCCACAAGCTTTACGGTTGCAGTGAAGGACGGCTTGCCGGTAGGCACGTACAAGGCAACAGTTACGATATCGGCGGATCATATGATCCCTGTAACCTTTGCTGTTAAGCAAGCTGTCAGCTTGCCGAATACGCCTGTTAATCCGCAAAGCCTGACAGCTGCGGGAGGCGACCGTCAGGTTGCGCTCAATTGGAGTACAGTAGAAGGAGCGGCGTATTACAACATTTATATGGCGACGGCTTCAGGCCAATATGCTGAAGATGAGATTGCTACGGTTACTTCTTCTACTTACAACGTTCAAAACCTGATAAACGGCAAGACGTATTACTTTGTAGTGAAGGCTGGCAATGCAGGCGGCTTAGGCGAGATGTCTAATGAGGCAAGCGCAACGCCAGCAACCGTATCGGCAGCACCATCGAATGTGACGGCGACCGTGGGAGATGGACAAGTGACCATTACGTTTACGCCTCCAACAGACAACGGCGGAAGCCCGATTACACGATATGAGGTGACGGTGTCTCCGGGAAATATCGTTGTATCCGGAACGTCGAGCCCGATTGTTATTACGGGTCTAAATAACGGAACGAGCTACACCTTTACGTTAAAAGCGGTTAATGCAGCCGGATCGAGCACATCCTCTGCACAATCAAATGCTGTTGTGCCAGTATCAAGCGGGGGGAACGGTACTCCTTCGCCTGGCAATTCTACGCCGCCAGAGAAACCTGCCAATAGTGTAGATGTTCTTATTAACGGAAAAGTAGAAAATGCGGGAACAGCGACAACAAGCAAGCGGGATGGCCAGAATGTCCTAACCATTTCCGTCGATCAGAAGAAACTGGAGGAGAAGCTTGCGGCAGAAGGTAAAGGGGCTGTAGTTACAATTCCGGTTAATACGAAGTCGGACGTTGTGATAGGCCAGCTCAACGGACAGATGGTTAAGGGCATGGAAAGCCAGCAGGCCGTTGTAGTAATCAAGACAGACAATGCGACGTACACGATTCCTGCTGCACAGATCCAAATTGGAGCTTTAGCGGATAAACTGGGCAAGTCGGTTGCTCTTCAAGACATCAAAGTGCAAATCGAAATCGCCGCTCCTACGGCGGACACGTTGAAGGTTGTTGAGAACGCAGCAGCGAATGGCACATTCACGCTCGTGGTTCCGCCGGTTGATTTTACGATCAGAGCCACTTACGGGAATGCAAGCGTGGAAGTATCGCAGTTCAGCGCATATATGGAAAGAACGATCGCTATTCCGAACGGAGTAGATCCGAAGAAGATTACGACCGGCGTCGTAGTGGAGCCGGATGGAACGTTACGCCACGTACCGACTAAGATCGTTCTGATCGAAGGCAAGTATTATGCTCAGATTAACAGCTTAACCAACAGCACGTACTCTGTGGTCTGGCATCCGATTGAATTCGCGGATGTCGCGAAGCACTGGGCGAAAGCTGCGGTAAACGACATGGGATCGCGAATGATTATTGGCGGTACAGGCAACGGTCTGTTCAGCCCTGACCGCGATATTACCCGAGCTGAGTTTGCAGCGATTCTTGTACGCGGATTGGGACTGAAGCTGGATAAAGGAGCAGCGTCCTTCTCGGATGTGAAGGCGTCGGACTGGTTCAGCAGCGCAGTCAACACAGCTTATGAGTATCAGCTGATTAAAGGATTTGAGGACGGCACATTCCGGCCAAACGACAAAATTACTCGAGAAGAGGCCATGATGATTCTCTCGAGAGCAATGGCGATTACCGGACTGAAGGCTAAGCTGTCCGAACAATCGGTTGAGGCAATACTGCGTCCGTTTGGGGATGCATCCAAACTATCTGTATGGGCACACAGCGGCGTTGCGGACAGCGTGCAAGCTGGTCTTGTATCTGGACGAAGTACAGCAGAGCTTGCGCCTAAGGCGTTCATTACGCGGGCTGAGGTCGCAACCATTGTACAAAGACTTTTGCAGCAATCTGATCTAATTTAAGCTAGATATTTACAAGCAGTGGACTATCATTAAAAGAACCCTTTCCAGCAGCCTATTTCGTTGCTGGGAAGGAATTTTTTTTATGCGCCTGTTCCTTCCTGTATAATGGAATTGATTGAATAAATCAGACCATGGATTACGGCGTGAATGCAAGTAATGGTGAAGTAATCGCTTTAAAAGACTTATAGTTTTGTTAAAGTACCGCGAAGCCTTGATGCTGCGCGGTTTTTCGTGTTTTTTCGCTAAAATTTTTTATTATTCTTTTATCGCCTCCCGCTACAATCAGAGTGATAAGCGAGTAAACGGGAGGCTGTAACATGAATAATAGAAGGTTGAACAAAGCGACAGCGATGCTCATCGTAATCAGTATGATCGCAGGCATCATATTTGGAACCGGCATGCCGTCCGCGGTACATGCAGAAGAAGATTTGACGAACTTCTCAGGCGGGGAGGGTACGCTTGCGAACCCCTATAAAGTATCAAGTGAAAGGGAATTTCGCAATGTGACGATACCGGGCCCGGGCGCGTATTTCGAGCAGACGGGAAATATTGAGCTGTCGGGCAACTGGACGCCGCTTGCGAGCTTTAGCGGCAGCTATGACGGTAACGGATTTGGCATTTACAACATGACAATCAACTCCGGGGATCAATACCTCGGTTTGTTTTCCGCTTTAGCAAGCGGAGCAGAACTGAGAAATGTCAGCTTGATTGATTTCAATACGACTTCAACAGGCATGAATGCATTTGTTGGCGGTCTAACGGGACATGTAAATGCAAATGCAAAGGTGATAGATAGCTACAGCAAAGGCTCGGTTCAAGCAGCATCAGCTAACTATGCTGGCGGATTGGCTGGTGTAAACGAAGGAATTATTGAGGGCAGTTCCAGTCAAGCGGTGATCACTGGGGGCGGTAATGATGTGATTGCCGGCGGTTTAGCAGGAGCTAATACCGGATTGATAACGAACAGCAATGCGAGCGGTTCATTGGAAACTTATTATTACCGTTCTTATGCCGGCGGCCTTACGGGAACCAATACCGGAACGATATCGGGCAGCGGGAGCGGCAGTACAGTAACGGGCGGGGATGCCTTTTCCGGTGGCGGTTTGACCGCCTCCAATCTGGCCAGCGGGGTTATCAATGACAGCTACAGCACGGGCAAGGTGGCGGGTATCAGTGGCGGTGTTGTAGGCGGTTTGGCGGGCAGGAATACTGGCAATATCAGCAGAAGCTTTAGTACAAGCGATGTGAACATCGGAGCAGGAGGAATTGCCGGCGGTCTAGCGGGCTACAAATTTGGCGGGCTGATTAGCAACAGTTACAGCACAGGCAATGTGCTGGGCAGTGGATCTGTCTTCACTGGCGGTCTGGTCGGCATCAATCAAGGTGGAGATGTAACGAACAGCTATAGCACAGGGAGCGCAAGCGGCGGGACGGATGCCAACGGCGGTCTGATCGGGTATAAGCCAGTCGGCAGCGTCTCAAACAGCTTTTATTATAGTGAGGGGGGAGTTGTGTCAGAAGGGGGCACTCCTAAAGATGCGAATGCTTTCATGCAGCAATCCACCTTCACCTCTTGGGATTTCAGCAATGTGTGGAGAATTGCCGAAGGATATGCGTATCCATCCCTTCAATGGCAGCCTTATACCGCGAAGGAATCGACTTATTATGATTACGAGAGCTTGACTTGGGACTCCATTAAAGGGGCGAACAACGTCGCAAATAACGTCACGGAAAATCTTCAGTTGCCGGTTAGAGGAGCCGCAGGCTCATCAATTACGTGGAGCGTATCGCAGAGCGGCTTGATTAATCCTGCGACTGGTACGGTGACGAGAGCGTCGGATGACGACCACGAGGTCACCTTGACAGCGACGATAAGCCGATCAGGAGGTCAGACTCGGATTAAGGATTTTGTAGTAACCGTAATTGAAGCACCAAATAACAAGCCTAATCGCAAAGCATCAGTCAGCGCGTCGGCGAGCGCTAAAGTTACGAAAAATACGGCCTATTCATTGGATTTGTCTACGATCTTTGAAGATGCCGATGGAGATCCATTAAGCTACAACGTATCGGTTAACGGTGCGGCAGCTGCAGCGGCGAATAGAGCATATACCTATACGCCGACGGCTGCAGGTGTGGTTACACTCGCCTTTACTGCAGATGATGGCGAAGATGAGTCGGACGATACGTATACCGTTCAGATTACAGTGAACAATGCTCCCGTTCGGGAATCGAACACAGGGGCTATGACAGAAGCGGTTGTCATGGTGAATACACCTTACATGTTGAACTTGCTTCCGATTTTCGAAGATGAGGATGGCGATGGGCTAACCTACGAGGTGTCCATTAATGATGCAGCGGGAGTAACAGCAGCTGCAAATTATTCGTATACGCCAACGACGGCAGGAGTTGTGACACTCGTTTTTACAGCTAATGATGGAATGGCGGCTTCTACGGACAGCTACACGGTTGAGTTAACGGTCAATACGCTGCCTGTACGCAAGGCTGATGTGAACGCTACGGTACAAGCAGTCGTGACGGTGGACACACCGTATACGTTGGACTTGTCCACGATATTCGAGGATTTGGATGGCGATGACTTAACCTATGCAGTATCGATAAATGGTGCCACAGCAGTTGCTGCGGCAGCAGCCTACACGTATACACCAACAACGGCTGGCACTATAACGCTGGTCTTCACCGCTAATGACGGATTCGTGGGTTCCGCAGATCATTATACGGTTACGCTAACCGTGTCTCAGCCAAACAACGGTAACGGTAACGGTAATGGTAATGGTAATGGAGGCAGCGGCAATGGCGGAGGCACCGGAAGCGGAGCGGGGAGCGGGAGTACAGCCATCGACTATAAGGTTACGGTATCAGGCGATGCAGGAACGACGCTGCCGGTAAAGGTCGATCAAGCGGCAGGCCGTGCAACGGTAGCGATTGGAGCGCTGGCGGACAGCATTTTCACAGGTAAAAAGAAGACCGTATTGACGGTGCCGGATATTCCCGGCGTAAGTATCTATACCATTGAAATCACTGCGCAATCTCTTTCCAGTAATCAGTTGGAGGGTGAACTAATCTTTGCCACTCATGCAGGCAGCATTGCCATTCCATCCAACATGCTGCAAGGCGTGGCGGGTACTGAGGGGAAAGTTGCAGCCATTACGGTACGTACGGGTGATAAAAGCGGCTTATCCGCTTCAACCGCGGCGACCATAGGCAGCCGGCCATTACTGGAGCTCACGCTGACGCTCGATGGAACAAAAATAAACTGGAATAACCCGGCTTCACCGGTGAAGGTCTCGATTCCATACACGCCGACTGCTGAAGAATTGAGAGACTCTGAGCATATTGTCGTGTGGTATATCGACGGCCAAGGCAACGTCATCTCCATCCCTAGCGGCCGATACGACGCGAAGAGCGGAACTGTCACATTTGTGGCGACGCATTTTAGCTCATATGCCGTGGCTTATGTGCATAAATCCTTCGAGGATTTGGACAGCGTAAAATGGGCTAAGCATCCGATTGAGGTTATGGCCTCCAAAGGAATCATTAACGGCACATCGGCAGGGGTCTTCTCACCGGATGCCCGTATCACGCGAGCAGATTTTCTTGTCCTGCTTGTGAACACATTGGGACTGACGTCAAAGTTTGACGGCAACTTCTCGGATGCAGATTCGAATGCCTATTATTATGAAGCGCTGGGTATTGCGAAGCAGCTCGGGCTGGCGACGGGAAGCGGCAACAATGAATTCTATCCGAAGGAGAACATTTCGCGGCAGGATATGATGGTGTTGACGGCCCGTGCCCTGGAGAAATTCAAGGGATTGCCGCCTATGCAAACTTCCGCCGGTCTGGACGTCTACAGCGACCGGAAGGCGATTGCTCCATATGCGGAGCTGAGTCTGGCAGGTTTGGCAGAGGCAGGCCTGATCAACGGTTCAGGAGATAAGCTTAACCCGAGAGGGCTGACTACACGAGCGGAAGCGGCGGTTTTCTTGTACCGGATTTATAACCAATACTAATTGACTAATGTAACCACAAAGCAGACCTGTCCGATACTTGGGCAGGTCTGCTTTGTGGTTTAATTGTCCCGAAGAGAACCGCGGGACTTTGGTGGGTTGCTGTTCGGGAAGTAGATGTTAATTGTGACGGCGAGCTGTCCGCTCTATCCCATCGGCAGTCAATTCGTACAGTTGGTGCGGCAGGTCATGTCCCATGCCTTCAACCAGCATTAGCTCAGCGCCCGGGATAGCAGAAGCTGTATCCTCGCCACACGCCGGGACGAACAGCGGGTCATCCATCCCATGAATGACAAGTGCTGGCACTTTAATGGTCGCCAGCCGCGGACGACGGTCACCAGAGACGGCGATAGCAGCAATTTGTCGTCCGACGCTGCCTGGATCGTAGGATCGCCGGACTTCTTCTAGAATAAGCGCGTGATAAGCGTCCTCTTCAAAAGGATAGCCAGTTCCGGCGACGCGTTTGGCAAAAGCAGTGCTATGCGCCAAATATCCTGCTTCATCCTCAAAGGGGTTCGGAGCCGGTGAAGTCATCATGCCCATGACTTCTTGGGAAGCCTGCGGAAGAGCAGGATTACCGGAACTGGACATAATGGAGGTGAGTGACAATACCCGCTCAGGGTAACCGCTCGCTGCAACCTGAGCAATCATTCCGCCCATCGACCTGCCAACGAAATGTGCCCGGTCAATTGAAAGGGCGTCAAGCAGCCCGATAGCATCGTTTGCCATGTCGTCGAGCGTATAAGGGATGTCCGGCTGCTTCCCCGACATGAGCGCAGCTTCCAGCGCTTCGAAATCCAGCGTCGGATAATGGTTGAAATGCGTCGAGCAGCCGACGTCCCGATTGTCAAAGCGAATGACACGAAAGCCCCGCGCTGCTAATAGCTCACAGAACGGAACTGTCCACCGGATCATTTGGGTTCCAAGACCTGCGATTAGGATAATGGCCTCGTCATTGTCGTTACCGAAACTGTCATAGGCCAATTCAACACCGTTAACTTTCAAAATGTTCATAATCATATTCTCCTTTAATTGCTAGATCGTCATGATGACTCTGTTCACAATTCTTTTTTTTAATTCTTTGCGCCCTTATATGCTTTCATTCATTTTCAGGAAATGCATTAGCGGCTAATTTCTTGACATGGTGTCTAATATCAGGTGCCCAGTCATCGATGAAGTGATAAAAACGAACCCTATCACCGGCATATAGAGCCCGCAGAGCTTCTTCATATTGATGGAAGTCTCCGGCCATCGCTGTCATAAAGTTATAGGCTGCTTCTTGAGATGCTCGGATTGAGCTCTGTTGTTCTCCGGCATGGCGAGCCTCATCAATGAGTTTTCGTAATGTTACTGACGCACCTCCAGGCTGACTCTTGAGCCATTCCCAGTGCCGGGGCAATAACGTAACCTCACCAGATACAACTCCGAGCTTGGGCCGGCCGACCCGTCGTGCAGACTGTTGATTCCATTCTGTACCGGCTGAGCTGCCAAAATGTTCTTCTAGTCTTTGGAGCACATCCTCTGTTTTCCCGCGAAAATCAACATCTATTGGCTTCCCTGTGGAATCGTCAAATATAAGCAGCTGCGTAAGGTCTCTATCATTCAGAGCATCCTTCACTGTAGTAACAACGTGCTGTAATGAACCGCTGGCGACGACTTCTACACCCAAAAATGCCGTGCAGTATAGGGTATTACTCAAATACAGACCTCCTTTCTGGTTGTTTGTCTAATTATACCCGGATAAAAATAAATTATCAATATTACCCGGGTAAAATACACTGTATCACAGAACTTGACACAGTTTGAATGAAAAGTTAAGGTGAAAGAAAAAACGAGGAGATTTCATTTTGTGGCCAAGTACAGTGTTGTTAAACGAGATATTCATAACAGGCTGATAAATGGGGATTGGGCGGAGGGTTTTAGACTGCCATCCAGCAGAGAATTTGCCGAATATTATAATTCCAGTGTAAATACGGTGGAGAAGGCGATTAAAGAGTTGGTCCATGAAGGGTGGCTAATCAGAGATAGCCGAAGAGGGACTTTCATCGATAAACGGAAATTTGCGGTTCAGCAAGACAGTACGAATCTGGTAGCTGCATTGGTTTTTAGCATCGAAAATCCGCTGTGGGCGGCTGCATTAAGAGGAATTGAAGATGTATTGTATATAAAGGGATATCATCTATTAAGTTCAAGTAATGATCGAAATTTGGAAAAGCTGGAGACGCTTGTGAAGGGTGTAGTGGCAAGAAAAGTTGAAGGCGTCATCTTATGCCCCATCTCCGGTCAAGGACATGAAGAGATCAACAATCGCATCTTCTCCCTTCTTCAGGATAACGGAATTAAAGCCGTCTGCCTCGATCGAACGGAACATAACAGCACTATTCCATATGTAACAAGCGACAATATTTCCGGCGCTTATCAATTAACGAAGTTATTAATTGATCAGGGTCATCGTCGTATATTATTTATCCGAAATTCGAACGTTAGTACAATGGATGAGCGGCTGTTCGGATTTAAACAGGCGATGAGCGATTCCAATCTGGAATATTCCGAAGAGTTCGATATGATTATACCGACTCGAATGGAGGACTTTGCTGACGAATTCGACTGGTATTGTGAAGCTCTGGAACAGAAAATGAAAAAATTGAGCTTTACGGCTGTAGTGACAGCAAATGATCAGATCGGGGAAGCAGTCATTCATTCGTTCAAAAAGTTAAATTACAGCATACCTGCAGACGTATCGCTTGTTACCTACGATGCCGATAATTTATCCCGGAAACTCAATATTAATGTGACAGGAATTTCACAGCCTTTTTATGAAATGGGACAATGTGCCGCCGAGCTGCTGCTCAATTTGCTTGACAGAAAAGGCGATTCCTATGATATCGGTATCGTATGCAAATCGAAAATCAATATTGGCGAGTCGGTCAAAAAAATTATGCTCTGATCCAATTCAACACACTTTCAAATAGGCCAAAAAGGTACAGACCTCTCAAATAGAGAGGATCTGTACCTTTTTTTATATTTTAAAATCAAACAAATTCGAAGTCCGAAATGCTCGACTTTAACCCTCTCAAATTACGCAGGTTTACATTTTCTTTTTATCATCTGTATTAAAATATTTAATATATATATAACACAACTAATTATTATAATTGACACAGTTGTCTAAATATTATAACATCCAATTTACCGAAGTGAAATAATGCGCTTACATAGAGCGCTGTTTTGGTGAGCAGAGGCACATTTCTAGAGGGGGAGTGGAGCGGATTGGCAAGTCTGCGTAGTTTTTGGGGGAAATCATGGAATCAGAGATACTTGTTTTTAATGGTCCTGCCCGGTTTTCTCATTGTGCTGGTGTTCAGTTATTTTCCGATGTACGGAATACTGATGGCATTCAAAAAATATAGTGCGACGCAAGGAATATGGGGCAGCGAGTGGGTTGGCTTTAAATATTTCATCCTGTTTTTTAACGATCCAACCGCGTTAAGGGTCCTTAAAAACACGCTGCTGCTGGGGCTTTATTCTTTGCTATGGGGATTCCCGGCCCCAATCATTCTGGCTTTGCTGTTTAACGAAATCAAAAACTCCGTGTTCAAAAAAGTAGTGCAGACGATTTCCTATTTGCCTCACTTTATTTCCACAGTAATCATCGTAGGGATTATTAGGACGTTTACCGAGCGAGAAGGACTGTTTAATAAGATTGTCTCGTTATTCGGATCAGACGCCATCGTATTTCTCTCAGAGCCGAGCTGGTTCAGAACGATATTTATTAGCTCGAATATATGGCAGGGAATCGGATTCGGCACCATCCTATACTTGGCCGCACTAAGCAGCGTGGATCCTACCCTGTACGATGTCGCGAATATTGATGGGGCAAGCCGCTGGAAAAAAGTGTTGAATATCAACTGGCCGCACATCAAATCGACGACGATTATATTGCTGATATTTGCTGTGAGCGGTATTTTGGGTACTGACTTCCAGAAGGTGCTGCTGATGTACAGCCCGGACACCTACGAAGTCGCCGATGTGATCGGTACGTATCTGTACCGGGAAGGCATAATGGGGGCAAGGATTGAATACACGACGGCAATCGGGCTTTTCCAGTCGTTAGTTGCTTTTATATTGCTTGTCGGGGCTAACCTGATAAGCCGGAAGGTTTCAAATACAAGTCTTTGGTAGGGGGCACTTAGAGATGGTTGGCAAAGAGAGTGTCGGTTCGAGAATATTTGACCTCTTCAATATTATGATCATGTTGCTTCTATGTGTGGTTATGCTTTATCCGTTCTTGAACGTCATCGCAGTGTCATTGAGCAGCTCCGAGCACATCCTTCGAGGCGATATTACGATTTTTCCAAAAGGATTTAATTTAGGCGGGTACAGCTACATTTTCAAAGACCCGTTTCTCTATTCGGGATATCTCCATTCGATTATCTATGCGGCAGGATCTACATTGTGTATGTTGACCTTTACTTCGCTTATGGCGTACCCGCTTACCATTCATGAATTTGTCGCCAAGAAGTTTTTTGCAGTCTTCCTGGTCATCACGATGTTCTTTAGCGGCGGTATGATTCCATCGTACATGCTTATTCGCAGCCTTCACCTGCTTGATACTTACTGGGTCATGATTATCCCGGGCTGTATATCTGCCTTTAATGTCTTGTTGTTCAGGTCGTTCTATCAATCCATACCGAATGATTTGCGTGAGTCTGCGGTTATTGACGGCGCCAATGATGTTCAGATTTTATCCAAAATCTATTTGCCGCTTTCAAAGCCGTTGTTTGCGACCTTTGCACTGTTTGGAATCGTGGGGAGCTGGAACGGATGGTTTGAGGCGCTCATCTATCTGAACGACGAGAACAAATATCCGCTGCAATTAATTCTCAGAAAATATTTATTTACACTGTCCTTCGAAGCCGGAAGCGGATCGGCGGCTATGCAAGCGATGCTGGCGCAAATGCAGATGGACCCGAAAAATATTCAAATGGCGATTGTCGTCATCGCAATGTTTCCAATTATGATGATCTATCCATTTCTCCAAAAGTATTTTGTCAAAGGCGTCATGATCGGGGCTGTAAAAGGGTAATCGCTACCCTGTATCAAGTCGCCGAAGGGAGGTGATTCCCTGTAAGCAAGCATAGAAGGGCATTTAAGCAACTGTAGGGCAAACAAAGGGGAGTCTAAAAAATTGGAGGGGTAAGTATGAAGCAGCGTAAACGGGTTTTATCCGTTCTTCTCACCATCGTATTAGCATCAGTCACCATATTGGCAGGCTGCAGCTCCGGCAAAGAATCCGGGGCAGCAAATGAATCGGAAAGCGGCACTCTAAGCTTATCGGTTACATTGCCTTCCTTCGGCAAAAAAATCGAAGATGCCATGGTGCAAAAAGAATGGCTGACCCAAATGGAGGCCTTGACCGGGAAAAAGCTTAACATCAAGTATAACTATATACCGATCAGCGAGTATAACGATAAGACGAAAATTTTGCTCGCAAGCGGCAATGTGACAGATCTGGTATTGATCATGGACAAGAACTTGTTTAATCAATATGAAACAGAAGGCATGTTTGCCGATCTGAGCCAATACAAGGATCAGCTGCCTAATTATTTGAATCTGGTTAGCCAGGCGACGGACGGCGAGATCAAAGCGATCCGCTCCGACGGCAAATATTATGGCTTGTGGAATATGAATTTGCCGAGACAAGCCAAGGATAAAGGCATGGGCGTATATACGCCGGCAACTTACCGTTACGACATTTTGGAGAAGAATGGACTAAAGATTCCAACGACGCTGGACGAGCTGTACGAAACTGCCAAGAAGCTGAAGGAGCTTTATCCGAAATCATTCCCGGTAAGTACAGTATGGAGCTCCTTTGATCCGGTATTCTTTGCTAACCACAACGGCGGAGCTAAAGTATACTGGAACGGCGAGAAATATGTATTCGGACCAACGGAAGAGTCCTATAAGGAAGCTCTTCAATATGCGCACAAGCTGTATGCCGAGAAATTGCTGGATCCGGAAGTGTTCTCGGATAAAGATGACGCCATTAAGAAGAAGATCATGAACGGAACGAATATGATTTTGCTGAACAGTTGGTTTAACTCTGCTGCAGATTGGAACCGTACGGCAACAGGCGGAGAGAAGTTTATCATCTCGCTTTTCCCGGATAACCCGAAATACGGTACAGCATGGCAAGGCATTACTGATTTCAGCACGGTAGGTGTGGATCAGGGCGCAGTTATGGTTGTTAACGCCAAGTCCAAAAATGCCAAAGAACTAGTTCAGCTGATGGATTTGCAATACAAGCCGGAAATCATCGAACTGGTAACATGGGGTATTGAAGGGACGACCTTTACTAGAGGCGCTGATGGCAAGCCGACATTTGTCGATTCGATCAAGACAGCAGCCAACGCCTGGGAAGAAGGCGACAAGTACGGCATGAGAGCAAGCAGCTCGTATCGTCCGGGATTGCAAATGGCAATTGATACGAAAGCATTCGTCGATTTTGCTCCGAACGACCTTGGTTATGTGGATGGCAAGGTCTTGGAAACGCCGTGGGAAACGGCTTTCGCTGAGATGCCTTTCCCTAATAAATATACGGCTCCTATGGTGAGTGAGCCTTTCCTTGAGTTTACCGATGACGAACGGGAGCAAATGACTTCGGCCATGTCGCCGATCAACACTTACGTAGCGGAAATGCAAAACAAATTTATTTATGGCAAAGAGAGCTTCGACAACTGGGCGGCGTTCCAGGAAAAAATTAAAAAAACGGGCGATATTGATAAAGTGCTGCAAATCTATGCCGATGCTCTGAAAAGATATCACGAAAGAGCAAATAAATAGCATTAAGAATGGACCCGCAATATTCCTTACAGGGTATTGCGGGTTTTCAAACTACTCAGGATCAGGAGTGACAGCAGTTGAATAGAGAATTGGCATGGAAAGAACGGATGGCAAGGTATAAAGGTGTCTTCACAGAAGCGGCTCGGCACATACCTACGGATAAAGTGGTGGACGGCCCTTTAACTGGAAATGGCGACGTCGGTATTGTCGTCAGCGGACCGCCGGAGCGGCAGCGTCTATGGATATCCAAGAATGACTTCTGGAAAGCGAAGCGGGTGTATCCGAACGGCAGTCCATGCGTGCTCGGAGGAATCGATATTCATATTCCTGCGCTGGCAGAAGCTTCATATTATAGTGAACAACGGCTGCTTGAGGCGGAGGTTGCATCGGTATTCCGCAAGGAAGCAGCATCGGTCTCCATTAACTATTGGGTTGCCGCAGACGAGAACGCAGTCATAATTGAGCTTTCCTGTGAAGGCGATGCCGTACAGGTCGAGGTTGACTTATGGGCAGGGAAGGGGAATGAATCGGAGACCGAACTTGGTCAGCAGGACAACGTGGTATGGGCGTCTCGAAAGTTTAACGGCGCTGATCTTGATTGGCCGACAGAAGGTGCAATTGCCATGCGTTGCCTAAATGGCGGGGGCGGTTCATTCCAGCTGCAGCCGGGCGGAAAAACACTTATCGCGGCCTATGTGTTGACGAATCATGATCGGGAGGACTACCTGCCCGAGTCGATCAGAAGAACCGAGCTTCTGGATGCAGCCCGAATTGAAACGCTTCGCTCGGAGCACCAGCAGTGGTGGAGCCAGTTCTGGGCAAAGTCTGCGATTGAGATCGGTGACGAGGTGCTGGAGAAGTTCTGGTACGGCTCTCACTATATTATGGCTTGCTGCAGCCGCAATAAGGCGTTTGCGCCTGGCTTGTTCGGCAACTGGATTACGACGGACGATTCGGAGTGGGCAGGGGATTATCACCTGAATTACAATTACCAGGCCCCATGGTGGGGAGTCTATTCTTCGAATCATATCGAATTGAGCGAGCCCTATGATACCCCGCTGCTGGAATATGTGCCGAACGGACGCAAGTATGCCGAGCAATATTTGGGCTGCAGAGGCATCTATTTCGATGTAGGTATTGGACCCAAAGGGTTGCCGACTGCCTTGTCCACTACGGAGACAAGCAAGAAATATGAGCACGGCCACTTATTTTTGGGGCAAAAAAGCAATGCCGCGTACAGCGCAATCAATATGCTGATGCGTTATTACTATTCGTATGATATGGAATACGCGAGTGAGAAGGCGTATCCCTTCCTGCTTGAGGTCGCCGACTTCTGGGAGGACTACTTGAAGTTCGAAGGAGACCGTTACGTCATCTATCGGGACGGGGTTCATGAGGTTCCCACCTATACCGACGATCATCATAACGATGAATGGCTGAAGGAGTTCGAGGACAAAAATCCGATACTCTCGTTAGCGCTGCTCCGGGCCGTATTCCAGGGCTTGCTGGATATGTCCCGCGAATTGAAGCTTGACGCTGGCCGGCAGGAGAAATGGTCGCATATTCTGGAGCATCTCAGCGGCTTCTCCACGTTCGAGCGTGATGGGAAGACGATATTCCGCTTAACGGAGGAAGGGCGGGACTGGTGGAATGATAATACGCTGGCCATCCAGCATATATGGCCTGCCGGAGCGATCGGACTGGACTCAGATCCGAAGCTGCTTGAAATCGCGAAAGATACGATTACGGTTATTAACCGGTGGACCGATTATAACGGTTTTCCGACGATATTTACCGCAGCGGCTCGTGTCGGATATGATCCGGAGGTTATTTTGCGCGAGCTGCGCCGTCAGTGTCTTGAGCATAGCTATCCTAACTTGTTTATTTTCTTCGGCGGAGGCGGCATAGAGTGCTGCAGCGCTGTTCCTTCGGCGATCAATGAGATGCTTCTGCAAAGTCATGAGAAGGCGATTAAGCTGTTCCCTGTTTGGCCTCGTGAGAAAGATGCCAGTTTTACAAGCTTAAGGGCCGTCGGAGCCTTTACGGTATCGAGTGAATTGACTGGCGGGAATGTAGCTTATGTAGACATTGTAAGCGAGAAAGGCAGAGCATGCAGCATCGTCAACCCGTGGCCGGCGAAAGAAGTCGCTGTTGTGGAGAAATCCGGAGACGGTACCAAGGAAATTGAGTGGCAGTTATCCGGAGACATCCTTTCTTTTGCTACGGAAGCGGGTAAGAGCTATGTTGTAAGCGCGAAAAACTGAATCTTTAACTAAAAGGCAGACCTGTCCCGTACTTGGGCAGGTCTTTTTTTGTTGAAAAAAAGCGGCGATTTACTGCTATTTTACCGCTATTTAACCGCAGGGATTTAGTATTTTATCGAATGGTTTCAGTAACGGCGGAATGGACTCCATAAGACAATCATTTCTAGAACGGATATCCATCCGGCAGGTTTGTCCGTAAAATCTTGAAAAGAGGAAGTGCTACGTTGAAAAAATCCGTAAAGCGGTTCATCGTTGTTGTATTGGCGGGCATATGTTTATTCCAGTCATCAGGACTGGCTCTTGCGAAGGTTCCTTCGGATATCGCAAACAGCTGGGCGAAGGAGACAATCCTCTCGTGGATTGAGAAAGGGCTGGTCAACGGGTATGAGGATGGCAGCTTTAAGCCGAATAAGACGATTACCCGGGCAGAGATCGTCGCTCTCATTAATCGCGCCTTCGAAATTAAGGGCGGTTCGGCGTCCAAATTCACGGATGTCCGAAAGAGCGACTGGTTTTATCAAGACGTTGCTGCCGCGACGGCAGCAGGTTATCTGTCGGGATACCAAGACGGAACCTTTAAGCCGAAAGCGGCAGTTACCCGTCAAGAGCTGGCGGTCATTACGGCGAAGCTGTTAAAGCTCGCGGCTTCAGACTCTTATCTTAACTTCAAGGATACGAAGAACAGCCCGGAATGGAGCAAAGGCGCAATCGGCGCGGTGATCGACGCCAAGGTGATGGGCGGGTTTCCCGACGGGACATTTCAGCCGCTGAAGCCTGCGACCCGCGCGGAAGTGATCGTCATTTTGGACAAGGCTCTCAAGCTGAAGGGAAATGACGTTCCCGTTACGGCTTATGATAAGCCGGGGACTTATGGTCCGGCTCAAGGGATAGAAGCGATCGACGGGAATGTGGTCATCAAGGTTGCGGGAGTTACGCTGCGAAATCTTTCAATTAAGGGGGATTTGCTGCTGGGGGCCGGGATCGGCGAAGGGGATGTTTTCCTTCAAGGCGTAACCGTGGCCGGCACGACGAACGTAGAAGGCGGGGGCGCTAACAGCGTCCATTTTGAAAATTCGGTATTGGCGAACATAATCGTAGACAAGAAGAACGGCAGCATCCGCATCGTTGTAGAGGACGGCGCGACGACGATCCGGGAGATTGAGCTGCGATCCGCCGCGAAGGTGGAATATAAGGGTGCCAAGGGCAGCGGTATTAAGACGGTTACACTGTCGAAATTGCTGCCAGTTGGCAGTGAAGTTGTTCTGACAGGCGCATTCGAAACCGTCGATATTTTATCGCAAAGCATTCGTATTTCGATTCCGGAAGGTTCGGTTCAACAATTGCATGTTGCGCCGTTGGCTGCCAATACGAATTTGACGCTTGGCAAGGACGCAAGCATCGTTGATTTGGTACTCGATGCGCTCACGAAAGTTGCAGGGCAAGGCAAAATCGGGCATGCGGCCATTAATGCGGACGGAACATCCCTGGAAAACAAGCCGGCCACTTTGAAAATTAAGGACGGGATTACGGCAACCGTAGGAGGAGAACAGATCGGCTCGGCACAGGCATCAGGCCCTGCTGGTCCTGCCGGTCCGACTGGGCCGGTCACGACGCCGCCAACCGCGGAAGAAGTCGCGGCAACGACTGCCGTCGTGTCGGCGGAGACCTCTGCAAATGGATTGGTTGGCGACGGAACGGACACGCAAGAAGCCATTGCTGCAGCTCAATCGAAGCAAGCAGCGGCATCGGTCTTGGTGACGGCGTTGCCAAGCAGCACGGCGAAGACAGCCTTGGCAACAAGACTGGCGGTTGTACAAGCTAAAATCGACGACGCGCAATCCGATCTGGATGCCGTTATCGCGGCGGCCGCTTCGGTTACGGCGGCCGAGACGGCAGCCCGCGGTCTTGCAGGCGACGGAATCGATGAGCAAGAGGCTATTGATGCGGCCCAGTCGAAGCAAGCAGCGGCATCGGTCCTGGTGACGGCGCTGCCAAGCAGCACGGCGAAGACGGGATTGGCGGCAAGATTGACCGCTGTACAGACTATCATTAACGATGCGCAGTCCGATCTGACTGCCGTTACTGCGGCAACGGCTTCGGTAACGGCTGCCGAGACGGCGGCTAACGGTCTGTTGGGAGACGGAAGCGATGTGCAAAGCGCCATCGACGCGGCTCAGGCGAAGCGGGATACGGCATCGGGCTTGGCTGCGGCGTTGCCTGGCAGCACGGCGAAGACAGAGCTTGAGAATAGGCTGGCAGCGGTACAAGACGTCATCAACGATGCGCAGGAAGCCGTGGATGCGGTATTTACGGCGGCTCAATCCGTTGCCGCCGCTGAGACAGCGGCAGATGAATTGACGGGTGACGGAACGGATGCGCAAACTGCGATCGATGCGGTGCAGACAAAACAGGATACGGCAACCGGTTTGGTCGCCGCTTTGCCGGACAGCACGGCGAAGACGGCACTGGAAGCGAGACTTACAGCGGTGCAATCTTCTATTGATAATGCCCAGAATGTTGGGGATGCCGTTACTGCTGCGGCTGCTTCGGTAACGGCTGCCGAGACGACAGCCGGTGGACTTGCAGATGACGGCACCGACGAGCAAGAGGCCATCGATGCGGCGCAATCGGATCAAGCAGCGGCATCAGACTTAGTGACGGATTTGCCAAGCAGCACGGCGAAGACGGCATTAGCCGCTAGAATAACTGCGGTGCAGGCGACGATTAACGTTGCGCAGTCCAATTTGGATGCCGTCACTGCAGCAACGGCTGCGACAGCGGCTGCCGAGACGGCGGCTAACGGTTTACTGGGAGACGGAAGCGATACGCAAGGCGCTGTCGATACCGTGCAATCGAAGCAGAGTACGGCATCGGGACTGGTGACCGCATTGCCGAGCAGCACAGTGAAGACGGCATTAGCCGCAAGAATAGCTGCGGTACAAGCAACGATTAACGATGCGCAGGACGTCGTGAATACGGTAGCTGCGGCAACGGCATCGGTGGTCGCCGCGGAGACTGCTGCAGACGGGCTGGCGGGCAACGGAACCGATACGCAAAGCGGGATTGACGCAGTGCAGACGAAGCAGAGTGCGGCATCAGGCTTGGTGACAGCATTGCAAGACAGTACGGCGAAAACAGCGCTAGCAGACAGACTGCTTGCGGTGCAGTCGGCAATCGACAGTGCCCAGGATGTTCTTGATGCTGTTGTCGCGGCAACGGCGTCGGCAGCAGCAGCCGAGGCGGCTGCTGGCGGATTAGCGGGTGACGGAACCGACGTTCAGAGCGTGATCAATACGGTGCAAACGAAGCAGAGTACAGCATCGGACTTGGTAGATGCATTGCCAGACAGTACGGCAAAGACGGCATTGGCTGCCAGATTAGCGGCTGTGCAAGCAGCGATCTACGTTGCGCAGTCGAATTTGGAAGATGTAATCGAAGCTACGGCATCGGTAGTAACAGCTGAGACGGCGGCTAATGGCCTTGCCGGCGATGGAACCGACGCGCAAGATGCGATTGATACGGTGCAGACGAAGCAAAGTGCGGCATCGGACTTGGTGACGGCATTGCCGAGCAGCACGGCCAAGACAGCATTAGCTGCTAGAGTTGCCGCCGTGCAAACGAAAATTAACGGTGCGAAGACCGGCCTGAATGCCGTTGTTGCGGCTACGGCATCGGTTGTCATTGCCGAAGGGGAGTCTGCGGATCTGATCGGCGATGGAACCGACACACAAGACACCATCGACATGGTGCAGGCGAAAAACGATGCGGCAGCACTCTTGGTAACAGCGTTGCCGGGCAGCACAGCGAAGACGGCATTGGCCGCGAGACTGTCAGCGGTGCAAACGAAGATCAATAATGCGCAGTCGAGTCTGGATGCGGTTATCGCGGCTACGGCATCGGTTGTCGCGGCCGAGACGGCAGCAAACGGTTTGCTGGGTGACGGCAGCGATACGCAAGGCGCCGTCGATGCGGCGCAAGCGAAGCATAACACCGCATCGGGCTTGGCGGCGGCATTGCCAGGCAGTACGGCGAAGACAGCGCTGCAAACTAGGCTGTCGACCGTTCAAACGACAATCGACGATGCCCAGGATGCAGTGGATCTTGTAGCTGCGGCGACAGCATCGGTCGTGACCGCGGAGACAGCAGCGAACGGACTAGCTGGCAACGGAACCGACACGCAAGGCGCGATTGATGCGGCGCAAACGAAGAAGGACACTGCATCGGGTTTAGTGACCGATCTGCCGAGCAGTACAGCAAAGACGGCATTGGTCGCTAGATTAGCTGCGGTGCAAGCGGCGATCGATGCCGCACAGTCGAATCTGAACGAAGTCATCGCGGCGACGGCATCGGTCGTGACCGCCGAGACGACAGCTAACGGACTCGCCGGTGATGGAACGGATACCCAAGGCGCAATTATTGCGGCGCAGACGAAGCAGAGTGCGGCATCGGGTCTGGTGGAAGCCTTGCCGAGCAGCACGGTGAAGACAGCGTTGGCGGGCAGAATCACCGCCGTGCAAGCGAAGATCACTGGCGCGCAGAGTAATCTGGATGCGGTCATTGCAGCGACGGCATCGGCCGTCGCGGCCGAGGCGGCAGCGAACGGTTTACTGGGAGACGGCAGTGATACGCAGGAGGCAGTCGATGCAGTTCAAGCGAAGCAGAATGCGGCATCGGTTTTGGCGGCGGCTCTGCCGGGCAGCACGGCGAAGACGGCATTGCAAGCTAGGCTGTCGACCGTTCAAGCGACAATCGACAATGCCCAGTATGCGGTGGATCTCGTAACCGCGGCGACAGTATTAGTTGTGGCCGCCGAGACGACAGCGAATGGACTCGCGAGCGATGGAACGGATACGCAAGGTGCGATTGATACGGTGCAAGTGAAGCGAAATATGGCATTGGGTTCGGTGGCGACCTTGCCGAGCAGTACAGCGCAGACGGCATTGGCTGCAAGATTAGCGGTTGTACAAGGCGCGATCAACGGTGCACAGACCAAGCTGAACGCCGTCATTGCGGCGACAGCATCGGTCGTCGCGGTTGAGGCGGCAGCAGCGGCAATGATAGGCGACGGTACTGATGCACAAGAAGACATCGACTCGGTGCAATCCGATCAAGATACGGCATCGGTTTTGGTGACGGCGCTGCCGAGCAGTACGGTAAAAACGGCATTAGTCAATAGACTGGCGGCATCGCAAGTGCTTATCGACAATGCGCAAGGCGCGCTGGATATCGTCGTTGCGCTGCAAGAAGCGCTTGACGCGGCGAGCCCGCTGGTGGAAGTCAAATACACAGCTTCCAGTTGGAGTACATTGCAAACGGCGCTGGCCCTGCCGCAAACGACGCTGGGCGAGAAGGCGACCAAGGTCGTTGCCCTTAACGACGCGCTGAATAATTTGGTAGTCAGAATCGTAACGAGCATCGACGTCAACATTATCTCAGGAAGAGACCAGTATATACTTCCGGGATTCACGGGGCCGGGGTCGCATATCACGATGCAGGCTGTAGTAAAAGACCAATTCGGTGTGGAAATGAAGACAGAAGGAATTACTTGGAGCCATGACAGTATCGGCGTCAATGATAGGCTGACGGATGCCAACTTCGGCAATAGATATAATATTTACGATTTTAATGTCTATAATGACCTGATCGCGCGGGTTGTTACGATTACGGTGACTTCCGTATCGACACCAGACGTGAAAGGAATTTGTGTCATTAATATCATCCGCGGCAGATAGAGCCCAGCAGATTTTCCATGTACGCAACGGACCCCCTCATTGATTGAGGGGGTCCGTTGCGCTTTAGGCATCGGCCGCTCCGATCGGCAAACCGAGTTAAGCTCCGCCCAAGATCCGTTTTCAATTAACATGTAAACTTTTATAATGCCACATTCCGTCTAATTACAATGTCCATATATACTTAAATTATTGCCTTTTCGAGCAGCAGCTACAAGGTGATGAAGCATATTACTATTGCTATTGTCCAATATAATTGCAGTGTTCCTGGTACAGCACAACAGAATTTGTTTATAAATCTATGAAGAAATGGAGAGGTATCCGATGGATTTCTTTTTTGACGGATTTATATCAAGAGAGGTTTTGAATAACTATCTGTCACGTGCAGTGACGCATTGCGGCATTGGTGAGGATAACAGCCTGGCTTCTTCAACCTTTGAGGACGATATTCGGATGTTGAAGAATGAAGGCGCGAAGTTTATCGGACGGGCTTCCTATGTATGGGACAGCACGGATGATGAGCGGCATTTCCGGATTGCGAAGGAACGTGCAGACCGCGCACATGAGGTGGATCCGGACTTTATTTTACAGGCCTGTGTATTCGAATGTATTCAAAAAAGCTTCGTAACCTCAGTAAAAGTACCCGCATGGGTGTTTGAAGCTTTTGGACTTGATCCTGAGGACCGGTATTTTTCCTATGAGAATATGGTTTTTGAGAATGGCAGGTATATCAACCAATGGGGCAAGGACTCCTCAGTAGAGGATATCAACCGTCTGGAATCCCGTCTATGGATTTATTACCGAGCATGTTCTTATATCCTTGCAGGATTTGAAGGCATTCATTTCGGACAGGTGCATTTGATCGGTGCGGAGGATGAAGGCTTCCGTTATTTCAAAGAAGTAATAGGTATGATCCGGGATTATGCCAAGCAGCATGCCCGCCGCCATTATGTATTATGTGATGCGCATACACACGGCATCAGCGTAGACGGAGTCAGCCTGTTTGATTATAATTGCTTTCCAATCCGCTTAAAGGAAGTCATGGATAAGCCAATGGCATGTATCTGTGAAGAGGGATATTTGGACAGCTTGTTCGCGCGCAGTGCACCAGGCGTATCCCCAAGCGGCTGGGCGGCTGATTCGATGCCCTTTATCGTAGAGTTTGATAACTTCGGCCGGGACCGTGCTCGCGGGGTCCCTAACCATGAAAGCCATTTTGCCTGGGGCTACGACGAAATCACTTGGTTTGCCCTTCTCCGGGACGATGCCCGTGTCGAGTTTCTGCGCTATATCGATCAATGGGTCAATGAGCGTTATCCAGAAGGATGGGTTCAGATGCCATCCCGCCGGATCATGACGGAAAGCATCAAGATGACTTATGCTTCGAAAACGCTGACCGCAGAAAGAGTGGCAGAGCTTGCTCCAGTAGAATATATAACTGCTTACGCAAAATATGAGGACTCCTATGATATTTACCGTTGGTACTACAGTGCCAATAATCCTTCTGATGATTGTCCCTATGGATTTGGCGATGAGGATGTCATAAAGGAATTGTTTGCCTCAAGGGGCAGTACCCTTTTATTGCAAGAGTAAGCAATTGAATATTACCTGGTGTAACAACTTCACTGACAGCAGCTGTCAGTGAAGTTGTTTTATTATGAACCTAACCGCTCATTACAATGAACGGTTGCTGTTATTAATGAATTTGATGAGGAGCGTTCGAGATGAATAATACGGTATATCTTTACGTGTTTGATACGATGTCTGATTGGGAAGCAGGGTACTTAACTGCTGAGTTGAACACGGGAAGATACTTCAGGCAGGGGGTGGCGCCCGCAAAAATAGTCACTGTGGGAATAGAAAAGACTCCAGTTACGACAATGGGTGGACTGAAAATAATTCCAGACGTTAAGGTGGAGGAGTGCAGCATTAAAGACATAGATGCATTGATTTTGCCTGGTGGAAATACATGGACAGAAGCTATTCATGAGCCTATTTTAAAAATTGCTGCGATGTGCATAGAGGAAGGAGTAGTAGTTGGAGCAATTTGTGGTGCAACCTTGGGACTTGCTGGAGCAGGATTGTTAGATTCACGTCCGCATACAAGCAATGATTTGGCCTATCTTAAAATGATTTGTCATTCTTATAGCGGTGAGAAGCACTACAAACCGGAATGTTCTGTAACGGACGGGAAATTAATCACTGCATCAGGAGTAGCGCCTTTAGAATTTACTGTTCATGTTTTAAAAGCGTTGGATGTATTTTCTCCAGAAACATTAGACGCTTGGTATGGGCTAAATAAAACGCATGAATCCAGGTATTTCTATGATTTGATGAACACCATCCAATGAGCTATAACCGGATAGTGATCTAAAAGAACATAAAGATGACATCAGAGAAATCTGAGCGTCATCTTTATTCCATAATAAGGGTCGATAGGTTTTTTAGTATCATATATTATTGTCGGTTTTTAGGAGATTATGTTATGGTAGTAGTGGGTAATCATTACAATCATTAATTTCTTTTACAAGGAGCCGATTATGAGAATCACCCATAACATATCCGCATTAAATGCTGACAATATATTGAAGAAAAATAATGAGAAATTGTCCAAATCATCGGAAAAGCTGGCTTCAGGCTTGCGTATTAATAGAGCTGCTGATGATGCGGCGGGACTATCGATTTCGGAGTCGATGAGAGGGCAGATTCGAGGGCTGCAGCAGGCAGAACGGAACGTACAGGATGGCATATCTGTCGTTCAGACCGCCGATGGCGGTATGCAGGAAATTTCGAACATTATTGCGCGGCAGAAGGAGCTGCTCGTTCAAGGGATGAACGGCACTTATTCCGATCAGGACAAGCGGATGATCGAACTGGAAATACGCCAGCTTAATGAGGCCATTGATAATATTGCAGAGTCGAACACATTCAACACAATCAATCTTCTGGCTCGCAGCGATTACCAAATCTATGCGGACCGTTCGAGTACCGATACGACAATGAACATCAGCGATCCGCCGACTGATATTTACATATCAAAAAGCCCAATTTATGCACCTGCAGGAACGCCGGGCACACCGCGTCAAAAAACAAGGGACACAGATACGACCACGACGACCCAGACCTACTCCAGCACAAGTCAAACGACGCCTAAAGTATTTCCGGATGGAAGAGAAGGCTATAACGATTATAAGGTCGATACCCAGACGACTACCAAAACAGATACAAATACGAAGGTTTATGAAACGACGGCCCCTACAACGAACCCCGTTTATACGGACCCGGCTTATTGGTATACCGTAGGAAGAAATGATACCTATTTTGGCTCAGCGCATCATTCGCAATTGTATGGGAATATGGTTGAGAACATTGAAGTTGACGGAGTTTCAAGAGCGTTGGAATATGGGAGCAGAACAAATCCCGGAACGGTTCCGGCAGTTGATCATTTTGTTTTTCCCAATACAGATATATCCGTAACCAGATACCGGACGATAAATGCAGACAATTCGATCGAAATCAGATATGAAATGAAAAATAACGGGACAACAGATTCAACCATTAATATGAGCAACAGCTTGAATCCGCCTAAAAACGCAGTGATGATTGACGATACAGGAAATCCGCTCCCGCCAGGCAATCATGTAATCTCACCGGTGTCCGGTAACGTCTTCCATATGGAAGGTGAAGAAGCGAATGCGAGTGTTGAATTTGATGATGGACTCGGACTTGCAGCGCCAACAGGGCTCACCATTAATAATACGGTGCCAGGGGAGCCGCAAATTAATTTCAATTGGGAGTACAATTTGGCACAAGGCCAGAGTATGACCATTGGATTTAAGTACGGCCCGCTATCGCTGTCGCCAAATATTGAGGTCCTCGAGCATACAACGGAAACTGAGGTCACCAGGCATATTGAATCCGAGGTAGTGACGGACATTACAGATATCGACTATGCCCCTCCGCAGCTTGTCATTCAGGCGGGAGAGAAAGCGCACGAGACCATCGAGATCCCTTTATTCAACGTCAAAGCTAGCGGTCTGGGACTATCGAACATCGGAATACTGCCGCCATCGAACCCTTCGCAATCCCTTGCTCAAACAGAAGGGGCTCTGGCTAAAGTAACAAATGTCCGGGCGATCCATGGTTCCTTGCAAAATCGTATGGAGCATACGATGAACAATGTAGGAAATTATCAAGAAAACTTAGCAGCTGCGGAGTCGAGAATTCGGGATACGGACATAGCTAAAGAAATGGTCAATATCACGCTGTCCAACATTGTATCTCAATCCGCGCAAGCCATGCTGGCTCAAGCGAATAACAATCCGCAAGCCGTTCTGCAATTAATGAAAAGCTGAGACTGACCTGAACCTGCCTGATGGGGCAGGTTTTTTGGTAGTCACTCCGTTTATAGTGCTTTATGCTTTATGGACATTATTAATCTAATATTGCTAGGGGAGATAAAATGCTATTTCAAAATGGTAAGTTGCTCGTTCGTAAATTGGAATTGAAGGATAACTATTTATTAGCTAAATGGCTTTCTGACCCTATCGTTCTTGAATATTATGAAGGAAGAGACAATCCTTTTGATTTGGAAAAGGTGAATAAGAAATTTTACCAGCGTGATGAAATCGGATGTATTGTAGTATTTGAAAATGTGGAAATTGGATATATTCAGTATTATCAATTGGATAAAGAATCAAAAGAATTATATGGGTATGCAGAAGTCCCTGATATTATTTATGGAATGGACCAATTTATAGGGAAAACTGAATATTGGAATAGGGGTATTGGCACCCTTCTTGTTAAATCTATGGTGGAGTTTTTAGTTAAACAGAAACAAGCAGATCGAGTAGTTATGGACCCTCAAACACGGAATGAGAGAGCGCTTCGTTGTTATGAGAAGTGTGGGTTTGAGAAGGTTAAACTGTTACCCCAAAATGAACTTCATGAAGGGGAATATCGAGATTGTTGGTTGATTGAGTATACAAATATCTAATTACTCCCACATGCGTGTCACTTCAATAAGGTTTAGCCCGTCGAAGCTTAACTTATAAATATCAGGCATCTCCAGCTGTCTCCAGAATGCGAAATCGAATCTTGTATCCAAGGCATTCATGATCAAAACCATAATATTGCCATGCGTTCCGATTGCGATATTTTCACCTTCATATCGTTGCAAGACTCTATGTAGCGCTCCAACTCCTCTTTCTTGTGCAATGAGGTTGGACTCCCCTCCCTCCCAGGAGAAAGAAGGCTCGGTCCATACCTTTTCAATGGCATGGTTAAAATCATCTACGGGTTCAGCCGCTAATAATCGTTCTCTAAAGTCCTCTTCTAAGACGATTTTAAGGCTATGGATTTCAGCTAACCCTTCGACCGTTTGGATGGCTCTCTTATAGGGGCTTGAAAGAACGGCAGTAATCTTTTCGTTTTTCAGTCTATCCGCAACTTTAAGGGCGTCTTCTGTTCCGCGCTCTGACAAGGGTCTGTTCCATTCATCAGAAGAATAAACAGAATGAGCATGCCGGACCAAATAAAGAGTTGTAATCAATGCATTCACCAGCCTATCGATTTGGTAAGTACCCATATTTTACTCGATTTATAAAAGTATTGTATGACTAGTTGAAAATAAACATTTTTATCATAGATAGAGTTTTGTATAATAAACAATACAGGTCTAGCTTAATAGCTCCCTGTTGCTGCGCAAATACATAACAAGCCATTGAAGGCTTGTTTTTTTATGCCTATGATTTTACAAATTTGCTGATAGAAAGAGGTACGGTTGCAGATGGAAACGATCCTGTTGGTAGATGATGAGCAGGACATTATTAAGCTGATGGAGCTTTATTTGACGAATGAAGGCTACCGGCTGCTGAAGGCGTCAGATGGCTTGGAAGCGCTGGAGCAGCTCCGCCAGCATCCGGTCGATCTGATTATTCTGGACGTGATGATGCCGCGGATGGATGGCCTGGAGGCTTGTATGAAAATTCGCGAGGAGCATCACATTCCGATCATTATGCTGTCGGCCAAAAGCCAGGATATCGACAAAATCGCCGGTCTTAGCATCGGGGCCGACGATTACGTAGCCAAGCCGTTCAGCCCGCTGGTGCTGGTGGCAAGGGTGAAATCGCAGCTGCGCCGCTATAAGAGATTTAAGGGCGCTGAGGCTAAAAATGCCGATGAGATTATTATCGATGATCTCGTCATTAATACGGCTATGCATACGGTATTCGTCGATCAGCAGGAGGTAAAGCTGACACCGCGTGAATTCGCGATCCTGCATCTGCTGGCCGTGAACCGGGGCATCGTGCTTAGCATGGATAAAATCTACGAAACCGTCTGGAATGAGCCGTTCATGGAGTCAAAAAATACGGTCATGGTTCATATCCGCAAGCTGCGGGAGAAGATTGAGAAAAACGCACAAGCTCCGAAATTCATTAAGACGGTATGGGGCATCGGCTATAAAATGGAATCGCTATGAATGAAAGGGCGGCGCTTAACGTGGACGTACAGCGAAAAAGAATTTTGCTGCTTATTGGAGCTGTCGCGGCATTCCTAATCGTGCTGGCGGGGCGGTCGGTCTTGTCTGTGCTCATTCAGATTGAGCCCTATGATTACCCGCTCATTTGGTTAGTGGAGCATATCGGCTCAATCCCGCTCATGCTTGCAACAGGTCTGCTGCTCTTTGCCTTCTTTTATTTCGGGATGCGTGGCCGCATACTTAACAACACGCAAAGAAACTCCAGGGCCGAACGGGAACTGGAGCAGCTGGAAGCAAGGGGAAGCGGGATAAGGCTGTTTCGGACGCTGCGGTGGAGGTTTCTGCTCATTTTTATCTCCAGCATAGGGATAACAGGATGCCTTCTGCTTATTGGACATGCTTTCATCTCTTATCTGATTTTCAAAGACCCAAGCAATCCCGGGTTAAAATGGATCATTAACAACATCGGCTCCCCCGTCCTGATGACGATAAGCGGGATTCTGCTGTTTTTTATCGTATTTTATTTGACGACAAGCTCGATGATCGGTTATTTAAAGCAGATTACAACAGGCTTGCAGGAGATTGCCAAAGGGCAGCTGGATCATTCCATTCCGGTAAAAACGACGGATGAGCTTGGGCTGCTTGCGCATAATATCAACCGGATGAGCCGGCAGCTTAACCTTTCGATTGAAGAGGAGCGAAACGCTGAGAGGACGAAAAATGATCTGATAACCGGCGTATCCCATGACTTGCGCACTCCGCTCACTTCCATACTAGGCTTCTTGGAAGCTATCGAGGACGATCGCTACAAGGATGAGGTCGAGCTGCGTTACTACGTCAATATTGCGCATGAAAAGTCACGCGGACTGAAGCGTCTGATCGACGATCTGTTCGAATATACCAAATACAATAATCAAGATGAGCTGGATATTAGAGAGCTGGACCTCATCGGCTTTCTTCGCCAGCTGGCGGAGGAATTTGTGCCAAGCTTGGCTAAGGCGGATATGGAATGCCGCATCGATGCTCCGGATGGTGCGATATTAATTGCTGCCGATGGGGAGAGTCTCGTTCGCGCATTTGAGAATATTATGGCCAACGCTATTAACTACGGCTCGCAGGGCAAATATCTCGATATCCGCCTTTCGGTAGAAGACCGGCAGGCAGTCGTTGCTTTTGCCAATTACGGCGAGCCGATCCCGAAGCAGGAGCTGCCGCGTTTATTCGAGCGGTTCTACCGGGTGGAGCAGTCGCGTTCCAAGCATACGGGCGGAAGCGGTCTCGGGCTGGCGATTGTGAAAAGCATCGTCGAACGGCATCAGGGATCGATTTCGGTTCAAAGCAGCAAGAAGGAGACGGTATTCGAAATCCGGCTGCCGCTCCATGCTTAAGCCTCTTTAAGCGAACGTTAAGGATTTGATAAGCTTTTCCGCCAGGTGACGTTAAGAAGCCCCTTCTATACTTATCCCTATCGATAAGAAATAGAGGGGGCTTTATTTTGTTTAACATTCGTCATGTCTTATTATCGCTAGTATTGTTAGCTGGTCTTCTGAGCGCATGCCAGCAGACGGCCAACCGGTCAACGGAGGTAGGCTTCGTCGTGAATGGCGTGAAGCTGGCGGAGCCGCCAGCCGTTACGATGAAGGACGGGCAAATGCTGGTGCCTTCAGCTTTTATCGAGGAGCATTTTCAGAAAAAAATCGAAGCGGTAATCGCGCCTGAAGAAACAGGCAGCAGCACGAGCTACTATTCCAACAAGGTTGCCGTATTAATGTACCATGATATCGGAACAGAGCCGGCGCCGGGCACGAAGCAGCTTTCGAGCGAGCGGTTTGAAAGACAGATGTCGCTGCTGAAGGACAATGGCTTTCAGGTCATCGACATAGGGCAATACATAGATTTTATAAAGAACGGAGCAGCAGTACCGGACAATGCTGTGCTGCTGACGTTCGACGACGGCTATGAGAGCTTCTATAAGGTAGCTTATCCCGTGCTAAAGAAATACGAGTATCCGGCAGTAAATTTCGTGATCGTATCGGCTATCGATAAGCGAACGGGCTTGGCTAAGTTGAGCTGGGATCAGATGAGAGAGATGCAGAAGTCGGGCATGTCATTTTACAGTCATACGTATGATTTGCATCATTACGGGGAAGCCAACGCGGCGGGAGGAAACAAACCGCTTATGACTGTCCGTCTTTATAACCAAGCGACCGGAAAGACAGAAACGGATGAGGTCTACCGGAAGCGGATTGTCGACGACTTGGCGTTAGCAGAGCAACGCTTGAAGGAGGAGCTGGGAAATGAGCGGGGCGTATTGGCATTTCCGTATGGCGCGTTCAACGAGGAAGTGCTGAAGCAACTGGAGCCGCTCGGAATTGAGCTTTCGTTCACGGTGAAGGATGGACTGAATGCTCCCGGGCAGGTCAACGGCTTCCGCATTAATGGGGCGCAGGATGGCGAGACAGCGGAGCAATTGATCGATAAGCTGAAGCGCGCGGGCAAACCTGCAATGGCAGAGGGAGCGGTCGGAATTCGCATAGACGGAGAAGAAGCTGCTTTTACAGGTGTACGGTCTGCGAAAGAGGAAGAGGGTCTAATGATTCCGCTGCGGGAATTTTGCAACAGCTATCATATTGAAATTCATTGGGACAATAAGAATAAGCGGGTGTCGCTGGTATCGTAGTAAGGGAAGCGGCCTAGTCCCATTCGGTTCCTCTCTGAATATTCTACAAGGTAGAGTAGAGAAGCGTGCAAGAGAAGGAATACCGATAGGGAAGTGATGCAATGGGAATGGAGTCGCTGCTGGCGATTCATCCGCCGCGATTTTTGAATGGGAATACGTACATCGGCCCCTACACTTACGGCACGCCGGTCGTATTGTCCTATAGCTCGACCAATACTGTCGTCATCGGCAAATTTTGCTCAATTGGCGGCACGACGATTATGTTGGGAGGCAATCACCGTTATGATTGGGGGACGACCTATCCGTTCAGCGCGTTTATGCCTGAGCATGGTCACACTCCTAATGTTACCTGGTCCAAAGGCAATGTCGTGATTGGGCACGACGTATGGATTGGCATCTGCTCCACCGTAATGTCCGGTGTAACCATTGGACACGGTGCGTGTATTGGCACGGGATCGGTTGTCACCAAGGACATCCCTCCATACGCAATTGCAGCCGGCAATCCGGCCCGTGTCGTCAAGTACCGTTTCCCGCAAAATATCATCGATGGGCTGATGCGCATTCAATGGTGGGACTGGGAGCCGCATCAGATCGAGCCGGCTATTCCGCTGCTGATGTCGAATGATTTTTTCGGATTGTTCCGCTATGCGAAATCGATAGGGAAATAAGCTGTTCAGCCGCCTTTTATGGCGGTTTTTTGTTTTGCCGCTTCTGTTAATAGACAAATAGGATTCATTTCGGAAACGTTTGCAAAAAAGACATTTACAATATTTTCTTGTTGTTGTAGTATCTGAGTATATATTTATCGCAAACGTTTCCGAAAAGGGAGAAGGTTATCATGGCGCGCTGGCAGCAATAGCCCGCTGTTGCAGGGGAAGTTCTCATTAGATTGTCACTTTGAGAATGGACATGACCCGCAGACGCAGCAGGAAAGCCGAATCGGAGCAGCGAGAATTGCGATTCATGCAAACGCTTACAGACATCATCTCTTTTTTCCTATCTTGTCAGTCTGTTGAACCGACCGGCTGTCGCCGGATTTCTCCTGTGGAGCATGGAGGGCTGCTATGAGACCAACAATCAAGAACATCGCAATAGAGCTGCAGCTGGCAGTCAGCACCGTATCGCGCGCACTGAACGGCAGCTATGGCGTACACCCGAAGACGGTTGAACGCGTACAGCAGAAAGCGCGGGAGCTCGGCTATGTGCCGGATCTTGGCGCGCAGCAGCTAGCGGGCAAGCGAAGCAACTTCATCGGTGTATTCGCGCCGGAGTTTGAATTCGAGGCGACCCCGGAATTTGCCGAGCTGTTCCCTCCCATGCATAAGGCGCTTCGGCTGCTCGGCAAGGATGTGCTCGTGTTCTCAGTGCCATTCTTTGCTTATGAACCCGGCAAGCTGGAGAAATGGGTGGCTTTGCGCAATCTTTCCGGCATCATTGTGCTGCCCGGCTTTGGGGCAGATCATCCGATGCTGCAGGAGGCGCTGGAGCTGGAAATGCCATGTGTCAATTTCGGCGGGGCGTACGGCCGCCGCTGCTCAACTTTTACCGGCGGCGACTATCTTGGAGGCCGGCAGGCCGGTGCTTGTCTGGGGGAGCTTGGGCATTTGCAGATTGGCATTGTTAGCGGTCCGGAATCGCTTCGTATATGCCGGGACCGGTACTTGGGCTTTCAAGAGGGCTATGAGCAGAGCAGCGGCCATCCGCTGCCAGATACGCCAATGGCTTATGGCGATTTCAGCGGAGCCAGCGGCGGGACGGCAGCCCTGAAGCTGTGGCGCGAGAATGCCGGGATCACGGCGATTTTCTGTATGAACGACCTAATGGCGATGGGGGCCGTAGCGGCACTGAGCGAAGCCGGAGTCCGTATTCCCGAGGAAATGTCCATCATCGGTTATGACGGTGCCTTTTTTACCGCCTACACGAACCCTCCGCTGACGACGATCTGCCATCCGTATGAACGTCTTGGCGAACGAGCAGTCGAGCTGCTTACCGATCTGATTGATGGAGGTCAGGGCACCGTGTTTGACGGTCTGCCGCCGCAATTGATCAGACGGCGAACGACAGCCCCTTGCAGAGTTAAGGATGCTGCTGACAAGACGCCGGATGCTGTGTGAGTACATAGAAAACAGCGGCAGAATCAGGAGCGGATCGTACCAATTCGAATGCAAAGAAAGATGACGGGGGCTGATGAAATGGCGGTAACGCCGCAACCAGGGTTGCTGCAAAAGGAAGGAACAGATGCACTGCTTCGTGTTTCTGGTCTTAAGAGGACGTTCGGACGGGGCAGCGCGGCGACGACCGTGCTTCAGGGCGTCGATCTATCGATCGAAGCGGGAAAGCTGATTGCCTTGAAGGGACGATCGGGCTCTGGCAAGACGACGCTGCTCAATCTGCTGGCCGCACTGGATACTCCAACCGAGGGCAGCGTCCGTTTCGACGGGAAGGCGCTGAATGAGCTGTCGGACAAGGCGCGCGGCGATGTCCGGCGCAGACGGATGGGACTTATCTTCCAGTCCTTCGCCTTGTTTCCGCTAATGTCAGCTTACGAGAATGTCGAGTTCGCGATGCGGATTGCAGGCGTAACGGCAAGCGGCAGAAAAGAGGCGGCGGAGCAGGCGCTTGATTTCGTCGGCTTGAAGCCGCGCATGCATCATCGGCCCTTTGAAATGTCGGGCGGAGAGCAGCAGCGGACCGCCATCGCACGGGCTATTGCGCACAAGCCGAAGCTGCTGCTGGCCGATGAGCCGACAGCGGAGCTGGACAGCCGGACGGGCTTGCATATTTTGAGCGTGCTGCGGGGGCTCGTTAAAGAAGCCGGGATGACCGTCATTATGACCACTCACGACCCGGCTATTATGGAGGTTGTTGACGAGGTATATGAATTGGAGGATGGGATCATTGTTCAAGCTGCAAAACTCTAGCCGAGCGGCGCTGGCGCTGCTCACAAGCCTGTCTCTATTATCCGGCTGCTCGCTGCTTCCGAAGGAGGAAGCGCCGATTAAGCCGCCGCTCGTCAAGCCGGCGGAACAGAATTACTCTACTGTACTCGTGGAGAAAGGCGATATTCGCACTGAAATCCGGGGCGCCGGTTTTTTCGAGTCCACGGAAACCGATAATGCGCAATTCATCTCGCAGGGCGGGCGCATCGAGAAGGTCAGCGTCAAATCCGGCGATACGGTGAAAAAGGGCGACTTATTGCTGAAGCTTGGAGTGGACGGAATGGATCTGCAGATACTGGAGCAGAGGCTGGCGCTTCAAAAAGCGGAATATGCGCTGAAGCAGCTGAAGCGAAATGCGGATGACCCCGATGCGATGCGCCTGGCAGAACTGCAGCTGGATATCGAGAAGCTGAAGTATGACAAATTGCAAGGCACAATCGAACGCAGTGAGCTGCGCGCTTCTATGGATGGTCTCGTTGTTTTCGTTGAGGATTTGGAGCCGGGCGATACGGTACAGCCTTACCAGACGCTCGTAACTGTAGTGAATCCTAGCAAGCTGCGCTTTTCCTACCAATCTTCGGATACGGCTCTTATCCGTGAAGCTTCGGTCGGAATGAAGGCTGAGATTTCTACCGGCAGCACGAAGACGCTGGGCAAGGTTGTGCAGACGCCATCCACTGCCCCGGAGACAACGAATGAGGGTCTGGCTGAAAAATACAAAAAAACGCTCTACGTAGACATAGACAAACTGCCAGAAGGGGCGAAGCTGGGCATGAGCGGCGATTTGGTCATCATATTGACTGAGCACAAGGATACGCTGGTCATTCCGAAAAGCGGCCTCCGCACCTACATGGGGCGTACTTTCGTCCGCGTGCTCGACGATAAAGCGCTGCGGGAGATCGATGTGGAGACCGGACTGATCTCGACGACGCTGGTCGAAATTACGAAAGGCTTGGATGAAGGGCAAAAGATCGTTATGAATTGATGGCAGTTGCCAAGATCCAAGGCTGAAATGCAACTCATTTGACAGGAGCGGAGGCTTGCAGGTGGCTTTGTTGTCCATGATTTTTCGCAAAATGACGCAAAACAAGTGGCTGGAGGCCAGTCTGCTGATGGGGCTTATTATTACGGTCGGCCTCGTATCCAGCATTCCGATGTATACGGAAGCGATTCTCTCCCGCATGCTGATCAAAGAGCTGGAGACCTCGCAGGGCAGCAGCACTACCTATCCAGGCACGCTGTCAGCCCGTTTCGTCTACTCGTCCAGCGATGCGGACGGAAGGCTGCGGCAGAAGAACGCCAATGACAGCTTCGTACGCAAACAGGTTATTCCGTCTATTCCCGTTCCATTGCTCGCATCGACATACGATGTGCAATCATTGACGTATACGATGAAGCCTGACAGCAGGCAGCAGCAGTCGAGCAAGAAAACGTCGGACATTCGTTCCAAGCTGGTTGGCGTCGAAGGACTGGAGCAGCATATTAAGCTTATTGACGGGCGGATGCCGGAGAAGAAGTCGGTCAATGGCGTTTACGAGGTGCTTGTGACCGAGAAGGGTCTGAACCATTTGCGCACCGTACTGGGGTCGGAATTTACGCTCGAGGACAAGACGTTGACGGAGACGATCAAGATCAAGCCCGTAGGCGTATTTACAAAGCTTAATGACGACGATCTGTTTTTCCAATCGACTGATTTGGGCAATTATACAAGCTCCGTACTCATCAACCGGGAACTGTTGGAGAAAGAGTTGCTTGATACGAAGAGGCTTCAGACAGGTGCCAGCGGCTGGCATTTGGTGCCGGATTACTCCAAGCTGGAGCTGCGCACGGTCGATCAATATTTGCATGCGGCAGCGGAGCTGAAAAAGCTCGTAGAAACAAGCTACAACTATTCGATGGATGCCAAGTATTTGAATGTCATCGACGCTTATTTCGAGCGCTCCAGCAGCTTGCGTATTCTAATGTGGTCGCTGAACGTGCCGGTGCTGTCCATGCTCGCTTTATACGTCTTTATGGTATCTAATCTCATTACGAACCGGCAGCGGACGGAAATCGCCGTCATTCGCAGCCGGGGCGCTTCACGCTTGCAGATCATGTTGTCCTATATGGCCGAATATGGCTTGCTCAGCTTGCTGGCGGTGGCGGCAGGTCCGCCGCTAGGTTTATTTCTTACTAAGGTGCTAGGTTCCTCCAACGGTTTCATGTCCTTCGTTCAACGAACCGGCATCCGCGTTCATCTGAACAGCGAGGTCTATACGTATGCGATTATTACAGCATTAGCTGTATTCGTTATTATGCTGCTGCCGGCGCTGCAGGCGACCAGGGCGACAATCGTCGGTCATAAGCAGCAGATGGCCCGCATGGGCGGAACACCTTTCTGGCATAAGCTGTTTCTGGATGTTATTGCACTGGCCATCGCGCTATATGGCTTGAGAGTGTTTCATACGCGCATGAAGTCGCTGCAAACGTTAGGCTTGGCTGGAACTGACCTGCATATTGATCCGCTGCAGTTCGCGGTTCCTGCATTGTTCATTTTGGGCGGCGGCATGCTGCTGCTGCGAATCTATCCTTATTTTCTGCGGCTGGTTTATTGGTCAGGGAAGAAATGGTGGCCTCCTTCCATCTATGCCACGCTAATTCAAGTTGGACGCTCAAGTACCGGCTATCAGTTTCTGATGATTTTTCTTATGATGACGATAGCCACGGGAATGTTCAGCGCAAGCGCGGCTAGGACGATCAACAGCAACAGTGAGGACCGGGTCCAATATGCTGCGGGCGCAGATGTCGTGCTGCGGGCGTTGTGGCCGAATGACAAGCCTTCCGATCAAGGGGGCGGAGCGGCAGGCCCGGGACAATCGTCTAAGCCGGTTCCGGATGTCATTCATTACGTAGAGCCTCCCTTTGAGCCTTATACGAAGCTGGCTGGGGTAGAGCATACAGCGAGGGTGTTCATCAAGAATAATGCTGCTTTCTCCAGCAATGGCGGCAGCGGAACTGCCAGGCTGATGGGGATTGATACGGATGAATTCGGCATGACGTCATGGTTCCGGAATGGCTTGCTGCCGTATCCGTTCTATGAGTACTTGAATGTGCTGGCAACAGAGCCGAATGCAGTTCTGATCTCCAAAACGCTGGCAGAAAAAAGAAGCCTGAAGCAGGGCGACACGATCTATGTCGGCTGGGAAGGCGTTAATCAGCAGCCGTTTATCGTCTATGCCATCGTAGATTACTTCCCGACATTTAGTCCGGTTGCGGATGGAAGCAATGATCCTCCTATGCTGATTGTAGGCCATCGTCAGCAAATTCAGACCGTACTGTCCATGGAACCTTACGAAGTCTGGCTGAAGCTGAAGCCGAATGCCTCCGTAAGCGAACTGTATCATAGCATCGAGAACAGCAAGCTGTCTTTGACGACGATCGACAACACGGGAGAAGCGATAAGCAAGGCGAAGAGCGATCCGTTTCTAATGGCGGTGAACGGAGCGCTAACGTTAGGTTTCCTTATTTCGTTAGGGATCAGCTTCGTGGGCTTCTTGCTTTATTGGCTGCTTGTGCTGCGCGGTAGGATGCTGCAGAACGGCATCATGCGGGCGATGGGCCTGTCCCTGCGCCAATTGCTTGGTATGCTGACCGTCGAGCAGCTGCTGACGTCTGGTGCAGCTGTTGGCATCGGTCTGCTGACGGGTTATATAACAAGCCGTCTATTCGTTCCGGTGTTCCAGAATGCATTCGATGCGAAGACGCTTGTTCCGCCGTTTATCGTAACGGTAGACCCGACAGACTCCATCCGGATTTATATTTTTGTTGGCGCCATGCTCATTATTGGGCTGGGTATTCTGGGCGTTATGCTGTCTCGGTTGAAAATACATCAGGCCATCAAGCTGGGGGAGGACTAACCGTTGATTCACTGCGAAGGACTGGTCAAAATATACAAGGCGGCGGATCTGGAAGTGTTCGCGCTCCAGGGGCTGGATCTTCATGTGGAGGCCGGCGAGCTGATGGCGATTATCGGCAACAGCGGCAGCGGCAAGTCGACGCTGCTCAATATGCTGGGAGGGCTTGACCGGCCTACTGCCGGGAGCCTCGTCGTTGACGGCAAAGATATGCTCAAATTCAGCGAGCGTGATTACGTCCGCTACAAACGGGAAAGCGTCGGCTTTGTATGGCAGAACAATGGCCGCAACTTGATTCCGTATTTAACGGCCCAGCAGAATGTAGAGCTGCCGATTCTGCTGCAGGGGCGCCGCAAGAAGGAGCGTGCGCGCGAGCTGCTGGAAGCGGTCGGCCTCAGCCACCGGGCCCATAATAAGCTGCAGCAGCTGTCGGGCGGCGAGCAGCAGCGGGTTGCAATCGCTATTGCGCTGGCTAATCAGCCGCGCTTGCTTCTGGCCGATGAGCCGACAGGCTCGGTAGACAGCCGAATGGCGACGCAAATTTTGGAGCTGTTCCGGGAGCTCAACCGGACGCTGGGTCTAACTGTTGTTATCGTCACGCATGATCCCGAGCTTGCGCGCAAGGTGGACCGGGTAGTGGCGATTCGCGACGGCAAAATCTCATCGGAGATGCTGCGGAAGGGATCGTACTTGCAGGAGCTGGAGGCAATGGCGGAAGATGAAGCGGCTGCCCGGGAGACGCATGTGGAGTATGCCGTGCTCGACAAAGCCGGCCGCCTCCAGGTGCCTGCGGGCTACCTGGAAACGGCCGGCTTCAAAGATAAACGTAAAGTTCGGGTAGAGCTCGAGGACGGGCGCATCGTGCTGTCGCCGCCGGAGGATGCTTAGCTGAACGGTACTATTTCGTAATTGCCGTTGCCGCCGCTGGCGGCAGCGGCAATTTGATTTCGACAATGGTTCCGACATCCAGCTGGCTTTTGAAATGCATGCTGCCCTTGTGATTGTCGATAATTTGCTGGCTTACCATCAGCCCGAGTCCTGTGCCCTCTTCTTTGCGGGTGAAGAATGGCTCGCACAGCCGGCTCAAATCCGGCTCGGCTATGCCGCTTCCTTGATCTGTAATTCGAATGAGAATACCTTCAGGAGGCGCGTAGCGCAGCTCGATCGTCAATTCCCCGCCATTTGACATGGACTCGATGCCGTTCTTCATGACATTCAGAAATACTTGCTTCAACTGATTGACCTCGCCCATCACTAGAGGAACTTGCTCGTCCAGGTAGGTGACAAGCCGAACATTGTTGAAATTGGCTTCGGAATCGAGCAGCATGACGATATCACGCAGCGTATCGCGGACATTAATCAATTGGAAATGGACGGCCTGCGGTTTGGCGACGACAAGAAACTCGCTGATGATAAAGTTGATCCGGTCAAGCTCCGCCAGCATGATGTCGAAGTAAGCGGGGGTCAGCTTCTCATTCTGCTGCAGCAATTGGACGAAGCCCCGCAGTGTCGTTAGCGGGTTGCGCACCTCGTGGGCGACGCCCGCCGCAAGTTGGCCGACGACGGAGAGCTTCTCCGAGCGGCGCAGCACCTCTTCTGTGTGCTTTCTCGCCGTAATATTCCGGGAAATGGTGGCAATCGCAACGATGTCTCCGGATTCATTCCGTATTGGCGAGATCGTCAGACTGACATCGATGGGATTGCCATTTTTGCTATAGCGGACGGTTTCCTGATCCGTAATCGACCCGCCATTTTTCACAATATCGAGAAGTTCCTCAAACTCCTTGCGGTATTCCTCCGGGATGTTGTCCAGCTTCGTGCCCAATGCTTCCTGTTCGCTCCAGCCATAAATGGTCTCAAACGCTGTGTTGATCTGGATGAGATAGCCGGATAAGTCTGATACGTGAATAGCATCTGAGGTATGGTTGACGAATGATTCCAAATATTGCTTCGTATGGCGGATTTCCTCGTTCGCATCTTTAAGCTGCGTCGTGTACGTCTGCAGATTATGGCTCATTGTGTTGACTCGCGAAGCGAGAAGTCCAAGCTCGTCACTGCTGGTCACAGCTACCTGGACGCCGAAATTGCCCTGCGCAATTTCGTTGACTTTGCTGAGTATCTGGTTCAATGAGCGAATAATAAAGGCGGCTAAAAAAGAACTGGCAGCTGCCGTGAATAGGATTAGTCCAAGCGAGATTAACGCCTGTACGGATAATTGACGCAGCAGCGTTTTCTGAATCGTCCCTAGATCAAAGGTGATGCCGATGACAGTCGTGCTTTGGCCAACGATGGGAACGAAGCTTTTCAGCACTTCATGTCCGTTAATATGATCTCTGGCTGTCACCACCTCCCCAGTGGACTCCGCCAGCATAATATTTTCATTGTCATTGCGGCCGATATAGTCGTTATTGCCAAAAATTACGCTGCGGACGTCAAGGTTATAGATAGGCATTCCCTTTTTAATTTTAATAATTGGTTTTTTGCCGACGAATTCAGTATTGAAGCCGGTCACTTCAAGAATCGAAGAATTGTCCTTCAGCACCTGGGCTGCGATTGCTTCGCTGCCGCTCGTCTCTTCAAATTTCATAAACAAATCAGCGTTAATAAACGGGTTAATCATATAGTTGGTCGTGCCGTCATAGTAACTGCCCCATTTATTAATATGAGAAGGGTTGGAGGTTGCATAGTTAATAGGACCGGACCAGAAGTGGCTGAGCTTCTGCCCTTCTTTTATCGTGACAGGCTCAAGGTCAAACAGCTGGTTGAATGCCGTGTACCAATATCCCCAGGTTTTCGAGCTGATATTGAGCTCTGCCGGGTCGGATGATTTTACCGCAACGATATCATCCCGGGTTCTTACCCATAGCGTAATATCATCGACACCGAGCTGCTTGCTGAGCGTCTCGAGCTCCTCATTGCTTACATTGGCGATATCCGGATCAAGCTGATTCTGAGCGGCAATCGCAGCGAGTCGCAGCTTCTCGCCCAGACCGCTCTCGATGAGACGCCGGGATTGCTGGGCTGTATCCATCGATTGTCCGATTTGCTTGGCGATGACGAGCATTTGCTGCTCGGCACTTGATTGCAGCTCGACCTTGGAGTTGAAATAGTAGATAGATATATTAAGAAGCAGAACGACGGTTACCGTTAAAGAGATAAACCATGCTAGCTTAGCTTTGATCGACAAAAGGCTTCCCTCCCGGATGTTCATATTCGTGATCGCTTCTTCAATTTATTTGACGTCACAGGCTGGAAATCCTTGTTGTAAGGGTAATTTATAGGCAGGCACGATAGATCAATCCAATCGGTCTGAAATCGAGGAAACGCAAAGAAGCGCATCCTGCGGCGAGATAGCCTGCTGGATGCGCTTCTTTGCGATATGAACCTGTACAGGCAGCTTCTTTTACAGCGAATTATTCCTCTCTTCGATTGCGAACGATGAGGATGAGAGCTCCGATTGCGACGAATGCGATAGCTAAGAAAGGCCGGAGATGCGTCAAGCTGTTCAGGAATGCGCCTAGCGAGAATACGGCGAAGAAGAGCAGCGAGAGCACCGTTAAAATGTTGATTGGGATGAGCAGCCATTTGTTGCGGTTGCCGAACCAATAAAATTCAAAGAGTCCCACCGCAACGGCCAGAATGAAACCCGGCCACATGTACTTCCAGTTATCGAATAGCATGGCGATCTGGGAGACGAAGCCGGCCATGAACAGTATGCCGCCTGGAATGAGCATGCCGACGCCTCTGCGGCCCGTCATCGAGAAGTACATCCAATGGAAAAACAAGCCAAGCGGAATGACGAACATCGTGGGCCAGAAATAAGCGAATAGATTTCCCGGACCGAAGGAAGTGCCTTGATTGAGAAAAAGATAAGCGCCGAACAAAATAAGTACGGGACCGAGTATCGTCCTTTTAGTCATGCCAGGTAGACTCCTTTGCTTCATTAGTGTGCATTGTTGTTTTTTATTCATCGTGCTGTTCTGCTGTTGAATTAAGCATAACATAGCCGTCTTGGCGCTGTCCTCGTCCTCTGGGTATTCGTTGAACTAGACTAAAGTCTAGCTTTGCGGATGTCGAAAAAAGCCCCTTATTGTCAAATGAGTGAGGAGGCTCTCACAATTTACAAATAAGAGCGTTCATTAGGCAAAAGCTCTTACATTCCGACAATTTACACCTCTTGTTATCTACTATGAAAGCGCTACAATTATAAGTAATCAAGACTAGGAGGTGATAACGATGAGCCAAGAGGAAGAAGTTGTACAAGCGGTGGAAGAGACAGCTGCTGAAGCTGCTGCAGAGGCAGTAGAAGCTGCTGCAGAAGAGGCTGTTGAAGAAGCAGCGGAAGAAGCTGCGGTAGAGGAAGAAGTGGAAGCGGCTGCCGAAGAAGCGGCGGTTGCAGAAGAAGAATCGGCAGCGGCAGCTGACGAAGCATCTGAGGGAGAAACGGAATAATGATTGCGGTCATTTTAAATAGTAATAATACCCGTCCCCTTCGATCTGAAGGGGATTATTTTCGTCTCTCAAGGGAAAAAGAGGAAAATCACGCGCCGAGCCGTATATATATCAGAACCTATATGAGGAGGCGGCTGGCATGAAAAGCATTAAACCGGGCAGAGGCCCGTCGGCTATGGGAGCAGCAGGCAGCATTGGCTCCGTTATTTTCGGAATTTTATGGACGATCATCGCATTTTCGATGACGAGGAATGCGCCGTTTCCGCTGGTCGGCATTATTTTTCCGTTGTTTGGCGTTGTTTTCGTCATCACGGGAATATTCCAAGCAGTTGTTCATTATAAAAATGCGACGGGAGAAAACCGGATGTCGATTGTAGACATCGTTGATGCCGAGGAGGAGCCCGATCCGCTTGATCGCCACTACCGGAAGGCTCGCAAGGAGGGCCGCGATTCGCTCGCCGCAGCAGACTCGGATGGCGTCAAGAAATTTTGCCCCTATTGCGGAACCCGTCTGGCATCGGCCGACTATGAATATTGTCCGCAATGCGGCAAACCGTTGCAGGGATGAAATTTTGTCCGCATGCGGCAAACCGTTGGAATAATCGAGCTGTCACCGATGCGGGTTGCAAGCAGGCTTGTCGCTGATGTATGCTCTTTAATAAATATAAGAACAGATAAGTTTGTTTGAGAAGAAGGAGAACCACCAGATGATTACAATAAAGACAGCTGCAGAAATTAACCGGATGCATGAAGCGGGAAAAATATTGGCGGAATGCCACCGTCAAATCGCCAATCTCATTGAGCCGGGCATCACCTCTCAAGAAATCGACCAATTTGTAGAAAAGCTGCTGAAGCAGCATGGCGCTACGCCAGAGCAAAAGGGCTACAAAGGTTATCCTTATGCAACATGCGCATCAGTTAACGATGTCATTTGCCACGGCTTTCCGAAAAAGGAGAAGCTGAACGCCGGCGACATCGTTACCATTGATATGGTCGTGAACCTGAACGGCTGGCTGGCGGACTCCGCTTGGTCATACGCAGTCGGCGAAGTATCGGAGGAGGCAGACCGCCTTCTGCGCGTAACGAAGGAATCGCTTTACAAGGGCATTGAGCAGGCTGTTGCAGGCAACCGGATTGGCGACGTCTCGCATGCGATTCAAGTGTATGCCGAATCGGAAGGCTTCTCCGTCGTTCGCGACTTCATCGGACACGGCATTGGCCAAGTGATGCATGAGGACCCGCAGGTTCCGCATTACGGCCCGCCGAATAAAGGCCCGCGCATTAAAGAAGGAATGGTGTTCACGATCGAGCCGATGCTTAACGTCGGCACCTATTTGACGAAGATTGATTCGGACGGTTGGACTGCCCGGACGAGAGACGGCAAGCTTTCGGCGCAATACGAGCATACAATTGCGATTACGGCAGACGGTCCGATTATTCTGACCGCTCAATAAAAAAGAAGAAAAACCGCCTCACGGCTTTGTAAATGATCGGAATGACCGATCGTTGGCCGTGTGGCGGTTTTTTTTAGCGAGGATACCGGTTTGACGGGAATAGGCGGAGCGAGTTACGCTATCGGTACAATCAAGCAAGCGCATTCATTCTACATTGTTACTGAACGCCGGACAGGCGGTGCAAAGTCGGGTGAAGGGTACGGGCGGATGAACAGGGGAGCGGGAGCATGACGGAACGAGGCATAGCAAGCCGCCGCAATGTGGGCATATTTGCGCATGTAGACGCGGGCAAGACGACAACGACGGAGCATATGCTATATTTGAGCGGGCGAACCCGTGCACTGGGCAGTGTCGATGCGGGGACAGCGCTGACAGATTGGATGGAGGTCGAGCGGGAGCGCGGAATCTCGGTACGTGCTGCGACTACTTCCTGCACCTGGAGAGGCGCAAGCATCAACATCGTCGATACGCCGGGGCACGTCGATTTTCTATCCGAGGTGGAGCGCTCTCTGCGGGTGATGGACGGGGCGGTGCTTATCGTGTCCGCCGTGGAAGGCGTGCAGGCACAGACGGAAATGATCTGGAACGCACTGCGCAAGCTGCGGATTCCGACAGTCATCTATGTGAATAAAATGGACCGAATCGGCGCGGACCGTGAAGCGGTGCTGCACAGCATTCACAGCTATTTGACGAGGGATGCGGTCGAGGTGCAGACGCCGCTGGGCAGCGAGCAGCAGTTTGCGGGCGGCGCAGATTCGTGGACCGCCTCTGAGATGGAGCGGACAGCGCTTATAGAAGCGGTCGCCGAACGCGACGAGGAGCTGCTGCTTCGCTATGTGGCGGGGGAGAACGTGCCGCTTGAGGAGTGGAAGGAGCAGGCGGCAGGGCTATCGAGACAAGGCCAGCTGTTCCCTGTGTTATATGGAGCGTCGGGCAAGGGGATCGGGATCGAGGCTCTGCTGGATGCAATTCTGCATTATTTGCCGGAGCCGGGCGGTGACCGGAACGCGCCGTTGTCCGGTATTGTGTTCAAGATCGAACGGGACAAAACGATGGGACGGATGGCATATGTCCGCCTCTACGACGGGGCGATGAGCAATCGCGATGTCGTTCGCAACGCCACGCAAAACGTCGACGAGAAGGTGACGCAAATCCGTAAGGTCGAAGGCGGCCGTTCGGAGGATCTGGGTATGCTGGAGGCGGGAGACATTGCTGCGGTATGCGGCATGTCGCATGTTCGGATCGGTGACATATTGGGCGTGGCAGATGCAGTGCCGGAGGAAGTGCGGCTGGCAGTGCCGCTGTTGACTGTGCAGGCGCATTGGCCGGATGAGCAGCAATATCCGGCGGTCGTGAGCGCGCTGCAGGAGCTGTCTGACGAAGATCCGCTGCTCGACGTGCAGTGGCTGCAGGATGAACGGGAGCTCCATGTGAAGGTAATGGGCCCGATCCAGCTGGAAATTTTAACGACGGTGCTGGCTGCCCGTTACGGCCTGGACGTGCGGTTCGGACAGCCGTCGATCATTTATAAGGAAACGCCGCGTCAAGCGGGAGAGGGCTATGTCGCTTATTTGATGCCGAAGCCATGCTGGGCCATATTGCGGTTCCGCTTGGAGCCCGGGGAGCGAGGCAGCGGAGTGAAGTACGAAGCATTTGTACGCTCCGAGGAACTGCAGCCGCAGTATCAGAATGAGGTGGCACGCCGGGTTCCGGAGGCGCTGCAGCAGGGGCTCCGCGGCTGGGAGGTCGTCGATCTGAAGGTGACGCTAATCGAAGGCCAGCATCATGTATGGCATACGCATCCGCTTGATTTTGCAGTAGCGACTCCTATGGGCATTATGAACGGTCTTGCCTCTGCCGGGACTAAGCTGCTTGAGCCTGTGCTGCATTTTCGGATCGTAGTACCTGAAGAAAACGGCGGGCGTGTCATGAATGATCTGTCGATGATGCGGGGAAGCTTTGACGCGCCCGTATTGCAAGGCGACCGTATGCTTATAGAGGGCAAAGTTCCTGCGGCTACGTCGCTGTCCTATTCGGTGGAACTGAATTCGCTGACGAAGGGCAGAGGGACGATGGCTACCTTTTTCGCCGGATATGAGGAATGTCCTCCGGATGTTGAAGCCGAACGGGTGCGCAGAGGCGTGAACCCGCTCGACCAGTCGAAATATATTTTGAGCGTACGCAAGGCTTTGCAGGGCTAACTGCTGTTTTCTGCTTAGAGGAATAATTGGACAAGCAGCGTGCCGGCAGACAGGAGTACGGTCGTAATGGCTGCGGCGGTTAATGGCCGGATCGCTTTTGCCCGAACCGCTTTCAGATCGACGTTGAGGCCAAGCCCGACCATAGCCATTGCCAGAAGGAAGGTTGCCGCCTGCGCGAGAAACTTCAGAACAGAATCGGGAACCGCGAAAGCCGTATGGGCGGAAAAGGTGCCAAAGGCGCTCATCGCCATAAAGCCGATCAGAAACCAAGGGAACGTGATTTTGGCTTCGGTATCGCCCTTGCCTTTGTCTTTGCGTTTCATAATGAGAATCAGCGCGAAGCTGAGCGGAATCAGCATGAACACGCGGGCAAGCTTGGCGAGCAGGCCCATCACAACGGCATCTTCGCCTGCCGGCTGAGCCGCTAAGGCGACATGGGCGATCTCATGCAGGCTGATGCCGGCCCAAGCGCCGTATTGTTCCGTACTTAGCGGCAGCAGCGGCTGGAGCAGTGTATAGCCTACAGCAGTAATGGTGCCGATGAGGGCGATGAGCCCGGCTCCAATGGCGGTGTCGCTGTCGCGTGACTTCAGAATGGGCGATACGGCGGCAATAGCTGCGGCGCCGCAAATACCGGTGCCGATGCCAAGCAGCAGCGAAAGGGAGAAGTCGGCTTTCAGCCGCCGTGCAAGCCATACGGTAAGTCCAATCGCAAAGACGGCGACGATTGCCGCCTGCAGCAGCAGTCCCCAGCCTTGCTGGAGCACAGTGCCGATGTTGAGCCGAAGACCGAATAAAATGATGGCAAACCGAAGCAACTGCTTGGAGGCAAGCTGAATGCCCCTTCGCCATTGCTCGGGGTAACCGAATAACTGGCGGTAAATGACGGCTCCGCCGATGGCTAGCGCCATCTGGCCTAACCGGCTAAAGCCTGGCAGCAGGGAAAGGCCATAAGCGGCCGCGGCAATGATAACGGTAAAAGCGAGACCGCCTAGCCATTCTTTTAGATGGAGCATGCTGCCGTGATGGCGGCTCTTTTTGTCTTGCCGATATGGAAGGGCATTGTCAGATAGTGTCCGCATGAGCTGTTCACCTCTTGTTGTTGTAAACGATGGAGTGTCGTTTTGTTTGTATGGATTAAGCTTAATTGAATAGCTATCATAAGAAAAATAAATAGTTCTAATTGTTATAATAATGATATGGTTATTATAAATATTTGAATGTCGGGGGGCGCGAGGATTGGATCAATCTTTGCTCGTATTTATAACGGTTGCGGAGAAAATGAACTTCACGAGGGCTGCTGAGGCGCTTCATATGACGCAGCCTGCAGTGAGCCAGCATATTCAAGCGCTGGAGAGCGAGATGGGTACGAAGCTGCTGGAGCGCAGCAACAAGTATGTCCGGCTGAACGAAGCGGGGAGAATCGTCTACCGGCACGGGAAAGAGATTGCCGGGCTGTACACAAGCATGCAAAGTCTGGTCAATGACTTGATGAATGAGGCAAGCGGGACCTTGGCGATCGGGGCCAGCTATACGTTTGGCGAATATGCGCTTCCCCATACCATTGCCTATTTGCAGCGCCATTATCCGGAAATCAAACCGACGATTACGATCGGCAATACGAAGGAGATTGCCGAGCTGGTCGCGGGCAGGCAGCTTGATATCGGCATCGTGGAGGGCGAGCTTCACCATGGAAATGGAAGGCTGCATGTAGAGCCTTTTGCGAAGGATCGGATGTATATTATGGCTTCCTCCGCTCATCCCTCTCTGGGAGAGGCGGAGGATGTAACGGCAGCCCAGCTTCAAGATCAGACATGGATCGTTCGGGAAGAAGGCTCGGGCACTCGCGAGGCTACGGAAAGAATGTTCAGTGATATCGGGCTGCAATTCCCGGCAACGATGGAATTTGGCAGTACACAAATCATTAAGGAGTCGGTAGAAGCGGGATTGGGCATCACGCTGCTGTCTCATTGGGCTGTGCGTAAGGAGCTTAAGCTAGGCACGCTAAACAGGCTGACCTTGGAGGGTCAGCCTGTAGAAAGAGAGTTTTCGCTTGTTCGCATCGACGATCAGCTGCAGACGAAAGCACTGCAGATATTTTTAGAAATATTGCGCGCGCATCAGGGTCTGCCTGATCTGGAATAAGGCGAGGCGGTTCGGCGCAGTTTCTCTAGCTTGAATTAAGCCTGCGGCAGGCGATACAGCGCGAAGGGCTCGCCATTGCGGAAGGACCGGCTGATTTGATCCAGTTCCTTCAGGCTTTCCGGTTGGAGAGCCAGCGAGACGCTTTGCAAATTGTTTTCGAGCTGCTGGGCACTTGTCGCACCTACGATGACGGTTGAGACGGCTGGCTGATGCATGAGCCAAGCGAGCGATAATGCGCTTGCCGTTGTGTCCAGCTGCTGCGCTGCTGCGCTCACATTCCGCCCCAACTCCAGATTCCGCTCGCCGAAGAAGTTTAAGAAGCTAGGGTTTGTTTGGGCTCTGGAGCCTTCCGGCGCGGAGCCGTCTGTGCCGTACTTGCCGGTAAGAATGCCTCCCGCTAGCGGGAAGTAAGGAATAATGCCAAGCCCTTGATCGAGGCAGAGCGGTACGAGCTCACGCTCCGGCGTCCGGTCTGCAAGCGAATAGCTTGTCTGCATCGACAGGAAGCGGTTCAGACCAAGATGATCGCTAATGCCCAGCGCCTTCATCAGCTCCCAGGCTGCATAGTTGGAGGCGCCGATATAACGGACCTTGCCGGAGCGGACCATGTCATCCAGCGTGCGAAGCGTTTCTTCAAGCGGTGTGTAAGGATCGAAGGTATGAATTTGATAGAGATCGACATAATCCGTTTTCAGCCGTTTCAGGCTGCCCTCCAGCTCCGACTGCAAATGAAAGCGGGAGGAGCCTCTCGCATTGGGACCTTCTCCCCGCGGCAGTCCGGCTTTCGTTGCAAGGACAACCTCGCTCCGTCTGCCTGCAATTGCAGAGCCGATAATCGTCTCTGACGCCGTAGCCGAATAGATGTTGGCCGTATCGATGAAGTTAATGCCTTGATCCAGTGCAACGTTAATAATCCGTTCGGATGTCTGCTGATCCGCTCTGGAACCGAAAGAGTTGGTGCCGATACCTAGTGCGGACACGCGAAGTCCGCTGTTGCCGAGTCGATTGTATTTCATGCTTTGTCACTCCTTTAGCTTCATTGAGTCGGGCTGTTTGCTTTTGTACGCTCATTATACCAAAACCATCCACCTCAAGCCTAGCGACAGGGTAACTAGGACCGGCAGTCAGCTAGGCTTATTCGTTTGCGATTAACTATTCATTGGGCAGCCAGAATCATGAACAACTAACTAGATCCACTTGGTTAGCAGGCTTTTTAGCTCATCGGTAATTCCGGTCAATGGCAGCCGTACCTCGTCTGAGGCGATAAGGCCTTGTTCGGCCAGCAGCCATTTAATTGGAGCAGGGTTCGGCTCTTGGAATAACAGCCTAACGAGCGGCAGCAGTCGTCCGAATGCCTCTCTCGCTTCAGTCAGCTTGCCGTTTTGGAATAGGGCATATACTTCGAGAAAAGACTCGGTATGAACGCTGGCAGATGCCATCATGCCGCCTTGGGCTCCGCTGCTAAGCATCGCGAGAAAACTCTCGTCCTCTCCGCTAAGCACCGGTTTCGTTGTATGGCGGGCAAGCTCTGTCATCAGGGCGACCCCGCCGGAGCTGTCTTTTAAGCCAATGACGCCTTCCAGTGAAAGTATGCTCAAAATAGTCTCAGCCGTGGAGCGGACGCCAGTGCGCTGCGGAATTTCGTAGGCGATCACCGGAACGCCAGTGTCTGCCGCGCGGCGGTAGTGTTCGATAATGCCTTTTTGGGAAGGGCGGTTATAGTAAGGAACAACGACGAGTGCGGCATCAGCGCCAAGCTCTCCAGCCAGCCGGGTGCGGCTGACGGTGGAGGCAGTAACGTTGGTTCCAGTACCGAGTACAATAGGAATGTGCAGCCGAGAGCCTCTCACCCGCAATGCTGCCTCCATCAGGATGGGAAGCTCCGCTGTCGTTACGGCAGGAGACTCTCCAGTTGTGCCATTCACGACGATTCCATTCACGCCGCGCTGCAGCAGGGTGTCGATGTAACGCTCGAAAGAAGGGATATCCAGCTCGCCGTCAGGCTGAAACGGGGTAATGACCGGGACGAAAATACCTTTTAACTGATGTTCATTCATTATGGTCAACTCCTTTTGTCATATAGGAAAAAATGGGGCTTGAATGATTATCTATACTGTAGCATGATCGGAGTATCATCATTATCGATACTTATTAATGGGTATCATCGATAAACGTAATAGTATAAGGAGGTGGCGAGAAATGCTGGATCTCGTCTATTTGCATACTTTTCGCGAGGTGGCCAGAAGAAGGAGCATTACCCGGGCGGCAGAGGAGCTGGGCTATGCGCAGTCGAGCGTAACCGTTCAAATTCAGAAGCTGGAAAAGCATTATGGCGTGCCTCTCCTTGAACGGTACGGCCGTTATATGCGCTTAACGCCTCCCGGAGAGGCGCTGTTGAAGCTGGCCTCTCAAATGCTGGATCTATACGACCAATCCCGGGAAACGGTAGCGGGTTCTGCGGGAGGAACGCTCGTTATCGGAGCGATCGATTCCTTAGCGGCGTATTTCTTGCCGCCTTACTTACAGCGTTTGCGGCGGATGTTTCCGGGGCTGAACATTCAGCTTCAGCCGGAGCGGGAGTCCAATATTGTGAGCAAGGTAAAAGAAGGCGAGTTCGACATCGGTCTGCTGCTGGACGTAAAGCCAGCCGATACCTCGCTCCTATGTACGGCCGTGCGGGAAGAGCCGCTTGTGCTCGTTGCGCTGCCGGATCACCCTCTCGGGCTTCTCCCAAAGGTAGGGCTGAGTGACTTGAATGGCGCTGAGCTGATCATTTCCGAGGAGAGCTGCATCTATCGCGGAATGTTCGAGAAAGTGCTGAGAGAAGGAGGGATTGCCTTCACCAGCTTATTCGAGCTGGGCAATCCGGAGGCGATCAAGCAATGTGTAGTCAACGGATTGGGCATTGCCCTGCTGCCGCAAATGGTTGTGGCCAGTGAGCTGGCGGCGGGCAAGCTGGTCGCGCTCCCGTTCCAACATCCCGACATTCGCTTTGACCTGCAGCACCTCATCCATCCGAAAAAATGGATGTCCGGCCCGCTTCAGGCCTTCATCGATATGCTGGGAGGCAGCGAAGAGGAGATTGGCTGATACTCTGGGGTGGGGCTAATGAGGGTTGACCGCCGACGTGCGACCGTTTACCGGGTGCGTGCCTTGATGGCACCGCGCATGGAGCGGAAATTATCATGGGAAAGTTCGGGCCGATTTATCCAGTTCATCGCTGCTGGACAGATGCGATTTGAAGACACATTTGGTCTACAACGAAGCAGCTTCGCAAATTAGCGAAGAGAACTTCGTTGCAGAAGTTGGTGCGAGGCCGTGACTGTGGCGGAACGAAGCAAATTTCGCTGTTGGCGAACCTAAGTTCACGAAAAGCGAAATTTGCTTCGCTAATTGAACTACGCCCCCCCAACTTTAGGTGTACAGCGAAGTTAGCTTCGCTAAACAGCGAGTCTGCTTCGCTGTAGCCCCTGGTCTGTGCGGATGATCGCCCCCTTCTAAATATTCCTCGTCATCTTCAAACGTGGTCGCCAATAAGTAAACTAACTTTGCAATCATCCAGCCAATCGCCCGAAAATGGCGCATGACCTGGCTGTTAAAGCCCTGCGAGGGACTTAACGCCCCAGCATTTGAGCCAAAGCAAAAGTGTAAGACCCCTATAGGGTCTTAACTCGCAAAATCAGCCAGCCAACCGCCCCGAAATGGCGCATAAACTGGCTTTTAAGGCCCTGGGAGGGTCTTAAAAGCCCCAGCATCGGGCCAAAAGAAAGAGTGTAAGACCCCTATAGGGTCTTAACTTGCAAAATCAGCCAGCCATTCGCTCGAAAATGGCGTATGAACTGGCTGTAAGGCCCTGCTAGGGACGTAACGCCCCGGCATCGGGCCAAAAGAAAGAGTGTAAGACCCCTATAGGGTCTTAACTTGCAAAGTCAGCCAGCCAATCGCCCGACAATGGCGTATGAGCTGGCTGTTAAAGCCCTGTGGGGGTCTTAAACCCCCAGCATTGGGCCAAAAACAAGAGCATAAGCCCGCCGCAGGGTCTTATGCTCGCAAACCCAGCCAGCCAACGCCAAGAATAAGCGTGCTGGCTGGCTGACAGGCCCCTGTCGGGCACGCACCGCGGCATGAGCCAAGCTCCGCGAGGAGCGAACCGCATCCCGCCCGCCTACTCCGGGCGGTTAACCGTGCCGCTGCCGATCTTGTAAGGGGAGTCGACTCCCTCGTACATGAGGTGCATGGACATTCCAGCGGCGGCATGGTCCAGGTTGTGGCAGTGGTCCATCCATATTCCCGGGTTGTCGGCGATGAAGCCAACCTCGTATACGTCCCCGGGCGTAACGTCAAGCGTGTCGGACCACCATGGGCTGCCGGTTGCCTGCACTCCGTTGCGCGACAGCACGAGCATGTGGTGGCCATGCAGATGCATGGGGTGGTCAACGGAGCCGCGGTTAACGATCGTCATTTTGACAAGCTCGCCTTCCTTCACCATGAACATCGGCGTGTCCGGGAACAGCTTGCCGTTCATTGTGTAATGAAAGCCAAGCTCCCCATTGTAAAAGCCTAGTTTGTTATCCAGCACCAGCTTGAACTCCCGGTCGAATAAGCTGTTCGCATCAAACGGCGTCTCTGCAGGCTTGCCGTAGTGGAGCGGATCGAACTCGGCTGCTAGCGGAAAGCTGCTTTTTAGTGTGGGAACAGCTGCTGCGCCGCTTGCGCTCATAAGCAGGCCAAGTTTGTCACCTGCCTTACCAGCGCCAACTGCCAAATAAACGGGTGTCTCCGGCATGATGAACGTTACGTCGTATCGTCCTCCGGTTGTCAGCTTCAAGCTTACATTGCTTAAATCACCCGGTTGAATGACCTCCGTTCCGTCGATTGCAGCCACTTTAAATTTGGTTCCAACCAGCCGATAGGTCTGGCGCACCCAGTCATCGGTATTGATGAGCCGCAGCCGCACTGGCGTTCCTGGCGCAATTCGAACCGGTTCAATGCCGTCGTTGATGCCGATTGCGAGATCTGTGAAGTCCGCTCCCTGCCATACGTGACTGATCACATTAATATCTTTCGTTCCAGACGGAAGTCCCTCGGCGGGCTCAACGATCAAGGGACCGAACAAGCCTCTTTGCACAGCTTTCATCGACTCCTGATGGGAGTGATACCAGTATGTTCCCGCTTGCTTGGCGACAAAACGATAAGTATAGCTTTCTCCCGGCATGACGGCATTTTGCGTAACACCGGCTATGCCGTCTTCCGCATTGGGTACGTCCAACCCATGCCAATGCAGGGTTGCTCCGTTTTTGATGTTTTTATTAATAAGTGTAACCTCAACCAGCTGGCCTTGGCGTACGCGCAGTTCCGGGCCGGGAGTCTGTCCGTTAAACGTCCAAGCCTCTACTTTTTTGCCGGAGCTAAGCGTTACGGTCTTTGTTTCTGCTGTCAGCGTGAACCGCACATCCGGCTCCCCGTCTGCCGGTCCTGTTAAGGTATCCACGGACACCTTCGGCTGGATCCCAGCATGAGTATGCGCCGTTTCTCCTTCATGATCATGTGCAACCATTTTGGAGCCGATGCCATAATCGATTGTGCCGGAAGACATAGCGAGCGTCACCGGAAGCAGACTGTCGTTTTTGAGTGACAGAAACGGAAAGTATGCAATCGCCGCTGCGGCAAAAACGATGGCAGAACGGCCCATCAAGCGTCTCCAAGGGCGATTCACAGGTTCGATGCCGGTGAGACCGATGCGCGAGCTGCGGTTCAAATGCGACATCCATAACCCAAGTGCTGCTACGGCAAGCACAAGGAGGGGGATGACAATCCCGAACAGACTGGATGGCATCGTAGAAGTCAGCAGCAAATATAAGCCGGTCAGCGAACAAAGTGTCGACAGCTGATAAGGCAGGACAACTGCAGGCTGAGCCGCACGTCCCCGGAGTCTTACATCAAGCGGACTGTGCCGTTTGCGGCCTGTAGCCTGCCGGATCCGGCGCAGCCGGGGAATAGTCATGATCCATAGCATGAACGGAGGAACGGCGGCCAGCGGCAGCAAGAGCAATCGGTCTGCCCAAAATATCGGCTTGCTGGAAGCAAGCATTAGAATGACTGCAGCGATAACCCCGGCGGCAGGCACGGATAAGACAACGGCCCACCCTTTTAGCATGCGGGCATTTCGATTAAGATGCTCCTCTGAGCGGCTGTATAGTAAAGTGGATGCTTTGTTTCCGGCAATCCATGAGAGTATAATGGACAGGAATAAACTTACTTGGGCGATAATCATCGCAGCGATATACAAAACCGTGTCCTCCCCGTATAATAGGCTTAGTCCATTTTACTCTTGTAAAGACTGTGCTTAACACAGCCCGAGGATGGGGTTGCAACTGGACTTAAGGCGGGTTTATCCGCCGATAAGCCGTACAGAAAATCAAGTTATGTCACTCATTATACTAAAGGAGGTGAATGCTTTGGTAATTGAACTTCATGAGGTCATTCCCTATCTGCTCTCGATCAGTATTATCTGCTCATTTGCGTATGCGGCCTATTTCACTCGCCAGTCTATTGAGGACAACGGCGGGTGGTCGCCGGAACGGTTCATCTGGGTGCCGCTTATTCTGCTAGTACACCAAGTCAGCAGCCCGGACCGCACCCAGCACTGGCTCGTTCGAAAAGTAAAAAGGAAAGAATCCCCCGACGGTGAATCCGCGGATTGCAGCTCCTCGTTGCGAAATCAACAACACACACAACGAGGAGGATTTTTATGGAGACAACTTCAAACCAAGCATTCGCCTTTCTTAAAAAATATCGCTTTTTAGCCGTTATTGCCATTCTGCTCATCGTGAGCGGCTGCGGCGCACCCAACGGTACGGTTGACGCGAACACGCCAGGCTTTTTCAACCATTACGTCGTGTTCCCATTTTCGTACCTCATTCAACATATCGCTTCGTTCTTCGGCGACAGCTACGGAATGGCGATTATTGCAATGACGTTGCTTGTGCGTCTGGTACTGATGCCGATTATGCTTCGCCAGCACAAGAGCCAGCAGAAGATGAAACAGAAGATGGCGATTATGCAGCCGGAACTGAACAAGCTGAAGGAAAAGTACAAGGACAAAACGCCAGAGTCGCAAGCGAAGATGAACAAGGAAATGATGGAGCTGTACAGCAAGCATCAGTTCAACCCGCTAGCGATCGGCTGTCTGCCGATGCTGCTGCAAATTCCGATTCTTACCGGATTGTATTACGCGATCAAAATGACACCGGAGCTTGCACAGCATTCCTTCCTGTGGTTCCAATTGGGCGTTCCCGACCATGTGCTTCCGTTTCTCGCAGGCATTATCTATTACATTCAATTCCGCACCTCACAGGTGGGAGTTGATCCTGCGCAGGCGAAGCAAATGGCCTTTATGGGCTATATTTCGCCCGTCATGATGGCGATATTCTCTTTCTCTGCACCGGCAGCTGTACCGTTATATTGGGTAGTCGGCGGGACATTTATGATTTTGCAGACGATGCTGGCCAAACGTTTGTATCCCGTGCTGAAGCCGGATCAACTGCCTGCAACAAGCGTTTCGAACAAATAACAACAAGACGCATCTCCAGAAGGGGGGTGCGTTTTTTTCTGGTTTTCTGTCTTTTCTCCGGCGATAGACCTATAACTTGCTCGCTATTTGCTTTATACCTAAGATTTTAAGTGGTATACTGTAGATATTGTATAATTCAGACAACTTCACACTGCCTCCGATAGCTTCCTTCCGCAGCTTCCGGATTAAATAGGCGAACACACACGGTTGGCCAGTCCAGCAGGGCGCAATATGCCTGCCAGACTAAGCAACGGCTCCGCGCGCTTCTTTTTCATCGCTCATTCATTATCGCTTAATCCTGCTTTTTCAAGGCTGACTGCCGGGGATACGCTGCCGTCAGTCTTTCGCTGGCATTCGGCAGTACATGGCTTTGCGGCTCTTCCGTGAACAAGCCGAACTTGTCGTCAATATCTTTCTCCGTCACCAGATCTTCTTCTGAATTTCTCTCTTTGTTATCCATCGTCGTCCCATCACACTCCCTGAGTTATGATCGTTAGAATGCCCCAAAGGAGGAATTTCATATGATAAAACTATTTCCGGCAAATGAACGGAACTCGGTTGACTTAGGGTGGCTGCGCAGCGCGCGAAGCTTCTCCTTCGGCGATTACTTCGACCAGGATAATTACGGCTTTGGCGTTATGCGCGTACTTAATGATGACGTTGTTGCCCCGGGACGCGGCTTCGGAGCCCACCCGCACAGCGATATGGAGATCGTGACGATCCCATTGGCCGGAAAATTGAAGCATGAGGACAATTTGGGCAATATCGAAGTCACCTCCGCAGGCGAGGTGCAGCGGATGACTGCAGGCAGCGGCATTATTCACGCCGAGTACAATGCTTCCGATACGGAAGAATGCCAGTTTTTTCAACTGTGGTTTATGCCGCAGGAGAAAGGTCTGGAGCCGTCCTATGAGATGGTAAGCTACGACAACGACAAGCTGACCAATGCGTTTGTCCCGATCGTTACACCGGATGGCGCAAACGGCACGGCAAGCATCCATCAGGATCTGACGATCTATCTGGGCCGTCTGGAGCCTGGCAAGAAGCTCTATCATAACCAGCAGCCCGGCAGAAGGGTATTTGCCATGGTTATTGAAGGCAGCGTAGATATTAACGGATTCAGCATGGGGCCGAAGGATTCCATTCGCGCGCAGTTTGAGCCCGATATTTTGCTGCGGACGGGTGAAGAGAGCGCATTCGTATTGTTCATCGACTTGCCTTGATATACAGACAAAGAGAAGGATGGGAGGGCTTTACGTGCACGAAACGTTACTGATTAAGCATGCTGTGGGAGGAAGGACATTTGTCGATTCCGATCGGCAGCCGGTTACCTATCAGGCGGAGCAGGCCGAAGGAAGCCAGTGGTCATTTGAGGTTCAGAATCCTCCGGAGGAAGATGTGGAGGAGCTGCTGAAATGGCGCAGCGAGCTGAACGTATTTCTATTCCGTCATTATGGAGAAGAGAAGCCGACGGAGAAAATTTGGTTCTACGCCCAGGAAGATACGGTAAAATATGATAAGGCCAGTCACATCCTTACCTTTTCTGCGAAATCCAGCATTACGTATATTCCACAGGAGTTTGGCTACAAACTTTAAACGGTTGGATTATGAAATATCAGGTTGGGAATGAAGGATTTAGTTTACTAATCATATGACCAAGTTTACAATATACATGTTGCAAGCCGGATAAACATACTTGGCGATAAAAAAATTTTTATTAGGATGAATGGAATTTTTTAAAAAAGAAACGATAAAATAGTCAGTCAGCATATTGTGGAATTTGATTTCAGGAAGGGGGCGTTACCGATCTATAACCGGAAAAAGATTCAAGAGGAAATTCCAGAGGTCAACACAAAGATCTGGTCCTGCGCAAGTGACGACTGCAACGGTTGGATGCGCGAGAACTTTTCGTTCGAACAGGCTCCAACTTGCTTGCTCTGCAATTCTCCGATGGTGAGTGGAGAGCGGATGCTGCCCATGCTTGTAAATGCTAATGACAACTTGAAGCTGAAGGCGGTCGCGGCTACGGCTGAGTAATAGGCTGAGCTTAGATGGGATGCTCCTCGGAGCATCCCGACTGTCAACGATGCAGATGCCCTGCTGGCATATCATTAAGTTAAGGCTTAACTTAATGATATTGCCCCTATAGGGCATCTTTTTTTTGATCAAAGGGCGAACGTATGTGTGCTATACTGGATAGAGCGGAACAAAACGGATGGTTTGCGGCAGCGCGTAACCAGAATCGGGTGATGGCATGGCCATGGAAAAAGAAGTTGCGATCGCGGTAAGACCGCTCGTGGAATATGTGTACCGCGCAGGCAGCATCGAGTCCGGCTTTCAAATGGCCGATGCGATGGCGGAAGGGACGCGGGTGCATCAGCAGGTGCAGAAGCAGTATGGCGAGCAGGATCAGAAGGAAGTGTATCTCTGCGCAGCTATCGATTATGAAGAGCTGACTTTTCGAATAGATGGCCGTTGTGACGGTCTTCTGGTTAGCGAGGAGGGCAGCGTAACGATTGACGAAATCAAATCGACTCGTGCAGACTTGTCACGGCTGGGAGAGGAAGGTATCCCGGTGCACTGGGCTCAAGCCTGCTGCTATGCCTATATGTATGCGGCTGAACAGGGTCTAGAAGAGATTGGAATTCAGCTTACCTACGTATCCGTGGAATCCGGCGAGCGCCGCGTATTTAGACGTGCAGCATCTTTTGCGGAGCTGCAGCAGTTTATGAAGGATCTGCTGCGTGATTATGCGCCCTATGCCCGGATGCTGCTGCGTCACGCAGAGGAGCGGGATACGAGCATCTCCCAGCTGGATTTTCCTTTCGACATGTACCGGAGCGGACAGCGGAAACTGGCCGGAGCCGTATATCGGACGATTGAGGAGGGTGCCAATCTGTTCGCCAAAGCGCCAACTGGTATTGGCAAAACGATCTCAACGACGTTTCCCGCCGTCAAGGCGATGGGTGAAGGGCTGCTCAGCCGTCTATTTTATTTGACGGCCCGTACGACGACGCGGACAGCCGCGGAGGATGCTTTTGCCCGGATGGCGGTGAAGGGGCTTCGCATTCATGCTGTAACGCTAACCGCGAAGGCAAGCATTTGCTTCCAGGAGGAGCAGCGCTGCGATAAGCACCACTGTGAATATGCGGACGGCTATTATGACCGGGTGAACGGAGCGCTGCTTGATTTGCTTGGCAATGAGACAAATATGACCCGTGAGGTTGTAGAGCGCTACGCCCGCAAGCACCGGGTTTGCCCATTTGAGTTTTCGCTGGACGCCGCTTATGCTGCGGATGTTATCATTTGCGATTATAACTATATCTACGATCCGAGGGTGTCGTTGAAACGGATGCTTGGCGAGCAGAAGAAACAGACGGCGTTGCTTGTCGATGAAGCGCATAACTTGGTTGACCGGGCGCGGGAAATGTTCTCTGCCGAGCTGGAGAAAGCTTCGTTCCTAGCGCTGCAGCGCCTGCTTAAGCCGGTGTACCGGGAAGGTTATGCTGCAGCTAAAGCGGTGAATGATTACTTTATCGCCCTGCGCAAGGCATGCGGAGATGAGAGGGAGCGTTCAGAGAGGGAACTGCCAGAGGAGTTAATCGGTCTGCTGGAGGTATTCGTTGGAGCGGCGGAGACGTGGCTCAGCAATCGCCGCATGGGCGCTATAGCGGGCTCAGCCGAGGGTGCCGTCAGTCCAGAAGCGGAAGCCGAAGCTCTATTGCTGGACGTTTATTTCGGAGCGCAAGCCTTCTTGCGGTCCGCTAAGCTTTATGACGAACGCTTCCTCACCTATACCGAGGTGCGGGGAGGGGATGTCCGGATGAAGCTGTTCTGCCTCGACCCCTCGCATTTGCTTCGCCAGACGGGCAAGGGATACCGGTCGCAAATTTATTTTTCAGCTACGCTTTCACCTGCTGCTTACTATATGGACATGCTTGGAGCTGCGCCAGAGGATTACACGTTAGCAGTACCTACGCCGTTCTCGCGTGAACAGCTCGATGTACAGCTGGTGCCGATCTCGACCCGCTATCGGGACCGGGAGGAGTCGAGAAGGCCGATTGCACAACTGTTGAACCGGCTGGCAACGGAGCGCCCCGGCAATTATTTCGTATTTTTCCCGTCATACGCCTATATGAATGATTGTTATGAGACCTTATTGGCAGAAGGGGAGACGCTGCCGTTCGATACGCTGCTGCAGCAGCCGGCGATGTCGGAAGAGGATCGGGATGCATTCATGGCTGCTTTCCATGCTGGCAGAGACCGTACATTGGTTGGATTCGCGGTGATGGGAGGCATCTTTTCCGAAGGGATCGATTTGGTCGGCGACCGGTTGACCGGTGTTGTCGTTGTCGGGGTAGGACTGCCGCAGATCGGTGCGGAACGGGACCTGTTGAAGACGTATTTCGATGAGACCGGCAAGAACGGATTTCATTACGCTTACGTATTTCCGGGCATGAATAAGGTGCTGCAGGCGGGAGGGCGGCTTATTCGCTCGGAGACGGACAACGGTGTGCTGGTGCTGGTGGATGACCGGTATTTGAGGCCGGAATACGAACGGCTGCTGCCGGAAGAGTGGCTGCCGTATGAAGTGATTCGTCCTTAATAACTATAAATAGAATGATGAAGAAGTTTGGAGTGATCGTTCAACATGAATGCTACAGCTAATCGTTTGACAGAGGATCGTAAGCCGGCATCTTCGGCCAGATTGTGGATGGCGCTGCTGCTGGGCTCGCTGGCTGCATTTGCGCCTTTATCGATCGATATGTATTTGCCCGCCTTGCCTGAATTAGCGGGCGATTTCAAGGCGGGCACGTCGATGTCGCAGCTCAGTCTGACCGCATGCCTGCTCGGCATTTCGCTTGGACAGCTGCTAATTGGGCCTTTAAGTGATGTCCGGGGAAGGAGAAAGCCGCTGCTGATCGGCTTAGCCGTCTACGCAGTGGTGTCCGTGCTTTGCGTCATTGCACCGTCCATTGAGACGTTCGTCCTGCTGCGATTTATACAAGGCGTTGGCGGTGCTGCCGGAATCGTTATTTCCCGCGCAATGGTAAGGGATATGTATGAGGGAGCCGAGATGACGAGGTTCTACTCGATGCTGATGCTTGTCAACGGCGTCGCTCCCATTGCCGCTCCGATCGCCGGAGGGCAAATATTGAAATGGACGTCATGGCGTGGTGTCTTTATCGTACTGGCCATCATTGGCGTATTAATGCTGCTTGCCGTATGGTTCGGCTTGAAGGAAACGCTTAGGGAGCAAAATCGGCTGAAGGGCGGGCTCGGCAGCACGCTGCGGACGTTCCGGCGATTGCTGAAGGACCGGTTATTCATGGGCTATGCGCTGTCACAGGGACTAGTTATTGCCGGCATGTTCGCATATATCTCCGGATCGCCCTTCGTTTTGCAGGAGCTGTTCGGTTTGTCAGCGCAAATGTACAGTGTTTGCTTTGCCATCAATGGCATTGGTATCATTATCGCCAGCCAGACAGCTGGCCGTTTAGCCGGGAAGGTCAGTGCAACCAAGCTGCTGCTTACGGGACTTGGCATGGCATCGCTTGGCGGAGTCACGCTGCTTGTGATGATCTTGCTGGGTATGGGCTTGTTCGGCGTTCTTATCCCGCTATTTTTCATCGTTTCGAGCGTCGGTCTCGTGTCGACAGCGAGCTTCACTCTCGCGATGCAAAATCAAGGTCAGTCGGCAGGAAGCGCATCGGCTCTGATTGGTCTGCTGTCATTCGTGTTTGGCGGCTGCATGGCGCCGCTGGTCGGCCTTGGCGGCAGCGGAACCGCATTGCCGATGGGGATCGTTATAGCGTCGGTTAACGTTGCAGCGGTGCTCTGTTACGCATTGCTTGTGAAGCGTGTACGATAACAGGGTATCAGACGGTTTGATATTTTGGCACAATGAAGGATAGGAATCAACTCGAATCAGTGGAGGAGGCGACCGATGGCACTGCTGCGACCCTATATATTTGGCGAGGATGTGCGGACACAAGCGGCTTTTTACGCAGAAGCGCTGCAAGGAGAAATAGTCAGCGTTCAGACCTTTGGCGATATTCCGGAAACGGAAGAAAAGGACAGAAACCGGGTCATGCATCTGGTACTACATGCTGCGGGTCAAGTGTTCTATATGGCCGACGCGGGGCCAATCGATCGAGGCAACGGCTTGGAGCTGACGCTTGAGTTTGAGACGGAGCAAGAGGGCAGACAGGCATTCGAGGCGCTATCCGCAGGCGGCAAGCTGTTCATGCCCTTCGAGCGGATGTTCTGGGGCACCGTATTCGGCCGGCTGGAAGACCCTTATGGCGTGCGTTGGCAAATTTCTACGCAGCCCGAAGAGGATAAATACGTCTAAATTGGCGGCGCGTCGAGTGAATTAGGCTCGGCGCGCCGTTTCAAGTTGAAGCTGTTGATTGCCAAACTCTTCGATCTGCTGCAAACCTCTCCCTGGTGCAGTTTCCCCGTTAATTACTTTCTGTATGGTATCTGATAAATAGTTGGAAAATTGCTGATTAAAAAGTTCGGAAAAGCTTTTCATTTGTTCATCACTGAGGGTTGTATATGTCTTGGCGTGCTTCGTATACATAAAGTGAAAGGGGTGGGCGGCATCACTGGCAGTAGCGGAGGACATCGATGCTGGCAACACGCTATTTTGTCTATCCAATATCTTTCCCGAGCCGCTTAAAATATGCCGTATGACCTTTATGGCTTCCTCTGCATTAATGCTTTCTTTGTGCACGGAAATTAAGTGCATCAAGTCAATTGGAGTTGCATCGGGATCATTGCTTGGCAATGGAAGAACTCCCCATTCAAATGAAGCATCAGCGTTCACCAACTGCTCTAGATAGGACTCTCTGCCAATCGTCATGGCGGCTGAACCTTTTATGAAGCGGTCTGAATTGGAAGCTGCGGTAGGGATTGCTTTTTCGTCGTACAGAGATTTTACAGACAGCAGAACATTCTCCCAGCTTTCGGTATGAAACTTCATTTCCGTGTTGTCTTTATTCAGGAAAGTGAGCCCTTCAGACAAACCGATTTTAGTAAAAAGTACAGCTGGATCTGGATTGGCTAGGTACAGACCAGCCGTATCTGAATTGGCAAATCGGCGTGCCAAGCGAATGGTGTCCTCCCAATTCATCGTTTCCTCTGGCAAGGAAATGCCTAATCTCTCGAATTCATTTTTGTTATAATACAACGCTTCTGTACTAAATGAAGCAGCGACACCATAGATTTCTCCTGTCCCATTTCCCTGCTGCTCTAGTACCTCCCTTACACCCGGCGGTATTTGATCGAGGGCTGCCTCTCCTAGTTCTTGCTGGAGCGGCAGAAGAGCATCGTCTTCGTACAGGATTTGTTGCTGATAGGCATTTATAAAGAGAAGATCCGGCGTTTCTTTGGCAACCAGTTCGGGCAATGTTTCGACAAGAGGACGGTCGCTGGCATATAGAGGAGCAGACGAGATTACTTTAAATGCGATATTCGGAAATTCCATATTAATATAGTTGCCGTAGTCGTTATAAAAGCTTCGTTTGTCCGAATACAACACTTTCAATTCTATACTGGAGTCAAATGAAATGTCAGGTTCTTTGGCCGCGCAACCCGTGAATACAATCAATAATGCCACAGCCAATATCATTTTATGAAAAAGAGTTCGCATGAGCAGTCATCCCTCAATTGGATTTGCTTGATCTTACTTGGCCTGAAGCCGTGTATTGCCGAAGTCTTCAATGCTTTGCAATCCGCTTTGAACATCAACTTCATTGTTCATTATTTTCAGTAATGTTTCGTCGAAATAGCTTTGGAATTCCGTCGGCATATAAAAGCTCCGCTTCTGCTGCTCAAGTGCCGATATATTCGCGTCTTTGCTGTATATAAAGTGAAGCGGATGAGCAGGATTGGTATTCACTTCATTTAGCAAAGAGGAAGACAATAATGAGCTTGAATGATACTGAATGTTGGACATCTTGCCGCTCATCAAATATCGGATGAATTTTATCGCCTCTTTGTCTTGTTGACTGCTGCTGCTAATGCCAACTAATCTTTCAGGGTCTATTTCCATTGCTGAACGATCTTTCCCTGGTATGGGTAGTACATGCCACTCAAAGTCTGTGTTTCGCTCATCCAGTTGATCATAAAAATAACTGTTCCCAACGGCCATCGCGACGTTGCCTTCCAAAAACGGGTTTTCATCATTAGCATTCAGATCGTTCAGTAAGCCTTCTTCATACATAGGCTTTATAAGCTCTACAATTTTCCTCCAGCTGTCGGTGTTAAGCGTTACTTTATTCACGGCTCGATTCAGGTATGTAAGACCTTCCGTTAACCCGATCCATGTTACGAGTGAGCCTAGACTGTAGGAATTGGTGTAAAGACCTTCCGTTTCAGAGCCGGAAAATCTGCGGGCTAATTGAAATAGCTCCTGCCAGCTCAGACTCTCGTCAGGAAAGGAAATCCCTTGTTTTATAAAAAGATCTTTATTAAGAAATAACACATTGGAACCAAATGAAAGAGGAATTGTATAAATCTCGCCATCGCCCAAATACTCCTGCTGTTGCTTCACGCCTGGGTGCAAACTTTCTAATGTTTCTTTGCCAAGCCGGTTTTTAAGCGGGAGAAGCTTCTGTTCTTCCTGCAGAATATCCATGAGATAGGAATGCATCCCAATATAGAGATCAGGCTGTTCAGCAGAGACGGTTTGCAAGAGCTTTTCCTTATCGTAAATATCCCGGGCGGGTATGATTTCAAATTTGACATTGGGAAATTCCATATTAATATAGGTGCCGTATGCTTCGAAAAAGAAATCGCTAGTGGGGGCCATTACTTTTAGCTTGTAATGCTTGTCTTTCTCAAATGAGCTTTCATCTTCTTTATTCGCACAACCAGAGACAATCATGCTGCATAACAGAATAACAAGCATGGCTTTAAACGCATTCAACTCATCACATCCCAGAGTTACTTTTACAAAATTAACCTTTTATTCAGGTTACACCGATAAGGGTATTATTGTAAATAATAGATATTTCAGAAATAAATACTCGTTTGAATAAGCATTTGGATTTCAATCCACCCTAATCGCCATGAATATTCCCGCCCCTTCCGGAGTATAATTTCTTATTCCCGACGGAGAGAGAATAGAAAAAGATAGGCTAACTTTTTATTGACAGTTATTTCATGGGATGGTAAAGTGACAAATAGATTTCAATTTTCGAAAGGAGGATTACGTGATGCGTAACATGATTGCAGTACCCCAGAATCATAATTTTAATTCGCAAACTAAACAAATCAACGTAATCCATCCGCGAGTCATTACTCTTTGAATTTAAGGGTTATCCCATAAAATCAAAGGCGCATGGTTACGTAACCGTAATCGTGCGCCTTTTTGCTTGCAGCGGTCGATGAGTGGCTCTCTTTTCATGACACTCATTCTGCCGCCAGACAAGGAAGCGTATCTCCGTTTACGGTGACACGCTTCCTTTTTTTGTTATTAAAGAGGTGCCGGGACGTAACTTTTGCAGCAAGTAATGGCGATTGCCATTTGAATGATTGCATGTATGGATGGAAAACAGGAGGTGCCTGGACAGAATTATGTTTATCGTACTTAAGAAGCTGAAATGGTTTTTTGCAATGAGTTGGAAAAGATACACTGTAGCCGCTGTGCTGCTGATTGTAGCCGGCGTATTGGATGTTATTCCGCCTTGGCTGATCGGCTACACCATCGACGGCATCCATCAAGGAGAGCTCGGAACGGCAGGGTTCTATGAAGTTGTATTTGGCTGGCTGGCCGTCGTAATCGTCGGTTATGTTATTTCGTATGTATGGCATTATCAATTATTTGGCGGAGCCTTCGTCTTGGAGAGGCTTATGCGCTCCAGGCTGATGAGGCATTTTTTGAAAATGACGCCAACCTTCTTCGAGCGCAATCGCACGGGTGATCTGATGGCCCGTTCGACCAATGACTTGAACGCCGTGGCAACAACGGCTGGCTTCGGTATTTTGACGCTGATCGATTCAACGTTCTTCATGGTAACCATTCTTATCATGATGGCGGGCATGATCAGCTTGAAGCTGACGCTTGCTGCGCTGCTGCCGCTGCCGTTCATGGCTCTCGCGATGACGTACTTCGGGAAAAAGATTCATAACCGGTTCATGGCTTCGCAGGATGCGTTCGGCGAGCTGAATGATCAGGTGCTGGAATCAGTGTCCGGCGTACGCGTCATTCGCGCCTTTGTGCAGGAGGAAGCGAGCCAAGGACGATTCGAGAAGAAAACGTCGGAAGTATTCGATCGCAGCATTGAAGTTGCCAAAATCGATGCCTTGTTTGAACCAACGATGAAAATTCTCGTTGGCCTCAGTTATTTGATTGGTCTCTGTTATGGCGGCTTCCTTGTTTTCCACAGTGAGATTACGCTGGGCGAGCTTGTTTCTTTTAACGTGTACCTCGGTATGCTCATCTGGCCGATGTTTGCGATCGGCGAATTGATCAACATCATGCAGCGGGGCAACGCCTCTCTTGACCGCGTCAACGAGACGCTGGGCTATAAGGCTGATGTTACAGATGCGCAAGACACAACAGACGTTACGGAACCGGATACGATCCAGTTCAAAGGCGTAACGTTCCGCTATCCGTCCTCTTCGGTTGATAATTTGAGTCAGGTGTCATTTGCTATTCGCAAAGGCCAGACGCTTGGCGTTGTGGGACGCACCGGCAGCGGCAAGACGACGCTGCTCAAGCAGCTGCTGCGCGAGTATCCAATCGGCAACGGAGAGATTTCTGTCTCCGGCGTTCCGCTTGGCAAGCTGAAGATTGAGCAATTGCTGGGCTGGGTCGGTTATGTTCCGCAGACGCCGATTCTGTTCTCGAAGACGATACGGGACAACATCTTTTTCGGCTTGAAGGGCGAAGGCTCCGAGGAAGATTTGAACCGCGCGCTGGCACGGGCTTCATTCGCCAAAGACGTTCAGTTTCTGCCTGACGGGCTGGAGACGATGGTTGGAGAGAAAGGTGTTGCGCTCTCCGGCGGACAGAAGCAGCGGGTCAGCATCGCACGCGCTTTGATTGCCGATCCGGAAATACTAATGCTGGATGATGCCCTATCCGCCGTTGACGGACGGACCGAGGCTGAGATTATCGATGGCATTCGCACCGAACGTGCCGGTAAAACGACGCTCATCACGACGCATCGTCTCTCGGCTGTACAGCATGCGGACTGGATCGTCGTGCTGGATGAAGGCAAGATCGTTCAGGAAGGCAAGCATGAGCAGCTGATTCTGCAAGACGGCTGGTACAAAGAACAATATGAGCGGCAGCAATTGGAGTCGTTCATCGAATCAGAATAGGATAGGAGGCGTCCGCGAACAATGGGTCAAACAGGCAAACGATTGTTTCAATACGCCATGCTATATAAGAAGCCGATCATTTGGGCGCTCCTGCTGCTCGTGCTTGCAGTAAGCTCTGAGCTTGCAGGACCGTTCATTGCGAAACGGATGATCGACCAAAATATATTAGGCATCGAGAAAAAATGGCATGAGGTCGCAGCGCAAGAGCGCTATGCGGTCGAATATAAAGGCAAATGGTATAAACGCGAGGATCACTATGAGCCTGGCGAAGCAAAAGGAGCTGAAGTCCGGGTGCTTCAGTCCGGACGCAAGTTCTACTGGCTGGAAGGAGCGCTTCCTAACTCGGGCGAGCGCCGTGCCGTGCAGGATGGCGTGATGACGGTGACGAGCAAGGAAACCGGCGAGCAGGCTTCTGTTCCGGTGACACTCATCTCGGCAAAAGAATTGTATCAGTTCTACAAGCCGGAAATTCCGGCATTAATGATACTGGCTGGCGTTTACTTCGGCCTCCTGCTCTTAGGCGCAGTATTCACCTATGGACAGAGACTTCTGCTGCAGACATCAGCGAACAAGATCGTCCGCCAGATGCGCAATGACGTCTTCGCCCACACACAGCGGCTTCCAGTCGGCTACTTCGATACGCTGGCTGCCGGGCAGGTTGTATCGCGTGTAACGAATGATACGGAGGCGATTCGCGAGCTGTATGTTGCGGTTCTCGCGAACTTCTTCTCGGCAATCGTCTACATGACGGCGATTTACGGGGCGCTCTTCCTGTTGGATGCGAAGCTTGCGCTGTTCGCTTTGCCGCTTGTCCCGATTCTGATTATCTGGATCAAGCTGTACCGTAAAATCGCGGCCCGCTATAATCGGATCATCCGTTCGAAGCTCAGCGAAATTAATGGCATGATCAATGAATCGATTCAGGGCATGCCGATCATTCAAGCGTTCCGCCGTCAGAAAGAGACGATGAAGGAATTCGACGAATTGAATGAATACTATTTTACGTATCAGAACAAGCTTCTCAGTCTGAACTCCATTACGTCGCATAACTTGGTTAACGTTATACGGAACTTGATGTTCCTAGTCGTTATTATTATGTTCTGGGGCGACTGGCTGGGTGCGGCAATAGGTGTCGGTGTTCTCTACGCTTTCGTCGATCTGATGAACCGGATGTTCCAGCCGATCGTCGGCGTCGTGAATCAGCTTTCCAATCTGGAGACGGCCCGCGTCTCGGCAGAACGCGTATTTACACTCATGGATCAAGAGGGTGTCGAGGTTGTGCCGGGCACGATGGAGCGCTATCGCGGTGAAGTGCAGTTTGAGGACGTAACCTTCGCCTATAAAAAAGAAGAGTATGTGCTGAAAAATATTTCGTTTACCGCTCGTCAAGGCCAGACAGTGGCTCTGGTCGGGCATACCGGTTCCGGCAAAAGCTCGATTCTCAATCTGCTGTTCCGCTTCTATGATACGAATAAAGGGCGCATCACGATTGACGGTCAAGATGTGCTGTCAATTCCGAAGCAGCATCTGCGGCATCATATGGGCATCGTGCTTCAAGACCCGTTCTTGTTCACGGGCACGATTGCTTCTAACGTAAGCCTCGATAATCCGGCGATCAGCCGCGAGACGATCGAGCAAGCACTGCGCGACGTAGGCGCTTATGAGATGTTCGCATCACTGCCGGGCGGAATCGACGCTCCTGTCATTGAGAAGGGAAGTACGCTGTCCGCTGGACAAAGACAGTTAATTTCTTTCGCGCGTGCGCTGGCATACGATCCGGCGATTCTCATTCTGGATGAGGCGACAGCCAGCATCGATACAGAGACTGAGGCGATCATTCAACAGGCGCTTGATGTGTTGAAAAAAGGCCGGACGACGTTCGTCATCGCGCACCGGCTGTCCACGATCCGCCAAGCGGATCAGATTCTTGTGCTGGATCGCGGCCGCATCGTAGAGCGCGGCGATCATGATCAGCTGATGGAGCATCGCGGCAAATACTTCGCGATGTATCAGCTGCAGCAGGGGGCAGCGGTTACCGCCTCCTAATAAAAAAAGCGGGTATAGCGCCTAAGTTTAAGGGCGCCATACCCGCTTTTTCGTTCTCTATGCGAAGAATCGATTATTCTGTCTTGAATTTGCTGATTTCTTTGTTCAACGCAGCCGCCAGTGAGCGGAGCTGTACGGCCGAGCTGGCAACTTCCTGCATCGAAGCAAGCTGCTCCTCGGAGGAGGCGGCAACGCGCTGCGAGTGCAGCGATGAGCTTTCTGCAATGTGCTCCAGCTGGTCAAGCGAAGCAGCGATTTCTTCACTGCCTGCGGACATCTGCTCAGAAGCGGCCGATACTTCTTGTACTTGCGAAGAAACGGCGCGAATAGCTTCTACAATTGCCCGGAATGATTCGCCGGCCTTCATAGAGATTGCCGAGCCTTCACGAGCTCCGGATACAGCTTGCTCCATAGAGCGTACCGCTTCATTCGTATGGCTGCTGATGCCTGTAAGAATCGTACTGATTTGCTCGGATGATTCTTTGGATCGCTCAGCCAGCTTGCGGATTTCATTGGCTACGACCGCGAAGCCGCGTCCATGCTCACCGGCGCGAGCCGCTTCAATGGAAGCGTTCAGCGCCAGCAGATTTGTCTGGTTAGCGACATCGCCAATCATGGCAAGAATGGTGCTGATCTGTCCGTTCATCTCTTCAAGCTGCTCCAGCGTCGTTACGGTGCTGGATACGCTGTGCTCGATGGCATGAATCTGCTGAACGGTTTGTCCTAGTACTTCTCCGCCGGCTACGGCCAGTTCTGTCGTATCGGCAGCTAGATCTGATACAGAGGATGAGGATTCTGCAATACGCTGAATGCCGACCGTCATTTCCGTCATCGCACGCTGGCATTCCTGGAAGCTTTGCAGCTGCGTATCGGCGCCTGCAGCAACCTCTTGAATCGCCTCGGCCACCTCTTGTGTTGCGGCAGCGGTCTGCTCTGAGCTTTCCTGCATGTTCGCCGCTGAGCTGCTTACTTCTTCGGATGCCGAACGCAGATTGTAGGTCAAGCTGCGCAAGCTGATAATCATGTCGTTAAAAGCAGCCGATACGAGGCCGATTTCGTTGTTGTTGGTAACGGGCACTGTCTGAGTCAAATCGCCTTTAGCCGCTTGAGACGAAATTTCGGCGAGCCGCTTCAATGGGCTCAGCGCTATTCTTGCCAGCCAGACGACAAAAGCCATAGCAATGACGATGAACAGAGCTGCGAGGCCGATGCCTTTCCACAGCATGGCGTTCATCTTGCCAGTGACATCATCGTAATCGAAGTCGATTGCAAAATAGCTGATGATTTTGCCTTCTTTGTTCTTAATGGGTGTCAAATATGTAATCCAGCTGCCCATATCGTCTGTATATTGTTTTAGTTGGATAAAATCCTCGGTCCCAAGCTTTTCAAAGCCTTCGATAAACGCATGCGGCAGTTGATATTGCTTGTCTGTATCATAGCCCAGATCGACCATGTTTTTATTGCTTTTAATGATAGTGGCATATTTATTATCGTCTTTTTCAATCATATTCGGCATGAACAGGTATGCATTTTTAACCAGCTCATTTGTATTCATCGCATCCAATTGCTTTCCGAGCGAATTGAAGGTTGCTTGATTGTCACGCTGATCCGCCCGCATTTGGATGTAGGCATTTGAGACAAGATCCACATTCGCCTGCATTTGTACTCCGAACGTGCGGGTAGCGCGCTTCATGTCTGCTAAGTAGGCTTCCTTCTGGGCGCTGTAGGATGTCCATTCAAAAACGCCGATAACGGCGATGAACAGAGCGGCGAGCACAATGGAGCTCGTTAAGGCTAAACTGCGGTCTTTAATCTTAAGGATGAATTTAATCATTACTGTTACTCCTCACTTGATGTATAATGCAGCAGCGCTGCTTCTCCTGTGATATTTATAACGACATTATAGGTCTAATTTATTAGATAAGTTTATTATTTGATGTTAGAAATGTATTTGGACTTATTTGTTCGCCGTTATAAAGCTGTATTTCATGCTATTTTTAAGCGAATTTCATACAGTATTAAGCTAAGGTCTTTAGGATAGAGGTTGTACTTAGTCAAATACACAGAAAGGAGGAGATGTTGATGAAGAGGAAAAGCAGCAGAGCATGGGCGGCAACAACTTTAGCGTTAATGCTGGCGCTTGGCGGAGGTTTGTCTGTGGAGAGCGTCTATGCAGCTCCGGCCGCAAGCTTGTCTATCTCTCAGGGGAAAGCGGATGATGGCCCTTCAGACAGCAAGGATCAGACATCCGTTGATAGCGGTAGTGACACGGAGGCAGGAGGCGACGCCTAGGCCTTTATAACTTGGACAACGCCCCAAAATGCAAATGTACATGTAAATGGGGCAGAAACGAGCCGAACCGACAATGAGGCCTGGCATGCATATGTACATTTGCATTTTGTTTTTGACTGCTTTTGCATAACGGGTGTTGGATTACGGGGAAAATAAAGGAGCGGTATCGAGAGGGCGCAGGTCAGTGGCCTGCCTTTCGATATCGCTCCTGTTTTGTTGTATGTAGGGTGGTCACCAGCCTACTCCGTTTTGCAGCTTCGAACTTTACCCCTTTCCGACATTTTACAGCATAATGTCAGCCGATCAGTCATATTATTCTAGATACTGGCAGGACTAACAGATCGTTCACAGTAATTTCACACAACCCTTTCTTGACGGCGGGGGTTGTTTTTGGTTATAGTTCAATAATCGAATAGTTCTACTGTGAAACTATATAGACATGCAGAGAAAGAGAGGGAACGTATGACTGCGCCAAACGTTGAATTTTTAAAACAGATTATTTCGCGCTACGAATCGGTGCATTTTACAGTTAATACAAGATTGACTGCTATGATCCGCGAGTTGATGCCTGATGCGCTCACTGTAGACCAGTTCGCCACGCTCCGGTATTTGCGGTCGGCGGGTGCAGCTAAATCAACGGACCTTGCAGATATATTCTGTGTAGGCAAAAGCTCGATTACCGCCATCACAACGCGGTTGTTCGATAAAAACCTTATTGAACGGCATCCGGATGAGAAGGACCGCCGCGTTACGCTGCTCCGTTTGACGGAGGAAGGGAAGCGGATGTCAGACTCAATAGAGGATGAGATTCAGGCGATGATTGCCAAGTTTTTGAATCATTTTGAAGAGGAGGAAGCCCTTCAATTCATCAACACGTTTGAGAAATTAGCGAAGGTCATGACGGAATCTATGGAGACGGAGAGGAGCTAGAGAGAAAATGAGAATCGTATTAAAGCTAAGATGGGTCTTGCTGGCGGTATGGCTGGTGGCAGCCGCCGGGCTCATGCTAAGTGCGCCAAATATGCAGGATCTCGTCCGCGACAAAGGTCAAATCACGGTGCCTGACGGTTATTCGTCGACAAAGGCCGCTGAGATGATCAAGCAGTTTGAGGGGAAAGAAGGGGGAGGCGGGGCGGCTACCGTTCTAGTTTTCCACGATGACAAGGGGTTGTCGGACAGTGACATGACGGCCGTTCAGTCTGGCATCAACAAGCTGAAGGAACGTAAGGATGAGCTGCATATTACTAGCATGACTACCCATCTGGACACTCCTGAATTGAAGAGCCAGATGCTTGCCAAAGACGGCAAAACGATGATCGCGCTCGTCAATGTCAATCTTGACGGTGCAGATTTGTCCGAGGTTCGTGACGGTCTCTACAGCGCATTGTCGGATGTTAAAGTCGATCATTATTATACAGGCAACTGGATCATCTCCGAGGATGTCATGCAAAGCTCGGAGGACGGTTTGAAGAAAACCGAATTTATTACCGTAGGATTTATACTTGTTATTCTATTCCTTGTATTCCGTTCCGCAGTGGCGCCAATCGTACCGTTGCTGACCGTAGGCTTCACCTACTTAGTATCGCAATCCATCGTAGCCTATCTGGTAAAATACTTTGGATTCCCGCTTTCGAACTTTACGCAAATTTTCCTGGTGGCCGTCCTATTCGGCATAGGAACTGACTATTGTATTCTGCTGATCAGCCGGTATAAGGAAGAGCTGTCGCATCGCGGGGGCAACATTCCGGAATCGATCGTAGCGACCTACAAAACGGCAGGCAAAACGGTATTGTTCTCCGGTCTGGCCGTATTGGTCGGCTTCGCGTCGATCGGCTTCTCGACCTTCGTCTTGTACCGCTCTGCGGTAGCGGTAGCCGTGGGGATTGCCGTACTGCTCGTGGCGTTGTTCACGATCGTACCGTTTTTCATGGCGGTGCTGGGGCCGAAGCTGTTCTGGCCTTCTAAAGGCTCGCTGGAGCATAAGCCAAGCGGACTTTGGGGCGCAGTCGGCAAGTTTTCGCTGAAACGTCCGGTTTGGGCGCTTGTTATTTTGGCGGTACTGATTGTGCCGTTCCTTACCGCTTACAAAGGTTCGATCTCGTTTAACTCGCTGGACGAAATCGGCGATAAATATGACTCTGTAAAAGCGTTCAACCTGATTGCTGAAAGCTTCGGGCCAGGCGAATCCTTGACCTCGACTGTTGTCGTCAAGTCGGATACCCCTATGGATACACCAGAGGGCTTGGCTGCTCTGGAGCAAGTAAGCCGGGAGCTGGGCAAGGTTGAAGGCGTGAAGACGGTCCGCAGCGCGACCCGTCCAACCGGTGAAGTGCTCGATGACTTCCTGGTGACTGATCAAGTGGGAACGCTGGAAGATGGTTTGGGCAAAAGCGGCGACGGGCTGGGCCAGATCGGCTCGGGTTTATCCGAAGCCAGCGCAGCGCTTAGCGATAATGCGCCGAAGCTTAATCAAGCAGTCGATGGCGTTGGTGAGCTGGTGAATGGCACCAATGCATTGAAGAAAGGCGTCGTCCAACTGGGCGATGGACTGAAGCAGATTGAAAAAGGGCTGCTCGACGGCTCCGCCGGTGCCAAGGAGTTGAGCGCCGGTCTTAGCAAAGCGAAGACGAGCGCCGATCAGCTTGCGGCAGCCAGCAAGGATTTGCTTGCCGGCTATAAGCAAGCGGAATCTGGCGTTAGCCAATTGACGCAGGCTTATGGCGCAATTGCTTCTGAGCAAGCGAAGCTTGCCGACGGACTGGGAAGCCTGGGCAAAGGCTTGGCGGGTCTGGAGCAAAGCCATCCGGAGCTGAAGGATGACGAGGCGTATGTGCAGGCTCTTGCTTCGGTAGCGCAAATGCAGCAAGGCGCTTCGGCTCTTGGCCAGCAATTGGCGATGCTGAATACGCAGCTTGGCGGTGTAGCCGGAGGCTTGAAGCAAGCGAACGGCGGCTTCGAGCAGGCTTCAGGCGGTCAGGCAGCCTTGGCGCAAGGATTAGGCCAACTGGCGGACGGTATTGCTGCGCTGCAGAAAGGCATTGAGCAGGCCGCTGCCGGTCAAGGGCAGATCGTATCGAAGCTTCCAAGCGTTACGCAAGGCTTTGATAAGCTAGCCGGCGGACAAAAGGAGCTGCAATCCGGTTTTGCAGACTTGAACGGACAGCTTAGCCAGCTTACCGGGGGCTTGGATCAAAGCGTCGACGGTTTGACGCAAGTAACCGACGGGCTTTCGTCGGCGAAAGGGTACTTGAGCGAGCTTTCCTCTTCTGCGAACAAGCAAATTACCGGCTGGTTCATTCCGCAGGAAGCGATTGATAAACCGGAGTTCCAGCAAGCGCTTGACGTTTATTTGTCCGAGGATCGCAAAACGGCGAAACTCGATGTCGTGTTCAGCGGCAACCCGTATGAGCAAGAAACGATGTTGCAAATCGATGATCTGGAAGCTGCAGTCGGCCGTGCTATCAAGGACACTGCGTATAGCGACGCTACCTATGCGGTCGGCGGCGTATCGAGTATGAATAACGATTTGAGCAATATTTCGAATGCGGATTACAGCCGCACCGTAATTTTGATGCTGATCGGGATCTCCATCATTCTCATTATTCTGTTCCGTTCGATCATTATGCCGCTGTATATGATCGCATCGCTGCTCGTGACGTTCTACACGTCGATGGCGATTACGGAAGTGATCTTTGTAAGATTGCTTGGACATTCCGGTCTCAGCTGGGCGGTGCCGTTCTTCGGCTTCGTCATGCTGGTCGCGCTCGGTATCGACTACAGTATCTTCCTGATGGACCGCTTCAAGGAATATCGCCACTTATCGCCTTCCGAAGCAATTCTGGAAGCGATGAAAAACATGGGCACCGTCATTATGTCGGCAGCCGTTATTCTGGGCGGTACCTTCGCGGCGATGCTGCCGTCAGGGGTCATGTCGCTGCTGCAGATTGCAACGATCGTGCTATGCGGATTGTTCATGTACGCACTCGTGATGCTGCCGCTGTTCATTCCGGTCATGGTGCGTATGTTCGGCAAAGCCAACTATTGGCCGTTCATGCGCTCGGATGACGAGCTGGACTCGCCATCATCGCCAAGCGAGAAAGTTCGCGCTTATCCGCGTGACACTACGATTTAATGGGCTAGTGAAAGGGATGTGGCCTGCTTAGCAGGGGACGGTCTTTGGACCGCTCTCTTGCTGAGCGGGCTTTTTTCTTTGTGGGCGGTGCTGAAGCAGGTTCGCAACCGGCGAACCAAGGTTCACGAGTAGCGAAGAATACTTGGCTGCAGGCTGCAGCTGGCTTCTCGGCGGTCTGATTTGCGAAGCTAGCTTTGCAAAACAGCGAAGGCGATTCGCTGTAGAGGTTGGTTAGTTAGTTGGCGGAGTTTAGCGAAGCAGGCTCGCAAATTAGCGAAGTAAGGTTCGTTCTAGAGGGGCAAAATGGGCGTGCGGTGGCGGTTGATGAGAAATAGCGAAGTAATTTTCGCAAATCGAGAACCAAGGTTCACGAGTAGCGAAGAATGCTTCGCTGCAGGCTGCAGCTGGCCGCTAGACGGTCTGATTAGCGAAGCTAGCTTCGCAAAACAGCGAAGGGGATTCGCTATAGAGGTTGGTTAGTTAGTTGGCGGAGTTTAGCGAAGCAGGCTCGCAAATTAGCGAAGTAAGGTTCGTTCTAGAGGGCAAACTGGGTGTGTGGTGGCGGCTGGTGAGAGATAGCGAAGTAATTTTCGCAAATCGCGAACCAAGGTTCACGAGTAGCGAAGAATGCTTCGCTGCAGGCTGCAGCTGGCCGCTGGATGGTCTGATTAGCGAAGCTAGCTTCGCAAAACAGCGAAGGTGGTTCGCTGTAATAGTTAGTCAGGTGCAAGGCGGAGTTTAGCGAAGCAGGCTCGCAAATTAGCGAAGTAAGGTTCGTTCTAGAGGGGCAAAATGGGCGTGCGGTGGCGGCTGGTGAGAGATAGCG
>NZ_JBHVUY010000003.1:458092-728283 GCF_042883865.1 Paenibacillus sp. NPDC058174
GCAGGCTCGCAAATTAGCGAAGTAAGGTTCGTTCTAGAGGGGCAAAATGGGCGTGCGGTGGCGGCTGGTGAGAGATAGCGAAGTAATTTTCGCAAATCGAGAACCAAGGTTCACGAGTAGCGAAGAATACTTCGCTGCAGGCTGCAGCTGGCCTCTCTACGGTCTGATTAGCGAAGCTAGCTTCGCAAAACAGCGAAGGCGATTCGCTATAGAGGCTGGTTAGTTAGTTGGCGGATTTTAGGTGATTCGCTGTAATAGTTAGTTAGGTGCAAGGCGGAGTTTAACGAAGCAGGAAGGAGATTCTCAACAAGAGACACTCTAAAGAAGCGGCATCCCCAGTAACAAAGGGGATGCCGCTTCTTTCTGCAAAACGATTCAAACCATCGTGTGCGACAGCACTAGTCCGCCGTAGACGAAGGCGGCGCAAATGACGATCGCCGGGTGGATTTTCCGGCGTTCCATCGCCCAATATGCAACGGCGGCAATGCCAATCGTCTGCCATAGGCCGGAGGAATGCACAGAGGTGCCCGCCATTTGCCAGGTGAGCAGCACCATCATAATCGCAACGACAGGCTGGACGAGCAGCGTCAGTCCTTTTACAACCGGCGATTGACGATGTTTGGACAGCAGCTTCAGCAAAAAGATAAGCGCAACTGCGGAAGGAATCACAGTTGCGGCGAGCGCCAGCAGCATGCCGGTAACTCCATACACGTCAAAGCCGACAAATGCGGCGATTTTGGTTGCGATGGGACCTGGCAATGCGTTGCCGAGGGCAAGAATTTGCGAAAATTGGCTGTCCGTCGCCCATCCGTAGTTTTTAACAACCTCATTGTACATAAGCGGAATGGAGGCGGGACCTCCCCCGTATCCGAGCACGTTCGCAATAAAAAAACCGATAATCAGTTCAATCCAATCCATTATCATCTATTCCTCGCTTGTCTCTGCCGGTTGTTGGCGTTTGTGCTTCCGGTCTTTAAACCGTCTGATCACGTTGAAATGGACAGCCCCGTAAGCCAGAAAAAGAATAGTGACGATAGCGTCATGGACATGCAAAATCTGCAGCAGCAGAAAAGCGATGGCGCACATTGCGATGCCGAATGCAGCACCCAGCCCTTTGAGTGCGCGATTGCCGAATTCATAAGCCATGACCCCAAGCATGACGGCAATGACGGGAATAACTGCAGCGATCATCCCCTGAACTACAGCTGAGCCGCTTAATGCGTCAACGACTGACAATAGTGCAATCATAGCAACAGACGATGGTAAAATATGAGCCAGCACGGCAACCGTTGCGCCTAACCAGCCTTGCTTGTGATAGCCGAGGTAGGCGGCCATCTTGGTGGCGATCGGGCCGGGCAGGGCATTAGCTAGTGCCAAAATTTCAGCGAACTCCTCGTCGTTGATCCAGTTGTAGCGGGTAACCGCCTCATAGCGGATCAACGGTATAACGGATGGGCCTCCCCCATAGCCTAAAATGCCGGTTTTGATCATCGCCCAGCTCAGCTCGCCGTATGTTTTGCCTCGTGATCCGTTAGGCATCGGAATTGAGCTCTGTGCGGGAGGAGGCGTTGGCGTATTCATAATCTCATCCCCATCCGGCTTTTATAACGGTTGATGAGCACCTGGCAATCGACGCTCATAATGCCGGGCAGCGTGTACAGTTTCTCGCGCATGAATGTCTCCATCTCCTGATTGTTCAGAAACAATCCATGCATATGCAGCTTGCTTGGCCCAGTCATATGATAGAGGCTGGTCACTTCAGGTTCGTCAGACAGCTGATCGGCCACCTCATGCAGAAACTTCGGCTCAACCTCGACATTGAAAAAAGCGGACACCGTAATGCCGATCTTCTCCGGATTGATGACGGCAGTGAACCGTTCAATGACGCCTTCCTCCATCAGAGCATTAATACGCGCTTGTACGGCTACTCTGGACAAGCCGATATCTTTCGCCAAGTCTGTGTAAGAAATTCTTCCGTTAACATGCAGGGCGGAAATGATTTTACGATCGATCTCATCAATATTTGCCGATTCAAGCGGAATTGTTGTTTTGGACTGCATAGAATCTCCCTTCATCTCGAAACGACTGAACCTTCATAATGAACATAATACAGCCGATTTGTTTACTATATGAATAAATATATATGCGATTTCGTTCGTAATCAATATAAATTAGGGGATTTACTTTCGGATTAAGAATCTGCTGTATTTCCCTAGCCATGGTGTTTTCAAAAAACATGATAAGTTTTAATGGCATATAAACTGCGGATAAGCGAGCAGAATAAGGCCTCAATGTGACTTTTTTACGAAAAAAACCTGCGTCCCTGTGAAAGCGACGCAGGCTTTTACAATATCCTTTATCTGGACGGTTTGCTTTGTCCGCCAGCGGCAGATTTCGCTTCTGCTTCATCCCGCTGCGGGAATTGCAGCTCATAGAGCTGATGATAACGGCCTTGCTTCTTCAGCAGCGTCTCATGATTGCCTTCCTCGATGACGCGGCCCTTATCGAGCACATAGATGCGATCGGCCTGCCGGATCGTCGACAGCCGATGGGCAATAATGAGACAGGTGCGTCCAGCCAGCAGTCGGGAGAGCGCATCTTGAATTGCACGTTCTGATTCGCTGTCCAACGAGGAGGTCGCTTCGTCGAGAATGATGAGACGCGGATTTTTGAGCAGCGCCCGCGCAATGGACAGCCGCTGCTTTTGCCCGCCTGACAGTTTGACGCCCCGCTCTCCGATCTGGGAATCGTAGCCGTCCGGCAGATCCATGATGAAGGCATGAGCATTCGCTGCTTTTGCCGCTGCAATAATGTCAGCTTCCTCGGCGTCTGGCTTGCTGTAGGCAATGTTCTCGCGAATGGTGCCGTTCAGCAGCCAAATTTCTTGTGACACAATGCCCATCTGACTTCGCAGCGATTTCAAGCCGACGTCGGTTAACGGATAGCCGTCAAGCGTCACTTCGCCCTCCTGCGGATCGTAAAACCGCGTCAGCAGATGGGCGATGGTCGACTTGCCGGCTCCGGAAGAGCCAACCAGCGCCGTCATTTCTCCGGCTTTCATCTCCAGATTGAACTGCTTTAGCACCGGGGCGCCGTTATGGTAGGCAAAGCTGACGTTGCGAAATTGCACCTCACCCCTAACGACAGGCAATTGAACGGCATTCTCTTTCTCCTGAACAGCTGGTTCTTCGCCCAGTATTTCCACAATCCGTTCATAGGCGGCAGCCGATTGCTGAATCGTATTCATCGTCCGGCTGAACCGCTTTACCGGGTTTTGCAGCAATCTGACATAAGCCATAAAAGCGACGATCGTGCCGACCGTGAGCGCTTCATGCATCGTCTGCCGCGCTCCAAACAGCAGCACGGCTGCAAGTCCGATGAAGTTCAATAAATCGATAATCGGCTCGTAGATGGCGCGGAGCTTAACAGCCCCCAGGTTGGCGTTCATATTGGCTTCGCTTCGGTCGCCAAAACGGCGCACTTCATAGTCTTCACTCGAGAAGGATTTGATCAGCCGGATTGAGGTCAATGTATCCTGCAGATGGGAGCTGACCTCAGATACGGATTCCTGTACTCGCTTGAACGAGAACCGCATTTTTTTGCTGAAGAAGCGGGTTGTCATGATCATGAACGGAAAGGTGGCGAGCACAAGAAGCGTCAGCCTCCAATCGACCCACAGCATGTAACCGGCGACGGCTGCGAATGTGAACATATCGGTCACGATGGACAGCATGCCGGAGGAGATCAGCTGCTGCAGCATATTGACGTCGTTGGTTACGCGGGACATGAGGTCGCCGGTACGGTTGCGGTCGAAAAAGCCGACGTCCAGCTTTTGCAAATGACGGTACAATTCGTTGCGCAGGTCAAGAATGGCCCTTTGTCCGACAGACGCCATCGTCAAGGAGCTCCAATAGTTGAACAGCCCGAGCAAGGCGGCGGTTGCAAGAATGCCGATTCCGATCGCCGGAAGCGCGCTGTATTTTCGCCCGGGTATGACATGGTCTATCGTATACTGCGTCAACTGCGGTATAACGAATTCGAGCAGTGACACGGCGATAATGCAGACAAGTGCGGCAATTAATAGCGGCCAGCGGGAGCTGACGTGAAAAAACATCCGTTTGTACATCGCCCATATGCTGCCCTTGCTTTTGGGGCGCTGCGGCTGCATCATACGCGGGTTCATATTCATAGGGGTCACCTCGTCTGATAGACATTCATTCTGTTGTGCTCTCAATTAAACGATAGCTCTCGTCAGGCAGGGTGTCAACGAATCGTCAATTTCCTACATAATGTCTGAAAAAGTATGTTAATTCGATATTGAAAACGCTGTCAGAGTACTGTGCATTTTTGGATGAAGATAGTAGAATAAGGGAAGCAAACCATATCTAAAGTGAATGGGGGCGTACATGACGGATGTTCCGCAACAACCGGATACGTTGGCCGATCGCAATTGTAGCGGTACTAGCTTTCGTTGTAATGAACGGGTGCATGAAGCGTGAGGCAGAGACGGTTGCTTCTGAACAAAGCGGAGTTACATTACGAATAATTCAAAGCTTAACGAATGAACCGCGTACGGAGGCGCTGCGCGATTTACTGAATCGTTACGAGGAGCTGAATCCCGGGATAAAAGTGGAGCTGCTCTCCCCGGGCAACCCGGTTGCGGACGACCGGATCCAGAATGCGCTTCGCGACCGGGTAGGCATCGATGTCGTGGAAGTGAGGGATCAGACGCTCATCCCGCTAGTTGAGCGGAAGCTGATACTCAATTTGACGGCCTATGCGGATACATGGAAGGATTATGCCGGGCTGAGCGAGGACGCTAAGCATTTTGCCTCCGAATGGGACGGGGCGGTCTACTATATTCCGAACGGGCTGTACCGCAATCAGCTTTATTACCGTAAGGACAGGTTTGACGAAAAAGCGCTGCAGGTGCCGGAGACTTGGGAGGAGCTCTACTATACAGGTAAGCTGTTGACCAATCGGGCGAAGGGCGAATACGGTCTCGCATTTCGCGGGGATGAAGGTCCGGATCGCCTGCTGACGCAGCTTATTCAAGATTATAATGGGGATCATGTCGATGCTCGGGACGGCATGTACAAACATGATCGTACCACTATTTTTAATGGAACCGGAGCACGTGACGGTGCTATCCTGTACAAGCAGCTTTACGAGGACCTGTCGCCTCCGCAATCGGCGGAATGGAGCTTTACCGAGCAGGCCGACGCTTTTGCGAACGGCTCGGCGTCAATGATGATCGCTGATGCAGGGGCAATTGCTCTGCTGAACGGGAAGATGGAGCCGGACAGCTGGGCAACTGCACCGCTGCCTGTAGGGCCTCAAGGAATATCCCATTATGCGGTAAGGGGCGCAGGCTGGGGGATTGCTTCCTACTCGCCGCATATTAAGGAAGCCTGGTCGCTGATCGAGTTTTTATCATCGCCTGCCGTTAATGAAGAGTTTGGCGAACGGATCGGGGTTCTGCCGATTTATCCGCGGGATGCCTCTTTTCTGCAATCGGGGCCATACGCCTCATTCTGGATGATGGATCAAAATGAGGAGCAGTATATTCGAACCCAGCCGCCTAATCATTACTACGATTACAGCACGTTTTACAAACAGGGAAAAGAGCAGGCTCGGCGTTACTTAGAAGGAGAGATAACGGTGGAGGAGCTGCTTAAGGAGCTGGACGATTTCTGGCACAAAGAGCGGACGAACGGAATGGCGCAGGCTTATTCGCCCTAGTATGAACCGATTTGGAAATGGTTACGATTGGGTTAGACAGGTGTTATTTAAACCGCTTTATGTTTAAATGAGGATGAAGTACCGCTTGGTTGGAAATGGAGAGACGAGGATAATGGCTGGAACGGGAAAAATCGCCGTGTTCTTCACGGGGGGAACAATCGGCAGTAAAAATAATAATGGAACCGTATCGGTTCATGAGAGCGGCACGTATGCTTTGCTCGAAGCATATGGAAGCCTTCCGCACAAACGGGACGTCCAATTTGAGACCGCTCAGCCGTTGAATGTGCTAAGTGAGAACTTGGTGCCGGATGACTGGAATGTACTGATGGATGCGCTGGATAGTATCGACAAAGCGGAGTATGCAGGCATTATTGTCACTCACGGTTCGGATACGCTAGCCTATTCGGCAGCTATGTTAAGTTACTTATGCTGTGATTCACCGGTGCCGATTGTGCTTGTGGCTGCCAATTATCATCTTGATGATGAGCGAAGCAATGGCGTGAGTAATTTTGCCGCTGCGATCGACTTCATTATGGATACCGGCAGCGTGCCGGGCGTATTTGTCGTGTACCGCAATGACCGCAGTGAATCGCTCGTGTATTTGGGCACGCGGATTACGCAATGCGAATCATTTACCGATCAGTTCGGCAGCCCCTATGATCTGCCTTATGGACGGGTAGAGCAGGGCTACTTCATCCCCGAGCCGCATTCGGACAACCCGACATTAGAGGCATTGCGTAATCGAGCGCGCACCATTTCTCCGTGGGAGAATCGCGGCAGCGGCAAACGAATTGAATCCGGCTTGCTTTATATCAAGCCATTTACAGGTATCGACTATTCGTTCTATGATTTTAGCCGGCGCAAGCCGAAGGCGGTTCTGCATGACCTGTACCATTCCGGTACGGCAAGCGCAAACGCACCGGGCAATTATTCGCTGCTCGGATTTGCCGAATACTGCGGGGAACAGGGTGTGGATCTGTATCTTTGCCCGCTAAAAGACCGGACAGAGGCGATGTATGCTTCTTCAGTCAGCTTAATGGAAGCGGGCGTCGTTTTTATCGACAATTTATCTGTCGAGGCTGCGCTGATGAAGCTGACGCTGGCTTACTCTTTGTTTGACAGCAAAGAGGAGATCGAATCCTTTATGTGGAATAAAGAATTGTTTTATGAACGTCTTAAACCAGATAGACAAGGAGCGGATGGAAAATGACGCAAGTGCAAATCGGCCAAGAGGTGCCTGACTTCACACTGCCTGCTTCGACGGGCCAAGCTGTATCGCTTAAGGATTACAGAGGGAAAAAGCTCGTCATTTACTTCTATCCGAAGGATATGACGCCTGGCTGCACGACGGAATCGTGCGATTTCCGTGACTACAACGGTCAGTTCGAGACTAATAATACTGCAGTAATTGGTATCAGCCCTGATGACCTTGCATCTCATGATGAATTTATTGCCAAGCATGAGCTGCCTTTTCCGCTGCTGTCGGATACGGAGCATGAGGTGTCGGAGCTGTTTGGCGTCTGGAAGCTGCGCAGCTGGAACGGTACTGAGTTTATGGGTATCGAACGGTCGACGTTTCTGATCAACGAGAACGGTGTGCTGGCGAAGGAATGGCGCGTAGTTAACGTGGATGGCCATGTACAGGAAGTGCTGGAGGCGGCCAAGCAAGGCTAGGTTTATGATACGGGAGGGCTTAATGTGAGTCCTCCTTAGTTAGAGGGGCTTCGAGCAGCGGCATGTGTCGCTGCAAGGCCTCTTTTTTTCGTGCGTGGAGACCATGCGGCTTCATCCGGTGGTGTCTAGAGCAGTTAGCTCGATGATATAAGACCCACAGAGGGTCTTATGGCGTTGTATTTGCCCTGCTGAGTGGCTGATAAAGGCCCCACAGGGTCTTAACGAGTGCAACTGAGGGCTAATCGGCGAGAAAAAGCAGCTTGTGAGTACGGATAAGACCCTTAGGGGTCTTATAGCACTGCTTTTGTCCTGATGCGAGGCCGGTAAGGCCTTCTCAGGGTCTTAACAGGAGCAGCCGAGGGTTAATCGGCGGGAAAAAGCAGCTTGTGAGTGAGAGTAAGACCCTTAGAGGGTCTTACAGCGCTAAACTTGTTCTACTGTGAGGTCGTTAAGACCCTCACAGGGTCTTAACGGGCGCAGCCGAGGGTTAATCGGCGAGAAAAAGCAGCTTGTGAGTAGGGATAAGACCCTTAGGGGGGTCTTATATCGCTGTGTTTGTCCTGATGCGAGGCCGGTAAGGCCTTCTCAGGGTCTTAACAGGAGCAGCCGAGGGTTAATCGGCGATAAAATGCAGCTTGTGAGTACGAGTATGACCCGTAGAGGGTCTTATATAGCTGTATTTGCCCTGATGTGAGGCCGTTAAGACCCTCACAGGGTCTTAACAGCGCAGCCGAGGGCAAGCCCTTAGCATGACCTCTCTCGTTGCAGGAAGAGCAAAATAGTTGGCGGCTATGGAAAATTGACGTCTGCCCGATAACGCACAGCACAGCTTCCCTTCCAGGGCCGTGAGATTGCCGGGTTAGTCCGCCAAATCGAACTCTCTGTCCCCTCCTCACAAGGAAATCAGCAAATCGGTTAACTTTGGCATGGAAACTTTACATTTTCCTCGTACAGCTGGAGCTCGATCTAGTTTACAATCATAACCATTCCATCCATTGAAAATGGGTTCATTTATTCATTGGATAGCCCTGAACGGCAGGAGGAGAAGAAAGCCATGTCTAAAAAATTGCTGATGATGCTCATGCTTATCTTTTGTATCGCCCACTTAGGCGTCGTTCCCGTCTCGGCCGCCAAGACGGCGCCGGAATGGAAACTGATCGAACCGGCCTATGAGACGGCCGATACGTTCGTTGCCGCTTATTCCGTCCGCGACTTTGGTGCGCTTGGAGACGGAGAAACCGATGTAACGGCAATATTCCAGCAGCTGCTCGATGAGCTGGGCACACTTGGCGGAGGCACATTGTTTGTGCCGGAAGGCAAATATGCCATTAAAGGCAGCTTGCTCATTCCGAAGGGCGTAACGCTGCGCGGCGAATGGAGCAAGCCTGTCAGAGGGCAGCCGGTGAAGGGCACAATCCTGATGGCATACGCGGGAAGAGGCGATGAGAATGCCGCTCCGCTCGTCACGATGGAGCCATCCTCGGCTATTCGTGATTTGTCAATCTGGTATCCGGAACAGCTGCCGGATCAGATTACGCCATACCCGCCGGCAATCGTATTCGGCAAGCCGAACTATTTCGGCAATGATTTCTGCAACGCTAAAAATATTACCTTCATCAACGCTTATACCGGTCTCATGTTCTCCCGTGAAAATGGCGGTTCCAGCCCTGTTCTGAACGGGCTTTACGGGACGCTGCTGTCGCGGGGCGTCGAAATTGACAACATCGCCGATGTTGGGCGCATCGAATGGATTGATTTTTCCCCGGACTACTGGTCGGGGTCGGGTTTGCCGAATGCTCCTGCTGCAGGCAGTGCGTACGAGCAGTGGATCTATGAGAACGGAACGGGTATCGTCATGCGCCGCAACGATTGGTCTTATACCGGCTACATTACGATTGACGGCTATAACAGAGGCTTTCATCTGGGGCCTTCAATTGCGAGTCCGGGAAGCATCCCGAACGGTCATAATTATGAGCTTACTTTTACCGGTAATAAAACGGCAATATACGCCGAGACGGTTAGCGGGGATGGAGTAATGTTTACCCGCGTCCATATTCAAGACGGTGAGACCGGTATTGCGGTAGGTCCCGGAACTTCCGGCGTGTTTCAATTGAACGGCAGTGACATTAACGCTTCGCTGCATGCTATCGCAGTTGACCCAACCTCGCAGACAAAGCTGATTGTACAGCAAAGTACGGTAGCAGGCGGCGATGTGGCGGTTGCTGGAGGCACACTCATGGCTTCCGATTCCGATTTCAATAACGCTGCACCGCAGATTCGCATCACGGATAGCGCCAGAGCGATTCTTACCGGCAACCGTTTTAGCGGAACACCGGATATTGAAGATACGTCGAAATTCATTTCGACGATCGACCATTCACCGGTCAACATGGCAAAGCTGCCTGTATTCCCGGACGCTGTGCCGGAAACGCATAAACCGGCAAGGATGGCATTGTATGTAGCGACGGAAGCGCCGTTCCGTGCGAAAAACGACGGCAAGACCGATAATACGGCCGCAATTCAAGCGGTTTTGGATAAGGCTGCTGCGGAAGGAGGAGGCGTTGTCTTTCTTCCGCCGGGCAAGTATAAGGTGCTTGGGCACTTGACGGTGCCAACCGGAGTGGAGCTGAAGGGCTCGGTTGATAACAGCACCGTGCCAACTGGCCCCGGAAGCGTGCTGGAAGCATACGCTGACCGGGATAATCCGAAAGGCGAGCCGTTCCTGAAGCTGTCCGAACGAAGCGGGGTAAGAGGAATCACGATCAACTATCCGGAGCAGCTTGCCTCCCAGCTTCCGAATATAGCTTCTTATCCATATACAGTTCAGGCTGCGGGCAAAGACGTATATATAATTAATGTCGGCTTGCGCGCGGTCTATAACGGCGTCGATCTGTTCACGCATAAGGCTGACAACCATTATCTTGATTTTGTAACCGGCCATGTTTTTAGGAATGGCGTTAAGGTTGGCGGCGGCAGTGAAGGCGGCAAAATCTACAACATGCATTTCAACCAGATCGTCTATGCGGCTGGCTCGGAATCGAAGTTTGGCGAGTGGCCGAACGCTCCGTCCATGGACAATAACAAACCGGTGTACGAATATGGCTACAACCAGCTGGACTTTATGATACTGGGAGATGTGAAGGACGAAATTCTGTACAACAACTTTCATTATGGCTCGCGGAGCGGCTTGCTGCTGGCGGAGGAGAACGGCAGAGGCCCAACCGGTATCAGCGTAGGCCTTGGTGTTGACGGCGCTCAGAAGGGGCTTGTATTCGAAGGTGCAGGTGAAGCAGGTTTTGATCTCATCAACTCGCAAATTGTCTCCATCGATGGCGGTGAAGAGACGAGGTATGTGGAGATCGGCGAGAGATTCGCTTCCGAAATCCGTTTTTACAGTGCTGATTTCTGGGGCGCTCCGATGTACGGGGTAACCGTAGACAACGGCAATCTGAAGCTGCAAGCGGTCCATTTCCGCAATCCGGGCGATTGGGGCTTTGCCAAGCTAATGAATGATGGCAAGCTTTACTTGGATAACTCTGTGATCGGCTCCACCAAAGCGTTATTGAATGCGAAAGGCGAGCCGAAATTGTTCGCCCAGTCTTCCATCATCAATTCTATCGGGACTTATGTGAAGGAAATGGGACTTTGGAGGAACAATCAGACACATAACGCATTTGCTAAAGCGGCCGAGAGCACGTCCAAGCCGACACCTGCAGCCGAAGAGAAGGCTGTAGAGACAGCAGCACCTACAGAAGCACCGGCTCACAGCGATGCGAATACCGTTGTCCGGAACTGGATCTATGCGGGAATTGGCCTGGTCGTCGTGCTGGCAGCTGTTAGCTTCGTGCTTATCCGCCGGTATCGGGGATCGGATAAGCGAGACCATAACCATGGCGGGCCAAAAAGCAAAGAAATGAAATAGCTGTATTGCCGCTGCCTTATAAAGAAGAGAAGCCGCTCCCAGGAACGGCTTCTCTTCTTGTCATGCCTCTTTATATACTTACCGCTGGAAAAACTCAATCCATTCGCGCTCCGGGCCATAGATGAAAAAGTAGCGGTAGCCGTTGGGCAGCGTCGTGATTTCGTTATCGATCAGTTCGGCTTCCGTTCCTTTGATACGTTCGAATTCCGCTTCAACATCGTCGACGTGGATGGCAAAATGATGAATCGTGCCTTCCGGAGGCAGCTGATTGCTATACCCTTGAATCAGTTCAATTTCGGTTTCGTCTGTATTGCCAAAGCCCAGGAAAGCAAGCTGGATAACGCCATTCGTATGCGTCAGCTGTCCCTTCAGCTCAAGCCCTACAATTTCCGTATAAAAGCGCAGCGATACTTCCAGATTTCGTACAGCAACGCCGACATGGTCGACTCTTCTTCTCGTCATTTGCTTATCCTCCTCTGCAATGCTTGAAATTTGATTTGTACAGCCAGGCATCGAAAAAAACAATTGTAAAAATGTTCCGGTAATTTTATAATGTAAATACAAGTAAACATGTAGGAATTATTATAATACATCGCTCACTGGACGTCCAGAGGCTTTCGTCGCTTTCCCCATCCGGGATAACGGCGAAAGTCTTTTTTTATGAAAAATTGGGCCTATCGATTAACGCTTGCAGAGGAGAAAGGCAGGGGTGGATGTGAAGCAAAGAACAATTGGGAGCAGCGGCATAAAGGCGTCAGTCATTGGCTTAAGGGCTTGGACAGCAGGGAAGTCAGGCTGGAGCGAGACACAGGAGAAGGAATTTATTGATGTGGTTGGCCGGGCGGTTGAGCTTGGCGTTAACTTTTACGATACGGCCCCATCCTACAGCTTTGGTGAATCGGAGCGTGCGCTCGGCAAAGCGTTGAAGCCGGTACGGGATAAGGTTTTCATTGCAACGAAGCTTGGCTTGGTCTGGAATGAACAGCGGGAGCTGCGAATCGATCTGTCTCGTAAAAGTATATTTCAAGAGGTGGAGGATAGCTTGCGCCGGCTTGATACCGATTATATTGATCTGTATCAGGTGCACTGGCCGGATCCGAAGGGCGTAACGCCGGTAGAAGAGACCTTCACAGCCCTTAATGACCTGGTATCGAGAGGGAAAATCCGTCATATCGGCGTCTCCAATTTCTCCGTTCATCAGCTGGTTGCCGCGCAGACCTTCGCTCCTGTCGTGTCGCTGCAGTCACCGTTTCATCTATTTCAGCGGCAAGTGGAATACGCAGAGCTGCCTTACTCGGAGCAACGGCAAGTCGCCTTCATTCCTTCCAGCCCGCTTGCTCATGGCCAGCTGACCGGGAACTTCAAAGCAGACAGAAGTGATGCCGAGAATGAGGATCATAAATCTAGCGGGCCATTCCACGACAACTCGCAAAAGCAAAAGGCAGAGCTGCTGTCCGGCCTCGCATGGTCGATTGGGAAATCGGTTAGCCAGCTGGCGATTAATTGGCTATTGCATCATAAAGCGATTCCGACGGTGTTGACCGGTGCGAGGACCATTGAGCAAATGGAGGACAATGCCGCCGCCGCCGAGTGGCAGCTGTCGGATGATGATTTCAAGCAAGTGAGCAGATTGTTCGAGCCCGATTCGTCTTATGTGATCTAAGCGATGATGCAAAAAGGGCTGAAGCGGGGGATTATTCATCCCCTTGGCTTCAGCCCTTGTCTTATTCCTTGTTCTTCGGTTCACGATCAGGCAGTTGGCTGACGTAGCTGTCGGACAGCTTCAGCAGCTCCAGTGCGCGATTGTATTCACTTTCCGTAGCTTCCGGCTCTTTAATGCCGTCACCAGCGAGCGGATAATGAGTGCCATCCGCATAGCCGCTGCCCGAGAGGAACAGCTCCTGGCTGCTTACGAATGATCCGGTTGGCAGATAATAACGCTGCGGTAGCAGATTATAGGTGCTGCTGTTGAACAAGTCCTGACCAAAGTGAATATGATCATCCATCTTGAATCCAAGCAGGTTGGCTACTGTTGGCACAACGTCAACTTGACCGCCAAGCTGTTCGAATGCTTTTGGCTCTTTATCGGTCACCCCGTTAGATGCGATTACGAGCGGAATGTTGATCATATCGGTATAGCCGTAGTCACGACCGTAAATTTCTTTCATCAATTCTTTATCGGTACGATCCAATGAGTAGATTGGCAAGCCGAGGTGATCGCCGTAAAGCACAACGATACTGTTGTCCCAAATGCCGCGTGCCTTCAGATCGTCGATAAACAGGCCAAGCGCGTAATCCGCATAGTTTTGCGCACGGATATAGTCGCCTACAAAGCTGCCTTCATACCGCTCAGGAAGCTCCATCTTGTACTTGCGTGCCGGGATCGTGAACGGGTGATGGGCAGTCATTGAGATGATCTGCGAGTAGAACGGTGTACCGCTCTTATTCATCCGGTCAAGCTCTTCAGCAGTCTTCGCATACAGCACTTCATCCGAAGCTCCGAAGAAGACAGTGTCATCCTCGCCGAAAAACTTCTTGTCATAATAACGGTTGAAGCCCAATGCTTTGTAAAGCTCTCCGCGGTTCCAGAATTCCACTACGTTCGTATGGAAGGTTGCGGAGTCGTAACCGTGCTCTTCTACCAGCCTAGGCAAGCTTGGCAGTTCTTTACCCGCATACACTTGCGTTGCCGCGCCGTTTGGCGGGATGTAATACGATGTATTAACGATAAACTCGGCATCCGATGTATTGCCTTGTCCGACGCCTTGATAGAAATGCTTGAAGTAATAGTTGTTATTCGCAAGCTTGTTGAAGTTCGGCGTAATTTCCTTGCCGTCAACTTTCAGATTGACGAGGAAGTTCTGGAACGACTCCAGCTGAATGATAATGAGGTTTTTTCCTTTTGCCGCTTCCCAAAGCTGAGGGTTAGCCGGCTGCTGGAACGTTTTGAGCTCATTAATCTTCGCTTGTGTAATTTCGGATTTATCTACGAAATCCTGTGTTTTTTTGGAGAAGATCGTATAGGCTTCATAATTCAGAATGCCCATTTGCTCCGCTTTTACAATTTCATTCATGCTGGCACGGTTAGGTACGATATTGAACAGACACATAGCTAGCGAAATACCGAACAAAGTGGCGACGACGCTTTTCCGGATTTGCTTCTGGCTGTCTTTTTTCCAGTTCTGCGCTTTCTTGCGGCGCATCAGGAAGTAGGCCATTACGATAATATCGATGAAGACAAGCAAGTAATAAGGATCCATCAGAGAGAACACACTATTGCTGACGGCGGTTACCTGATTCACCTGATGCAGCGCTAAGTAAGTAACGATGACCCCATAATATTTGTAATACATCAATACCGCGAACAAAATGGCGGTCATCAGAAGGTTGGCGCCTAAGTAGTAGACCAGCTTCCGTTTCGTTGCAAACCACTCGATCAAGCAGAACACGATTAACGCAAACGGCACTTCTTTAAGCAACGTTGTCCATGAAGGACTCCCGAATACAACCATCCACGCCAAATAGCTTTTCAACAGGACGATCAACGAGAAAACGACAATGGGTCTGGTGCTGAACAGCCGTCTTGAAGTAAGACCTGACACGATACCGCCTACCTTTCACAACAAAAACAGGCTGGCGTCGTCAACATCAGCCCGTTTTGTCCAGTGCTCAATTTACAAATAATTTATACCTATTATGCTCCTTTTCATATCCGGATGTCAAAGGCAAAAGTCACCTCAGCCACCATGAAAAAAACCGCGTGGTTGTGCAAAAAATGTCGAAAATCCATGACATTAAGCAGCTCCTCGTTTATAGTAGAGCTAGAGTGTTTTGCTAGTTTACTATATGACTAAACGTAAGGAGTGCATCATGAACCAACGAATGAGAAAAAAGCGTAGAAGGACGACACTTTGGTTCGCTCTCGTATGCGTAATTGCGGTAGCTGCCTTTATGATGATACGTTATGAAAACTCAGTTGCATTACCGCCAGAGAACACGGCGGAGGCGACAAATAATCCGGTAACAGAATCGCCGGCGGGAACGCCGGATCCAACGGATGAGCCTGCTCAGCCAACGGACGAGCCTACTGCTCCTCCAGTTGAAACAACGGAGCCGACGCCAACAAGCAAGCCTACCGAGAAGCCTTCAAAGCCAACGAATAAGCCAACCAAGGCACCGGCGAAAGACGATTCCGGCATTGCAGTTATTGCACAGCCTGAGAGCATTGCGGCTCTTGTAAACAAGCAGAACAAGCTGCCGGAAAACTATAAGCCTGCTAATCTCGTGTATCCTGACGTTCCTTTCACATTTAAGGAAAAGATAGATAAGCGTAAAATGCGCAAGGAAGCGGCAGATGCTCTGGAGGACATGTTCGCAGGGGCCAAGAAAGACAACATTTATCTGGCAGGCGTATCGGCATATCGTTCCCATGCCACACAGAAATCGTTGTTTGAGCGCTATGTGAAGAAAGACGGCTTGGAAAAAGCGAAAACCTACAGCGCCTTCCCGGGCACGAGCGAGCATGAAACGGGTCTTGCAATCGACGTCTCAGGAAGCGACGGAAAATGCGCCGCATCGGATTGCTTCGGCGGAACGCCTGAAGCGGAATGGCTGGCTGCTCATGCTGCCGAATATGGCTTCATCATTCGTTACCCGGAAGGCAAAGAAAGCATAACCGGCTACAAATATGAGCCATGGCATCTCCGTTATGTAGGAACTGATATTTCTAAAGAAATTGCGGATAAGGGAATTACGCTTGAGGAGTATTTCAATGCGGTTCCAGTCAACAATTAATAAGCTGTAAGCTGCCTAACAAATGCGGCGCAGCTGCCTGATGCTGAGGGATTGTCCATCCCTGCACCGGCGGCCGCGCCGCTTTTTCGCATTTTACGCTAAGCTTGCCTTTTACAGCTTTGATTCGAATGTTTTGCAGTCTGTTTCTTCCGAGTTGCTCGCTTGCTTGCCGCGGTTGCTTACCACATAGATCGATGAAGCGCCGCAATGATTGCCTGCAGCCCAGAACTTGCAGGAATTGACTTCGCAAAGCACGTCTTTTGCCATGGTCCCATCACCTCCTCCGTTTATTAGGATAGACAAGGTAGGGAGCCTTTTATACTTGGCCCTTGAGTGATGGAGCATGGCATAGTGACGATGTTAATCCATTTCGTAAATGGAGCCGGATTTGCTTGCGTACAATTCTGCATAGACTTTCTCTGCATAGGCATCCGTCATGCCGGAAATATAATCGGCGATGAAGCGAGGCCAGCTCCAATGCTGCTTATGCTGGTCATAGCTGGCCACCCAGTCAGGCGGCAGAATCAATCGGCCGTGGTCGGGAACTCTAAAGCTGTCCCATAAACGGCGAATCATAATTTCGCTCCGTTTTTGCAGCCGCTGCACACGGAAGTCTTTAATGAGGGTGACCCATGCCAGCTTCTTCAGTATCTCCATCGTGCGCAGCATCTCTAGATCCTGCTGGCCGCTTTCGACGAAGGTTACCTTTTTCCATCCCTTTGAAGGAGCATCGATAATGCCGACTTTGCCCGCAAATACACTTACCCACCGGGCTTTCATTTCCCGGCGCGTGCGGGATGATTCATTGTCGTATTGGGCGTACAGCTCCTCCCATTGCTGCAGATAGTCCGCCAACACCTGCTTGACCATCGCAGGGATATCGACCTGATCCCAGCCGACCTCCATATTGCCTTGGTCTTCTACGATTTCCTGCACAAGATTGTCGATGAGACGGCTGTCCTCGAAAAACGTCCGGTTCATCTGAATTTTGCCTGCACGAATGCCGTCCTCGATATCATGGGTGGAGTAGGCGATGTCATCGCATAAGTCCATAAGCTGAGCTTCCAGCGTCGAGCAGCCCTCCGGCATTTGCCACGCATCCCGCAGATGCTTGATCTCTTGCCACTCCGAAGCGTACAATCCCTTCAATCTGCCCGGTTCGTCCAGTGAATACGGGTATTTATTCGTAGCCAGCAGTGTGGCGGCTGTCAGATCAAGCCCGCTGCCGCTGCCGGCTCTTTTTTCTAAAAACATTAGGATCCGAAAGTTTTGCGCATTGCCCTCATAAGCGAGCCCATGCTCTTCCATCAGCAGCCTGTTGAGCACTTCTTCGCCCTTATGGCCGAACGGAGGATGGCCGAGGTCATGCGCCAGCGCCGCGATCTCGACGACAGCAGGGTCAAGAACGAGACCAGGGTGCTCTTTTTTGGACAGAAAGTCATATTGCTTGCCGAGCCTTCTGGCGACCTCGCGGGCGATTTGCGATACTTCAAGCGAATGCGTAAGCCGGGTCCGGTAGTAGTCGCCTGAGCCAGCGCCGAAAACTTGCGTCTTGCCTTGCAGCCGGCGAAAAGCAGGCGATTGTATCAGTCTTGCATAATCTCTCTCGTACTCGTCGCGTTCCTCGCTGAACGTGCCGAGCACGGGTTCATCGATACGTAGTTTGCGTAAATCCATAGTAGGCTTCCTCCCTTGCTGATCCTCCGCATGGGAAGCAGCGTAATCCGATTCTGTTTTGTGAAAATTGTAGCACATTTTCAGTGCTTGTCGCATGTAATAATGGAGCCATGGCAGACAAGTTGGCGTTCGTTCATTTTCGTCTATTTGATCATCCCCCGCCCATCTAGTATGATTTATACGAGCTTCTATCAGCGGGCTACTATTAGTGAGAGGTATTATTTTCCATGAATATTCAGGATATTTTCTCGATCTTTACCCTGTTGAATATATTTTTGGCGATTACCGTCATTTTTCTGGAGCGCCGGAATGCCAGCTCAACCTGGGCCTGGCTGATGATTCTGTACTTCATCCCGGTTATCGGCTTCATCCTGTATCTGATTCTTGGCCAGAAGCTACGCAAGCGGAAGCTGAGCAAGCTGCTTCGGGATAACCAGCGGATCATTGAGGATACCGTAGAGGGGCAGAAGCTGCAGCTAGAGCAGCGTGACTTCGCGTTCCACGACCCCGGAATGTCGGCTTATCGCGATATGATATTAATGAATCTGGTCGGCAGCTACTCGCTGTATACGCAAAACAACAGCGTTCAGATTTATACCGACGGCAACAGCAAGTTTGATGCTTTGCTTCGCGATATTGAGGCCGCACAGCATCATATTCATCTTGTCTATTACATTGTGCGCAATGACGCCATCGGCAACCAACTGCTGGATGCACTGGTCGAGAAGGCCAAGCAGGGCGTAGAGGTCCGTTTTCTATATGACCATATCGGCAGCAAAGGATTGCCTAGGAAATTTTTCGCGAAGCTAACCGGAGTCGGAGGGCACGCCGCGGCCTTTTTCCCTTCCCGGATTCCCTATTTAAATTTGAAGCTGAATTACCGCAATCATCGCAAGCTGGTCATTATAGACGGTTTTACGGGTTATATCGGCGGCTTCAACATCGGGGATGAATATCTGGGGCGCAGCAAATATTTCGGAGAGTGGCGGGATACGCATCTGCGGGTGAGAGGGCAGGCCGTGCAGCAGATGCAGGCTCAGTTCTTAATGGACTGGAATATGGCGTCCAATGGAATGATCGATCTGAATGAGCGTTATTTTCCAAGGTTTAAGCCCGGTGGCGGCGGTATTGGAATGCAGGTCGTAGCGAGCGGCCCCGATTCGGAATACCAGCAAATTAAAGACGCCTATATTAAAATGATCTATTCGGCCAAAGAAAGCGTCAGCCTGCAAACGCCGTATTTCGTGCCCGATGAGAGCTTGATGACGGCGCTCAAGATCGCTGCATTATCTGGGGTAGACGTAAAGGTGATGCTTCCAAGCAAACAGGATCACTTCTTCGTCTATTGGGCGACTCACTCCTATGTCAGCGAACTGCTTGCAGGCGGGGCAAAGTGTTACTTGTATGAAAAAGGATTTCTGCATGCGAAGACGCTTGTCATCGACGGGAAGATCGCATCCGTCGGAACTGCAAATATCGATATTCGCAGCTTTAAGCTGAATTTCGAGATGAACGCATTTATGTACGACAGCACTACCGCTGCCGAGCTCCAGCGTATTTTCGAAGAGGACTTGTTCTACTGCGAGGAATTGACGATCGAGAAGTACAGCCAGCGGCCGCTGATGAACCGTTTCAAAGAGTCGATCAGCCGTCTGCTTTCTCCGATATTGTAAGGAACACAAAAAGGGATTCCGCTTATCTGTGATAACCGGAATCCCTTTACCTTTCGGCAAAGCTGCTATTCAATTGACTTTAACACTCCATTCTACAACTTGCGTTGCTCAGATTTGCACAAGCATTGAGTAAGTATTGCTCATTACCGGTTCAGATTTTGAAAAAAGAACGTTTCACCTTGTCGATTAACGGGTCCCCGCATGCCTCCATTTTCGGAAATTCGATAAACTCCTTTCCCTTTTCGTTAGACATGCTTCGCTAACTTACTCCAATGGACTATCCCCTCTCGTTTGGGTTACCTTCATAATAGCCTATTATTTTAATTTTGTAAATATTCAGATAATTCAATAAAAGGCTTTTTGCGTAAATTGATTCCTTAGCTCCAGAGCTCACTATTTCACGTCATACTAAAGTATGAAGAGGCAGATAGTTTCATAGGATGTAAGTGGTATGCGGAGGAGACAGGAGGCTTTTCACTGTCATATGTCGTTTTAACTTGCCTCCTGTTACTTATTATTTATCACTTGCCACTCGTTTCCTGCTTCTAGTGTCAGGTGGTTGTGACCGTGGTTGACGGACACACGGCTACAGATTTATACTTAGTCTAAATCAAAATTTAAGGAATGAATAGACGATGTCCAAAATAAATTTAACGATACAACGCAAAGCCATTCTCGATGTCATACAGCAATCACATGATCATCCGACGGCCGCCGATATTATGGAGCGCCTTCGCGAAGAAGGGCGCAGCTTTGCTTACGGTACCATCTATAATTCACTGCGCTATTTGACGGATGCGGGCATGATTAGGGAGCTGAAGCTGGGTGAGACGGCATCCCGCTATGATGCCCGGACGGACGAACATCAGCATATCGTATGTAAAAGCTGCGGCCGTGTAGAAGAAGTGCTGACGGAATTGCCGTCGGATTGGTTGAAGCGTGTGGGCGAGGAAACGAAATTTAAAGTTTTGCATGCCGATGTCGTGCTTGAAGGGATGTGTGAAGCATGCGCCAGCCAATAAATGCCGGAGGCGAATTTAGCGAGCGGGCTGACGTCATGAACGGCCAGGCTCCTTCATATGCTAGCGAAGAGGATGTTTTTCCGGGGGGGCAGATGGCTTGCTCCTTAACGAAAAGAGTAATGGCCGTTAGTCCATTCCCGGAGAGAATGCACAACTTGCTGCGTTTGCTGGCAGCCGACTGCTTTGACTTGTTCACGCTGCATGACCTCAACAAAGCGTTCGTGAGCAGCTTGCAGCCGGAGCTGATTCTGTTTGACGCAACACCCCACCCGCTGCTCAATCCTGATGCGGTAGATGCGCTTCGCGCAGGTCTGAATCAGACCGCTCATCTGCATGGCATTCCGCTGTTGTTCCTAATCGGAGAGCACGCGAAGGTTGCTTCACATTCATTGCCGGAGGGGGCGGAGCTGCTCGTATGGCCGGGAGAGCCGATGGCAGCGCTGCGCCGGATCAATCATATTCTGCAGCAGCGGACACCGTCGGGCGGCTCCATTTTGGAATCCAGCTACACCTTTAAGGATCTGTCCATCGATTTGAAAAAAATGATCGTCTATCGCGGAGAGCAGCGGATCGAGCTGACGAAAACGGAGTATGAGCTGCTGCTGATGTTTGTAACGTCGGATGGCGGGGTAATTAGCCGTGAAGCGATGTTCGATGCGATCTGGGGCAGCCAGTTTCTTGGCGGCAGCAATGTGGTCGACGTCCATATCAAGTCGCTGCGCAAGAAGCTCGGCGACAGCGCCGCCGCGCCGCAATATATTGTAACGGTTCGAGGTGCAGGCTACCGGCTTGCGGAGGGTTGATTGGAATGGACTGGCCGATCGTCCAGGAGATGAATCGATGATTAATCACCCTATCAATTGAGATTGATCAGTCCAATGAAGAAATGCCTGTTAACCAACGTTCCAGCCTTGTGTGGCGTGAGTGCATGGGTTTACTCATGAAATCTTCATTTTACCTTCATCTAATGTTCATGACAGACAACGTGTGCTCACGTTAAACTCTACTATATTAGGATTTAGATCAAGTCTAAATATAACTTGGAGGTCATGCACATGGACAACCGTTTTACAACGAATCAAGGGGCGCCAGTTGGCGACAATCAGAATTCCCGGACGGCGGGTCAGCGCGGCCCGGCGCTGCTGGAAGATTATCATCTGCTGGAGAAGCTTGCGCATTTCGATCGCGAACGGATTCCGGAGCGTGCCGTTCACGCGCGGGGCGCGGGCGCTCACGGTGTGTTCCGTACGGAGAACAGCATGAAGGCGTATACGAAAGCCCATTTTCTGCAGGAAGCAGGCAAGGAGACGCGGGTATTCGTCCGGTTCTCAACCGTTATTCACGGAACGGGTTCGCCTGAGACCGCCCGTGATCCGCGCGGTTTTGCGGTTAAATTTTATACAGAGGAAGGCAACCTTGACATTGTCGGCAATCATTTGCCTGTCTTTTTTATCCGCGATGCGATTAAGTTCCCAGACATGGTTCATTCACTTAAGCCTGCACCGGATACGAATATTCAGGACCCTAACCGTTATTGGGATTTCATGACGCTGACGCCGGAATCGACACATATGATGACATGGCTGTTCTCGGATGACGGAACGCCTGCGAGCTACCGGGAAATGGACGGCTTTGGCGTCCATGCCTTTAAGTGGATCAACGCCGAGGGCAAAGCGATCTATGTGAAATACCATTGGAAATCGAAGCAGGGCGTGCGCAACTTTACAGCGGCGGAAGCCTCGGCTAAGCAAGCGCAGGATTTCAATCATGCGACTCGTGATTTGTACGAGGCCATTCAGCTTGGCAATCATCCGGAATGGGAATTGTTCGTTCAACTGTTGCCGACCGAACATGTCGACCGCTATGCATTTGATCCGCTTGATCCGACCAAAGTGTGGCCGGAGGATATGTATCCGCTGCAAAAAGTAGGCACGATGACGCTTAATCGTAACCCAGTCAACTATTTCTCCGAGGTGGAGCAATCCGCATTTGCGCCAAGCGCGCTTGTGCCGGGCATTGAGCCTTCCGAGGATAAGCTGCTGCAGGGCCGATTGTTCTCGTACCCGGACACGCAGCGCTACCGGCTTGGTGCCAACTACCTGAACATTCCCGTCAACTGCCCGTATGCACCGGCTCGCAACTATCAGCGCGACGGCGCAATGACGATGTCGGCCGATCCGTCGCCGATCAATTATGAGCCGAACAGCGCCTCGGATCGTCCAAAAGAAGATCCAGTGTACAAGGACAGCTATGCTCCGCTTCACGGATCGGCTGGCCGCCAGCGCATCGATAAGACGGACGATTTCACCCAAGCGGGCGAGCGCTACCTGTCGCTTGCACCGGAGCAGCGCAATAATCTGGTCAGCAATCTCATCGGTGATTTGTCGCAGACGAGTGAGGACATCCAGCTTCGCGCTGTGTGCAACTTCTTTCGTGCGAACGTAGAGCTGGGGACACGCCTGTCCGAAGGGCTCGGCGTAGACATCCGCAAGTACGTGCCGCAGGGGTAAGGGCTGTTTGGCACCTTCCGGCTTGTAACTGGGGAGGGACGTGTCAGCTGGCGTGCCGCTTCAGCCGCAGGTGATAGCCTGTTAGATTGTAGTCGGAAATGAGGACTGTGCAGAGAAAAACTCTGCGCAGTCCTTTTTTGATGATGATAGCCTGCTATATGGCAGTGTTAGTCAGCTCATTTCTATGGATGAGCCTGGTAACGACAAGTAATGGTTAGCTTGGTTAGTATTGGAGTAATGTCTGATGAGTGCAGCAGCGAAAGCGCACTAGTTACTGGAGCGAAGCAGGTTCGCAAAAAAGCGAACCAACTTTCGCTGTAGGAGGCGTTCCACCGCTGCTGCAAGGCAATAGCGAACTAAATTTCGCTGTTGGTGAACCGAGGTTCGCGAATAGCGAAAACCAGTTCGCTGCGTGCGACGAAGCCCCCAGTATCCAATTCCACAGCGAATCTAGCTTCGTAAAATAGCGAATCCGGTTCGCTATTTCACGGAAAACCACCCATTGAGCCTAAATGCACGAACCTTATAGTAAACGTAGAGCAGCTGCAAACTGATGGCACATGGAGCAACGTAGCATAATGGTAGTTGACTACATAAAGTTACATGATGGTGGGTTGACCACAATAAGTTGCTGGAGCGAAGCAGCTTCGCAAAATAGCGAAGCAAATTTCGCTGTAGGAGGCATTTCGCGACTGCTGCTGGGCAATAGCGAACTACATTTCGCTGTTGGTGAACCTAGGTTCGCGAATAGCGAAAACCAGTTCGCTGCGTTTCTCGAAGTCCCCCGCCCCTACTCCCACAGCGAACCTAGCTTCGTAAAATAGCGAAGCTGGTTCGCTATCACACGGAAAACCATCCGTTGAGCCTAAATGAACGAACCTTGTAGGAAACGTAGCACAGCTGCAAACTGACGGCACATGGAGCAACGTAGCAGTGCAGCTGCAAACTGATGGCACATGGAGCAACGTAGCATAATGGTAGTTGACTATCTAAAGTTACATTATGGTGGGTTGACCACAATAAGTTACTGGAGCGATGCGGCTTCGCAAAATAGCGAAGCGATTTTCGCTGTAGGAGGTGTTTCGCCGCTGCTGCAAGGCAACAGCGAACTAAATTTCGCTGTTGGTGAACCTAGGTTTGCGAATAGCGAAAACCAGTTCGCTGCGCGCCGCGAAGCCTCCCGTGTCCACTTCCACAGCGAACTTAGCTTCGTAAAATAGCGAAGCCGCTTCGTTATTTCACGGAAAACCACCCATTGAGCCTAAATGCACGAACCTTGTAGGAAACGCAGCGAAGCCGCTTCGCTGCTTGCAAAAGCCCATTTTTATGCAGGGCAAATGGGACATTTCACGAACGACTTCCCACGAAACTGAAATCCCAAAAAAGGGATAGACACCTATAAGCAAATGGCTTAAAGTGGAAATTGTGTTTTATATTCCATGAAACCCCAATCAAGGGAGGGTGTTTGGACATGCAAACGACGATATCGAATCATGAGGGCTGGACAGATGCAAGCCCAAAGGAAGTCGGCTACGACCCGAAGACGTTGGACAGACTCGATGAGCATTATATGGATCTGATCCAGAAAGGCACAATTCAAGCAGCCAGCTACATGTTGTCCAGTAAAGGCAAAACGTTCGCTAACCGGTCCTTCGGAAAGCAGCTGCCGGACGACAATAGCCCCGACCTGGAACCGGACTCCTTACGCAAGGTTTACTCCATTACTAAAGCGTTTACAGCAGTAGCGATTCTTCAGCTCATCGATCGGGGCAAGATCGCGTTACATCAATCGGTAAGCAGCATATTGCCTGAGTTTAATACGGATGCGCATCGCGGCATTACGATATTTCACTTGTTAACTCACACATCAGGTCTAAGAGGAGACCCGGGCTTTCATATGGAGCCTTACGGCTTGCCGTGGTATGAGTGGGCGGTGCGTGAAATGAAAGCTCAGAACAGCGATATCAACTGGATCAAGATGCTGTTGGCGGGCCCGCTGCAAAACAAGCCGGGAAAAGAATGGATTTATAGTTCCGGCGGCTACGTGCTGCTCGGGCAAGTGATCACGAAAGTATCCGGCAAACATTACGATCAATATATTCGCGATGAAATTACGCAGCCTTTGGGCATGAACCGGACGTTTATGCAGGTGCCGGAGGAATACCGCAGCCAAGTATGCTGTACGAATGAATGGGAACGCGAGCAGGTGCTGAATCCGCGGACAGTTGATGCTGATTTTCCGCCTAAGGCTGGGAACGGTCTGTACTCCACGCTGGAGGACTTGACCAAGTTCGGTCAAATGATGCTGAATGGCGGAGAGGGCAACGGCAGACGAATTATATCGACAAGAGCTGTTGGCCTGCATACGACGAATCAGCTGCATGGAGTGACCAATAATGGCTGGGGAAGCCGTCAGACTGACTATCAGTACGGATTGGGCTGGTCGCTCGATCACTATGATCTGTGCAGCAAAGGAACGTTCTCGCATGAAGGCTTCGGCCATTGCGGTCTCTATGTGGACCCGGCGGAGGAACTTGTCTTTGCTTTCTTCGTGCCAAGCCCTAAAGGGTTCACGAACGAGTCGGTCGTAACGCCCCGGGCGATTGCCTGGTCGGGATTACTCTAACACACATCCTTATCTAACGACGGAGGGAAGCCTATGTCTTTGATAGATGCAACAACCCGCATTCAAAAGCCGGCAGCCGGATTTGATCCGGAGGCGCTAAGCCGGCTGGAGAGCCATCTGCAAACGATGATTGATGAGGAAAAGCTGCAGTGTGCCTCATATTTGCTCGCGCAAAACGGAACGGTGTCCGCAAGCAATTGCTTTGGACCGTTAACGCATGCACCGGACTCCCATGAGCTGCGGACGGATTCCATCCGCCGTGTCGCTTCCGTGACCAAGCTGTTTACAACAGTCGCGATCTTCCAGCTCATTGAACAGGGCAAGCTGTTCCTGCGCCAATCGGTATCCGAATGGATTGAAGAATTCAAGCATCCGATGTACGAGAAAATTCAAATCTGGCATCTGCTGACCCATACATCAGGGGTACAGGCTGATCCGGGCTACTTCCAAGAGCCTTACGCAATGGGCTGGTGGGATGTCATGTTCGCCTTTGAGCCGGATGCAAAGGGCCGCTTTGAGGTGAAAGATGCTGAAGAGGCGGAACGGATGCGCCGCAGCGCGTGGATTAAGGCGGTATTATCCGGCAAGCCGATTGCATCGCCTGGCGAGCAATGGATGTATTCTTCCGCAGGTTATGCGCTGCTGGGCGAAATCATCACCCGGGCGAGCGGCAAGCCGTATGAACAGTACATTATTGAAGAGATTGCACAGCCGCTTGGGATGTCGCGCACCTTCTTCGAGGTGCCTAAGGAGCTGCATCACGAGGTTTGTGTTACGAATGATTATGATGTGAAGCGGCTGGAGAAGAATGACGACCGGACGTACGCCCCTCCAAGAGCCGGCGGCGGCTTATATTCGACCATTGATGATTTGTTCCGGTTCGGACAGATGTTTCTGAACGGCGGACAGCTTGACGGCGTGCGGGTGCTCTCCCGGAAATCCATTGAGAAAATGTCGCAAAACACGCTGGGCAGCGGTATTCCGGCTCACTCATGGGGCGCGCAGTACAGCGAATTCATCTACGGAATCGGCGCTTCACTGACGAGACCGGATGAATGGCTGCCGCAGGGCTCTTATGGACATGAAGGAGCGGGACGCTCCAAGCTGCTAATTGATCCGCTGAGACAAGCGGTTACTGTATATTTTCTGCCTTCCAATATCGACTGGTGCCCGGAAGCCATTGACGGCACGCACAGCATCCTTGGCTCCGGTTGGCTATGAGAAGGCTGGCCGCCATCATTCGTTCGATCGGCTTCGCGACCTATAAAGAGTGGGCCGCGTTCCGGTCGCATATGGCGGCTTCTTTATTGGTCGGGCCGGTGCTTTTCCTCGTTCAAGTATTTATTTGGAGTGCCATGTTCGAGGGCCGGGATACGATCAACGGGCTGACCTACTCACAGATGCTTGCATACTACGGAGTGGCGACGCTTATTCACTACATCGCATTCGATTTCGCCGATTGGAACTTGCAGATGCTGGTGCGCAGCGGGAAATTCGTAACGTTTGCGTTACGTCCGGTGCCTCACTGGCTGTTCGCACTCTCGCAAAAAATCGGTCACCGCTCGCTGGCGTTGTGGATTGAGGTGCTGCCGGTGATGGCTTTATTTATTTTCGTCTTTGGCGTCAATCTGAAGCCGGCGTCGCCCTTCTGGGCAGTCGTTTCCATTCTGCTCAGCTTTCTGATGAATTTTATCGTGAATTACTGTGTGGGACTTACGGCGTTCTGGCTCGTCCGGGCGGAAGGCGTGCGCAGAGTATTTCTGTTGTTAAAGGACGTAAGCGCAGGGGTATTTCTGCCGCTGTCTTTTTTTCCGGAAGTGCTGCAAAAGGTGCTGTTCTTCCTGCCGTTTCAGTTTATTACCTACTTGCCGACTCGCGTCTACATCGGGGATTATGAGCTTGCCGGGATCCGGCTGTCAGTTGAGCAGGCGGTAGGTCTGCAAGCTGTCGCTGTGCTTCTGGCCGGTGCGATTATGCTTGCTCTGTACGGAGCGGCCATGAGACGGTTTACGGGGGTGGGTGTATGAGGGGAATCATGCATTGCCTGGGTGCCGTATTGCGGACCAAGCTTGCGGAGCAGATGGCGTACCGGAGCCATTTTATCCTCAGTGTATTGTTGCTCGTCGCCGGTGACTTGGTCGTTCCATTCGTGACGCTTCTTATTTACGGCTCGGGAGCATCGTTCCCGGGCTGGACGATGCATGAAGCGCTGCTTATTCAAGGCGTGTTCGCATTGGCAAAAGGGATAGCCTTTCCTTTCTTCTTTGGGATGGTCGGAACGACGCTTAGCCATGTTCGCGAAGGAACGTTTGATTTGCTGCTGCTGCGGCCCCGTCCTGTCATGCTGATGGCGATGCTGACCGGCTTTGATCCCGACGACTTCGGCCGATTGTTTAGCGGCGCGGTCATTTTCGGCTTTGCGCTTAGCGGCATGTCCCAGCCAGCTCTAGGAGCGTGGCTGCAATTCGGGCTGCTTTTTATCGCTGCAATCGCTATTCTATGCGCAGTGTCGCTGTTTTTGTCCGGGATGCTGTTCCGCTGGGTTGGCAGCAGCCGCGTATTTGATATTTTTGACGCGGTGACGAGCTTCGGGATGTATCCCGGGACGATCTTCGCCAAGTCGCTGCAAAATCTGCTGACCTACGTGCTGCCTGTCGGGTTAATAGCCTTCGTACCGGCATCTGCATTACTGGGTCGCAGCGGTTTGGAGGCGTTATGGTCATTAGTGCCGGTTAGCCTGTTTCTGCTGCTTGGCGTTTATTATTGGAATCGGATGCTGAGAAGCTATACGAGCGCGGGAGGATGACAGAGGCGTACAGGCGAAGTGGGAGGAGAGTTGGACTACCATGATTGAAGTAAGGAATTTGACGAAAACGTACATGACCCATGAGCGCGGCCATACGCTGCGCGAAGTGGCCAAAAATCTGATCCGCAGGCCGATGAAGGAAATTACGGCGGTCAACAATCTGTCCTTTACGGTGCCGCAAGGCGAGATGCTCGCTTTTCTAGGCCCAAATGGAGCAGGCAAATCGACCACGCTGAAAATGTTAACCGGCGTCCTTCATCCGACAGCGGGAGAGGTTCGGGCACTAGGTCTTGTTCCTTGGAAGCAAAGGCGGGAGTACGTCGGGAAGATCGGCGCAGTCTTCGGACAGAAGTCACAGCTGCTGTGGGACATTCCTCCGGCTGACGCTTTCTATATGAACAAAGCGATATACGGCGTGCCGGATGCGGAATATCGCGCGACCTTGAATGAACTCGTCGAGCTGCTTGAAGTCGGCGATATAATGCGCAAGCCAACCCGCCAGCTGTCGCTTGGCGAGCGGATGAAGTGCGAATTCATAATGGCGATGCTGCACCGGCCGCAGCTCGTATTTCTCGATGAGCCTACAATCGGTCTCGACATGATTGCGAAGGAGAACATCCGGGGCTTTATCCGCAGCATGAATCGTCAGGGCGTGACGTTTATTTTGACGACGCATGATCTGGAGGATGTGGAGATGCTTGCCGAGCGCGTCATTGTGATCAATCACGGAACGATTGTTTTTGACGATGCGCTGAGCGGCTTGAAAAGCCGGGTCGGCAGCAAGAAATCGGTCCGATTGACGACGGAGAGCGTTGTACCTAATCTGCAGCTTCAAGGATTGCGAATCGCTGAACGGCTTGGGCCGCTGGAGATCGGAGTCGAGATTGATACCGACCTTCTGCCGCTAAAAAATTTCATCCGCCTATTCAATGATTCTTACGGTATTGCGGATATGGAAATTGAGGCGATTCCGATTGAATCGATTATGAAGGAGCTCTACCTGGAGAATGCTGAAGCCCGTTCCGAAGCTGCCGTGTCCGCGATAAAATAGAACGGAAGTTGAACGGTATCCAAGGGATGGAGTACACTAATGCGGTAAGCCATTACGGCAGGAGGCGAATTCATCGATGCAGTATCGTAAACTGGGATCATCGGATTTGTTAGTGAGCGAGATCAGCTTTGGCACGTGGGCGATCGGCGGCTCCTGGGGAAGCGTAGACGATAAACAATCTTTGCTCGCATTGGAAGCAGCGATGGAAGCGGGCGTTAACTTATTTGATACGGCGGACGTGTACGGGGGCGGCCATAGCGAACGTCTGCTGGCGCAGGCGACGAAGGGGCGGGAGGACGAGATTCATATCGCAACTAAGTTCTGCCGCGCTGGAGATATTCACGATCCGTCCACCTATTCTGAGGAGTCGGTACGCTCTTATTGCGAAGCCAGTCTGAAACGTCTGGAGCGGGAACGGCTGGATTTGTACCAGATACACTGCCCGCCGCTGCAGATCCTGCAGGACGGCCGTGTATTCGGCGTGCTGGACAAGCTCGTCGAGGAAGGAAAAGTCCGCCATTACGGTGTCAGCGTAGAGTCCGTGGAGGAAGGCTTGTTCTGTCTGGAGCAGCCGAATGTGCGTGCCCTGCAAGTGATCGTCAACATCTTCCGGCAAAAACCGCTGGAGCAGCTGCTTGACGAGGCACATCGCCGCGGCGTGGCTATTCTGGTGCGGCTGCCGCTGGCAAGCGGCCTGTTGACGGGCAAGTTCACGCCGCAGACAACCTTCGAGGCAGACGATCACCGCCGTTTCAACGAGAATGGCGAGCAGTTCAATGTCGGCGAGACATTCGCCGGACTTGGCTTCGCCAAAGGCGTTGAACTCGCAGGGCAGCTGGGCTGGATTGCAGAGGGCCGGGGCAATATGACCCGCGCGTCGCTGCGCTGGCTGCTTGATCACGAAGCGGTCACCTGCGTCATTCCGGGCTTCCGCAACGTAAGCCAGGTGCAGGATAACTTGGCAGCGCTGGATGTACCGTCCTTTACGGAGACGGAGAACGAGCGGCTGCGAGCCTTCTATCAGGAGCAAGTGAAGCCGTTCATTCGCGGCTCGTATTAAATATAATTTAGCCGGTTCGGGGTTAAACCCGGGCCGGCTTTTTTTTTGCATAAATACGGATTATTGAGGGGCTGATCCACTTAATTTAGAAAATAATGGTTGCCCCTGTTTTGGAGTTCCTTTACAATTTAATGGGGTTTATGTGACATCATACCTGCAAAAAAGAGATGGGGGATGAGTATGAGCATCACACAACGAATATGGAAATACCGGATGCATTATTTGATTGTCATTCCGGCCGTTTTATTTCTAATCGGATTCAAGATTATTCCGTTCTTTTCCGGTCTTTATATGTCGCTGGTCGATTATCAATTTCACAAAGATTTGTTCCAAAGCGAATGGGTCGGTTTACGCCATTATGCCCGCCTTTTCTCGGGCGACACATTATTTTGGCAGCTGCTGCGCAATACGCTGTCCATAAAGCTCGGGTACATGTTGGCGAGCGGTCTGCTGGCGTTCGTACTTGCGATTGCGTTAAGTCTCGTTCGTTCCCGGGTGCTCCGGGGGAGTTTGCTGACTCTGTTTCTAATTCCTTACTTCATCCCGTCCGGCGTCTTCGCTTACGTTGTGGCATGGCTTTTGTCTGAAGGGCAGTCGCCAATTGCTTCGCTGAATGTCACAGCATTGGCACAAGCTGAGCTCTTCCAGCCTATAGCAATTGCTGCTGAGACGTTTAAAACCTGCGGTATCGCCATTGCAGTTGCGCTTGCGGCTATAAGCTCACGGCAAGCTTCCCTTGCCGGCGAGGCGAGTCTGTTCGTGCAAGCAAAGGTCATACCAGCGGCGAGAGCCGTGGCTGCTTTTCTGCTGCTGCAGCTTACTTATATTTTGTCCGGAGATTTCGAACTGCTGCAATCGCTGCTTAATCCGTTAGTAAGGCAAACAGGGGAAACGCTGGAGACCTATGGCTTTAACGCCTTTCTGATGCAGATGAATACCGGTACGGGCGCTTCAATCCAGATCATTCTTATTATCGTGCAGCTCGTATTTGCTTACGGGGCTTATCTGCTCGTTAAGCGTTATTTTATTGGTGACTTGTTTAGCGGTATTGCTGAGGCAGGCAAATTAAACGGCCGCTCTTCTTTAAGCGGAGGAGCTGCAGCGGGAACGGCAGTGTCGGTACTCTATGGGCTTGCAGTGCTGGCATTTCTTTATGTGCTATTTATTTATCCGTTTACAATGTCAGCCGAGAATGGTGTCCTGCAGTTAATAAAACCAGTCCATTATATTTTGTATTTGATGATCGGCTTCATAGCCGCTATTTTTCATATGATGATGATCACCTTGCTCGCTTACCCGCTTACTGTGCGCAGGCTGCCAGGTAAAGCGGTATATACCTTTTTCCTGATCCTGTTGGCTGTACTGGGCTCGTCTTATGTTTTTGAATTTTTTCAGGCTAGAACGATGGGGATGAACAACACCGTCTTCCCGATTTTCTTGTATGGCATCATTGCTATCGTACCTGTATTCGTGCTTAAGAGCATTTTCAACAGCAAATATTCTGATTTGAAGGAGCAGGCTGAACAAGAAGGAAAAGGCGAAGCGCATGCGTTTGTCATGCTCTATCTTCCAAAACTGTGGAAGCCGATTCTTGCGCTAGGCGTGCTGCAGTTTGTTGCAATTTGGAATGCTTTTATCCCGTCAGTGATGCATATTGCCGATCCGAATATGTTCTCTCCAGTTTATCAGTTCCGGGCATTGGCTCAATCCGGCATGCACTTCGTAGACGTACTTCGATATGGCGCTATCGTCAGCCTGCCGTCTGTCCTTTTGTTCTTAGTGTTCAGGCGCTGGATTACATCTGAGGTGCTACTGGGGCATGTGCGGAAGCTGTAGACGGAAGAACGAAAGGAGCGGTGATGGGAATGAAGCTTAGAAGGACAATACTCATTTTAACGGCACTCGCTGTGGTGACAGCATTCGGTTTATGGAGGTCAGGTTTAACCGGCTTGTGGACTCAGGGGATAAGCTATATTGCCAACAATACACAAGAGTTCAGCGATAAAGAAGGCTATCCTATAGAAGAAACGTATTCACTTTCGATTAACCTGACGGATCTGAAGAGCAATATCGGCAAAGAATTGTATAATGACGGAAAACATCGTGTTTATGTGTATTATGCCGATCATGGGAATGGCAGTGACGGAGGTTATGAAATCGGTTTTCGGTCCTGCGGAGCCTATTCGCTTTCTGGAGCTTCTTTGATATCAGGACTTCATCACCATACATTAGACGAGCATCTTTTCGCAACCGACATGATCGCTCAAATAACTGTGCAATATGAAGCGGAAAACTATACTGGCTCTATGGTCGGAGCAAGCGGATTAAATTACAAGGACGGGGATGATTTTCTGATCTATTTGCCCCCTTTGGAGACGCAAGGCAACGATGAAGCAGCTTTAGAAGAACCGGGTATCGTGCAAGTCGACATTTCGGGCCTGTATATGAATCGCTGGACTAAAATATAAGCAGCCTGCTCAAAGAGCCATTGCCCATCTATTAGGACGGGGAATGCTCTTTTTTTTGTACGAGCCGTTTGCTGTGCGTATTGATTTGAAGTACGATGGTAATGGTGATATAGGCAAGTCCTATTTCGAGAATCCGAGAAACGGAGGCATCGGCAAAATGATGCAACAACTATCGACCCCGCTTTTACAGATTGGCGCGATTATCGTGTCGATGCTGGCCGGCAGTTTTCTTATATTTATGCGCATTCGTGCAGGAAAGCAGCCGACCTCACTGCGTAAAATCATCATTCCGCCGCTCGGCATGGCCACCGGCTTCATTATGTTCGCGTTTCCTTTTATGCATATTCCGCTGCTCTGGGGCTTTTCAGCCTTTGGTACAGGCATGCTTATATTCGCTTTTCCTCTGATCGTTACGACCCGGCTGGAAAAGGTAGATGCAGATATTTACGTAAAACGCTCCAAAGCGTTTATTTTCATAATGGTAACTCTATTCATCATCAGGCTTTCCCTGCATACCGTCGTCGAGCAATATATGTCGATTCCGCAGACAGGAGCGATCTTTTATTTGCTGGCATTCGGGATGATTATTCCTTGGCGTCTGGCGATGATCAGTGATTATGTGCGTCTGCAGAAGGTGGAAGCTGCCAATTAAATGGGCAAGGTAAAAATAGCTGCGGTTTGGGTTTGACTTCGCCCATTCCATATGCTATTCTTTGATATATAAATTGTATGCAATTTAATTTTGCTAAATTCGATTTCGGGAGGAATACATCATGTCCATCTATCAATTCGAAGCGGAAAAAATTACTGGCGAGAAAGTCAGCCTGGAGCAATATAAAGGAAAAGCGCTCGTAATCGTTAACACAGCGAGCAAATGCGGTTTTACACCACAATACAGCGATCTTCAGAAAGTATATGAAGAGTACAAGGAGCAAGGCTTGGAAATTCTCGGCTTCCCAAGCAACCAATTCGGCGAGCAGGAGCCGGGGTCCAACTCCGATGTACAAAGCTTCTGCCAAATTAACTACGGCGTTTCCTTCCCGCTTTTTGCAAAAACAGACGTTCGCGGCGAAGAAGCGCATCCACTATTCGACTATCTGACGGAGCAGGCTCCATTCGAAGGCTTCGATACATCCGCCCCAAGCGGCAAAATGCTGAATTCCTTCTTGGAAGAGAAGCTTCCAGAATTTCTGGAAGGTGATTCGATCAAATGGAACTTTACTAAATTCCTCATCGACCGCGAAGGCAATGTTGTCAAACGCTTCGAATCGACAGAAGAACCGCTTGATATGAAAGCCGATATTGAAAAGCTGCTGTAAGCTGTATATAGATGAAGTGAAGAACCCGTAACGATTCCCGTTGCGGGTTCTTTTGTGTCCATATGGCAGACTGTCAATTTTCCCACCATAATGCCTCCACTCCCGCACCCATAATGCCGAGAACGGTTATTGTGCCTAATACGTTAACGGTTAGCGTCTGCCCTGGCGGAATAGCGACATTTCCATTGAAATTAATCTGTAGTGGTCCCGGAAACAGCGGATACAGACTAAATGAGGTGCCGCCGCTGACGGTGAAAATCGATGAGTTCGTCGTAGCCGCACTTGTAACGGAGCTGCCTAATTGTAGATTGGCAGGGACCACCGCTGAGGGAGAGGTAAGCGTTCCGCCGCTATAGACGGTTACCAGTCCGGAAAAGCTCGACAGCAAGCTTAAGGATACGTTTGTGTATCCCAATATCTGCTGCAGATAAAAGGTTTTCCCGCTGTTAGAGGGATTGGCGATCTGGATGGAGATGTTCACACTTCCCCCTAATAGTCCTAATGAAGCGCTGTTGGCAGCGTTAATTGAAAAATATTGCGCGACGGCTTTAGATGTAGCCGAATCTGGCGGGACAGATGCTCCTGGTTGTGTGTAGTTGTTGGTTCCATTTGTGGTGTAGTTGCTGTTTTTCGGATCGAAAATATTATAGTTTGGCATCAGTATTCCCACCATGTAATATTCGCAGCTGCCGTAATCGCACCGGTACCGACAGAAATGGTGATGGAGCGGTTAGGCGGAACGACAATGCCTCCTACAAACGGGTAGCTGAATTGACCTGCGGCAAGCAGTGCGGTTAGAAACAACGTCGGCGTTCCTGTAACAGTGCCGGTTGCTACGCGGGCTGTTGCAACGCTTGCACCGGCGCTGCCGAAATTGAGGTTGAACGGTGTCGGCGTTGTGCCTCCAGGAGTCGTTCCGCCGGAGTAAACGTTGAGTGTGGCAGCCGCGCTGATCCCGCCGGATATTTGCGAGACATATAGCGTTCTGCCGCTTGGATTCGGATTCGAGATCTGAATTAACAGGTTATTGCTTCCGGTGACGGCGGTGCTTGCTGAAGTGACAATGAATAGACGGCCGTTGATGGCTGCACTTCCATCCGGAGTCGTCACGACAGCGGGATTGTTATAGGCATTATTAATTTGAGTGTACAAAGGGTTGTTCACTTTATTGAATACCGAAAAGTTTGGCATTTTTTTTCACCTCATTTAACTCTACAGTTATTAATTGCTTGTCTGGATAGAATATGGCGATTTGCTGCTTTTTGTATGGGGGAACTGGAAAAGACGGCATTTTGGGGCTGATGTGCTTCCGTCACAAGCCGCTTCCTTTGTACAAAGGGACTCATATCGTATAAGAGCATGGACATCGAGGGGAAAAGGATGGGGAACGATTCGGAAGAAGTCGGCCACAATGCCTTCGATTTGGAATGAGCGGTGCTCAGGAATGTTTTCAAGCAGCAAGCCTTATAGCTTCCTGCCCATGCACAACTCAGTAAAAAGAAGGTGAACAACGATGCCAAACTTTACGACATTTAACCCCAATCCGGATAAATTACGAACGCTAATATTCGGCAGGGACAGTACATCTACGCCGCAAGCGATTGCGACTGATTCTGCAGGACATATTTTGAACATATCGAATGGCGGGACAATCAGCAGCATATTGGGAGCTACGATTAGCGGCGGCACAGTGGCGATATCTGGAGGAACAGTAGCCATCTCGGGCGGAACCGTCTCGGTAATGGGCGTAACGATCACGGGTGGAACTCTGAACGCAGTGCTGGGAGCCACGATCACCACGGGTACGCTGGCAGCTGTGTCTGGAGCGACGATCACGACAGGAACGTTGGCGGCCGTATCAGGAGCGACAATCACGGCCGGGACAATAACTGCGATTCTCGGAGCAACAATTACGGGTGGGACTGTAGCGCTGTCCGGAGGGACAGTAGCCATATCTGGCGGAACCGTAGCGGTGTCTGGAGCGACGATCACTGGCGGAACGCTGGGAGCGGTGCTTGGGGCGACGATTACCACAGGAACGTTGGCGGCGGTTTCAGGGGCAACCATCACGGCCGGGACAATAACTGCGATTCTGGGAGCAACGATCACGGGAGGCACAGTAGCGTTATCCGGTGGTACTGTGACATTGTCCGGAGGCACCGTGGCCATATCCGGAGGAACCGTAGCAGTATCAGGAGCTACGATTACCGGTGGAACGTTGAATGCCGTACTTGGAGCGACGATCACGACAGGTACGCTGGCAGCGGTGTCTGGAGCAACAATTACGGCAGGAACATTGACTGCGATACTTGGGGCTACAATCACCGGAGGTACCGTCGCTTTGTCCGGGGGGACAGTAGCGATATCTAGTGGAACGGTTGCGATATCCGGCGGAACAGTGGCAGTGTCTGGAGCGACCATCACGGGTGGAACGTTGAATGCCGTACTCGGAGCGACGATTACGACAGGTACACTGGCAGCGGTGTCTGGAGCAACGATCACGGCCGGGACATTGACTGCGATACTTGGGGCTACGATCACAGGAGGCACCGTCGCGTTGTCTGGGGGAACGGTGACTCTATCCGGTGGAACCGTGGTAATATCCGGCGGAACCGTAGCGGTATCAGGAGCGACGATCACGGGTGGAACGTTGAATGCCGTACTCGGAGCGACGATTACCACAGGTACACTGGCAGCGGTGTCCGGAGCAACGATCACGGCCGGGACATTAACTGCGATACTTGGGGCTACGATCACCGGAGGTACTGTAGCGATATCTAGCGGAACAGTAGCCATATCTGGTGGAACCGTAGCGGTATCCGGAGCGACAATCACAGGTGGAACGTTGAATGCCGTGCTGGGAGCTACGATCACTACAGGTACGTTGGCAGCCGTGTCTGGAGCCACGATCACCGCAGGGACATTGACTGCAATACTTGGGGCTACGATCACCGGAGGTACAGTGGCGTTGTCTGGAGGTACTGTAGCGATATCTGGTGGAACCGTAGCGGTATCCGGAGCGACAATCACGGGTGGAACGTTGAATGCAGTGCTTGGTGCAACGATCACGACAGGTACGTTGGCAGCAGTGTCCGGAGCGACGATCACGGCAGGAACATTGACTGCGATACTTGGAGCTACAATCACCGGAGGTACTGTCGCTATATCTAGTGGAACGATAGCGATATCTGGCGGAACCGTAGCGGTCTCAGGGGCGACGATCACAGGTGGAACGTTGAATGCAGTGCTTGGTGCAACGATCACGACAGGTACGTTGGCAGCCGTGTCCGGAGCCACGATCACGGCTGGGACACTGACTGCAATTCTTGGTGCTACGATCACCGGAGGCACAGTGGCGTTGTCCGGAGGTACGGTAGCCATATCTGGTGGAACAGTAGCCGTTTCAGGAGCGACGATTACCGGAGGAACGTTGAATGCCGTGCTGGGAGCAACAATTACCACGGGTACGCTGGCAGCCGTGTCCGGAGCCACAATCACGGCAGGAACATTGACTGCAATTCTTGGGGCAACGATCACCGGAGGCACAGTGGCGTTATCCGGAGGTACTGTCGCGATATCTAGCGGAACAGTAGCCATATCCGGTGGAACCGTAGCGGTATCGGGAGCGACAATCACGGGTGGAACGTTGAATGCCGTGCTGGGAGCAACAATCACCACAGGTACGTTGGCAGCCGTGTCCGGAGCCACGATCACGGCAGGAACATTAACAGCGATACTTGGAGCCACGATCACCGGAGGTACTGTGGCATTGTCTGGCGGAACTGTCGCGATATCTAGTGGAACGGTAGCGATATCCGGAGGGACAGTAGCCGTCTCCGGAGCGACAATTACAGGTGGAACGTTGAATGCAGTGCTTGGTGCTACGATCACCACGGGTACACTGGCAGCCGTGTCTGGAGCGACGATCACGGCAGGAACATTAACTGCGATACTCGGAGCGACGATCACTGGAGGCACAGTGGCAATATCTAGCGGAACGGTAGCCATATCTGGTGGAACCGTAGCGGTCTCAGGAGCGACAATCACGGGTGGAACGTTGAATGCAGTACTTGGTGCAACAATCACGACAGGTACGTTGGCAGCCGTGTCCGGAGCCACGATCACTGCTGGGACATTGACTGCGATACTTGGTGCTACGATCACCGGAGGTACTGTAGCGATATCTAGCGGAACAGTAGCCATATCCGGTGGAACCGTAGCGGTCTCAGGGGCTACGATCACAGGTGGAACGTTGAATGCCGTGCTTGGTGCAACGATCACGACAGGTACATTGGCAGCCGTGTCTGGAGCGACGATCACGGCCGGGACATTGACTGCGATACTTGGGGCTACGATCACCGGAGGCACAGTGGCGTTGTCCGGAGGGACAGTAGCGATATCTAGCGGAACGGTGGCAATATCCGGAGGCACCGTAGCGGTCTCAGGGGCTACGATCACAGGTGGAACGTTGAATGCCGTACTGGGAGCCACGATTACCACAGGTACACTGGCAGCCGTGTCTGGAGCAACAATCACGGCCGGGACATTGACTGCAATTCTCGGAGCGACGATCACCGGAGGTACTGTCGCGTTGTCCGGAGGGACTGTCGCGATATCTAGTGGAACGGTAGCGATATCTGGTGGAACCGTAGCGGTATCCGGAGCGACAATCACGGGTGGAACGTTGAATGCAGTGTCTGGAGCGACGATCACGGCAGGAACATTGACTGCAATTCTCGGAGCCACGATCACCGGGGGGACTGTCGCGTTGTCCGGAGGCACTGTAGCGATATCTAGCGGAACGGTAGCGATATCCGGAGGAACAGTGGCGGTGTCCGGAGCAACAATCACTGGCGGAACGTTAAACGCAGTGCTGGGAGCGACGATTACCACAGGTACGTTGGCAGCTGTGTCCGGAGCGACGATCACGGCCGGGACATTGACTGCAATTCTCGGGGCAACGATCACCGGAGGCACAGTGGCAATATCTAGTGGAACGGTAGCGATATCCGGAGGAACAGTGGCTGTGTCCGGAGCCACGATTACCGGAGGAACGTTGAATGCAGTGCTGGGAGCCACGATTACGACAGGTACCCTGGCAGCAGTATCCGGAGCGACGATCACGGCAGGAACATTAACTGCGATACTTGGGGCTACAATCACCGGAGGTACCGTCGCTTTGTCCGGGGGGACGGTAGCGATATCTGGCGGAACCGTAGCGGTATCCGGAGCCACGATTACAGGTGGAACGTTAAATGCCGTGCTTGGTGCAACGATCACGACAGGTACGTTGGCAGCCGTGTCCGGAGCGACAATCACGGCCGGAACATTGACTGCGATACTCGGGGCTACGATCACCGGAGGTACTGTAGCGATATCTAGCGGAACGGTGGCAATATCCGGAGGCACCGTAGCTGTATCAGGGGCGACGATCACAGGTGGAACGTTGAATGCAGTGCTGGGAGCTACGATCACCACGGGTACACTGGCAGCCGTGTCTGGAGCGACGATCACAGCAGGAACATTAACTGCGATACTCGGAGCGACGATCACCGGAGGTACTGTCGCGTTGTCCGGAGGCACAGTGGCAATATCTAGCGGAACGGTAGCGATATCCGGTGGAACCGTAGCGGTCTCAGGAGCGACAATCACCGGAGGAACGTTGAATGCAGTGCTGGGAGCAACGATCACGACAGGTACGTTGGCAGCCGTGTCCGGAGCTACGATCACGGCCGGGACATTGACTGCGATACTTGGGGCGACGATCACCGGAGGAACTGTCGCAATATCTAGCGGAACGGTAGCGATATCTGGTGGAACCGTAGCGGTATCCGGAGCGACAATCACGGGTGGAACGTTGAATGCAGTGCTTGGTGCAACGATCACGGCAGGAACATTGACTGCAATTCTCGGAGCCACGATCACCGGAGGGACTGTCGCATTGTCCGGAGGCACTGTAGCTATATCTAGCGGAACGGTAGCGATATCTGGCGGAACCGTAGCGGTATCCGGAGCGACAATCACAGGTGGAACGTTGAATGCCGTACTGGGAGCAACGATCACCACAGGTACGCTGGCAGCGCTGTTGGGAGCGACGATCACAGCAGGAACATTAACTGCGATACTCGGAGCGACGATCACTGGAGGAACTGTCGCGATATCTAGTGGAACGGTAGCGATATCCGGAGGGACAGTAGCGGTATCAGGAGCGACAATTACAGGTGGAACGTTGAATGCAGTGCTTGGTGCAACGATCACGACAGGTACGTTGGCAGCGGTGTCCGGAGCGACGATCACGGCAGGAACATTGACTGCGATACTTGGAGCTACAATCACAGGAGGCACCGTCGCGTTGTCTGGGGGAACGGTGACTCTATCCGGTGGAACCGTAGCGATATCCGGCGGAACAGTGGCAGTGTCTGGAGCGACGATCACAGGTGGAACGTTGAATGCAGTGCTGGGAGCAACGATCACGACAGGTACGTTGGCAGCCGTGTCTGGAGCGACGATCACGGCCGGGACATTGACTGCGATACTTGGAGCGACGATCACCGGAGGTACCGTGGCATTGTCTGGCGGAACCGTAGCGGTCTCAGGGGCGACGATCACAGGTGGAACGTTGAATGCAGTGCTGGGAGCCACGATCACGACAGGTACGCTGGCAGCGCTGTTGGGAGCGACGATTACGGCCGGGACATTAACAGCGATACTCGGAGCAACAATCACGGGAGGAACTGTGGCATTGTCCGGAGGGACTGTTGCGATATCTGGCGGAACCGTAGCAGTGTCTGGAGCGACGATAACAGGTGGAACGTTGAATGCAGTGCTGGGAGCCACAATCACCACAGGTACACTGGCAGCGTTGTTGGGAGCTACGATCACGACAGGTACGCTCGCAGCCGTGTCAGGAGCAACAATTACTACAGGTACACTCGCAGCAGTGTTGGGGGCTACAATTACCACAGGTACGTTGGCCGCAGTGCTAGGAGCAACAATTACAGCAGGTACGCTTACCAGCGTCATTTCAATTTCGCAGAAGAGCTTCCAAGAACAGTCGACGACTAATATAGTAACAACAAACACCTATACCCCTATTTTGCCTGTGACGACTAGCAACTACGGCACTTATTCCTTCTATGTCTACAACAGGGGGCCAGGCAGCAACGCGGCTGATGCGATCGTTGAGATCAGTGCTAACGGTTCGAACTGGTATACCGATGTATCGACAGATACAGGCATATTGGTAGGCTCTGTAGATGTGCTCGTGCCGCAAAGATTTTTGAAATACACGAGGCTGTCCGCTCGCTCGAGTTCATCAGGAAACGCAACGACGGTAGATGTGTATTTCAATGGTCAAGGAACTTAGATGGGAGGTTTGACTATGCTTCTCGGCGTTCACGTCATAGTCAGAGACGAGGCCGATGTGTTAGGGCGCTGCTTAAGTAGCGTCCAAGGAATTGCGGATGAGATTATTGTCGCCGACACCGGTTCGACGGATCAGTCGGCGGCGATTGCCGCCGGCTTCGGCGCTAAAGTAATTGCAGTGCCTTGGCAGGATGATTTTGCCGCTGTACGAAATCGATTGCTTGAGGAAGCAAGCACGCAATGGATTTTGGTACTGGATGCAGATGAATGGCTCACAGGAGGAGAACTGTCACTTCTGAGGCAAGAGCTGGACAATGCAGACGTATCCTTGTCATCATTTAAGATTGCAATGGAGCATATTATTGACGACACGGATCATCAGAATGTGGTGCGGAGCGAGGCTGTCAGACTATTTCGCAATGGACATGGCTTTAAATATACAGGAGAAATCCATGAACAGCTTTGCACGGAAACGAATGAATTGAAGGAAGCAGAAGGTCCTCTGCTGAAAGCTTCCTTTCTTCTTTTACACGATGGCTACAAGCCTTCCGTCATTCAGCGTAAAAAGAAAACAGAAAGGAATTTACGGATCATTACCAGGCAGCTGTCCCAGCAGCCGAATGATCCTTTTTGTCTATACAATTATGCCGTTGCACTATGCCAATTGGGCAGTCTTGCAGAAGCGCTTGACGCTTTTCGACAGTCGCTTGCAACGACATCGGTAAAGGCGCCTTATCGGCCCACGCTCATTCGCGACTATGCCAAAACATTGCTAGCCAGCGGCAAAGCAGATGAGGCCGGACAATTACTGCGAGGGGAAACGCTCGGCTATGGGGATTATGCTGAGCTTCATTTGCTGTATGGCGAAAGTCTGGTTGCCCTTCATTTGCTCACGGACGCCGAAGCAGCGTTTAAAGCGGCAATTGCAGCGGGGGAACAAGGCAGCTACGTATCTCTGGCGGGATCATCGGGTTATCGGGCACATACAGCCCTTGCCGAAATTTATTTGCGCTTAGGTCACCGGATAGAAGCGAATCATCATTTGAAAATAGCGCTGGAGCAAGCTCCCCTATGGGAGCCAGCCTTGAAAGGTATGGCGTTATGGCTTCACGAAGACGGTGTGCCTGACTCCGCTTTGGCGGACCGGTTAGGCGAGTGGGTGAAGTCTGATCAGACTAAACTTATTGCCCGTGTACTGGGCGGCATCGGTGCTTATGAGGAGGCTTTGACAGTCTGGCAATCGGTTCAGAATAAAGAATTGACGGTCCGGGATACGGTGCTGTTCAGCGAGTGCCTGATCGGAAACCAGCGGTATTCCGAAGCGAGTGAGCTGCTGGAGGGCTTGGTTGTTCAGGATCAGGCCTATACGGAAGAGCTAGGGATGGCAATAGTCGACTGGATGCTTTGCCTTTGGGCGGAGGAGCGGCGAATGCCCGTTCAAGGCTGGAGCCAGCTTAGTCTGCTAATGGGAAAACCGCAGTTGGATTGGGTAAAAGAGCTTGATCTGCTTTTGACGTCAAAAAGACGCGGTTATCCGGCAGCTCTTGCTAATGCCCGTAATTTAGAGGCAGCGAGGATTTTTATGGATCGGGCCATTGGACATGGCATGCTGCCCTTGGCGCAGAGCTTTGCAAAGCGGCTTCGAGGACTAGACGGTTCCTTTGAGATTTCCCTGTACGATAACGGCTATATGACTGCATCGGCAGATCTCATGCTGCAAAGCTATGGGGCAAAAGGCAGGCTGGGAGCGGAACAGGCTTATCGCTTGGGCGAGCTGCTTTACCGTAAAAGACTGTTTCAAGAAGCGCTGCCGCTCATGGAGCAAGCTGCTGAAGCGGAAGGGTCAGCAATTGCCGACCGGGCACAGCTAGCTGTTGCCTCGTTATACTTGCAGCTGGCGCTAGAGTCGCTGCAGCCAGAGGATTACGGCGGAGGCCGGAGCTGGGACGGCGGCTGGCCGGAGCAGGATCGGGAACGGATTACGGAGGCGTTAAGGCTGACGGAAGCGCTTGGCTGGTTAACGAACTGGAACGGATTGCAAAGGAGGCGCGCAGGTGGAGATGCGTCGGAAGCTAATTTCCTTATGCATGATCGTTAAGGATGAAGAGGCATTTTTGGCGGATTGTCTGAAGAGCGTACAGGGCATTGCAGATGAAATTATTATTGTCGATACGGGTTCAACCGACCGCACGACGGAAATTGCGGCCCATTATGGCGCAATAATCGTTCATTATAAATGGGATCACGACTTTGCAAAAGCACGAAATGCAGGCTTGGATCGGGCTAGTGGAGAATGGATTCTCTTTCTGGATGCTGATGAGAGACTGGATGCGTCCACGAAAGGCCAGTTGCTCGATTTTGTAAAAGACAAGAGCATTTCCGCGCTGCTGCTGCAAATTTGGAACATTGTCGGGGACGATGAAGGGCAGGGGGCGACAATCCATCCGGTGCTTCGCTTATTCCGCAGCGACAAGAAAATCCGGTTTGAGGGGCGGATTCACGAACAGATTGCACCATCGGTTTTGCGAAGGTTTCCGGATCGAAGATTTCATTTGACAGAGGCTATCATCCATCATTATGGCTACAAGCACCAAGTAGTAGAGTCCAAAGGAAAGCTTAAGCGCAATATGGAGCTGTTGAAGCTGGCTATAGCGGAGGAGCCGGGGAACAGCTTTCACCGCTACAACATCGGTGTAGAGCATTTGAGGGTGGGAGAGCCGGCGGAGGCTCTGGCTGCTTTCCGGCTGGTACGGAATGCTGCTGATTTCGAGCAATTGAATTATGCGCATCTGGTCAACAAATACGAGGCGTTAAGCCTGCAATTGCTAGGACGATGGCAGGAGGCTGCGGAAGCCGCATCGGAAGGGACGGTTCGTTTTCCGGCTTATACGGATATGTGGCATTATAAAGCGCTGGCGCATGCCCAATTGGGACAGTTGAAGGAAGCTCGTGCCGCCGCGGAGCGGGCGGTAGAGCTCGGCGTGGCGCCGCCTCAGTATCATACAGAGGACGGAATGGGCACTTTTCGCACCGCTTATTTACTGGGGCGGTTATGTGAAGCGCTGCAGGATGATCAGGCGGTTATTCGTTACTACGTGCTGGCGCTGAGGATGAAATCCAGTCTGCTTCCGCCATTATTCCGTTTATGCGCCTATTACCGGTCTAGCGGGCGGTCCATAGCGGTTAGCGCTGTGCTCGCTTCTAAGCTGCATTGTCCAGACGAGGGATCGATCTTAAAGGTAGCGGGTGTCATGCAGGCTTCCGGCTGCGGTCAAGCAGCGTTATCTTGGCTGGAATGGCATGCTTCCACAGAAAAGAATTCGGCGCTCAAGCAGTCGTTGACCGAGATTATCGCTAGGTTTAGAAGCGGAGACAACAGTGTGCTCCCGTTTGAAGAAAGGCAGTCCTCTGTTAACGGGTACGAAGGCGGGGAAGCCGGGGAGAAGCAGGTAAGATCGAAAGATTGGCGCGACCGGGCGGATGACAGGCTGGCTGCTTATCAGAAGAGCAGGAAGTCAGCATTGGAGCAAAGAGCGGTAACGGCCATTCGGCTTCAACTGCCTTTTTACGAGGGCTGGTAATCGATATATGGCGGCAAGGAGGAGCTGAAGAAAATGGAACGACCGCTAGGAGAACTGCCGATTTCGTTATGCATGATTGTGAAGGATGAGGAAGAGCTTCTGGCGCAATGTCTTCGCTCCTGCTTGCCTTATGTATCGGAAATGATTGTGGTGGATACCGGTTCGGTTGACGGTACGGCAGCAATAGCGGCAAGTTTTGGAGTAAAGCTTATACAGAGGGAATGGATTGATGACTTTGCAGTCGTCCGGAATGCAGCTCTGACTCATGCAACCCAGCCCTGGCTGCTGGTACTGGATGCGGATGAAACATTAGAACCGCTGCCCATGGAGCAATGGTACGGTCTGTTGGAAGATGAAACAAAGATGGGCTACTACGTTCAATTGGTGAGCAGCGTAGACTCAGCAGCGATAGATGAACTTCAAGATGGTGCTCCGGCAACAACGACAGTGAAGGATCTGGTATGCCGGTTGTTTCGCAATGATCCGCGTATCCGATTCGCAGGGGCGATTCATGAGGAGTCGGTGTCTGCGATAGAGAAGGCTTTTGGAGCGGAGGCGATCGGCGTAGCCCCTATTGTGGTGCTGCATGAAGGTTATCGCGAGGAGCGGCTTCGCAAGCGGGGGAAAAGAGAGCGCAACGCGCGAATTATCGAAGCGGCCTTAGCTGAAAATCCGGGAGATCCCATGCTCCGTTATGCCCGGGGTACGGAGTTTTTCACGTATGGCGACTGGGAGAATGCCGCTGCATGGCTGGAGCCGCTGGCAGCGGAGCTTTCGCAACATAACGGATACGCTTCCGACGTCCTCCTGAAGCTGAGCCACGCGTTACGCGCGTCAGGCCGATTGCAGGATGCCGAGCGCTGGGCGGAGCAGGGCTGGCGTTTATTTGGTTTTGCCGATTTTCCTGATTTGCATGAAGCCCATGCAGCAGCGCTATTGGAGCAGGATCGTCCAGAAGAGGCCATTCAAGCTTATAGCAGGGCATTAGCAGTTGGATCGGCACCGGTCTACTATACTTCAGCCCCGGGAGCGGGCACTTACCGGACGTTATGCTCGGCAGGATTTGCGGCGGAGAGGCAATACCGGTGGCGGGAAGCAGCCGTTTATTATAAGGAAGCACTTCGGATTCATCCGGGATATGGTCCGGCTTGGGAACGACTGCTTATGATTGGGGCGTTGGAGGAGAGGTTTCGTCCGGTTTGGGCGGAAGCGATGGAATGGTTTTTGCATAGCGGGCAGAAAGCGGAGCGTTCGCATGGACAGGGACAGAGACAGGAGGGCTTTGATAGTGGAGATCGTTCGCTTGGAATAGAAGGTCTTCTGGCGCGGCTAGCAGATGCTGGACTGGAGCTGGCAGCTGAAACAAGCTCGCTAGCAATAGAGCAGTTGGGCGATCAGGCTGGCTTCTGGCAAGGATTGCTGCTCGTACAACAAGGTGATGCAGAAGCAGGGCGAGGCCAGTGGGAGCGTTATGCGGCACAGCTTGTGGATGGGGCGAAAAAGCGGCAAGTGGAAGCCTGCTTGGCTGCGCTGCGGCTTCGGCTCCGTGGGGATAGCGGAGGCGATCAAGCGGCAGCAACAGCACAGGCTGCCGCCGCAGCCGCCGGGCTCGCTCCGGCGGCTTTCGCGCGGACGCTGCTGCATGTCCGCGCCTGGCCCGCGTGGCAGGCGCTGCTCGCCGCCGCGCCTGCGCGTGAAGCAGCGGCGGCGCATATGCTCCCGCCGCTGCAGTGGTGCGCGCTGCTGGGCGCGAAAGCGCCAGCGCCCGGCAGCGCCTATGCGGCGCAGCTGCTTCGCGCCGCTGCGCCAGTGCCTGCGGCGCCCGCGCTGCTCGCAGCGGGCGCTGTTGCCGCAGCCGCGGGCGATTGGCCCGCCGCGGCGGAGCGGTTCGCGGCCGCGCGAGCCGGCGGGCCGCGGCCATGGCTGGCGCGAGCCGCCGGCAGCGGGCTCGCGGCTGCATACGCCGCTGCTGCCCGAGCGGTGGCTCCAGCCCCAGCCGGGGCAGCAGGTCTTGCCCCGGCATCAGCCCCCGCTCCCCCGTTCGAAGCGTACGCGAAGGAGCAGCTTGCAGCTGCTCTCGCACCTCTTTTGGCCCCCCCAATGCTAATATCAGAGAGAGAACTGCTGCTTCGCATCAGTTCTGCTCTATACAGTCTCTAAAATAGGGAGGGCACTCGTGTCCCTCCTATTTCGGGCTGTCCATTGATTCGCTATATCATTCGTGTAATTTCCGGCGATTTTGTGTATGATAGGAAGATAATATTTTCGTGGGAAAGAAAGGTTGGTTGATCGCCGTGGAAAACACAGTGGAGAATAAGACATCATCCTCTAACTTTATTAAAAACATCGTCGCCGAAGATTTGAAGGAAGGCCGCGTGCAGGAAATTGCAACCCGCTTTCCTCCGGAACCGAACGGCTACTTGCATATTGGACATGCCAAATCGATTTGTCTGAACTTTGAGCTTGCCGATGATTTCAAGGGCAGAACGAACCTGCGCTTTGATGATACGAATCCGGTGAAGGAAGATACGGAGTATGTAGAATCGATTCAAGAGGACGTTCGCTGGCTCGGTTTTGACTGGGAGGAGCTTCGTTTTGCTTCCGATTATTTCGAGGAGCTGTACGACCGCGCGGTTCTGCTGATCAAGAAAGGCAAAGCTTACGTCTGTGATCTGAGCGCTGAGCAAATTCGCGAAACGCGCGGCACGCTTACGCAGCCGGGACAAGACAGCCCGTACCGGGGCCGCAGTGTTGAGGAGAATCTTGATCTGTTCGCAAGGATGCGTGCAGGCGAGTTCCCGGACGGAGCGAAGGTGCTCCGCGCCAAAATCGACATGGCTTCGCCGAATATCAACCTTCGCGATCCTGTGCTGTACCGTATTTCTCATGCGCATCATCACCGGACAGGCGACGCTTGGTGCATCTATCCGATGTACGATTACGCTCACCCGATCAGCGATGCGATCGAAGGCATTACACATTCCATCTGTACGCTGGAATTTGCTGACCACCGTCCGCTCTATGACTGGGCTATCGCCGAGTGCGAGATGGCTGCCGTTCCGCGTCAATACGAGTTTGCGCGCCTGAACGTTACCAACACGGTAATGAGCAAAAGAAAGCTGAAGCTGCTTGTCGACGAGAACGTAGTTGACGGCTGGGATGATCCGCGGATGCCGACGATCAGCGGTCTGCGCCGCAAAGGCTTTACGCCGGAATCGATCCGGGCGTTCTGCCGCGAGATTGGCGTAGCCAAAGCCTACAGCGTCGTGGACGAGCGGATGCTGGAGCATTTTATCCGTGAGGACTTGAAGCTGAAGGCGCTTCGTACAATGGCCGTGCTGCAGCCGCTGAAGGTTGTTATCACGAACTATCCGGAAGGCCAGACAGAGCTGCTCGAAGCGGAAAACAATGCCGAGAACGAAGAGATGGGCAAACGCCAAATTCCGTTCTCCCGCGAAATTTATATTGAGCAAGACGACTTTATGGAGAATCCGCCGGCCAAATACTTCCGTCTGTTCCCTGGCAACGAAGTTCGTCTGAAGCATGCCTACTTCATTACTTGCCAAGAGGTGATCAAGGACGAGGCGGGCAATGTCGTTGAGCTGCGCTGCACCTATGATCCGGAGACGAAAAGCGGCAGCGGCTTCAACGCCCGCAAAGTCAAAGGAACGATTCACTGGGTTGAGGCTTCGCAAGCCGTACCGGCCGACTTCCGCCTGTTCGAGCCGCTTATTACAAATGAAGCGGAAGAGGAAGACAAGCCTTTCCTGGAGTGCATCAACCCGAACAGCCAAGTGGTGCAAAGCGGCTTCGTTGAGCCGAACATGAAGGGAATCGCGGGCGGCGAGAAGTTCCAGTTCTTCCGTCACGGCTACTTCAATGTGGATCCGAAGGATTCAACGGCGGACAAACTGGTGTTCAACCGGATCGTATCGATGAAAAGCTCGTTTGATCCATCCAAAGCTTAACCAATCATTTCATTTGATTTACAGTACCTCCCGGCTTATGTGCCGGGAGGTTTTTTTGTTATGCTGCCCTTCTATCTGCTTCTTGGTTTTGTCGAATTCTTAGAAGGACGTATGGTGAAAAAAGTCGGATCCTGCTTCCGAAAGAAGGGTTTTAAGGGAAATTGAAGAAGTTACTCACATGGGGGAATTCAAAACCTTTTTCAAGTGGGGAATTATTGGTCTGTTGTTCTTGGGAATATGCCTAATGGCAACCAAACCGGGAGAAAGCCAGTACGAGAAGTGGCGGGCATCTAAACACGGGATCATCTGCTGGTATGATCCGATGCTGCTGACCACTTGCAAGAAAGACGGCGAACCGATTGAATGGCGCAGCAAAGCCACAACATGGGGACTTTTTACGGTAAAAGTCAGAGATCGCTATGCAAGCGCTGACCGGTCTTACGTGATTCATGCGATCGGATTGTTTGGCAGATTTATCGATTTTCGGTCATAAAGGAAGAAGGCAGGGGCGTATAGTAAAAGCAGCCCAGCTGTTCTGCCCGAATACAAATTGCTGTTCAATGAGGGGAGTTATGATGTTTGCCGCTTTTCAACTGACGGTTCGGTTTTTGCTGGAGCTGGTGCTGTTCATCGGCTTGGCCTATTGGGGATTCCAAGTGGAGGGGAGCGTGCTTCTGCAATTTATTGCAGGACTGGGACTGCCCATTGCGGCAGCCATTGTGTGGGGCAAATTGCTCTCGCCAAAACGAACGATCAAGCTGGGGCTGCCATGGCGTCTTCTAATCGAATTCGCTTTAATGGGCGCTGCGTTTGTCTGCTACTATGATTTGGGCTATCATGGCTTTGCTATTTTCTTCGGCATTGTGCAGGTGGTTAATCGTACGTGCATCGCCGTTTGGGATATTCAAGACTGGCAGGCGCGGGCAAAAAAATAAACGGATAATAGATAGAGGAGGAAATAGAATGAATGCAGGATTTTGGATTCGGTTAGGTGCGGCTTTGTTGGATGGTTTGATTATAAGCCTACCGGTCAGCCTGATAGCTGCGGCTTTATTCGGCGGAACAGGCGGCGAGAACTTCGCGAATGTCATTACTTTTCTGTATACACTGCTGCTTCCGGTTTTTTGGAATGGCTACACCGTTGGCAAAAGGGCTTGCGGCGTACAAATCCGCAAGCTTGACGGCTCCCCTCCAACAATCGGCACGATGCTGCTGAGACAACTGGTTGGAGGACTCGTCTACGGCATCACTTTTGGCATTGGCGCTATCGTCAGCGCCTTTATGGTCGGTTTGCGGGAGGATAAGCGCGCCATTCATGACTTTATTGCCGGGACTGAGGTTGTATACGCCAACTAATCTAGCGGTTGTAACATCATATATGTACACAAATGAACGCCGCCAATGCTGAGAAAGCGTGGCGGCGTTCATTTGTGTGCCAACAAAATGCAAAAGTGCATTTTGTTCCAGGGTAAATGGGGTGTTTCGGTGCTTCAAAATGTAAAAATACATTTTGGTTCGCCGATTTTGAGCCAAATGGGCGAAAATAGCCCGTTCAGCCTGCATTTTTACATTTTGAAGGTGAAAAACGGCGGTTTTTCGCTAATTCACCTGCACTTTTGCATTTTGATAGGTGCAGACTGCGGCCGTTCCCGCTTTCCCTACTCTAAGAGCCTGATAGGGCAGATGAAAGGCTCAATGGCCAATTTGCTCTAGATAAGGCTCCATCCAGAAGCTCCTCTGCGCAGCGGCCTAAATCCCCGCCGCCCCGTACACTTTGTCGAAGCCGGCCTTGGAGCGCTGCACAAGCTCCTCCGGTGTTCCTTGCGGCGCTTCCGCAGCCAGAATCTCCTGCGTCACCGCGCCTTTGTAGCCGATTCGTTTCAGTGCGGCCAGGAAGCCTGCGAGATCGATGACGCCTTCGCCCGGATAAAGGCGGCCGTTGTCCAGCACCTCGGAGACAGGGAGCGCCGGCGCATCGTTAATGTGCACGTGGACGATCTGCTCCGGACGGAGCGCCTCGATGTCTGCGATGCTGTGTTCGTTTGTGTACCAGTGGAAGGAGTCGAACAGCAAGCCGACGTTGCTCTCGCCGATCGTATCGATCCAGTCGAGCGTTTCGTCAAGCGTCCAGATGAACGGATTGGCCCAGTTCGTGCGCAAGTGATGCGGGCCAACAAACTCCAGTCCTAGCCGGATGCCATATGCGCCAAGAATTTGCGCGCAAAGCCGGAGACGCCGCGTCGCCAGCGCCATGAAGTGCGCGGCGTTCTGATCGGTCGATGGGAGTACATACGTGCAGCAGCTTGTACAGCCAAGCGCTGCAGCCGCTTCCGCCGCCGGTGCAAGATGCTTCAGGCTGGAGAGGAACTCTTCTTCGGTTGTCCGCCATTCCACGGGCAAGCCGATAGAGCCGATGACGATGCCCTTTTCGTTTAGCAGAGCACGGGCCTGCTCCAAGCCATGGCGGGCGATAAGGCTGCCCGCATCAATATCAACTGCTTGAAATCCGTAACGCGAAACAAGCTCAATCAATTGCTCGTCGCTTTCTACATTGCCGAGACCGGCATGGGATAATCCTCTTAACATATTAGTTGCCTCCTCCTTGACTGGACCAGTCCAGCTTCACTTCATTGCCTGTCCGCGACGATTCGTAGATCGCGTCCAGAATCAGGTTGTTGGTATAGCCCGTTATTGCAGATGTAATCGGCTGTTTGCCTTCGCGGATGCAATCCAGGAAATGGCGGCTCAAGCGCAGCCGTTCGCCTTCATCGTCGTTTTGCCTCACGATATCGGTATCAATCGCCCGGTCGAACTTCTCCGTCAGCAGCTTTCCTTTATCGCCCCGGTACGAAGCCCCGCCCTCGCTGCCCATCAGGTGAACAAACGGCGTATTGTCCGTGTCCATATGGACCGCCCAGCTGACCTCCAGCGACAGCGTGCTGCCGTCCTCCATCTTGATGAGTGCTGTAGCCAAGTCTTCCACGTCATAGTGGCCTTCCCAATTCGGCTTGCCCCAAGTGCCGATGCCTTTCCGGTTAGGGCCAAACTCCGCGTAAGTAGAGCCGTAGACGGATACCGGCTTCGGATTGCCCATCAAATAGAGCGCAAGGTCGAGCATATGAACGCCAATGTCAATCAGCGGACCGCCGCCCGACTGGTCCATGCGAGTGAACCAAGTGCCCCAGCCGGGGATACCTTTTCGGCGGTACCAGCCGGTTTTGGCTGTATAGATGCGTCCAAGCTCGCCGCGGTCGATTTGCTCTTTAATTTGCATCGGAATGGACTCCCAGCGCATTTGGTGAGCGACCATGACGACCTTATCAGAGGCCTCGCTAGCGCGCAAAATGCTGCGGGCCGCTTCGCTGTTAATGCCCATCGGCTTCTCAAGCAGCACATGCTTGCCCGATTCGATAGCCTGTACCGCAAGCGGGGCGTGAAATTGATTCGGTACGCCTATAATGACTGCGTCAATATCGTCGCGAGCGATCAGCTCCTCTGGCGATGCTGCGACCACAGGGATAGAGAATTGCTTTGCCCGCTCTTCTGCAAGCGGTAAGTAAGCATCAGTAATAGCGGCAATTTCACATTGCTCCGCCAGCTTTGAGAATTCGGTCGCGTGTACGCTGCCGATGTTGCCGGCGCCGATAATGCCGATTCTAATTTTTCCGTTATGGCTCATAGGGCTCATCCTCCAATGAAGTATGCAGCAGCATGAAGCGCGTGCACAGGTTTATGGTTTCAATCTTTAACGTTCTGCTTACGCTCTCTATGGTAAAATAAACGTTACGAGAAAGAATGCTTGTTTTTCGATAAAAGTCTCTATTTTTCGGAGGAGGCTCTTGGGCCGTGACTTATTTTCCCGACTATTTGAAAACGTATCCAAACATGCATACCTCATCTCCGCTTCATATCAGTCTGAACCGTTTGGATCATGGCTTTCGTCCGCATAAACATGATTTTTTGGAGTTTTCGTATGTCGTTTCCGGAAGCGGCGCCGAGTGGGTGAATGGAGAAAAGCATGTTATGAAGCCCGGTACATTCACCTTCGTCCTGCCCTATCAGGTGCATCAGCTGTTTACCGATCCTGGCGAGCCGCTCATGCTCTACAATTGTATGTTCAGTATGGATTTGCTGATGGAGCCGGCCAAGGAGGACGGACTGCTTGGTCTGATCGCGGCGTTCGAGCTGCCGTCGTTCATCCAACTGAGCGGAGAACAGGATACTAGGATGTTGGGGCTGATCGAGGAGCTGTTTCGCGAGTATGGGGGCAGCGAGCCTTGGCGAAGTACGATGCTGCAAGTCAAGCTGAAGGAAATACTGATCGCCTTCGACCGGCTGCGTCTCGCCACAGCAGCTCCAGCAGCTATGCCGATTATGCAAACTCAGCGAAAAAACGTCTGGCCGATTATTTCCTACATTCATGCGAATTATCAGGATGATCTGACGCTTTCTGATTTGTCAGCCGCTTTCGCAATGAGCGTCTCCCGCATCAGCGAGGTGATCAAAGAAACGACAGGACAAAACTTTGTCCATCTGCTGCATGATCTAAGGCTTCGTCATGCTTGCGGACTGCTCGTATCGACAGATATGAGCGTTGCCGAAATCGCGCTTGAAGTCGGGTACGGTTCCTATAAAACCTTCTCCCGTATTTTTCACGAGAAGAAAGGCGTCGTACCGAAGGATTACCGCAAACAAAAGCCGGAGGGCGAGTTCGTGCCTTAATCTTGATTTACAACGACGAAATGTTCCGCCTGTGAAGCATTCAAGTGTGCCAAAAAGAACCTCGCCTCCATCTCATAATGGGAAGCGAGGTTCTTTTACTACATATATAAGTATTCTGCTCTATTGAGCCGTCCAGCCGCCATCCACGACCAGAAGCGTACCGGTAACGAGATTGGAGGCTGGCGAAGCCAGATAGATAACCGCTCCTGCCACATCATCAATCGAACCGATGCGTCCCGCCGGAATCCGCGCCAGTACTTGATCCCTGAACTCGGGCGTATCCAGCCTTTCAGCCGTCCCCGGCGTATAGATAAACGTTGGCCCTACCGCATTGATATTTACGCCTCTGCTGGACCACTCTAGCGCGAGCACCTTCGTCAACTGATTGACGCCGCCCTTGGAGGCGCAATAGGCGACGCCCTCCGGAATACCGACGATGCTCACTTGAGAGCTGATGTTGACGATTTTCCCGCTTCCTTGCGCAAGCATGATGCGTCCGGCTGCCTGGCAGCAAAAAAATACGCCCTTCAGATTGACGTCCAGCATTTCATCCCAGTATTCCTCCGTTACATCCTCTGCCAGCATGCCTTCACCAAGCCCTGCATTGTTCACCAGAATATCAAGCCGCCCGAAATCCTGCGCCACCTTCTCGAACACGCTTCGGATCTGCCCGACGTTACGCACATCCAGCTCATAAGCCTTCGCTTCGCCGCCGGCGGCAGCAATTTCTTCAACCAGCCCTTCAAGCGATTCCTTCCGGCGCGCAGTTACGGCCACAATGGCGCCAGCAGCGGCCATCGCTTTAGCCAAGCCGAAGCCAATGCCTTTGCTGGCACCGGTTACGATGGCGATTTTTCCTTGAATGCTGAAATCAGGCATAAATATTCCTTCCCTTCCTCTAGGGCGTGTCTGAAAACCCGTTCAGTGGCATCTTTCACCGCCTTTCCGCCCCCTGCTTCGTTCCGTTTGCTTGACGTACCCCCCGGGTACGCCTTCACAAACGCGCCTTGCATAGAACGAAAATTCGGCAAAATTTGCTGCCCTCAGAGTTCTCAGACACACCCTAAATCGCTTTGTTCAATAGTTTACCATAGGCTGTGACATTTGGCTGTTGCGGCCAGCTCCCGGTATCTGCGATCGGCTCCCCGTCTGCTGTCTTTTTCCACTTTCACCACCAAATCCGAAAAATGATGCCCTCAATACGAAATCTCAAGCCTTACTCCCCAGGAGGGGACAATCTACAATAAAAGTATAGAGATTGCAAGGGCTTTCATTTCGATTGATTCACAACAGCGTGGAGGTAATTACTTTGAAGACACAGCTTAATCCTGCGCCCGTTTCCTTGTCTGCCCAGGATACGAAGGCGGAAAGAAGGAAATGGTTCAAGCGGTTGTACAGCCAAAGACATATTCAAATTATGGCTCTCCTTGGCGTCGCTTGGATGATTATTTTCAACTACGTACCGATGTACGGCGTAATTATTGCGTTTAAAGAATTCAACATTGTTAAATCCATTAGCGAAGCGCCTTGGGTGGGGCTTACGCATTTTAAAGATTTCTTCCAAGATGAGAGCTTTATGGACGTCATGCGGAATACGCTGGGCATCAGCCTCATTAAACTGGCGGTCGGATTTCCTCTGCCGATTATTTTCGCATTGTTCTTGAATGAAGTTCGCTCCGTTGGCTTCAAGAAGGCGATTCAGACGATTTCCTATCTGCCTCACTTTCTATCATGGGTTATCCTCGGCGGCATTCTGACGACGTGGCTCGCAGATGTCGGGATCATCAACAATGTGCTGATGGCGCTTCATCTGATTAAGGAGCCGATTTCCTACTTGGCAGAACCGAGCTACTTCTGGAGCATTATTATCACCTCCGATATTTGGAAGGAACTAGGCTGGTCGGCGATCATTTATTTGGCGGCTATCGCCAGCGTATCGCCAGAGCTGTATGAAGCGGCAACCATCGACGGCGCAGGCCGTTTTCAGAAAATGTGGTACGTAACGCTTCCTAGCATCAAGGCTACGATCTCCATCCTGTTCATTCTGGCTGTGAGCGGCGTGCTGAACTCCAACTTTGACCAAATTCTCGTGCTTCGCAACTCGCTGAATGAGAGCGCAAGCAACGTTATCGACATCTATGTGTATCAGACAGGGATGCAGCAAGGACGCTACTCCTATTCGACAGCAGTGGGGCTGTTCAAGTCCGTCATTGCGTTAATCCTGCTGCTGCTTGCCAACCGCGTCACGAAAAAAATGAACGATACATCGCTGTTCTAGAAAAGGAGGTCGTTAGACCGTGTTTAAACGCAAAACAAAGGGAGAAGCTTTTTTCGACCTCTTCAATAATTTCGGCATGCTGCTGATCTGTTTCGCCACGATGTACCCGATCTGGTACGTGCTGGTGAACGCCTTTAACGAAGGCCAGGACGGCATGCGCGGCGGTATCTACTGGTGGCCGCGGGTGTTCAGCTTCGAGAGCTTCACAGCCGTATTCCAGAGCAGCGGCATTATGGGCGCCATGGGCATTACGATTGCCAAGACGCTGCTCGGTACGGTGCTGCACGTCTTTTTCACCGCTATGGTCGCTTATGCATTTTCCCGCAAGGGCCTGATCGGCGGCAAAATCTACATCTTGTTCGGTACGGTGACGCTGTTCTTCGGAGGCGGCCTCATCCCGACCTACCTGTTGATGAAGGATCTGCATTTGCTGGACAATTTCTTCGTGTATATCATTCCGGCAATGTTCAGCTTCTTCGATCTCATTATCTTCATGACCTTCTTCCGGGAAATACCGGACGGGCTGGAGGAAGCGGCGAAGATCGACGGCGCCAATGACTGGTCGATCTTTATCAAGGTAATTCTGCCGGTATCGATGCCAGTAATTGCGACAATCGCATTGTTCCACGGGGTCTATCAGTGGAATGATTACTTCGCCGGCGTGATCTATATGAACAATATGGACCTGCAGCCGATTCAGACGTATTTGTACCGCGTCGTAGCGCAGTCCAGCTCGAACCAGATGCTTGCGGCTATTCCGGGCGGCATCGGCAAATCGGTCACCTCGCAGTCGATCAAGCTGGCTACGATGGTCGTTACGACGCTTCCGATCGTTCTCGTCTATCCGTTCCTGCAGAAGTACTTCGTTAAAGGGATGATGATCGGTTCGATTAAAGGCTAACCTAAGGCAATACCTGCGGCTCTATGAATAGGGCGGCAGATTGCATATACTCATTCTTAGAGAGAAGGGGAAGACAAACAGATGAACAAGAAGCATACGCTTAAAAACATGTTGATGCTGATGGTCGCTGCGGTTCTCGTGTTTACAGCCGCCTGTTCTTCGGGCAGCAAAAACACGGACAAGGAAGAGGGCGGCTCAAATGCCGAGACAGTGAAGCTCACCCAGGATGATAAAGGCTGGGAAGTAGACAAAAGCCCGATTACGTTTGACTGGTATATTAACTTTTCATGGTTTCCTAACAAATGGGGCGTAGATGCGACCTCGAAATATATTACAGAGAAAACAGGCGTAAATATCAACTTCATCGTGCCTGCAGGCAATGAAGCGGAGAAAATGAATACGATGATGGCTTCCGGCAGTCTTCCAGACTTTATTACGCTGGGCTGGTATGAGGATGCTGTTAAGAAGATGATCGAAGGCGACTTGGTGCTGCCGCTCAATGAGCTTGCTGACAAGTACGACCCGTACTTCTACAAAGTAACAGATCCTGCGAAGCTTTCGTGGTATAAGCAAGAGAACGGCAATGTATACGGCTATCCGAACTCCTCATCGTCGCCTAAAGACTATGAGAAATTCGGCGACAACATTGCGTCCTCGCAAACCTTCCTTGTACGCAAAGATATGTACGAGGCGCTTGGCAAACCGGATATGCGCACGCCAGAGGGCTTCCTGAAAGCGCTGGAAGATGCGAAAAAAATGTTCCCGAACGTGAACGGCCAGCCGCTCATCCCGCTGGGCATGTATGATTTCAACGATACGGGCAATGCCGCCCTGCAGCACTATATTCAAAACTTCCTGGCTATTCCTTACGAGAAAGACGGCCAATTGTATGACCGCAATACCGATCCTGAGTATGTGAAATGGCTGAAAACGATGCGTCAAGCAAACGAAAACGGATTGCTGGCGAAAGATATCTTCATCGACAAACGTCCGCAAATGGAAGAGAAAATTGCTCAAGGCCGCTACTTCGCAATGCTGTATGCAAGAACGGATTTGGCTAACCAGCAGAACGCGCTGTTTGCCAATGACCCGGAATCGGTCTACATTGCTGTAGACGGTCCAGCCAACGCGAATCTGGATCAGCCGACGCTTGCCGGACCATCGATTTCCGGCTGGACAGTAACGCTCATCTCCAAAGATGTGAAGGACAAAGCTCGCGCTATCCGTTTCTTGGACTACCTGATCTCTGAAGAAGGCCAGCATGACCTGTTCTTCGGCAAGCAAGGCGTAACTTGGGACAACATCGACGGCAAAGATCAATTCCTGCCAGAAGCGCTTGATCTGATGAATAAGGATCGCGGCGCATTCGACAAGAAATACGGGGCTTCCCATACGTTCTGGATGATGATGGACACGAACCTGACGCCAATCTGGAGCCCGCCAACTGTTGAGCCTTTCAAGCAATTGGAGGATTGGACTTTCGGCAAGACGGTCAGCCTTTCGGAATTTGACCAGATCAACCCTACCGGCACTTCGCCAGAAGGAATCAAAAATACCAAGATTGATCAGGAATTCGGCAAGGTGCTTCCAAAGCTGCTGCTCTCGAAGTCGGAAGCGGACTTTGATAAGATTTGGAATGAGTTTCTGAAAAAACGCGACTCCCTCGGATTCAAAGAGGTGCAAGCGTACAAGCAGAAAAAATACGAGGAAAATGTAGCGAAGCTTAACGGCGCTGCAGAATAATCGGGCATTCGCTCTCCAGTGAGAGAGCAGACCCAGCAGAGGGTACTCCAGAACCGGAAACGGGCTGGAGTGCTTTTTGTCGCATAAGGGGAAGAATAGCAGAGTAGATTAGCCGGACGGAAGTGATAGGGAAATGGGCAGAAAAATGGCGCAATCGATTGCGCACTGGTTCAACCGCAGATCGATGCAGAGCCGCCTAGTGGCCGCGTATATCGTTATTTTGCTGCTGCCAAGCCTTTTGGTATCGAACTACTTATTTAGTCAAATTCGCGAGAGCTATGGCAATGATACGCTGAAGCAGGCGCAGTACTCGGTGGAGATGGAGAGGGTGAACATCCGCAATCAGATTGAGGCGATGGAACGGGCTGCCCAGCTTACCATATCCGATTCCGAAATTATCGACTATGTATCGCGGGAAGAAGAGCTCCCCGTTGAGGACCTGCTTCAGCTGTACCGCGGACCGCTAACGGATATGATCAATATTCAAATCAACAATCCGAATATCGTGCATCTCCGGTTGTTTGCGAACAACCGCTACTTGTCAGAGGTTTGGCCGGTAGTATTTCATGAGCGCCGCATTCAGAATGAGCCGTGGTACAAGCAATTGGAGACCTTGAACGGCAAGGAGCTATGGCTGTTCAAAAACGAAGACCCCGACATTCTGCGCCGCAATGTGACGGAGGGTACCAATCAGATGCCGAAGGTTTCCCTTATGCGCGTGGTAGAGGCCGGGGGCAAGCGTGTTGGCGTGATCGAGGTGTCCATGCTGCTGGAGCAATTTTCGCCGAAAGCATTTGCAAGCATTAAAGACGAGGGAAGCCAGATGATGATCGCAGATCGCAACGGGACGATCTATATGGATGAGCAGCAGCCGTTTGCAGGCGGCAATCTGGAGCTTCACGACGCGGTGCTGGAGACGTTCGGAGAGATGGAGCGGCAGCAACTGACTGAATTGCGTTTTGTCGTCGACAAGCATCCCTATTTGCTCGTGTCTGCCCCGCTGGAGCAAGCGGATGCGCATATTCTCAATGTCGTCTCGCTGCAAGCCGTCAGTAAGGACATCTCCAAAGCGCAGATACAGATTATTTCATTTAACGTCATCATTATCGCGTTACTCTCACTTATTACCTATTGGCTGAACTCGATTATTCTGAAAAACCTGCGAAGATTGACCGAGGCGATGAAAAAGGTGAGGCGCGGCGAGATGCCGACTGGACTTCCGCTGAGCGGCGGGGGCGAGATTGGCGAGCTGGCCCATCATTTTAATAAACTGATCCATACGATTAATGAGCTAATCGCCCAAGGCGTGAAGAAGCAGGCGCTGACCAAAGAAGCGGAGCTGCGTACACTGCACAGCCAGATCGATTCTCACTTTCTATACAACACGCTGGAAAATATTAAAATGCTGGCAGAGATGGAGAATCAGCGGACGATATCGGATTCCCTTACTTCGCTTGGCGGCATGATGCGCTACAATTTCAAATGGTCGGGCGAGTACGTAAGCCTGCAGGATGAAATTCGCCATATTGAGAATTATATCGCCGTTATGAATATCCGGTTCGATGAGCCGATTGCGCTGGAGCTTCATATCCCGCCAAGCTTAATGGAGATCGAAGTGCTGAAGATGTCGCTGCAGCCCATCGTCGAAAATGCGGTCAAGCATGCATGGACGGGCACAGAAGAGGATCAAAGCGTTATTCGCATTGAGGTAGCGGAAGACCAGACAGGCAGGGCAGGTCAGGCTGGCAGTGAAAGTCGTGCTGACAGCATCACAATTAAGCTTAGAGACAACGGCATGGGTATTGGAGAAGAGCGTTTGCAGCGTTTGAATGAATGGGTGCAGTCCGGGCAGACCCGTGAAATGTCTTCAGGAAGCGGTCCCGGCAATGGCAAGCAAGCGATTGGAATCGGCCTGCGCAATGTACATGAGCGTATACGGCTCTATTACGGCGAATCTTACGGGTTGCAGATAGACAGCGTAGAGGGACAATTCACAGAGGTGGTTATTACCCTGCCGAAAGTGCTGTTAATGGGAGGAAGTTCCGAATATGAGAAAAATGCTGATCGTAGATGACGAGAAAAATATTCGGTTAGGGCTTAAAATGATGATCGAAAGGGAATTTCCGGACTTCTATGAGATACGGATGGCCATTCATGGGCAAGATGCGCTGGCTCAGTACGAGGGCGAACGGGCTGATATTGTCATTACCGATATCCGGATGCCGGTCATGGACGGATTAGAGCTGATTCGCAGGCTGATGAACGAGCTGGAGAAGGGGCAGGAGCCGCCGATCTTTATTATTTTAAGCGGCTATGACGATTTTGCCTATGCGAGGGCGGCTATTGAATTTCAGGTGAAAAACTATCTCTTGAAGCCCATTCGCCGGGAAGAGCTGTTCGAGGCGCTGCGCAAAAGCGAAACGACGCTTCAGGCGCAAGCTGAATTGGCCGAGCGGGTCGCTGTAAGCGACACTTTCCGTGAGCAGCTGCAAATTAACCGGCTGAAGGAATGGTTTGGGCAAGAAGGTGACGTTGCGATCGAGAAGGCAGATGAGTTTGCGGCAAGCGCCGGCTTCGATACGTTCAGCCGTCCGTTTACGGTTGCGGTATGGAATGATAAATCGGAGAGCAGCGGATCGATGGGTAAAGAGCAGTTCAAGCAAATGGCGGAAAATTTGCTGAAGCCGATGGATGGCGTGCTGGATGCTTCTTTCCTCGATAACGGGAATCGGCTCGTATTGATTGGCAGTCCGTCCTCGCAATTTGTTGAGCTGTACAAGCAGATTTGCGGCAATGAACAGGTACATGTCGGCATCAGTGCAGAAGGCGAGAAAGCCGAGGATCTGTTCCGCTGCTATAGGCAAGCCTCTGAAGCGCTGCAGTATTCCTTCCTGTATTCGAGCTGCCGCCTGCTGCGGCATGAGGACATCGCAGGGGAAGCACGCGCTTATCCGGCTGCTCCGATTGAGGAGGTGCGCAAGCTGGGCAATATGCTGGGGACAGACCGTGAGCGGGAAATGCTGGAGCTGCTGAAGCAGATTTTTCATATCGAGGAGCTTCCCCGGGTTGATATCCAGTATTTGAAGCTGGCAGGCAAGATGATCAACGAGCAGGTGCTCGACGAAATTTTCCGCATCTATGGCGAAGGGTCCATTGAGGTGCTGAAGCTGTATCGCAAAGTGGGCAGCATGGACAATTTCCGTACCTTCCACGACTATTACCGCAGTCTGGAGCTGCTGCTGTCCAGTGTGAATGAGTATGTGCGGGGCATCCGTTCTGCCTATAGCGAGCATTCGGAGATTAAAGCGGCGATTGCCTACATCGAGGAATTCTATTACAAGCCGCTGAATATGGCTGTTGTAAGCAATCATGTCGGGCTGAACTATTCTTATTTCAGCGAGGCGTTCAAAGCACATACCGGCGAGAGCTTCGTTTTGTTTCTGAAAAAGGTGCGCATTCGCAAGGGCAAAGAGCTGCTGCTGGAGGACAATCGCAAGATGCAGGATATCGGCAGCGCGGTCGGCTTCGAGAACAGCAAGCAGTTTTCCCGCGTGTTCAAGGAGCTGGAAGGCGTGTCGCCGCAGGAGTATAAGATAAAGCTGCGGACAGATGCGCAGCAGGGCTTGGGCGAAGGGATAGAGTGAGGCGGAACAAGCAGCTGTACGAGAAAAAAGAGCTGGTCAAGAGGAACAGGGTGTGACTCCCATTCTCTACTTGAACCAGCCCTTTTCTTTAAAGCGGGTAATCGCTTCGATGCGATTGCTGACGTCGAGCTTATCGAGGATGACGGAAATGTAATTGCGAACCGTTCCGGTCGTAATATAAAGCTCGCTGGCGATTTCCTTCGTGTTTTTGCCGTCTGCGATTAAGCCGAGCACTTCTTTCTCCCGTTCGGTGAGCGGATTCTCCTCGCCGTAGGCTTCGTCCATCAGCTCTGGGGCGTATATACGGCGCCCAGCCATCACGCTGCGGATCGAGGCGGCAAGCTCCTCACTGGGGCTGTCTTTCAACAGATAGCCGCTGACGCCTGCCTTAAGGGCACGGTCGAAATAGCCGCTGCGGGCAAAGGTTGTAAGAATAATGACCTTGCAGCCTGCGCCTTTCAGCTCTTCGGCTGCTTCCAGCCCTGTTTTTGCCGGCATTTCAATATCCATAATGACCACATCGGGCTTGTGGAGATGGACGAGCGCAACAGCCTCCTCGCCGTTTCCAGCCCGTCCGACGACTTGCATATCCTCCTCCAGATCAAGCAGCGACGCAAGTGCGCCAAGAAGCATCCGCTGATCCTCTGCGATGACGATTCGTATCATTACGCTCACCTCCTATAATTGGTTTACGGCATTCGGCACGCGAATGATGAGCGTCGTGCCTTGTCCGGTTGATGTAATTTCCAAATTGCCGTTGACGAATTCCAGCCGCTCTTTGATACCCTTTAATCCGTTGCCGTTGTGGAAGCCGCTGCGCGTTGACTGAATGCCTTTGCCGTTATCCTGCACCCGGATAGAGAGATCGGTCCGAGTCGGCTCGATGGTAACGCAGCATGCCGTCGCTTCGCTGTGCTTCACGATGTTGGTGACGGCTTCCTTCAGGCACATGCTGAGTACATTCTCGTTCAGAAGCGAGGTGTTAGCGAGCTTGGGATCGCCTTCGATTGCGAATTCAATCTCCGCCGCATTCAAAATTTGATGGACGCGGTAAACCTCATCCTCCAGCCGGGTTCCCCGCATTTGGGTGACCAGCTCGCGGACTTCCTTTAGTGCTGTCCGGGCTGTCTGCTGCACATCATGAATTTCAGCCTGGGCACGCTGGGGGTCGCTTGCAACCAACCGGCCGGCCAAGTCGCTTTTGAGCCCAATGAGACTTAGCTTCTGTCCTAGCGTATCGTGAAGATCACGCGCAATTCGTTGCCGTTCTTCCAGCTTTACAAGCTCGGAAATCCGTTTGTTGGCATCCTCCAGCTTGACCTCAAGCTTCTCTTGCTTGTTCCGGTTGTAATTGTTGACGGGAAGGAGAATGACCACGATCAAGCTGATGAGGATGAACGGAAATTGGCTGAGCAGCGTGGAGTTCGTCGAGATAAAGCCATAGTTAATCGTTATGAAGGTTGTGACAAGATGAATCGTATAGAGTGAGATGAACCCTGCACGATTCCTGATATTTCCAATGAAGAAAGCGAGAAAAATTGAAAAGTAGACGTAGCTGAACAGAAGCGTCATCGCAATGGAGATGACAATCTGCAAGCCCGTCCACATATAGACCTGCCAGCCCTTGGATACGAAAGAAAGGACGTAGCAGGTGAAGAACAGCAGCACGAGCGCGACGCCGTAGACAACCTCGATTGTAGAAGAGGAACGGACAATGAAGTAGAAGGGCAAGATACAGAATACGATCCAGACATAGGGGCTGAGACCGGTATTTTTGTGGAATATCTGATGCCATTTGTTCATGTTCGTTCCTCCTTCCTCCGCTCGCTGTTTCTATAGATGTATTGTAGCATAAAAGTCAATTTCAGCTGGAACGCCGGACGGTCTTCGTTCCGGTCCGAAGTACGGGAACGATTCGCCTTGTGCGGATGCGCTGCTTGACCTCACGGAACGTAACGAAGTTTTTGGCCCCTTCATCCCAAAGCTTGAAGCGAAGCGATTGCAGACTGGTGCGCAGTGTAATGGTCGTCGCCTTATGAAGCGGCGGTGTCGCGTTATGCGCATCCTCCAAATAATAATTGGGCACCTTCGGGCTCAAATGGTGGACATGATGAAAGCCGATGTTGCCGGTTATCCATTGCAGCGGCTTAGGAAGCTTATAGTACGAGCTGCCTTCTACGGCTGCCTTAACGTAGCTCCATTCCTCTTCGTTCTCGAAGTAGGAATCCTCGAATTGATGCTGTACATAAAATAACCAAATGCCGAACAAGCCTGACATGAAGAAGATCGGGCCATGCACGAGCAGGAACGCTTGCCAGCCAATTGCCCAGCATAGCACAGCATATAGCACAACCATCGAGATATTGGTGATGTAAGTGTTGATCCGTTCTTTGCGTTTGGCACCCTTGCGGTTGAAGCGGTATTGCACGAGAAATACAGCGATTGGACCAAGTCCGAACATAACGAGCGGATGGCGGTAGAAACGGTAAGCCACACGGCGCCACAGCGGGGATGCCACATATTCGTCGACTGTTAGAATCCAGATGTCGCCGAGTCCTCTTTTGTCCAAGTTGCCGCTGGTTGCATGGTGCATCGCGTGGCTGTACTTCCACTGGGCATAAGGGACATGTGTGAGAACACCGGTTATCGTGCCCATGATGGCGTTGGCCCGTTTGTTCTTGAAGAAGGACCCGTGACAGCAATCGTGGAAAATGATAAAGGTGCGGATGACGAAGCCGGAGGCAACAATGCCAATTATGATTGTGAGCCAGTACGATACGGCAAGGCTCGCATAAGCGGCATACCAGAGCCCGAATAAAGGAACAAGCGTATTCACCAGCTGGCGAATGCTCGATTTCATATCGGTTTTTTCATAAGGAGCGATTTCTTTTTTTAATTGGATTTGTTTGGCTGCGGAATTCGAATGGTTTGTCATCGTATTCCCCCTCTGTTGGGATGAGTAACGCAATGTTGTAAGGCCTTTTTTGGTTGTGTACTTTTTTTCTATCTTAATTGTAAAGAAAAGTGTCATCCTCTTTAAGTCATAAACGTCAAGGAAGGGGCATGACAACTGTCATGGAGGCTGTGGTATAATCTGGTTTATTATCTTAGTTGAATGAGCTGGAATGAAGAATGAAGGAGTTGTTTTCAAATGAAAAGCCAATATGAGATTAAGCATCCGCTCCATCTGTCGACGATGATTGGCATGAGCGCCTATCTTGTGGGCCAACTGCTGCTGATTTATAGCACGTTTACACGCAACGGGTTTAATCCGTTATTTTATTTTGTTGTCATTCTGCTTGTATTCTCCCTGACGATTACGGTTTATCTGATCTTGAGGAGGCTGGCGAAGCCTTCGGAGATTCGGATGCTGGAGAAGACGATGAATGTGCGGGGACATGAAGTGCACGCGAAGAACGTAGATTGCATTATGATCGACGGTTATTTTCAGCCTGTTGTAGGCATTAGGCCGAAGGGGAGGAAAATCGTTCCGGTGCAATTTACGTTCAGCTTCCATGTAAGCGGCAATGACGATGAAGCGATGAAGGCGCTGAAGGGCTGGGCGGAACAAAATAAGATTCAAATTTATAACCGGAAGTTTCTGCGCTGGATTTAGCACCTGAGCCAGGCGTGCTGCCGCTGGCAAGGAAGGGGAGAGGATTTTTGGAGGTTTGGGTTATAGCGGGTATATTCGTCTTGCTTGTGGCGGTTGCTGTATTTTATGGACTGATTCGAGCGGCTATTAGTGATTCTGTCGCTGGCAAGATCCAGCAGGAGCTAAATGAGATGAATATGAGGTCTCAACTGCAGCAGGAGGAGCATGCTCGGCAATTCGAGCAGCTCCATGAGCTGCTGCGGGAGCAGAACGCGCTGCTGGCGGAAATAAAGGACAAATCTTTGTAACTATTTCCCGGTTTTTCACGTTAACTCTAGTAATGGAACTAAAGGTGAATAAAGACCGGGGGTTAGTACAATGGACAAGTGGGAATACAAAACGCTAAAGTTCAAGATCGGAAGCTTCTGGGGCGGCGTCAACGTGGATGAGCAGCAATTCGAAGATGTGCTTAACGAAGCCGGCTCGCAAGGCTGGGAATTGGTGTCAAGCGTGGATACGAGTCAGTACCAAGGGCAATCCAAAGATTTGATCGTCGTGATGAAACGAAAAAGGACTTAAAAGATGCGGCGGCTGGCATTATTTGTTTTACTAAGCTGCTTGTTGGTGACGGGCTGTTCGGATGACAAGTTTATGCTGCAGTTAAAGCTCCACACTTTGGACGGGGTCAAGCAAGAGATGCAGCGGGTGTCCATTCAAGGGGAAGAGACAGAAATGCTTGAAAGCTACCGCTTGACGTCTGCGAGAGATACGGCAGCCTATGCCTTTGACAACGGCGAACTGCTCTATGTATACGTGTTCGAAGCCCCAATGCAGGCGCATGACGGCATAAGGAAAATTGAGGAGCAAACGGCATTAGTTGACCTGGTGTATTCACCTGTCATCTATAATGCAAACAACGTCATTCTCATTTATATGCAGAAGTATGGAGAAACGACCGGTACGAAGCCGGTTGTAGAGAAGCTTGCAAGCAGCCTTGGATGGCAGGTTTCATCGTCATAAGGCGAGGCTGACAGGTTAGGAGGGATAGCAATGGCGGCATGGCGTATATCGGCGGGTATTTTCACTCTGATCTGTTTCGTCTTGTACCTTTCTCCTGTATTGGCGTACATGCTGCGCATTAAGGAGGCTCCGCTCGGTTATGTGTGGAGTTTGCTATTTGGACTCTCCGGCATCTTTTTTCTGGATCCCGGCTTGAGATTGCCTGCATGGGTGAAAAAGCTCGGTTGGGGCGGCAATTTGATCGTGCAAATTGTATCGCTGTTGCTGACGCTATCGTATCTGCTGCAGGTACAGGATGCGCGCCTGCTGTTCTGGGTGTATCCGGTGTTTCATTTGCTTTCGGCGGCGTTGCTGGCCGGATTTTTGATCATTTACCGCAGAGAAGAGATTCAGCCGTGAATCCATTGTTTGCCGGACAACAGCCTGGCATGGAGGTTATAGCCAATCTGTCTAGAGGGATTGAGTCGGTAGGCGGGAAGCTTCCTTTTTTGATGGTAGGCTTGCTTTAGCGAACCTGATTCGCTATACAACGAATCGGAATTCGTTGCAGCGTGGCTGAGCGAGAGGCAGGGGCAAAAGAGCGAAGCAAATTTCGCAATTCGAGAACCTAGGTTCTCCGAAAGCGAAGTTTGCTTCGCTCTTTCATTCTAGAGGGCTATGCCTGTTAGGCATTAGCGAAAATGGGTTCGCAAATTTGCGAACCAGCTTCGCTAAAGGTGTACGTGGTTGCAGGTGGCCTGTTGTGAAACGGCTCGAATGATGCTGGTGATGTACGTGATGCGCCGGAGAATAGGTTAGTTAAAAGGAACTGGTGATGTACATGGTGCAGATGCTGTGCATGTTGTGAAACGGCGTCAATTGATGCTGTTGGTGTACGTGATGCGCTGAGATATTGGTTAGTTAAAGTAACTGGCGGCGTACAGGGTGCAGGTGCTGGCATGTTGTGAAACGGCTCAAATGATGCTGTTGGTGTACGTGATGCGCTGGAGTATAGGTTAGTTAAAGTAACTGGTGATGTACATGATGCAGGTGCTGGCATGTTGTGAAACTGGCGGCATACAGGGGACGGTTGCGAAAAATACGGCAGCGGATTGCGATTACTTGAAATAGCGAAGCTGATTCGCGATATAACGAATCTGAATTCGTTGTAGCGTGTCCGGTTGAAGGGCTTATACAAAAGAGCGAAGCAAACTTCGCTATTCGTGAACCTAGGTTCTCCGAAAGCGAAAGTAGCTTCGCTCTTTCATTTTTGGCGCTATGCACGTCAGCCATTAGCGAAAATGGATTCGCAAATTTGCGAACCAGCTTCGCTAATGGGCATGTTACTCAGTATTAGGCGAGTGTCTCGGTTGCTAATGCAGGATGCCCCCCATGCGCAACACTCCAGCGCCGCGGTGAGCAACACATGGCAATCGCTACCGCACGCAGCTCCCCAGCGCGTGTAGGGGCATCACATGGCAATTGCTACCGCACGCAGTTCCCCAGCGCGCGAGGGGCCATCACATAACGCTCCCAACCACTAGCAAGCCATTGCTCCGCCTACGCTTTCACTTCAGCGGCGCTGAAGCGGTTGGCCGGCTTGGGCAGGCCGAAGTGATCACGCAGCGTGCTGCCCTCGTACTCCGTGCGGAACAGCCCGCGTTCCTGCAGGATAGGGACGACGAGATTGACGAAGTCGTCCAATCCGTCCGGCAGCAGCGGTGCCATAAGCATAAAGCCGTCGGCTGCGCGTTGCTGGAACCAGTGCTCCAGCGTATCGGCGATTTTCTCAGGCGTGCCGACCAGATGGTCACCGCTGAAGGAGCCGGTCAACAAGGAGTAGACCTCCCGCAGCGTCGGGTTTTCTCTCGCGATGACAGGCTGATGTTTCTTGTAGTCGGATTTGCTCTCGTCGACCCGGTCGAGACCGGCGTCTATAGCGCGCGATTCCAGCGTGAAGCCGCTAAAATCGACGGTGCGGAAGTAATCGGAGAGGAACCCGATACCTTGTTCATCCGTAATAAGCGCCTCCAGCTGCCGAAGCTTCGCTTTGGCGGCTTCATCGGACTCCGCAATGATGGGCGATATCCCCTGCAAAATATAGACATCCTCCGGTGATCGTCCGGCCGCCGCGACTTTTTCCTTGAAGGAGCGATAGAACGTCTTAGCATCCTCAATATTGTATTTAATCGAGAAAATGACCTCCGCCGATTTGGCGGCAAAGCTTTGTCCGGACTCCGAATTTCCGGCCTGTACAAGCACGGGATGCCCCTGCTGGGAACGGGCGATATTCAGCGGCCCTTGCACGGAGAAAAATTCACCCTGATGATTGATGCGATGCAATTTGTCCGGATTGAAAAAGACACCGCTCGCTTTATCCCGCTGGAACGCGTCGTCCTCCCATGAGTCCCAAAGCCCCTGAACAACCTCGACAAATTCTTCGGCCCGCTTATAGCGGTAGCTGTGCTCATAATGCTCCTGCCCGCCAAAATTAAGCGCGGTGTTGCCCGACAGATCGCGCGTCGTCACAATATTCCAGCCCACGCGGCCTTTGCTGATATGGTCAGCGGAAAGCAGCAGCCGCGCCATATTGAACGGTTCAATATAGGAAGTGGAGGCGGTGGCGACGACACCGATATGTGTCGTTGCGCAAGCAAGCGCAGTAATGAGTGTAATCGGTTCGTAACGGTTAAGAATGTTAGGGTGTGATTGCTCATTGATCGCTAGGCTGTCCGCTATAAAAGCGATATCGAATTTACCGCATTCTGCTGTCTGAGCCAGCTTGCGATAATAGTCGATATCGATGCTTGCATCCGGTTGCGCATGAGGGTGACGCCAGCCTGCCACGTGCATGCCGGTTCCTACCAAGTATGCTGAAAGTTTGATTTGCCGCGGCCGTTGCCCGAATTGCTGTTGAGATTGAGTCATTGAGAAGCCTCCTATCGACGGGTGAAATTTCGAATTTGCACTTAACCAAGTTAATGCATAAGAATAATTGGTTATAATTTACCATCTTGAGAAGATAGCGTCAATGCTCAAAAAAGATGTGACAATCATGCGATTTCATTTACAGTAATTACATAAATAAAAAGCGCTAAGAAAGCGAACTTTACGAGCCGCCTCTAAAAATTCTGTAAACAAGTATTGACACTTCCTGGTTTGTGTTTTAAATTATAGAAAATCAATCGGCTTAGTTGGTTATAAAAGCGACGAGTTGACCAGTACACTGGAAACTAAGCGCATTACCGGGCAATAGGGACGGTCATGCGCTTAGTTTTTTTCGTTTTAAAGACCAAAATCGGGGGAGAGGCAACATGATTGAGGTATCCAATCTAAGCAAGACCTATAAGAGCGGCAATGAGAAGATTACGGCGCTCAGCAATATTAATTTAAGTGTCCGGAAAGGGGATATTTTCGGAATCATCGGCTTTAGCGGTGCGGGGAAATCGACCCTGATTCGGTGCTTGAATCGGCTGGAGGAGCCCGACACAGGGCGCATCGTTATCGGGGATACGGTCATTACCGACCTTAACGAGAAGGAGCTTCGGCTCGCGAGACGGAAGATCGGGATGATTTTTCAACATTTCAATTTGCTTGATTCACAGACGGTATTTCAGAACATTGCATTTCCGCTTTCGGTAGCGGGCCACCCAAAGCCGTATATCCGGGAAAAGGTACGGTCACTGCTCGCGCTCGTTGGTCTCGAGGACAAAGAAAACGTCTATCCGTCCATGCTGAGCGGGGGACAGAAGCAGAGGGTCGGCATCGCGCGGGCGCTTGTTAACGATCCAGATGTGCTGCTCAGTGACGAGGCGACTTCATCGCTCGATCCGCAGACGACGTATTCCATACTGGAGCTGCTTCAAGATATTAACGCCAAGCTGGACTTGACGATTGTACTGATTACGCATGAGCTCGACGTTTTGCAGCATGTATGCGATCGCATGGCGGTCATCGAGTACGGCTCTATCGCTGAGACCGGCACGGTCGACAAGCTGTTTCTCCAGCCGGAGAGCCATACAGCCAGACGTTTTGTCAGCATCATCGATTATTACCGCGACAAGCGATCCATTATTGAAGGGTTTGGTGCCGGCATATGAGAGATGACTTGCTTGATCTGTTGTGGGAAGGCCTTCAAGAAACGCTCTATATGGTGGCATGGTCCTCGGTATTTGCGCTGCTCATTGGCATAACGCTTGGAGTTACACTCGTCGTAACCGAACGAAACGGCATTCTGGCTGCGCCAACGCTTAACAAAATTATCGGGACACTCATTAATGGCGTTCGTTCGCTTCCCTTCATTATTCTGATCGTCCTGCTTCTGCCTGTTGCACGTTTCGTAGTTGGCACTTCGCTGGGGCCGACGGCCGCAATTGTATCGTTGTCGATAGGGGCTGCACCTTTTCTAGGGCGGATCATTGAGAACTCGCTGAAGGAAGTAAGCGCCGGTAAAATTGAGGCGGCGAAAGCAATGGGCGCTACGCCTTGGACAATTATTTTCCGCGTATTGATTCCCGAGGCGCTTCCCGCCCTTGTGCGGGGCATTACGATTGCGGTTATCGCGATTACGGAATTTACTGCTGTAGCTGGTGCAATAGGAGCGGGCGGACTCGGCAGTCTGGCCATCCGATTCGGCTATCAGCGCTTTCGCGTAGATATTCTGATCGCCACAGTCATTGTCATCATTGCACTTGTGCAGCTGATTCAGTTTTCCGGCGACGGAGCAGCCCGATCCATATTGAGGCGAAGAAGACAGCTTTAAGAGATGGTTTTACGGCTATACCACATATACCGTTTAGCGAAAAAACAAAGGGAAAGTAGGAGAGAAATATGGTTAAAAAGCATGTATTTACATTGACTGCACTACTGCTCGTCATTAGCGTGATCCTGGGGGCCTGCGGATCAAACGGCGGTAACGGCAGCAGCAAGGCGACGAATGCGCCATCGCCGGAAGCGACGGCTGCACCGACCGAAGCTGCAACAGAAGCGCCTCCGGCGGAAGTTACAATTAAAGTCGGCGCTGCGCCAGTGCCGCATGCGGAAATATTGGAGTTCGTAAAGCCGATTCTGAAAGAGCAAGGCGTTAATCTGGAGGTTGTTATCCTTGACGATGAAGGCCAGCTCAATCCGGCGCTCAAAGAAGGTCAGATTGACGCGAACTATTTCCAGCACGTCCCTTACCTGGATTCCGTTAAGGATGAGAAGGGCTATGACTTTGCTGTAACGGCAAAAGTGCATGTTGAGCCGATTGGCTTCTATTCCGACAAGCTGAAGTCCAAGGATGAGCTGAAGGAAGGCGCGAAAATCGGCATTCCGAACAACCCGTCCAATGAATACCGTGCTTTGGTGCTGCTTCAGCAGCAAGGCCTGATCAAGCTGAAGGACGGCTTGACGACATACGAAGCAACACCTAAAGATATCGTGGAAAATCCGCTTAAGCTGAAATTCGTGGAAGCTGATTCCGCTACGCTGCCAAGAGCGCTGCCGGATTTGGCTGGCGCAGTTATCAACACAAACCTCGTCCTGGAAGCGGGTCTTGATCCGAAGAGCGCGATCTTCCGTGAGGATGCGAACTCGCCTTATGCGAATATCATTGTCGTACGCAAAGGTGACGAAAACCGTGATGAAGTGAAAAAGCTGAGCGCAGCGCTGCTGTCGCCGGAAGTGAAGAAATTTATTGAAGACAAGTATGGCGTGGCGGTTGTTCCGGCATTTTAATTATTAATTTTGCAGGAAACTATTTATTAGCTTCAATAAGCGAGACAGCGTCTCCCGTCAATCATGGCGGCGAGGCGCTGTTTCATGATAAAATGCTTTTCAAAACGGTACAGCAAGCCGATAGGAAGGACGAGCCGTGATGATCAAGCTGCTGGATGAGACTTTAACGCTAAGAGATGCGGTACTGGAGGACCTGCCCCGCATCGTAGACATTTATAATTCGACGATCGAATCCCGTCAGGTAACGGCCGATCTGGAGCCGGTAACGGTGGAAAGCCGCCAGAAGTGGTGGGAGGAGCATTCTCCAGAGGCAAGACCGCTATGGGTGCTGGTAGATAACGGAGCTATTATCGCTTGGCTTAGCTTTCAATCCTTTTATGGCCGGCCGGCTTATCAGGCGACAGCGGAGATAAGCATTTATATCGCGCAGGAGCAGCGCAGCCGCGGAATCGGCTCACTGCTTATACGGGAAGCGCTGGAAGCATGTCCAAGGCTGCAGATCCGTACGCTTCTTGGCTTTATTTTCGGCCATAACGAACCGAGTTTGGGGCTGCTGGGGAAATTCGGCTTTGAGCGCTGGGCGCATCTGCCGAAGGTGGCGGAGCTTGACGGTATTGAGCGGGATCTTATTATTGTAGGAAAGCGGATCGAATAGCCCGGTTTAACCTGTCGTATTCGATCTGTCGTATTCGATCTGTCGTATTCGATCGTGCATCGAGAGATGCGACATCAGAAACAAAATGCAAAAGTGCATGCTGATAGGGCTCCAACGGCCCAAAACAGCCTTCAAAATGCAAAAGTACATTTGAAACAGCTCAAATTCGCTCTTACAAGGCATATTGGGCCAAACAAAATGCACATTTGCATTTTGAGGGGATAAATCGTCAATAAAGCGGCTGACAACATGCAGATTTACATTTTGATTCGTTACTCATCGCATTCTATAACACAAACTTCGCAAGAGAGTCAGAGACGCATCAGCCGTGATGCGTCTTTTTGTTGCAGACAAGAACCGCTCAGCGATGGTAAAATGTTCCTAACTAAACAGAATGGAAAAGGAGGGAATTTGGTGGATAGTGGTACAGGTGGTTTTGTGGTTCTATGGCCGATCATTTTAATGGGACTAATCTATATTCCAATACTTGCACTTGGCATTTATATGTCGGTTTTGTTTATTAAATTGGCTCGCAGGGGAATTGCCGCCCTTGATATTTATTTAGCGGAAAAAGGACGGAGATTCTAGAGTGGAGCAAGGGCAAACAAAGCTTTCGCCATGGTTAGCAGTTTGGATTCGGCCAAGGGAGACGGTTCGGGCGCAGCTCGATACCGGGCAGCCTGTTAAATGGATGATTCCGATTGCACTGGGAGCGGGCATTTTAAATGTGCTGGACAGAGCTTCTGGCAAATCAGCGGGAGATATGATGTCTTTCGGAGCGCTAATAGCACTCATCCTTATTGGCGGTATGGTTGGCGGTCTTATTAGTTTGTATCTCGGCAGCGCGCTGTTCGTATGGGTTGGCCGATGGTATGGGGGTACAGGCAGCTATTCGGAGCTTCGAACGGCATTGACCTTAGGCAGTTTTATGCCGACGATAGCCACGGGCATTTTGTGGATTCCGCTTCTTCTTGTCTATGGGGAAGAAAACTTTACTTATTTTACTCCTGAAATTGATGCCAGTCCGGTTTTATTTTCTTCGATTTCGTTTGCTATACTGGCATTATCCATATGGTCATTAGTGCTTATGCTGAAGGCGGTCGGCGAAGCCCATCAATTCTCCGCCTGGCGGGCATTGGGCAGCATCGTTGTTATGGGCGGGATTGCGCTTGGTATCATTATCGTAATTGGTATTATTACTTTAATAATAGGTATCATCATCAGTAATCCGATCTTCTCTCCCTGATAAGCAAATTTTCAGGATGGTTTTGTACGGCAAAATGAATTATGCTGAAATTAGCTATTTTTGACGTGCAAATACAGAAGGGAGAACGACCCATTGAGTAAATTTTGGAGTCCGCTAGCCGCTTCTCTGGTTCCTTACGTGCCAGGCGAACAGCCAAAGGACAAAAAATATATAAAGCTGAACACGAATGAAAATCCGTACCCGCCGTCTCCAAACGTCCTCGAGGCGATTAAAGCGGCAGCTAATGAGGATTTGCGGCTCTATCCCGATCCGACCTGCGGAGAGCTTTCGAGCGTCGTTGCGGACTATTTCGGGCTGAAGCCGAGTCAGGTCTTTCTGGGCAACGGTTCGGACGAGGTGCTTTCGTTTGCTTTTGCCGCTTTCTTCAATCCGGCCAAACCGGTATTGTTTGCGGATATTACATACAGCTTCTACAAAGTGTATGCGGAATTTTATGGCCTGAAGGCGGATTTGATTCCGCTGGACGAGCAGCTCCGCATGCCGCTTGACTTGTTCAACCGGGAGAACGGCGGGATCGTTATACCGAATCCGAACGCTCCTACAGCGATGCTCATTCCTGTGGATGAGTTTCGTGCTCTTCTTGAGCAAAACGCCGATCAAGTCGTCATTATTGACGAAGCCTACATTGATTTCGGCGGCGAATCTGTAGCTAAGCTGGTAAATGAGTACCCGAATGTACTCGTCGTTCAGACGTTGTCCAAGTCGCGCTCGCTGGCTGGCCTTCGTGTCGGCTGGGCACTTGGCAGCGAAGAGCTGATCGATGGATTGAACCGGGTCAAAAACTCGTTCAATTCGTACACGATTGATCGTCTTGCGCTAGCTGGCGCTATTGCGGCTATTCAGGATGAGGCTTACTTCCAAGAGACAGCTGCTAAAGTAAATGCAACACGCGACGCAGTGGCTGCGGAGCTGGAATCCATCGGCTTTGAAGTCACGGATTCAAAAGCGAATTTCGTCTTTATTTCGCATCCGACTGTGGATGCCGAAGCGATCTTCCTGCAGCTTCGCGAGCAGGGCATTCTCGTCCGCTACTTCAAGCAGCCGAGAATCGACCGCTATTTGCGTGTAACGATCGGAACGGATGAGGAGATGGAAGCTTTCCTGCAAGCTGTGAGAGGAATTGTGGCGCCGTAATGGATGCCGGAAAAAAACGCAGCTTCCGGAAAGCAACATTAATTGCCGTGCTTGCAAGCGTTATTTATGCTTTAATCGGGAATACTTTTTTTAACATGGCCTACCACAATGATGCCGTCTTCAACAACAGCTATTGGATTGCTGGGGTGCTGGCAGTGTTGTACGCCGTGCCTGTCGTCATCTGGTTTCGCAACAGATACTGGTATTTTCCATTGTTCATACCGGTGCTATGGGTACCGTTTGCGGTGATTACAGGCTTACTATTTCCACGGCTGCCAGAGGGCGCAATGGGCGGAGGCATGCTTCTCCTATTCATCCATATTTTGAATTTGGGAGCGGTCGGGCTTGGTGCGGCTTTAGGGATGACGGTCAACGGCATCTTGGCTGCTTGGCGAAAGCTCAACAGGGAAATAAAGGCGCAATAGCCTATTTCCTTTTTGTTATTTCTTCGTGTTATAATGAGGACAAGTGACTGGTTCGGATTTTTTTTGGTTTGAGTATATGAACGTCGTCAGTCTAATAATTAGGAGGTTTATTGTTGAATAACAAAAAAGAAAACAAGCTATCCATTTTTGCCTTGGGCGGCGTAGGCGAAATTGGTAAAAATATGTACGCAGTGCAATATGCGAACGATATTATTGTAATTGATTGCGGTTCCAAGTTCCCGGATGAAGAGCTTCTGGGCATCGACATCATCGTGCCGGATATCTCTTACCTCATCGAGAACAAAGACAAAGTTAGAGCGCTGCTCATCACGCACGGCCATGAAGATCACATCGGCGGATTGCCTTATATTCTGAAGCAGCTTAGTCTGCCGGTATATGCAAGCCGGCTGACCATGGGCTTGATCGAAGGAAAGCTGAAGGAAGCCGGCCTGCTCGGCACGACGGAAAGAACGTTGATTCATTCCGATTCCGTGCTTAAGCTGGGTTCAATGACAGCATCGTTCTTTAAGACGAATCACAGTATTCCGGACTCCTTGGGCGTCGTGCTCGATACTCCGGAAGGCGTTGTTGTTCATACGGGCGACTTCAAATTCGATCAAACACCGGTTGGCGACTATCATGCGGATATTCATCGGATGGCGGAAATCGGAAGAAAAGGCGTTCTTGCATTGCTCTCCGAGAGCACGAATGCGGAGCGTCCCGGCTTTACCCCTTCAGAGCGCATTGTCGGCGCGAATTTCATCGACGCATTCCGCAAAGCGGAGCGCCGTGTTATCGTATCGACGTTCGCTTCGAACGTGCACCGGCTTCAACAGGTTATTGACGCCGGCCACGTAACGGGACGCAAGCTGGCTGTTATTGGCCGCAGTATGGTAAATATGATTACGATCGCATCGGAGCTGGGCTATCTGGACATTCCAGACGGTATGCTCATTGAGCCGAACGAGGTTAACCGCTATGCGGACAACCAGGTCGTTATTCTATGTACCGGCAGCCAAGGCGAACCGATGTCGGCGCTTACGCGCATGGCTCGCTCGAATCACCGTCAAGTGGAAATTCTCGAAGGCGATACCGTTATTATCTCCGCTACCCCGATTCCGGGCAACGAGCGGAGCATTGGCCGTACAGTAGATGAATTGTTCCGTCTGGGAGCGAATGTCATTTACGGTTCCGGCTCCACGACCGGCATGCACGTATCCGGCCACGGCAGCCAAGAAGAGCTGAAGCTGATGCTTCAACTGATGGCTCCGAAATATTTTATTCCGATTCACGGCGAGTACCGGATGCAATTGCATCATAAGAAGCTTGCTGTTGCGGTTGGCGTCGAAAACGACAATATCTTCATTGTCGACAACGGCGAAATCGTAGAAATTGTGGGCGGCGATGCCCGCAAATCGGGTAAAGTACCGGCAGGCAATACGTATATCGACGGTCTGGGCATCGGCGATGTCGGTAATATCGTGCTTCGCGACCGCAAGCATCTTTCCCAAGACGGCATTCTTGTCGTCGTGGTAACAATCAGCAAACAAGATAAAACGATCAAATCGGGACCGGATATCATTTCCCGCGGCTTCGTCTACGTACGTGAGTCGGAGGGGCTGCTTGAAGAAGCGGGCCGAATTGTATCGAGAACGATAACGAAATCGATCAGCGACAACGTCAATCAATGGACGACGCTGAAATCAAATGTCAAAGACTCGCTCGGACGATTCCTATACGAGCAAACGAAAAGAAAGCCGATGATTCTTCCTATCATCATGGAAGTGTAATCGGCGCCTAACCAGTCCACTTTTACTTTGATTAGTGAGCCGATACAAATACGAAGTGAAGCCTCGCGCAGCGGGCGGCCCAGCCGTCTGTATACGCGAGGCTTTTTTTGCGTGCTGCGAAAGTTCGTTGAAAGGGCTTGGGCAGGGGTTGACTTTTAGGCCGGGAGGTCATAAAATAGCGTGAGACTAACGTTCGTTAGGAAAGGGAACATTAACGTATAGGCTGATAAAGCCAATGAACACGGGAAAGGGCTGATCTTTATGCTGCCGCCTTCGAGTGGGAAAAGCACGTCTGAGAAAATTATACAAGCGGCTTTAACGATGTTTGCCGATTCCGGCTATGAAGGGACATCCATGTCTGAGATTGCCAAGGCGGTCGGTATCAAGACGCCATCGATTTATGCGCACTTCAAATCAAAGGAGCAGCTGTTCCTTCAACTAACGGAAGAGGGCAAGGAGGAGGAACGGGAAGCTTTTTTACACTGCTTGAAGAAATCCGAGGCGATGTCCGCTAAGGAACGGATAGAACAAGCATTTGATTTTTTCACTGATTTCAATCAGCTTACAGCCGGCCAATCTTTTCTAAAGCGATCGATGCTGGTTCCGCCTCGGCATTTGCGCGATCAGCTCCGCATTAGCTTTATTGCTTATGAATCCGAACTGAATGTGCTTCTGGAGCGCTTATTCATACAAGGTATTCAAGAGGGGCTGTTCCCGGAGCAAGAGGTTGGGCGTATGACCGCTCAATTTTATAACGCGATAGACGGCTTGCTGGTGGAGTATCAGATTTATGAGGAGTCATTGTTTCTTGAACGGAAACAAATAATAGGGGAGTCGTTGATGCGAATGTGGACGTTGACGGCATAGGAGGAGAATGATTATGGCTTGGATTTATTTGGTGCTGGCCGGTTTGCTTGAGGTCGGCTGGACGTTTGGCTTGAAGGAGTCCAAAGGATTTACGGTACTGGTTCCTAGTGTAATTACAATTGTCCTTATCGTTATAAGCTTTATGCTGCTGGCTCGTGTTATGCGATATATTGAAATCGGGACCGCTTATGCAATCTTCACCGGAATCGGGACGGTAGGCACTGTTATTCTTGGCATTATGCTCGGCGATTCTGCCGATCCGCTAAAGCTGATGTTCTTGGGCATTCTGATTATCGGCATCGTCGGATTAAAGCTCGTATCGGGAGAGAAGGCGGAAGACAAGCCGGCCAAAACAGATTTAGCAGCGGATGGAGCCAGCTTATCAGCTGCGGCGAAAGCTTCCGGAAAGGAGAGGGCATAACATGGCATGGTTATTTCTTTTTTTATCCGGCCTTGCAGAAGTCGGAGGCGTTACTTCAATGAAGCTGTCGGATGGCTTCCGCAAATGGAAGGGAACGGTCGGGGCCGTTATTTTCGGATTTTTCAGCTTCTACCTGCTGTCGAAAGCGCTGGAAGGCATTCCTCTCAGCACCGGCTATGGCATTTGGACGGGAATCGGAGCGGTCGGAAGCGTGCTTCTCGGTATGGCACTGTTCGGCGATTCGCGAAGCTGGAAGAAGCTCTTCTTCGTAGGCTTAATTATTATAGGTGTTATCGGGCTGAAAATGACGGGCGGCAGCCACTAAGCTAAGCCGTACGGCAAATTCACAAATGAAGACCAGACGACGGATAAAGTTCATTCCGTGTCTGGTCTTTTTTCAGAAGCAAAAAGCGGACGGAGCCACATAAGCGCTGGCGCCGCCCATAGAGGGAATGCGGAATGGGTCAAGCTTCGGGCTTCAGACCGCTGCTGCGGTCTTTCACCTGGCGGAGATCGGGAAAGAGAAGAAGAAACTAGCGCTCCTTATCGAACGTTGCGAGCAATTCCCTTGCCCGGCTTTCATCCTGCTGCAGGACATGAATTCGTTTTAGACCATGGTCTTCCAGCGTTATTTTCGATTTCACTCCATTCTCTTTGAAGTGTGCTTGAAGTCTGTCAATCAGATCAGCCCGAGAACCGCCTTCGGTTCTGATGGCGACCCACTTTTTCCACCATAGCAGTGCCATCATGCGCACCTCCCCGCCTTGCACAGAGTAGCCATTCCGTACATATGTATTCCGCAGGCTGGTGCAAACATGACAGCTGCTGGCAGTTTGACCGAAAAAAAATCTAATAGTCATGGTGTGATCTTGTGAATAATGGTAAAATGATCGGCGTAAGCTTGGGCAAATAATACCGCAACAGCAGCTGTATCCGCAGCCTAATCCGCACCGCACGCCTCCCGGCGCACGCGGTGCGGAATATCCAGTTACAATAAAGGAAATAGAGCCCTCCGGCGCTTAGCGTATAAACGGCACATACAAATCGCAACCTAAGTGAGCATTCGGGCGGCCTGGCTATTGACAAGAGTAACTGTAATTGATAATATTACAGTATGAAGCAGGGAGGCCGTTCACATTGAACAGCGAATTTACGATTGCCGTACACAGTCTCGTGTACCTAGCTTATCTGCCTGAGCGGATGGCCAGCAGCGAGATGATCGCCCATAACGTCGGAACGCATTCCGCCCGCGTACGTAAAGTAATGAGCGGATTGCGCAAAGCCGGATATGTCGATACGCGCGAAGGCGCGGGAGGCGGATACAAGCTGACCATCGATCCGAACGTCGTCACTTTAGGCGACATATACAAGGTAATGGCGCAAGGCTCGTTAATACCGAGCTGGTGCACGGGAGATCCGGGCATGGATTGCGTCGTTGGCTCGAATATGAACGAAGTGATGTTCGGTATTTTTTGCAAAGCCGAGAAGCAGCTTGAATCACATTTCACCGGAATTACGATTCAGGATGTGCTGAGCCAAATCCACGCATGCGGATAGCTGATTCACAAGTACGGTGTAACGGGTATTTCCCTTTATATTAACTACTTTATTTCGAAAGGATGATTAACAATGGCAGTAGCATTGACGAAAGACAACTTTCAATCCAGCGTAGAAAGCGGAGTATCCTTGGTAGATTTCTGGGCGCCATGGTGCGGACCTTGTAAAATGCAGCTTCCAATCGTTGAAGAATTGGCAACTGAGCTGGACGGCCAAGCAACGATCGGTAAAATCAACGTTGACGAGCAGCCTGAACTGGCTTCCCAATTCGGCGTAATGAGCATTCCTACGCTGATCCTGTTCAAAGACGGTCAACCCGTTGACAAAATGGTCGGCCTGCAAAGCAAAGACGCTCTGAAAGCGAAAATTTCGAGCCAACTGTAAGCCGGACGCGACAAAAGCCGCGCGAATCGCAACCTGCGATCGCGCGGCTTTTTTTCGCAGCTGGTCGCAACTTCCATCTGAATCCATGCGTCTAAAGATTGATCTATTGTAAACTTACACCAAGATTGCTTACATACGGCTGGACTTGAGGTTATTGAATATGAAGGCGCAAGCGTATTCCATTTATGGAGGGTGGTTTTTCAATATGAAGAACAAAAAGCGTTGGGTAGCGATGGCGGTCGCTGTTATGATGGTCAGCAGCCTGCCTGCGGCAGCATTTGCGGACACGCCGGCGGGTCCGGCAGCCGTATCGGGGGAGGCGGTCAATGTGGATAAGGAGAATGCCGGAGAGCCGGTCAATGTAGCCGTATCCAAAGAAAAGGCGGCTTCGCTCGCCCGTGAACTGGTCAGCATTCCGAAGGAGTATACACTTCAAAGTGCTTCCTACTCGACGGATCTGCTGGCAGGCGGCAAGCGCGGCGTTTGGTCGCTGGATTTCGTGAAGAAAGTTAACGGCAAGCATAAAGGCAGCATCTACGCGCGTATTAGTGCGGACAGCGGCCAACTTCTGGAGTTCAATTCTTATGTAGATGATGCTAACTCGAAGCCTTCCTATCCGCTGAAGGTCGAACGGGCTCAAGCGCTCGAAATTGCCAAAGCCTATATGAATACGATAGCTCCAGCTTATAAGGATCAGGTGCAGTATAACCCGGATTACGGCGTGCAGCTGCTCCCTCCTCTGACAGGAGAAGTACGGCATTCAATCCGCTATGACCGGATCGTCAACGGCATCAGCTATGTCGACAACTATATCGAGGTTGAGGTCGACAGTGAGGGGCATGTCGTACGGTATTCACTCGTATGGGATAGTACAATCGAGTTCCCGAAAGTGGATAAAATGCTGTCCTTACAGGAGGCGAATGCTAAGCTGACCGAGCTGGCTAAGCCGGTATTAACTTATATTTTGCCATATGGGGCTCAAAAAAATACGAAGCCGGCACTTAGTTATGAGCTGGATACGATGACGATTCAAGCAACTGACGGCAAGCTGCTGCCAAATATTTATGGAGGCAGGGGAGAGCTTGTATCCCCGTTGCCTGTGGCGGAAAAGCCGCTTGGAGAGGCGCCGAAAAAAGGTGCAGGCCTAACGGAGAAGGAAGCCATTGCGAAGGTAACGGCTGCTTTCAAGCTGCCTGCCGGAGCAAAGGTCACGAGCACAAGCTATAACGAGTATACAAATGAAAGAACCGGCGTGAACAACGCGAATTGGAACATTAGCTGGACGATTGCAAGCAATAACGAGGAAATTGGTTCTGCGTACGCAACGGTCAACAGTGATACCGGTGTTGTCGTTAGTTTCAACTGCTATCTATATGGGGACGGCTCCAAAGCGACCGTTACATTGGAGCAGGCCAAAGCAACGGCGATCGAGACGGTCAAAAAGCAATTGCCATGGATAGCTAATGAGCTGTATCTCATTGAGCCGAATAAAGACCAATACAGCTCGGATAAAGCCGGAACGTTTGATGCCTATTATTTCGGCTTTGTGCACAAAGTCAATGGCGCAACGGTTTCCTATGACCGGGTAAGCGTATCGGTAGACGGCAAAACAGGAGAAGTACGTAATTTTGAGTCCTCGTTGTCGGATTATGCATACCCGAACAAAGCGCCGAATGTTATTGGCGATAAGCAGGCCACGGAGAAGTGGCTCACGTACTATCGCACCCAGCTTACATACTACTTGGCGCAGCAGTATATTTGGCGCGGACAGCCGATTCCGATTGAGAAGTATCAATTGATGCTTGCGTCGGGCGACGTGCAGGCGAACGAAGTGGAATATAAGACCGAAGCGCAGCTCGTCTATCAGATGGTGCCGAGACTAATTGACGAATCGGTATTTCTGGATGCCGAGACTGGCAGCTGGCGCAATCGTGAGACCGGCGATGTGACACAGCTGGAGAAGCCTCAGGCGACGGATATTAACGGTCATTGGGCACAGCGCCAGTTGGAGCTGATGGTTGCTTATAAGGCACTTGACGTAAAAGACGGCAAAGTCCGTCCGAATGCCATTGTGACACGCGGCGAGCTGATTAAAATGCTGGTACTGGCCATGAATAGCGGGCACAAGCCGATGTTTGCTGCCGGGGACACTGCAGCACGGGCTTCCTTCAATGACGTGGCGACAAGCTCCAGCTATTACGTCTATGTCGAGTCGGCCTTGCAGCAAAATCTGATCGACATCGGAGACGGAACATTTAATCCCGAAGGTAAAGTGGACCGAGAAGAGATGGCGGAGCTGATTGTGCGGGCTTTGGGCTACAATACCCTTGCCAACTATGATCAATTATTCCGCATTGAGTTCAAGGATGCTGCCAAGGTCGAGAAGAAGGGCCAGGCGGCAATCGTTGTGGGTCTCGGTATTATGACGTTGTCTAACGGCAGCTTCCTGCCTGAGAAGCAAGTGAGCCGTGCGGAGGCGTCAGCAGCATTTTTCCGGTTCCTGCAATCACGGGCTGATCTGCAAGAAGCGCCGCTGCGCAATTAGCAAAATAGAAAACGCCGCCCCGCGAGCAAGGTGGACGCGGGGCGGCGTTTTATTGTGCCATTAGTCGGATTTTTTCTTATCCGCTGTAAAATTGGAGACGGATTTGGTATCCTCTACATTGTCGTTGACGAAAGCCATATCCTGATTTTTTGCTTTCATAGCCGTTGTCCCTTTATAATTGCCCTTATGGCTCTTATTTTCCATCGGTTGCATGCCACCTCCTTTGCTCCAGTATTATTTCCATAGCAAGGTGAGGCATTCGCCGCATTAGTCAGTTTAACTAACGAGGAGTGTAGATGGTGCGTTCGAATCGATCGTTTTATCGTTATTTGGTTTTTGTGTTGTTTGCGATTTTCAGCTTTGTTGTTGTTCATCTTAGCAATGAACTGTTAATACGCAACGGAGACGAGGCCGTCACTAATAAATATTTATTCGTACAATACGGCATGCTGTTTGCTTTTGGCATCAGCTTTCATCTGATATCGGGGGCTCAATTCTGGCTGCGAATAAGGGAAACGCTTTGGACGCTGCTATTGTCGTTGCTGCTGGTGGTCGGCTGCTATGTGCTGGCAATTAACAGCGTAGAGCTGTACACCGGAGCAAACGGTTATGTTAACGCAGCGCTCCGTACGGTGCTGGATGACCGGGTTCATCTGATGGTTATCGTGCTGGGTGGCTATTTGTTCGGATTTTCCTTTGCTGAAAAAAGGTACAGGTAATCGCAGGGAGCACTGAGGATAACGTCTATACGGATAAGCTTAAGCTTACATATGCTGATGTCATAAGCTAGTTGGATAGGGGGCTTGTGACATGGATGCAGTGTATGACAAGAATAACATGACGAGCATTATTATCGTTACCCGCAATCAGTTGACGCTCACGAAGCAATGCATCGACAGTATTAGAAGAAATACGGCCGCCGGCAGCTATGAGCTGATTCTGGTCGACAATGGTTCGGATGACGGAACAGCAGTTTGGGCTGCAGAGCAGACGGATGTGAAAGTGATTGCAAATAAGGACAATGCAGGCTTTCCTAAAGCCTGCAATCAGGGGCTTCAGCATGCTGCAGGCTCTTTTTTGCTGTTGTTAAACAATGATACGCTAGTTACTCCAGGCTGGTTAACCGGCTTGCAGCGCTGTCTGACGAGCGATGCTGCCATTGGAGCGGTGGGGCCGGTGACAAACTCGGCTTCTTATTGGAGTGCTATTCCTGCTTCTTATACGACCTTGGAGGAGCTGGATCAGTTCGCTGAAGCGTTAAGCAGCTCTGCCAAGGCAGCAGGTACACAAGGGAGCTGGGAAGAGCGGATCAAGCTGGTCGGCTACTGTATGCTGCTTAAGCGAGAGGCCTATGAAGCGGCAGGTGAACTGGACGAGAGGTATGGTGTGGGCAACTTCGAGGATGACGATTATTCGATCCGGCTGAAGCTTGCCGGCTATAAGCTGATGCTGTGCAAGGATACGTTCATCCATCATTACGGCAGCGCCAGCTTCCGGGAGGAGGAGCAGCTGTACGTAAGAACATTTGAAAAGAACAGCCGGATTTTCCGGGATAAATGGGGCTTTTCGGCGGAACAGGGGCTGTTGATCCGTATAGACATTGCGGGACTGGTGGAAAGAGAGGCTAAGCTTCCAGCAAGGGGAGGCGAAGTCACTTCTACAGGAGAGACTTTCAAGCTGCTGGAGCTCGGCTGCGGATGCGGTGCTACACTGCTTCGATTGAAAAGCCTCTATCCGGGTGCGGAGCTGCTCGGCCTTGAGCGGAATGCGGAGGCTTCCCGTATCGCAGCTGCCTCGGGCATTCAGCTGCTGGAAGGGGATGATCCGTCGCAATGGGCAATCGCTCCCGGAACCTTGGATGGTATCGTAATCGGCGAAGCACAATGGGGCGTTTCGGTTGAGAAGCTGCAGCTGCTAAGCACGCTGCTCAAGCCGGCCGGGTGGCTTGCTGGGGATTTCGACAATCGTCACTATTACCGGAGCCTGCTGCGCTACTTAAATCCTCTGAACGGGGAAGCGGGGTTCCAGGGCGAAGGGACGTATGCCATTGAACAGGTGCAGGAGCTCTATGAGGCGGCAGGCTTGATCAATCTCTCGATTCATTTGCAGGAAGACGGCAGCGAGAACCGTGACAAAAGAATCAGCGAGGCTGAATTTACAGCGCTGGAGCGAATGATAGATACGAAATACGACGTAACTGGTCGCTTGACTTCAAGCCGATTTTCCGTGTATGGGCAAATCAACACGGATATTCGCAAGACCGTTCCAGCGGCTGTGCCGGAGCAGCCGGATACGAGTGCTATGCCGCTTATCGAACAAAACGATGTCCGCTTCAGCGGAGAGCGGCTCGTCGTCAATCAAGAGGTGAAGACGCATTATACCGACGTGTACGAGGAGCATTTGTCCCGGTATGAGCTGGCCTGCCGCTACGTTAACGGTCTGCGTGTGCTGGACGCCGCCTGCGGAGCGGGATACGGTTCGGCAATGTTAAGCCAGGCTGGAGCGGTTGAGGTACTGGGGGTTGACGTAGACTCCGATTCCGTACGTTTGGCGGAAAGGGATTATAGCAGAGCAGGGGTTCGTTTTGCGGTTGCTGATGTTTTGGCATTGCCTTTTGCAGATGAGGAATTCGATGCGGTCATCTCCTTCGAGACCATTGAGCATGTGGATCAGGGAGCAGCATGGATTGCGGAATCTGCGCGAGTACTGAAAGCAGGAGGGCTGTTCATCGTCTCTACGCCTAACCGGACGGTGACGAACCCGCCGCTCTATTATGAAGAGCAGCCGTTCAACACATTCCATCGCTTCGAATACCGGACAGCGGAGCTGGCGGGTGAACTGCTGGTTCATTATGATATTGAAGCGATGTTCGGGCAAAATCCAGTCGACGATTCACGCTTTGCATCGATGAACTGGCTTCGCCAGATGAGCGGGCTTGAACAGGGGCGCGAGGCCAGCCGGATTATGGAACCGCAAGGCCATCAGCCTATTCCGCTGGCGCAATTCAAAAGCACGGAGCCGATGTATGTCATCGCGGTATGCCGGAAAAAGCGGGCATAGCTTGACTATCCGATTGCCAGAACTCAACGGAATGCAAAAAGAACGCTTGGAGGCCCAGGCGTTCTTTTTGCATGATTAGATTTAATTTTGCTGCGAGCCCGGAATTTGGAAGGATACCGTCGTTCCCTGATCAGGTGTGCTGTCAATGGACAAGCCTTGCCCGTACAACTGTGTCAGACGGCGATTGGTATTGAATAATCCGATGCCTCCATCTTCGTTCTTACTCCGTGGAAGGAGAAGGGAGTCGAGCTTGTCCTTCTTCATTCCTCTGCCGTCATCGGACACTTCAAAACGCGTAAAACCATCGTTCTTGCGAATTCGAATATGGATAGTGCCTCCCCTGGAGCGGCTCATAATGCCGTGTCTTACGGCGTTTTCGACAAGCGGCTGAAGCGTCAGCGGGGGGAGAACCATTTTATCCGTCTGATCGAGTTCCCATACGACAGTGAGCTTCTCCTCAAAACGCTCTTTCTCAATATGCAGATAAGCTCTTACAAGCTCAAGCTCATGCGAGAGAGAGACCAGCTTGCCGGAATTAAGAAAGTGGAAGCTGATTCGCAGATAGGAGGTAAACGCTTCGCCTAGCGTAAACATCCGGTCCGGATCGATATGGCTAAGCGCCATAATCGAATTAAGCGTATTGAACAAGAAATGAGGATGAATCTGTGCCTGCAGATAAGCGGCTTCCATCCGTACTCTTTCGTTAACCGATTGTTTCAGCATCGTAAGCGACCAGATCCGGTACTTTAATTCGGTGGCGTCCAGCGGCTTTGTCACGTAGTCATTAGCCCCGGCCTGGAAACCCGTATAAATGTCGGCCGGCTCGCTGCGGGCGGTTAACAGCAATACCGGAAGCTCGGATGGTGAATAGCGTTCCCGCACTTTTTTCGTCAGTTCATAACCGGAAATATGGGGCATCATGACGTCTGTGATTAGCAAATCCCATGGTTTCGTACCAAGCAAATTCAAGGCTTCCTCAGCAGAGGTGGCAAAATGAATCTCATAGGGCTCCGTCGAAAGAATGCCGGCCAATACTTTCAGATTAATCAAATCGTCATCGACAGCGAGTATGGCAGCGGTGCTTTCTCCAGCCGGCAGTGAAAGCATTGGCTGGCTGGAAGGCCATGCGCTGCCGGAGACGTCGGCAAATCCCCGGGCGACGGCAATTTCCGCTGACGATTCTTTTAGCATGTTGGGCTGAATGTCACAGTCATGGACGGTAGCGGCAGATGATTCTGCGAGCGGCAGCGCGAACCGGAATGTCGAGCCTTTGCCAGGCTCGGAGCGTACCGTTAATTCCCCGCCGTGAAGCTCTACAAGCTGTTTGCTGATGCTGAGGCCAAGGCCGATACCCCCGCCGCCGTCGCTTCCATGCTCGTAAGGCAGGAACAGTCGCGACAGCAGTTCCTTGTCCATTCCGCTTCCCGTATCGGCTATTTCGATGAACAGCTGGCCGTTGCGGCTATTGGCGGAGACAGTTACGGCCCCTGCCTCCGTGTGCTTGAGCGCATTGTGCAGCAGGTTGAACATGACCTGCACCAGTCTCTTTTCATCGGCCCATACAGGCGGCAGCGTGTCGGGGGCAAGCAGGCGAAGCTGAACCGGTCTCCCCTCAATCATATAGCCAAGCATGCTGAACACGCCGGAAACGACTGACGGGAATGGCAGCGGCTCCGGATGCAGAACGATGCGTTTCTCCCGCAGTCTGACCGTATCGAGCAGGTCATTCAGCAAATAAGACATCCTCCGGCCGATCGTAACGAGCAGCTCCATGTCCTGCGAGCTTCTTCCCGTCATTGCGTGCTTCTCTCTTTCTGCCACACTTTCTGCGATGCTGATAATGCCGTGCAGCGGTGTCCTCAGCTCATGGGAAGTATTGGCCAGAAACTGATCCTTCAGCTTATCGGCTTCCAGAAGCTGTGCATTCAGCTTTTTATTCTCATTGGCATTGCGGAAGTAGCCTTTGAACCAATAAGCGGAAAAGCCGATTATTGCAGCGATAACATCTAACGGATAGTAGATGTCGGTAAGCTCCTGCCGGTTGTTGAATGCGCCCCAAATGACGCTTGATAGAAGACCCATAGCTGTGAACAATAAGTAAATCGCGTCTTTCTGCTGCTTGATGACCATTTTTACGATGATGGAAACGAACCAGGTTAACGGCACTAAATAGAACAATACGAAAATATGGTGCTTGAACGTGAAGTAAATCAGCGGCGGATTGGCTGCCGCTATAAAAGATGAGTAAAGGACAAGCGCCGCGACATACCCGTAAAAGATTTTGCGGCCAGAAAAATAGCCGGAAAAGCTTCTTGCAAGCATCAGAATGAAGAAGGATAGCCAAAGATACGAGAGCATCTTGATCTTCAGTCCCCAGGCATAAGAAATGGGAGCCCATAACAGCAGCAGGCTCTCATGATCGGCTACGATCGTAATGCTGGCCGTTATCAGAAGCAGTAAGAAGACGAGAAATGTCCGCTCCCTCGGGTTGAACGAAAATAGGATACAAGCGTAAAGCCCATGCAGCAGCAGGACGGTAAACGTGATGAATTGAAAGGCGATCGAATACAGACGCTCGTTGTCGAGCGACGCTTGTGATCCGAATCGAACAGAACGGGTAATGCCGCCTTCGTACGGGTGGTCGAAATTAGCCGCTTGAATGAAAAGCTCCAGTTCACCTTGATTTTTTGCCGCATAGGAGGCTGTATAAGAAATGTTTTTTGGTGTGTAGGCTTCGGCGCTTCCGGCAAGAACACCAAAGGACTTCTCCAGCTGGCCGTTTATTTCTACTCGGGAGGAGGCCTGAATTTCCTGCAGCCAGAATGCATAGTCAATTTCTTTGACGGGATCGACCAAGATGCGAAGATGGTACGTACCGTAGCCGAATGAGGATTGAGATTCCCCCGCTAGCGCGCTTCCCCAATCTCCGGGAACTTGAACATAGGAAGGCTGCTCTCCGGCTGCCGGCCTGTTCTGGGAGGAGTGAAACGCTCCAGGGTAAAACTCCCATTGTCCATTTAAGGTAAGGGTAGGGGAATGATTAAAGTCCCAGCCTCGCAGGTCGATAACGCCCTGACTCGCAGAGGGGTGATCGGGTACCTTGAAGAAATCGGACCACAATAGGCGCAGGCCGAGCAGAATGGTAAGGAAAAGGAGAAAAGAAAGAATGTACGTTAGAATGGTTTTGTTTGTTATCCTAGTCATAATAAGAAGTAATTTCGACAAGTTTAGATCGTTTCCTTTACTTATAGAATAAAGAATTATTTTGGGAGAGATTGACTCCGTCTTATAAGGCTTTTATAGCTTTAGGATAAATAACATGGCATATTATTAATTGAGAATCCTGTGAACAAGGGAAAATAGAAAATACCAGTACAGGAGTAGTCTTGTACTGGTATTTTTTGTACTATTAACAGCTTGAAGATTGCTATCTCTTAAGAGGGTGGTCGGTGTGGACGCTTGAAGAGAGTAAAAGCGGACATAAAGTTAGATAGAAACTGACATATGAGTATCTGAATTCTTAAACTATATTTAACTATGGTTTTAAATAAATTACAAGGTAGGATAAATTATGAAAAAAATGCACTTGGATTATGGTCAATATTATTAATAACTATGTATTTTTCATCTAGTGTAGTATTTGCAGAAGCAACGCAGTCTGCTTCACAACAGAAAACTAATGAAAGCGAGTCTAATAAAGTTGTTACTGAAGATGTGGACAGAAGAACAACAAATACAAAGCATTACTTGATGGAGGACGGCAGTTACCAAGCAAAGTATTTTTTGAATGATGTTCATTACAAAGATGAGCTGGGAATTATGCAAGAAATTAATACTAGTTTAGAAGATGAAGCAGGGTTACTGAAATCGAAAAAAACGATGTCTAAAGAAGCTAAGAAAAAGAAGTCTCTAGCGAAAGATTTGAACGCAGAATCTAGTTCTTATACATCTTTTCAGGTTCCTTACTATAGCGAAATTCCTAAAAAAATATCGAAAGGCTACAGTATTGAAAAAGATGGCGAGAAACTTACGTTTATTCCGCTCGGTGCTTCTGCTAGATCAACGGCTAAATTGAATTCAAAAGACAAAAACAAAGTAACTTACTCTGAAGTTTGGTCTAATACGGATGTTGAATTGAAATTGTTAAACACCGGAGTAAAAGAGAACAACAGGGGTAACTCAATGAGTAAACATCAAAGACCACGTCCGTGGGAGTAATTAAGGAGAGGACGATATTGTACCTTAAAGAATTTGATTTAGATTTTCCTTATATTTCAGATGATGAAAGAATTCAATTAATAATGAACGAAAAAAAATGCCAATATAATGATGCAACTAAGCTGGATTATGAGTTGAATTGGAAAGTAAAAAGGCGTTCACTTAGATTAGAGACTCGCTGTATTACTGCTATGTATGAACGTTTATTTGGTAAACTGAAAACAGAAGACTTTTGGAAAATTCTTGTAGAGTGTGCGGAAGACATAACAGACGAAAGGATTATGAATTATTCCGGTGTAAGTACGGTACAAGTGAAATTTAGATTTGAGGATTTCAGTTTAAAAAGTGAGATTGACAAAAAAAGAACTACACTCATTCTACTTATGGAAGGAATTGAGAAGATCTCTCTAAGTAAAAATTGGGATATTGAACCATTTAGGGTGGTAGCTTCTCAAATAGAAGAATTAGGGTATTTAAATGAATGGGTTTGGAAAAAAGCAGTGAAAAGCCCCGATAAGAATTTCAGTGCTAAAGTAATGTGCCATCATACTGTAGAAAACATGGATATTTTTATATCTATAATGCAACGAAATGGTACGGAAATACTTCTGAAAAAAGTTCTATCAGAACTTCCAGATGAATTTGCATACTCTAAGCATTTAGGTGAACTAAAGTGGATTTCTGATTTTGAAGTTGCTTTAATAAATAAAAAAGGTGACGGAATGGTTTCAGTAACATTAAATAGTATAAATTAAATCTTAAGACCTTGATTGGTTTCAGCCTTTCAAGGTTTTTTTATGGGCATACCAATCAATTGTTGTCCAATACGAAGAAAAATAAAGAGAGGGCGATAACTCTGAATTTATTAATCGATTCACTTATTGGTGTTGGTCCAATTAAGTTTGGTATGACTAAGAAAGAAATAAGAAGTGTTATTAGTAGTGATGTTAAGGAGTTCAAAAAGACTCCAACGAGTGAGACTTTGACCGATGTATTTGATTTTTGTCATGTATATTATAAACAAGATGATACTTGTGAAGCGATTGAACTATTTGAACCAGCTATCCCAATTTTTAATAATGAAAAACTAATTGGTGTGTCGTTTAAAGAAGTCAAAAAGCTATTCCTCCAACTAGATAAGGATGTAGAGATTGAAGAGACTGGATTAACATCTATTAAATACGGGGTTGCCCTTTTCGTCCCTTCACTAAGCCGATCAGAAAAAGAACCAGTAGAAGGCGTGTTTCTTTTTGAACAAGGATATTATGATTAAAGCTCAGTGAAGAATTGAAACCTTGATTGGCTTCGTGCCTTTCAAGGTTTATTTTTTGAGATTTAAGGCTGCTACCAAGTGTCGAATAGACTTAGTGCTTTCCTCTAATCTTTTATTTTGATTGGTCTAGGGAACAGAGCTAAGTATTTACAGACTCCTATGGTCTCCGGCATTGTATCTTGCTACATGGAATATTATTAAATATTCAACTTAGATGTGCAGCATGGATTAGACTTTCAATGTATATAGGCATCAGGTATAATAACGACAGAAATATTTATATTAAGGAGCTGTTCAATAATGCCACTTTCATGTGGAATCGTCGGGCTGCCGAACGTCGGCAAATCGACTTTGTTTAATGCAATTACGCAAGCGGGCGCTGAATCCGCGAACTATCCTTTCTGTACGATCGATCCAAACGTTGGCGTCGTGGAAGTACCGGACCCGCGTCTAGATAAACTGGTTGAGCTCGTTACGCCAAAAAGCATCGTACCTACCGCTTTCGAATTTGTTGATATCGCTGGCCTGGTTGCTGGGGCGAGCAAAGGCGAAGGACTTGGCAACAAGTTTCTGGCTCATATCCGCGAGGTAGATGCAATCGTTCACGTTGTTCGTTGTTTCCAAGACGAGAACATCACTCACGTTAACGGCAAAATCGATCCGCTGGGCGATATCCAAACGATCAATCTGGAGCTGATTCTAGCTGACATCGATTCCGTTGACCGGAAGATCGAACGTTCCCGCAAAAACCTCAAAGGCGGCGACAAAAAAATCGCTCAAGAGGTTGAAGTGCTGGAACGCGTCAAAGAGGCTCTTTATGAAGACAAGCCTGCTCGCAGCCTTGATCTGAGCGACGATGAGCGTCTGCTCATCCGCGACCTTCATCTGATTACGATGAAGCCAGTGCTGTATGCAGCTAACGTAAGCGAAGCTGAAGTAGCTGACACGGGCAACAACGAGTACGTGCAAAAAGTGCGTGAATTCGCCGCAGCCGAAAATGCGGAAGTGGTACAGATCAGCGCGCGTGTAGAGGAAGAAATCGCCGAGTTGGAAGGTGAAGACAAAGCGATGTTCCTGGAGGAGCTTGGCTTGCAGGAATCCGGCTTGAACCGTCTGATCGCTGCGGCGTACAAGCTGCTGGGCCTGTACACATACTTCACTGCGGGTGTACAAGAGGTTCGCGCTTGGACGATTCGTCAAGGCACGAAAGCGCCACAAGCAGCAGGCGTCATTCATACCGACTTCGAACGCGGCTTTATCCGCGCTGAGGTTGTATCCTTCGATGATCTCTCGGCAGCAGGCTCGATGGCCGTTGCCCGCGAACGCGGACAGCTTCGCCTCGAGGGCAAAGAGTACGTCGTGAAAGACGGAGACGTTATGCATTTCCGTTTCAACGTCTAGAATAGAGCTATAACGAAGAAGACCCTTTGCGGTCTTCTTTTTCGTACCCGAAATTCCTCCATAGGGAAGGGGAATCGCATTTTCCGCTCTCTATAGCTCTTTCGAGTCATGTCAAATTTAGCGCGGAGCATTATACTGGATGGCGAAAAAGACGACTCTTTTCCAATTCGTTAAAGGATGTATCGTATTGCCACGCGCTTGTCCGCGAAAGAAATGAAGGAAGTGATTTGACGCATGCACCAACAGTTATTAAATAGGAAACAGAAAAGAAGGCTTCCTCAAATTGTCCTTCTCGTTTTTGCCGTCATCTGGGTGGTTGGCTTGCTGCCATCCCTTATGCCGGTGGCCTCGGCGCATGCTTCGCTGGAGAGACGGGTTCCAGAGGCGAATGCGAAGCTGAAGGAATCGCCTCCTTTCGTAGAGCTGAGCTTCAGCGAGGCGGTTGAACCAAGTGCCGGCTCCCTGCAGGTGCTGGATTCTCAGAAAAGGAAAGTGACCTCTGACAAGCCCACTCTTAGTGAAGACCGGACGAAGCTGAAGCTGGCGCTGCCATCTCTGCAGGAAGGGGTCTATACGGCATCCTTCCATATCGTGTCGGAGGACGGCCATCCGGTCAGCGGCTCGTATGTATTCGTAGTCGGCAATCCGCCGGAATGGAAGGACGGCTCCACCTTTAATGACGACGCTGGCGGCAGTTCGGGTTCGCATGGATTATCCAGCGACAATTGGCTGCTGTTTACCGTGCGCATTCTTTATTATGCGTCCTTGCTTGTAGCGGCGGGATTAATGATCTGGTCAGCTGTCTACCGCAATCCGAGCGAGTCCGTGAGCGGCGTGCACCGCCGTTTGCTGCTGATCTCGATGCGGGTACTATTAATCTCTTTGCTATTGCATATCTTCATTCAGGCAAAAGAAATTATGTCGGGCCAGCCTCTCAGCGCATGGGGAGAGCTGTTCACCGGAACGGCAACCGGCCGCGCATGGCTGGAACTTATCGTTGTTGTGCTTGTTGGCTTTGTGCTGCAACGGGCAACGATGTATGTGAAGCTGCTATGGGCGGTTATTATACTGGCCGTAGAAAGCTTAATTGGACATCCTGCTGCTAACGATTTGAAGATTTTGACGCTGGCAGCCGATTGGGTTCATTTGGTCGCAGCAGCAGTCTGGGCCGGCGGTTTACTGGCGCTTGTGGTCCTCTGGTTTGAAGACCGGAAGGAAGCGGGACGGTTCGGCGCGAGCTTCTCGAAAGGCGCGCTCCTCTCCCTTGTTGCTCTAGTCGTCAGCGGCATTCTGATGATGACGCTCTTCCTGCCTAAGTTTTCCTACTTGTGGCTGACGCCATGGGGTATTCTGCTCGCTATCAAATCGGGTCTTACACTGCTTGTGATTGGAACCGGAGCTTGGCTTCGTGTTCGGATGAGCAAAAGCGGTATTCCAGACGGAAGACTGCTGCGCGTTGATCTCGGTCTAATGCTCGCTATAGTAGCGATCGCCGCGATCTTCACCTATATCAGTCCGCTGCCGGCGAATGAGCCAATCCGCCATCATGAGATGGGCGAGGATATGCACTATACACTCAGCGTTACGCCAAACGTGCCGGGCGGTGAGAATGAAGCGAAGCTGCAAATTTGGCTGCCGGAAGCGTCCGGAGAGCCGAAAGCGGTTGTGCTTCGCCTGCATCCGGAAGGCAGCGAGGAGGCGCCGCTTGACGTGCCGCTTGCTCCTTTTGACGATGAATCCTATGATAATTATCCGGGCTATGCGAGAACTTCTTATCAGGCAACCGGAGCTTTCCTTCCGTATGCGTCGAAGTGGACAGCGGAAATTCGTGTCATGACACAGGACGACATTGAGATTGTGAAGCGATTGGATTTTGCGAATTATTAGACACATTTTTTTCACCGGTCATAGCCCTATCGAGTCATGACTGGGCACTCCGCTATCCTTATACTGGGGAACGAGATAAAGATTAATATCCGGGAAGGGTTGTGTAGAGTGATGAAAAAAATGCAAAAGTGGCTCGTGTCCGCATCGGTCAGCTTGAGCTTAAGCCTGTTCTTGTTCGTCGGGATGGCGAGTGCCCATGTGACGGTGCAGCCGCCGGAGGTTCCGGCTAATTCGTATCAGGTGTTTACCGTTCGCGTGCCTAGTGAGACCAAAGGCGTTAACACGATAAAAGTACAAGTGAAAGCAGCCGATGGCGCTGCGATTTCCCGCGTCGAGCCGAAACAGGGCTGGAAGCATGAAATCGAGAAAAATGCTGACGGCTCGATCGCGAGCGTAACTTGGACGGCTGACGGTCCAGGACTGGCTGAGACGGAATTCACGGAGTTCCGTTTGAGCGGCAAGGTCAATGAAGATGCCACTCAGCTTGTATGGCGCGCATACCAGACCTACAGCGATAACAGCGTTGTAGAATGGACTGGCGGAGACGGCGCAGACAAACCGGCCTCGGTTCAAAAGGTTACTCCTGCGGTAGCGGGCGGCGGAGACGGTCATGGAGCAGGCGGCTCTTCTCACGCAGCAGGCGAAGAGACGAAGGATGAAGGGCAATCGCAATTGCCGCTTATTTTATCCATCGTAGCAGTTGTTCTGGGTGCGGCGGCGCTGGTTACGGCAGCTGTGAAAAAGAAAAAATAATTGAGCTTGAAGACGAACCGGTTCCGGTTCGTCTTTTTTATGGCAGTTAGGCAAATACACCAGTCGTAACCTTTGCATCGTTATGTTATAATAAAGGATATTAATGCGGAAAAATAACAGAGGTGACGAAAAGTGTTGGACCGTTTACAAGCACTGGCCGACCGTTACGAGAAGCTGAGCGAATTGCTGTGCGACCCCGACGTAGCCAGCGATCCGAAGCGTCTCCGGGAGTATTCCAAGGAGCAATCGGATTTACAAGAGGCGTATGAGGCTTTTACCGAATATAAGCAAGTGTCGGCGCAATTGGACGACGCAAAAGTTATGCAGGGCGAGAAGCTCGATGATGAAATGCGCGAAATGGTGAAAATGGAGATCGAGGAGCTTTCTGCTCGCAAGGAAGAACTCGACGCCATGATCAAAATTTTGCTCCTGCCGAAGGATCCGAACGACGACAAGAACGTTATCGTGGAGATTCGCGGCGCAGCGGGCGGAGACGAAGCAGCTCTGTTCGCTTCCGATCTGTACCGGATGTACACGAAATTCGCGGATTCCCAAGGCTGGCGTGTTGAGCTGATGGATTTGAGCGAGAATGATTTGGGCGGCTTCAAAGAGGTCATCTTCATGATTACCGGCAAGGGCGCCTACAGCAAGCTGAAGTTCGAGAGCGGCGCGCACCGCGTACAGCGTATTCCGGTAACGGAGTCCGGCGGCCGTATCCATACTTCAACTTCGACGGTTTCGGTTATGCCGGAGGTTGAAGAGGTTGAGGTCGAAATTCTCGACAAGGATATCCGGATTGATACGTTCTGCTCCAGCGGCGCAGGCGGCCAGTCCGTTAATACGACCAAGTCGGCGGTTCGCGTGCTGCACGTGCCGACTGGCATTATGGCGACTTGCCAGGACGGCAAATCGCAAAATGACAATAAGGCGAAGGCGCTGCAAGTATTGCGTGCCCGTATCTATGATATTCGCCGTCAAGAAGAGGAAGCGAAATACGCAGGCGAGCGGAAAAGCAAGGTCGGCACTGGCGACCGCAGCGAACGCATTCGCACGTACAACTTCCCGCAAAGCCGGGTAACGGACCACCGTATCGGCCTGACGCTGCACAAGCTGGATCAGGTAATGAACGGCGACATGGCCGACATCGTATCGTCGCTGACGATTGCCGAGCAAGCGGACATGATGGACAAAGAACTCGTATAAACCATAGGAGAGCGGAGATATTCATATGAGTGATGAATTTTTCGCCCCGTCCTATACCATTCGGGAAGCCTGCTTGCAGGCTTCTTCGTTTTTGGCGGGGCACGGCGTGGAGGAATACCGGTCGAATGCGGAGCTGCTGCTCCTGCATGTGCTGGAGGTAGAGCGGCCGGTTCTGCTTCGCGACTGGAGCATTGAGCAGTTTCCGCCGGAGAAGGCAGAGGCTTGGATACAAGCCGTGCGCCGGAAGGCGGAGGGCGAGCCGGTGCAATATATTATCGGCGAGCAGTGGTTTTATGGACGGCCGTTCACGGTAACACCGGCCGTCTTGATCCCGCGCCCCGAGACGGAGCTGCTCGTCGAGGCGGTGCTGGAGGCGGCCGATGGCATATGGCCGCTGGAAGGGGATGCAGTGCCGACCGTGCTGGACGTCGGCACGGGCAGCGGCGCCATTGCCGTGACGCTGGCGGCGCAGCGTCCGCGCTGGCGCGTAAGCGCGTCCGATCTGTCGCCGGACGCGCTGGAGGTCGCCCGCATGAATGCGGCCCGCCATGAGGCGGCGGGCCGGATCGCATTCGTGCAGGGCGACCTGCTGGCGCCGTTTGCCGTCGGCGCCGAGGGCTCTGCGTCGGCCGGGCTGGCGGCCGACGTGCTGGTATCGAATCCGCCGTATATACCGGCGGATGATCTCCCGGGCTTGCAGCGCGAGGTGCGCGACTTTGAGCCGCACCTCGCGCTGGATGGCGGGGCGGACGGGCTGGACCCGTACCGCCGCATGGTAGAGCAGCTGCCGGCGCTGCGGCAGGTGCCGCGGATCGTCGGCTTCGAGCTTGGCATGGGCCAAGCCCGCGACGTTGCGGCGCTGCTGGAGCAGAACGGCGCCTGGGACGAGGTGCGGATCATTACCGACTATGCCGGCATTGAGCGGCATGTTCTGGCGATCCGCCATGCTAATTAACTCTAAGCGAGCGTGTATGACTGCAGGCTAACCTATATTTTTGCATCAAAATGCAAAAATACATTTTGTTTAGCTGAAATAGCTTCATTTACAGCATCAACCTGCAAAAGTGCATTTTGATCGGCCGAAATAGCATGAAATCGGCGATTTTGGGCGTATCAGCCTGCACTTTTACATTTTGATGCTGGTTTCTGAGCGATTTTGAGAAAACAAAATGCAGATTTGCATTTTGTTTGCCGTAAAGGCATTAGAGAGCACTGTTGCTGTCGCTGTATGAGAGCTTGAAATAGCAGAACTGAAACTTTCTACTAGCATGACAAAACCGGGTCCTTCGAGGGCTCGGTTTTTTTTATTCCCTCTAAATCTAGCAGGAGTAAATCTTTTTACGAGATAAGAGGTTTATAGATTGGGAATGCGGGACATACTGACGGATAGATACGTTCCGGAACGCAAGCTGAAGCACCGACGGGTGCACGAGAGGAGCTTGTGTGTATGTCCCGCCCTTATTCCCGTTTCTATTATAGAAGGTCGTATGGTTATATTGTATTTGCCCTTATTCTGTTAATTATGAGCTGGGAGCTTCAACAGACGGATGCTGCTGTAGCAAGTGGTTCTATTCCGCAGGAGTCGATTCGACTCCGTATTTTAGCCAATTCGGATACTCCCGCCGATCAGGCGGTTAAACGCGTCGTTCGCGACGCCGTTGTAGATGCTATGAACGGCTGGGTTACCGGCCCCCAAACGATTGAAGAAGCCCGCGAAACGCTGCAAAGCCATATGGGCGAAATCGAAGCGATCGTTGGCAAAGTGCTGCAAAGCCGGGGTTTTGACTACGATTATCACGCACAGCTTGGAATGGTTCCTTTTCCAACCAAAATGTATGGCAATGAAGTATACCCTGCCGGACAATATGAGGCTCTGCTGATTACGCTGGGCGAAGGTCAGGGACAAAACTGGTGGTGCGTGCTGTTCCCGCCGCTTTGTTTCATAGATGCTGCTACGGGCGAAGCTTCTGCTGCGAGCGCTGATGATGTGCAAGGGAAAGCCAAAGAGGCAACACCATCTAAATCGGAAAACAGTAAAGTAAGCAAGTCAGACGAGAAGGGTTCTGCCTCGGTGTCGAAGGACACTGCCGACCAAAAACAATCGGCAGGCGAAGCGCCGGAAGCAAAGTTCTTCCTCTGGGAAATGCTGCAGCAGCTGATGGGCTGGCTGAAAGGCTTGTTCTCTTAATGCAGCTGGCAATTTGCCTTGATTATTTGAAATTTTCCCACGCTTTATTAGACGGAATATCGCTTAATCCAAGGAAACTATCAGCGGGTGTAGAGAGTGGCGCCAGCGGCAGTGGTACGTTAATGAGAGTAACTTGGGCTGCTTTAGCATGGTTTAACGTAGGATAACTTGGGGCGGCGGTAAGAGTACGTTAATGTAGTATGATTCGCGGCTGTGGCAATGTGGGGTGGCACAAAAAAGGATAGCTTGCGTTTACAGCAGCGTGCTGTAACATACAGAGGTTCATTCGCGGTTATGGCAGCATGCTTTAACATACACAGGATAATATCGGCTGCTGATAGGGAGAGATTGCACTCTTCCTAAGCTGCAGCGAAGCTGATTCGCTAAATAGAGAAGCAAAGTTCGCTGTGGGCATCTCTTTTCAGGGATGAAATTTACGCAGCGAACTTTTTTTCGTTAACCGTGAACCTAAGTTCATGAGTAGCGAAAAGAGGTTCGCTATTGAAAAAAGTACGCTCTGCTTGCGAGCAAACAACGAAGTCAGCTTCGTTAATTAGCGAAGCGGCTTCGCTGGAGTGTAGTTAGCCAAGCTCAGCAATATAAGTCACGTAAAACTCTTCTCTTGCACGCTTATGGTATAATAGCGGCAAACAGACTATTAACAAGCAGGGATTGAACGATAAAGATGAAGAAGACTAAGGTATGGCAGCTGAAAGGCGAGACGTTGGCAGGACAGCTGACGGAGGCGGCTGAGCTGCTGAAGGCGGGAGAATTGATCGCTTTTCCGACGGAGACGGTATATGGACTTGGGGCAGATGCAAGGAATACACAAGCGGTAGAACAGATATTTGCCGCAAAAGGCAGACCTTCCGATAATCCGCTTATCGTTCATATCGCCAATATCGAACAGCTGAGTGAGTTGGTGCTGCCGTATCCGGAATTGGCAAGCCAGTTGATGGAACAGCTTTGGCCGGGGCCGCTCACAATTGTACTGCCGGTTAAACCTGATGCATTATCGCCGCTTGTTACAGCGGGATTAGCAACGGTTGGCATCCGCATGCCGGATCACGCTGCGGCACTGGAACTCATTGCACAAGCCAATTGTCCGGTTGCAGCTCCCAGCGCCAATCGTTCGGGGAGACCCAGCCCGACAACTGCTGCACATGTGCTGGAGGATCTAAACGGTGCCATCGCAGGCGTTGTAGATGGCGGAGCGACAGGCGTTGGGCTGGAGTCGACCGTTATCGAGCTTGCCGGCGACAATATGATTCGCATTCTGCGGCCAGGCGGCGTTACGCCGGAACAATTAAAGTTAGCTGTGCCTGAAGCGCTTATCGATACGCCGCCGGCTAAGTCCGAAACGGAGGAAGCGCCCCGCTCGCCCGGTATGAAGTATACACATTACGCCCCGGCAGGCGATATGGAGATCGTTCAGGGCGATGCGATTGAGACGGCTGCTTATATCCGGGAAGGTATAGCGGGTGCTAAACGCGACGGCCTGAAAACCGGGGTGCTCGTATTTGCGGAACGGGAAGGTGATTTCGACGCCGATGTCGTGCTCACTTACGGTGGCGGGAAGCATCAATTGGAGCATGCGGCACAACGGCTGTATGCAGCATTAAGACAGTTTGACGCCGAAGGGGTACAGCGCATCTGGGCGGAGGGCTGTGAAGAGCAGGGTATTGGCCTTGCCTTAATGAATAGGCTCGCCAAAGCAGCGGGTAATCAAGTAACCCGATTATAGTTTGGGATGCCCGACCGCTTTTACCAGTGGCTTCTGTATGCTTCTCCACTAAAACCGCTGCTATAAAGCAATTCCGGCACGACAAGAGATGCAGCCTCTGCTCTTTCTTTCTATCTCTTCCCATCATTTTTGCCTATTCATTCGTATGTTTGGCGTCTTGTCCGCATATGTTGGGTAATGAATGGATGCGGACAGGGGGAGAGACTGCGTGAATGAAGCCGTTTTGCACGCTGGACAGTTTGCGACACTGCTTATAATGGCGGTAGCACTGGGGATGGATGCTTTTTCATTGGGTATTGGAATCGGATTGAAAGGCATTCGATTACGCGATATATTGAAGCTAAGCAGCGTCATTGCTCTCTTTCATATTATTATGCCGCTCGGGGGCATGTTTGCCGGGCAATTCGTAAGCGGCTTGTTAGGCCATGTTGCGACTACGGCAGCGGGTATTTTGCTGGTTTTGCTAGGCGGGCATATGATTTATAGCTCGATTAAAGGCGAAGAGGTTAAATCGCTGGATTACCGTTCCGTCACGGGAACCTTTCTATTTGCGCTGAGCGTCAGCATCGATTCTTTTTCCGTTGGCGTGACCCTTGGGATGTTCCAGGCCGATCTGCTGCTCACGATTCTATTGTTCGGTTTTTTCGGCGGATTAATGTCAATAATGGGTCTGATGCTTGGACGGAGAGTGAGCCGCAATCTTGGCGGTTATGGCGAAGCATTTGGCGGAGCGATTTTATTTATTTTCGGAGTTATGTTTATTTTCTGACCATGTTCATGGTCTCTCGAATAGAAAGGGGACAGCAGCATGAAGCGCATCTTATTTGTATGTACGGGCAACACCTGCCGGTCACCGATGGCTGAGGCGATGCTGAAGGATATGGCAGAACGCCAAGGCGTTGCACTTGAGATCCGCTCTGCAGGCGTATCGACCATTGATGGTCTGGCTGTGTCGCGCTATGCTATTGAATCGCTACGGGAGAGGAATATCGAGCATCGCGGCGCATCACGCGCTTTGACTGGCGAGGCTGTAGAATGGGCGGATCTTATCTTAACGATGACCGCTGGCCATAAGAGAGGGCTGCTGCAAGGCTTCCCTGAGGCAGTAGACAAGACGCATACGTTGAAGGAGTACGCGCATCAAGATGATTTGGCGCTGGCAGATATCCAGGAGCTGGAGCGCCTCTATACGGAAATGCACATGAAGCTGGCTCTAGGCCAGCAGCTGAGCATCGAGGAGCGGTCGAGGCTGCTGGAGCTGGAGCGGCGCATTCCGGGTACGGATATCGCCGATCCGTTCGGCGGTACACTGGAGATGTACCGGAGCTGCGCGAACGAAATCGAAGAAGGACTGCGCAAGCTGCTCGGCAAGCTTCAATAATAGTGAAATTGGCAGAAGCTTCAACAACGTCTCTTCCTTTAATTCGGTTACGAATCAGCTCTTATTAACTGAAACAGGGAGCTTATTCATATGGTAAATTTCCGCACTGGAAAAGGATAAAGGATGATTGATTTTCGGATAGGAATCGGCTATGATGAGAATACAAAGACGGTTTCCGATGTAACTGGCGACGGAAGTGGGTAACCACGGTGGAGCATCGGAACATACGGCCGGTCGCCTGGGCAAAGAGCAGCATGCTGAAGAGCATGTCATGCTCTTTTTTCGTCTTTTTCGACGAATTTAGGTATAATAAATCGTGAGATTGAAGCGATAGTGTTATTTTTCGACTTCAAAGGTAAGCAGCTTGACCCTTTCATGATGAAGCTTATCTTTTCTAAGCAAAACGCCAAAGGTTTAAAGGAATGGCCGTTTTGCCCGGTAATCGACGCACATACCTTTAGGAGGAAACCCACTATGAAAATTGCAATCGGCGCGGACCACGGAGGCTACACCCTGAAAGACGTTATCGTCCCTTATCTGGAATCGCTGGGACATGAAATCGAGGATCTCGGCTGCGACTGCAGTCAATCGGTCGATTATCCCGACTATGCGCTTCCTGTTGCAGAACGCGTTGCGAGCGGCCAAGCCGACCGCGGCATCCTGATCTGCGGCACCGGCATCGGAATGTCGATCGCGGCGAATAAAGTCGCTGGCATCCGCTGTGCGCTTGTGCATGATTTGTTCTCTGCCCAAGCGACCCGAGAGCATAATGATACCAATGTGCTCGCGATGGGCGAGCGTGTCATCGGCCCTGGCGTAGCGCAGGAAATCGTCCGAATCTGGCTGGAAACGCCGTTCTCGGGCGGAGAGCGCCATGTCGGCCGTCTGGACAAAGTGAATCAAATCGAAGCCCAATATTCACGCTCCTAACCTATGCAAGAAGGAGACGATCGTCCATGAGCGGGAATGACAAAATAACGAACATTGCATCTGATGTTGAGCAGATCATCCGTGAATTGGCCGAGGCGGGAAGCCTTGCCGCAGGACAGCTGCTTGTCATCGGGACGAGTACGAGCGAGGTGCTGGGCCACCGCATTGGAACCTCCGGAACGGTGGAGACAGCTTCGCAAATTTTTACAGGCGTGGAGGCAGCCCGGCGCGACATCGGCTTCTACCCGGTCTTTCAATGCTGCGAGCATTTGAACCGTGCACTTGTAATTGAACGAGAGGCAGCGGAGAAGTACGGGCTGGAGGAAGTGGCGGCTGTTCCGGTTCCGAAAGCAGGCGGCTCGATGGCGGCCTACGCATACCGTCAGCTTAACGGGGCATGTCTCGTTGAGACGGTAGCCGCACACGCGGGGGTTGATATCGGTGATACGTTCATCGGCATGCATTTACGGCGGGTGGCGGTACCGGTTCGCCCTTCGATTAAGAGCATTGGATCTGCACATGTAACGATGGCTTATGCCCGTCCGAAGCTGATCGGCGGCGCACGCGCCGTTTACTCGGCAGAGCCCGAAGAAAGCGGCCTGGCGGTAGAGCAATCGCCGGGAACCTGCGACTAGCGGCATGAGCCGTTGTCTCTAATTTATATAAACCATTAATTAACTATAGGAGGCATTATTATGGAAAATCTACGTAAGCAAGATCCTGAAGTTTTGAAGGCAATGGGCCTTGAATTGCAGCGTCAACGCGACAACATCGAGCTGATCGCATCTGAGAACATCGTAAGCGAAGCGGTTCTGGAAGCACTGGGATCCGTATTGACGAACAAATATGCAGAAGGCTACCCGGGCAAACGTTTCTACGGCGGCTGCGAGCATGTTGACATCGTTGAAGATATCGCACGCGATCGCGCGAAAGAGATTTTCGGTGCAGAGCACGCCAACGTTCAGCCTCACTCTGGCGCACAAGCGAACATGGCGGTATATCTGGCTGTCCTCAAACCAGGCGACACGGTTCTCGGCATGAACCTGGCACACGGCGGCCACTTGACGCACGGCAGCCCGGTTAACGCTTCCGGTCTGCTGTACAACTTCGTCGCTTATGGCGTTGACGAAGATACGTTCACAATTAACTATGATGAAGTCCGCAAAGCGGCATTCAAGCACCGTCCTCGTCTCATCGTTGCCGGCGCAAGTGCTTACCCGCGTACAATTGATTTCGAAAAATTGGGCAAAATCGCAGAAGACGTAGGCGCTTTGTTCATGGTCGATATGGCCCACATCGCAGGTCTGGTTGCGGCTGGTCTGCATCCAAACCCGGTTCCATATGCGCATTTCGTAACGACAACTACACACAAAACGCTTCGCGGACCTCGCGGCGGATTGATCCTTTGCCGTCAGCCTTGGGCAGCGGCTATCGACAAAGCTGTATTCCCAGGCACACAAGGCGGTCCTCTGATGCACGTTATTGCTGGTAAAGCAGTTGCTTTCGGTGAAGTGCTTCAGCCTTCTTGGAAACAATATGCACAGCAAGTTATCAACAATGCAAAAGTTCTTGCTGACACGCTGATTGGCGAAGGCATCAACATCGTTTCCGGCGGTACGGACAACCACTTGATGCTGATCGACACGCGCGGTCTGAACATTACAGGTAAAGTTGCAGAGCACGTGCTGGACTCCATCGGCATTACAGCTAACAAAAATGCAATTCCATTCGACCCGACTAGCCCGTTTGTAACGAGCGGCATCCGTCTTGGTACGCCGGCTGCGACTTCCCGCGGCATGGATGAGAAGGCGATGAAGACGATCGGCGAAGTTATTGCAATGACGCTGAAAAACCACGAAGATGAAGCGGTTCTGGCTAAAGCTCGCGGTATCGTTCGCGATCTGACTGCTCAATATCCGCTTTACCAAACCATTCAATACTAAGAGCTGCGCTGCAGTCAAAAGGGCGATTCGAGACTTCTCTCGAATCGCCCTTTTTTGCTTTTCCAGCGTATTAACCCCATGCAGTTGCAGCATGCTATACGTACCGTTGAATGCTGGTATTATCAACATCCAGCATTTTCCGCACAATATATGGGAATTGACACGGGTCACTTACTATTGTATATTGGAAGTCGTGTATTAACGATACAATGCAATAATTATATGTGTACCAACATAGAAATGAAATAAAAATCGATTGAAATCGTTTAATTTTCTCGCAATTCAATCGATTACTAATTATTTCTATTGTTAATAATGTAAAATTATTGCAAATATGGAAAGAACATCAGGGGAGGATATTCATGTTGAAGAAGAACAAACATGGCTTTAAACTTGTTTCTTTGCTTCTCGTGCTGGCCATTATTGCAGTTGGCTGTACACCGAAGAATGAAACGGGCAACTCGGGCAATGGCGGCGGCGAAGCTGCTGCAGGAAAGAAAGAATTCCGGATGAACCTGTCTGAACAGCCCCCTACGCTGGATCCTGCACAAGTACAGGACCAAGTATCTGCAACAGTACTTAACGGTATCTACGAAGGCTTGCTGCGCAAAGATGAAAAAGGCAATGACGTTGCCGGCATTGCGAAAGACTGGAAAATTTCCGATGACGGTTTGACCTATACATTCAATCTTCGCGATGATGCGAAATGGAGCAATGGCGATCCGGTGACAGCGAATGATTTCGTATTTGCCTGGAAACGCGTGCTTGACCCGAACCTCAAACCAGCTGCAGCAGCTTATGCTTACCAGCTGTACTACATCAAGAACGCTGAGAAATACAACACGGGCGCTGACGGTGTAACTGCCGACGACGTTGCGGTAAAAGCGGTTGACGAGCACACGCTCGAAGTAACGCTGAACTCCCCGACTCCGTACTTCTTGAGCTTGATGTCGTTCACAACCTACTTCCCTGTTCACCAATCGGTGAAAGACAACGAAGCATGGGCGACTGACGTGAAAACGATCATTACGAACGGTTCGTTCAAAATGACCGATTGGAAGAAAAACACGTCCATCACACTCGCTCCGAACGAGAACTATTACGCGAAAGACGACGTGAAGCTGAGCAAAGTATTCTTCACAATGGTTAATGACTCCGGTACGGAGCTTAGCATGTACCAAACGGACAAGCTGGACTACGCAGGTATGCCTACAGGCTTGATTCCGACTGAGCAATTCGAAACGTTGAAAAAAAGCAATCCTGACGAATTCAAAGTAAAAGGCACAGCGAGCATTTACTACTACATGTTCAACACGAAGCAAGCGCCTTTCAACAACGAGAAGATTCGCCAAGCGCTTTCGATGGCAATCAGCCGTCAGGATATTACGGATAAAATCGCCCTGGGCGGCGAAAAACCAGCATTCGGCTTCGTTCCTCCGGGCATCAAAGGCGAAACTGCTGACTTCCGTGACGAGCACAGCGATGCATACTTCACTGAAGATGTTGAAGCAGCGAAAAAACTGCTGGCAGAAGGTTTGCAAGAGCTGGGCCTCAGCAAAATGCCAACCGTTAAGCTTGCTTACAACACAAACGACAAGCACCAAAAAATCGCCGAGGCAATTGCAGCAATGTGGAAAGCAAACCTTGGTGTTGAGACCAGCATTGAGAATCAAGAATGGGGCGTGTTCATCGACAACCGGAACCGTCTGAACTATGAAGTGGCTCGCGGTGGCAACGGCGCGGACTATAACGACCCAATGACTTTCATCGATCTGTACACTTCGAAGAGCGGCAACAACAACACCGGTTTCGCTTCGAAAGAATACGACGATATGGTGAAAAAAGCTTACGCTACGGACAATCAAAAAGAGCGTATGGACGCAATGGCTCGCGCCGAGAAAATTTTGATCGACTCGCGTGCAGTTGCTCCGCTGTTCTATTACAGCAGCGTGTACATGATTAAACCGGGCTTTGAAGGCATCTTCATGGATTACAAAGGCGACATCGACTACACTCGCGGCAGCTATGTAGGCAAATAAGAAGCACGTCCATGGTTTGCGGGATATATGCAGCATTGACTGCATATATCCCTTTTTGAAATAAAAGGCTGTTTCTTAAGCCTTATTCCAGATGCTTATTACCAAGGAGGTGCCACGACAAGTGGTTCGCTATGTCCTTCAGAAGCTGTTGTTCATGATTATTTCGATTTTCGTGCTGGCTTCCGCTACTTTTTTCCTGATGAAAGCGATACCGGGCAACCCGTTTCAATCCGAGAAAAATGTGCCGCCAGCCATTCAAGAGAGGCTTAACGAGCAGTACGGGTTGAATGATCCTCTCGGCGTTCAATATTTGCATTACATGAACAATTTGCTCCACTTTGATCTTGGCTTGTCTATGAAACAGCAATATACGTCGGTCGTCGACGTTATTAAAAACGGCTTTATCTATTCGTTGCAGCTGGGCATTTTCGCGATCATTTTAGCGATTGCCGCAGGCATCGTTCTAGGTCTGATTGCTGCGCTTAACCATCGAAAATTTCTCGACGCCTTCACGATTTTTATCGCCGTGCTGGGCGTATCGATTCCAAATTTCGTCGTTGCCGCAGGTCTCCAGTATGTGTTTGGCGTAAAGCTCGGATGGCTTAGCGTAGCGGGTCTGAACGATCCGACCGACTTTATTTTGCCGGTTGTTGCATTGTCCTTCCTGCCTGCAGCCTTCATTGCAAGGCTTACGCGCTCCAGTATGCTGGAGGTGCTTACGGCCGACTATATCAAGACTGCGCGGGCGAAAGGCTTGTCAGGACGCATTATCCTGATCCGCCATGCGCTGCGCAACGCGATTTTGCCGGTTGTCACCTACGTTGGTCCGATGACAGCTAATATTATTACAGGCTCGGTTATTATCGAGCAGATTTTCGGGATCGGCGGCTTGGGCAAAAGCTTTGTCAACAGCATCACCAACCGTGACTACACGCTGATTATGGGCGTGACGCTGTTCTATGCGGTTATTCTGATGCTGGCGCGCTTCTTGACCGATATTGCGTACGGCCTTGTCGATCCGCGGATTAAACTGAGCAGGAAAGGAGGCTGACCGATGTCGGAGCATTCATTGCAAAGGGAAGATTTCGCAAAGCTTAGCAAAGAAGAGAAAGTGCCGGAAGTTGTCGTCCGCGAAAGTATTTCGGCTTGGAAGGACGCTTGGTTCCGGCTGCGTTCCAACAAAATGGCGATGGTCAGCCTTGTCGTTCTTGTGCTTATCGTCGTGATGGCGATTATCGGCCAATGGATTTCACCGCATGATTATTCGACGAATGATCTGTCGGCAACAAACCAGAAGCCGTCCTCCGACCATTGGTTCGGAACCGACGCCCTCGGCCGCGATATGTTCGCACGTACCTGGATGGGTGCGGGAATCTCGCTTCAAGTCGGCATTTATGCCGCGCTGGTCGATTTGTTCGTCGGCGTTATTATTGGCGGTATTATGGGCTACTACGGCGGCAAAGTCGACGAAGTGCTCAACCGTTTTTGCGAAATCTTGTATTCGATTCCGAGCTTGCTCGTCGTTATATTGCTTATTGTCGTTTTGGAGCCTAGCATGTTCACGATCATCCTGGCACTCAGTATTACCGGATGGATTAATATGGCGTGGATCGTCCGCGGACAAATTATGCAGCTCAAAAACCAGGAATATGTATTGGCCGCGCGTTCACTTGGCGCAAGCCCTGCGCGGATTATGTTTAAGCATCTTGTTCCGAACGCGGTCGGCGCGATTATCGTGACGATTACGATGACGGTGCCAAGCGCGATTTTCGCCGAAGCTTTCCTCAGCTTCCTCGGACTTGGCGTGCAGTCCCCTGCGGCGTCGCTCGGAACGCTGATCAATGACGCATTGAAGGCTATGACGATCTATCCTTGGCGGATGATTTTCCCGGCTGTCCTGATTAGTTTGACGATGCTTTGCTTTAATATTTTCGGAGACGGATTGCGTGACGCGCTTGATCCGAAAATGAAAAAGTAGGAGGTGCGACAGATGGAGCGTTTGCTTGAAGTCAATGATCTGCGAGTAAATTTCAAAGTTCGCGGCGGCACCGTACAAGCGGTACGCGGCGTCAACTTTCATGTGAATAAAGGCGAAGCAGTAGGCATCGTCGGCGAGTCCGGCTGCGGCAAGTCCGTAACCGCGCAATCGCTCATGCGCCTCGTGCCATCGCCCCCTGCCGTGACGACGGGCTCGATCCTGTTCAACGGTCAAGATATTTTGAAGAAAACGCCGAAGCAGATGGAGGATATCCGCGGCAAGGATATGGGCATGATTTTCCAGGATCCGATGACCTCGCTTAATCCGACGCTGACGATCGGCCGTCAAATTACAGAAGGCCTCATCAAGCACCAAGGCGTTAGCGCTGCTGCAGCGCGCGCCCGGGCGATTGAGATGCTGAAGCTTGTCGGCATTCCCAACCCGGAAGCCCGGTTCAGCCAGTACCCGCATGAATTTTCGGGCGGTATGCGCCAGCGTGCGATGATCGCAATCGCTCTGGCATGCAATCCTTCCCTGCTCATTGCCGATGAGCCAACAACGGCGCTGGACGTTACGATTCAGGCGCAGATCCTTCGCGTGATGAAAGACTTGCAGCAGCAAATGGGCACTTCGATCATTCTGATTACCCATGATCTGGGCGTTGTTGCCGACGTATGCGACCGCGTCATCGTCATGTATGCCGGTAAAGTGGTCGAGACGGGAACCAAATGGGAGATTTTCAAAAATCCAAAGCATCCGTATACGAAAGGACTGCTGCGCTCCGTTCCGCGTCTGGATCAGAAGAAGGACGAGCCGCTTATTCCAATCTACGGCATGCCGCCGGATCTCATCAAGCCGCCGAAGGGCTGCAGCTTCTGCGCCCGCTGCGACGAGGCAATGAAGGTTTGTGTCGACAACGATCCCGAGCTGCTCGCTGTAGACGGTAATGAATCGCATAAATCGGCTTGCTGGATGGCTCATCCTTATGCGACCAAAGCCGAGGAGGTGCCGGTATGAAGGAACCTCTAGTTCAGGTCAATCATTTACGCAAGTTTTTCAACCTTGGGGGCGGCAACATTCTCAAGGCGGTCAACGATATCGATTTCTCGATTCATAAAGGCGAGACAGTTGGCGTTGTTGGCGAGTCCGGCTGCGGCAAATCGACGGCGGGCCGTACGATTCTCCGGCTGTACGAGCCGACAAGCGGCGGCGTAACGTTCCAAGGCGAGGACATTTACAAAATGAAGGGTGCGAAGCTGAAGGCTTTGCGCCGTGACATGCAGATGATCTTCCAGGATCCGTACGCTTCGCTTAATCCCCGTATGACGATTACGGATGTCATCGGCGAGGCGCTCGACATTCATAACCTTGCAGGCAGCCGCACTGAGCGGAAACGCAAGGTAGAAGGTCTGCTTGATCTCGTCGGCTTGAACCCGGATCATGCGACGCGTTATCCGCATGAGTTCTCCGGCGGCCAGCGGCAGCGTATCGGGATTGCCCGTGCGCTTGCAGTCGATCCGAAGTTTATTATTGCGGACGAGCCGATTTCGGCGCTGGACGTTTCCATTCAGGCGCAAGTCGTCAACCTTCTTCAAGATTTGCAGCGTAAAATGGGTCTGACCTACTTGTTCATTGCCCATGACTTGTCGATGGTTAAGCATATCAGCGACCGGGTTGCTGTCATGTACTTGGGCAAAATCGTTGAGTTTGCTGAGAGCGGCGATTTGTATTCGCGTCCAGCGCATCCGTATACACGGGCGCTGTTGTCAGCGATTCCGATTCCCGATCCTGAAGTCGAGGAAAGCCGGGAGCGCATCGTACTGGCAGGCGATTTGCCGAGCCCGATCAACCCGCCAAGCGGCTGTCAATTCCACACGCGCTGTCCGATTGCGACGGAGAAATGCAAAACCGTTGAGCCAGCGCTGCTGGAAATCCGCAAAGGCCATTTTGCTTCTTGCCATTACGCGGAAGTATAATCGCGTAATCATTCGTACCATCAGCCTTGCAGGCCGTTTCGGGATGGAAACGGTCTGCAAGGCTTTTTTCATGAAAAGAAACAGATCGTTAAATTCGTCTCATAGCGGCATGAATAGCCAGCGTTATGATAAAATAAAGCAAATTCATCTTCCAATAATATGGAATAACGCTCAGGAGGTCATTCATGTCGCCGATTTGGGTCGTATTGTGCATTGTGCTAATTATTGTTGTACTGCTGCTGCTTGGACGCAGCAAAGGCCGTTCAAGAACCGTAATGATGAAGCCTTTCCGCTGGCCGTCTGAACAACCGCCGGCCGCTCTCGGCGTGCCGGCCGGGCATCCTGCGCGTTCTGCCGCTGAAAGGCTGGAGAGTGGGCTGGGTATCGATTTCGAAGGCCGGATCAAGGATCGCGTATTGAAGAACTCGCCGAACATGGGCGATGACGAGTGGAACTGGACTTGGTTCGAGCTGAAGCGGTATTTTCTCATGTGCGCGATTATGAAAGGCGTACCGATGTACAGCGGGAAAGTGGATGCGGTCTGGCATGAAATGCTGATGTTTACGCGAGAATATGAAGGGTTCTGCAGCAAGCTTTGCGGCGTTATGATTCATCATGCTCCGCATGGTCCGAATGATGCTCCGGAGCAGGGCGAGCGCGCCTGGTTCGACTGGGTGTACGGCGAATTGTTCACGCAAGCTCCGGCCAGCGGCCGCCTATGGGGGAGCTTCTACCGGGCGAAGCTGCCGGAGAGCCGGCTTAAGACGCTTGCTGAGCTTGAGGCTGGCGAGCTGCGCGAGAAATGGTTCAATGCCAATGTATTTAGCAGCTTCCAGGATTTGAGTGAAACGGCTGATTATTTAATCCACCGCGCCAAGTCTCAGCTTCGCAGCGCAGGTCAGGATGCACCCGGTACATCCTCATGGCGGGGCGGGTACGACCCCATGCTTGGCGGCACGGGCATGCTTGCCGGTCTGCTGGTCATTAATTCGGTCACCTCTAGCGACAGTGAGTTTATCCGGCATATGGATGAGGCCCAGACGGAGGAGCAGCGCCAATCTAACGATAGCGGCGTATTCATTCCGCCGGTCTGCGGCTCCGGCTCGGATCATTCCGGCTCCGATCATTCGGGCGGAGACGGCGGAGGAAGCGATAGCGGTTCCTCTTGCAGCGGAGGTTCGTCCTCCTGCGGCGGGGGAGGCTGCAGCAGCAGCTAGCATCGCTGAAATCTCAGGATGCAAGGCAGTCGCTACAGTGATATAATAAACGGGATTGTGCCCGGAAAAAGAAAATAGATGTATTTTACAGGAGGAATTAAGCTTCATGAACAAATTGGTCATCTGCGACCATCCGTTGATTCAGCACAAGCTGACTTTCATTCGGAACAAAGACACAAATACGAAAGACTTCCGCGAATTAGTCGACGAAGTCGCTACCCTAATGGCATATGAAATTACGAGAGACATTCCTTTGGCTACCATAAAAGTACAGACTCCAGTGGCAGAGACCGATGCCAAGGTCGTATCCGGCCGCATGATCGGGCTTGTGCCGATTCTTCGTGCTGGACTTGGCATGGTTGAAGGCATTCTGAAGCTTGTACCGGCTGCAAAAGTCGGACATATCGGCTTGTTCCGCGACCATGAGACGCTGCAGCCTTCCGAATATTATATCAATCTGCCTACTGATGCTCCTAACAGACAGCTCATTGTTATTGATCCAATGCTGGCTACAGGCGGATCTGCGATAGCGGCAATTAACGCTTTGAAGAAACGTGATTGCGACCAGATCAAGCTGATGTGCCTGATTGCAGCACCGGAAGGCGTTAAAGCCGTTCAGGAAGCCCACCCGGATGTGGACATTTATTTGGCTGCACTGGATGAGAAATTGAATGAAAAAGGCTATATCGTACCGGGCCTCGGCGATGCCGGCGACCGTATCTTCGGAACAAATTAGCGCGCGGCAGCGACAACTGATACTAGGAGTGAATCGTTTTGTCTAAACTGAAAGTAATGACGATCTTCGGAACACGTCCGGAGGCGGTTAAAATGGCTCCGCTTGTGCTTGAATTGAACAAGCATGCGGACCAGATTGAGTCCATCGTCTGCGTTACGGCGCAGCATCGCCAGATTTTGGACCAGGTGCTGGAGTTTTTCGAAATTCAGCCCGATTACGACTTGAACGTGATGAAGGACCGCCAGACGCTGACGGAGACAACCGTACGCGTGCTGGAGGGGCTTGATCCTGTCCTTGCGGAAGCCAAGCCGGACATCGTGCTCGTGCACGGCGATACGCAGACGACTTTTTTGGCCAGCTACGCTTCTTTCCTGAAGCAAATTCAAGTCGGCCATGTCGAAGCAGGGCTGCGGACGTGGAACAAGCTATCGCCTTACCCGGAGGAGATGAACCGCCAGCTCGCAGGCGTGTTGTCCGACGTGCATTTTGCCCCGACGGAATGGTCGGCGGACAACCTGCGCAAGGAGAATAAGTCTGAATCTACTATTTATGTGACGGGCAACACGGCAACCGACGTATTCCAATACACGGTTGATCCGTCCTTCTCGCATCCGGTCATCGAATGGGCGAAGGGCAAACGGATGATTCTGATGACGGCACATCGCCGCGAAGCGCTGGGCGAACCGCACCGCAATATTTTCAGAGCGGTCAAACGGATTGCCGACGAGCATGAGGATGTGGCGGTTGTCTATGCCGTTCATCCAAATCCGGCAGTACGGGAGCCGGCGAATGAAATTCTCGGCAATCACCCTCGTATTCAGTTGATCGAACCGCTTGATGTTTTTGAATTCCATAACTTTTATCCTCATGCCTATATGATTATGACTGATTCCGGAGGCATGCAGGAAGAAGCGCCGTCCTTCGGCGTGCCGACGCTTGTGCTTCGGGATACGACAGAACGTCCTGAAGGCATTGATGCAGGAACGCTTGAGCTTGTCGGTACGGACGAAGAGAAAGTATACAGCCGGGCGAAGGCGCTGCTGAACGATGGCGCACTGTATGAGCGGATGAGCCATGCGGCGAATCCATACGGTGACGGACAGGCTTCAGCCCGCATTGTACAGGCGATTTTGTATCATTTTGGGAAAAATGTCGAGCGTCCCGAGCCGTTCACACAACGTTCATAAATAACATGCTTCATGCCGGATGAAGGCGCAATGTACAGCATACAGTGGTACTGTATGGTTTTGCCGTCGGGAAAGTCTTTATTTATCAAGGCTTTTGGCGGTTTTTTCATAGAAAATTCGCAGTTATATTAATTGACAAACCTTGCGCCGCTTCGATAAAATATATGAGGATTGACAGGGGTATGATCATGAATAAAAAGAGCAGAAGGGACAATCCGTTGTTCGCTGCCGGAATGGTTGGCGCACTCGGTTTGCAAGTCGCTGTATGTATCTTTTTAGGCTACTGGATCGGATCTTTGCTCGGACGCCGTTTAGGCGACGAGAAGGGTTGGACGGTCGGGGGCATCCTGGTCGGTCTGGCTGTCGGTATACTCTCAGCCATTCTGCTCGTTAAGAAGGTTATGGAGGAAGCCGATGGATAAAATAGTTAACACAGCAGTGCGGGCGGTCCTTCTTATAACTGCGGGTTGTCTGGTAGTTTGGGCTTTGGTTCCCGGATGGCGCACAGTCGTTCTCGGTCTTTTACTGGGACTGGCAGCGAGTTCCTTGAATGCGTTTTTATTACGGAAACGCGTGGAACGTGTCACTCTTGGAGCCGCAGGTATGGGGCCAAGCAAGTCGGGTCTCGGACTCGGTAGCCGGATTGCGACGGTGCTGCTTGTCGCGATGATTGCGTACCGTTTACCGGAGAAGTTCAACATGCCGGCCGCGTTAATCGGTTGTATGGTAGTACCGTTTATACTATTAGCAGCAGCTTATTACTTCAACAAACGACAATCATAGCGAAAGGGGTGAAAATTTTACATGCATGAATTTCCCATATGGCAGCTTGGACCGCTGCAGATTGACCTCGCTACGTTAATTGCAATTCTGGTTTCCGGAATCGTAACGTTTGTTGTTGCTAGATTGGCGGTTCGAAACTTGTCGGTGGACAACCCGTCGAAGATGCAGAACTTCCTCGAATGGGCTGTCGATTTCGTGCACAACCTTATCGGTAGCGCGATGCCGCTTAATCGGGTGAAGCCGTTCATGTCGCTCGGCTTGACGCTAATTATGTTCATTTTTATCTCTAACTTGCTTGGTCTTCCATTCGGTATCGTGACGGAACCCCATCACGCGTATGAGAACCTGGGTATTACGAAAGAGATGCTGGAGCATGGTCACGTAGCGATTGCTTGGTGGAAATCTCCGACAGCGGACATTTCAGTAACGGCGGGTCTGGCGATTATCGTTTTCGTAATCGTACATTTCCTCGGTCTGAAGCAGAACAAAAAGCATTACCTGAAGCACTACTTCCAACCGTATCCGATCTTCTTCCCGATTAACTTAATCGAGACGATTTCCAAGCCGGTAACACTGGCATTGCGGTTGTACGCGAACATTTTCGCAGGTGAGGTTCTGATCAGCACGATCTTGATGATTGGCTGGTTCGGTACGCCGTTCCTGATCGCATGGCAAGGCTTCAGTTTGTTTGTAGGTGCGATTCAAGCGTTCCTGTTCACCATGCTTACGATGGTATACATCTCGCAAGCAGCTATTCATGACGAAGCGGAACATCATTAATACACGTTTGACACCCGAGCTCCATTAAAGGTTTGGGTTGGTTATAGAAATTCCAAAAAAAACGATATTTTTCGAGGAGGATTTTCACAATGGAAGTATTGGCAGCAGCATTAGCAGTAGGTTTGGGCGCAGTTGGCGCTGGCGTAGGTAACGGTCTGATCGTTAGTAAAACAGTTGAAGGCATCGCGCGTCAACCAGAACTGCAAAGCAAACTTCAAACAACAATGTTTATCGGTGTAGGTATCGTCGAAGTAGTACCTATCATCGGCGTAGTTATCGGCTTCTTGGCGTTCTTCAGCGCTTAATTGAACATTCGCGACTGGCGGGGAAGGCCTAGCCCTCTTCGCCTTCGTTATGATTTAGACAATTCTGTGGTGAGGAAGGAGTGGCAACAATGGGTTGGCATTGGGAATCTACAGTAATCGCGATGGTTGCGTTCGGGATTTTGTACTGGTTGTTGAGCAAGTACGCGTTCGGACCATTGTTCAGCATTATGGAGCAGCGCAGACAACTAGTGCTGGAGCAAATGAATACGGCAGAATCCAGCCGCAAACAGGCTGAAGCAAATATGGCTGAGCAGAAGGCGGCGCTTGATCAAGCTCGCAAGGACGCTTATGACATTATCGAGCAAGCTAGAACGACTAGCACGAAACAAGCTGACGACATCGTTCAAACGGCGAAAACGGAAGCGACTCGTCTGAAAGATGATGCTTTGAAAGATATCGAAAGCGAGAAAAACAAAGCGATCGCTGCGCTTCGTACAGAAGTTGGCGGTATCTCGGTTAAAATCGCATCGAAAATCATTGAGAAGCAGATCGACGAAAAATCTCAGGAGCAGTTGGTTAATCAATACCTGAAAGAAGTAGGAAGCAAATGAGCCGGGACACAGTCGTAGCGAAGCGCTACGCTAAAGCATTGTTCGAGCTCGCTCAGCAGGATGGCATTGCAGCAGAGGTTGAAGATCAGTTGAAGCTGATCGTCGATGCTCTGGCACAAAACGAAGAAGTCGTGAAGTTTCTTTCCTTCCCAAGCATCGATCCGGCAAACAAAATCTCGGTTTTGAAATCGACATTTGGCGACAACGTATCCAATCTTGTATTGAATACGCTTGAATTGCTAGTCGTTCGCGGACGTCAGGATGTTATTGCGGAAGTCTATGAAGCCTTCACTAAAATTGCGGGCGAGGTTCTTGGTCAAGCCCATGCAACGATATATGCCGCTACTCAGCTGTCCGTAACAGAATTCACGGACGTTGTGGCTCATTTCAGCCAAGTAACCGGCAAAAAAATTATTGCTCAGCAAATTGTAGAGCCTTCATTGCTCGGCGGGGTGCAAGTGCGCATCGGCGACCGTCTGTACGACGGAAGCTTGTCCGGCAAGCTGGATCGTTTACAAAAATCGTTTAAGTAGATAGGGGTGAACGAATTGAGTATCAGACCTGATGAAATCAGCACGCTGATTAAACAACAGATCGAACAATATAAATCCGACATTCAAGTCGTCGACGTCGGTACCGTAATTACTGTCGGTGACGGTATCGCCCGCGTTCACGGTTTGGAGAATGCGATGCAAGGCGAATTGCTCGAATTCGCTAACGGTGTTGTGGGTATGGCGCTTAACTTGGAAGAAAGCAACGTGGGTGTCGTTATCCTCGGGCCTTACAAGGATATTAAAGAAGGCGACCAAGTTAAACGTACGGGCCGCATCTTGGACGTACCAGTTGGCGAAGAGCTGCTGGGCCGCGTAGTTAACCCGCTGGGCCAACCGCTTGACGGCAAAGGTCCAATCAACACGAAGCATACTCGTCCGATTGAATCTCCGGCACCAGGCGTAATCGATCGTAAATCGGTTCATGAGCCAATGCAAACAGGGATCAAAGCAATCGATGCGATGGTACCAGTAGGCCGCGGCCAACGTGAGCTTATCATCGGTGACCGTCAAACGGGTAAAACGACGATCGCAATCGATGCGATCATCAACCAAAAAGGCAACGGCGTGAAATGTATTTACGTCGCTATCGGCCAAAAACAATCCACGGTTGCAGGCGTTGTTGAAACGCTTCGCAAACACGGCGCGCTTGATTACACAATTATTGTAACTGCTGGCGCTTCGGATCCGGCTCCACTCTTGTACCTGGCTCCTTACGCTGGTTGCTCGATGGGCGAATACTTCATGTATAAAGGCGAGCACGTTCTCGTTATTTATGATGACTTGACGAAACAAGCGGCAGCATACCGCGAATTGTCCTTGCTGCTGAAACGTCCTCCGGGCCGGGAAGCTTATCCGGGCGACGTATTCTACATTCACTCCCGTCTGCTGGAACGCGCAGCTAAGCTGAGCGACGCGCTGGGCGGCGGTTCCTTGACGGCTCTGCCTTTCATTGAGACGCAAGCATCCGACGTATCGGCTTACATTCCAACAAACGTAATCTCGATTACAGACGGTCAGATCTTCCTGGAAGCCGACCTGTTCAACTCCGGCCAACGTCCGGCAGTAAACGTAGGTATCTCGGTATCCCGTGTAGGCGGCTCCGCTCAAATTAAAGCAATGAAAAAGGTTGCCGGTACGCTCCGTCTGGACCTCGCGGCATACCGTGAGCTTCAAGCGTTCTCGCAGTTCGGCTCTGACCTTGATAAATCGACGCAAGCCCGTCTGAACCGCGGCGCTCGCACGATGGAAATTCTGAAACAAGGTGCTAACCAGCCGATGCCGGTTGAGAAGCAAGTTATCTCGATCTACGCTGCAGTTAGAGGCCACCTGGACGAAATTCCGGTTGTTGACATTTTGCGCTTCGAGAAAGAATTCCACGCGTTCCTCGACTCCAACCATTCCGAAATCGGCGAATCGATTCGCACGAAAAAAGAAATGGATGCAGACACCGAGAAAGCTTTCATCGAGGCATTGAATAAATTCAAGAAAAGCTTCGCAGTAACAGAAGCTTAAATGAGAATCGCCTGACGCCCGTCCTGCATTGTACGGGCGTAGGTTCCATGCTCAACACCAGGCCCTGTGCATCGCGCGAAGCGCGGACCGGGCATCAAAGGCGGGTGAAATGAAATGGCTAAAGGCATGCGCGAGATTAAACGCGAAATTAAGAGTAAACAAAGCATGAAGCAAATCACGAAAGCGATGGAGATGGTTGCCGCATCCAAGCTGAGAAAAGCTCAGGAAGCAGCAGTAGCATCCCGTCCTTACGCAGATAAGCTGAAAGAAGTGGTAGCTAGCATTGCAGCCGGCTCGAAGGATGCGAAACATCCAATGCTGGAGACGCGTCCGGTCAAGAAAACGGGTTATCTCGTTATTACGTCTGACCGCGGCCTCGCAGGCGGCTACAACTCCAACATTTTGCGCAAAGTTACGCAAACGATTCGCGAGAAGCATAAATCGACAGACGAATACACGTTGTTCGTTATCGGTCGTAAAGGCGCGGATTATTTCCGCCGCCGCAATATGCCGATCACCGAAGACGTTATCGGTTTGTCCGATTCGCCTACGTTCGCCGATATTAAATCGGTTGCTTACTCCGCAGTCAAGAACTTCACGGAGGGCACGTATGATGAATTGTACTTGTTCTATAACCAATTCGTGAACGCAATCACTCAAATTCCGACAGAGACCCGCTTGCTGCCGCTTGATGAAGTTAGCAGCAATACGGCTGTATCCTCTTACGAGTACGAGCCTTCACCGGAGGGCGTACTGGAAGTGCTGCTGCCGAAATATGCGGAGACGCTTATTTACAGCGCGGTACTGGACGGCAAAGCGAGTGAGTTCGGCGCGCGGATGACTGCAATGGGCAGCGCGACGAAAAATGCTAACAAAATGATTAACCAGCTGACGCTGACGTATAACCGAGCTCGTCAAGCAGCGATTACCCAGGAAATTTCCGAGATCGTTGCGGGAGCTAATGCACAATCGTAAGACTAATGCTGCGCCATACCGTTTATGCGTTTAGCGGGAGCGGTATGGTTTTTGCAGAACATGAGGAACCAGGAGGGAAAACCATGAAAAAAGGACGCGTTGTATCCGTCATGGGTCCGGTCGTCGATTTAGAGTTCGAACGCGGCAACCTGCCGGAAATTTTGAACGCTGTCAAAATCAAGGAGAATGGCGAAGCAGGCGGAGTTCCAATCGATCTGACGCTTGAAGTAGCTCTTCATCTGGGAGACAACATGGTTCGTGCTGTTGCAATGAGCACAACTGATGGTCTTGTACGCGGTATGACCGCAACTGACACAGGCGCACCTATTACGATTCCAGTTGGCGCACCAACATTGGGCCGTGTATTCAACGTTTTGGGCGATCCAATTGACCAAGCGGGCGATGTGAAATCAGAAGTTAATCTTCCTATTCACCGCGAAGCTCCAGCATTCGATGAATTGTCAACACAATCGGAAATTCTCGAAACTGGCATTAAAGTTATCGACTTGCTTGCTCCTTACGCAAAAGGCGGTAAAATCGGCCTGTTCGGCGGCGCTGGCGTAGGTAAAACGGTAACGATTCAAGAGCTTATCAACAACATCGCTCAAGAGCACGGCGGTATTTCCGTATTCGCTGGTGTAGGCGAGCGTACTCGTGAAGGTAATGACCTTTACCACGAGATGAAAGATTCCGGCGTACTGAGCAAAACAGCGATGGTATTCGGACAAATGAACGAGCCTCCAGGCGCGCGTCAACGCGTTGCACTGACAGGTCTGACGATGGCTGAGTACTTCCGTGATACGGAAGGCAAAGACGTATTGTTGTTCGTCGACAACATCTTCCGCTTCACGCAAGCGGGCTCCGAGGTTTCGGCCCTTCTTGGCCGTATGCCATCCGCGGTAGGTTACCAGCCAACGCTGGCAACTGAAATGGGTCAATTGCAAGAGCGGATCACGTCGACGAAAAAAGGCTCGGTTACTTCGATCCAAGCGATCTACGTACCTGCCGATGACTATACGGACCCGGCTCCTGCTACAACGTTTGCTCACTTGGATGCAACGACAAACTTGGAGCGTAAAATTTCCGAGATGGGTATTTTCCCGGCGGTAGATCCGCTCGCATCGTCGTCCCGTATTCTGAGCGCCGACATTCTCGGTCAAGAACACTACAACGTTGCTCAAGGCGTTAAGCAAATCTTGCAACGCTACAAAGAGCTTCAAGATATTATCGCGATTCTGGGTATGGACGAGCTGAGCGAAGAAGACAAACTGACTGTTGGCCGTGCACGCCGCATTCAATTGTTCTTGTCGCAACCGTTCCACGTTGCTGAGCCTTTCACAGGCCTTGCAGGCAAATACGTGCCGGTTAAAGAATCCGTACGCAGCTTCAAAGAAATTCTCGAGGGCAAACATGACGACCTTCCGGAAGAAGCTTTCCGGTATGTAGGTACGATTGAAGAAGCCGTGGAGAAAGCCAAAACGCTGTAATAGCGAAAGGCGGGAGGAATCCACATGAGTACGTTTTTGGTAGAAATCGTAACACCGGAGCGCAAAGTGTACGCAGAAACAGCTAACATGGTTAGCGTTACGGGCGTGGAAGGCGAGCTCGGCATTTTGCCGAATCACATTCCGCTTGTTACGGCGCTGCGTATTGCTCCGATTGTGATTAAACGTGATAACAAAGTGGACGTTATCGCGGCAAGCGGCGGCTTTATTGAAGTCCGTAAGGACAAAATCGTTATTCTTGCCGAGAGCGCTGAGCTCGCGACAAATATCGATATTAGCCGTGCGCAATCCGCGAAAGAGCGTGCCGAGCAGCGTCTGGCTGCAAAGCGCGACGAAATCGATTATCGCCGGGCAGAGCTTGCTCTGCAGCGCGCGATGAACCGGATTAACGTCACTCAACGTTAAATTTGATTAAGCACCGTTCAAGTCTCTTTAATGAGCTTGGGCGGTGTTTTGCATTTGAGGCCCAAAATTGAGGCTCCGGGCGTTTGACAGTATCGGCGCTGTATCTCACAATGGAGTTTAAGGAAACTGAAATGTGAAGAGAGGTACCGCTCCAATGATCGATATACATTCGCACATCTTGCCGGGGATCGATGACGGCGCCGCTGACTGGGCCGATTCATTAATGCTAGCCCGCGCTGCTGTGGCCGAGGGCATTACCGATATTATTGCCACGCCTCATCATTACGACCGGAAATACAAGAACGATGCCGAACCCGTGCGGTCGCTTGTAAATGAGCTTAATGAACGATTGAAGGAGCAAGAGATACCTCTAACTGTTCATGCAGGACAAGAGATACATATTCATGAAGAGCTTCTTGCCCACCGGGATGAGGGTAATTTGCTTGCATTAGCCGATACCGCCTATATGCTCTTAGAAATGCCGCATTCCCGGATGCCAAATGCAATGGAGCATATCGTCTATGAGCTCTGTCTAGCGGGTATTAAGCCTATTATTGCGCATCCGGAACGGAATGCCGAAGTCGTGAAGCATCCGGAACGTCTTGCAGCCTTGATTGAGCTTGGCGCATTTGCGCAAGTCACGAGTCATTCCTTGCTGGGAGGGTTCGGACGGGAGATCGAGCGCATTTCATGGGAGCTTTGCCGCCATGGACTCATTCATTTTATTGCTTCTGATGCCCATAATCTTGCTTGGCGCGGCTTTAGAATGCGGGAAGCGTTCGAGAAAACCGAAGAGATGCTTGGCGCAAGCGCTGCCGCAGCCTATTCTCGTAATGCCGAGCTGCTTTTGCACAATAAAGAGGTCGGTATGACAGCTATTCGTCAATCAGAACGCCGGAATAAGGGCTGGCTCCGTTCCCTATTTCAAAAGTAATCTTCTCTTACAAGCGGAATGAATTCATATTGTCAGGTATTAGTTAAATATTGAAGTAAAAAATCATAATTATGACAAAATCAATCAATTTAACATGTTACTATTCATGTTTGATTGATTTTTTTATGTTCATAGTACTTTATACATAAATTAATTTATCAAAAATGCCCTGCAATGGATGTGATAAGAACTATTTTATGTTAATATAGTTGACATGAGATTGTACGACACAGGATGTGGGGGATGCGCATGTTTGACTGGCTAGGCGCGAAGAAGGGGCTGCCTCTATGGATTTCATGGCGGCTTAACAGCAAAATAAAAGATGACGTAGAACAGATATTTGAAGGTATTGCAGATACCCGTAAAGAGCTGCTCATGTCATGGGCTCATGAATACTGGCGGCATATAGAGAAGCTGGCTGAACAGCTTGGGCCGCATTTGCCGGCAGACAGCGAAGCGATCACAGACGTTCAACGGCAAGCAGCCTCACGCTTACTGGAGAGAACCTACTTAAGAGGAATGGATTTCACGGAAATTTTCGTTCTGAATACGTCTAACGAAGTCATTTATTCTACATATGAAAAGCACGAAGGCACCGGTTACGGTGCAAGTGCGAGCTTATCCCGAGGCTTGCAGCATATTCACAGCAGCGGTCAGCCTAAGCCTTGTCTTTATGGTCCTTACGGTGATCCCATTACATTGGAGCTTGGCCCAAGAACGTCGAGCTTCCACGATAAAATGACGCTGATGTTCTTGCAGCCGCTTATCGTTGCCGGTGAATATCGGGGAGCGGTCTGTGGACGGGTGCCGAACGACGTTTTGGGTGATTTAATTCAAAGGGAGTCGGGTCATGTATACCCAGACTCCGGTGACAACTATTTGTTCATGGCGAGCCCTCAGTTGAACCGCGATATTGCGCTTGGTACCGCGTTGTCGCGAAGCCGGTTCGAGGACCGCACATTTACGCATGGCGAGAATTTGAAAGATGGCGTGACGACGGACTGGGGCACCGTATCGATTAAGGAGCATACGGAGCTTGAAATTATTTTTACCGACCCGGCTACAGGAGAGCTTCATCCGGGCGTCACGAATACCATCCGGAACGGCAGCAACTTATTCGTTGAATTTCCGGGGTATTCCGATTATCGTCATATCCCCGTTATTGGCAAAGGAGTAACGCTGCAGCTTCCGCATTGTCCCGATGTGTGGGGGATGATGTGCGAAGGCGATTTGGAGGAAGTATACCGCATTCGCAGCATCGAATGGCGTCAGCGCAAGGTTCAGCAGCGGATGCTGATACTACAAGCGGTATTGATGGTTGTTCTTGTGGGCTTGCTGGCGGATCAGGCTCCCCCATGGGTGACTGGCGCCGCTGCAGGCGGGTTTGTGCTTCTATTCGGACTAGCCGTTTCAGGAACGCTGCAGCGTAAAGAATCGAATCGCGTAGTCGGACATTTAAGCCGGATCAACCGGTTCATCCGCATCAATGCGGAAGGAAAAGGTGACTTGACACAGCGGCTGAAGCTCGCCGAATTCGATAATGACGAGTCCAGAGAATTGGCGAAATGGATCAACAATATGATTGACTCTCTGGAGGGCATCATGCTGCAGGTGAAGCTCGCTGCATCGGATGTATTGTCCAGTCAGCATACGATGAATGAATCGGCGGCGGTTACCGCCAAATCGACTGAGCGGGTAAGCGGACAGGTTGGCGAAATGATCGGCAGCATTCGGCTGCAGCTGAAGGACATCGATATGGCGAAGGATGCCGCGGATGCGATGAGAGATACGCTTCGTGCATTGGAGCTGCAGGCAGCAGAGCAAATTGCGGTAGCACAATCCGAAGTAGACCGGATCGGCGAGAAAATGCACCATATTTCTTCGAAGGTTGGCGACACGAATGATACGATTCGCCGCTTCATGCATACGGTGGATGAGATTCGCGGCGTGCTGCAGGTCATCGAGGAAATTTCGGCGCAGACGAATCTGCTTGCGCTTAACGCATCTATTGAAGCGGCTCGGGTTGGCGAGCAAGGACGGGGCTTTGCAGTCGTGGCAGCAGAAATCCGCAAGCTGGCGGATTTGACCCGCAAATCGACGGAAGAAGTGCATGGCATTACGCATCAAATCTACGAGGAAGCGAAGCAGGCCTATACCTCAATGGACGAAGGGACGCAGGTCGTCGAGGAGGGGACGCAATTGGTTGCCGCAGCTGCCAGCACGCTCCAATCAGCGCAAAGCGAAGACGAACGCAAGACGCAGGTTGTGGATGAAGTGGTGCAGCTGATGGAGAAGATTGCTGTGATCAGCAAAACGAACCGTAAAGTATCTTCTAATGTAGAGGGCAGGGTACAGGAGCTGATCAATGAAATGGCGAATGTCCGCTATACGTCAGAGAGTGTAGAGTCGATTACGAGATTTCTTCAGCAGCTTGTCGGTCAATTCAAGCTGACGGAATCACGTCATCGCTAAGCTTTCTGTTCTAATTGCAATCAGTCAAGGTAAGAAATCATGCAAGCCGAAAGACTGTCTTCCGGGTAGAGTTATATCCCGTCAGACAGTCTTTTTCTATGCCTATCGTTCTGCTCTTGTACGCGCCGGAATCTCGTGAGACGCATATTATTCCATGAAATAGATATCCTAATTGGTACTAATGGACGCGCGGCAGGAGGGAACGAGAGGATGTTCAGCGATTATATGCTCAGCCGAGGCCGAAAGAAATCGAAGAAACAAGAGGATAGAGAAAAAGAGGTTCAGCAAAATCAATTAGGCGAATATGAGCAGGCGCCATTGTCGTCCGTGCTCACTGCTAATATTAAGCTGCTCCAAGCTGAGACGGGCAACAGCAATGACCTCGTCGTCCGCGAGCTTTCGCTTGAAGGGAAGGGCGGCTCCATTCAAGCTGCGATCATTTATGTACAAGGCTTAGTTGATGAATTCCGTATGAATGAATCCATCATTCAGCCGCTGCTATCCTTCCCGTTCCAGACGGAGCCAAGCGAACCGGCAAAGGTACAGGATGAGCTGAAAAATAAAATAGTGGCGGCAGGCCGGGTGGAAGAAGCGAAGGATTGGAAAAAGCTGTTTGAGGGTCTGTTTCTCGGAAACGTACTAGTGTTGCTAGACGGATGCAACACCGCACTGGCGTCTGCCTGTGTGGGGGGCGAAAGGCGTGCTGTTGAAGAACCGAAGACTGAGACGGCGATTCGCGGTCCCCGCGAAGGGTTTGTTGAAGCCTTGCGCGTCAATACGGCACTCATCCGGCGGAAGATCAGAAGCCCCAAGCTTTGGCTGGAGCAAAAAACGATCGGGCGTGAGACGCAGACACCCGTCTGCATCATGTACATGAAGGGCTTAGCAAGTGAAGACACGCTGCAGGATTTGCGTGAACGGCTTGATGCAATTGATATTGACGGCATATTGGAGAGCAGCTATATCGAAGAGCTGATCTCCGATCAGAAGTGGACGCCTTTCCCGACGATATTGAACAACGAACGTCCCGACGTTATTGCCTCTAATCTGCTGGAAGGCCGTATTGCCATCCTGGTAGACGGGACACCGTTTGTACTTATCGTTCCTACGGAGCTGAATATGTTTTTTCAGGCGGCGGAGGATTATTATCAAAGGTTCGACGTCGCTACGTTTTTACGTCTGCTCCGGTTTTTCTCCTATGTGCTGGCTCTAGTTATGCCTTCGGTATACGTCGCTGTTGTCGGCTATCATCAGGAGATGATTCCGACGCCGCTGCTTCTGAAGCTTGTGGCACAGCGGGAAGGGGTTCCCTTTCCCGTCTATCTGGAAGCTTTCATTATGGAGCTTGTCTTTGAAATATTGCGTGAGGCTGTTGTGCGAATGCCGACCATCGTTGGCAACGCCATCTCGATTGTAGGCGGTATGGTTATCGGACAATCCGTTGTAGAAGCAGGTATTGTCTCGCCGCCCGTCGTTATCGTCGTTGCGTTTACGGCGATTACCAGCTTCGTCTCTCCTACTTATAATCTGGGCATTGCAGCCCGCCTCTTGCGGTTTTTGCTGCTGATAGCGGCTTCAACTCTCGGCTTCTACGGTATTTCAATTGTGCTTCTGCTTCTGCTATTGCATCTCAGCAACTTACGTTCCTTAGGTATGCCATATATGAAGCCGTTCTCGCCGATGTTCCGGAAGGACTGGAAGGACACGCTCCTGCGGGCTCCCATGTGGATGATGAAGGAGCGCCCGCAAGCTATTGCTGTCGATAATCTGGTACGTGAGGACATGGATACGAAGGAGCTTGAAGGGCAGGAGCCGGTGCAATGAGAGACCGCATTCCAATGGCATTCAAACGGGGGACAAAAATTGCGGCGGTCATGGCATTCCTGCTCCTATCGGTGGTCTTGCTGACCAGCTGCTGGGATTTACGGTATCTTGACCGTCTTAGCGTCGTAATGGCTATGGGCATTGATAGCGATCCGACAGGTAAGCAGCAGCTGCGCGTGACGATGCAGACGGTCCTGGCTCAGAACGCGGCTGCGGGCAACAAGCTGGCGGCGGAAGGAATGGCGGTAACAACCTTTACTGAAACGGGAGACACGCTGTTCGAAGCGATTCGCAAGATGACCCGCAAAACGTCGCGGAGGCTGTTTTTCTCCCATACGCGGCTGCTTATTATTGGGGAGCAGGCTGCGCGGAACGGCGTTTATCCGTTGCTGGATCTTATCGAGCGCAATCCCGATATCCGGGGGGATATTGCAGTAATGATTGCAAGAGGTGCGACAGCCGAGCAAATGCTTCAGACGACTACGCAAATGGACGCAATTCCGGCCAATCAAATGTACGATACATTAGAAATCAACGAGAGTGCGCTGGGCATGGACTACATGGTCAGGGTGCAGGACATTACCCGCATGGCGTTGCAAGAAAAACAGCAGGTTGCGATTCCGGCCATTACGCTTGAGGGCGATGCGGCGGCTGGGAATGATGAGAAAAACATGAAGCGGATTCATCCGGACGTTCAGCCGAAGCTCAGCACAATGGCGGTCTTGAAGGAAGGCCGGTTAAAGGGCTTTTTGACTGTAAAAGAATCGCAGGGCTTGTCCTGGATGCTGGGCAAGGTCAGAAGTACCGTCATGAAGACGAACTGTCCGGATTCCGACGGTTATCTAATGGTCGAAATCAACGATGCGAAGGTGAAAATGTCAGCGGGCAAGTCCAAGGAAGGCGTACCGGTTATAAAGATCGATATCCGGCCAGAAGGCAGCGTGAAGGAGATCATGTGTCCCGATCTGCCGGTAGACAAGGAAGCGGAGCTGGATACAATCGGCAGATTAATCGATAAGGAAATTGAGGAAGAGGTACAGGACGTTATTGTACGGCTGCAGCAAAAGCTCAAGCTGGATACATTCGGCTGGGGCAGGCTGATCTATATGCAGAAGCCTGCTTTATGGAAAGGTATCGACAAAGATTGGGAAACGGTCTATCCGAAGGTCCGTCATGAGCTGAAGGTGAAGACGAAAATAACCGATACGGGAGTCCGCGGAGAGTCTATTGTGAAATGAGGAAGAGCGTATGGTGCTTTCGTTTATGGTCATCGTAATGGCAGCGCTTTGGGGTGCGGGCATTGTACGCCGCCGATTGAAGCTGAGACAGATCCGGGAGTCGGTCTGGGCGATCGTCATATTGGTTCTCGGTACAACTTATTGTGTATGTATGCTGATGCAGGTACAGGTCCCCAATCCGGTGGATTGGATCACGGAGCTGTATAAGCCAATCAGCAAGCCGATTACGGACTGGATCACGGAGGAGATGGAATGAGCGGAAAAGGCAGATTGAATAATCAATTCATAGGGGCCAGCCAGCTTTCCAAGATGCTGTTCTTGTACGCGCTTGGTACAGCAGGTCTGATGGTGCCGACGGCGGTAGTCGCAATCGCCAGACAGGATGCCTGGATTTCCATGGCGATCGCCGGTCCGATGAACTATTGGTTTTTGCTGCTCTATTTGGCGCTGGCTGACCGGTTTCCGGGGCTGACCCTTTCACAATATGCAGAAAAATTACTCGGAAGCTGGCTGGGAAAAGCGCTGACGCTGCTCTACATCTGTTTCTTCCTGCTGCTCAGCGCTCTCGTCCTCCGGAACATTGTCGATTTTCTCGGCTTGTCCGTACTCCCCGGGACGCCGAGCTGGGTCATTGCTTCTACGTTCATGTTCGTCATTGTCTACGGGGCTTATCTGGGTATTGAGACGATCGCGCGCTCGGGTGAATTGCTGTTCGGCTGGACGTTTCTGGTCATTATGATTATTATGCTCCTGCTTACCAACCAATTCGATCCGAAAAATTTTGAGCCTTTTCTCTATGAGGGCTGGCTGCGTCCAATTAAAGGTGTCTATCCCATTCTCGGCTTTCCGCTTGGCGAATTCGTCGTTATGACGATGTTCTTTCCATTTGTGAAGCAGAACGACCGTGACAAGCTGCGCAAGCACTTGAAGCTTTCTGCAGTGTTCATTACAGTGTTCAGTGTCGGGATCAGCGTCCTGCTGCTTGGCGTGCTAGGTGTCGACGAGACCCGCCGCAGCCCGTTTGCCATTTATGATATGGCCAAAACGATCAACGTGGAGGATGTTATCGTCCGGGTAGAGGTGACGGTAGCCATCGTCTGGGTGAGCACTGTATTTATGAAGCTGATGATGACGTTCTACGGGGCAACGCTGATGGCAGCTCAAATGCTCAATTTGAAAAGCTACCGGCCGCTTATCGTTCCATTTGCCTTCATCGTCGTTCCCTTGTCAATTGCGGTATACCGCAATTCTGCGCATGCTGAATATTTTTCCATGCAAGTGTGGACCCCGTTTAGTCTGACCATCGGTGTCGTTATTCCGATGCTTTTACTGTTCCTTGCCCTCCTAACCGGCAAGCGGTCTGCAAGTTCAAAAGGGGACAACCCGGTTAAAGCTTCTTATGAGGCGCCAAGCGCCAGCCAGAGCGGCGGAAAGGCTCAACAGAGCGGCGCGGGACAAGCTGGAGACGCAACTCCGTCATAGACGATTGTGGCAGCATTTGTTATAATTGTGAGGAAAATTGGACCAAGCGGCATGGGTCTGCTGCACTTCACAAATGACGGAGGCGATTGCGTGGACAACTACGTTAACCAGTATGTCGTTGTGGCTATTTTTATCGTGCTTGGCATTTTGCTGCCCGCTGCGGCGTTGACCGCAGGCAGGCTGCTCAGACCGCATAAACCGACCGACCCGAAGCAGACCACCTACGAAAGCGGCAATGAGCCGGTTGGGGAAGGGCAAGTGCGGTTTAACATCCGTTATTATTTATTTGCACTGATGTTTGTCATTTTTGATGTGGAAACCGTTTTCTTATACCCTTGGGCCGTAGCGTACAACAAGCTCGGCTTATTTGTGCTGATTGAGATGTTTATCTTCACGGGAATGCTGCTCATTGGACTTCTATACGCATGGAAGAAGAAGGTGCTGCAATGGAATTCAGTTTAGAGTCGATCTCGCTGGAAGAACGCCGCGAGCTGGAACGGAACGTTTTCATGGGTACGCTGGAGCAGTTGAAAGCATGGGCGCGAAGCAATTCCCTCTGGCCGCTGACCTTTGGCCTGGCTTGCTGCGCTATCGAAATGATGGGAACAGGCGCGTCCCATTATGATCTGGACCGGTTTGGCGTCATGTTCCGTACTTCGCCGCGCCAATCGGACGTTATGATTGTTGCCGGAACGGTGACGAAGAAGATGGGGCCATTGCTGCGCAGGCTTTATGACCAAATGCCTGAGCCCAAGTGGGTCATTGCAATGGGCTCTTGTGCCACGGCAGGCGGCCCTTATGTGAAATCTTACGCTGTTATTAAAGGCGTTGATCAAATCGTTCCTGTGGACGTCTATATTCCGGGCTGCCCGCCTAATCCGGCGGCGCTAATCTACGGGATCAACAAGCTGCAGGAGAAAATCCGCTATGAAGCGAAGACCGGGAAGCGGGTGACCGGCAGATGAGCGAAGAGGAGAAGAAGGCTGCACAGGCTGAGGAGCTGGGGGAATCGGCGAAGCCAAAGCCGACTGGGGCAGAAGGGGATCCGGAGAAAGCCGCGAAGCTGAAAGCGGCTGCAGAAGCGCGTGCAGCCCGGGCGGCGGCGAAAGCAGCCGCAGAGACGGCAGAAGCGGCAGAAGCCCCAGAGCCGCCAGCCCCGTCGCCCAGACAGCCTGAGCTGGATGCGGTGGCTGCGCTTATTCGCCGGGAAGTGGCGGAAGAAGCGCTGGAGGATGCTTATATCAATGAGTTGAACGGGCATATGCCGGTGCTCATCGTGAAGAACGAGTATTGGCGCAGCACAGCCGAGCTGTTGAAGACAGAGGCCGAGCTTGATTTTACGTATTTGCGCAACGTATCCGGCGTTGATTACGAGACGCATCTGGAGGTTGTCTATCATCTCGTCTCGCTGAGGAGCGGGCGGGAGCTGGCCGTGAAGATAAAAGCCGATCGTGAGAAGCCGGAGGCGGCGTCCGCTACGCCCGTATGGGCGACGGCTAACTGGAATGAGCGCGAAATTTATGATCTGCTGGGCATTGCTTTTACCGGGCACCCCGATTTGCGGCGCATTATGATGCCAGATGATTGGGTCGGGCATCCGCTTCGCAAAGATTACGAACCGTTAGACTCGGAGGTGTAAGCCGATCGTGATTCGTACCGAAGAACTGCTGCTTAACGTTGGTCCCCAGCATCCCAGCACCCACGGTGTATTTCGCATCGTCGTCAAGCTGGACGGCGAAGTCATCACCGAGGCAACCCCGGTCATGGGGTACCTGCACCGCGGCACGGAGAAGCTTGCGGAACAGCTGAACTATACGCAAATCATTCCTTATACCGACCGGATGGACTATGTCTCCGCGATGACGAATAATTACGTTCTTGTTCATGCTGTCGAGACGATGATGGGGCTGGAAGTGCCGGAGCGTGCTGAATTTTTGCGCCTCATCGTAATGGAGCTGCAGCGGGTCGCGAGTCATCTGGTCTGGTGGGGGACCTACCTGCTTGATATCGGCGCGATGAGTCCCTTCCTCTATGCGTTTCGCGACCGAGAGACGATTATTAATTTGTTCAACGAGCTGTGCGGCGCCCGCCTGACCTACAATTACATGCGGGTTGGCGGCGTGAAATGGGATGCTCCTCCCGGCTGGATCGATAAGGTGAGCGAGTTTATTCCCTATATGGAAGGCAAGCTTCGCGAATACGACAAGCTGGTCAGCGGCAATGAAATCTTTCTGGCGCGCATTAAGGGCATTGGCCAATATGACGCGGCAACAGCCATCGATTACGGGTTATCCGGTGCCAATCTGCGCTGTACTGGTGTCGACTGGGACTTGCGCAAAGCGGAGCCGTACAGCCTGTACAGCCGCTTCGAATTCGATGTGCCGCTCGGACAAAACGGCGATTGCTATGACCGCTACCGCATCCGGCTGGAGGAAATCCGCCAAAGCCTGCGCATATTGAAGCAGGCGATCGCGCAATTTCCGGACGGCGGCGAGACGATGGGCAAGGTGCCCCGGGCGATCCGCCCGCCTGCCGGAGAAGTATATACGCGAATTGAATCGCCGCGTGGCGAGATCGGCTGCCATATCGTATCGAAGGGAAAGGCAGAGCCGTACCGGCTGAAGTTCCGCCGCCCATCCTTCGTGAACCTGCAAATATTGCCCAAGCTGCTCGTCGGAGAGACGATGACGAATTTAATTACGATTCTGGGCGGCGTCGATATCGTCGTCGGGGAGGTCGATTGCTGATGGGCGCCTGGCTGAACGGCCCGATGACCTGGGGCAATGCAGTAGTTATTTTTCTGTGGGGCGTCGTTTTTCTGATGATCGTACTCGGCTTCGTAACCTATGCGATCTACTTCGAACGAAAAGTGATCGGCTGGATGCAGTTCCGCCAAGGGCCGAACCGGGTAGGGCCGTTAGGGTTGCTCCAGACCGTAGCTGATATTCTTAAGCTGCTGATTAAAGAAGATACGATTCCGCGCAAGGCGGACCGGCTGCTTTTTATGCTGGCGCCCGTACTCGCATACGTGCCTGCATTTTCGGTCCTCGCGGTCATTCCATACACCCAGAAGCTCTATTTTGCCGATTTGAACGTCGGCTTGCTTTATTACGTAGCGCTGTCCGGCATTTCCACGCTCGCTATTGTGCTTGGCGGATGGGCTTCCAACAACAAATATGCGCTGCTCGGCGGCATGCGCTCCGCGGCGCAAATGATCAGCTACGAGGTGCCGCTCGTCATCTCTGTCGTTGGCGTTATTTTGCTGAGCGGCAGCTTGAATCTTCGTGATATTGTCGAGGCGCAAAGCGGAGGCTGGTTCTGGAACTGGAACTTCCTGCCGCAGATTATCGGTTTTGTTGTCTTTATCATAGCCGCTGTCTCGGAGCTCAACCGGACGCCGTTCGATCTGCCGGAGGCGGAATCGGAGCTGGTTGCAGGCTATCATGTGGAATACAGCGGCTTCCGCTTCGCCTTCTTCATGCTGACGGAGTATGTGTATGTCTATGCCATTGCAGCGCTCACTACCGTATTGTTTCTCGGCGGCTGGCAGGCGCCTGCGCCGTTTCTTGAATTTGTGCCAGGCATCATCTGGTTTTTGCTGAAGTTCGCCTTTATCGTCTTTTTCCTGTTCTGGCTTCGGGCGACCTTTCCGCGCATTCGCGTCGATCAGCTGATGGGGCTTGGCTGGAAGGTGCTGCTCCCGCTGTCGCTGCTCAACGTATTCCTTACAGCTGTCTATATTGAGCTTTTCATCAAAGGATAGAGGGAGGCATGGGAGATGAGAGGATTGTTTCGCGGGCTGGGCGTCACGCTGAAAGCGATGGCGTCGCCTAAAGTGACCACTTCCTACCCCGACGCACCTTTTGAAATGCCGGACCGGTTCAGGGGCATTCAGCATTTTATACCGGAGCTCTGCATCGTCTGCAACCAATGTGCGAGAATTTGTCCAACCGACTGCATCACGCTGACCGGCAAGCCGAATCCCGACCCTGAAAAAAGAGGGAAGGTCATCGATACCTTCGATATTAATTTCGAAATTTGCATCCTATGCGATCTTTGCACCGAGGTATGCCCGACGGAGGCGATCGTCATGACGAATCACTTCGAGCTGTCGGCCTTCAGCCGCGATGACTTGTTCAAGGACGCGCAATGGCTGACCGACAACAATACGCTGGTGCGCAAAGACAACAACAATATCGGAGCACCGGCCAAAGGGGGCGCCAAGTAATTGTTCAATATCGAGTTTAATGGCGAGTTCGCGGCGTTTTTTATATTTTCCGCCATCATCGTCTGCGGTGCCGTGCTGATGATCAGCCTCCAAAAGGTCGTTCATATGGTGATTTCCATGGCGGGCGTATTTCTCGGTCTGGCGGGTATGTTCGTGCTGCTGGAAGCGGAGTTCGTTGCATTCGTGCAGGTGCTCATTTATGCCGGCGCGGTGTCTATCCTGATGATCTTCGGCATTATGATGACCAATCATCAGGATGCCGGTACGGAAAAGGTGCTGCCGCTTCACGAAGGGCTTGCTGCGATTGGCGCGCTGGCGCTGTTTGGTTTGTTGTTCTATGCCATCCGCACGACGGACTTTCCCGGGCCGCTTCCTTTCCAAGGCGGGGAGGACAATACGATGAAGATCGGCCAGCTCCTCTACACGGGCTACATTGTGCCGTTCGAGCTGCTGTCGATTTTGCTGACGGTCGCTTTTATCGGGGCAATCGCCATTGCGCGCCGTTTGCCAGAGAAGCTGGATGGCGCTGCGGGCGGAGATACGGGTCACGGCGTCAATTCAACGGAGCCAACCGTTCAAATGCAGACGAAGGAGGCGGAGTAGCATGCTTCCATCCTATTTAACAATGGCGGCGATCTTGTTCTGCATCGGCTTGTATGGGGCTCTTGTGAAAAGAAATGCAGTAATCGTTCTGCTGTCGGTAGAGCTCATGCTAAGCGGCGTCAATTTAAATCTGATCGCTTTCTCCAAATATGGGGTTGTGCCCTCCTTGACCGGGCAAGTGTTCTCGCTGTTCACGATTACGGTAGCTGCTGCAGAGGCTGCTGTTGGTGTGGCGATATTGATCGCGTTATTCCGCGCCAGAGGTACGGTGAATGTCGACGAATATGATGAAATGAGGAGGTGACGCAAGCAAATGGAATTTTATACGCAATTGGCTTGGCTCATCCCGGTATTCCCGCTGGCGGCGTTTCTGCTCCTGATTGCACTGGGAAGAAGCTATCGGACCACAGCTATGCTGATTGGGTCTGCTGGCTCGCTAGCGGCATTCCTTCTATCCCTTCTGGTCTTGTTCGAGCGGCTGGGACCGGATGCCGTCGATTACAGCATAAGCAGCTTTAAATGGATCGTCATCGGCGACTATACGCTGCGTCTTGGCTTCGAGGTAACGAATCTGACGTCGCTTATGCTGGTGGTCATAACGACCGTCAGCTTGGCAGTTAACGTCTATTCCGCAGGCTATATGAAAAATGACGAACGGATCACCGTCTTTTACGGCTATGTCGCTTTGTTCACCTTCTCGATGATCGGGCTGGTGCTGGCGGACAATATGCTGCTGCTTTATATTTTCTGGGAGCTGGTGGGGGTATGCTCGTTCCTGTTAATCGGCTTCTGGTATCAAAGGCCAGCTGCTCGTGCTGCGGCGAAAAAAGCGTTCATCGTCACACGTATCGGTGACGCAGGGCTACTGTTAGCTATTCTGCTGCTGTTCTGGTATATGCCGGGTCATGCGCTGGACTTCACCAATATCTACAATGTATTTCACGAGGGGCAGTCCGGCGTAATGACTTCGGGTATTACGACGCTCATCGCGCTGCTCATCTTTATCGGCGCCATCGGCAAATCCGGCCAGTTTCCGCTGCATGTATGGCTTCCGGATGCAATGGAGGGGCCGACTCCGATCAGTGCGCTTATTCATGCCGCGACGATGGTCGCTGCCGGCGTGTTCTTGCTCGCAAGAACATTCGACATCATAAGCGCATCGGAAGCTGCCATGCAGACGACGGCGTATATAGGCGGCTTCACCGCGATATTTGCCGCAACGATCGCGCTAGCTCAGAATGATATCAAAAGGATTCTCGCATATTCGACGGTCAGCCAGTTAGGCTACATGGTCATGGCGATCGGTTTGGGTTCGGTATCAGGAGGCATTTTTCATCTGTTCACGCATGCCTTCTTCAAAGCACTGCTCTTCTTAGGTGCCGGCAGCATCATCCATGCGGTACATACGCAGGATATCCGGGAGATGGGCGGTCTCGGCGCCAAGATGAAGACAACGGCATGGACCTTCGCTATTGGCGCGCTTGCGTTGTCGGGCATACCGCCTTTCTCCGGCTTTTGGTCCAAGGATGCCATTCTGGCAACCGCTTTGGACGAAAATCCGGTGCTGTTCGTCGTTGGGCTTGCGGCCGCGTTCTGCACAGCACTCTATATGTCGAGATTGTTCTTCCTGGTCTTTGCAGGCAAGCCGCGAAGCGGGCAGGCAGCGGTGAAAGAATCGGGTGCTGTCATGACGATACCAATGATTGTTCTTGCAGTGTTATCAGTTGTTGCCGGGTTCGTTGAAACACCGTGGAATGGCTGGTTAAGCGGCTGGCTGAACGGCTCGGGCGCTGTTGAAGCTGCGCATGGCTCAGGTATTGCTGCGATGGTGGCCTCCATCGGTGTAGGCGCATTGGGCATCTACTTGGGCTGGCTGTTCTTTGTGAAGAAAAGCATCGGCAATGGCTTGATGGCAGAGAGGTTTCCTGGATTGTTGAGAGCAGTCGAGAGAGGTTACTATCTCGATGAATTGTATCGGGCAATTGTTGTAAAACCGCTGCGCGGGCTCGGTACTGCGCTTGCTGCATTCGATGAATATGTAATCGGCGGAACCGTCCGGATGACGGGATCGCTGACGACTGCCGCTGGAAGGCTTGCAGCGAGGCTTAGCAACGGCAAGGTTCAAACCTATGGTCTGGCAGCGCTAATCGGCTGTATCATTCTAATCGTGGCTATCGTCGGAAGGAGGTTCTGGTAATGAACGTTCTCTCTGATTGGCCGATTCTATCGATTATGCCGGCCTCACCGCTAGCCGGAATGCTCATTGTGCTGCTGCTGCCAAGCCGGCGCAACCGGTGGCTGCATGCTGCAGCGATTATTACGACGCTCGTACCGCTGATTCTTTCATGTCTGTTGTACTCTGATTTTGTGAATATGCAAGGAGTCAGCGGCTATGAGGAGCAGGCGGCTTGGGTGGAGGTTCCGCTTAACAAAGAGACGCTTGAAGGCGTTACGAGCTACAAGTTTATCATTCAATATGCGGTTGGCGTTGACGGATTGTCGCTTCCGCTCGTCATTCTGACCGCTTTAGTGACAGCGATGGCTGCATTTGCTTCAGTTCATGTGAAAAAGCGCTGGAAGGCCTTTTACGCATGGTTCCTGTTGCTTGAAGCGGGGATGCTGGGCGTTTTTCTCGCCCGGGATATTTTTCTGTTCTTCATCTCATTCGAGCTGACGATTATCGCAATGTACTTCCTGATTGGCATATGGGGGTATTTCAATCGCGAGCGGGCCGCTAATCAGTTTCTCATCTATAACGGCATTGGCTCTGCGATTCTGCTGACCGCATTCATTATTCTTGTTAATACGGCTGGCTTCCACATTGAGCAGACGGGGAATGTTCTTGAGTTTATCTATAGCGGCAATTATGCCGACCTCGCGAAAAACATGACAGACCCGACCGCATGGGTGAACCTTACGTCTGAAGCGCTGGGCGGACTTAATCCGTTCCATATGAGCGATGGTATGCAATGGACGCTGTTCGTCCTGTTCCTGGTTGGCTTTGGAATCAAGCTTCCGATCTTCCCTTTCCATACTTGGATGCTGAAGGTGCATACGGAAGCTCCGCCTTCCATCGTCATGATTCACTCTGGCGTGCTGCTTAAAATGGGGGCGTACGGCATGCTCCGTTTCGGCATTTATTTATTTCCGGAACAGGCGAAAGCATGGGCTGTCGTTCTGGCGGTGTTAGGTCTGGCTAATCTTCTGTATGGGGCGTTAATTGCTTTCCGGCAGAAGGATTTGAAGCGCGTGCTGGCCTATTCTTCAATCAGCCATATGGGAATCGTGCTGCTCGGCTTTGCCGCGTTCAACGAAATCGGCCTGCAGGGCGCAGTGTTCCAGCTCGTCTCGCATGGCTTGATCTCAGCGCTGCTATTCTTGTTGGTCGGCAGCTTCTATGAGCGGACGAAGACGACGGAACTGCCGCAGCTTGGCGGACTGGCGCGCAGCATGCCATTCATGAGCGGCATGCTGCTTGCAGGAGGATTGGCAGCGCTTGGCCTGCCAGGCCTTTCGGGCTTTATTGGCGAGCTGCTGTCGCTGCTCGGCCTGTTCGAGGCGCATCCATGGCTGGCCGGCCTTGCGCTGCTTGGCATTATTTTAACGGCGGCCTACGTGCTGCGCAGCGTACTGAAGGTAACATTCGGGCCGATGGATGAGCAATATGCGGCAGCAAAGGATGCCCGGCTAGTGGAGGCTGTACCGATGATTGTGCTGTTGGCCGTGATCATACTGCTTGGCTGTTATCCGTCCATGCTGACCGATACGCTTCATTACAGCTATGAGACGCTGATTCATCCAATTCTTGCAACAAGGGCGGGGGGTTAGCAAATGCACGAGGGTGTTTCGTTTTTGCCTCTGACGTGGCCGGATATGCTGAACATGGCTCCGGAGCTATGCCTTGCCGCCGTCTTTCTTCTTCTAGTCGTTGCGGATCTGCTGCTGCCGCAGAAGGTCAGCCGGTTGTCGATCGGCTGGGTAACCGTTGCCGGGCTGCTTGCTTCCGCCGGATTCGTTGTCTATCGGCTTATTCAATTGCAGGATGACGGCAGGGAAGCGGGCCAAGTTATTGAACTTCTTGGCGCAAGCTACGTGGTCGACCAATTCGCCAGTCTGTTAAAGCTCGTGTTTCTGGCAGGCACGGTGCTCGCAGCGTTAATGGCGCTAGGTTCCGTTAAACAGGACAAAGACATTACCGACCGGGCTGAGCTGTTCTACTTGCTGCTGCCTGCTGCAATTGGAGCCATGATCATGGCCTCCTCAGGCAACCTGGTCACGCTCTATATTGGCTTGGAATTGCTCAGTATTACCAGCTATGTGCTGGTTGCCTTGCGAAGACGATCGTCAAAATCGGCGGAGGCGGCTTTTAAATATGTGGTGACCGGCGGTATTTCTTCTGCCTTCATATTATTCGGCATGTCCTACTTGTATGGATTAACGGGCTCGGTAGATCTCGGCGATTTCAGGACGGCTCTTCCCGAGGCTATGGCAAGCTATCCGGCGCTTATGTATGTCGGCTTCTTCTTCCTCATTGCCGGTTTTGCGATTAAGATCGCGGCTGCACCCTTCCATGCCTGGGCGCCTGATGTCTATCAGGGCGCTCCGACGCCGGTCTCGGCGTTTCTGGCTGTTGTATCGAAAGGGGCGGCACTAACAGCAGTACTTCGTATTGTTTATAACAGCGCGTTCTTCATCTCTGGCGGAGGAGGAGGGGGCGGCGCTAAGCCCGTTGGCAATGATGTCTATCTCGCTTTACTCGTTCTGGCGGCGGCAGCCATGCTGGTCGGTACGACCGCTGCGCTGCGCCAGCGGCAGATGAAACGTCTGCTTGCCTTGTCTGGAGTCGCGAATGCCGGTTATTTGCTGGTGCCGATCGGACTGAATTTCACGTCTGTTCACAGCAGCAACATTTCTGAGTTTATTTTCTACCTTTTTGTCTACCTGCTGATGACAATGGGTGCATTCGCCGTGTTGACCGTTATCAGCCGGGCAGCGGGGCATGAGGAGCTAAAAGGCTTCTCGGGACTCTATTACCGGGCGCCATGGACAGCAGCAGCGATGGTTGTTTTTGTTCTGTCGCTAGCAGGTCTGCCGGTAAGCGGCGGTTTTTTTGCCAAGCTGTTCATTCTGATGGGTGCTGCAAGTGCGAAGATTTACTGGCTTGTTGCTATTATGGTGGTCAGCAGTGTGATCTCCTACTACTTCTACTTCTCCATTATTCGTCAAATGTTCATGCGCTCCAGCAGTGAAGAGGAAAGCGAGATTAGAGTGTCGGTGCCGACGGGAATCGTCATATGGCTCTGTGCTGGCGGAATCGTTGTATTAGGCTTGATGCCAGGTCCGCTTCTGGACTGGATTCAAGCGATTTTCTCCATTCGCGGTGATCTGTTTATCGGTATGGGATAACGAAAAGTCAGAATTGGAGGCAGCATAGGCTGACGGCAGCGGAATTCCATTTCGCGGCGGTCAGCTTTTTTATAAGTAAGCGGTTAACAATTTGTGGTGCAGTTCATTTTCAGCGATAGGCAGCATATATACGATTAGTCACCGTTTCGTTTAAGAAACAGAGAATGGGGGTACGTAAATAGAAGACCGGATATTACGGCGCCGGGCAGAAGCGGATGAATAAGCGGAGCTGCTAGACATTTAATAAGTCCGGCCGTTTTCGTAGGTCTTTTGTCGTGTATTTGTATTAGAAAAGGAAAATTTAGTCGGTAAAGCGAACTGTATAACGATAGAATAAAAAATGTTCATTCTTCTATTGCATACAAATTTTCACTTCGCCAGTCCTACTAAATATGAAGTTATCGAGGCACAATAAATGAAATATCCTCTCTGGCACCCTTACCCATACAAAAGGGCAGTCGCCATGCTATTGCTGGCGGCGTTTATTTGCGCCTGCGCCGCGCCTGCCCCTGCGGTTGAAGGGCAGCGGATGCAGCAGCAGCACTCCGATGAGGCTGAGGTGTCGCCGCATGGCTGGCTCCTCAAATGGAGCAGTCCCGGGCATGTTCATGCGCTGCACGGGACCGTGCTGCTCCGCCGTCAAAGCGAGACGGCGGTAGATCTCATCGTGCCAGCTGACCCGGGCGCAGACATAGAGCCTTGGCTGCTCCGTCTGAGGAGCACGCCCGGCGTGGAATATGTGCAACCGAATAATCCGGTGCACGTATTAAATGAACCGTCTGCGGAAGGAGACGGTGCTTCGGAGCAGCGTATGCTGCAGGCGGCTGCAGCCGATAACAGCGAAGCCAACGACCCGGAGCTGGGCAAACAGACTTACCTTAAACAGATCGGTGCATTGGAAGCGTGGAAGAGCGTTCGGACGCAAACCTCGCTGACAATTGCGGTAATCGATACGGGCGTCGATTTGAATCATCCGGATTTGAAGGAAAACCTGGTGAGCGGAGTGAACCTTGTTCAGCCGAACCAGCCTCCGGACGATGATAACGGACACGGAACGAGCGTGGCGGGAGTTATTGCGGCTTCCGGCAACAATGGTACCGGCGTGGCAGGCATTCTGTGGAAGGCGAAGCTTATGCCGATCAAAGCGTTGGATCATCGCGGCGACGGTACGGAGCAGGAGCTTGGAGAAGCCATTCTGTACGCCGTTCGCAAGCAGGCAAAAATAATCGTGCTGTCGGTCGGGCTTTACCGTTATTCGCCATATATGCTGGATATTGTGGAGTATGCAGAGAGCAAAGGCGCGCTGCTCGTCGCCGCAGCTGGCAATGACGGTGTGAATCTGGGCAGCAAAGCGGCCGTGAAATACCCGGCGGCTTATCCGACAGTGCTTGCCGTTGGAGGAGCGCAAGCGGACGGCAAGCCGGATGCGCGCTCCAATCCTGGACCTGAGCTGGATTTGGTCGCTCCATGGAATGTATATACGACAGCAATCGGCGGCCGGTATAAGAAGGAAGAAGGCACATCGATGGCCGCTCCGCAAGTTGCTGCGGCTGCTGCGCTCATCTGGGCCCGTTATCCGGAGATGAAGCCGTATCAAATTCGGGAGCTGCTCCGCCAGACGGCCAAGGATATCGGCGCCCGCGGTTTTGACAATCAATCCGGCTATGGGCTGCTGCAAATCGATAAAGCGGTTACCACTTCGTTGAAAGCGGACGGGTATGAGCCAAATGATCGGATGAGCCAAGCGAGCTATTTTCCGTTACCGAGTCAGCTCACAGCTGTGCTTGAGATTGGCGGGGATAAAGACTGGTATGCAATCGACGCTCCTTATGACGGGGTGTTGACGCTGCGCTATGAATCGAAGCTTCCGCAAGGGAAGTCAGCACCGCCCATTCGGCTCTCGCATTATACGGACGGCAAGCTGGTCAAATCGGAAGAGACGAAGCTCGGGACCCGGACAATAGGATGGAAGGTGCGTAAAGGACGCCAGCTTGTGTTGATGGAGGCGATTAATGCCAGCAACAATACGAGGCTTCCATATATGCTGAACGCCTCCTTTCGAATGGCTGAGGATGCGTACGAGTCTAATGACAAGTCGTATTCCGCTTTTACACTTCAGCCGCGCAGCCAGACGATTAACGGAAGCTTCCATCAGACTGCAGACCGCGACTGGTTTGTCATCAATTTCACGCATAGCGGAACGCTCAGATTGAGACTAAGCACAAATACAGTACGGATCGATCCCGGACTCGCCGTCCAGCGGGCAGGTCAGACGCTCGTCGTCTATGACGACCAGCATGAAGGAGAGACGGAGCAATCGCCGCTTTTGACCGTAACTCCGGGAAAATATTATATTCGCATCCATAATGCAATTTCGGCGGAGGCGAGTCCAACCGTCGGCACTTATACACTGAAGCTGGAATACAGCCCGAAATATGATGATCCGAACGAGCCCAACGATAAGTACTATGAAGCGCTGCTGGTTAGTCCGGGTACGGAGTATGTAGGGGTAATCGGCACTAAAAATGATGTGGACTGGTTTCAGCTTCGCCTGCTGAAGCCAAGTATCGTCGATATGCGGCTCAAAGACGTTCCAGAAGGCTATAAAATGAAGCTGGAAGCGTACGATAAGAAGCAAAAGCTTATTTTCTCCCAGTCCACGGGCAGCTCCGGCAGTCTGGAGGCGAACGGAAACCTTTTTCAACCAGGGGTCTATTATGTTAAACTGACTTCTAACGCGCCTTTCGATAATCAGTACTACCGTTTCCGGATTAATGCCGATGAACTGACAGCGGGCTTTCGCGATATAAGCGGCCACTGGGCCAAGGAAGCGATCGTGGCAATGAACAGCCGGGGCATTGTATCGGGGACGGGAAAATATGTTTTTGAACCGGATCGGCCCATTACGCGCGCAGAAGCGGTGGCGATGGCAGTGAAGGCCTATAAGCCTGTATCGCTGCTAAAGCCGGGAAACACCGTTCGATTTAAAGATGTCGATTCCAAGCATTGGGCGTATGACGCCATTAGAAGGGCTGTAGAGCAGGGCTGGATCAAGGGATTCCCGAGCGGTGAATTTAAGCCGGATCAGCCCGTCACGCGCGCCGAGATGGCTGTCATTGTCGGCCTTGCCGATGGTGTGAAGCCGATTCAGCCTACTTCTGCACCTTATGCCGACGTTTCCAAATTGCATTGGGCCGCTCCCATGCTGCAGGCTTTGAAGCTGAAGGGCAGCGTCTCCGGCAAAGAGGGCAGCCGGTTCGAGCCGGATGCGAAGGCGAGCCGGGCGGAGTATACAACATTATTGTTCCGGCTATACGTCTAAACAATAGGCAGGATCGGATTAATAAGCAGGAGGATGCACATGGGCACGGAGCAGATGGCAAGAGATATTGCAACGACAACCGGAGTGACCGGGTTGTTTTCTATTGTCGTGACGATTATCAGCATTATTTTTGTATGGTATATTTTGCAGGAAGTGAAGATGGATACCTTTTTCAAATCTCCGCGCAGTCCAAAGGCCCGCATGGTTCAAATTTTAATTGCGGTTATACTGGGGCATGCGTTCGCCGGCTTTATTCTGGACTATTGGTCCTGGTCGGTCATGCTAAGGAGCTTTGTCGAATAACAATCGCGAAAAGAGTCAACAATGGGTAATACATGACGGTACGAAAATGACAATAGTGTCCGAATAGTTATAAATCGCGGGATGAAGGCCGCCATGCTGCCTGTTTTTGCCTGTTTGCCGGTACAGCTTATGCCGCTATTCGCCGCCGATCGACGCGAAAATGTACGGATCTCATTGGGTAACATTTCAAAAACGCCGCTCAACTGCATCATTCGACACTTTTTTCTTATAAAGTAAGCAATTCTTGCGATGGAATTGGCAGGTAACATTTGGATTTTATTTTATGCTTGTCGATTTGTGTAAATTAATGCTATGATGAAGGTTGGATGAATAAAAGCGATGAACGAAAATCAGTTCGCGGAGGGAACTATAAGATGACCAAAATTATCGTCCGCGGAGGCCAGCGCTTGTCGGGAACTGTCCGTGTCAGCGGTGCTAAAAATGCAGTACTCCCTATATTGGCGGCCTCTTTGCTCGCAGCGGAAGGAGACAGCGTCATCTGTGACGTACCCCTCCTCGATGACGTGATGACTATACAGCAGGTACTGGCGTCACTGGGCGCCAAATTAAGCTATAACAATGAGACGATGCGCATTTCTGCGGCATCGATTACATCCTTTGAAGCACCGTATGAATTGATTCGTAAAATGCGGGCATCATTCCTGGTGATGGGACCGCTGCTTGCCCGTATCGGCAAAGTACGGATTTCACTTCCAGGCGGCTGCGCGATCGGTACGAGACCGATTGACCAGCATTTGAAGGGCTTCGAGGCGATGGGCGCTGAAATTACGCTGGGACACGGCTTTATTGAAGCCAGCGTAGCGAAGCGGCTCAAGGGCGCCAAAATTTATTTGGATGTCGCCAGCGTCGGCGCGACTGAAAATATTATGATGGCGGCAGCGCTTGCCGAAGGTACAACAACGATCGAAAATGCGGCCAAAGAACCGGAAATCGTTGATTTGGCTAACTATTTGAATGCGATGGGCGCGAAGGTGCGCGGCGCGGGGACAGGCATGATCCGCATTGAAGGCGTAGATCAAATGCATGGCGCAACCCATAACGTCATTCCAGATCGTGTAGAAGCAGGCACCTATATGATTGCGGCGGCGATTACAGGCGGAGATGTATTTGTTGAAGGTGCCATTTCCGATCATCTGACGCCAGTCATTTCGAAGCTGCAGGAGATGGGCGTTGAAGTATCAGAGTCGGACAACGGCATCCGGGTATCTGCAGGCCGCTCACTGAAATCGGTCGATGTGAAGACGCTGCCTCATCCGGGCTTCCCGACTGACATGCAATCGCAAATGATGGCGTTGCTGCTTGTGGCTGAAGGTACGGCAGTTGTTACGGAAACGGTCTTTGAGAATCGGTTCATGCATGTTGAGGAATTCCAAAAGATGAGTGCTCAGATCAAGGTCGAAGGCCGCTCTGCTTTCGTAAGCGGCGGCGCACAGCTTTCGGGCGCTAAAGTTTGCGCAACGGATCTGCGGGCAGGAGCAGCGCTTATTTGCGCGGCGTTGCGCGCGGACGGTGAGACCGAAATTAGCGGCATTCACCATGTGGACCGCGGCTATGTGAACATTACAGGCAAGCTCGCATCCCTTGGCGCATCGATCAGCCGTGTGGAAGCGGCAGCTGTAGCAGCGGAAGCTCCAGTTGCGGTAGCGGTGGCAGCAGCATCTGCGTCGTCGCATAGCGCAGAGCCGGCAGCTGCGGAGACGTCCGGCAGCGGCAGCTACAAACGGGTGAAAGTACAGCCTACTTGGGCGTAACGGAATAGATGTAACAGAAAAGCTTTCGATTGGCGGCCTGACTCAGGCCTCTGATTGGAGGCTTTTTTGTATTTTGGTCATGATTGCGGCATGGCGAAGCGGGTTCGCAAAAGAACGAAGCTGGCTTCGCTAATTCGTTGGTTTAGCTGCGCTGCAAAAGATTAGCGAAGCGGGTTCGCAAAAGAGCGAAGCTGGCTTCGTTAATTTGTTGGGGTTTTGCTGCGCTGAGCGTGATCAGCGAAGCGGGTTCGCAAAAGAACGAGGCTGACTTCACTAATTCGCCGGTTTTGCTGTGCTGAGCGAGATTAGCGAAGCGGGTTCGCAAAAGAACGAAGCTGACTTCACTAATTCGCCGGTTTAGCTGCACTGAGCCGAATTAGCGAAGCCGATTCGTAATAGAACGAAGCTAACTTCGCTAATTCGTCAGTTATGTTGTGGTTCAAATCCTACAGCGAATCTAACTTCGCTAATGGTGAACCAAGGTTCATGAACTACGAAGCCAGCTTCGCTAATTGAGCTAATAATGTTGTCTGTAGAGGTTACAGCGAACTTGGCTTCGTTAAATAGCGAAGGTGCTTCGTTGATAGGGGAATAATGGCATGCTAGAGCGGAATGTAGCAGAATGTGAACCCAGTAAGCTCCTCGTTGTAATAAAAAGCAATTATTGCAGCGACAATGAAAGTTACTGCGTCAAAAGAATTGGCGAAAGTGCAGGAGTAAAGGTGGCTTGAAGTGCGGCAGTTAGGTGCATAGTGCAGTGTGTGCAGATTAGTTAGTTGAGTAACATTAGAGCAGTAAAGACAGAGCAGCTAGTCAATCAACATTAGCGGGAGAGAGGGAACGATGGGCAGCTAAGTAACGAAGGTGCAGCAGAGTAGAATTAGTATTAGTTATCGGGTTTTGTTGGACTGCAAGTGTGCAAAGAGATTAGTCCAAGACAAGAAGGAGAGATGCTGGAAGCTCGAATAGACTGTAGCTGATTACTCAATATGCCTCCATAAATCTCGAACTAGGAAGTGGTGCTCGTTCATCTAACGTTCATTTTTGGATGATATATTCGTCCTTATTCATGACCGATAGAGAGGTGGATGCGCCCATGAAAAAGTGGACGTTATGGATTGGAGTTATTGTTATTCTTGTTGCAGCAGGTGCGGGAGCGTATTATTATTTTTTCCGCGATAAAGCGGCGGAGACGCAGAAGCCAGCTGCACAGACGGTAAAAGCAACCAAAGGCAATATTGAAGTGAAAATTAGCGGAACAGGCTCAGTTACGGCCGATAGCCGCGCAACGGTAATGGCGGGAACGAGCGGAACAGTGAAGTCGGTTGGCTTTAAGGTCGGCGACATCGTCAAAAAAGGACAAGTGCTCATTACGTTCGAATCCGCAGATGTCAGCAGCCAGATCAAGAAAATGGAGCTGTCGATTAAAAAGCAGGATATGCAGATGGAGCAGTACCAAACGCAGTACAAGCAGGCAACGGGTACGGAAAACGAAGATGCGCAGAAGGAATCTATCGTTAACAATATAGAGATGCTGAAGCTGGATATGGAGCAGAACAAAGCGGATCTCGCCGATTTGTATGAGCAGCAGTCCGAAGTGAAGCAGGTTACAGCGCCAATTGGCGGCCAAATTACGACGGGTGATATTGCAGTGGGCGATGAGCTGCAGGGGAATGCAACGGTTGCTGAAATCGTAGACTATTCTGCTTTGAAGTTCAAGATTCAGGTCGATGAGCTTGATATGCCGAAAATGAAGGTCGGGCAAGCGGTTCGTGTCAACTTGAACGCTTTGCCGGATGAAACGTTTGAAGGCAAGGTGGAGGAGCTTGCAAAAGAGGGCACGTCCTCAAACGGAGTCGCAGCCTATGACGTAACCATTAGTCTTGCCGAGACGAAAGGCATTATTGCCGGAATGTCGGGTCAAGCAGATATCGTAATTGATTCGAAAAAAGATGTTGTCGTAGTACCGGTAGCAGCCGTACTGCAAATGATGGGCAAATCATTTGTACGAGTACCTGACGATAGCAGCACAGCGGCAGGAACGCAAGGTTCTCAGCAGGGAGCAGGTTCAGGCCAGGCGGGCGCACAAGGAGGCCAAGCGACCAAAGCAGCAGAAGGAACTGAGGGTACCCAAGGCCCTCAAAGTAACCAAGGCACCCAAGGCACCCAAAGCGGACGAACTGGCGTAGCTGCGGGCAGCGGCGCTGCGCCAGGCAGAACGGGGCAGGCGAACCGGATGCCGGGTGCAGCATTAGGCGGTAAAATGGTCGAAGTAACGACGGGTATTAGTGACGAGACTTATGTTGAAATTGTATCTGGTCTGAAGGTAGGCGATTCTGTTCTGATTGCGCTGCCGCAAGGAACGGTGGGAACCGGCACTTCTTCGTCGCAGCAGCAAATGTTCCCTGGCGGTATGGGCGGCATGGGTGGTTTTAGCGGAGGAGCAGGCGGATTTGGCGGCGGCGCAGGAGGATTCGGCGGCGGTGGCGGCGGAATGACACGTACGAGCAGCGGCGGATTTGGCGGTGGCGGCCGATGACACAAGCAGAAGCGAGCCGCGAGGTTTTAATTGATATTAAGGGTGTATCTAAATCCTATATGATGGGACGCGAGACGGTGACGGTGCTGCATCAGGTGTCGCTGCAGGTGCACCGGGGTGATTTTGTAGCCATTGTCGGACCGTCTGGTTCCGGCAAATCTACACTGATGAATGTGATCGGCTGTCTGGATACGCCATCGGAAGGCAGCTATAAGCTGGATGGGGTAGAAGTCAGAGGGCAAAGCGACAATAAGCTGGCGCAAATTCGCAACAACAAGATCGGTTTTATTTTTCAGGGATTTCATCTGCTTCCCCGTCTTACCGCCTTGGAAAATTGCGAGCTTCCGCTCATTTATCGGGGATTATCCTCTAGAGAGAGGCGCGAGCGTTCGTCCAATGCATTGAAGCAGGTTGGACTTGGCGAACGGATGCATCATCGTCCCAGCGAGCTGTCGGGCGGCCAGCAACAGCGTGTCGCGATTGCTCGTGCGCTCGCAACGCATCCGCCGATTCTGTTGGCAGACGAACCTACCGGCGCGCTGGATTCAAAAACCGGCCAAGAGGTGCTGGCCATGATCGAGCAGCTTAACCGGGAGGGCCATACGATCGTGCTCATAACCCATGATATGGATGTGGCCAAACGGGCAGGCAGGACGGTCGTTATTCGAGACGGGGTGCTCAGCGAGGAAAGGGGTGGCGCGAATGAAGCTCACACAAGGCTTCCGAATGGCGTTCAAGAGCGTCTTATCGAACAAGCTTAGAACCTCCCTCTCCATGCTCGGCATATTGATTGGCGTTGCGACGGTAATTGCGCTTGTTGCAATGGGCAAAGGCTCGTCGAATCAGGTGGAGGAGCAGGTGTCCAGCCTGGGGACGAATCTGCTGTCCATTACGATTACAGGCCGCGGAACAGATACGTCGTTGTCGAAGGACGAGGCGATGGCTTTTGCCGATCTGCCGAACGTAGAGGGGGTATCCCCGGTCGTCAGCAGCAGTCTGTCCGTAAAATATAAGACGACCAGCACGAACGTTACGGTTGAGGGCATTACGCCGGAATACGAGGACGTCAATGATTTTAGCGTGCAGACCGGACGCTACATTGTGCCAATAGATGAGAGCAATAGCCAGAAGGTGGCTTTAATCGGCGTGTCCACGGCGGAAGAACTGTTTGGCACAGACGATCCGCTTGGAAAAGTTATTTTGCTAAACGGTTACCGCTTTACAATCGTGGGGCTGCTGGAGGCAAAAGGCAGCTCGCTTGCGGGCTCCAACGACGAGAAGGTGCTCATTCCATTGTCGACCGCACAGCGGCTGTTCAAAAGCGTCGGCGTACGCACCGTATATGTTAAGGTGACGGAGCTTGATTTGATGAATACGGTCGTCGCAATGCTGGAGGCAAAGCTGACGGAGAAATTCCGAGGCGACACGAGCAGCTACCGGGTATTTAATCAGCAGGATGCGATGGAGACGCTGAACTCGGTCAACAAAACGATGAATACGATGCTGCTTTATGTTGCGGCAATTTCACTTATTGTAGGTGGCATTGGCATCATGAACATTATGCTAGTCTCAGTAACCGAACGAACACGGGAGATTGGTATTCGCAAGTCTTTAGGAGCGAAGCGGCGTGATATCTTGTTCCAGTTTCTCGTAGAGGCGGTTACGATAAGCGGGCTGGGAGGAGCATTGGGTATCGGCATTGGCTATATCGCATCCATCATAATTGGGAGAGTCATGGGTACGCATACCGAGGTTCCTTTCAATACGGTGATGATTGCTTTTGCTTTCTCCGCGGTCGTTGGCGTTGTATTCGGCATTTTCCCTGCCAATAAGGCGGCACGGTTACGTCCTGTAGACGCGCTGCGCCACGATTAATGCTGCATTTGGAAAAAGTTCTATCCTATCATTTTCGTTCATAGTATAGACCATCAGGCTAAGAGAGAGCGTGCTTTCGCCTCGCCTCGAACAGGATGGGAGACTAGCGATGAAGCGAATGATAGGAAAAGCGGCGGCTCGCGGCCGGCGAAGATTGCGGCCTGCAGCCGCCCAGTGGCTCACGCTGTTTGGTATTGGCATCATGCTCGGCATCACGCTTGCTGCTTTCAAGCTTTCAGCATCAGCGCTGGATGCGCATCGTGCCCATGAGCGTCAAACAGCGTCCGGACAGATAGCGCCATCAAAGGAACGAACTGTTTCATCAGAGGTGCGGGACAAGCCGGACGGGATGCAGGAGAAAGAAGGCAAGATAGCGAGTAATTCAGATGAACTGGAACAGACGATTGTCAAAGTCTATCTGATGAAAGAGAAGCGGATTGAACGCGTGCCCCTCGAAATCTATGTACGAGGTGTTGTTGCTGCGGAGATGCCGATGGATTTTGAACTGGAGGCTTTAAAAGCGCAGGCCATTGCGGCCCGCACTTATATCGTGAGACGGCTCGCGTTTCATGACAATAGCGGGATGCCGAGCAGCAATGGAGCCAAGGGAGCGGAAGTGACGGATACAGTAGAGCATCAGGTATACGTACCGCTTGCTGAGCTGGCGAAGCGATGGCCGGAGGATAAGCGGAAAAGCTATAGTGAAAAGCTGAAGCAAGCGGTTGATCAGACGAAGGGCCGTATTATTACTTATGACGGTGAGCCGATCCAGGCTGTCTTTTTCTCCACTAGCAATGGCTATACCGAAAATTCGGAGGATTATTGGGCGCAGGAGATTCCTTACTTGCGAAGCGTATCCAGCCCTTGGGACAAAGAGTTGTCGCCGCGTTACAAGGAAACGATCCGATTCGATTTAACCGAATTCTATCAAAAGCTCGGGCTGGAAAGCGAGGGCAGCGGCAAGCCTGCCATCCGCGTGATCAATAAAACGGCGGGCGGCCGTATCGGAGAGTTAATAGTAGGGAAAAAGCGGCTGACCGGCCGGGAGGTGCGAGAGAAGCTGGGACTAGCCTCCTCTCAATTCATCTGGACGATAAAGGGAGACTCTATCGCGTTTACGACTTACGGCTACGGGCATGGCGTCGGCATGAGCCAGTGGGGAGCAAACGGAATGGCCAAGACAGGCGTCAAGGCGGAGGACATTCTGGCCCACTATTATTCCGGAACGAAGGTCGAACAAGCTTCGAAGCTATCGAGCCGTTATTAAAGAAATGGTTGAAGACAATGGAAAATATAAAAATAGTATTGCCTCACGTATAAAGCTAGACATACTGGCAACAATGGCTAGTGAGGTGATAGCAAATGAATGAGAATCAAAACAAACCGAAGCAAGAAGCTCCCAAAAATGCAATGGGAGAGGCATCTGCCGCTAAATCTAGCAACGGGGTGAGAAAGCTGCTGACGCGGAAATGGGTAGCGCCTGCAGTATTTATGGCCGCGGCAGCAATTATCGTAACCTTAATGTGGATCTATCAGGGGGCGGACAACAGCAAGGAAACTTCTACTAACGAGACCGTTCAGACTGAAGCCACTAAAGGCGGCGAAGCAGTAAAACCAAGTGACAAAGAGCTCGAAGGCATTCGCAAGGGCGAGAAGCTCGCCTGGCCGGTAGCGAACGTGGAAGATTTGCAAGTGGAGCTTCCATTCTATGATGAAACCGCAAGCGACGAAGATAAAGCGAAGGCGGTCGTTCAAATGGGCGATACGTTCTCGGCGCATCTGGGCGTCGATCTGGTTGCTCCAGATGACCAGACGTTCCCGGTTCAAGCGGCTCTGTCCGGCAAGGTTACGCTGGTCGACAGACACCCTACGAACGGCAACACGGTTGAAATCAGCCATGGCGACGGTCTCGTGACCGTATACCAAAGCTTGAGCGAAATTTCGGTTGCCGTTGGCGACGAAGTGAAGCAAGGAACGATCATCGCCAAAGCAGGCCGCAATGAATTGGAGCGCGACCTTGGCGTTCACCTCCACTTCGGCGTCCTCAGCAACAATGAAGCGATCAACCCGGCTACGGCAATCGCAGAAGCGAAATAAATTAAAAATAGTTCTTTAGTCGCACAGGCAGGGGCCAAACCCCTGCCTGTTTCATGTTTTTATGAAAATTTTCGGCCAAACAGGCTTGTCAGGCTTGACCACAAAGAATATATACCCGACCCACTCATATAATGTACCAAACTATCTCGAGTAGGGAGGCGGGAACGTGCACGATTACATCAAAGAGCGCACCATTAAAATAGGCCGTTGCATCGTTGAAACGAAGCATACGGTGCGAACGATCGCCAAAGAGTTCGGCGTTTCCAAAAGCACGGTGCATAAGGATTTGACCGAGCGCTTGCCGGAAATTAACCCCGACCTGGCTGACCAGGTCAAGCACATTCTCGAGTACCACAAATCAATACGGCACTTGAGAGGGGGAGAAGCGACGAAGATTAAATACAAGAAGACGAGCACGAAAAAGAGGGAAGTTTTGGCAGCAGGCAAAAGTTAATTTTTTTCGATATTATTTGCACTTTAATAGAGGATTTTATTGCTTTTTGGCGAATAATGTATGCTAGCGGTTTCTGCGTCATGGGAACTAAATTGAACGAGATGCCTACATTATTCGTTGGAGGACTTAAGCCTTATGCTGAGCAAGGACATTGGTATTGATTTGGGTACGGCAAATGTATCCATTCATGTAAAAGGAAAAGGCGTAGTTCTTGACGAGCCTTCTGTCGTCGCGATTGAAAGCGATTCGAAAAAAGTGCTGGCTGTTGGTGAAGAGGCCCATCGCATGGTTGGCCGTACACCGGGCAACATCATTGCGATTCGTCCGCTGCGCGACGGAGTTATTGCGGATTTTGAAATTACCGAAATTATGCTAAAAGCGTTTATCGACCGGGTAGAAGGCCGGAAGTTTTTCAGCCGTCCCCGCATTCTGATCTGTGCCCCTGCGAATATTACTTCTGTTGAGCAGAAGGCGATTCGCGAGGCGGCGGAACGGAGCGGAGCGAAGGAAGTCTATTTGGAAGAGGAACCAAAGGCTGCCGCAATCGGGGCTGGAATGGACATTTTCCAGCCCAGCGGCAACATGGTCGTTGATATTGGAGGCGGTACGACCGATGTGGCCGTGCTGTCAATGGGGGATGTCGTAACGGCATCTTCAATTAAAGTTGCGGGCGACAAATTCGACGCAGCGATCATGAAGTACATCAAGGACAAGTACCGCCTGCTGATCGGCGAGCGGACAAGCGAGGAAATCAAGATCAAGATCGGTACTGTGCATGAAGGCGGCCGGCGTGAGGAGATTGATATCCGCGGCCGTGATATGGTGTCCGGATTGCCGCTTACGCTTACGATTCACTCCGACGAGATTCGCGAAGCATTGTGGGATCCGGTTATGTCGATCGTATCCGCAGCCAAGACCGTTTTGGAGCGGACGCCGCCGGAATTGTCGGCAGACATTATCGACCGCGGTGTTATTCTGACAGGCGGCGGTGCGCTGCTTGACGGTCTCGATACGCTGTTGTCCTCTGAGCTTAAGGTTCCGGTGCTTATCGCTGAGGATCCGATGCATTGCGTCGTGAAAGGTACTGGCATTCTGCTCGATAATTTGGACAAGCTCGGCAAAAAAGCACGGCTGTAAAGCAGGTTCAATCGGACGGCAGGACCGGCTTGCGCGGGTAGGGCGCCATGGGGGGCGCGCTGAGGCGTAAATTGGGTCGAAGGTCGCATGAACAAGCTATAACGGCGATTGCTTCAGAAGCCGATATTATAGAGTAGGATTACGGCTTCAATTACTGACCGGCCGGGGAGGCGACAGCTTTTGTTAAGAGGTCTTTATACCGCAGCGGCGGGCATGACCGCCCAACAGCGCAGACATGATACGGTAACGAATAATATTGCGAATATAAATACGCCAGGCTACAAACAGACGAACGCGGTGGCGCGTTCTTTTCCGGAGATGCTTCTCAGCCTGACGGGCGTCGATCAGCAGGAATCTAAGCAAGTGGGCAGAATTAGCACAGGCGTAATGGCTGAAGAGAGCTTATCGCTCCATTTGCAAGGCGATATGCAGCAGACAGGCAAGTCTTCTGACTTTGCCATCAGCTCCAGTCTCAATATTCCAGGCATGACATTCGATGCCTCGGGCAAAAATGTATCGCCTGATGGCGTAGTGACCTTCCAGCCGCAAGCTTTTTTCACGGTGCAAAATGCAGCCGGAGAAACCCGTTATACACGCGGCGGCTCCTTTCTGCTGACGGACCAAGGCAATCTCGTGACGGGTGACGGCTCGAACGTGCTTGGTGCCAATGGACAACCTATCCGCTTCGCAGCGGGAGTCAGTCTGGACGATCTCGTATTGAATGATCAACGCCGTTTCATTAATACGAAGACAGGCCTCGATACGGGTGTTCAACTGCTTATTACACGTGTGGACAATCCCAACGACCTCGTTCGTGAAGGCGACGGCAAATATCGTCTGAACGGCGATGCAGCCGGTACGCGGCCGGCGGCTCTTACTGAAGCGGTAGCGGTTCAGCAGGGCTACATCGAGCGCTCTAATGTGGATGCGGCGCAATCTTCTGTCGACTTGATGGCGGCGCTTCGGGCTTACGAAGCGAACCAGAAGGTGATTCAAGCTTATGATGAAAGCCTGGACAAGGCAGTTAATCAGATTGGCCGCATCTAAAGCATCGATGAGGGGAGCGGGAATCCGCAATGAATAGCTCAATGATTAATGCGATGGTGTCGATGAACGGGCTTCAAAAGAAGCTGGATGTCATGGCTGATAATGTCGCGAACGTAAATACAGTAGGTTATAAGAGAAAAGAAGCAACCTTTCAGGATTTGCTGAATACCGTGTACGATCAGCCTGAGAAATTCCAGCAGGAGGGGCGTTTGACGCCGCTTGGATTTAGCCAGGGCTGGGGTTCCAGACTGTCGGTTATTCAACCGAATCTGGAGCAAGGACCTATCACGGATACGGGCAATATAGCCGATTTGGCCATTCAAGGAAATGCAATGTTTGAGGTTATTGTGGATGGCGCGGGCAACCGGGCTTACACACGCAATGGCGCGTTTCAGTTGACGGTGAATGGAAACGGTGATACGATTTTGGCAACGGCTGAGGGATACCCGGTCGTAGCGAATGTTGCAGGCAGAGAAGGCCCTATTGTCATTCCTGACGGATACAAGCTGCGCGTGAACCCTGATGGTTCCTTGCAGGGAGTGAAGGAAGACGGGACTGCCATCGGTTTGGGCACCCTCAAGATCATGCAACCGTCGCGCCCTGCTGCGTTGACTCAGGTGGCCGACAATCTATTTGCGGTTGCCGGCAATATTAATGTAGACGATGTGCTTCAGCGGATCACGCCAAACGCCGACAACGGCGTTGCAGTTCTTCAAGGCGCGCTTGAGCAGTCTAATGTTAATCTTACCGACGAGCTGACGGAGCTTATCAATGTGCAGCGTGCTTATCAGCTGGCAGCCAGAGCGATTACATCAAGTGATACGATGATGGGGCTGGCCAATAGTCTGCGCAGATAGATAGGATGATGGTGTAATGAGTATGGCCGAAGAACGGACAGAGCTGTCACGCAGATCTGCCGCAAGTAAGGAAACAGAGCGCAGCCGGGACAACGACAGCAGCAAGACGGCTGAAGAATGGCCAGCCGATGAAGGCAAACAGCGGAAGCAGCGTTCAACAGGAGCAAGAATAACGTTATGGTTATTGCGCAAGAGCATCGTTCCCGTTATTATGGTCATTATGCTCGTTGCGGGATTATATATTGGTTATACCGTATTGGGCAAGCAGCCCGGGGATGAGGTATTCTCTTGGGGCACTTGGCAGCATATGTACGATCTCGTGTTCTCGGACACGTAGAGATAATAAAGGCGTGTTGTCATTTCCGTTATGGCGGAAACGGCAACACGCCTTTTATCAATTGTAAGCAAATAAAAACAGCCTCTCCTTGATGTACGGAGAGGCTGTTGCTTATTATTTTACAGTTACACGAACGGTTACCGTTTTGCCTGCATAGGTAGCTTTAATGGAAGCAGAGCCTTTGCCTACGGCCGTGATTTTACCATTTACAACGGTAGCTACACTGGATTTGGAGCTCGTCCATGCAGCGGCGCTTGTTGCGTCTACAGGGCTGCCTGTCGTATAGTTCGCCGTCAGTTTCACGGTAAACGACTGGCCAGCGCTTAACTTAATTGTTTTATCCGAGAGAGCCAGAGACTTAAGCTTAGGCGATACGATAACTTTAACTTCAGCGGCTTTACCTTGATAAGAACCGGTCAGTTTAGTTGTACCCACATCTACTGCTCTGACAGAGCTTGTGCTTTTCACGGATGCTACTTTTTCCGAGGCGGATTCCCAGTTCATCTTAGAGTTGAGAGATACCGTCTTGCCGCTCTTGTAGTAGCCCGTTACTTTAATTGTCTTCGAACTGCCTGGATAGAGTTCCACAGTACCAGGTTCAACGACGATCTTCACGATCTCTTCTTCAATCTTCACGCGAACCGTAACGGACTTGTTCAAGTACGTGCCGGTTAACGTCACTGAGGAAGCTTCCAGACCCTTCATCGTATCAGCTTTGAGCACGATGTTGTCGGAGGAGGTTTTCCAAGTGATTTTCTTCGAAACGTCCTCTTCTTCTCCGTCTTCGTTGACGACAGTTACGGCAGGCAGCGGAATCTCCTTGCCGATAATTGCACTAACCTCTTTCTCGTTGGCAATGAGTTTCAAAGGCTTTACATGTACGGTTAGCGTTACTTCTGTTTTATAGCCCTGAGCGGTAGCTGTCATCACAACTTTACCAAGCGCTTTGGCTTTCCATTTGCCATCTTCAATTGTAGCGATTTTGTCATCTGCGGTAGTCCATTTCACAAGCTTGGATACATCAACTTTGTCGCCGTTGAAAGTTGTTGCAAATACTTTAGGCAATGCTTCGTTGCTGTCAACGAAGCCGTCCAGCTCTTCTTTCTCAACCGATAAGGCGCTGATGCTTGGATAGACGGTCACATCGATGCTGCGGCTGAGTCCTTTATAGGTTACTGTAATTTTTGTCGAGCCGACTGCACGGGGTTCAACTTTACCCTTGCTGACAGTAGCGGCTACCGGATTGGACGTCGTCCATACGGCATCTTCGTCATTAGTAATGTTTTTCTCAACGGATGAATTGTCCAGTATTTCGGCTTTAAGCTGTACGAAATCATCCTGCAACTGCAGGTGAATTTCTTTTTCAGGTGTAAGCTTAATCGCTTGAATAGCTGTGCGGACTACGACTTGAATCGTATCCTTCACGCCTTTGTGAGATACAGTGATCGTAGCTGTACCCGTACCTACTGCCGTCACAACGCCTTCTTTGACGGTAGCGACCTTCGTATTGGAGCTGCTCCATTCCGCTGCTGTTGTTACCGTTTCGGTGATTCCCAATTTTGTAAGGGCGGTAGCGGTAAGCTTAGCGTCGTCGTCACCGATATCCAGTTCAATGGAGCCCTTTGGCTCGATCGTGATTGATTTATAAGGTGAAGTTACATTCACTTTAATGGAATCGGATTTGCCTTTGTACTTCGCAGTAATCGTTGTTGTACCCGTTCCAACTAGCGTAATCTCGCCTTTGTTGACGGTGGCAACGGACGTGCTGGAGCTTGTCCATGTCGCTTCATCGGTAATAGTATCTGTTTTGCTGCCCTTTGTTCCGGCAAGATCAAAGCTCAGCTTCTGGCCCAGCTCGATATCTCTCGTTGCGCCTGCATCTTTGTCATCCTCGAGAAGATTAACATCGTTGTATACAAAGTCGGAGATTGCTTTGATAGAAATCGTGCTTCCTTTATAAGTAGCGCTGATCGTCGCTGAACCTTTGCCGACGCCGGTCAAAACGCCTTTCTCCACTTTAACGTAGGAGGTGTTGGAGGATTTCCAGGTTGCCTCTGACGTCACGTCCCGCTGTGTAGACGAGTTTGACAGTGTGGCGTATAGAAGAACCTCAACTTTATCGTCTTCAACGAATACCTCAAGTGCCGAAGAACCGGAGTTATAATCCGCTGTGTCATATTTAAACTGAATATCGGTGACAGTATCATCCGCTGCGTGTACCGTGCCTGCCAAGCTGGTCAGTACCAGTACGGATGCCAGCATTGCTGCCAGCCATTTGCGGCCTTCTTTCGCCCAATTTAAACTAAAATTCACTACATCCCTGTCCTTTCTGCGTTAAAATGTTTGTTTCTATTAATAACGGCATGTAGACGCTTGGAATGAAGCTTTTTGGGAAAATTTGCGTGAATGATCCATGAAAATTGAAGGTTTTAGATAAGCGGGGACAGGTGCGGATGGATACCGCTGTTTTATTTTTCATATGGTAGTTGTATAATAATTGGGAACCTCGAATGAGGTTCGATAAAGGTAGAGGAGCGTGCGCGTTTGAATCTGCCGAATATGTTAACTTCATTGCGTTTTGTAATGATTCCTTTTTATGTCGTCGTGTTTGCCAAGGGGCATCTCATTCCGGCATTTCTCGTTGTGGCTTTGGCGGGAGTTACGGATATCCTTGACGGATATATTGCGCGGCGGAGCGGCCAAGTAACGGCTTTAGGCATGATGCTGGATCCTTTAGCGGATAAGCTGATGTTTATTACCGTTATCATATCGCTGCTTGTTGCTGGTTACATATCCTGGGGGGCGGCAGGAGCGATCTTCCTGCGTGACATCGGAATGATTGCAGGAGGACTATTCTTTCATTTTCGGGGAAAAAAGACGGTGCCTGCCAATTGGATGGGGAAGCTGACGACGGTGCTGTTCTATATCGGCATCATGTTCGTCTTCTTCAAAGCGCCATTCGCTGAAGTGTACCTATGGGTCGTTATCGCCTTCTCGTTCGTGACCTCTGTCATGTACATTGTGCTGTTCCAGGCGTTAAATAAAATGAAGCAGGCCGAGCTGCCGCCGGCCGATGCGCCGACGCTCCATCCCTGAATGCGTCATTTCATTTCCATTGAAAAGCGAAAATTAAAACCGGCATAAGAGCCGCGCAGAAACGGCATCCCCGGCTGCTAGGGCAAAGAATGAACAAAGAGGCTTGGCCGCAGACGCTTCAGGTCTACAGTCAAGCCCCTTATCTTAACCTCCATAACTGCAGTTACGAAGGATAAGCTTAGTTTCTGTCAAGTGAAGCATTTTTATACCTACCTAATAAAAGAAAGGAGTTTTTTTACATGATGGATATTAATCAAATTCAAGAAATTATTCCGCATCGTCCGCCGTTTCTGCTCATTGACCGTATTTTGGAGGTTGAACCGGGGGTAAGAGCGGTAGGCATCAAAAACGTAACGATGAACGAACCTTATTTTGTAGGTCACTTTCCAGGTTACCCGGTAATGCCGGGTGTACTGATTGTTGAGGCGCTTGCTCAGGTCGGGACGGTAGCAATGCTTATGGTGGAAGCTAACCGCGGCAAGCTGGGCTTCTTCGCAGGCATTGACGGCTTCCGTTTCCGCGATCAGGTGAAGCCGGGCGACGTGCTGACGCTGTCTGTAGAAATTACAAGGCTGAAAGGCATGATCGGCAAAGGACAAGCTGTTGCAAAAGTGGGAGATAAAGTGGTAGCGGAGGGCGAGCTCATGTTTGCGCTGCAGGACCGCGGCTAATTGCCGGATTTTGATAACAAGGCCTGGAGTGCCTGCATTTGAACTTAAGGAGATGACGATTTGAGTCAAAATGAAACGGCTGTTGCACGCTACAACGCATGGTTAAATGATCCGCTTATTGATGAAGCAACGAAAGCTGAGCTTCGCGGCTTGGCGGGCGATGACAAGGAAATTACGGACCGGTTCTACCGTGATCTTGAATTTGGCACCGGCGGCTTGCGCGGCGTCATGGGAGCGGGAACGAACCGCCTGAATGCATATACGGTCGGCAAAGCGACACAAGGGCTGGCAAACTGGCTGCTTGCTGGAGCAAAAGGCAGGGCGCCTTCCGCTGTCATTGCCCATGACTCGCGCAATCTGTCGCCTGAATTTGCGCTGGACTCTGCGCTGGTGCTGGCGGCTAATGGTGTAAAAGCGTATCTGTTCCCGTCGCTTCGGCCTACGCCGCAGCTGTCGTTTGCAGTCCGTTCGCTTGGCGCATCGACAGGCATTGTTATTACGGCAAGCCACAATCCGCCCGAATATAACGGCTACAAGGCTTACGGCTCTGACGGCTGCCAGCTGATTCCGGAGGAAGCGGAGCAGGTAATTGCATCGATTCAGCAAATTGGCGGCTTTGACGAAGTGAAACGGATGAGCCGGGAAGAAGCGGAAAGCCAAGGTCTGCTGGTCTGGCTGGGTGCGGAAGCTGATGAGCAATTTACCGATACAGTCGTTGCCCAAAGCTTGAACGGAGAGCTGCTGAAAAGCGGTCTAGGCGACAAATTTAAAGTAGTCTTTACGCCGCTCCACGGCACGGGCAATTTGCCTGTAAGGGAAGTGCTGCGCAAAGCTGGCTTTAATAATGTGCATGTCGTTGCGGAGCAGGAACAGCCGGACGGTTATTTCTCCACCGTTAAATCTCCAAATCCTGAAGAGCGCGAGGCATTTACGCTGGCTATTAAGCTCGCTCAGGAAACAGGCGCTGACATTATTGTCGGAACGGATCCCGATGCGGACCGGATGGGAGCGGTTGTTAAAAACAACGAAGGCGAGTACGTTGTACTCACTGGCAACCAGTCGGGCGCGCTGATGGTTCATTATGTATTGAGCCAGTTAAAGGAACGCGGTCAACTGCCCGACAATGGCGTCGTCATCAAAACGATTGTAACGAGCGAGATGGGGGCAGATATTGCCCGTTCTTATGGAGCGGCAGTGGAAAATACGCTGACTGGCTTCAAGTATATTGGTGAGAAAATGACCGCTTACGAAGCTTCAGGTGAACGTTCTTTCCTGTTTGGCTATGAGGAAAGCTACGGTTATCTCACCGGCACGTATGCGCGTGATAAAGATGCTATCGTCGCAGCGTTATTGATCTGCGAAGCGGCGGCATACTATAGCAGTCAAGGAAAAACGCTGTATGACGTACTGCTTGAGCTCTATGAGCAGCATGGCGTTTACCTGGAGGGTCTTGAATCGCGGACACTTAAAGGATTGGACGGCGTTCAAAAGATCGGCGCCATCATGGATGATTGGCGCAATGCGCCGCCAGCCGATGTGAACGGCGTGAAGGTGGAACGCGCGCTTGATTATCTTGAAGGCCTCGACGGCTTGCGCCCTGAGAATGTATTGAAATTTATGCTGGCTGACGGATCGTGGTTCTGCTTGCGTCCATCCGGTACGGAGCCGAAGATCAAAGTTTATTTTGCGGTGCGCGGTCAATCGACCGGGCAAGCGGCAGAAGCGCTGGCGAAGCTGCGTACGGCGGTTATGGAAAGAGTAGACCGGAACGGTTAGTGGTCAGGAAAATATAATTCTTTTTAAAATCGAAACAATTGCCAAAAAGAATGGCGGATTACAGGCTATATCCGGCATTAAGCAATAGAACGGAGGATTGTCGTGCTTCAACGATGGCAGCACTGGAACCGGAAAGCTCGCCTATGGCTGTGGATTATTACGCTGATTGGGGTAATTGCCGCATTGCCGTTAGGCATCAACCGAATGACGATGGAATCGACGTCGAAGCAAGTGGAGTATGTATTCGACTATCGCGATTTGGTCGAAATCGCCGAGATTCAAGCAAGGCCTAAGGCCTTTTTGGAAGAGCAGCTTAAAAACATGAAATATGTCGGCATCACGACGATGTCGTTGTATGAAAGCTCCTTGCGGGAGCTTCAACAAGCCGGCAGATTGACCTATTACAGCTCTAAGGATGCTGCGCTGCTGCAAAGCCAATTGGAGCCGGTAGGGCAAAACTTCACTTATATTCTCTTTACCGGAGAACGGGAAGAAGCGGAGATCGGTCCGCTCCTCCGCGAGGCTTTCGACCGCGCAGGCGCTGTTTACCGTCCGTGGTCGTTTGGCGGCCGCAACGGTATGGTCATTGAGCGGCCGGTACAGGATTCTGTACTCAAGCCGATCAGCTTTGACCCGATTACGATGGATACGCTTCGGGACGCCGGGTTCCATATTTTGGCCCGTTTCACCGACCGTGTTCTTCCTTACGATGAAGAGGAAGTGGATAAGCAGCTTGCCAAGCTGAAGAGCTACGGCGTGACCCGTATTTTGTTCGACGGGGACAAGGTGAAGGGCTTTACCGATCAACAGGAGTCGAGAAGCATCAATTCCTTCGCATCTTTGCTGAATAAATACGGCATGGGTGTCGCTACCATAGAAAATTTGAAAAAACCGCAACAAGGCATAAATAAATTAGCATTTATTACAAATTATAATGTTGTCCGGCTGTATTCCCTATCGCCTGACGATGCGATGGGCATGACACCGGAAGCGATTGCCGACCGGTTCTTGCTGGCAGCGAAGGACCGCAACATTCGGATGTTTTTCCTGAATTCATCCGCACAGTCCAGCTTGGAAAAGTCAGCGGTCGTGAACTCGCTCGATAATTTGTATATCACCATGAAGGGTGAAGAAGGCGTTGTTCAAAAATTGGCCGATGCGGGCTTCCCGTCCAGCATTGCCGAGCCGTTCAAGGTGGAGCATCCATCCTACGCGAAGCCGCTTAAGGCGGTTGTAGCTGCGGGTGCCGTTGCGCTTATTGCGCTTCTGATCAATACCTTCTTGCCTGGCCTGCTCATTCCGGTGTTCTTGCTCGGATTGGTCGGCAGTGCAGGACTGTATGTGCTCAAAGGTCCATTGATGGAGCAGTCGCTGGCGCTTGGCGCCGGTATTGCGGCACCAACGCTTGCACTCGTATGGGTCATGAATCGGATCTACTCCCGCACAGAAGGCAATCAGCGGTACGTAGGCGGCCCAGATTGGCCGCTGCGCTTCTCGGGCCGTCAAGGCACTGGTGCGGATGGCGTGACAACTGCTAGCCATTCAAACGGCCTGAAATGGATTTTTGAAGGATTAACGGTTGGCCGCCGCTTCGGTCTGGCAATCGTCTGGTTCATCGTAACGGCTCTGATGTCGCTAATGGCTGTGCCATTCGTCTTCGGGCTGTTGAACAACATTACGTACAGCCTCGTATTGGAGCAATTCCGCGGTGTAAGCTTGCTGCATTTGGCTCCTATCGGCCTAACCGCTATTTATGTTCTGCTGTATACAGGAGAGGCTCCCATCCGCAGACTCCGCAAATTGCTATCAACGCCGATTACGGTGTTGATGGTTGTTGCAGGTGTCGCAATTGCAGCTGCAGGCTTGTATTACTTGTCCAGAACGGGCAATGCAGGAACGACGCTTCCGTTTGAGAAACCGTTCCGGGCATTTCTGGAGACGACGTTTGGCGTTCGGCCGCGCAACAAAGAGTTTTTGCTGGCGCATCCGCTATTCTTGGCGGGGCTGTTCCTGGCGCTCCGTTATCGGGCGGCTTGGGTCTTAATTATTGTCGCTTCAATCGGCCAGCTGTCGATGGTTGACACGTTCGCCCATATCCATACGCCGTTGTACATCTCGATTATCCGAGTATTCCTGGGGCTTGGTCTGGGAGCGATCTTCGGCATTATTCTCATTGGAGTATGGCAGCTATTGGAAGGGGCATGGCGCAAATGGTCACCGGCGTGGAAAAACAAAATTTCCGAATCGTAATTTCCGGCTATTACGGTTTTTACAACAGCGGCGATGAAGCAGTGCTTCGGTCGATTCTGCTCGCTTTAGAAGAGCAGAGTAAGCTGGCAGGCGTGCGAATCATTCCTATTGTCCTGTCGGGTGATCCGGCATGGACGAGCCAGATGTATGGCGTGGAGTCTGTGCACCGGATGCAGCCTTCCGAAGTGTGGAAGGCGCTGAAGGGCAGCGATGGTCTTATAAGCGGCGGAGGCAGCCTGCTTCAGGATGCAACCAGCGCCAAGACGATTCCGTATTATACCGGAGTCATTAAGCTCGCCCAATGGCTCGGAAAGCCTACGTTTATTTATTCGCAAGGCATTGGGCCTGTTAACCGCCGCTGGATGGATCCGCTTATCCGCAATGTCATGCGGAAGAGCGTTTATGTTTCGGTGCGGGATGCGCAGTCCGCCGAATTGCTTGGGCGGATTGGTGTTCCGCGTAACCGGATCGAAGTCGTACCTGATCCGGTTATGGGGTTGCCGCTGCCTGCTTCAGCGGCTGCAGTAAGTGAAGCGGCAGCAGCGTCCGCGGACAAGCTGCCGGTGCTGGGCGTTTCCTTGCGCCACTGGCGCAAGGATGAGGAAGATCTCGCCCGCGCTATAGATGCGCTGGCCGAACTTGCCAGCCGCCGTGCGGTGCGGCTGAGATTTCTCCCGTTCCATACACCGGATGATACGGAAACATCGAAGCTCGTTATGGAACGGTTAAACGGCAGGCTCGGCAGTCATGGAAGCATAACTGAGCTAGCTGCCCCGGGCGACGATCCCCAGCAGATGCTGCTGGAGGTCAGCCGCTGCGACGCACTGTTCGGCATGCGGCTGCACGCGCTCATCTATGCGGCCAATCGTGAGGTGCCGATGCTTGGCTTATCCTATGATCCGAAGATCGATCAGTTTCTTCATCGGCTTGGTCTCAAGGCCGTCGGTACAACAGAGCAGCTGGATGCTGCTGTTTTTGCAGATTCGGCGGAGCTTTTACTGGACGATGCCGAGGGTTGGAAGCGGGATCACCGCGATGCCATCGACAGATTAAAACAGCAATCGCAGCAGCCTGCGCAACAAATTGTGCAGTTGCTGCGTCAAAACATATCGAGGTGATAGTCGCTTGTCGAACCAAGTGCCAACGGTGCCGATTTATGGGATTCCATTCTCCACGATGAGTATGGACGAGACGGTCAGTTACTTAACGGATGCAATCGAACAAAAGCGCCAGACGCATATCATTACAGCGAATCCGATTATGGTTATGTCGGCTGTGGAAAGCAAAGACTACTACCGCATGATGCGGAAAGCGGACTTGATTGTGCCGGATGGAGCAGGCGTTGTCTGGGCGGCTAATTATGTCGGAACGCCCGTGACAGAGCGTGTAGCCGGCTTTGATCTGCTGCAACGGCTTATGCAGATTGGCGAGAAGCGAAGATGGACAGCCTACTTACTGGGCACTTCGCAGGAGATTATTGCCGCAGCTGCGGAGAAGCTTCAATTGCAATACCCGCAAGTCCGCATTGTCGGATTCCGCAACGGTTTTTTTGGACCCGATCAGGATGCTGAGGTCGTCGCTGCGATCCGCGAGCTGTCGCCGGACATGCTTTTTGTCGCCAGAGGCGCCGATACGCAGGAGCCCTGGATTGCCAAATATAAGCAGGAGCTCGGCGTACCCCTAATTATGGGAGTTGGCGGCACCTTTGACATCGTTGCGGGCCGATTAAAGCGGGCGCCAGTTCTGTTCCAGAAGCTGCGTCTGGAGTGGTTTTACCGTCTTTTGCAGGAGCCGAAAAGGCTGCCGAGAATGCTCGTGCTTCCGAAATTCGTAGTGAAAGTGATGCGCGATAAAGAAAACGTCACAAAACCTAGGCCAATATCGTGAAAAACCTCCCAAAACCGTGAAAAACGAATGAAAACGGGGTTGGAGTTTCTTTTTCCGTCGGAGTATAATTCACTTCGGTAGAAAGAAAAGGGGAGCTGCATAAATGTCAGCAGGTTTACTTTATACAATTGGATTTATTCTTTCAGTATTAATTGCGCTAGTGATGACACCGCTGGTGAAGAAATTCGCCTTTAAAGTGGGCGCCATCGACAAACCTAACTATCGTAAAGTGCATACACGCATCATGCCGCGTATGGGCGGCCTAGCCATTTATGCTGCATTTGTAGTAGGACTGCTGGTGCTGATGCCATTCATTCCGGACGGTATGCTTACCGATTCGAACATGAACCTGATTTGGGCAATGTTAGCTGGCGGTACGATTATTATCGTGCTTGGTTCTTTCGATGACCGCTTCGAGCTGTCGGCGAAAGTGAAGCTGCTGGGGCAAATAGCCGCGGCATGCGTAGTCGTATTCGTCTTTGATATTAAAATCGATTTCTTGAACTTTCCATTCGGCGACGCTATGCAGCCAATCGCTTCATGGCTGTCGATTCCGCTGACGATTTTCTGGATTGTAGGCGTGACGAACGCCATCAACCTGATTGACGGCTTGGACGGGCTTGCAGCCGGTGTCTCCGGTATTGCAATCGGAACAATTCTCGTGATGGCGATCATTATGGGCAATATTCCAATTATTTTGCTTAGCACATTGCTGCTGGGCGGCATTGTCGGATTTCTGTTCTTCAATTTCCATCCGGCGAAAATATTTATGGGCGATTCGGGCGCATTGTTCTTAGGCTTCTGCCTTGCGATGCTGTCGATGATCAGCTTCAAGCAGATCACGATCGTCTCGTTCGTAACTCCGCTGCTGATTATCGGCGTACCGCTGTCGGATACCTTTTTCGCAATTATCCGCCGTCTGGTTAATAAACGTCCAATCTTCGCACCGGATAAAGGCCACCTGCATCACTGCTTGCAGGAGCTTGGCTTCAGCCACCGCAAGACGGTTCTTATCATCTGGGGTGTGGCTGCGGTGTTCGGCGGATTTGCCATCCTGCAATCGACCGTCGTTCAATCCAATGCGGCTAACTGGATAACGTTCCTTGTGATCTGTCTCGTGATGCTCTGTCTGCAGATCGGCGCTGAGCTGATCGGTATCGTCGACAAAACGCGTCGCCCGGTGATTAACTTCTTGAACCGGATGCGCTTGCGGCTGAAAGTTGATGCAGACCGTTCGAAATAATTTAAGATTAATCATGAAGCCCGGGGGCATGGAGCCCTCGGGTTTTTTGTGCGTGTTGGGGGAAAGTGCAAGAGAATCATATGTTTTCCACGATTCGACTAAAATTTCAGCTCCCAAAAGCCGATAAACACAATACAGAACTTTTCTGCGGCCTTTGCGTCTAATCATGTCGAAATGGCAGATATAGGTACAGGCTAAAGAGGAAAAGGGAGGAAAGAAAATCGTTAAAAGGGTCGGTTGGCAAATCGGGAACAAGTATGTATGAGAATTGCGTATAAGCAGAGTTTGGAGACCGTCTAGCCGCGGTGCTGTGAAAAGCGGCGGCGCATTAGGCGGTAATTGCCGCGAGGCTATATATGGAGGAGGATAACAGCGTGAACAGATTGTGGAAAAGTTTTCTAAGCAGCTTGGTTGCAGTTGCCTTATTGGTAACGATGCTGCCAGTCAGTCCGGCTAAAGCGGATTCGATTTATTTTCAATTTACAGATTTCAGTACCGTTCAAAGCAGTCCTACCGTCGTCAACACCAGTACAGTAGATTTGCGCGGTTCTTTCAGTGACGTCTCTTCAGGATCTATTACTTATAAAGTGGAACGTCTGGTTAACGGCAATGTTGTAGCTTCCACGAATGGCGGCATTACGCCGTCTATTATCGGCAACACGTTTTTCTTTGCCGGCATTCAGCTGTTTGAAGGCTTGAACCGGATTACCGTTATCGGAACTAGCGGCAACGGCTCCGGCGGCATCGTAGAGGGCGTAAGTTATGTCAGCTACGGCAACGTGCCTGTTATTACTAGCGTTCAGCTAGCTAATGGCACGCCACTAACAGAGGGTCAGCCTGTTGTTGTAACGACAGCTAATCCTTCCTTGATGGTCAAAGCGACAAATGCGCAAGACGTGCTTATTAACGGCGTGGCAATGTTTAACGGCGGCGCGGGCACTTTTGTATTGTCCGATCTTAATCTGCAGCTGGGATTGAATAAACTGCAGATCGTTTCCCGTAACGGAGACAAGAGCTTTACGGTGAACCGGGAGCTTGTTTATTTTAAAGAGAATACGCCTACTCCATACAATGTTTTTGCAGGAACAACGCAATTGGACGGCAAGCCGATTGTAGCTCCGATTGCAACTCAAACTATTACAGGTAAAATCTTGTTTAAAACGGCTACAGCTCCATCGACGCCTAACCCGACTATTGATTTGGAACTGGTCAACGAGGCGGGAACTTCGCTAGGTGTTCTGAACACAACTGTACAAAAAGGTACAGTAAATCAGGATTGGACGGAATTTACTTTTACCAGCACAACAGATCTGACTGCTGGCACTAGCGGCAAGTACCAGCTGTGGGTGAGAAGTAATTCCTATGACGGCTCAACAGCGAATTTCCCGGTAGAATTTACAGTAAGAAGCGCGAATGCAGCCTATATAACGGATCTCAGACAGCTGTATGATGTTTCTTTTAATGGAACAACAGCCACATTCGGATCCAGCACACGTTTCTCGAACAATGTTGCAGTAAGCCAAGTGCCGCTTTGGATTGCAGTCGATACAATGAACTTTGATCTTTCGGCAGGCAACACAACGTCCATTTCTGCGAAAGTAAACGGAGTTGCGGCCGGATCTTCCTTCTCGGCGACAGCGTTTACGACAAGCGACGGCAAACAGCGGATTTATCGGATCGATGCTATGCCGCAAGGTGAAATAGAACTGTCTTTCACGGTTACTAAAGGAACAGAGAGCAATACGGTAACCAGAACGTTCCATTATAACCCGATCTCTTCGATTCAAGTTACGAATACCTATAACGGCGCAGTTTATTATGATATCAACCCGCTGGGGTCGATTACAGGTAAGCTGCTCAACTTTAGAGCTTCAGACATCGCATCGTTCAGATTCTCATTAAATGGTGTAACATCCGATGTTAGCGGGTTTGTTACTGCAGCTACAGGTGCATTCACGATTCCGATTACCCAACTTGTATTCGGCAGCAATGAACTTGTACTTTCGGGTACCGCAAATGGCGTGGCGGTAACGACGACACTCGTTATCTATCGTTTCTCGGACAAGCAGCCGACAGTTTCAGGTATTAAGCCTGTTCCGTATACAGTTGATCCGATTAACGATTCGGAATCCAAGCGACTGTTCGCCGATCCGGATCGCAAGTTTATTCCAGGCTCTTCCGCATTCAGCTACACAACATCACAGAAAAAAGCGGATATTTTGTTTACGGTAACGAATCTTGCTAACTTGATCATTAAAGTGGATGGCGTTGACTATGCAACAGCGACCGTTAATACAGCCGACAATGTCATGACCGTGACGCCGGCTGATTTGTCGAAGCTTTTCATTGAACCTTCAACGAGTCCAACTCAAAAAACATATAACTTGCGTTTGTTCGGACTGGCTCTGCCTGTTTCAGGGGCTAAGAGCATAACGATTATTTCCCAGGTAGGTACGGAAAGCGTAAGTCAGACAATTACGATAACGCGTGAGTTGCCGCCATACGAGCTGTTGTCTCCGAAGCTGCCTCAAGAAGCGGTTATTAACCAGAACTTCCTTAATGTAAGTATTCGGGCAGAAGGTGCAGACCGCGTCGTAATCGGTAAAGACAATATGATAAAAAGCGTAAATGATGAAATCTTCCGTTATGAGCTGCAAGGCCTTAAAGCGGGTGTTAACAAAATTAAATTTACTGTGTATCGCGGTACGGAGAAGCTGAACGGTGAATTCTCCGTCAACTATGCAGCGGATAACTCGATCGGCGCTCAATACAAAGCAGCGATACCAAAGACCGGCAAGCTTTCGGCATTTAAAGGCGAAGTTACGGTAAGCTTCCCTAAAAATACGTTCCTGCGTCCGGCTAATATTAATCCAGGGCAAGATGTAAAAACGATCGACCTGTTCGACTCGCAAAAAATTCTGTTCGGCATCGCAGACCGTACAGACGGAAGAACCGTTAAGGTATACAACGCAGTTGGTGAATATGACGGTGCCAACGCTAAAGACGGCACGTTCAGCACAGTTTCATTCAGCGACTTTGGCGCGGCGGTTATCCGTCCGACAGCGCACTTCGGGTTTGCCTCCAATCTGTTCTGGATCGATCCGGGCTATGTTGAAGGAACGGTTCAAACGGGTTATACTTTCCAACAGGGCAAACAGCCTTACAACACGAGCAATGAATTTTTTAGCCGCCCGTTAACACGTTGGCTGGAAACATCTAATTCCGGCGAAATTACGCTGAAATATGATTCGAAGATTGTAAACACAGCGGCAAATACGCTCAGCATCTGGCGTTATTATAATGGCAGATGGGAAAACATGGGCGGGAAAATCAATGTAGGCAGCAAAACGATTACTGCGCCTATTAACGGCTTCGGCTATTATGTGGTTATGCAAATCCGTTATAGCTTCACAGACATTATCGGTCACGAATATGCTCGCAACTCCCTGGAGCTGATGTATGGCCGCGGTATCATGAACTCTAAGAACAATAATGAGTTCGGCGTCTATGACAACATTACTCGCGGCGAGTTTGCACAGCTGCTGGTTAAAATGTATCAGATCCCATTGGAATACAACCCGAATGATATGACGTTTGATGACGTTGTTCCTGTTCTGGGCCTCAGTCCTTTCTGGGATTACCGCTATATCGAAACGGCAGTACGCAAAGGGATTATCCGGGGCAAAGGGCCTCGTCAGTTCCTGCCGAACGAACCGTTGACGAGGGAAGAGGCGGCGGTTATGATCGCTCGTGCCGGCAACCTGGTTAAAGACGGCAAAGAGGATCAGAAGCGTGACAGAACAGCTCTGCAAAAATTGTTTACAGACGCTAACCTGGTCGATGGTTATGCATTATCTTCGGTGCTGGCAGTCAATAAAGCTAAATTTATTGAAGGCCTGCCGAATACAACGACTGGCACAGCTAAGCCGACATTCCGTTTCGATCCGAAATCGAATCTGAAGCGTGCGGATGCAGCGATTATTGCCGAGCGCGTTATGCGTAAAAATGGACTCTTGTAATATATTGTAGATTTATGCAAAATAAGAGGACAGAAAGTGCTTCTATTTTCTGTCCTCTTTCTTGTTGTGAAGCAAGTTTATCCATGGAAAATCTTTAGCATCGACGGAAGCGCCGGGTACAAGCTATACTAGCAAAGTACCGGAAAAGCGTAGTAGACAGCAGGAATTTAAACGCGAAATACATAATGAACCGAATAGGTGGCAGCGTACAAGCCTTTCAAAAATCTTTTGAATATTTTTGAGCGGATACCGCAACTTTTTCGACTCCAGTGCGTTTAATTACATGTCGCTATTACGACAAAGCATTATATAGGGTGAAGAACTTCCGAATTTCGGAGTTAGTTGGAATGAATTCTCAACTTTCTCTTTACGGTGAGGGTAGCCCATTGTATAATGTTAAAGTGGTATAGCTTCTCTATCATTTTATTACAAGGTTTACAAGTTTCTGCGACATGTTCTTACATAGGGTTAAACATGGCGGCAGACATCATTTATACTAAATACTGCTCTACTCTGGGAAGGGGGTGACAACGGCTATGAGGGAAACGAGCAATTCATTAAGCAAACAAAACTCTCAACAACCGAAGCATTTTAGAGGAGGAGAAAAAAAGGTTATGAAGAAAAGTTTATTAGCACTCGTGCTGGCTTTCTCTTTGGTCCTTTCCGTCGCTGGTTCAGCATTCGCTGCTACTCCATCTGACGTAGTGGGCAAAAAAGAGCAATCCGCAATCGAAGAGCTTGTCGCTCTTGGCATTATCAATGGTTATGCAGATGGTACTTTCAAACCAGAAAACAAAATTACTCGCGCTGAATTGGCGAAAATCGTTGTAGAAGCAACAGGTAGCGGTAGCGCTGCAACGCTGATGCAAACAGTTAAACCAACATTCAAAGACGTTAAAGTTAATGAATGGTACACTGGTTACATCAACGTAGCTGCTACTAAAGGTTTCATCCTTGGTGACAAAGGGACTGGCAAATTCCGTCCTAACGACAACATCAAGTTTGAAGAAGTTGTAGCAATCGTAACTCGTGCACTGGGTTACCAAGATGCTAAACTTCAAGGCTCGTGGCCTTACAACGTACTGGTTAAAGCTGAAGACCTTGGTCTGTTCAGCAAAGTAGAAATTACACCTGGTACGCTTGCAACTCGTGCAATCGTTGCTCAAGTGACTTCGAATGCATTGCAACAAGAATTGGTTGCTTATAACGCTGATGGCGACCAATACTTCGTTACTAAATTAAATGATGATGGCAGCACTTACAGCCGTGTTAAATTGATCACTAAACTGGGCAAATCGGTAGCTTCCGTTTTGACTAACAGTGCTCTTGACAGCAACGGTAAAGTAGAGCTGAACGATGCTTGGACGACTACTTCTTCGAAGTTCATCGTTACTGGCGGCAAAAAACTTTCCCAACTGGTTGGTCACGAAGTAGTAGCACTTCTTGACAAAGACGGTAAAGTTCTTGCTCTGACTGATGCACAACCTGCTGACCGTACAGTTGCAGGTAAACTTGACGCTGTTCCTGCTACAACTGGCGCTGATGCTTCCAAGATCTTCGTTAAAGTAGGCGACGACAAGAAAGAATACACTATCAACACTGTAGCTAGCAACACTTACGGTGTAACTGATTTCTTCAAAAACGGTGACGTAGTTTCCGTTGCTAACCGTGGTACAATCGCTTCCGGCGCATCTGTTGACGTATTGCTCAACAAAGACGGTTCGGTACGTGCTCTGGTTGCAAAAGAATACGCTCCAGTTAACGCTCTGTATGTTGGTTATGTAGCTAAAACTTCTTCCAACGACGCACGTATCACTCACACTGGTGGTTACTCGGTGGTTAACGATAACACTGTTTACACAATCAATGGCGAAGTGAAAGCTGTTACTGATCTTGCAGCTGACGACGTATTGGAAGTTGTACGTAACGCTAAACAAGTAGCTTCTGAAGTTAACGCTACTCGTAACGTTGTTACTGGTAAAGTAACTGCAGTAACGAAAGTTAATGCTGATACTTTCTACACAGTAAATGGCGAGCAGTACAAAGAAGCTATTGGCGGTCTGGCTCTGAAAAATGGTACTGAGTACAAATTGTTCCTGAACAAAGACAAAGGTATCGTTAAAGCTACTGTCGTAACTCCAGGCGCAGCTGACAACAACCTGGCTATCGTTCTTGGTTACAACACTGGTGACAATGGTCAAGGTGCTCAAGTAATCGTTGACGGTGTAGTTGTAAAACGTAATGTTTTGAAATACTACTCGGTAAAAGAAGACAAAATCGTTACAGTTAACCTGCCAGCAGTTGGTCAAGCTGGAAACACTGATATCGGTAATGTAGTTGTTGGCGAATTTGCTAAACTGAAATTCGACGGCGCAACTGTAACTGGTATTGATGGCGCTCCTAAAGGCAACGTTTTGGGAACTACTACTGTAGCGGAGAAATCCGATACATCTGTTAAAATCGGCAACAGCACTTACAACATCAACGGTAGCACTGTAGTTCTGGATGCAACTAAAGTTGTTGAAAACAATGCTGTTAAATCCGATGCAAAAATCACTAAAGGCGATATCGCTCGTGTAACTAAAAACGACATTGCTTTCGCTGTAACTGACGATAGCGGCTACAACGCTGCTTACATCGTATTGGTTAAAGATCTTGAAGCAGCTGAAAAAGCTCTTCCTACAATCGCTGGTAAATACTTGGCTGTTACAAAAGTTACCAACGACAACGTTAGCGACTCGGTATACAAAGTTAAACTGAGCGTAAACGGTAACGACAAAGAAGTTGAAGTTAAAGAGAACGTTTATCTTGCCCTGGCAGCTAAAAATGCTGACAACAACGTAATCGTTAAACTTGCTAGCATTCTTGATGGCAACGGAAATCCAGTGTCGTCGAAATACGATGGTCTGACTGTTGTTTACGAGAAGAACAGCACTACTGGTCTGATCAACAACTTCACTGCTGCTAGCCAAACATACAACACGTTTGTAGCTGACAACTTGAACTATGTATTGACAGCTGAATCTTCTGTTGTAGTAATCGATGCTAACAACAATGTTAAATTCGGTTCGATCGCAGACGTTGTAACTGCACAACTGACTGATGATCAAGGCGACAATGCATACAGCGTATTCGTATCTAACACTGGTAAAGAATTCGGTGTTAATAAAGAAGTTGCTGTAGTTGTTATCAAAAAAGGCTAATAATCTTCTAGAAGATTAAAGGTCTTATAGGGAAAGGGTTCCTGACATGGTCAGGAACCCTTTTTCTATATTAACTCTGTTCATCTTATGTTCATATAGCATTGCTAAAATAAATACATATAATAGATTGTAATGGGGAAACAAAATCGACTTGTATTGCGTCTATATAAAAAACGATACGGAGTGATTAAAAATGCATAGTTTTTTGCGAACGAAGATAAACAATAAGTTTTATCTGTTATTAGCTATTGTATTAGTTCTATCTCTTGTCCTGCCTATTGCTAGGCAAACCGGTTATGCAGCCGGTACAGACATTAGTAAACCGGTATACATAAACTCTAGTTCCTATGTTAAGCTGGAAAGCGCGGATCTGATTCCAAGCAGCAAAGGAAGTACAGCAAGTTTTACAGTAACATTCTACAATGGTGGTAGTGCAGCTATGAATTTGCAAGACTATTGGGCAAGGCTTTCATCGTGGAGTGGAAATAAATATACATTAGCTTTGATCGAATCTGATAAAGCTAAAAAATCTGTTGCACCTAAGTCGAGCGTTACTTTAACCTTCTATAGTGAAGTTCCTAATAATGTTACTTTAGCTAATCTGGTACTAAAAATTATTAAATTTGATTTTTCTGTATCAGGATACGAAAAGAATGTGGCTAAGTTTATGTTTCCATCGGATTATAATAATGATGTGAAAGTGGGCGGCTATAAAGCTGTTAAATTGAATAACACGGTTATCAACATGCGTGTTAATAAATCGACTGTTTCTTCAGGTTCAAGCAATAATGTTATTAACTTAGAACTCGCTATGCGTAACACCGGGAAATTTAGTGTAACGATCCCTAATTTTAAATTTTTTATGCAATCCACAACAGGTGCACTGTATGAATTGAAACAATCGTCATCCACTGCTCCCGCAGAGATTTCACTTCGCCCGGCTATTCTAGAAACAGTAAAGATATCGGTTGAATTACCTAAGACAATTAAAACGACTGGTATGAAGCTAATTGTTGTTCAATCTGTTGGAGAAGGTGCAGCAAGCATTAACGTACCAGCAGCCAGGTTCAATGTGAGTTTAAATGCACCAACCGTTAATGTTGCAACTAATAAATACGAATATATTACCGGTGATTATGTTTATGACATCAGTATTGACTCCCTGCAGAAATATCCATGGCAAACAAATGATAATTTAATTGGTAAGCTGACGATTACAAATAAAGGAACCAAGGCTGCTCCTATTCCAAAAATCAACGGCGCCTTTTACTTAGATGACAGTGCAGAAATTGATACAAAGGTTCTTCCTTTAACAACTCAGGTCTCTATTCCTGCTAAAGGTTCTGCAGTAGTATATTATTATGGTGCTGTGTCAAACAGTTTTAATATAAATAACATCAAATTCAAGTTGTTCGAGCTTGATGGTGAAAAGAAAAATGAATTAGCCTCACTTACAACTAAAGCTGCTACCACACCTAAAACAATTGCTGTTGGTTCAAACTATTCCATTGAAGATAATGGTGAGAAGGTAGCAGCCGCAGTAACAGATGTTCGCACTTTTGAAGGAGAATTCAGCAAAGTGTTTGCTATCTATATGGATATTACGAATAATCAAACACGAGCGAAAGCAACATCCAAATGGACAGGTTATGTTCAAACATCCAATGGATCTTTATTTGAAACTAAATTAATAAAAACGACAAATTCGATTAATCCTAATCGTAAAGAACAAGTCATTGTAACAGTAGACGTGCCGAAAGATATGGACATGACAGGCGCAACTCTATTGTTTGGGCTGGCATTTAACGATAAAGGTATTATTCAGAATAATGATGATCAGGCCCAAGGATACTTTAATGCTGCTAAATTCTCGTTACCAACTGAGAAGCAAGTAACCAAGGATTTTAGTAATATTAAAGTTGGTCCTTTTGCAGTTAACATCAAGTCACTTTCTGCGTGGGTTACAAATACAACATTAAATATGAATATTGCAACAGAAGTACAGCGTAATTATAGTTATGATGGATTTAGCTCTCGTAAATTGATTATTACAATTGAAGATGAATCTACTAACACAACAATTATGTCAGCACCAATTGAACTAGACACTAATTCAACTACAGCCAAATATATTTGGAAGACTGGAAGTAATTTTACAGAAATTAACGAAGAGATTAAAAATTATTCAACAGCAATAAGTGTAAATATCTATGAAGAACTTAATGGACTTAAAAAGAAGCTGATTTCCAAGAAAATCCAATGGTCAGGCTTTACTAACTGGGCAGATCCGAATGTAAACTAGTTCAACGCTATCAATTATCCAAATAACAGTAGAAAAGAAGTACTAAATCGGGTATCTTTAAACAGATACCCGTATTTTTTTGCTAGAGAGGAGTTATCGATTACGATGAAGAAATGGGTTGCTAGAATCGCGCTTGGGGCTGTGCTCGTTGTTGGCGGATTCGGTATCGGTTATTGGAACACGAGTACAATTGAAGCAGATGGGGCTTCAGCGGTGCCAGGCTCTGTAGAGGACCCAGTTGTCACTAAGAGCTACGTAGATGCATTAGTTGGAGATAAGGGCCAAGAAGGCAATTCGGGCGGCGACAAGCTGGAAGTCGTTACGGTGCCGAACGGCAAAATCCTGATCGCAAATGAAGGGACAGAAATTATTGTCCGCGCTGGCAAAGCAGTGGCTTATAGCCCTGACTCGAACGGTTTGGCTGATGTGACGGGCGGCAAGGATGTATTTAAAGGACAGTCTGTTCCGGCGAATCATCTCGTTATTTTCCCTCGGGCGGGACGCGGTATTACAACGGATCCTGGCTTTACCAAAACATTGACGGTTCTGGTACGCGGCGGCTATACAATTCAGTAAATATTGATGCTGTTATATTTTGCTCCGGCTGACAATAGCTTATACGCTTACGAAAACACAAATGAACGCAATCTATAGACATGTTCCTACATCCTATGGAGGTGTCTCATTATGGGTCGTCGTTCATCTAATCAAATCGTGGTGCCAAATTGCAAAGCAGCTTTAAATCAAATGAAATATGAAATCGCTGCTGAATTGGGTTTGTATTCATCCACAGCTCCTGGTGCAGGCGAGGATACCGAGTTTGCGGGCGAGCTTGGGGCCTATAACGGCGGAGGACATGGAGCGATTCAGTGGTCTACCCTTACCTCAAGAGAAGTTGGAGCTGTCGGAGGCTCGATTACAAAACGGCTTGTATCCCAAGCTGAAGCGGTTCTTCGGGGCTATCAGTAAAAGTTGTCAGGACTCCCGTCCATTGACACAAACCGACAATTTCGGTATTATACTGTTCTAGAGAGTTGTCTAACAACCTTTTCCTATGGGAAAAGGTTCATTTTTTGTTTAGAGTATTTGCACTTATCTTATAATAAGGCTGTAGGAGGTTGATACGGATGTCGGTTGTTAAAGGTCGTCACCTATTCACATCGGAATCGGTGACTGAAGGCCATCCAGACAAGATTTGCGATCAAATCTCGGATGCTGTTCTTGACGCATTTCTTGAAGCTGATCCTTATGCGCGTGTAGCGTGCGAAGTATCGGTTGCGACTGGACTCGTACTGGTAATTGGAGAAATCAGCAGCCGTGCTGATTATGTTGATATTTCAGCGATTGCACGTCGTACGATTAAGGAAATCGGGTACACTCGTGCAAAATACGGCTTTGATTCCAGCACTTGTGCGGTTTTGACATCATTGAACGAGCAGTCTGCTGATATCGCGCAAGGTGTTAACGCTGCCCTTGAAACACGTGATGGTAAAGACGTACAACAGGAAAATGAAGACATCGGTGCCGGAGATCAAGGCTTGATGTTCGGATTTGCTACGAATGAAACGCCAGAATTGATGCCTTTGCCTATCGCATTGTCGCACCGTATCGCACGCCGTTTGGCTGAGGTTCGTAAGAACGGTACGCTGGGTTACCTGCGTCCTGACGGCAAAACGCAAGTAACGATTGAGTATGTGGACGGCAAGCCTGTACGTGTCGATACAATCGTCGTATCCACGCAGCATGCGGAAGAAATCTCGCTGGAGCAAATCCAAGCGGATATTCTTGAGCATGTAATTAAGCCTGTTGTGCCAGTAGAATGGCTGGATGAGCAAACGAAATACTTTATTAATCCTACGGGTCGTTTCGTAATCGGGGGACCACAAGGTGATGCAGGTCTTACTGGCCGTAAGATTATCGTTGATACGTACGGCGGTTACGCCCGACACGGCGGCGGCGCATTCTCCGGCAAGGATCCTACGAAGGTTGACCGTTCCGCAGCTTATGCAGCACGTTATGTAGCGAAGAACATCGTTGCAGCCGGGCTTGCAGACAAATGCGAAATTCAACTGGCTTATGCAATCGGTGTTGCTCAACCGGTATCCATTAATGTGGACACTTATGGCACAGGCAAAGTTTCCGAAGAGAAGCTGGTTGAAGTCATTCAAAACAACTTCGATCTTCGTCCTGCTGGCATTATTAAAATGTTGGATCTCCGCCGTCCTATCTACGGCAAAACAGCGGCTTACGGTCATTTTGGCCGTACCGATATCGATCTGCCTTGGGAAAGCGTAGACAAAGCTGAGAAGCTGAAATCCGAAGCGCTTGCATAAGCGATAGACTATTACCAGAGCTCAGAATCTTATGATTCTGAGCTTTTTTTATTTCATCATAGAAAGATCTTTGGTGAACTATTCCAGAAAAGTAACTCCTAAACCTACATTTTTAAGTGGAACTAACCGACAAATAAAGTACGACTGTAATTTTTCGGGGAGTGAATGAAATGAATCGTTACCGCCAAAAGATCGGTTTGTTCTTATCGATCGTATTATTCATGCAGCTATTATTGCCGGGATCGATGACAAGTTCCCACATTGTCAAAGCCGCAGCAGCTGGGCCTATATTAACGAGTAAAAGCCCTGCTGACGATTTTACGAATGTTGGACTTAATGCACCGCTCATTTTTACATTTGATGAGCCCGTAGCGAAGGGGACAGGTTCCGCCTCGTTTACGATTTACAATTACACGCTAAACACAGTGTTTGAAAGCTATAATGTTGCAACCGATGGTCGGGTTTCGATCGATGCAACTGGACGGACCGTTACCGTGCGCCCAAGCAAGGCTTTCAATCTGAATACCGATTATTATGTATTAATCGACCCAGGTACATTCGTAAATGTATCGAATGGCGCGAACTATTCGGGTATTGCCAATGCAACGGAATGGAATTTCAAAACGGTGGAGACGGTAGATACAACGGCTCCTGTATTGATTGCAACCTATCCGGCAAGTGAACAAGCGGGGATTGCCATCACATCGCCGATCACCCTTGTTTTCAATAAAATCGTATACATCGCCAATGGCGATCTTAGCCTCGTTACCAATCCAAGCAGCACAGCTTACGAGGAACGGAAAATACCGGTTACCTCAAGCCAAGTAACAGGCAGCGGCACAAATACGATTACGATCACGCCAGCCACTGCATTGTATCCGAATAGTACCTATACATTCACGATACCAAGGGGCGTCCTGCAGGATGCAACAGGCAATGTTTATCAGGGCCAGATATGGCAATTTACAACTGCGCCGGCTCCGGTAAATGTGATAGGTCTATCGCCAGCGGATAATGCAACGTCCGTACCGGTAACGAATGCACTAGCGGTTGCTTTCGATAAAGAAATTGTTGCGGGGGCTAATAAGTACATACATCTTATTCGTGCCTATGACAACTATGACGAGCGGATTTTGGCAGCGGATATTTCTAGAGTTACAATATCAGGAAATGTAGTTACGATCCGTCCTCAAAAGATGCTCGCAAATACAAGATATTACGTACTGATTGATGCAGGCGCCTTTGTCGATAAAAACACAGGGAACTGGTTTCAGGGAATATCTAATGCATCAACATGGGATTTCACAACCGATCCGGGCGATGAGAAAGACCCTCCTCTCCGTACGGCAGTCTTTCCTGCCCATGGCGGAGCAATAGGCACTTTGAATTCTAATCTTGAAATTACGTTTAATGAGCCGGTTTATCCGGATTCCGGAAATATTGAAATTCGAAATGTAGTAAATAATGTATTGTTCCGTTCTATTCCGGTAACTTCAGATAATGTAACGGGAGGCGGTACAAATAAGATTACGATTAATCCTAATAAAGCGCTGCATGCAGGTGATTCCAATAAAGCGTTCGTTAATAACTCTCAATATTATGTTGTTATCGGCAATAGAGGTTTTAGAGATGCGGCAGGCAATTATTTCGCAGGTGTAACGGCAAACAGCTGGCAGTTCCGTGTTACTCAGGACACCGTCAAGCCTACGCTTGAATCGGTAATTCCGGCTAATAACACGAACAATGTATTGCCCAATGCATATTTTTCTGCTTTATTTAGTAAAACAGTTGTGAAGGGAACGGGTTCAATATGGATTAGACCGGTAGGTAGTACTACTGCACAGCCTGTCCAGGCAAATTACTATGTTAATCCAGACAACAACAAGCAGATTGTCATCGTTCAGCCAACTGGTACCGTTCTGGCCGGCAATACAAACTATTACATCGAGATTAGTCCAGATGCCGTCACCGATTTGGCTGGCAATGCCTATGCCGGCATTCAAAACCAATATCAATGGGCGTTCAAAACGATAGGCGAAGATACAAACCCGCCAGTCATTAGTAAGATGGAATATGAGGGTAATATTATTACGATGACTTTCAATGAAGAGTTGAATGTATACAGCGTGCCTGCGGTCAGCAATTTTTACGTGACCGTTAACGATGTGATGAGACCTGTCGTTTCCGTAGCGGTATCGGACGTCACGGTAAAGCTAACCTTGTCCAGCGCTATCGTGAATGGGCAGCCGGTCAAGCTATCGTATTCGAAGCCGCTTACTACAACCGGCGGTATCACGGATATTGTAGGGAACCAGACACTTAGCATCGGCAATTATGAGGTCAAACCGATTGTAAATACAACATCTGCTGCACCGGTAAGCGGTTCAGCCAACGGAAGTATTGTCTCAATTACGTTTAATAAAGCTTTGACTACTGCAAACAGCTATGCCTATTCACAGTTTGGCATCAGTGTCGATGGCACCTATTACAGCCCGACAGCTATTTATGTGAGCGGAAGCACCGTGCAGTTGACCTTTAATGGTACAGCTTCAAACAGTCAAGCTGTTTATGTTTCTTATTCACCAGGCTCCTACCCGATTAAGGATACCGATGGCATTAATGTAAATGCGTTCTCCAGCTACCGGATAAGCGGTGGAACGGACACAACTCCGCCTTCCTTAATTAGCGCAGTTGCCAATGGCTCGACAATCACGTTGCGTTACAACGAGTCCCTGAATAGCTCCTCTGTACCTTATCCGGGCAGCTATAGCGTTAGCGTGAACAGTTCTATCCGTACAGTTACACAGGTGCAAGTTAGCGGGGATCAGGTCATATTGACTTTGAGCAGCCCTGTATCATCGGGGGATTCGATTTATGTCAGCTATGGAGCGGCTTCTCCAAGAATAACGGATCAGGCCGGCAATGCTGCTGCATCCTTCTCTACAATTAATGCGCCTGTTGGGAATGCCTCAGGATTATTAGCAGCAGGAGTTGTAAAAGGATCGACGGCAACGTTGACCTTCAATGAGTCGCTTAACAATTATTACGTACCGTCCATATCCCAGTTTATGCTGCAAGCGGACGGAACAAATTATTCAGTATCAAAGGTGGTATTAAGCGGTTCTACGGTTACATTGACGTTATCGTCCCCAGTCGGCGCGTCCAGCAAAGTGACGATGTCCTACTACGGGAATTCATCAACAGGACTAAGAACGAATAGCGGCAAATTAATCGAGAACTTTACGAATTATACGCTTACTAATCAGACCTCTGTCATAGATTCCTTGCCGGGAGGCTTTGAGCAAGCTGAAGGCGGAGGCATCGGCATCCAGAAGTCCAATGCTACGATTACGGGCGCCACTTCGCCGGCAGGAAAATACGTAAATAAATACACGATTCCATCGGAGAAAATTATTTTGGCTTATCAAGCGGCTCGTACGCTGGGATCGAATAATCTGCGAGTTGTGTTCCAGGTACCTAGTACTGAGGGAGCAGCCGTAGTAGCATTTCCGCTGTCTGCCTTGCAAAGCGCAACGTATTATGGCAACAACGCAGCAATCGCTGTTCAGTACAACGGAATTTCGTATGATATTCCGCTAAGCGCATTGAATTTCTCGCAAATTGCAAGCTCGTTGAATGCAAGCGGAGCTGTAGGTGATTTGCTGATTCAAATCGATCAAGGCAGCTCCAGCTTGACGAGCACGCTGACGTCGGCGATTAGCAGAGCGAATGCGTCATCGCTGGCGCCCCCGGTTCACTTTGATGTGTCGGCCTCTTACGGAGGCACTGTGAAGCCAGTTCAAAGCTTCAATGGTTATCTGACACGTTCGATGGAAGCTCCGTATTCCATTGATCGCAAGACCGTGTCGGTTGTCTGGTATGATCCTGAGACGGGCGGATTGTCCTACGTGCCGACGACTTTTACGACTGTTAATGGCAAAATGATCGCTAAGTTCCAGCGCAAAGGCAATAGCGCATATGCACTTGTGCAAGGCAATGTAAGCTTCACGGATATTAGCAAGCATTGGGCGGGCACAACGATTCAAATATTGGCCAAGAAATATATCGTGGAAGGACGCAGCACGAGCAAGTTTGAGCCGGAAAAGCCGATTACGCGCGGCGAGTTTGCCTCGTATATCGCCAAAGGACTTGGTCTGGCCGGCAATAAAGCGGCTGCATCCAAGTTCAGGGACGTTAATACTGGAACAGCTATGGCTGCCTATATTGGCGCGGCTTCGGAAGCGGGCATCGTCCAAGGCAATTCGGACGGAACCTTTAAGCCGAACAGCCCGATTTCCCGTCAAGAGATGGCGGTTATGATGACGCGTGCTTCTAAAGCGGCAGGGGTTACAGTGACACTGCAATCTTCTACATCCTCTTATTTGTCGAAGTTCTCTGACCGCAGCAAAATCGCCTCCTGGGCGCAGACAGACGTCGCTAAGGCCGTCTACACCGGTGTCATTACCGGCAAAACGACGACAACGTTCAGCCCGACAACGAATGCAACACGGGCGGAAGCAGTCGTTATGATTAAAAGATTGCTCGAGAAAGTCAACTTTCTGAGTGCCTAACAGGTCAAAAGCCTCCCTTCCGCGGAATTCGGCAGGGAGGCTTTTTTCTGCCCTATTTCAGAGACTAAACTAGCTGAAGCTAATGATTGATCTCGCAAATAGGCTGATCTTATGCGATTCTACCGATCAAAGAACGGGTCAGGCTCTCACCCATTAATATTTATTAATATTGTGAATACGTAACTTTTAACCTAGTCTTGTAGTCTATAATAGATAGACTTAGAGATGGGAGAGTTGCAAAAAAGATGCGTAAGGTAGACAACAACCATGTTCGGCAGACGGTGAGCAAGAAAGTTATTGTAGTCCTGTTAGGCGGAGCACTCTTGATTCAACCGCTGTCGGCGGTACCTGTGAGCTGGAATCCGGTAAAAACCCCCGTCGCAGCAGCGGCAACGGCAAGCTCGGCATTTAAACTGCTTCAAGAATCATACATAACGGCTGGAGCGATCAAGAAAGAATACGTCTGGACGACGCAGCGCAGCGGCAAAAAGGCGGAAACGAACGTTCACGTCATCGAGATCGACCTCTCGAATCCTAATGTGAAGCTGGACGCAATGAGCGGGAAAAACAACACAGTTGGCAAACTGAATACGATTGCCAATATGACAAAGGAAAACGGCGCGGTTGCCGGAATTAATGCCGACGTGTTTATTACGTCTACGGAAGGCTCGCCGATGGGGGCGCAAGTTTCAAGCGGCACTATGCTTGTCAGCCCGATGAAGATAAAAGGGATGTACGCATTCGCAGTGACGAAGGACCGTCAGCCGGTCGTCGACAGCTATACGTTTGATGGAACGGTGAAGGCGGGAGACGGCGCAACCTTTGTACTTGCCGGCATGAACCAGTCTGCTTATGTTCCTGAAGTCGGGGACTCCAAATATAGCCATTTCAATCAGCTTCATATTTATACAAGCGCCTGGGGCGGAGCCGAACGTCCTCGCAACGCAATGGCCACGCCAACTGAGGTGCTCGTCCGCAACGGCATCGTCGAGCAGATCTCGGAGCAGGCTCCTATAGCCGGAGCAATTCCGAGTGACGGTTATATTCTACGGGGGCATGGAGATGCCGCTAAGTTTATTGTAGAGCATCTGCAAGTAGGCCAATCCGTAACTAGCAATTATTCACTAGTATCCTCTACTGGAAGCAAGGTAGATCCCTCCACCTTCCAAATGCTTATCGGCGGTCATACTATCCTCGTAGACAAAGGTGCGGCAGCGGCTTTCTCTCGCGATATTACGGGGGTCAGCGGCTCGTCGATCGTCTCTCGTTCAGCAGTAGGCTACTCCAAGGACGGTAAAAAAGTTTACTTGATTACGACCGAGAAGTTCGGCAACAGCACCGGCGCTACTTTGAAGGAAATGCAGCAAATTATGGTCGGACTAGGCGTCTACAAAGGGATCAATCTTGATGGCGGCGGCTCAACGACGATGATTGACCGGCCGCTGGGCGAGACGGGCTTGCAGCTTACTCACTCTACGCAATACGGGACGACGCAGCGCAGTGTAGCGAACGGAATCGGCGTGTTTTCGACGGCACCGAAGGGATCTTTGAAGGGCATTACGGTAAGCGGCTCGAATGTGCTGTTTATTGGCCAAAAAGCCTCGTATTCAGTTAAAGCTTACGATACGTACTATAACCCGTTCGAGCTGACCAGCACGAACGCCAAATGGAGCAGCATCGGCAGTGTCGGTACGATGAGCGGCAACGAGTTTACAGCTACAAAAGCAGGAACGGCAACTATTTCGGTTAGATCCGGCGATGTGACCTCCAACTATCCAATTGAAGTCATTGGCCAGGATCAGGTTGCCGAAGTGAAGCTGGATGCCGCTGCAGGCGTGCTCAGCAAGGGAGCGACCGTGTCGGTACCGGTTACGATTACGCTGAAGAACGGCAAAAGCTATAAGCTGACAGGCGATTCGCTGAAATGGGAGTTTATCGGCTTTACGGGCTCGCAGAAAGGCAATACGATTACGGTTGAGTCGACGGGATCATCGACAACTGGCTATGCGATTGGACGCTACGACGGTTTCCCGACACTTCTGCCATTTACACAAGGCGGTTCGGAGAAAACATTGGAGAACTTTGAGAACGTTGGCTACGCCATCACAACTCAAGTCACGCCTGCAGCGACGACAACAGGCAGCGTGAAGCTTGTCAGCGATTTGCCGAAACAGACATCCGGCAAGGCGCTGCAAATTTCGTATGATTTCAGCGCAGGTACAGGAACGAAGGCTGTATATGCTGTGTTCAACGGTACGTCCGGCAGAACGGTAGAGGGCGCTCCTAACGGCTTGTCGGTTGACGTCTACGGAGACGGCAGTTTGAACTGGCTGCGGGCTGAATTCACCGATGCTGACGGCAAAGCGCATTTGGTTGATCTGGCAAAGCAGCTCGATTGGACAGGCTGGAAAACGGTCAGAGCCGATCTTGGCTCCTACGGCATGAAATACCCGGTGAAGCTCAAGCGCATCTATGTTGTAACGATCGCTGACGGTCAAGATGAGCGTGCAGCAACCGGAGCGGTAGGACTGGACAACTTGAAGCTGCAGTATGCGACCGCACCGGTCACAAGCGTGAATAAGTCTATCGTCATGAACATCGGCAAGAAAACAGCGACTGTAGACGGAAAGGCTATTACGCTGGACGTAGCTCCTCTTGAGCTTAGCGGAACGACTTATGTCCCTCTTCGTTTCGTCAGTGATACTTTAGGCGCAACTTTGAGATGGGACGATAAGCTCAATCGCGTAACCGTTATTAAAGGCTCAACGATGCTGGAAATGGTTATCGGCAAGAAGGAGCTTGTCATGAACGGAAAACGCTCAGATACCGCCGTTGCGCCAATTGTCCGCAATGGACGGACGCTGATTCCGATTCGTCTATTCTCTGAAAACCTGGGCCTAAAAGTCGGGTTTGAGAACAAAACGAAAAAGATTACCATTGATTAAAAATAGACGGACGGCAGCTTTCCTGTGTTATGATAGAATGGTATAACCTTCTATATTCATCTTTTTAAGAGGGGTTGCCGAATCGTCGTGGATCAACATATTGTAGATATCAATCGCGTCATAACCAATGCAATTGCGGTTATGGAAGACAGCAAGATTCAAATTTACGAAATATGCGAATCAGCGCGCGCCGAGCTTGATTCCCTCGTGCAGGAGCTTGAGCTTGTACTGGAGGAGAACGGCAAAACGATTCTTCGGGTAGATGAGCTGGAGAAGGAGTATCGGCGCGCCCGTATTCGGCTGACTGAAGTCAGCAAGGATTTCGTCCGATATAAGGAAGAGGATATAAAGCAGGCGTACGAGAAGGCGACTGTCATTCAAATGGACCTGATGGTCTATCGGGAAAAGGAAGCCTATTTGAAGACGAGACGGGATGACTTGCAGAAGCGGGTCCGCAACGTCAAAAGCTCCATTGAGCGCGCTGAAATGATCGCCTCGCAAATCAATGTCGTACTGGAGTATTTGTCCGGCGACTTGAACCAGGTCACGAGAATATTGGAGTCCGCTAAAACGAGACAGATGATCGGCTTAAAGATCATCGTTGCGCAAGAGGAAGAGCGAAAGCGGATTTCCCGTGAAATTCACGACGGGCCTGCTCAATCGCTCGCCAATATTGTGCTGCGGACCGAAATTGCAGAAAGAATGCTCATCAAGAAGGAATTTCAAATGGTACAAGACGAATTAATAGATTTGAAAGGACAAGTTCGTTCAGGGCTGGAGGACATCCGCAAAATTATTTTTAATTTGCGTCCTATGGCATTGGATGATTTGGGACTTGTGCCTACGCTTCGCAAATTCGTGCAGGACTTCGAAGAGAGGACCAAAATACATACCATATTCGAGCTGACCGGAAAAGAAGTCAGAATGCCGTCTGCGATGGAAGCAGCAATCTTTCGGCTTGTGCAGGAGGCTTACACCAATGCGCATAAGCATGCAAGCGCCTCGCACGTCACACTGGAAATGAACTACCAACCCGAGATGGTGATCATTACCGTTCTTGATAATGGAGTAGGTTTTCAGAGCGAGCTTGTCGAATATCAAGCGAGTCACAACTCCCATTTTGGCCTGATTGGCATGCGTGAGCGTGTCGATCTTCTCGAAGGGAGGATGGAAATCGACTCAAAAATCGGACAAGGGACGAAAGTTTTATTTTATATCCCAATAACAGTAGAGTAGAGAAAGGAGAAAGATAACGAATGAACCAAAATGCTCAGGCACCAAGTGTAAAGAGAAAAATTAAAGTGTTGCTCGCGGATGATCACCAGCTTTTTCGCGAAGGACTCAAACGGATTCTGAATATGGAAGACGACCTTGAAGTGATCGGAGAATGCGGCGACGGCATTCAGGTGCTGGAGTTCTGCAATCATACGCAGCCGGAAATCGTGCTGATGGATATTAATATGCCGATCGAGAACGGGGTCGTCACGACAGAGCGTTTGAAGACGATTTTTCCCGATGTAAAGGTGATTATTCTTTCGATTCATGATGACGAGAGCTACGTATTCGAGACGCTCCGCAAAGGGGCGACCGGCTATTTGCTGAAGGATATGGAGGCTGAGGCACTCATTAACGCGATTCGTTCCGTTGTGAATGGACATGCGTATATTCATCCGAAAGTGACGGGCAAGCTGATCAATCAGCTGCGCCGGATGACGTATCTGGATGAAATGGGCGTCGTATCGGGTGCAGCTGCGACGAGCGAGCCGGGCGTGAAGTTCATCGCCAGCGAAGATAATCCGTTGACCCGCCGCGAGGCGGAGGTGCTTCGTCTGATGGCCGAGGGCAAGAGCAATAAACTTATCGGCGAGTTTTTGTTCATCAGCGAGAAAACCGTTAAAAACCATGTCAGCAGCATTTTGCAAAAGATGGAGGTCGACGACCGCACGCAAGCGGTTATTCAATCCATCAAATATGGCTGGGTGACGTTGTAATTCATACTGCTTAAGTTAGCTGGATGCGTTTTGCGGCATGATGCTGGGCTGTAGGCGTTTAGTCGCTAGGCTCTCGCAATAGAGCAGACCGAAGCTGCAGCTATAGGAGCAGGAGCGCGGAGGAAATGGGCTGGACCAACGCAGCCAGCCGTCAGTCGCAACAAGTCTGGTTAATACATAGCAGAGTCCCGTGTCTATAGACGCGGGATTTTTTTTGTTTTTGTTGGTTGCTAGCTAGAGGGGGAGATAAGACCCTGATAGGGTCTTAAGCATGCTGTGAAGCGTGTGAGGGTGATGCTTACGGCGTTGAGAAGGCCTTAGGTGAAGAGAAACTTGACTTTTTACGCAGATACGATGCCTCTGGGAGGGGATAAGACCCTGAGCGGGTCTTATCCTTGTTGAAAAGTGTGCACGAGTGATGTTTAAGGCCTTGAAAAGGCTTTAAGCGTAGAGAAACTGGACTATTTTATGCAGATTCGAGGCTTCTGAGAGGGGATAAGACCCTGGGCGGGTCTTATCTTTGCTGAAAAGTGTGCACGAGTGATGTTTAAGGCCTTGAGAAGGACTTAAGAGTAGAGAAACCTGACTTTTTTACGCAGATATGATGGTTCTGGGAGGGGATAAGACCCTAGGCGGGTCTTATCCTTTTTGAAAAACATGTACGCAGGCAGGTTAAGGTCCTTTCAGGGTCTTAAGAATTTGGAACAAACAAATTGGATGGCATGTTCTGCGGGATAGAGTACTGCTATGAAAGAATGGGTAGAGTTAAGGGTGGTACCGGACTAACAGCTGAAGTAAGATGGCAAGCCTTCATGCAATTTGTATAAACGAATACGTTGACTTCCTGTTGAATGAGCCGCGACATACTTTTTTTGCAAAAGCTCGAGCAGAAGCCGACGGGCAAACTTTGGCCCAATATGCAGAAGGCTGCTAATTTCTTTAGGACTAACCGGCTTTTGGACGATTGTCATATAGCGAATGATCTCCTTATGGTGAACAGTCAGGTCTGGCAGAAACTGCGGATTGTAAAGCTTCCCAAGAAGTTGATGCAGCAGCTGCTGGCATTGGCGCGGTCTCTTTGCAATGTCATCATAAGATAGGCGAATTACAGTCCAACCATCAAGAACAAGATGATTTTGACGCATTAGTCCGTCAGCAAAACGATCGCGGTCCACATCACGGGAATGCGGGCCGAAGCCATCGATTTCAAAACAAATCCGATAAGGCGGGCGAATATAGGCAAAATCCAAATATCGTTTGCCGTCTTTAAAGTCACTGACCTCATGTTCACCGTATAAATACTCGAAGTGACTAAAGGCCGGCCTCCAAACATGCTGTAAAAATAGTTGTTCGGCGTGTCCGTGTTGGGATAGGCGGCGTTTTCTCTCCCCTGTACAATCCGCTATTTGTTCCGAAATCCATATTGCATAGTTTGATTCAAACAAGACGTTTCCTCCAATCTTTTTAAAAATAAAAAAACCGCTCCTCGTCCGTTGATTCACGGAAAAAGAGCGGTGTGCTTCACACGCATCATATTAAGCAATTAAGGAACAGAGATCCTTCATCTGCTGCTTTGGTTTTATTTTACAGTAAGTATAAAGGGAAGTCGATAGCGGACAGGGAAAAGAGATCAGGCTATTTCAACAAAAACTCGTCCTATTTGTCCGGAACCACTAGGCTCGCCTCCGCATATAGTGTCAACAAAGAGGAGGTGGCTTCCATGGTTGGGATATTGCTCGTCGTTGTTGGCTGCTATGCTTTGGTCGCTGCTCTCGTGCACCTCACATATTGGCTCAAACGGGATCGGGTGCGGGTGAGTAAACATTACGTACTTGTGGCACACAATCAACATATGAGAATGGAATGGCTGGTACGATCGTTTTATGCTTTTTCGCGTCGGGTGGGTACGGATGCTAAGCTCACCTTAGTTGATGCCGGTTCGATGGAGCAGACAGCAGAAATTGTCGACCGGCTGGAGCAAGGCGGCGGTTCAGTATTCGTACACGAGGGAAAGGCAGAGAAGGACGTCGATTCAGGGGCAGAGCAGTCGAATGATCGGAAGCGCTCTCATACGGAAGATGCGGGCCATTCCAGATTGTTATGGCGGTTGAAAATGGACGGAGTCGTTACATCCTCTGAACATGCTATTCTAGTTGATCTGCAAAATCCGGAGGATTTGTCTAAAATGCCGTTTTGAGTTATAGTTGGAGCAACTAAAATATTTCGAAACTCGGAGTGAAGCACACCCGACGACGCTTGATGCGTCGTTGAGGTGTGCTTTTTTTATTGGTTAGCAAACAAGGGACGATAGGGGGCGTGAAATGAAGGCGCAAGTGTATGTGGTGAAAATTGGCGGAAAGTGGTTTTCTAATGTGACGATAGCGGCAGATGTTGATCGTTTATTTTGGTTTGGGCAGTATTACGATGGGGGTATCAAAAACAGCGGTAAGGGTTTTGAAGGCAATGCAGACTATGGAAAATATGAAGGAAGGTATAGGAATGAAGCGCTAGATTTGAGGGAAGAAGGCCGCTTGGCAGAAATGATAGTTCTGTGGAAGGAACTGCTTCCGCTTGGGGATGCATGGCGCTGTAAGCAATTGTGGGATGATGAGCAGGAGAGAGGCGAGTGGAAAAGCAGCGGTGCGTTGTTGAAAGTATTGGCGAAGATACCGGTGATGCAGAGAATAGGGGGGGTGGGAAGGCAGGGAGCCGGGGAGCGCAGGGGATTCCGGGAGGGTAGAAAGAGCTTGTATACGCAGGGACAAAAGAGGGAGGAGGATGGATTTAGCGAGGCGGGAATGAAGGGATTGTGCGAAAAAAGGGAATCGAGAACGGGAGAGTCGCACGGACATTACAGGGATGGAGAGATGACAGGCATAAACAGACATAGCGAGGATGTGGAGACGAAGGATGTAAATAGACATGACAGGGATGGAAAGAGGAAGAATGCAAGAGATGGAGACATAAAGCTGAATAGAAACAACAAGGAAAGGGAAGGTGAGAGCTTGGAGAGTAAGGAAATAAGCGGAGAGGAGGCCGCGGTGATGAAGCGACTTGCGGCTTGTGTCGAGCAAGCGAAGCACGAGGCGCATGGCGATCATCCGGGAGCGCAGCAGCAAGGAGGCGGAAGCCTGCGCGCCCGGATGGAGCGGTGGACGCGAGCCGAGGCAGGGCGGCGAAGCGGGGTTGTTTCGACAGAGCGCGCGGATAGCGGCGCGTGGTGGCAGGAGCTGGCGGCCGCCGCGAAGCGGGCCGCCAGTGCCTTGCAGGGCCGTGCGCTGCTTCGCGGCGAAGCGCACGCCCTGTTGGAAGGCGCCGCCGCCGATATTGGCGGCGCTCTGCAGTTGGCGCAGCTGCATGGCTGGCTGCGCCTCAGCGGCGCTGTCGCCGCCGGGGGCGGCGGGCGGCTTCGCCAGCGCCGCAAGAGCCAAACCCGCTGCCTGCGCTGCGGCAGCGGTGAAGCGCACATGCACCGCACGCGCTGCGCATCGTGCGGGCGCATGTGCGCCTACTGCTCCGCATGCCTCGGAATGGGACGCAGCCGCGAATGCGAGCTGCTGATCCTCGGCATGCCCTCGCTCCTTGGCGGCGCTGCGCTTGCGCCGCCGCAGCCCGAATCAGCTTTCGCCCGGTGGGGGCTCAGCCCGGCCCAAGCGGCTGCCACCAAAACAGCGCTTCGCTTCGTCAAATCCACCCTTCATTCCGCTTCAGCGAATGCGCGCCAAAGCGAATTGCCTCCGCCAAGCTTTCTCCTATGGGCGGTTACAGGAGCAGGCAAAACGGAAATGATCTTTCCGCTTGTTGATTCCGTAACGAGGCTTGGCGGACAAGTGCTAATCGCTACTCCCCGAAGGGATGTCGTGCTGGAACTGGATCCGCGAATTCGAAAGGCTTTTCCCGAGGCTAAGGTGGTCACTTTATACGGCGGCAGCGAGCAGCGCTGGGAGCGGGGTGAGATTACGCTGGCTACGACCCATCAGCTGATGCGGTTTCATCAGAGCTTTAATCTCGTCATCATCGACGAATTAGATGCTTTTCCTTATGTCAATGATCCCGTTCTCCACTATGCGGCGGAACGCTGCTGTTCTCCGGTGGCGGTACGAATGCTGCTTTCCGCCACGCCGCCGATGGAGCTTCAAAGACAAGCGAGAAGGGGGCGCTTGCCCCACGCCCGGGTGCCGGCACGTTATCATCGGCAGCCGCTGCCTGTTCCCCGGCTGCTTCGAACGCCAACCGTCAGACAAATGCTTGTGACGAAAAGGCTAACTGCGGCTCTTCAGGCAGCTATGATGAAATCGCTGCAGCGGGGCGCACAGCTGTTTGTTTTCGTCCAGCGCATTGAGCAGACGGAACCGATGGCGGCGCTCCTACGCAGTGTATTAAAACAGCCGGCCATCGGAGGAACCTCCTCCAAAGATCCGCAGCGGGCCGACAAAATTATACGTTTTCGCAACAAGGAGCTGCGCGTACTTGTTACGACAACGATTTTAGAACGGGGCGTAACGATTCCCCGCAGCGATGTGTACATATTGGATGCGGACGGCAGATTATTCGATGAGGCTTCGCTCGTTCAGATGGCAGGCCGAGCGGGACGCTCGGCTGACGATCCGAACGGCTTTGTCTTTTTTGGCGGCAAGGAACGGACACGTTCGCAAGTTGCTGCTGTGCGGCACATTCAGAAAATGAATCGAATCGCCCGTGCCAACGGCTATTTAGAACAATAAGGGAGATGTAGCTATTGTCGATGAAGTGGCTTCTCCATTTTTTGCAACGCTCTTACGCGGGCTTTGACCGTTCGATTCAATGGCTTGGCCCGAATGCTGTATCCTGTACATTTTGCGGACAAATGATCCGCGAGGGCAGTTCTTCATCTCGCAACGGCTTGCCCTCCGAATTGCCCAAATCGTTTATCCGCTCCGTCTGCCATAACTGCCTGAACGATATTCCATGGCTGCTCCGCCCGAAGTGCCGGATTTGTGGACGAGGCATTATTTGCGGCGATTGCGCCAGACGAACGAATGCCTATTTTGTTGCGAATCGAAGTGCGGTTCACTATACGAGTGAAATGAGAGAATGGCTGGCCCAGTACAAATACCGGGGGAATGAGCAGTTGGAGCCGCTATTAGCTGAAATGATGGTACCGGCGTATCACGCTGTGACTAAGCTTGCTGCGGCCCGCATTGCTCTTCAACATCCATCTCTTCACAATTCACCAAAGAGCAGTACAGCATCAATGGATGAATTCCGCTGGGATGCCGTCACGTACGTCCCAGTCAGTTCTGAACGCGCGGAGGAGCGGGGCTTTAATCAAGCCGAGCGGTTTGCGGAGCGAATCGCCCGTCAATTCCAAATCCCCCTTGTCAATTTGCTATACCGTGATCGGCACAGCGAAAAGCAAAGCTTTCAATCCCGTTCCGAGAGAATGCGCAACACGCAGCGTCTTTTTCGGGCTTTGCCGGAGGGGCTTGCCCATTTGTCTCAACTAGCCGCAGAGCCGTCAGCTGGCGAACGAACAGCATCTCTTCAATCCGGTAACATCTCTGAGGCTCGCCAGCGCCGTCGTAACCGGCAAATCCTTCTCATCGACGACATCTATACGACCGGAAGCACCATTCAGTCTTGCTCAGAATCGATTCATCGCAATGCCCCCTTTCCTCTTGATATTTATGCTTTAACCTGGGCCCGCTCCTAATCGGTTCCGGCACTTGCAAGATTAATAGTGAAATCATTGTCACAATCCGCTAGAATAGAGGATAATTAATCGTTAACAGATGGAATTGGGGGATGTTTATGATGAATTTAGACAATTGTCCTCGCTGCGGCAAGCTCTTCGCTAAAAACTTCCGTGATGTATGCCCGGCATGCATGAAAGATATTGATAAAGAATATGAGCTGTGCACGACTTACCTAAGGGAAAACAAAGGTGCTATCATTACAGAGCTGTCCGATGCGACAGGAGTTTCGATCCGGCAAATTACAAAGTTTGTCCGCGAGGGCAGAATTTCTCTTGTAAATGCGCCTAATATGTCCTATCCTTGCGAGGTTTGCGGTACGCTTATTCGGGAGAATCATATTTGCGACAACTGCCGGACACGCTTGCAGAAGGATGCAAACAAGCTGAAATCCACTTTTGCGAGCAAACCAGACGAGGAAAAACCTACGGGCGCGCATAGCGCTTACCGGATAAAAGATCAGTAAAACCAGTAAATAATGGCATTCTACAAATGTTCTATAAAATTTCATTTCCTTCAAGCCGATAATACTTGTAAAGAGTTATCGGCTTTTTTGATGCATTGAAAAGATGAGGTGAACAATTTGAAAATAAATGAGCCCCAGCGCATTGGCGCTTTGAACAATTACTTGAAGCAAAATGAATCCCGTGCGGCAGGCACGAGCCAGAAGCGTCAGAAGGACAATGTTCAAATTTCAGCGGAAGCGAAGGAGATGCTTTCTTCCAGCCAAGCACAAAGCACGGAGCGGTCCAAGCAGATCGAGCAACTGAAACAAGAGGTTTCGTCCGGTACCTATCATGTCGAGGCGGGTAAAATCGCCGAGAAGCTAATGGCCTATTTCAAAAACGATCCCGGCAAATAAGGAAGGATGCAGCTGACTATGTCTGTACAGCCTATTATTGAAATCCTCCAAGCGCAGCTTGCCTTGTACGGCACCTTGCTGGAAATCGAGAAATCCAAAAAACCATTGATTATGAGCAATGATTTTCTTCAGCTTAATGTGGTGACTCAGAAGGAGAAGCTTTTGGTCGCTCAAGCTGAGGAATTGGAAAGCAACCGCAGCTTGATTACACTGCGCTATTTCAAAGATATCGGCTTTCGTTACCGAGTCTCCTTGTTGTCAGAAGTTATTAAATCGGTTAGTGAGCTGGAACCGAAGCAGAAGCTTATGCAGCTGCATGAGCAGCTAACCGACATTCTGAAAGAGCTGCAGCAAATCAATGAGCTGAACCAGCAGCTGATTCAGCAATCGATTGCGTTTATTGATTTTTCGATAGATCTGATGGTAGAGGATCCAAGTGAGGATGTTGTTTACCAGCATCCGATGAACCAGATTGGAAATTACAAGCGCAGCGGATTGTTCGATTCCCGAGGCTAAGAAGGAGGATTTACGATGAGATCGACTTTCCATTCAATAGAGACCGCTAAGCGGACGCTTTTCACACAGCAGGCCGCACTTAATACAGTAGGCCATAATATCGCAAACGCCAATACTGAAGGATTTTCAAGACAAAAAGTAAATATGGTGGCATCCAGACCTATCGAAGCCTATGGCTTGCAGCGCTCGACAGCACCAGGTCAGCTCGGCACTGGCGTAGAATATACATCCATTACACGAATCCGCAATTCCTTTCTCGATACGCAGTACCGTGAGCAAAATCAAGGTGTCGGCAGTTTATCGATTCAGACGGACACGCTGAGCAAGCTGGAGCAGATCGTGAATGAACCATCCGATGCAGGAATTAGAACGGTGCTGGAAAACTTCTGGAACGCTTGGTCTGATTTAAGCAAGGACCCTGAGAATGTGACCGGCCGGGAAATTTTGAAGGAAACTTCCAAAGCTCTGACGGATACGTTTAATGAGCTGAGCCGCCAGCTGTCTCAAATGAGCTCTGACCTGACAACGAACATTGAAAATAAGGCGTCAGAGGCCAATTCACTTCTGCAAACCATATCCTCATTGAATGATGAGATTAGAAAAATTGAATCAATCGGCGACAATGCCAATGATTTGCGTGATCAGCGGGATCTGATGACGGACAAGCTGTCCAAAATCGTGAATATTAATGTCGTTGAAGGGGCTACCGGATATTCCATTACAATGGGGAACGTGAATCTGGTAGACGGCGGAGACATCACACCATTAACCTCCGGAGCTTTGGAAACCGCATTTGCAACCGGGGCGTTGACTGGCGGTGAGGTTCACGGGATGATCGTCTCGCGGGATGTAAACGTTGCTGGTTTCGCTAAAAGCTTAGATACACTGGCGAATACACTTGCCAACGGCGAGTTTCAAGTAACGATTCCGAAAGGCTCGATGCTTCCGGGGACGACGATTGAAACGACGGCAGATCAAATTGTTACGGTCAGAGGTATTAATGGTCTTCATAAACTAGGCTATTCATTAGACGGCACCGCAGGGGAAGACTTCTTTACATTCAAAAGCGGAGCGAATGGCATTACAGCCGCTAGTATTCAATTGAACCCGACGATTGCTGACGATTCAAATAAAATTGCAACATCTATTCGTGCTGCTGTTGATGGCGGCGGGGCTGTAACTCCGATTAAAGGCAACAATGGCTTGGCATTATTAATGGCCGGACTGAAGGACGTTAAATTCGCGTTTGATGAGACGGCTAGCGGCGGAAGTGTTACTAATGCTACTGTCAACGATTTTTATGGGGCCACTGTGGGTACGCTTGGCGTAAAAAGCAAAGAAGCGTCCAGACTTTATACGAACACGCAAGCCCAGTTGGATCAGGTGGAAAGCAACCGCCAGTCGGTCAGCGGCGTTTCGCTGGACGAAGAAATGTCTGATTTAATTAAATACCAGTACGCATATAGCGCTGCTGCACGTTTTATGACGACATTTGACCAATTGCTAGAGAAGCTTATTAACGGTACAGGCGTTGTAGGACGCTAAGAATCGGATACTTTGAGGGGGTATTAATGTGGCACTTCGTGTTACGCAGAGCAATATGCACTTGCAGCTTACGAGAAACTTGAACCGGAACATGTTACAGATGGAGCAGCTCCAGCAGCAAACAACGACAGGGCGGAAACTTAACAAACCATCAGACGACCCGGTTGGAATGACCTACTCGCTGCGTTACCGTTCTGAGATTGCAGGGAATACACAATATCAGAAAAATGTTGATGCGGCGTTATCCTGGTTGGATTTTAACGATACGGCAGCCGAACAAGTGGGGGATGTATTGCTTCGGGTTAAGGAATTGGTTACCAACGCTGCGACGGGTACCAATCCTCAGCTGGCCTTGGACAGTATAAAGAATGAGCTTGAGCAAATCAAAAATCAGTTGATTGATATCGGCAACAGTCAATTTAATGGAAAGTACGTATTTAATGGTGAAAATTTTAGTGAAGCACCTTATGATAAAACAGTTGCCGGTTTCGATCCCAAACAAACTGAGACGGATAAGGGAATCGTTAATTACGCATTAGGCGTCAATATGACGATTGATATTAATTTCTCCGGTGAACAACTATTTGGTGCTGCTGATCCGGCGGGCACGGGAAACAATATTTTCTCGGTGCTGGATCGTGTCATGAACGGACTAAATACAGGCAATTATGCTGCGGTTTCAGCAGAGCTGCCTAATATCGAAGCGGGCATGGACCGTATCATTAATGTAAGAGCAGAAATTGGTGCACGCGTGAACCGTGTGGAGCTTATTCAAAACCGCTTGGCTGATATGGAGATTAATTTAACGGACATGCAGTCAAAGACAGAAGACGCGGACTATGAGAAGCTGCTGATTCAAGCTCAAATCAATGAAAATATTTATCAGGCCTCACTATCGGTTGGTGCAAAGATTGTAAGCAAATCATTAGTCGACTTCTTGAGCTAATGTTATGATATTGCCACAGATTCAAATTCAATCTACTCCGGCTAGAATTGGTATACAATCGGAGCTCGGGCAATATCAAATGAGGCAAGGTAAAGTTAATCTTAATATCAAAACAGAACCTACGGTTATTGATATTAAAACCGAACGCCCTGTTCTGATCATCGACCAGACAGATACCTGGAACGCTCTAACAGGCGGGAAAGCGGAAGCGTTTTGGGATCGGATTTACAATTCATACGGGCAATATGCAGCGAGATATGTCGAGAACAAAACACAAGAATACGATCGTATCGGGGATATTACTGCAGGAGGCAATCCCGTGGCGGATTTAGCGCGGCAGAAGATGTCGCAAGATATGATTCCGCTTAATGTATACGGACATGCTTCTCCGCGTAATGTTAAATTCGATGCAATCATTTCAAAGCCAGAAGTGAATGTCCAGGTAGGGGGAGTGACTACAACTCCGGACTATAGCCCGCTGGATATTCAGTATCAAAGAGGAAAATTCAATGTGTATATGGAGCAATATGCTTCGGTTAAGATTACGCCGCCCGAAATTGACTTGACTATATAAGGGTGAGATAATCATTGCAAAGCTGTAGAATCGGGTAACGATGCTATGGCTTTTTTTGTTAATGAACATAATGGGGTGTGTGAAGAGCATGATAATTGAATCTACTCGTTTTGGAGCCTTTGAATATGAAGAATCTAGTATTATTCATTTTGCTAATGGGATACCAGGTTTTAAGGATAACAAAAACTACATATTAGCCGATATCGAGGATAGCCCGTTTGTTTTCATGCAATCTGTTGAAGATGAGGATTTAACGTTTATTGTTGCTTCCCCATTTGATTTTCATGAAGCCTATGAGTTTGAGCTTCCACAGCATTTGAAAACAGAATTGCAACTGCAAGATGAAAGTCATATTAAAGTATATAACATTGTCACAATTAGCGGTCTATTGGACACGGCTACAATGAATCTGATTGCCCCGATTATTATTAATACAGCAGAACGCAATGGCGTCCAGTATATTTTATCAGAAGGCAATTACTCGATTAAGCATCCTCTATTCTTAAATAGCCTTAGTGAAGAAGGAGGAAAGTAAATGCTCGTATTAGCAAGGAAAAAGGGTGAGTCGCTGCTTATTGGAGAAGATATTGAGATTAGCATATTGGAAGTTCAGGGGGATGTCGTAAAGATTGGGATTAAAGCTCCCAAAGACGTACCTATTCTTCGAAAAGAGCTGTATGCGGCTGTCGAAGAGATGAACCGGGCGGCAGAGCAATCCGCCATTGATGGCGATTTATTGAAAAATCAATTAAAAAACATTAAAAAGCATAAATAAGCTATAAACAAATTGAAATAATTGCCGATATATAAAGAGACAAGGAAATAGTGCAAACTATCAACTTGACCTGCCACAAGGATGTGGCATAAAACCAATTTCAGGGAGGAAATTTCAAATGCGTATTAATCACAACATCACAGCTTTGAACACTCACCGCAACATGGGCCTTAACAATGCTGCGGCTGGTAAATCCATGGAGAAACTGTCTTCGGGTCTTCGCATCAACCGTGCTGCTGACGATGCTGCAGGTCTTGCAGTTTCCGAAAAAATGCGCGGCCAAATCCGTGGTCTGGAAATGGCACAACGTAACGTTCAAGACGGAATCTCGTTCGTACAAACAGCTGAGGGCGCAATGAACGAAGTTAGCTCCATGCTGACTCGTATGAAAGAGCTTAACGTTCAAAAATCGACTGGCACTTACTCAACTGGCGACAAAGCTAACATCGACGTAGAGCTTGGCGAACTGGGCAAACAAATCACAGCTATCATGAAAGACACGAAGTTCAACGGCATGGCAATCACAGGCGGCGCAACGATTCAATCCGATGATGCAGCTCAAAAAATCGCTATCGGAAGTATCGCAGTTGCTAGCTTTAACGCTTTGACTTCAGCTTCGACTCTTGGTCAAGTTGAAACGGCTATCGAAGCTGTTTCCACTGAGCGCGCTAAACTGGGTGCTGTTCAAAACCGTCTGGAATATACTTCCAACAACTTGGGCACAACTGTTGAGAACCTGACTGCTTCTGAGTCGCGTATCCGTGATACGGACATGGCTTCGGAAATGGTTAAACTTACGAAGGACAATATCCTTCTTCAAGCGTCGCAAGCAATGCTGGCTCAAGCTAACTCGCAGCCACAAGGCGTTCTGTCCTTGCTTCGTTAATTCTTACACAAAGGGAGAGGCCTTGGTATTTACCAAGCGCCTCTCTTTTTTATTAAATAGATTTATATCTAATAAACCGGACTATAATTTCCGATATAATAGTTAACTAATAATAGTAGAGGTGAACAAAGGATGATGGATATTTCCTCTGTAAACTCTTCGGCTGCTTATACTTCAGAAGCGAATTTGAACATCGGACCGAAAAAAGAAATATTATCGGAAACGATTGATACGAGTGCCAAAGTAACAGGCGAACAAAATTTAGGCGGAGTTACTGATAGTTTCGTGCAGAAAAGTCTAGAACGAATCGTTAAAGCTATTCAGTCACCAGAAACAACAATTGACCGTTCTGTTCATGATGTAACGAAACAAGTCATTTATAAGGTAAAAGATAAGTTAACTGGCGAGGTTATACGTCAGTTTCCGGAAGAAAAATTGGTAGAGGCTGCTGCTAAACTCATCGAGCTGACAGGAATGATGATTGACAAGAAGGTTTAAGGAGGGGCTAATAAATGAGACTTTCAGGATTAGCGTCTGGACTTGATGTTGATGCAATGGTAAAAGAGTTAATGAAGGCCAAACGCAGCTCATATGATACGATGGTCAAGAAGAGAACGCAGATCGAATGGAAACGGGAAGATTATAGGACGATAAGCTCTAAAATAGTCGACTTTAGAAATAATAAGCTGTCTTCATTTAATCTATCGAATACTATTGCTGCAAAAACCACAGAGGTTAGCGGTGATACCAATGCGTTAAAGGTAAATTCAACAACCTCTAGTGCCTCCGGCACCTTAAGTGTAAATGTTACGGATGTTGCAACTAATGCAAGAACGATTTACCAAGTCGGAAATGGTAATCTTGGAGCCGTATCATTTACGATTAATGGGGAGCAAATCACATTGGATGCAGCTGCTTCTAAGGGCTCGGATCTGGCAGCTGCAATTAATGCGAACAGTAAGACCAAAGCGACAGCCGTTTTTAATGAGCAGACGGGACAAATCTCCATTTCTGCTACGGAAACAGGCGGTGGTGCCGTCACTGCACCTACTAGCAAGCTGATTATAACGAACACTGCCGGTCTGACAGCAACGAGCAGCGTACCGGGCAAACAAGCGTCGATAACGATCAACGGCATGACGTATACGCAAGATTCCAACCGATTCCTTGTTAACGGTATTGATTTTACGGTAAAGGCGCAATCGGCATCCGATACGACAATTGCAGTCGTACAGGACACTAGCAAAATAATAGACACTATAAAATCCTTCGTTAAAGAATACAATGATTTAATAGGTTTAATTAATGGTGAACTGTCCGAGGATAAAAATCGCAAATTCTTGCCGCTAACAAGCGATGAGAGAGCTGCTTTGAGTGACAAAGAAGCAGAACAATGGGAAGACAAGGCCAGAAGCGGCACATTGCGAAATGATTCAACCTTATCGAAATATGTCTCAGATCTGCGTACCATTGCGACTACATTAATTAATGGGATTAGTACGGGTGGTACGGATCGATTGCAAATTGGAATCACAACAGGCAGCTATGGTGAGAAGGGCAAGCTTGTGCTTGATGAGGATAAGCTGCGCAAGGCGTTAGAATCTAAACCGCAAGAAGTTACAAACTTGTTCGCAGACGGCTCTAATGGCGTATTTAAAAACATGATGGATGCATCTCTCACTGCTTTGACTTCATTATCAAAAATTGCAGGTACTTCATTGACAAGCTCAGATTCGAAGAGTTTCTTGGAGAGTTCAATACTGGGTGATCAGTTGAGAGGTATGAGGGATAAGGAATTTAACGTACTTGCTCGTCTTAACAAGCTCGAGACGCAGTATTACAAGCAGTTTAGTGCCATGGAAAAAGCGATCAATAAATTTAATAGTCAATCTTCATCACTTAACGGTTTGTTATAGTTTTTTAAAGGAGTGAACCAGCGTGCTTAATTCGCCGCATCAAATCTATCAACAGTCTTCCGTTCAAACAGCGAGTGGCGGACAATTAGTTATTATGCTTTATGAAGGCGCTATTCGCTTTACAAAGGCTGGTATTGAGGGCATTCACAACCGTAAATATGATGTAGCTAACACAAGTCTTAAGAAGGCCCAGGCGATTATTCATGAACTGATTGCTGCTCTAAATTACGATTATGCAATATCAAAAGAACTAGCTTTAATTTACGAGTATTTACTCCATAAATTGATTGAGTCCAATATGAAGAAAAGCGAAGCAGCAGCAAAAGAGGTCATGGCTCATTTGACCGAGCTTAGAGAAGCATGGAAACAATTGATTAAAGGGCCTGCCACAGCGGCTTCTCAGAGCCAGGTATAAAGAATGGCATCTCAATTGAATCATTTACATGAGTTAACGATGAGAATTGCCCAAAATATTGATATGGCTGATGTTGACGAACTTTTGGAGCTCGTAGAATGCCGGGATCATGTCATAAATTCGCTGCAGTCTATTTCGCTTTCTGAAGATGAGCGAACACTTTTAGTAGAGATCAATAAATATGATTCGCTCATTACTTCAAGAATGACAATATTAATGGAGGAAGCAGCGCAGGGACTTGAGAAAATAGCAAAAACCAAATTGCAAAAACAGTCCTATGAAAAGATGTACGCGGGGGAAAGCTACTTTTTTGATAAAAAAGAATAAGCTGTCCAAGCGTATTAAGTTTCATATTACAAACAAACCGTCAGGCTAGTCCAGACGGTTTGTTTGCGTTGATTTCAGATTAGGTGCTGCAAGAATGGTAATTTGCGATAACCGGGATATCGATGGAATAACTGCTGGCGGTACTCGGATTTTATCTTTTCATCTTGACTGAGAGTGAGGATTTGAATGTACAATTGTCTAGGATCAGGCGATTTTTTTATAGCATCTTGAAAGAAAGGTATAGCATCTTCGTATAACTGGTCATTAATATGTAACAAAGCTAAATTGACAGAACTGACAAGAGATAAGTCATTGGAATCAATCAAGTTGTTATAGTAACTGATGGCTATATCATACTTATGTTTAGAGTAGAAGTAGTTGGCTAGTTGATCAATAATAAAAGGATGAATAAAACAATTGATATATTTGTCGAAAGCACCGTATTGTTCCATTTGGAATAGATCTGTGATGAGCTCAAATATTCGAATTTGATTATTTTCGATCCAATCATTGGAATACTGGTCTCCAACTAAGTCCATATAAAATTGGTACATGTCATGGATATGATCTATTGTTTCCGAACGTTCATCATCAGGCAAAGCGGGCAGATCTATACGGGTATTCCAAATTAGATAGGCTAAAGAAAGTATATGAATTATATTTTTATCAAGCAGATCAAGCTCGTTTTGATTAAGATAAGTCTCAAATTCTGTTTTATCGCCGCACAACAATTGATAGCGAAGAATATCATGCGGAGTAAATATACTTTCATCTGAAACCAACTTATAATAGGTTGCGGACAGGTCAGCCTGTCCTAGACTGAGGAATACTTTAAATAATAGATAGTAATCTTCCAGTTGAGAATTAGGAAATTGTATCTCTATAAATTTTAAGACCGCTTGCTCCCCTTCGTAATTCATCAGCAATTCCAATAAGTGAGCTAACGAAGCATAATCGGAAGGATCGCTTTGTAACTTTTTCGTTAGGTAGTAAATTGTATCATGGATATTATGTTCTCTAACGGCCATTGTGATTAACTTAGCGAGTGGTGTCTCCAAAGCTAATGCAGGACTAACTAGCCAAAAAACAGGGTTTTGAACGGCAAGGATTTCCGATTTAGCAATTGCAGTCTTAAAGGATTCTTTCGCTAGCTCAAACAAACCGAAATGCTCGTAAATGACTCCTTGCATGCAATGATAATCAGGGTACTCCTTTCTTCCTACACTTTCCTTCTCAAGCAGCTCCCATGCGTCATAGATTCTGTCTAATCTTAAGTAATTATTGATTAATTCGAAAACACATATATAATGCCAGGTAGAATTTTTATTGGATTTTTTAAAGGATTTTTCATAATAATATAGCGCTTTTTTGAAATCCTTTTGCATGGAGTATTCATTGCCGATGGTAAAGTAATCGTAGGCTGTAAAGCCTGATTTACTTTTCAATAGGTTGAATATTTGTTTGTTCCGCTGTGCTTTATCTTTATTGAGCATCGTGGAATTTAAGTATCCGGTATGGTAGACGGTAATGGCTGCTTTTTTAGTAATGAGAGGAAGATCTTCTTTGGAGCATAACTGTTCATGTATCGGTCTATGAAACTTAATGCCAAAATGGTTAGGAAGCAATCTGCTAACCGCTGCTTCGCTCAAGCTGCCTTTCCTGGCAGATTCACCAAGAAAGCTAACGATAGATATTAAATAAATCGTACTGGCTAGCGGGGGCTCAAGTTCTAAAAATGTACGAATTGAAGGGATATCATTTGTTTCGATATATTCATCGGCATCCAATATGAGAACCCACTTCGACGTTGCATATTTTAAGCTCTCATTCCGGGCAGCTGAGAAGTCATTGCACCATGTGAAGTCATACACATGTTCGGTGTATTGCCGGGCGATGTCCTTTGTGCGATCCGTCGAGCCGGTATCTATAATAATAATTTCATCAGCAAGTTTGCTAATGCTGTTCAGACAACGATCAAGAACGTCTTCCTCGTCTTTTACAATCATACAGACCGTTAATAAATTGCTCATAGCTGCTCCTTTAGTAAATGTGGTAACATTCGTCACGATTATACTACATATATCGACATCAACAGACATATATATTACATAGTGGGAATTATAAAGACATAAAGCTACACAATTCTTGTTCAAATGTCGATATTAAATTATTGAAGCTACGAGGGGAATCCGCTATGAAGACAATATCACTAGTAATGATTGTTCGCAATGAAGAGACGGTGCTAAACAGATGTCTGAAAAGCGTTGAAGGATTAGTAGATGAAATTGTAATTGTTGATACCGGCTCGACGGATGCTACGAAGGCTATCGCAGCTGCCTACAATGCCAAAATTTTTGATTATAAATGGAATAACAACTTCTCAGAGGCTAGGAATTTTGCTCTAGAACAAGCCACAAGTGACTGGAATCTAGTGTTAGATGCAGATGAATATTTTGCAGACGATTATAGGGAGGAAATTCAGTCATTCATAAATGGGGCTTTGGCAATCGGAAGATTGAAGATTATCAATAAATTTAAGGATAAGGAGGGGGATGCATATGCTCAAACGTTCATCTCGCGATTGTTTCCTAGAGATGCACGTTATGAAGGCATTATACATGAGCAAATTGTATCTTCCTTACCTAGAGTGATCCTTGCTATTGATATTCAACATGACGGTTATTATGAACAGACGCGCTCAGATAGAAATATTCCAATGCTGCTGCGGGAAATAGAGGCTTCACCGCAAGATGCTTACTACTATTATCAGATTGCGAAAGAATATAAAGGGCTAGAGAGACATGATTTGGTTTATCAAAGTTTGCATCAAGCCTACCGCTATTGCCATAAGTCTGCGAATTACTTTCCCAATGTAGTCGTTGATTACATCTATGCAGGAATGGCCTGCGGCGAGTTGGAGCCGACTTTGCAAGTCATTCAAGATGAACAGGAACAGCTTAACGACTTTGCAGATTTTTATTTTGCTTCAGGTTTGTTCTACCTAGAAATAGTAATGAAGAATACAAACAAATATATTCATTTACTATCAAATATCGAAAACTGTTATCTTACTTGTCTTTCGATTGGCGAATCGAGTAAATATGATAGTGTTAAGGGGACAGGGAGCTTCTCTGCTTACCATAATCTAGGCGTATTCTATGAAGTAACGGGGCAAACTTCTAAAGCGCTAGAATGTTATCAGGAGGCCGCCAAGTATAACTATGCACCTTCTCTCGCTAGATTACTTCATTTTCATACCGTATCCAAAGAGGTATAACAAGGTAAATGATTTAAACTGCGTGTAAGGCATCATCGGGAAAATGCAGACTAGCATGAGGAGGAAAGAATATGGTTCTAGAAAAAATAAATAAGTTAATTTCTAATAATGAAATAGAGGCCGCATATGAACTTATAATTGAGAACGAAAAACAGTTTGAGGATAATGCAGAGTATTGGGGCTTGTATGGTGTTCTTTGCTTGTTAATTAAAGAATACCGTTCAGCGGTTACTTGTTTGCAAAAGGCACATTTGATAAATCCAAATGATTCCGATATTAACTATAATTATGGATATGCATTAGAAGCGCTGAATCAGCATAGTGACGCAGCCATTCATTATGGTATTGCATATCGTAATGCGGATGACATGCAGCTAAAAGCAGAACTAGAGAATTTATATGTAGATAATCCTACGCTAAAGAAAATTTTTATTGCAGCAGGCGGGTCAGAGAAGCTTAAGTTTATTATGTTGTCTTCCAACGGATGGAACAATGAATATCAGAGGATGCATCATATTGCTCGTGCATTGAGTAATATGGGGCATGAGGTGCATTATGTTTGTCCACCTCTAGCTATTAATAGCTACGAGGAGAGTGTCACTTTAGAGAAATTAAATGAAATAAGTGAACAGTATAAGAAAGTAATTGATGGTGTAAATATTTATCAACCGTTACATATAAACAGCAAACCGGTAATGTCAAATATTCTAAGCCTTACCCAGTTGCTTGTTAATGAACAATCTAATCGCAATGAACCTATTCTTATTACTTATTTGCCTAGTCACTATCACATTATTGATAAATTAAAAGGTGAATTTTACCATATCTATGATTGTGTAGACGATCATTCAGATTTAAAGTATGCATTTTGGGGGAAAAGCTCAGATTATTATTATGAACAATTATTAATGGATAAGGCAAATGCCATTACTACGACAGCAACTTCGTTATATTTGCAACGCACTGTAATAGAAAATAGAAAGAATGTTTGGATGTCAAAAAATGCAGTACATCAAGCAGACTTTCTATTCGCGGAAGAACCAATCATTCCATTCGATTTAGCTGAAATACCAGAACCAAGAGTGATATTTACTGGTGTTGTGTATCAACGATTTGATGAGGAACTATTCTATGGGATTGTCTCAAGCAATCCAGATCTTTCGTTTATTATTGTCGGAGCGGTTTTAGATGGACAACTTACAAAGTCCTATCCGAATCTGTACTTATTAGGAAGTAAAAAGCATGTTGAGCTCAAGGATTATCTCTATCACTGTGATATCGGAATAGTGCCATATACGAACGAGTCTAGTATGAATATAGCATGTGATTCTATTAAGCAGTATGAGTATATTGCTAGTGGATTGCCGGTTATTACAACGTACATGCCGGAATCTTTTCTGGATAAGATTAATGTGCGTCTCGCGCAAGATGTTGAAAGCTTCAATCAAGCCATTGAACTTTGTTTGAATAGCAAAGGTGAGAGAAGTGAAGTTGAACAATTTTTAATAGATAACTCATGGAATGAGAGGGCGGCCACCCTCGTACTTATTGCAAATAGACAACTGCAGCATCATCCTGTTCAGGAATTAGATAAGGTTGGGCAATCCTTGTATCAATTATCTACATCGTTTTCTGATCCTGTTTTTGATTTGCTCTATGGATTGTATTTACATACAAAGGATAAACATGAGTTCTTGAGATATGCTCGTCAGGCTTATGAACAGAAGCCTATAGATTATGTTGAGCAGAAATATTTAGAGGCTTTGCTTATCCACAATAATATGAATGATTTTTTGGGCGTGTTAGAGAGCAGTGTACGTATTGACGATATTATAAAGGAAGAGTTCTTATTTCATCTCAATAATAATTCGGTACAACTAGCATTGGCTATTGCTCATTTAGTTGTTCGAGATGTTCAGGGATGTATGGGACTGCTTAATATGGAGTCAAATGAATGGAATTCGTTATACACACTGTATATTTCATCTACCTTCGGTGAGCAGGTTACCAGGAAAGAATTAAATGAACTTCCGGATACGGTTAGACTGTCGCCAATATACCAATATATGATGTCGACAATTCAAGATACTTTTTCGGGTATGACTTGGTATCTTGTACATATGTCAGATTTGAATGTTCAAACCGTAATCAACGAAATGGAAAGTTATAATGTCCCTATTGAGGGAGTATGCTCTTCATTTGAACTGAAAGCAAAGAACAAAGATGTAGTTTCGATTCGACGAGCGATAGAACTGCAATCAACTCAAGCTATTAGGCTTTTGGTGCCGTTTAATGATCTTTATAAACAGCAAATTCAGCTGTTAGCTGAGAATGGGGTTACAGAGTGCGATGTTTGTGTGTATCAAGCGGGCCGCCCGCAAATTGTACATATTGACCAAATCTTAATGCAAAGTATAAGGAACAGGGAATATGAGCATACGATAATTTTCAATTTGTATCATTCAGCTGATTCAAATGTGTATGCGCTGTTGCAGAATGTGCCGGAAGGATATCAAGACAAGTACAATATACAAGTTATACATGGCCAAGATGTGTGGTCGATAGAACAAGTAGTTAAGGTGCCTTTACAAGCAAACGTTACTGTATCAGGATTTAATACTTTTTTGTATAACCCTAAATTTACGGTGAATGTAGAGGTTTGGCATGCAGGAATACCGTTAAAAGCTTGCGGGATCATGGATAAAAAGGACAAGAGCTCAGGAGGCACACCTGAAATATTTAAAAAAGTGGATTTCGTCTGCACCGCATCTCACATGAATATGATTGTCTTTAGTTCATTCTATAGTGTTCCTGAAGATAAATATAGAATCACCGGCCTTCCGAGAAATGATAAGTTACTTGCGAAAGATGGAAAGGCAAAGCGTAATTTGGAACGTTTGCTGGGAATTGATTTATCAGGGAAAAAGATAATTTTCAATATGCCAACATTCCATGTATTCGACAGTATTCAAAGAGTTGAAGGCAACTCACAGCTTACGGACTCTGTAAAAATCATTGATTTTGATTACACGGTATTTAATGAGTTTTTAAAACAAAATCAGATCGTGTGTATATCAAAGTCTCATCATGCAGAACAGCTCAGTGTCGCTGAACATACACAATTAAGGGAATACGATCATTTGTTTTTCTTAAATAATGATAATTTGGGTCAGCATGGACTTGATCTGTACGAGGTTTTAGAGGCGGGCGATTTGTTAATTACAGATTATTCGTCAGTGTATAATGACTTTTTATTTATGAACAAGCCAACGGTGTTTGTTCCTACAGATATCGAAGAGTATCGTCTTGAAAGAGGATTAGCGTTGGAGCCCTATGATTTTTGGACTGCTGGGCCTAAAGCTTATTCGCAGGAGGAGCTGCAATCTGAGATTCTGAAAAGTCTTTCAGATTCAGAGTACTACCAGGCTGAACGAGATCGGTTACGTCCCGTATTTTTTAAATATACGGATAATCAAGCTGTAGAACGAACATGGAATGTTATAGATGAAGCTTTTCAAGTTGCACTTAAAAAGGAGCGATTAGGATGGTGAAAATTGAACAGCAATTACTAAGTGAAAAGGGGAATATTAATTATTGGAATGAATTCTATAGGAAAGTTAGAATACAAGAAGAATCTACTTTTTGTAAGTTTATTAAGCAGAAGTTTGGTAACGAGACTATTATAATGGACATAGGCTGCGGGAGCGGCCGTGATACATTTGCTTTTGCAAGGGATGGATACGAAGTAATTGGAGTTGATCGTTCGGAACAATCTATTAAAGTAAACAGTGAGTTAGGATTAGATTTTAAAAGTCCTGATACGGCTTTGGAGTTTAGAAGAGTGGATATAAGCGATGCAGCAGAGTTGAGCGTTGTCATAGAGGATATAAAAGAACGCGCAAATGCTCTAAATAAGCGGCTGGTTGTTTATATGAGGTTTCTGCTTCACTCTATAAATGAGCCAACTCAAAGCATTTTATTATCTACATTATCTAGCGTATGCCGTTCAGGTGATTGTATAGCAGCTGAGTTCCGGACGATTGAGGATCAAATGCTAGATAAAGTTTACAATGATCATTATCGCCGATTCGTAGATTCTGAGAATTTGCTCGAGCAGCTCACACACGAGTATAAATTCAAAGAAGTTTATTCTATTAAAGGTAAAGGATTATCGCCATTTCAAAACGAGGATCCATATTTATCTAGAATAATCGTTGAAAAAATCTAGAGTAACATCGCCTTGGCTTCGATTTAGAAGTCAAGCGGGACCTGAATGAATTCGCTTACAAGGAAATATTGACAATATAGTGACGCAGATGTTATATTCGATTTGTGGGCCATACCTAAAAGACGCCTCACAGTATTTGAAGATGAAGGGACTGTTTATGTATGCAAGGTAAAGTTAAATGGTTTAACGCAGAGAAGGGTTATGGATTTATCGAGACTGAGCAAGGCGGCGACGTATTTGTTCACTTCTCCGCAATCCAATCCGAAGGCTTCAAAACACTCGAAGAAGGCCAGTCGGTCGAATTCGACATCGTAGAAGGCGCTCGCGGTCCACAAGCAGCTAACGTAGTTAAACTGTAATCATCCGGCTATTAAGCCAACGATAGATGGTTCGTTTATAACTGTCTAAACTCAAAGCCCCGGGCAACCGGGGCTTTTTCTTGTTGGCAGTGAAAAGAAATTATCATACTGTTTACCATTCATGTAACGCACGCAATTTCCAGAGCGCAAAACGGCTTTGCATGTAGAGGCCTGCTTGTTCTACCATACATCATTCCAAAAAAAATTCGTTCTTTTCCAACAAATTATCAGAAAATTCACAATAAACTAAAATCTGTTTTGTCATAGGTCTTCACCTATGTTATAATAAGAACATGTAAAGGAGGAATGCCCCATGAAATACATCATTCGAGGTCAACGCTTTCAAGTGACAGATGCATTAAGAGATTATGCCGAGAAGAAGCTAAGCCGCTTGGAAAAGTATTTTGAAGCACCTGCCTCCGAAACAACCGTAACATTATCCGTAACCAAAGGTCAGCATGCCGTAGAGGTGACGATTCCGCTCGTAGGAGTCCTTCTCAGAGCCGAGGACAAGAGCCAGGATATGTACGCTTCCATTGACGTCGTAGTGGACAAACTGGAGCGTCAGATCCGTAAGCATAAGACGAAGCTGAACCGCAAATTCCGCAATAGCAATGGCGTAAGAACAATCTTCAAGGAAGAGGCAAACGGCTCAGCCGTACGCGTATTAGATGAAGAGGACGAATTAGAGCTCGTAAGAACGAAGCGCTTTATGCTCAAGCCGATGGACGTGGAAGAAGCGATTCTCCAGATGAACATGGTCGGCCACAACTTCTTCGTATTTTCCAATGTGGACAATAAGGAAGTGAATGTCGTCTACAAGCGAAGCGACGGGAAATACGGCTTAATTGAGCAAGGCTGACGGCCGCGCGAATATACAGGATTAACAAGGAATACTTAACAACTTATACAATCAACAGAGCCTTTTTCCTTCATTGGAGAAGGCTCTTTTCATTAGTTAAACCATACCTATTGCTGGAAATGATATCGACTCATTGCGGCGGTCTCTACAAACTGTTACAATTTAAGGCAAACAGGCGTAATACGAAAGGGGAAGACCATGCTCGGACTAGTGAAAAAAATATTTGGTGACGCAAACGAGCGCGAGGTCAAGCGTCTCACGCGGACCGTAGAGGAAGTTAACGGTTTGGAGCCCCAGATTTCCGGCTTGTCGGATGAGGCGCTCCGCAATAAAACCGAAGAATTTAAGGCACGTCTTGAAAAAGGCGGCACGCTGGAGCAAATTATGCCCGAGGCATTCGCTGTCGTGCGTGAAGCGTCCAAGCGTACGCTTGGCATGCGCCACTTCGATGTGCAATTAATGGGCGGCATGGTGCTGCATGAGGGCAAGATCGCCGAGATGAGAACCGGTGAAGGTAAAACGCTCGTAGCTACCCTTCCTGTCTATTTGAACGCATTGCTCGGCAAAGGCGTTCACGTCATTACGGTCAATGACTACCTGGCATCGCGGGATAGCCAGATCATGGGCCAGCTGTACAACTTCCTTGGCTTGACAGTCGGCTGCAACATGCACGGCTTGTCGCATGAAGAGAAGCAGGAAGCTTATGCTTGCGATATTACTTACGGAACGAACAATGAGTTTGGCTTTGACTATTTGCGCGACAACATGGTGTTGTACAAAGAGCAAATGGTTCAACGTCCGCTCTATTTTGCGATTATAGATGAAGTGGACTCCATCCTTGTCGACGAGGCGCGGACTCCGCTTATTATTTCGGGACAAGCTGCTAAGTCGACAGAAATGTATTTTGCAGCGGACCGTTTCATTTCCCGTCTGAAAGCGGAAGAGGATTTCACAGTTGACGTGAAGCTTCGTACCGTTATGCTGACAGAATCGGGCGTGGAGAAGGCAGAGAAAGCGTTCCATATCGAGAACTTATTTGATCATGCCAATGTCCTGCTCAATCACCATATCCAGCAAGCGCTGAAGGCGCATGTCATTATGAAACGCGACGTCGACTACGTCGTGCAGGAAGAAGAAGTCGTAATCGTCGACGAATTCACCGGCCGTCTCATGTCGGGCCGCCGTTACAGTGACGGTCTGCATCAGGCGATTGAAGCGAAGGAACAGCTGAAGGTTCAGAACGAGAGCATGACGTTGGCGACAATTACGTTCCAGAACTACTTCCGGATGTACCGCAAGCTGGCCGGCATGACCGGTACGGCGAAGACGGAGGAAGAAGAGTTCAAGCGGATTTACGGTCTTGATGTTATTCAAGTGCCGACTAACCGCTCCATGATCCGTAAGGATCTGGCGGACGTTGTCTACAAAAACGAGCTTGGCAAGTTCAAAGCCGTCGTAGAAGAAATTGTAGAGCGTCATAGCAAGAACCAGCCGGTTCTCGTCGGTACGATTTCCATTGAAAACTCCGAGAAGCTGGCAGAAATGCTGAAACGCCGCGGCGTTGGACATAAAGTGCTGAATGCGAAGTTTCATGCCGAGGAAGCGGAAATCATCTCCCGGGCAGGACAAGCCGGCGCGGTAACGATCGCGACGAACATGGCGGGCCGTGGTACCGACATTTTGCTGGGTGATGGCGTAGCCGATCTGGGCGGACTTCATATTATCGGTACGGAACGGCATGAGAGCCGCCGGATTGATAACCAGCTGCGCGGCCGTGCCGGCCGTCAAGGCGACCCGGGCTCCTCGCAGTTCTACCTCTCGCTTGAGGACGAGCTGATGCGCCGCTTCGGCTCTGAGAACATTATGGGCATGATGGAACGTCTCGGTCTCGAGGAAGATCAGCCAATTGAAAGCCGGATGATCTCCCGTGCAGTGGAATCTGCGCAAAAACGGGTAGAGGGCAACAACTTCGATACGCGTAAAGTCGTCTTGCAATATGACGATGTGATGAACCAGCAGCGTGAAGTGATTTACAAGCAGCGCCGTGACGTGATGAGCTCCGATAATATCCGTCAGGTCGTACTTGAGATGATCACACCTGTTATCGACCGTATCGTTGATGCACATACTTCTGAGGATATTCCGGAAGAGTGGGATCTGCAGGCGATTGTGGACTACGTCCACGCAACGCTGCTGCCGGACGACTCGCTCACGAAAGACAATCTATGGGGCAAAGAGAAGGAAGAGATCAACGAGCTTATCTACAACAAGGTCATTGCGTACTACGACCAGCGTGAAGAAGAGCTTGGCGCAGAAACGATGCGTGAATTCGAGAAGGTTGTTGTACTCCGTGCTGTAGACAGCAAGTGGATGGATCACATCGATGCGATGGACCAATTGCGTCAAGGTATCCACCTTCGTGCTTACGGCGGTACCGATCCACTCCGTGAATATCAATTCGAAGGCTTCGAGATGTTCAAGGAAATGATTGAGCATATTCAGGAAGAAGTCGCGAAATATATTATGAAGGCTCGCGTTGAGAGCAACCTGGAACGCCAAGAGGTGGCACAGGGCCAGACGACAACGAACAGCCCGGCTGAAACCCAGGAGAAACGTCCGGTAAAACGGAATGACCGTGTAGGCCGGAACGATCCTTGTCCTTGCGGCAGCGGCAAGAAGTACAAGCAATGCCACGGCGTTGAGAAGTAACAAGCCGGCAATGAACGGAATAACGTTCAGGCGCATACGGTAACAAATGAACGGACGCGTCAGTCACTGTCGCGAGGTGGGGCTCGTCCACGCCTCGCGCAAGGGACGGCGCGTTTATGCGGTTCAAACTTAAATTGAGGTGAAGCAAACGCTATGATCGATATAACGGTAAAACAGGATTTGCGTGAAACAGCGAAGCGTCTCCAAGAACTTAGGGGGTCTCTTTGACTTAGATCTTAAGCAAGAGATGATCGCTAACTATGAAGAAAAAATGACCGTTCCCGACTTTTGGGACGATAATGAGAAAGCACAAAGCTTAATCGCTGAGCTGAACGCCGTCAAATCGGTCGTTGAGCAGTATGAGCGTCTGAACAGTGATCAGGAAGATTTGGAGACGATGCTGGAGCTGGCGGAAGGCGAAGACGATGATTCGATTGAAGCGGACATTGTCGAAGGTACGGCCGCATTGGTGACGAAGGTTAACGACTTCCAGCTGCAATTGCTGCTTAATCAGCCGTATGACAAGCTGAACGCCATTCTCGAGCTGCATCCCGGCGCAGGCGGTACGGAGTCTCAAGACTGGGGCCAAATGCTCTACCGGATGTATACGCGCTGGGCGGAGAAACGCGGCTTCAAGGTTGAGGTTCTGGATTATCAGGATGGCGATGAAGCAGGTATCAAGAGCGTAACGATTGCTGTCAAAGGCTACAACGCATACGGATATTTGAAAGCGGAGAAAGGTGTACACCGGCTGGTGCGTATCTCGCCATTTGACTCGTCGGGCCGCCGGCATACGTCTTTCGTTTCTTGCGACGTTGTACCTGAAATTACGGATGACATCGAGATTGAAATCCGCAGTGAGGATTTGAAGATCGATACGTACCGCGCAAGCGGCGCCGGCGGACAGCACGTCAATAAGACGGAGTCAGCTATCCGGATTACCCATATTCCGTCCGGTATCGTCGTTGCCTGCCAGCAAGAGCGCTCGCAGATTCAGAACCGTGAGCGTGCGATGAATATGCTTCGTTCCAAGCTCTATGAGCGCAAAATCGAAGAGCAGCGGCAGCATCTGGCTGAGATTCGCGGCGAGCAATCCGATATCGCATGGGGCAGCCAAATCCGTTCTTACGTCTTCCATCCGTACAGCATGGTCAAGGATCATCGCACGGAAGTGGAGACCGGCAATGTCGGTGCTGTTATGGACGGCGACATCAACGCTTTTATCGACGGATATTTGCGCCATCAAATTCGCAAGGAATAGCCGCTTTATGCACGAATAGCGCATAGGCGATAAGAAGAGTTCCGATACTGATTGGAGGAGCTCTTCTTTTTTTGCGTCATACATAGGCAACGCAGATACACCAGAACTGGAAAGGGGATATGAACCAAGTGGCGATTGCAATCGAAGGGGCCGTCCGGCAAAAGCAGCGGAAAAGGCACAAACAGCCGATAGGCAAAAAACAGCAGGCGGCTTGGGGTGTCATTCAAGTCATATTGGGCTCGCTGATCGTGGCGATTAGCTTCAACCTGTTCTTGCTGCCTAATGGAATTGCATCGGGCGGCGTTTCCGGCGTTTCGATTCTGGTGCAGCGGCTGACTGGCATCACACCCGCTATTTCGCAATGGGCGCTCAACATTCCGTTGTTTTTCGCAGGCTGGTGGCTGATCGGACGCAAATTTGCGCTGAATACGCTAATCGGCTCCGCGCTGCTGCCCTTGTTCGTCCTAATGAGCTCCCATTGGCAGCCGCCGACCCATAATGCGCTGCTGGCTGCGATTTATGGCGGTATCGGCGTTGGCCTGGGACTTGGCCTCGTTTTCCGCGGCCGCGGCTCAACCGGAGGATTGGCGCTTGCGGCGCAAATTTTGCACCGGTTTACCGGCTTGCCGCTAGGACTTGCGGTCGCCTGCTTTGACGGCTGCGTCATTGTGGCCGCCGGCATCATCATTTCGCCTGAGGTTGCGCTTTATGCGCTAATCGGCCTATTCGTCACGAGCAAGACGATCGATATTGTTCAGAGCGGTCTTTCGGTCTCGAAAGTAGCTTTCATTATTAGCGAGCATACGGAAGAGCTGGCTGAAGCGGTCTTGCATGATCTGGACCGCGGATTGACGAAGCTGGATGCCCGCGGAGGCTATACGGGGGAAGGCAGGACGGTATTAATGGTCGTCGTCGGGCAAACCGAGGTGGCGAAGCTGAAACAGCTCGTTAAGGCCATCGATCCTGATGCTTTTGTTATCATTAGCGACACGGCAGAAGTGGTTGGACAAGGGTTTAAATTAGAGTAAGTAAACGTCTGCCATCGGGTTATTTTTGCGTTGTATTATTATGAATACGACTGTATAATAATACGAAACAAGACGTTATTTCCATGGGCTATTGAATCATGTAAAATATAATGATAGATCTCATAGGGAGAGAAGAATCATGACTAATAAATTAAGAGCAGCCATCGTTGGCTCTACGGGTTACGGCGGCGTTGAATTGATCCGTCTGCTGGCATCCCACCCCTTGGTTGAAGTCACATCGGTGATTTCCTCCTCTAGCGCGGGTACGCCGATTACGGAAGGCTATCCTCATTTGACGAACATCCGGACGGAGCTGCTAGACGATGTAGATCCGGCAGCCATTCGCGAGAAGGCTGATGTTGTATTTACCGCAACACCTGCCGGAATCGCATCGAAGCTGGCTCCGCAATATCTGGAAGCAGGCCTCAAGGTAATCGACCTGTCGGGCGATTTCCGTCTGCAGGATACAGCTTTATACGAGCAATGGTATAAGAAGGAACCGGCTGACAAAGCGTATTTGGAGCAGGCCGTTTACGGCATGTCCGAAGTATATGGCGACAAGGTGCGCGGCGCATCGTTTATTTCCAATCCGGGCTGCTATGTGACAGCGACGGTATTGGGTCTTGTGCCGGCTTTGCAAGCGGGCTGGATCGATCCGTCCACCATTATTATCGATGCCAAATCGGGCGTTTCAGGAGCGGGACGCGGCGCTAGCCTTGGCACGCATTACTCCGAGCTCAACGAAAACTTCAAAGCTTACAAGCTGAATAAGCATCAGCACATTCCGGAAATTGAAATGGTGCTCTCCGACGCGGCTGGACGCGAGGTTGTGACGACATTCACGACACATCTGGTGCCGATGACGCGGGGCATTATGTCGACGATGTATGCAACGGTGCAAGGCGGCCGTAAAGCGGCTGATTTCATCGATTTATACCGCAGCTATTATGACGGCCGTCCGTTCGTCCGCGTACGCGGCGAAGGCAATTGGCCTATGACGAAGGAAGTATGGGGCTCCAACTATTGCGATATCGGCTTTGCAGTCGATGAGCGCACAGGACGGGTAACGGTCATTTCGGTCATCGACAACCTCGTCAAAGGGGCAGCAGGCCAAGCGATTCAAAACTTGAATTTGATGATGGGCTGGGACGAGACGCTCGGTTTGCAGTTCGTGCCGGTATATCCATAAGCAACATGCAGCATATTTGAAATAGATGAAGGAGAAACGATTCAATCATGGGACTGGAGCAAGGTTCAAATGCGACAGCCGCGCCGTTCACGGTCGTGGCAGAAGGCTCGATTACGACACCTAAAGGCTTTACGGCTGGCGGGCTGCACTGCGGTTTGAAAAAATCAACCCGGCATGATCTGGGAGCGATTGTCTGCGAGGTGCCTGCCGCGGCGGCTGGCGTTTACACGACGAATGTGTTCCAAGCTGCGCCGATCAAGGTAACACGCGAGAGCATCGGTTCGGACGGAAAGCTCCGTGCCGTACTGGTGAACAGCGGTAACGCTAATGCTGTGACCGGCAAGCAAGGGGAAGCGGACGCCTATGAGATGCGTTCGCGTTTTGCCGAGCAGATCGGCGTGGAGGCGGATCAGGTTGCGGTAGCCTCGACTGGCGTTATCGGCGAGCTGCTCAAGATGGACAAGGTGCGCGGCGGTATTGACGCATTGCCTGCGGCGCTGGCGGCGGACCGTGCGGGCTCGGATGACTTTTGCCAAGCGATCCTTACGACGGACCTCGTTCAAAAAATGGTCTGCGTATCGGTTGAAATCGACGGCAAGCTTATTCACGTTGCCGGCGCTTCCAAAGGCTCCGGCATGATTCATCCGAATATGGCTACGATGCTTGGCTTCGTAACGACGGATGCGGCAATTGACAGCGAGCCGCTGCACCAGCTGCTGCGCGAAGTAACGGACCTTACCTTTAACATGATTACGGTCGATGGCGACACGAGCACGAATGATATGCTCGTTGCGATGGCGAGCGGCCTTGCAGGAAATGCTGAGCTTACACCAGAGCACCAAGGCTGGGCTGATTTCGCAGCCGCAGTTCGTTATGTATGCGAAGTGCTGGCGAAAGCGATTGCCCGCGACGGCGAAGGCGCAACGAAGCTGGTTGAGGTTCAAGTGAACGGCGCAGTCAGTGATGACTCGGCGCGTGCCATTGCGAAGACGATTATCGGATCGTCGCTCGTGAAGTCCGCTGTATTTGGCGCGGATGCGAACTGGGGACGGATCATCGCTGCTGCCGGCCGCGCAGGCGAGCCTGTGAATCCGGAGACGGTTGACGTAAGTCTCGGAAGCATTTTGACGCTGGAGCAGTCGCGTCCGGTTGGTTTCGACGAAGAGGCAGCGCTGGAATACCTGAAGGGCGATACCGTCGTAATCAAAGTGGATTTGCATTTGGAGAACGGCTCTGCAACAGCATGGGGCTGCGATCTGACCTATGACTATGTACGCATTAATGCGGCTTACCGCACGTAACGGAATGCGGGTAAAGGGGAACGATTCAACATGGCACAACGGTTTGTAATGAAATGCGGCGGAAGCACGCTGGCGGCGCTTCCTGATTCTTTTTTCGGCGAGCTTCGTGAGCTGCAGCAGTCCGGCGTACATCCGGTTATCATCCATGGCGGCGGCCCGGCGATATCGGAGACGCTGACCAAGCTTGGCATTGAGACAGAGTTTGTCAACGGCCTGCGCAAAACGAATGAAGCGGTGCTCGATGTCGTGGAGATGGTGCTTGCCGGCCGGATTAATAAGGAAATCGTCCGCAAAATCCAGTCCAACGGAGCGCAGGCGCTTGGCTTGTCCGGTGTTGACGGTTTGCTCATTCAGGCAAAGCCGGTGGCGAATGCCGATGAGATCGGTTTTGTAGGTGATGTAACAGACGTGAATGCGGCTGTTATCGAGGGCGTTATGACGATGGGGTATATGCCGGTTATCGCGCCGATTGGCATCGATAGCAACGGACAGCGCTACAACATCAATGCGGATACGGCGGCGGGAGCAGTCGCTTCCCATCTGGGCGTCGAGCAAATGATCGTTGTGACGGACGTGCCGGGCATTATGAAGACCGTTGACGGCGAGAAGGTCGTTCTCCCGTCAGTAACGGTTGAAGAGATCGAGGCGATGATTGAAAGCGGCGAGATCTACGGCGGCATGATTCCAAAAGTACGCGCCGCTGTGCAGTGCATTCAAGGACGCGTGCAAGAAGTGGTTATCGTTAGCGGTGAACACCCAGGCGTCCTGACGCAAGCAGTGCGAGAAGGCGGCGTCGGCACGCGAATCATCCGATAAGATAATTGGACAAAGAGCAAGTAAGAAACGATAGAAGGGCGGTTATCATTAATGAGCGATACGAAAACGGCGGCGGTTGACGCCGGTCAATCGTTGCTGCCTACATACGGCAGATTTCCGATCGCGCTGGTTAAAGGGGAAGGAAGCTACCTGTGGGATGATCAAGGCAAGCGCTACCTCGACTTTATGAGCGGCATTGCCGTGACCAATCTGGGTCATGCTCCCCGTAAAGTAAAAGAAGCATTGGTGAAGCAGCTTGATGAGCTGTGGCATGTATCGAATTTGTTCCGTATTCCCAACCAGGAAGATGCGGCGAAATTGATTACGGACAACAGCTGCGGCGATGCAGTATTCTTCAGCAACTCCGGTGCGGAAGCGAATGAGGCGGCAATCAAGCTGGCTCGCCGCTACAACCAGAAGGTGCTGAACAATGGACGTTATGAGATTATTACGTTTGAGCAGTCCTTCCATGGACGTACGCTGGCGACACTGACCGCTACCGGTCAGGAGAAGGTGAAAGAAGGCTTTGCTCCATTGCCGGAAGGCTTTAAGTATATTCCGATTAACGACATCGGCGCAGTTGAAGCAGCAATCTCCGACAATACCGCAGCAATCATGCTGGAAATGATTCAAGCGGAAGGCGGTATTCTGCTTGCCGATCCACAGTTTGTGAAGGACTTGGCACAGCTTTGTGAGCAAAACGGCATTCTGCTCATCGTCGACGAAATTCAGACGGGGATGGGACGTACCGGCAAGCTGTTTGCATATGAGCACTACGGCATTGAGCCGGACATTTTCACGCTGGCTAAAGGACTTGGCAGCGGCTTCCCGGTTGGGGCAGCTGTTGCGAAGGAGAAGCTGCGCGAAGCGTTTGGGCCTGGCAGCCATGGCTCGACGTTTGGCGGCACGCCAATTGCAACGGCCGTTGTCAAAGCGACGATCGAAGAAATCGTAGGCGAGAAGCTGCCGCAGCGTGCAGCAGAAGCAGGCGAGTATCTGATCAGCGAGCTGCGCTCCAAGCTGGTGGGCAACTCGTTCGTGAAGGAAGTACGCGGTCTGGGACTTATTGTTGGCATCGAATGCGCAGAGCCGGTGGCTTCGATTATTACAGCGGCACAGGAACAGGGCTTGCTCGTCATTACAGCGGGGCCGAATGTTATCCGTCTGCTGCCGAACCTGCTGGTTACGACTGAAGAGATCGATTCGGCGGTAGCGACATTAACGGAACTGTTAGCCGGTTACAATCGTTAAGATAAGGCACATAGAAGAATAAAGGGAGTGGGCGGCTCCGGGGCATCATCGCATCGGATCGATGGAGCGGTGGGACGCTGCCGGGCCGCCACACTCGCCGAGGAGGAACTTCAATGCAAGATGTAGTGCAGGAAGAACTGGCTTTGAGCTTGAAAGGCCGCGACTTTCTTATGCTGGTTGACTATACGCCGCAGGAAATTCGTTACCTGATCGATCTGGCGATCGATTTGAAGCGGAAGCAAAAAGCAGGCGAGACGCATCATTTGCTGAAAGGCAAAACGCTGGGCATGATTTTTGAAAAATCGTCCACACGCACGCGTGTATCGTTTGAAGTTGGCATTTATCAGCTCGGCGGCCAAGGGCTGTTCTTGAGCGGCAACGATCTGCAAATCGGACGCGGCGAGCCGATTCTGGATACAGCGCAAGTGCTGTCGCGTTATCTGGACGGCATTATGATCCGTACGTTCGCTCACCGCAATGTGGTGGAGCTTGCACGCGGTGCGACAGTTCCGGTTATTAACGGCCTGACTGACCTTTCCCACCCTTGTCAGGCGCTTGCCGACTACCAGACGATCCTGGAGCACAAAGGCAAGCTGGAAGGGCTGAAGGTTGCTTATGTCGGCGACGGCAACAACGTCGTTCACTCGCTTATGATGGGCGCGGCTAAGCTTGGCGTTAACATTTCGATCGCGACGCCAGAAGGTTATGAGCCGGATGCCAGCATGATTCAGCAATCGAAGGAGCATGCTGCTGAGACAGGAGCGACGATCCACATTTGCCGCGATCCGAAAGAAGCGGTTGCCGATGCGGACATCATCTACTCCGACGTTTGGGCGAGCATGGGTCAGGAAGCGGAGCAAAAAGAGCGCGAGCTTGCTTTTGCAAACTACCAAGTGAATGAAGAGCTGATGAAATACGCGAGCAAAGATTATATGTTTATGCACTGCCTCCCGGCGCATCGCGGCGAAGAAGTGAGCGAAGGCGTTATCGACGGCAAGCATTCCATTATATTTGACCAGGCGGAGAACCGTCTGCATGCGCAAAAAGCGATTATGGCAGCAATTATGTAATACCGTTTTCCATTACAATTAAGGGGTGCAACCAAGCTCATGGCAAAAGAAAAAATCGTATTAGCCTATTCCGGCGGACTGGATACGTCCGTTATCTTGAAATGGTTGAAAGAGACGTATGACGCGGAAATTATCGCATTCACAGCCGATATCGGCCAAAAGGAAGAATTGGACGGTCTGGAAGCAAAAGCGCTGGCAACAGGCGCTTCGAAAGTATATATCGACGATTTGCGCGATGAGTTCGCAAGCGACTTCATCTACCCGATGTTCCAATCGGGCGCTTTGTATGAAGGGCAATATTTGCTCGGCACATCGATCGCTCGTCCGCTTATCGCTAAGCGCATGGTTGAGATCGCTCGCGCTGAAGGCGCTACAGCAATTGCGCACGGCGCAACAGGCAAAGGCAATGACCAAGTCCGTTTTGAGCTGAATGCTGCTGCACTGGCTCCGGACATTAAAGTCATCGCGCCTTGGCGTGAAGAAGCGTTCCGCGACCAGTTCCCTGGACGTGCGGAAATGATCGCTTACGCGGAACAGCACGGCATTCCGGTAACAGCTTCGGCTGCTAAGCCGTATTCCACAGACCGCAACCTGCTGCACATCAGCTTCGAGAGCGGCATGCTGGAAGATCCTTGGTTCGATCCAAGCTCCGAGGAGAACGAGAGCATGTACGTGCTGAGCGTGTCGCCTGAGCGTGCTCCTGATCAAGCTGAATATGTAGAGCTTACGTTTGAAGCCGGCAACTGTACAGCAGTAAACGGCGAGCAGCTTAGCCCGCTTGGCGTAATGGATAAGCTGAACGAGCTCGGCGGCAAGCATGGCATCGGCCGTGTCGACATGGTTGAGAACCGTTTTGTCGGCATGAAGAGCCGCGGCGTGTACGAAACTCCGGGCGGTACGATCCTGTTCACTGCTCACCGTAAAATGGAATCCCTCACAATGGACCGTGAAGTGATGAATCTGCGTGATTCCCTGCTGGCGAAATACAGCCAGCTCGTATACAACGGCTTCTGGTTCGCGCCGGAGCGTATTGCCCTGCAAGCGCTCGTATCGGAGTCGCAGAAGAACGTAACAGGCGTCGTTCGCTTGAAGCTTTACAAAGGCAACGTCATCGGCGCAGGCGTGAAGAGCCCTGTGAGCCTGTACAATCCGGACATCGCAACGATGGAAGCTGATCCTTCCCAAGCTTACGATCAAGGCGATGCAACCGGCTTTATCCGTCTGAACGCTTTGCGTCTGAAAGTATCTTCCGGCGTACAGCAAAACAATAAATAATAATCCGGATCAAATTGGGATAGGTCGCTGTATGTCCGCTTTGCGCGGAGACGGCGGCCTATCCGCACGCTTGCATCCGTAAGGGAGTGTACGAACCAGTGAGCAAACTTTGGGGCGGACGGTTCACGAAAAAGACCGACCAATTAGTAGAAGAATATACGGCATCGATTACGTTCGACAAAGAATTGGCTGAAGAGGATATCCAAGGCAGTCTGGCGCATGTAACGATGCTGGGCAAGCAAGGCATTCTGCCTGCTGATGACGTAGAAATGATTAAAGACGGCCTTCACCGCGTGCTGCAAAAGATCAAGCGCGGCGATCTGGAATTTTCCATCTCTGATGAAGATATTCATATGAATATTGAGAAAACGCTGATTGACGACGTAGGTCCGGTCGGCGGCAAGCTGCATACAGGCCGGAGCCGCAACGATCAGGTAGCGACCGATATGCACTTGTACTTGCGCAAGCGCGTTGTCGAGTTTGTCGACCTGCTGCAAAAGCTGCAAGCAGCGCTTATCGAGCAGGCGAAAGCGAATATCGATACGATTGTTCCAGGCTATACGCATTTGCAGCGGGCGCAGCCGATTCTGTTCGCTCATCATCTGATGGCTTACGTATCGATGTTCGGCCGCGACTTGGAGCGTCTGCAGGACAGCTACAAGCGGATCAATGTATTGCCGCTCGGAGCGGGTGCATTGGCGGGAACAACATTCCCGATCGATCGCCATTTCGTAGCGAGCCAGCTGAAATTCGACCGCGTGTACGAGAACAGCTTGGATGCTGTCAGCGACCGCGACTTCATTCTGGAGTTTCTGTCCCATGCTTCGATCATCATGATGCATCTGTCGCGTCTTAGCGAAGAGCTGATCTTGTGGTCGAGCACGGAGTTCCGCTTCGTCGAGCTGGACGATGCGTTCTGCACAGGCAGCAGCATTATGCCGCAAAAGAAAAATCCGGACGTGCCGGAGCTCGTTCGCGGCAAAACAGGCCGCGTCTACGGCAACCTCGTTGGCTTGCTGACGGTGCTGAAGTCGCTTCCGCTTGCGTACAACAAGGACATGCAGGAAGACAAAGAAGGCATGTTCGATACGGTGAAAACAATGCAGGGTGCATTGCAGCTGTTCACGCCGATGATCGCAACGATGAAGGTCAACAAGGACCGGATGCGCCAAGCGGTCAACCAAGACTTCTCCAACGCGACGGATATTGCGGACTTCCTCGTTGGCAAAGGGCTTCCTTTCCGTCAAGCGCATGAAGTTATCGGAAAGACGGTGCTTTATTGCATCGAGCAAAACAAATATTTGCTCGATCTTACGCTGGAAGAGTTCAAACAATTCTCGACGTTGTTCGATGACCGCATTTATGCGGTGCTCCAGCCGGAGCAAGTCGTTGACGCCCGCAACGTTTACGGCGGAACGGCGAAGGTACAGGTACAAGGCGCAATTGAGCGCGCAGAGCAAAACCTCGCCGAAGCTGCAGCTTGGGTAACGGAATACGCAGAGCGCAGCCAATAATTCAATAGAATGCAGGAAAGCCTCAAGTAGCCGATAACGGCATCTTGGGGCTTTTTTGATGTGATTCGATCTATTGTCGTGGGGATTATCCGCGCAGCAGCGATTCAGCTCCGTCGATATAGACGGTCGTCCCGGTAATATGGCTGGATTCGCTGGAAGCCAGGAAGAGAGCGAGATTCGCCACCTGCATCGGATTTCCCGGCGCTTTTTCGAGCGGATGATTGCCCTCCGGGTATTCTACTGGTATCGCCACTTCTTCAAGCTCCGGCGTCTTTTCCGTGCTTTGGCCGATATTCGTATCGATGGCGCCAGGACAAATCGCGTTGACGCGGATGCGGTAGTCAGCAAGCTCCAGAGCCGCCATTTGGGCAAAAGCTGTCTCTGCAGCCTTGGTGCTGCTGTAGGCGCTGAAGCCGATATTGGAAAATACACGGTTCCCGTTGATAGAGCTGGTAATGATCATGCTGCCGCCCTTTTCCTTCATCAGCGGTATCGCATGCTTAACGGTGAGGAATGTACCGGTCAGATTTGTTCCGATCGTCCGGCTCCAGTCACTTAGCTCCATATGCTCAATAGGCGTAATGACGCCGTTAATACCGGCATTGGCGAAGACGCTGTCCAATTTGCCGAATGCTTCTTGCGTTTGTCTGAACGCGGCAGCAACTTGTTCCTCGCTGGAGATGTCGGTTTCGATAGGCAGACAGCGCACGCCGTAATGTTCAGCGTGTGCGCTTACGCCGGCTAGCGTGTCATTTTTCAGGTCGAGGAGCACCAGGTCTGCTCCTTCCTGTGCGAAACGGATCGCAGCGGCCCGTCCAATGCCGGAGGCTGCTCCTGTAATGAGCGCCACCGTACCTTGCAGTCTTCCGGGAAAGCGGGGATTAGAGTCTGCTGCTGGTGTATTGTTGAAATCATTATTCTCAATGGACATGAGGATGAGCCTCCTTTTCCAATTTAAGCTTTGTACTTGGTATTATCCTGAAATGGAGCATTCTAAACACAGTGCATTGCTTTTCGCGCCTTATGTCTATTGTTGAGTGCCAGTGTGAAAAGGCGATTTGTTTACAAGTTGGAAACAAGTTGGAGATGGTTCGCATATATTCTTTGTTTAAAATAGGAACCATATGGTTATTTAATGGATGAATAGAGAAAGAGTGGTGTGGCCAGGTGGAGCATCGGCTGCTGGTGGTGGATGACGAGGCGAGCATTGTGAATGCAATCGCCTATGCCTTTCGGCGCGAGGGTTATATTGTAGAGACGGCCTATGACGGGGAGGAGGCGCTAGCCAAGGCAGCGTCATTCCGGCCGCATGTCATCGTGCTGGACGTGATGATGCCGCGGATGAACGGCTATGATGTCTGCCGGCGGCTCGAGAACCGCAAAGGTGTCGGCATTATTCTGCTCACGGTGAAAAACGATATCGTCGATAAGGTGCTGGGCCTGGAGCTTGGAGCTGATGATTATATGACCAAGCCCTTCGATCTTCGTGAACTGACGGCAAGAGTAAAAGCGCTGGCGAGGCGGGTGGAGAAAAGTGCTGCGGAAGAGCCGGAGAAAGTATCGTCGATTGAGCTGGGTGGCGTAAAAATCGGTGTGCTGCAGCGGACGCTCCACGCGCATGGCGAGCCCGTCGAGCTGACGCCGAAGGAATTCGATTTGGCCGTGCTGCTGCTTGGACATCCCGAGCGCGTTTACACACGCGAAGAGCTGCTTGAGCTGGTATGGGGAATAGAGTATGCAGGAGGAACTCGGACCGTCGATATTCATATTCAGCGGCTGCGCAAAAAGCTTGGCGATCAGCAGCAGCTGCTGCTCCAAACGGTTTACGGCATCGGCTATAAGGCATCAGGAGAGCGGTCATGAAGTTTAGATTCAGCCTTAAGCTGAAAATGAGTCTGGTGCTGGCCATTCTGTTGATTTTGACCGTCAGTGTGCTAAGCGGACTTGTACTGCGCGGTATTACGCAAAACCAGCAGCAGCGGATGGAAGAAGCGCTGGCTAAGCAAAGCCAGGTTGCCGCTCAATATGTGCGGCAAAATTACATTACCGGCGAGGAACGGCTGCCGGCAGCGACGTTTATGTCGCAGAACGGCAAGCGGCTGTCGCTTTACCTGGCCATGCTCAGCGGCTTGCCAACGGCGCTTTACGACGCCAGCGGAAAGGAGACGGGAAGCTCCCTCACGACGCCGGGTTCGCCCGATTACAGCGATACGCTGGACTACGCTTTGAAGGGGAGTATCGCGTATCAGAGCGCTGGCGATTCCGTTGTTTATTTCGCCCCTATCCGTAGCGATGACGGCGGCATGCTGGGCGTGCTTCGTATGCATTACTCCACCGGCCGCGAGCTTCATTTCGTCAAGGAAATTCGCGATTTATTCCGTACGGCAGGGCTGATTGTGCTCGTTGCCAGCTTTTTGATCGGGTACGGCTATTTTTACAGGCTTGCAGCAGTTATCTCCAAGCTTCGCCATGCCTCTAGGGAAATCCGGGAAGGACATTATTTGAAGCGTTTGCCGGTGCGCAGAGGTGATGAGCTGGGCGATCTGAGTAATGACATTTACTATATGAGCGGCTCTATTGAAGCCCATATCGCAGGTATGCAAGAGGAGCAGCGCAAGCTTGAACTGGCTATCCGGAAGCTTCAGCAGCTGGAGCGCCAGCAAAAGCAGTTTATCGGCAATATCAGTCATGAATTTAAAACGCCGCTGACCGCGATCCGCGCCTATATCGATTTGCTCGGCATGTACCGAGACGATCCGAAGCTGATGGAGGAAGCGATCGACAGCATGGGAAAAGAGTCGGAGCGGCTGTATGAAATGGTCGATAAGGTGCTGCATCTCGCGGAGCTAGAGAAGTATGATTTTGAGCAGCAGGCGGAGCCCGTTGCGCTGGATGAGCTGCTGCTCGACCTGTCGGGGCGGATGCGCGGCAAGGCGGCCAAGTTTGACTTAACGATCGAGACGTCGCTTCACCCTTCAGTCGTATGGGCGGACCGTGAAAGCTTAATTCATATTTTCGTTAACTTGCTGGACAACGCCATTAAATATAACTTGCCGGGCGGGCGAATCGTCATCCGTACAGAGCCAAGCAATGACAGTCTGGCCGTCGTTACGGTTGAAGATACAGGTATCGGCATCCCGGAGGAAGCGTTGGATAAAATTTTTGAGCCGTTCTTCACCGTCAACAAGGACCGCGCCCGGAGATCCGGCGGAACGGGATTGGGCTTGTCGCTTGTAAAGCAATTGACGGAGGCTCAGGGCGGAACAATCGAGCTGTTTCCGGCTGCCGGGGCGGAAGGCGGAACGGTTTTTCGCATCACTTTTCCAAAGTTTCGGAACCAGACATAACGATGCAATTGTTTTACACGGTTGAAACATATCAGAAACAACTGGAGACGGCGGTGAAACATCGGTTGTGTACGATACAGCTATACCGACGAGAGGGGCCTTAACATAATGAAAGAGAACAAGAAAAGAAACAGCAAATGGATAGCGGGGACTGTGGCGCTTAGCTGCTTTGTCATGCTGGCGACCGCATGCTCCAGCGGAACGGGCAAAGAGCTTGGAGGACCCGCGGGACGCGAGACCGTCAATAAGCCGGATAAGACGATTACCGTTATTAATGAGCCGGTGCAGAAAAATACAAAGCTGACGGTTAGCGGCATCGCAACGATCGATAATGCGCGGGGCATGAATTTTGCTGGCAGCGGCAAGCTGATCATCAGCCGTCCGAATAAGGATGTAGAGCCAATTCAGGGGGAAGGGGAAAAGGTTCAGCCAAACAACATTTACTTGTACGACTTGCAGACGAAGACAGCGGAAGCGCTGGCTCCAGCTTCGGAAAATCAAGGGTTCTCCGAAGTGTCGCCGGACGGCAAATACTTGTTTTACAAAATGACGGAGGAAGCTACTGCGTTTGGCCGCATTTTGAACCTGGAGACGAAGCAGTCTGTCATGCTCGGCAAAGAGCCAATTGACCTGAGCTCCGGACAATGGATTGACAACAGCCATGTGTTCTTCACCACACTGTCAGGCAAAATGCTCTTGGCCGACACGGAGGGCAATCTGAAGACAATCGCGCAGGCTAATGGATACATTCTTACCGCGGCGATGGGGAATGGCGGTATTTATTATGTAGCGGGCGGCGATCAGATGGAGCTTTACTTCCAGTCTCTTGAGGAAGGCGCGAAACCGGAGAAGATTGCGGAGGGCGTGGAATGGATCATTCCATCCCCGGATATGAAGCAGCTGGCGATGGTGAAAAAGACGTCAGAGACGATGCGGGAGCTGTCGGTCGTGGATGGGAAGGGCAAAACGCTGCTCAAAATTACGAAGGCTACGCAAATTTTCGGAACGCGCTGGTCGCCGGACGGAACGAAGCTGGCTTATAGCTTGACCTCGGAAAACGGCGGAGACAACGGTATTTTCGTTGCCGATGCGTTGACGGGGGAGACGACATCGGTGCTTGTCGAGCAAGCGGCAGACACGCTGAACTGGGACGCAACGGGCACGAAGCTGGTCACTTCGACATTTAAAGAAGACCAATTCCGGACATCGATCATTTCTTTGAACTAATTTTATGAAATAATGAACTAATTCCATGCATGAGTTGTCTAATAAAGGGAGCTAATGCTGATCAAACATTTGTAGAGAGGCGGGGTGAAGGAAATGGATAAAACGCAGCGAATCAAGCGTCTGAGGGAACTGGAAGAAATCTGCTACAGGTTATGCTATGCATTGCTCGACAGCGAAGTATTGGCTCATGGTGCGGCTAAGGAGGCGTTATTCCGGATTTGGCGCGACGATCAGTTTTTCGAAGGCGAGGCCGATCAGACGAAGCTCTTGAGACGCCATGCATCCGCTGCGTGCTTATCCTTTTTCAAACGGGCCAAAACCCACACTATCGCTTAAGCTGGTTTTATGGCAGGACAGAACAGCCCCTTTCGTTTGCGAAAGGGGCTGTTTTTGTTTGTTTTACCTACCGCGCGTCGGCATCGGGGCATGCGGTGCTCGGCCACACGTCGGCGGTCCAACCGTGTGTGTCGAAGCAGATTCGTAATTAGCGAATCTGCTTCGTTAACCGAGAGTAACTAGAGCTAGAGCGAACCATCTTCGCTAATTAGCGAAGGCAAGTTCGCTCGAGGATGGCTAGTTGAGGTCGCTGTTCAGAATAGCGAACCAATCTTCGCAGTTGGTGAACCAAACTTCGCGGATAGCGAAATTTGGTTCGTTGTAGGTTGCACAAAGGCGGGAATGAGGAAGAATAGCGAAAACAGGTTCGTTAGATAGCGAAGCTGCTTCGTTAACCGAGTAACTAGAGCTCCAGCGAACCACCTTCGCTAATTAGCGAAGGTAAGTTCGCAATAGCTTAGCTGTTTGGGGGCGCTGGACAGAAGAACGAAAATTAGTTAGTTGTAGGTCGTACAAAGGCTGGAATGTGACGCAATAGCGAAAGTAAGTTCGTTAGAAAGCGAATCTGCTTCGTTAACCAAGAGTAACTAAGTCTACAGCGAACCGCCTTCGCTGATTAGCGAGGATAAGTTCGCTCGAGATGGCTAGTTGAGCTCGCTGAACCGAACAGCGAATTAATTTTCGCAGTTGGTGAACCTAGCTTCGCGAATAACGAAATTTGGTTCGCTGTAGGCCGCACAAAGGCGGGAATGAGGCGGAATAGCGAAGACAGGTTCGTTAGATAGCGAACCTGCTTCGTTAACCAAGAGTAGCTAGAGCTAGAGCGAACCGCCTTCGCTAATTAGAGAAGGGAAGTTCGCTCCAGGGTGGTTAGTTGAGGTCGCTGTTCAGAATAGCGAACCAATCTTCGCAGTTGGAGAACCTAACTTCGCGGATAGCGAAATTTGGTTCGTTGTAGGCTGCACAAAGGCGGATATGAGGCAGAATAGCGAAAACAGGTTCGTTAGATAGCGAACCTGCTTCGCTAATTGGAGGTTACTTAGAAGACAGCGCCCCAGCTACGTTAGATGGAGGTTCGCTCAGGAACCAGTGTCCTAGCTACGTTAAATGGAGGTTACCAAGTAACGTTACCTCAGCCACTCTAGGCGAACATTCCTTAAGTTACAGCGCCCCAGCCACTCAAATCCCATCCTCAACGATTCGGTCGGATGGCTTTGGCGTTGGCGTCGCGGATGGCGCGTTGCTGCCGGGGCCGACGTGCACGATCGTCGGCTGGGCGCGGTACGTGTCGCGAGTGATACGCTCGCGCGATACCGTTTTGCCGTCTTGAATGAGGCTGCGGTACGTTTCCACGACAGTGCCGCTGCGTCCTTGCTGCACGACGACCCGTTGGCCCGGCTTCAGTGATTTATCCGTTACCTGCTGCACGGTGGCAGGCAGCTCCTTCACGGTAACGGATTCGATATCGTAATGGATATCCTCCGGCAACGTGCCGAACAGCTTCACCGTCAGCTTCTGGCCTTCAACGCTGGTGCGGATAATGAGATGCTTGCCTGTTGAATTTTTGAAGCGGAAATCGATAGCGCCGGTGGCGAAGGTCGCATCTTGACCCTTAGGCAAATAAGCAACCGGGAGCGAATGGTTGCGGCGCTCGACAATTTCGATGCCCGTGCGGATGATCGTATTGTACAGCGTGCTGGACACTTGGCATATGCCCCCGCCAACACCGGGAACAAGCTTGCCGTTCTGAATGACGGGCGCTTCCTTGAAACCGTATTTTTCCTCCGCCAGCTTAATGACTTTGCCGTAAGAGAAAATCTCCCCCGGCGCCAGATGCCAATCGTTCAAAGCGTTAGCCGCCGCTGTTACGTTGTAGGCGCGTCCTGCAGCACTCGAGCGGAAATCGGTCGTGTATTCGAAAATTTTCCGCTCGATGCCCTCGTCCTTCAATTGCTCCAATGTCACTTTTGGATGCAGCACTCCAACTGGCAGCTTTGCCTGAAGCGAAGACTCCGGTTTCTTGCCGAGCTCCTCCACAGGCACGATAATCCATGGGCTCACCTCGTCGACCAGTGAGGCGACGTCGATCCGAAACGCATCGACATGCGGTTTATAAGTGACCTCATCCTTGTCGGTAATTGTCCGGGTCGCATCCTTAGGCTCGCTCTTATCGATCCAGCCCCACTGCTTGTTGACCAGATCCTCGAAGACCGCCCGGTCAAACGTTTGCGCAAGCTCATAGTGCTTTGGAAAATGGTAGCGGTACTTGGCGCGTTCCCAGACGCTGCCCCTCCGCAGCTGCTCCAAATCATTCCGTACGCTAACCCATTCGGCATTATAGCCGATCTGCGTCACCGTCCACTGCTTGCTGTCCGCAGTCTCCCCGTTGGCCTCTACCTTCACCGTCCGCTGCTCCAGCGTTTTCTCGTATTGATCCAGCAGCTCCAATGCTTCGTTAATACCCAAGCCGCCTATGGAGATGCCGCCCGCCGTGACCTGATCCGGTACAGTGTCCTGCTGGGCATAGTACCAGATTCCTCCCCAAGCAACCGAGGCGATGAGCAGCAGCGAAAAAATAATAATCAGACCAACATGCATTTTCTTCATCCCTTGACCACCTACCCTTCTTCCTGTCCCAAAATGACAATATTTCATGTATATGCAGCGGCACGCCCAATCTTGTCATTGCTGCAGCGGGCAAACCGCAGAATACCTTGTCGAAAATAGCTCCTTTTCCCCTTGCCCAAAGCCCAAATTTTTTTATGAGAATTGTGAAAATATGAGGGAAAAATCCCCATTGTGGAGGAATTAGACTATCCCTGTCGAATTAGTTACGCTGGCAAGTTGAGAGTTGTGTCGCACAACCTCGTCCCTTATTCCGTAATCGGCCGTTCCTTTATATAAAAAACAGGATGTGACTTTTGTGATAGAGATGCAAGACATATGGAAGACCTACAAAGACGGCACACATGCTCTCAAAGGTGTGTCCGTACGCATAGATCGTAATGAGTTCGTATACCTGGTCGGACCGTCAGGCGCCGGCAAATCAACCTTTATGAAGCTTATTTACCGGGAGGAAGTGCCGACCAAAGGGCAAATTTCCGTCAACGGATTTAATATTGGAAAGCTGAAGCCTCGTAAAATTCCCTACGTCCGCCGCAATATCGGCGTCATTTTCCAGGATTTCAGACTGCTCCCCAAGCTAACGGTTTATGAAAACGTCGCCTTTGCGATGGAAGTAATTGAAGCGCCGCGCCGCATCATTAAGAAGCGGACGATGGAGGTGCTGGATCTGGTCGGCTTGAAGCATAAGCACGCCAGTCTCCCGGCCCAGCTGTCCGGCGGCGAGCAGCAGCGGGTGGCCATCGCCCGTGCGATTGTGAACAATCCTTCCGTTATCGTAGCGGACGAGCCTACGGGCAACCTCGATCCCGAGACATCCTGGGGTATTATGAACCTGCTGGAAGAGATCAATTTCCGCGGTGCAACGATCCTTATGGCTACGCACAACAAAGAAATCGTCAATACGATGCGTAAACGCGTAATCGCTATCGAGGACGGCAACATCGCTCGTGATGAGGCAAGAGGGGAGTACGGCTATGAGATTTAGTACCCTGATCCGCCATATTCGCGAAGGTTTAAAAAGCATACTCCGCAATGGATGGATGTCCTTTGCCTCGATGAGCTCCATGTTTATCTCCTTGTTCCTGCTTGGCGTATTTCTTATCGTTGCGCTCAACATCAACAGCTTGGCGGCGGACTTCGAGAGCCAGGTTCAGATCCGCGTTTATTTGCAGACAGATATCGATCAAGAGAAGAAGAACGAGCTGCAGAACAAAATCGGCCGTATGACAGAGGTCAGCAAGGTAACCTTCGTCTCCAAGGAAGAAGGGCTGGAGCTGCTTCGTGAAAACTTGGGCCAGGACGGCGACGATCTGCTAGACGGTTACGACAAGGAGAGCAATCCGCTGCCCGATTCCTTTACGGTAGAAGTGTTCGATCCGCAAACCATCGAAGCGGCTGCCGCGCAAATTAATGAAATCAACAAGTCGGATGACATGAAGCCGATTACGAAAGTGAAATATGGACAAGGCACCATTGAGACGCTGTTCAAAGTAACGAATGCAGTCCGCAATATCGGTCTCGTAATCGTAATCGGACTCGGCGTCACGGCGATGTTCCTGATCTCCAATATGATCAAAATGACGATTATCGCCCGCAGGCGTGAAATCGGGATTATGAAGCTGGTAGGCGCAACCAATGCTTTTATCCGCTGGCCGTTCTTCATTGAAGGCGCAATTATCGGCGTTGTCTCGTCGGTCATAACGACTGCGGCTGTACTGTTCTCCTATTCGGAGCTGGTGCGGCTGACAAAAGTAGATATGGGACTGATGCTGCTGAAGCTGGTGCCGGTTGAGGAATGCGGTTTGCAGGTGGGTGTGCTGCTAATCGGTCTGGGTACGCTGCTTGGCGTTTGGGGAAGTACAATTTCGGTTCGAAAATATTTGAAAGTGTAGGTGACCGCTCGGGTGAAAGGAAAAAAACTGCTTATTGTCATAACGATGCTGACGGTTTTTATGTTGCAGCCTGTGGGCGGTTACGCCGCTTCTTCTATCGATAAAATCAATAAAGATCTCGCTGCCGCGAAAAAACAGATCGATCAAGCAGAGAAAAGCGCAGCTGCAGCGGAGCAGCAAAAGGCGACGATTAACGGGCAGAAAGCGGACGCTGAGAAATCGATCGAGACCATTATGAAAGAGCTCGACACGGTGACAGTCAATCTGGTACGTGTACAGACGCAGGTGGAGGATAAGGAAGCGGAGCTTCAGCAAGCCGGCGAGGATTTGGTGGAAGCGGAGCAGCGTGTCGAATCCCGTGATCAGCTGCTGCAGCAGCGTCTGCGTTTGATGTATGAGAATGGGTTCGTCTCGTACCTGGATGTATTGCTGAGCTCCACGAGCTTTATGGATTTCCTCGATCGTTTCGATTCGCTTCAATCGATTTTGAGTCAGGACCGCAACATTCTGGAGCAGCACAAAAAAGACAAGGCTCTCGTTATTGAAAAGCAAGATAAAGTTGCGAAGGCATTGGATGAAGTTAAAGTATCCTATGCCAAGCTTCAGACGTATAAGTCGGAGCTGAAGAAGAAGGAAGAGCAGAAGGAAGTTTTGATCGCCAACTATAATAAAAAAATCGAGGAACTGGATGAAATCAGCGAAGAACAGGAAGCGCTGCTGATTGCGCTGGCGAAGAAGGTTTCCGATTTGGAGAAAGAAAAGAAAAAGATTAAAACGCCTTACAGCGGCGGCAAGCTGGCGATGCCGATTCGCGATAACTACCGGGTAAGCTCCAACTTCGGCTATCGGATTCATCCGGTAACGGGCAAGAAAAAGCTGCATGCCGGAATGGATTTTGCCGTACCGCAAGGGACTCCGATCTATGCGGCTGAGGGCGGCGTTGTTATCGTCTCGCAAGTGTGGAGCGGCTATGGCAACTGCATCATTATCGATCATGGCAACGGTCTGTGGACGCTTTACGGCCATATTAAGAACAACGGCTTGCTGGTAAGCAAGGGCGATACGGTCAAACGCGGCCAAAAAATTGCGGAAAGCGGCAATACCGGCATCTCGACTGGGCCGCATCTTCACTTTGAGGTGCGCAAGGATCAGAATCCGGTTAATCCGAGCGGATATTTGAAATAATCGGAGCAGTAATGAAGCAGAGGCAGCCTAACGGCTGCCTTATTTTTCAGCTGTTGAAAAGTGAAAAGCTGATTTTATCAATAAAGATGGACGGCTTGTCATATACTAGTGTGGTTAGCGAAATTTGACGCATGGCCTGCATGCGCGATTGTGCGTACTGCAGCCATCATGGCAAAGGTGGTGTCGAGGTGCAATTTAGAGGACGTACCGTAGTTGCATTCGTCCTGTTGACGATGATTGCCACAATGGCAATTACATTGACCTGGGCGGACCAGCGAATGCTGCGGGATACGGGGAAACGGCCCGCTGTTTCTGCAGCCGCGGCTGAAGGAAAGGGCTTCTCCAAAGAGGAATTGTCCAAAATGAATACGGTTCTCGATCTGATCGAGACGAAATATGTTCACGAAACGGATCGCAATAAACTTGTGGACGGCGCGGTAAGGGGCATGATGACCGCATTGAACGATCCTTATTCCGTCTATATGGAAAAGGATGTTGCGCAGCATTTTTCGGAAACGATTGAAGGCTCGTTCACCGGCATCGGTGCGGAAGTGACGATGGACAAGGGGCGGATTATGATCGTATCCCCGATCAAAGGCTCCCCTGCAGAGCGCGCCGGTCTGATGGCTAAAGATGTTGTGGTGTCAGTTAACGGGGAAAAGCTTGACGGCTTAAGCCTGAATGAGGCTGTAGGGAAAATTCGCGGGCCAAAGGGATCGAAAGCGAAGCTGAATATTATAAGAAGCGGATTTTCCGAGCCGATCGAGCTTATTCTGGTTCGCGACGATATTGACGTCGAGACGGTATACGCCAAGAAGCGTGACGATGGAATCGGCATTATTGAGATTCGCCAGTTCTCATGGAATACGGCGGAACGCTTCAAGGAGGAGCTTGCCCGTCTCGAAGAAAATAACGGGCTGAAGGGCCTCGTTATTGATGTGCGCAACGACCCGGGCGGCGTTTTGCCTGTCGTTGTGGACATTGCGCAATCTTTTGTGCCGAAAGGCGAGACGATCGTTCAGGTTGAGGATCGCGATGGGAAGCGGGATGCGTCCAAATCTAAGGATGGCATAGCGAAAAACTATCCGCTCGTCGTTCTGATGAACAAAGGGAGCGCAAGTGCATCCGAGATTTTGGCTGGCGCGCTGAAAGAACGCGCAAACGCTGTGCTCGTTGGAGAGACGACGTTCGGCAAAGGGACCGTTCAAGTGAGCTACAATAAGTCGCTTGGCGACGGCAGTCTGGTGAAGATGACGATTGCAAAGTGGCTGACGCCGGACGGCAACTGGATTCACGAAAAGGGAATCAAGCCGGACATCGAAGTGCAGCCTCCGGCATTATACAATGCGGCTAGACTGACATTGGCCGAACCGCTGCGCAAAGATACGCTTGGGGAGCAGGTCCGCAGTGTACAGGTTATGCTGAGCGGCCTGGGATATGATCCGGCTCGCAAGGATGGTTACTTTAGCGATGAAACGGTTCAAGCGGTGAAAAGCTTCCAAAGCGACGCCGGTCTTTCCTCGACCGGCGAGGTGGATGCGAAAACAGCTGAAGCATTGGAGCGGGCAGTTATCAAGTGGCTGCAGGACGAAGGGCATGATCTCCAAATGAAAGAAGCAATCCAGGCGGCCGGCAGGAAATAACCGGCCCGCGTCGAATGAATAATAGGTTGGCTCTGGTTAGTCGGAGTCAGCCTTTTATTTTTGGCGCAAAAGATTATCAGGGTACATTCACAGGTTACAGGAGAGGAGACGGTCGCAACGGTGGATACAGCTTTAACCTTATTAAAGCAACTGGAATCGGCAGCGGTGCATTTGCTTGCACAGCCTTTTTATTATATAGCGGTTTTATTTATTGCCCTGCAGTATACGAGGCAAATCCGATTGGAGCGGCAAATGTTTGCCGTACGTCTTCATTATTGGCCAAGGCTGCTCGGACGAGCCATGCTGGCCGGTCTGCTGGCCGGTTTATGCTTCTCCGTTATTGGAGCGTTTATCGGAGCGGCTATAACTCAAGAGGCTGTGTTGTGGCTATGGGGCGCAGCAGCCGTGCTTATGCTGTTCCGCATTCGTTATTTATGTTTTGCTTATGGGGCGGGAATCCTGGCTTTGCTGCAATGGATTATCGGGTTTATTCCGCTGGCTGATCAAGGCGGTACGATTGCCCGCATGGCGGCATCGCTGGAGCAGATCGATATGCCTGGTCTGCTTATGCTCGTTGCTCTTCTGCATTTGGCGGAGGCGCTGCTTGTAGCCCGGCAAGGGGACAAGCTCGCGACACCGCTGTTCCTGGAGGGCAAGCGCGGCAAGCTGGTCGGAGGCTATATGCTGCAAGGCTTCTGGCCGGTGCCGCTGCTGCTGCTCGTTCCGGCAGCAGGAGACGAGCAGACCGCCCTGCCTTGGACACCGCTGCTCGGCGCTGATTGGTCGCAGGGCTGGACGGTCATCGCGCTGCCGATGGTCATCGGCTTCAGCGAACTGACCCGTTCCATGCTCCCTAAGGAGAAGGCAAAGCATGCGGCCAAAGGCTTGACGGTGTTCAGCGCCGGCTTAATCGGAGCCGCTTTGCTCGCTTGGTGGCAGCCGGTGCTGCTGCCGCTTGCCGCACTCGTCTCCCTGCTGCTGCATGAGGCGATCATATGGCGCAGCCGGTCGGTTGAAGCAGCTAGAAGTCCCCTGTTCGTGAATGACCGGCGCGGCCTGCGTATTCTGGGTATTGTGCCGGAGACGCCGGCTGAGGCAATGGGGCTTCTGCCGGGCGAGATCTTAGCGAAGGTAAATGGCGTTCGCGTCTATAATAAAGAAGATTTGCATGCGGCGCTGCAAAGCAATTCAGCGCTTAGCAAGCTGGAGGTTCTGAATCTTGCAGGCGAAGTGAAATTCGTGCAGCGGGCGCGCTATGCAGGAGACCATCATCAGCTTGGCGTTATACTGGCGCCCGATGAACATGCGAATTACTATGCCGCCGCAGGTCCAAGCTCCTTGCTGGAGCTGCTTCGCAGCTCGCGAACATCCAATCGCCGTGCATCGCGGGAGAAGGCTTCTAGCGAGGAAACATCGGTGCAATCGCAATAAACAGCCGCTAATGGCGCAACTGGAAGGCTCCTTCCTAAACTGCAAAGTTTAGGAGGAGTCTTCTCTTGTTTTCCCATTGCAACACGCCAGCAATGAGGCTATAATAGTGAGGAGAACATACATTCTTATATTGATTCTCGACGTGCGCAGCAATAGAAGCGACGAGTGAGCATGAGCATTGGAATCGGGACGTGCATGGCGATTCTTTTCTGCTTGTTTTGAGAAAATTTGACTATAATGATAGATAGGCGCGGAGCGCTTCCGCCTAGCAGTGGAGCCATCTGTGTTTATCCGGATATTTATAGCGGTTATAAGCATATATGCAAGAAATGGTTTTTCAATGAGCCGGGAACGGGGTGGAGGAAGCAAGTGAAAGACAAGTTTGTGTTGAAGTCGGAATATAAGCCGCAGGGCGATCAGCCTCGGGCAATCCGCGATCTTGTGGAGGGCGTGAACGCAGGCGTCAAGCATCAGACGCTGCTCGGAGCGACCGGAACGGGGAAGACGTATACGATTGCCAATGCCATTGAGCAGCTGAATCGGCCGACGCTCGTTATCGCGCACAACAAGACGTTGGCGGCGCAGCTTTGCAGCGAATTCAAGGAGTTTTTCCCGGACAATGCCGTTGAATATTTCGTCAGTTACTATGACTATTATCAGCCGGAAGCTTACATTCCTTCTACGGATACGTATATCGAGAAGGATTCCAGCATTAATGATGAAATCGACAAGCTGCGGCATGCTTCGACCAGCTCCTTGTTTGACCGGCGCGATGTCATTATCGTTGCCAGCGTTTCCTGTATTTACGGTCTCGGTTCCCCTAATGAATATGGAAGCCTCGTGTTGTCACTCCGCGTAGGCATGGAGAAATCACGCGATGCGATTTTGCATAAGCTGGTTGATATTCAATACGCGCGCAACGATATCAGCTTTACCCGCGGAACATTCCGAGTGCGCGGCGATATTATTGAGATTTTCCCGATAGCGAACAATGAGCGTGCAATTCGGGTTGAGCTGTTTGGCGACGAGATCGAGCGCATTACTGAAATTGATGTGCTCACCGGAGAAATTGCCGGGGAACGCGAGCATGTCGCTATTTTCCCGGCGTCTCACTTCGTTACAAAGGAAGAGACGATGAAGATTGCGCTCGTCAATATCGAGCGTGAGCTGGAGGAGCGGCTTGCGGTATTGCGGGAAGAGGGCAAGCTGCTGGAAGCGCAGCGGCTGGAGCAGCGTACCCGCTATGATCTGGAGATGATGGCGGAGATGGGCTTCTGCTCAGGCATCGAGAACTATTCGGGTCCGCTGACGTTCCGGGAGCGCGGCGCAACGCCTTATACGCTGATGGACTATTTTCCGGAGGATATGCTGATCGTGATCGACGAATCGCATGTCTCGCTGCCGCAAATCCGGGCGATGTACAACGGTGACCGGGCGAGGAAGGAAATGCTCGTCAATCACGGCTTCCGTCTGCCGTCCGCTATGGACAACCGGCCGCTTAAGTTCGAGGAGTTTGAAGGCAAGGTGACGCAGGCGATCTACGTGTCGGCTACGCCTGGTCCGTATGAATTGGAATATTGCCCGACGATGGTCGAGCAGATTATCCGGCCAACCGGCTTGCTGGACCCAATTATCGAGGTGCGTCCGACGAAAGGGCAAATCGATGATTTGCTCGTGGAGATCCGCGACCGGATTGCTAAGGATGAGCGTGTTCTGGTCACGACACTGACGAAGAAGATGGCGGAGGATTTAACCGACTACCTGAAGGAAATCGGCATTAAGGTCCGTTACTTGCACTCCGACATCAAGACGCTGGAGCGGATTGCAATTCTGCGTGATTTGCGGCTTGGCACATTCCATGTGCTCGTAGGCATCAACTTGCTGCGGGAAGGCTTGGACTTGCCGGAAGTGTCGCTCGTCTCGATTCTAGACGCTGATAAGGAAGGCTTCCTGCGCTCGGAACGCTCGCTTATTCAGACGATCGGACGTGCAGCACGGAACAGCGACGGACGTGTCATTATGTACGGTGATAAAATTACCGACTCCATGGACAAAGCGATCAAGGAGACAGAGCGCCGCCGCGGAATTCAGATTGCACATAACGAGAAGCATGGCATTACACCGCAGACGATCCGCAAAAAAGTGCATGACGTTATTGAAGCGACAAAGGTCGCAGAAGAGAAAGCAGATTATTTGACCGGCGTGGGGAAAGGCAATATGTCGAAGAAAGACCGCCAGTCGCTGATTCAAAGGCTGGAAGCCGAGATGAAGGAAGCGGCGAAGAGCCTGCAATTCGAAAAAGCAGCCGAGCTTCGCGATGCGCTGCTTGAGCTTCGTGCCGAAATGGGCTAGAGAGATGAATGGGATAGGAGGGCTTTCGATTGGCTAGTGATAAAATCGTCATTAAGGGCGCCCGCGCCCACAATTTGAAAAATATTGACGTTACGATTCCGCGCGACAAATTTGTTGTGCTTACGGGGCTTAGCGGCTCCGGCAAGTCCTCGCTTGCCTTCGATACAATATACGCTGAGGGACAGCGTCGTTATGTAGAATCCTTGTCGGCTTACGCCCGGCAATTTCTTGGTCAAATGGAGAAGCCGGATGTCGATTCCATCGATGGTCTCTCGCCGGCAATTTCGATCGATCAGAAAACGACAAGCCGCAATCCCCGTTCGACGGTTGGTACCGTTACGGAAATCTACGATTACTTGCGGCTGCTGTATGCCCGTGTCGGCAAGCCTCATTGTCCGGACCACGGTATTGAGATAACTTCGCAAACCGTTGAGCAAATGGTAGACCGGATTATGGAATATCCGGAAAGAACGAAGCTGCAAATTTTGGCCCCGTTGATCTCCGGCCGCAAGGGCGAGCATACGAAGCTGCTTGCAGACATTCAGAAGCAAGGTTATGTGCGTGTGCGTGTGAACGGTGAGCTTCGCGAATTGAGCGAGAAAATCGAGCTGGAAAAAAATAAAAAGCATACGATTGAGGTTGTTGTTGACCGGATCGTTGTGAAATCCGATATTCACAGCCGATTGGCCGACTCCTTGGAGACGGCTTTGAAGCTATCTGAAGGACGGGCTCTGGTCGATATTATCGATCAGGAAGAGCTGTTATTCAGCTCCAACTTGGCTTGCCCGGAATGCGGATTCAGCATCGAAGAGCTGGCGCCGCGGATGTTCTCGTTCAACAGTCCTTATGGGGCATGTCCGGAATGTGACGGCTTGGGCGTGAAGATGATCGTCGATCCGGATCTTCTTGTGCCGGATATGAGCAAATCGATTAATGAAGCGGCATTCGAGGCATGGGCGGGCAGTACATCCAATTATTATCCGCAGTTTTTAAGCGCAGTGTGCGAGCACTACGATATTCCTAAGGATGTGCCGGTTTCGGAGCTGTCAGCCGAGCAGATGAAGAAGCTGCTCTACGGTACAGGCGGAGAGCGGGTCAAGTTCGTCTATGAGAATGACTTCGGCCACCGCAAAGAAGCGTATGTTCCATTTGAAGGAATCGTTCACAACCTGGAGCGTCGTTATCGGGATACCGCATCTGATATGATGCGCGAATATATTGAGGCTTATATGAGTGCGAAGCCTTGCAGCAGCTGCAAAGGCCATCGGCTCAAGAAGGAAAGTCTGGCGGTCACAATCGGGGCCCAAAGTATTTCCTATGTAACATCGTTATCAATTGGCGAAGCGCAGCGGTTTTTCACAACGCTGAACCTGAACGACAAAGAGCGTCAGATTGCCCATTTGATTCTGAAAGAAATCAACAGCCGGCTTGGCTTTCTGGTAAACGTAGGCTTGGAATACTTGTCGATGAGCCGGGCTGCCGGTACGTTATCTGGCGGTGAAGCACAGCGTATTCGTCTGGCTACGCAGATCGGCTCCAGTCTGATGGGCGTTCTATACATTTTGGACGAGCCAAGCATCGGACTGCATCAGCGGGATAATGACAAGCTGATCGAGACGCTGGAGCATATGCGCAATCTCGGCAACACGCTTATTGTCGTGGAGCATGATGAGGACACGATGCTTGCAGCCGATTATATTATCGATATCGGCCCTGGCGCCGGCATTCACGGCGGGCAGATTATCGCTGAAGGAACGCCGGAAGAAGTGATGGCGGATGAGAACTCGTTAACCGGCCAATATTTAAGCGGAAGAAAATTCATTGAAGTACCGCTGCAACGTAGAGCGACGGGCGAGAAGTGGCTCGAAATTCGCGGTGCGAAGGAAAACAATCTGCGCGGTGTGAATGTGAAAATTCCTCTGGGTATTTTCACAGCGGTAACCGGTGTTTCTGGTTCCGGTAAATCTACGCTCGTTAACGAGATTCTATACAAGACGCTGGCCCACGATTTGAATAAAGCCAAGACGCGTCCCGGCCAATACAAGGAGCTTCGCGGTCTTGAGAACTTGGAGAAGGTAATCGATATCGACCAATCGCCAATTGGACGGACACCGCGTTCTAACCCTGCTACCTACACCGGTGTATTCGATGATGTTCGCGACCTGTATTCGACAACGAACGAAGCGAAGGTTCGCGGCTATAAGAAGGGCCGTTTCAGCTTTAACGTGAAAGGCGGCCGCTGTGAGGCATGCCGAGGCGACGGAATTATTAAGATTGAGATGCATTTCCTGCCGGATATTTATGTCCCATGCGAGATTTGCAAGGGCAAGCGCTATAACCGGGAGACACTCGAGGTTAAGTACAAAGGCAAAAACATTGCCGAAGTGCTGGAGATGACTATCGAGGACGGCTGTAGCTTTTTTGAGAACATTCCGCGTATTCACCGGAAGCTTCAAACGTTGCTCGACGTTGGTTTGGGTTATATGAAGCTTGGCCAGCCGGCAACGACATTGTCAGGCGGCGAAGCGCAGCGGGTGAAGCTGGCTTCTGAGCTTTATCGCCGAAGCACAGGCAAAACGCTGTATATTCTGGATGAGCCAACGACGGGACTGCATGTCGATGATATCGATCGGCTGTTGAACGTTCTGCATCGCCTCGTTGATTCAGGAGAATCGGTATTAGTCATTGAGCATAACCTTGATGTGATCAAAACAGCCGATTATTTGATCGACCTGGGTCCAGAAGGCGGCAATGGCGGCGGTATGATCGTCGCATCGGGCTCGCCAGAAGAGGTAATTAAAGTGTCCGGCTCCTATACCGGCAAATATTTAAAACCGATTCTCGAGCGCGACCGCGAACGTACAGCGAACAAGCTGCGCCAATCAGAAAGTGTTGTAGCAGGCGCTGTTGAATAATAGACGGAACTGGAGGCCGTTCGAATGAGCACGCTCATTCGAACGGTTTTTTTGCTTCAGGCGTTGGCGTTATGGAACAGGAGGTAATAAACAATGGAAGAGATGGACATTTTATTGTTAGAGCAATGGTTCCCTGCGGCAGTTTACAGAACTCCGCATAAAAAAGCTTCATTAATAAGGAAATGAAAAAAAATGGTGACAAAGTTGTTACGAAACCAAGTTCGGACTTGCATCAGAGCGCATCAGAAGATAACATAGAATTAATATAGGCTACGTGTGAATAAAAGGAGGGTACCCGATGTTTTTGGCAGAAGAAGCAGCAAAAGCAACCAGCAACATCAACCATTTTGACTGGTTTATGCTTGCATTTACCATTCTGATTGGGATCGGATTCGTACGACTCGTGTTGACGAAACCGAAGAAAAACGTATTTGCAATCGGATTCACAGCTGTCTCGTTAGCGCTTTTCCTGTACATAGATTACATTATGATCTTTAAAGTGTGGATGGCGTAAACTAGCTAATCAAATACTTTATTCAAAGTAAAGCCTGCTCCCCTGAGCAGGCTTTGTTTGTGCGTTCATTAGGTCATTCGACATTGTTCAGATTATGTATAGTGCTATAAGACATAATGTACAGTGCATATCTATTTTTCTGCTAAAAAACGACAAGCCGCCTTACCTACATAGCATGAATATAACTGAATGCAGGCCGATTGTCATCAACGGAAAAGGAGGGAATGTGAAGTATTTGTTGTTTCATTATTTAATTCATCAAGTTGGAGGTTCAAAGCAATGAGAAAAAAATCAGTGGCAATGATACTGGCTTTTCTGCTTATCTTTCAGTACATGAATTTCACCGGTTATTTCAACAAGGCCGAAGCCGCGGGAACGATTACCGATTCGATCTTGACGAAAATGACGCTCACGCCTAAAGACCAGGCGCAGACGGTTATCGCATCTGTCTATCAGGGTGATAATTACGTAAATACAGAGTATCGGGTAGAGCTTGAAAAAGAGCTTAAATTAAGCTACGATTGGGCGCTGCCGGAAAATCACACATACTCAGCCGGCGATACCTTTGTATTTCAGCTGCCAGCTGAGATGGAAATGTACAATGACATTCCTTTAACGAATCTGGCCGGTGATCCATCGGTAGGCACATTCAAGATGGATAAAAATACGAAAACCGTCACGATGACGTTCAACGATGAGATTAATGCAGGCACGCCATCGAACGGTACATTAAGCTTCTGGAGTAAATTTACAAGCACGAGCGTGCAGCAGAAGACGGAAGTGAAAGTGAAGTTTGCGATTGGCGATGAGATTACAATTCCGATCGCACCTAGCAACGGAACGCCTATCAACAAGAACGGACAAGCGGATAAGCCGTTCAATGCTACCAAGATTACATGGACTGTAGATATTAATACAGACCTGAAAAATATTAAATCCGGGGTAGTCACCGACAACATACCGGCGGGACTTGCCTACGTGCCAAGTTCCATTAAAGTATATCAAATGGACATTAATACAAATGGCACATTGTCGAATCCGACTTTGGTTACGCCTAATGCGGTGACAGAGCCGGCAGGAGCTTCTACCGAGCTGAAAGTCGAGCTGGGAGATATTAACCGTCCGTACCGCCTCGTGTTTGAGACGAGTATTACGGACATTACGAAAGCCAACTTTACGAACACAGCCAAGTTTACCGGCAACGTTGGCGGAACTACTTTTAACGTTCAAGCTCCAGCTACGGTACAAAACCAGCGCGGCAAATTTTTGGAGAAGTCCGGAAGCTACAATGAAAGCACACAAGAGATCAACTGGACGGTCAAATACAATTTTGGCGAAGATCCGCTTGCTGCAAATACAGTACTGACTGACTTGTTCGACAATAAGCATTCCATTGACTTGACTTCAATTCATGTCTATCCAGTGGCTAACCCTGTAGCAGGCACGAAAGGGACAGAACTGAACAACCCTGCTGATTACACAGTGGATACCAATGTATCCGGCCATCCGAGTTACAATGCCAATAAAAATGGTTTTAATATTGTATTTAAAGCTGCGACAAGTTCCGCTTATATTATTGAATATAAGACGAAACCGACAGGCAACATTTACAACAATGCCACAATCAACAATAAAGCTTACTCAATCGGCAAAGAATCGAATAGCGTTGGTGTTGACATTAAACAGCATTTCTTGAGCAAAACGCACGGAAATATCAATTATGCAGCTCGTACAGTGGATTGGACCATTAATTTGAACAAGGACAAGTACAATCTGTACGATGCTTCATTCAAAGATGAGTTTCCTGCAGGACTGAAGCTCGTTCCAGGAAGTCTGACTGTGAAGCAGAACGGTGTTATCGTTACAAGCCCTGTCTACTCAATCAATTATCTGGACGCTTTGAACGATGCAACGGAAAAAGGATTTGAGATCGAGCTTCCAAATGGCAACAGCACATACACGATTACGTACACGACGCAGTATGATTTTATCAATACAAGCTATTTTTCCAACTCCAATTTCAGCTTTGGCAACAAAGGTACTTACTATTGGAGCGAGAACAGCAATGGAACGAATGGGCAAAATCAGTCGGTAACAGAAACCTACACTCCTAATAATCAAACGCAATGGAACGGTTATAAAGAAGGAACTTATAATGCAGTCTCCAAGACGTTGACTTGGGGAATCGGTGTCAACTACAACAGTAAAGCGATGTCGAATGTCAGCGTTGTAGATGAACTGCAGCATAAGCAAGCGATCGATTTGAATACTTTGAAAGTGTTCGAGCTAACCGTTAATGCCAACGGCAGCGTAACCAAAAGCAGCACCGAGTTTACAGACTACACTTCAAATGTAGCAACTTTAGCTAACGGCAATCAAGAGCTAACCGTTACATTCAATAACCCGATTAATCGGCCTTATTACATTACGTTCAATACAAGCATGAGCGGCGTGCTGATTGATCAGAACGTGCCGAACAAGGCGATTCTGAAGGGCGACGGTTATGCGAATAAAGAACTGAACAGCACTGTAACGATCAAGCAGGCTGGTGAATACGTTGCGAAGTCAGGGCAGCAAAGCGGCGCAACGATCAAGTGGAAAATTGACATTAACCGCGGTCAATCGACTGTTGACGATGCCAAAATCATTGACGTGCCTGGCAAAAAACAAACGCTGATTAAAGAGTCGTTCAAGCTCTATCAGACGGTTGTTGATGCGCAAGGTAATGTATCCAGAGGGGCTTTAATTACAGACCCTGATGATCCGCAGCATGGATATACACTTACCTTCACACCAATCACGGATGGCTCCGTCAACAGCGATGAGACATTTGAGCTTAGCTTTAAGCACCAGATTACTAAGCCGTACTGGCTGGAGTATGAATCGATGATTGATGCCACCAACGGTGAAAAGGTGACGAATAACGTTAAGTTCACCGGTTCGGGCGGTATCGAGAAATCAATCAGCAATCCTTCTGAAGTAACAGTCTCCTTATCGGGAGGAGAAGGTACAGGCAATACGTATCGCGGCTCGCTTAAGATCGTGAAAGTGGATAGCGAGAACAATGCAACGAAATTGAATGGTGCAAAATTTGAACTCATCCGAAACTCCAATGGCCAGAAAGTAACGGGCGAAACAACTGGAGCAGGCGAGTATGTGTTCACTAATTTGCTTTATGGCAAATACACATTAAACGAAACCGGTGCGCCAAGCGGTTATGCTATCGATACGGCAAGCAAGGCTGTAACGATCAACTCCGCTGCGGAGCAAGAACTGATCGTAACGAACACCAAACTGAAAAGCAGTCTGGAAGTTACCAAAGTCGATACAGACAATACGAATGTGAAGCTTGACGGCGCTGTGTTTGAGCTTTATAACAGCTCCAACACTCTTGTAGATACGCAAACGACGGTATCGGGCAAAGCAGTGTTTACTAACCTTCCTTACGGTACGTATACGTTGAAAGAGGTCACTGCACCAACTGGTTATGATATCGTAGCTTCAGAGAACAATAAGAGCATTACGATTAATTCATTGACAGTCAAAGCGGTAACGGTCAAAAACAGCAAAACAAAAGGCAGTCTTGTTGTTACCAAAGTAGATGCTGATGACAGCAATGTTAAGCTTCAAGGTGCTGTATTCGAGCTCTACAACAGTTCGAACGTGAAAGTCGATCAGCAAACGACAAACGGAACAGGCAAAGCAACCTTTACAGGTCTGGAGTTCGGTACGTATACACTGAAAGAAGCTTCTGCACCTGCAGGGTATGAAATCGATGCTTCGCAGCAAACAAGCACGGTAACGATTAACGCAGCAGCTGCTAAAGACGTTACCATCACAAACAGCAAGTCTAAAGGCAGCCTGGAAATAACGAAAGTGGACGCTGACAACAACAATACAAAGCTTGCGGGCGCTGTATTCGAGCTGTACAACAGCGCGAATGTGAAAGTTGATCAGCAGACGACCGATGCAAACGGCAAAGCAACGTTCTCGGATCTCGTATATGGCACCTATACGCTGAAAGAAACGACAGCGCCAGCCGGATATGATATCATCGCATCGGAAAACAACCAAAGCATTACGATCAACACGCTTGCCGCCAAAACGGTAACAGTGAAAAATAGCAAGTCTAGAGGCAGTCTCGTCGTGACAAAAGTCGATGTCGACGATAATAGCGTCAAGCTTGCCGGCGCCGTATTCGAGCTGTACAACAGCGCGAATGTAAAGGTCGATCAGCAGACTACAGATGCAACGGGCAAAGCGGTATTCAGCAGCTTGTTGTTCGGCACGTATACGCTGAAAGAAGTCTCGGCACCAGCAGGGTATGAGATTATTGCTTCGCAGCAAACAAGCACGGTGACGATAGAATCAAAAACGGCTAAAGACATCACGATTACGAATACAAAGCCAAAAGGCAGTCTGGAAATTACGAAAGTGGATGTCAATGATTCCACTAAAAAACTGGAAGGCGCCGTATTCGAGCTGTACAACAGCTCCAATGTAAAAGTTGGGCAGCAGACAACCGACGCATCCGGTAAAGCAACCTTCTCGGGTCTGCTCTATGGCACGTATACGTTGAAAGAAGTTACAGCGCCGGCCGGCTATCGGATTATTGAAGCGGAGAACAACAAGACCGTGACCATCAATTCACATGCTTCAGCAGGAATTACGGTTACGAACAGCAGAATTATTCTTCCGCCTAATCCTAGTCCGAGCCCAAGTCCAAGCCCGAGTGTGTCGCCTAGCCCTTCACCAAGCGTAGAGCCAAGTGCAACACCTAGCGCAACACCGGGTCCAAGCACGACACCGGGCGTGACACCAAGTACAGCGCCAAGCGCTACGCCAGGTACACAGCCAAGTGCTACACCGAAGCCAAGCAATGGACCATCGACTACGCCTCCGGCAGAGAGAGAAACAACACCGAAGGATACGCCAATTGAGGGCGAAATCGAAATTCCAGATGGAAGCGTACCTACACAAGGTATTCCGCCTGAGCATGGCAAAGTCACAATTGGTCTGGACGGTAAATGGGTGTACACTCCAGAAAAGGGATTTGTAGGAAAAGATAGATTCTCCATCATTGTTACAGATGAAGATGGCAACGAAGAAGAGATTTGGATCGAGATCGATGTCGTCAATCCGCTCGGCGGATTGAACGGATCGCCAAATGTGAATCAGCTTCCGAAAACAGGCGAATCCAGCTACTTGGGCCTGCAATTATTCGGCATTGCGCTTATCGCATTAGGAGCCATCCTGTTCTTCAGAAGAAAGTCGGTACGCGGCAATCGTTCATAAGCAAGCCGACATTCATAACAAGCAAGCGGCCCCGGCGTCAGGGTTAACGCCGGGGCCGTTTTTTTATTTCCGATTTAAAACCTAGTAATCGGCTTGACAATGTGAAAGTTATCCGATAGGATTTAAATAAAACTGACTGACGAGTCAATCAAGTTAATCGGTTTGTTGAGAATAAGGGAGGCGATCGTAATTCCACCCAAAAGCCAAAGTACGGAACGGAAAAAGCAAATGATGGACGCTGCCTTAGTGCGTTTTGCAACAAGCGGCTACCATTCCACTAAAATATCCGATATCGTCGCTGATCTTGGCGTTGCGCAAGGAACCTTCTATTGGTACTTCAGCAGCAAGGAAGCGATAGCTGTCGAGATTGTCCAGCAAGGGCGGGAGCAATTGCTTGAAGTCATTGGTCAGGGCTACCGCAAAGGTACGGGTACCGTGCAGGATATGGTGCTCGCGTCAGAGGCGCTGCTTACCCGGCTATTCCAGTTCGCGAGGGATAACCGTTATTTGATGGGAATGCTGCTCGACGGCACTGCATTCAGCGAAACGGTGCGCCAAGAAATTGCCGGCACTAGCGCAGCGATGGAGCAGGCGTTTCTCCGTAACATCGAACGGGCCATTGAGCTCGGCATGCTGCCGGAGACGATCGATGCCAAGCTGAGAGCAGCCTTGCTCATGAGCTTGATTGAAGGCATCATCTCCAGATGGCTTTTTCAAAAGCAAGGAACAGACACCAATCCGCTCTCCTCTTATCCGCTTGAGAAGTTAGCAGCGGAAACGGCCCGATTTGAATTTTTCGGACTGCTGGGCATTTAAGAAAATAGATGCAATGAAACACGGACACATTATTAGAGAGACACTGATAAGGAGAGAAACAACATGACATCTAACAAAAAACGATTTTTCCCCATCGCAGCAGCGATTCTGGTTTTGGCACTGGTGCTTGGTGCATGCGGCTCGAATAACACGAATAAAGGCTCCAACAACAATGCGCCTAGTCCTACACCTTCCGCACAGACATCGAATTTGCTGGATCAAGTGAAGGAGTCGGGTGTACTCAAGGTTGGTCTGATGGGCACTTACGCGCCGTATAACTTCACGAATGAAAAGAACGAGATTGATGGCTTTGATGCAGATATTGCAAAAGAAATAGCGAAACGCCTTGGCGTAAAAGTGGAATTTACCGCTCAAGATTTCTCCGGACTGATCAGCAGTCTGCAAGCGAAAAAGTTCGATGCGATCATTAGCCAGGTTACGATCACAGACGAACGCAAAAAAGTAATTGATTTCACAGAGCCATATATCACGAACGAAGTGAAAATTATTGTGCCGGAGAAAAATACGACGATTACGAAGCTGGAAGATTTTAAAGGTAAAAACATCGGCGTAGGCCTTGGCACCAATGATGAGACATATCTGCGTGACGTTGCGATCCCGCAAGTCGGCAAATTCACGATCAAAACTTATGATGACGTCATTACATCACTCCAAGACTTGAATGCTGGCCGTATTGACGCAACAATCAACAACATTCATGCGTTGAAGCCAATCGTTGATAAAAACGGCTTTAAAATCAAAGCAGTAGGCGAAGCGATCAAAGCGGACAGCGCCGGTATTGCGGTACGCAAGGACAACCCGGAATTCCGCGATGCGCTGGATAAAGCGTTGAAGGATTTGAAGGCTGACGGCACCTACGATACGATTTTTGAAAAATGGTTCGGCGAAAAGCCAGCCGCGCAATAATAGAGCTTAAGCGTTAAGCGAGAAGGGATTCGGCCTGTTATGGAGCTTGTCTTTGAGAATTGGGAGTTATTGTTCAAAGGGGCCTACTATACGCTGTATATCGCCGTCATTTCGATGGTCTTCGGTCTATTTATCGGGGTCACGGTAGCCTTGGCCCGGTTGAAGGGCAATCGTCCCGTGCGCTGGGCGGCGCGCGTATACGTCTCCGTCATCCGCGGTACACCGGCGCTTGTGCAAATCGTAATTGTCTATTACGGACTTGTCGATTATGGCATTACGCTAGGCCCACTGACGGCAGCTTGCATTGCCTTGAGCATTAACATCGGAGCTTATTTGTCGGAAGCAATGCGGGGTGCGATTCTCTCCATTCCGAAGGGACAAACCGAAGCTGCGCTAGCTACGGGGATGACCTCCTGGCAGGCCATGCGCAGAATCGTCCTTCCGCAAGCAGCGCGTGTGGCGATACCGCCAATGGGCAATACGTTTATCGGCATGCTGAAGGAGACGTCATTGGTTTCTTTCATAGCCGTTCCGGAGCTTCTCCGTTCCGCACAGCTGCTCATTGCCAGATACTACGTCAACATGCCTTTCTACATCGGCATTGCGATTATGTACTGGATTATGAGCACGGTGTTCTCGGCTATTCTGGAGGCGGTGGAAAAACGTTTGTCCAAAGCATACTGAGGTGACAACAAACGATGACGATGATTCAAACAAAAAAGCTGTCAAAGGCTTATCATGACAATGAGGTGCTCAAAAGCATTGATCTCGAGGTCCGTCAGGGTGAAATTGTCGTATTGCTTGGGCCAAGCGGCTCCGGCAAAAGTACGCTGCTTCGCTGTCTGAACGGCTTGGAGACGTTGACAAAGGGTGCTGTTGAAATAAACGGTGTACGGCTGGAAGCCGGCATGAAAAATCGGGCTTTCAAGGCCAATCTGCTGCAAATCCGCAAGCACACCGGAATGGTGTTCCAGCAATTCAATCTTTATCCGCATAAGACGGCGTTGGGCAACGTCATTGAATCCTTGCTCATCGTTAAAAAAATGCCGCGCACGCAAGCTGAGCAGCTTGGCATGAAAATGCTGGAGCGCGTCGGACTGGCGGACAAGCGGGACGCTTATCCGTCCAAGCTGTCCGGCGGCCAGCAGCAGCGTGTTGCGATCGCCAGAGCGCTGGCAATGGAGCCGGACATTCTGCTGTTTGACGAGCCTACCTCTGCGCTCGACCCTGAGCTGGTAGGCGAGGTGCTGGATGTGATGCGGATGCTCGCCAAAGAAGGGATGACGATGCTGGTCGTCACCCATGAGATGAGCTTTGCCCGCAACGTCGCGAACCGTGTCCTGTTCATGGACGGCGGCGTTATTGTGGAAGAAGGCGAACCGGATTCCTTTTTCCGTCAGCCGCAGACGGAGCGGGCACAGCGTTTTCTCAACAAAATCAATCAGCAATAATACGGATCGCTTAATCGCTGTACAACACTAACCTCACGAGAGAAAGCGGGATACAGATGAATGTAACGACTATATGGCAGGGCAAACGAGCCTTTGAATCGACGGGTCCTTCCGGTTATCCGGTAGGGATGGACGCTACAGCAGCCTACGGCGGCGACGGCAAAGGTGCTACGCCGATGGAGCTGCTGCTTGCGGGCTTGGCGGGCTGTATCGGCATTGACGTCACGATGATTCTGGACGCGTTCCTGGGCTCGATTCAGTCCATTGAAATCGAAGCCAACGGTACGCGCAAGGAAGAAATGCCGAAGAGCTTTACCCATATCGAGCTTGTCTTTAAAGTAAATGGCGATCTGCCGGATTACCGCATTTGGAAAGCGATTGAGATGGGCAAGGAAAAGTATTGCGCCGTATCCGAATCGCTGAAGGCGGATATCAGCTACCGTCTCATTCTGAACGGTGAAGAAGTCGTTCGCTAATTTGAATAGATGTGCAAAAAAAAGCCCGGAGAGCGATATCGCATCGCTTTCCGGGCTTTTTCGTCTAGCTTATACCCACCACATTTCACCCAGCGGCTCTTTGATCAATACTTGCTGCAGGTTTGCAACGGCTTTTGTGAAGCCTTCGTCTACCGACATCAGGCCGTCTTCGTGCTCGATGCTGACAACATAGTCGTAGCCCACAAGACGGAGCGCGCTGATAATGTCTGCCCAAGTTTTGAGATCATGTCCGAAGCCGACAGTACGGAACTGCCAAGCACGGTCAAGCATAAGCGCGTAGGACTGCATGTCCGTTACGCCGTGGCGGTTAACGTTGATCGGGTCGATAGTCGTATCCTTCGCATGGAAGTGATGGATAGCACCTTCGCGGCCAAGAATTTGAACCGCTTGTACCGGATCGATGCCTTGCCACCACATGTGGCTAGGGTCAAGGTTCGCGCCGATCGCTTTGCCTGCCGCTTCGCGGAGGCGGAGCAGTGTGCCCGGGCTGTGGACGGAGAAGCCGCCGTGCAGCTCAAGGCCGATCTTCACGCCGCTGCCTTCGGCGATACCGCCGATTTCAGACCAATATGGAATAACTTTTTGTTCCCATTGCCAAGCGAGAATTTCTTGATAATCATTAGGCCATGGTGCTACCGGCCAGTTTGGATATTTCGCATCCTCGTGGTCGCCAGGGCAGCCCGAGAATGTGTTGACAACCGGTACTTCAAGACGATTGGCAAGCTCGATTGTTTTACGGATAACTGCGTCATCTGCAGAAGCCAGCGCTTTTTGCGGGTGCAAAGGGTTCGCGTGGCAGCTGAGTGCGCTGATAATGAGACCGCGTGAATCTACTGCTTGTTTAAACGCTTTCAACTTTCCTGCATCCGCGAGCAAAACGTCCGGATCACAGTGTGCGTTGCCAGGGTAGCCGCCCGTACCAATTTCAACCGCTTCCAGTCCTTTGGCTGCGATATAGTCGAGCGCCTCCTCGAAAGGCTTTTGAGCAAACAATACTGCGAATACTCCCAATTTCATCTTTATTCGTACCTCCTCAATATAGTGGGTCAATTAATATATTAGCCATAATCAGTATAGCATCCTGCTAACCGATACACCTAATTTTTAAGCAGAAAAGCCAATATCGCATAAGAAGTAAACAAATCGGAGAAAGCGCATCGTGGCGCGGCAAAACTTCAAGTTTCAGATTGTAATATATGGGAGTGCGTGATACTATATATTATTAGTTGTTATATTTTGGAATCTATGAATTTTGCAATCGGGAGAGTGAGAGAGTGCGAAGAAATATGCTTCGTGCGGTTGTCTTGGGGACGGCCGGAGCACTGCTGCTGGCAGGCACTGCATTTGCAGCCGGGTCGGCCAGCTCAGGAGGGGCTTTTCAGCTAAGCGCCACAAAAGTTAACGGTGAAGTTTATGTCAAGGCGTCATCACTGACCAGCCAGCTTGGCGGAGCCGGGAGCTACAATGAATCAACCAAGACGTACACGTATACGCCTGCGGATATTCCGGCCGTTGTTGAGAAGGTATCACCTTCGGTGGTCGCTATTATTGGCAATTATGACGGCGGAGGCGATAAGCGGTACGCTCTGCAGCACGGTACAGGTGTTATTCTGAAATCCGACGGCTGGATTTTGACCAATGCCCACGTTGTGAAGGATTTGAAGACCATTACGGTCGTAACCGCGGACGGCAAGAAATATAGCGGCAAACGGTCGAATATGGATGAGACCAGCGATCTGGCGCTGGTCAAAATCAATGCAACAAAGCTGCCGGTCGCCAAATTCGCGCCGCTGCCTTTGAAGCTGCGGGTGGGGGAGTCCGTTATTGCGATTGGCACTCCGGTTTCTTTTACACTAAGAAACTCGGCGACAACAGGTGTCCTCAGCGGCATGAACCGTTCGATTTCCTCGGCTTACCGGCTCTTGCAGACGGATGCGGCTATTAATCCGGGCAACAGCGGAGGACCGCTCGTCAATATGAAGGGCGAGATTATCGGCATCAATACGCTGAAGTTCGTAGACGAGGGTGTCGACAGCCTGGGCTTCTCCGTTCCGGCTGATACGGTGAAATATGTGACCGATCACTTTTTCAAGTACGGTTATGTGAAGCGGGCGTCGCTTGGCTTCGAGCTGGAGGAAAGCTGGGAGGCAATCGTAGGCCTGCCGACGTCGGAGCCGCTGACCGTCACATCCGTCAAGTCCGATTCGGCGCGCAAGCTTGGAATTAAAGTCGGGGATGTGCTTTACTCCGTAGCCGGCAAGCAAATTTCTTCGATCGTGGAGCTTAATGAGCTGCTGAAGTCCTATTTGCCGGGACAACAGGTAAGCATCATGCTAATGATCGACGGCGATCTCGTTACGCGCCAGATTACGCTAGCCGCTTCGGATGCGAAATAGCATAATAAAAATAGTTCATAGAAGAGGAGAAATGAAAAAGATATGGCGGTTAAAATGAAACGTTCGTTCCTTATGCTGCTGGCTGTGCTAGTTGTAGTTGGCCTGCTGCCTGGAGCCGTATTTGCAGCAAATGAATCAGCGGCGGTGGAGGTTCGATTTAAAATCGGCAGCTCTACCGTTAACATCAATGGTGAGAACCTGAAGGTGCAAGCCCCTTACGAAGCGAACGGAACAACGATGGTTCCGCTCAGTGTCATTACGAAAGCATTTGGCGCAACGCTTCAACTGCAAGACAACAAGATCATTACGCTTACATACAACGATAAGAAGGTCGTCGTTACGATTGGCAGCAAAACCGTGAAGGTAAACAACGTTTCCAAGACAGTAACGGTTGCACCTGTCATCGTTAAAAACACGACGATGGTGCCGGTACGCGTTATTGTAGAAGCGTTTGGCGCAACCATCGGTAAAGATTCGGCAACGAAAGAAACTGTCATTAAGGGCAGCCGTGCAAATAGCGCGGGCGGAGGCAGCAGCATCAACACCGACTACGGCAAGACGAAAGTCGGCGACAGCTATCTAGGCTGGTCGATGAACTACCCGCCAGGTCTGGCGCTTGCGAATCAAAGCGACGACGGATCGCTCGTCTTCTGGGCGGATGCGAAAAGCAGCAGCAGTGTCGTCGTTGCGACGATTAAGAACATTGGAGAACTGGCAAGCGAAGAAGTTCGTCAGGAAATCCAGAAGTGGTTTGGATCTGATGAGGTCGTGCTTGATAAACGGACGACTACAGTTGGCGGCTACAGCGTTGAGAAGTTTGTAACCCGAACGAAGGAGAGGGAGCTGCTGTTCGAGTACCGCGGTATTGCAAAGGGCGAAGATTTGTACTTGGTTATGATCGGCATCTCCGGCAAGGAAAGATCGGTATTGGATCCTTACCAGACTTTGCTGAACAGCTTCTCCCCATCCTTTGACAAGTCTGATAAGCAATTGAAGGATATTACGAAGGTTGTTAACGGCCTTATTGAGTTCCATGATAAGGATTATGGCTTGAAAGTGAAGCTGCCTTCGGGCTGGTACCGCGATTCCGATTCGACGAATCCAGTATTTTTCAGCAAGGATAGCCTGTTCCAATTGGAAATCACATCGCTGACCTCAGGGGATACGGCAGAGAGCTGGCTGCAGCGCAGACAAGACGTATTGAAGGAGGATTTTCTTCCTAGCTATCTGCGCAATGTGCAGACCTCGGAAATTACGCTGCAAGGCGGCAAGGCGCTGGTGCTTTCCTCTGAATTTACGTATGACCAAAAAACATGGTACAAATCAAATGAAGTACTCTTCGTTGCAGGCAACTACCGCTACGCACTGGATTTCAACTATGATGTGAAGCTGGGGGCAAAAGGCGAAGAGCTGTTCCAAAAAACGATGGCAACTGTCAAGTTGGATACAGCATTCGTCGAGAAGGAATTTGGTCTGATCGAGGATGAATACGATACGGCTGTCCGTTCCAAAAAAATAACGAAAAAAAGCAATGCGTATAAATATTCCGTTGAGCTTCCGGCTTTCTGGACGGGTGTAGAGACCAATTTCGAAAGCGATGAATTTTTCTATGTCGATAAATTCGGCAGCTTTGCCGGCTACGTCTATGAAGATGACACGGTGCTTAATGTTTCGAGCAGTATCATCAAGGATCTAAGAGGAGACAAGCGGAATACGATTGCCAGCTCTTCCTCCACGACAATTGGCGGCAAACCTGCCGAGAAGCTGGTTGTTAAATATTTAGACTCCAGTAATCTCCCGTCGACCGACTACGTTTATTTCGTTGAGCATAACGGCAATGTACTGCTCCTCGTATACTCTATTTCGGATGCGAATGCGACGACAGCAGCGCTTGACCGTTTAGAAGCTGTCATTCAGTCTATCAAATTTTTATAGAACAATTTGAAGTCTTTCCCAGCCGGTTCCTTGATGGAGCCGGCTTTTTTCTGCCTCCGATTCAAATGCTGCCAGTATTGGGTGGTGGCATATGCGGCGGCGGTTTGTTACACTAGCATTAGTAGTTTTACTATTGGAGGAATGAAATTCGAATGAATATGAATATACAACGGGGAGATATCGAGCTGCTGGCTCCCGCCGGCGACTGGGATTGTATGCGCGCCGCGGTTGCCAACGGAGCGGATGCAGTTTTTTTTGGCGTAGAGAAGTTTAATGCGCGTGCTCGGGCCAACAACTTCCGCAGCGAGGAGCTGCCGGAAATTATGGCGTTTCTTCACAGCTATGGCGTACAAGGTTTTTTGACGTTCAACATTCTTGTCTTTGAAGATGAGCTGCGGGATGCCAAGCTGTTGATCGAGATGTGTATCAATGCAGGTGTTGATGCGGTAATTGTACAGGACTTGGGGTTAGTGAAGCTCATTCGCGAGCTGTCGCCGGACTTCCCGATTCACGGTTCGACTCAGATGACGATTACTTCACCGGAGGCGGTCGAATTTACGAAGCCGTTTGGACTGGAGCGGGTCGTATTGGGCCGTGAGAACAACCTGAAGCAAATTAAAAAAATCGGCGAGCAAGCGAAGCTGCCAATGGAAGTATTCGTTCATGGAGCATTATGTGTATCGTATTCGGGTCAATGTCTCACGTCAGAAATGTGGGGCGGACGTTCAGCGAACCGCGGCGAATGTGCGCAAGCCTGCCGCTTGCCATATGATCTGATGGTGGATGGCGAGCATAAGCCAATGGGCGATGTGGCGTATCTGCTGTCGCCGAAGGATCTGGCAGCGATTGATCTTGTGCCTGAGCTGATTGAAGCGGGAGTCGTTTCGTTCAAAATCGAAGGCCGGCTGAAAAGTCCGGAGTACGTGGCGAACGTAGTTAGCAAATACCGCAAGGCGATTGACCGTTACTTCGACGGTGACCGCACTGCGCCTTCTAAGGAAGAAGTACGCGAACTGCAGCAAAGCTTCTCGCGCGGCTTTACGCATGGCTTCCTTGACGGCACGAACAATAAAATGCTCGTGGAGGGTACGTTCCCGAAAAGCCGCGGCGTCTACATCGGCCGTGTTGAACGTATTCTTCGCGACGCGGTGACGGTTCGTTTGGACGCGCCGCTGAAGCGCGGCGATGGCATCGTGTTCGATGCCGGCGATCCGACGAAGAAGGAAGAGGGCGGGCGCGTATATGACTTGCGCCGACAAGGTGTGAAGATCGAAGGCGAAGCACAGGAAGGGACGCTGTTGGAGCTGGTTCCTGGCCGGAACGATGTTGATCTGCGGAAGGTTCATGTCGGCGACCGCGTATGGAAGACGAATGACCCTGCGCTTGATAAACGTCTGCGTGCAACCTATGAGACGGAGAAGCCTTATCGCGTATTCCCGCTTCATGTGAAAGTAGAAGGCGTAGTGGGCCAGCCGCTTCGAACATGGTGGACGGACGTGCAAAAGGGCAATACGGTAGAGGTAGTCTCTGAGCTTCTGCTGGAGCAAGCGAACAAGCGCCCGATGGACGCGGCTTTGCTGGAGGATCAATTGGGCCGCTTAGGCGGAACGCTCTACCAGTTGGATCAGTTGGAGATCGCGCTGGAAGGCGATCTGATTGTGCCGGTGCGCGAACTGAACCGGATGCGCCGCGAAGCGGTAGAGCAGCTGACAGGTGAACGTCCGAAGCCGCCGATCTACGTGAAGACGATGATCGATCCGCTTGACGACGCTCCGGCTTCTGATGAGGGACTGAAGAATGCGCCGGCAACTGCACCGGCATTAACGGCACTATGCCGCAATGTGGAGCAGGTGATAGCTGCGGTACAGACAGATGTCGAAATGATCTATGCTGATTTCGAATTTATTAAGCAGTTCCCTGCTGCCATTGAAGCTGCCAGAAAAGCCGGCAAGCCGATTGCGCTAGCTACGCCGCGCATTCATATGCCAGGGGAGAACGGCTATCACGCCAACATCCTGAAGCTTCAGCCGGATGCGGTGCTTATCCGCAACACGGGAGCTTTGTACTATTACCTGCGCGCCCGGGCCGAAAATCCCGACAAGCCGTTTCCGCGGCTGATCGGCGATTTCTCGCTGAACGTGGCCAATCATATGGCGATTCGCCTGTTCAAGGAAGCAGGACTCGACATGATTACGCCGTCCTACGACTTGAATATTCAACAGATGGTCGATATGCTGACGCATTCGGATACTTCTTCGCTGGAGATCGTGATTCAGCAGCATTTGCCGATGTTCCATACGGAGCACTGCGTATATTGCACGTTCATGAGCGAGGGCACGGACTTTACGAACTGCGGTCGTCCGTGCGAGGATCACCGGGCGTCGCTGCAGGACCGGATCGGCATGTCTCACCCTGTTCGGGTTGACGAAGGCTGCCGCAATACGGTTTATAATGCGATCGAGCAATCTGGCGCGGAATATATCCGCAACTTTATGGAGCTTGGCGTACCTTCCTATCGTGTTGAGTTTTTGGAAGAGACGCCGGATAAAGTCCGTGAGGTGCTCGCCCTTTACCGGGATGCGCTGGACGGCCGGATTACCGGAACGAAAGTATGGAAAACACTGAAAGCGACCAATCAGCTCGGCGTTACGCGCGGTCAACTGGTCAAATAACAGCACAACAGAGAGCCGGAAACGCCGATGGCGGTTTCGGCTCTTTTTTATTTTTCTGGAAAATGCAACCTTAAAGGGAGGTCAGCGCATCAATAAGTAATAGAGAGGTGAGGGGATGGGCGCGGAGCAAGAGATGCTGGGCAGGTTGAGGGGCGGAGATGGATCCGCGCTGCGTCAACTGATGGAGCGATATGGCGATGATGTGCTTCGAACTGCTGCGCTGCTGCTGAGAGATCGTCATTTGGCGGAGGATGTGAGCCAGGACGTCTTTGTAGACGCCTACCGGAAAATAAATCAGCTGAAGACTGATCGCAGCCTACGAGCCTGGTTAATCACGATGACGGTCAATCGCTGCCGGGAACGGATGAGACGCGCCTCTTGGAAACGGCTGTTGTTTCGGGAACGGCTGGAGGAGGAAGCAGGCGCTTCATCCGGCCCCGGCTCGGAAGGCTGGGCGGTGTCGGCGACGATACAAAGTGCAATAATGGGACTTCCTTTCCGTTATCGGGAGGTAATTGTACTGCATTATTATCAAGACATGACGATTGCAGATATTGCTGCTACGCTCCATGAACCGGAAGGAACGATAAAGAGCAAGCTGCAGCGCGGCCGCAAGCTGCTGAAGGCTGGCTTGGAGAAAGGGGGATGGCGGGATGAGCCGCTGCTTGAAGGACGATCAAATTCGTAAAGCGCTGGATGACGAGTTGGTTGATGTCCGGTTCAGTGAGGCACAGATGGAGCGGGTGCTGAAACGTGCGCAGCATGTGCCTTGGTGGGAGCTTGAACTGCGTATTCCATGGTCAGTTGCGGCGGCGGTGATTTTGCTGATCGCAGCCATTCCCATAGCTGGCTGGCTGCATTTGGACTGGGCTGAAGGACAGCCATCCGTACTCGCGCAACGGGAGGCGAAAAAGGATTCGCTTATAGCCATGGGGGGCGGCCTTTATTTGGAATCCGAATTGCTGGAAGGGTGGAGAGATTCGGATGATTAAAGTGAAGGTGAAGACGCTGCTTGGGCTGGCGGTATTGCTCATTGCAGCTGGTATTATAGGCTATTGGTCGCTTCCGTCGATTCTGTATGACAACAAGAAATACGATGCGCTGCTGAAGCTGTTTCCGAACGATTCGCGGGCGGAGATGGCACTCTATTTTTCGGCAGGTGATGCGTTTGATATCCAGCAAGGTGATTATCGGATCTTTATTTATCCGGCTGGCAGCAATTATTCTTCTGGAAGGACGAACACGACTGCCGATCAAAGAGATTATGCGATTCAGCAGATGGAGAAGCTTATTCGCAGCTATGGAGCATCGCCTTATATTTACCGGACCAAATCGTCATTGGCGAAGCTTTATATGTGGGGCATGGAATGGGACAAGGCAGAGGCACTGTTTAAGGAACTCAAAGAGATGAGCAACAGGGAAAACGAGCCGTACCTTGTCAAAGAAACAGATGATTTTCTAAAAATACTGGAAAGCCGGCATGATGATCCTGCTCAACAGCCTTTGTTAACGGGCAAGGTGACAATTGGAGATAAGCCTGCCAAAGATGTCTACGTCGTTCTGCATCCGAAAGACAACAACGGGTGGCACTCGCCCCCTTTTGGCCATTATCCGGTTGCTTTAACGGACAATGAGGGAGTTTATCGCTTTTATGACGCAGAAGGCATTCAGGGGGATTATGAGGTGGGCGTAGGCGTTACGCCAGAACAGGTAAATGGCAGTTATTTGGGTGATCCACAGATACGCTACGTCTCGTTGAAGAAAGGGACAACTGAAGCCTACGATCTTACCTTTGCACCTCAGGTGAAGGTTGTGTCTCCTATTAATAAAGAAGTGATTAAGGGTGATAAGTTGGACTTTGCTTGGGAGGCTTATCCGGGAGCGAGCTATTATGAGCTGTCCATTACAGACTTTATGCGGGACGGGAAAGGAAAAATAATCGGCTCCATGGGTACTCCCTTAGAAGGCCGATGGAAAGAGACTAATGCTGTCTATTCGGTAGAAGTTCTCCGGCAGCAGCCGCACGGATACAGCAAATCCGGAGGGGAAAAGGACGATAAAGCAGCTATCGGCAATAGCGGCATTTTAGGTGCAGTCTATCCCGGCGGAGATTTTATATGGTCAGTGCAGGCTTATGATTCGGGCGGAAAGCTGCTCAGCAGCTCAAGCGGCTATAATACGCTCCTAGATGGGGTTCAGCCGTTTTTCAGCTTGGCTTCGGAAGGCATACTGGAGGGCGACCGCTTCGTTATGAAAGGCGATTACGAGAGCGCGATTCATTCCTATGAGGCGGAAGAAGGCTCGGATTACGCGCTGCGTGCGCTTGCGTCCATGGCTATGAATGGTGTAACGATGGAGGATAACGGTGATGCCGCCAAAGGTCTAGCTTACTTGAAGCGGATTGCCAAGCCTAGCCGTTATGATCTGGAAAAGATTCGGAGCGCGGAGGAGCTGCTGGATAAAAAGCAAGTTGAACGGTAATCGTTTGACAGCCGGCACGAGCCTGTCATAGCATAGAACTAATGACGGGATAAGCGAGGTAAGCGGCAATGAACGGAACGGAAACATGGTACGGGAGCTGGCGGCATGTGTTCAAGCTCGATCCCGAGAAGGATATATCTGATGAGGCGCTCGAAGCCGTCTGCATGTCGGGCACGGACGCTATTATTGTAGGCGGGTCTACTGGCGTAACATTTGAAAATACAGTCGATCTGATGGCCCGCATTCGCCGGTTCGAAGTCGACTGTGCGCTTGAGGTATCGACGATGGACGGGGCTGTACCAGGCTTCGACGGTTATTTTGTACCGATTGTATTGAATACGGACCGGGCGGAATGGATTAATGGCGCCCAGACGAAGGGGCTGCAGGATTACGGCTCTTTTGTTCCTTGGGAGGAGACTGCTGCTCAAGGCTATATTATTCTGAACGAAGATGCAGCGGCGGCTCGTATTACCGGGGCTCGCACAGATCTGGACGAGGATGAAGTGGCCGCTCATGTAATGATGGCCGACAGGCTGATGCGGCTGCCTGTCGTCTATATCGAATACAGCGGTACATTCGGCAATATGTCGCTGCTTCGGACAGTCCGGGAGACGGCGCGCGGCGGCGCCCGCATCTTTTACGGCGGGGGCATCGACAATGCCGACAAGGCTGGGCAAGCCGCAGAGTTTGCACATACAGTAGTCGTGGGTAATGTCATCTATGAAGATTTGGCGGCAGCATTGTCTACGGTAGCGGCGGTTCATAGCCGGGCATAGTTTTTACAAAGCTGCAGACAGAGAAGAGGCTATTCTGAGAGGCGGGCCGACCGCCGCTGGAATAGCTTTCTTTTTTGCCTCTGAGAGGGAAGCTCCCATTATTTTTTACAGCTTTTCAAATTGACACTTTGCAGGGTGTTGTCTACACTGGAAGTTAGGCGAACAAATGCGAACAAAGGAGTTATTTCATGTATAATCCGATCAGTATCGAGCAGGCGGTGCAGAAGCTTAATCCCCCGCAAAGGGATGCCGTGCAGGCGACCGACGGTCCCCTATTGATTATGGCTGGGGCGGGAAGCGGCAAGACCCGAGTGCTGACGCACCGCATCGCATATTTAATCGAGAAGAAGCGGGTCGCTCCTTGGAGCATCCTTGCAATTACATTTACCAATAAAGCGGCGCGGGAGATGCAGTCACGGGTTGCGACGCTCGTCGGCCCTTCGGGGCAGGATATTTGGGTGTCGACCTTCCACTCCATGTGCGTCCGTATTTTGCGCAAAGATATTAGCCGGATCGGCTTTACATCCAATTTTTCCATTCTCGATTCGGCGGATCAGCTTTCAGTTATTCGCAACTGCATGAAGGATTTGAACATCGATACGAAGAAATTTGAACCTAAGTCGGTGCAGGCTGCGATCGGCGGCGCGAAAAACGAGTTGTTGACACCTGAACGTTATGAACAGAAGACTGGCGACTATTTTACCGACATTGTGTCTAAAGTATATAAAATGTACCAAAAACGGCTGAAAGCAAACAACTCGCTCGATTTCGACGACTTGATTATGACGACGATTGAGCTATTTAAGGAAATGCCGGAAGTGCTGGAGTTCTATCAGAACAAATTCCGCTACATTCACGTCGACGAGTATCAGGATACGAACCGGGCGCAGTATATGCTCTGCCGGATGCTGGCCGACAAGCACCACAATATTTGCGTCGTGGGCGACAGCGACCAGTCGATTTACCGCTGGCGTGGCGCAGACATCACGAATATTTTGAATTTCGAAGGCGATTATCCTGAAGCGCGGACGATACTGCTGGAGCAGAACTACCGTTCGACGGCCAACATTCTGGATGCGGCTAACGCTGTTATTAAGCTGAATACGGGCCGTAAAGAGAAAAAGCTGTGGACGGATCAAGGTGCTGGCGACATGATCAGTCTCTACCAAGCGGATTCGGAGCATGATGAAGGTTATTTTGTCACTGGCGAAATTCGTAAAAATGTGAATAATGGCGGCAAAAAGTACGAAGACCACGCGATTTTGTATCGTACAAATGCACAGTCCCGGGTGATCGAGGAAATTTTGATTAAGTCGGATATTCCGTACCAGATCGTCGGCGGCATTAAGTTCTATGATCGTAAAGAGATTAAGGATTTGCTTGCTTATTTGCGTCTCATCTCTAATCCGGACGATGATATCAGCCTGCTGCGCATCATTAACGTTCCGAAACGGGGTATCGGCGATACGACAATGGGCAAAATTGCTGAGGAAGCGGTTCGCAGCGGCACCTCGATGTTCGGTGTGCTGGGCAACTTGCAAGGACTGGACATTAATGCACGGACGCAAGGGCTGCTTATGGAATTCCGGGATATGATCGATAATCTGACGCAGATGGTCGATTATTTGTCGGTTACCGAGCTGACAGAGAAAATACTGGAAATGTCGCAGTACCGCCTTGAGCTGCAGCGCGAGAAAACGCTGGAGTCGACGGCCAGACTGGAGAACATTGACGAGTTTCTGTCGGTAACACTGGATTTCGAGAAGCGAAACGATGATAAGACGCTTGTGGCTTTTCTAACGGATCTTGCACTCATCGCAGACATTGATTCGATGGACAAGGCTGACGAGGAAGGCAAGGCTCAAGCGAAGGATTCCGTTGTTCTGATGACGATGCATAGTGCCAAAGGTTTGGAATTTCCGGTTGTCTTTATCATAGGTATGGAGGAGAGCGTCTTCCCTCATAGCCGAGCATTGAATGATAATGAAGAGCTGGAGGAAGAACGGCGTCTTGCTTACGTTGGGATTACGAGGGCAGAGAAGCAGCTTTACTTGACCTGCGCTAGAATGCGGACGTTGTTTGGACGGACGAGTCAGAATTTGCCTTCAAGATTTTTACAGGAGCTGCCGGATCATGTGAAAACCGGTGTATCTCCTGCTGGCACGATTGGCCGTGGCAGTTTTGGCGGCGGCGGTTTTGGCTCCGGTTCCGGCCGGAACAGTTTCGGCAGCGGCAGCGGGTCATCGGCAGCTGGACGGCAGCCTTCATTTGGCTCGCCAGGTGCAGGCGGTCGCTCGCTTGGAGTAACCGGCAGCGGAGCGGGTGTGCGTATCAGCTCACCACTTGATGCTGCGGCTAAAGCGTCGACGTCCGCTGGAAGCGCGGGCGCCGACGCTGGAGGCCCGAAATCATTCGCGGCTGGCGATAAGGTCGCCCATGGCAAATGGGGCGAAGGCACGATTGTCTCGGTTAAAGGCACAGGCAATGATATGGAGCTGCAAATTGCTTTTCCGGCACCGGTTGGCGTTAAGCGGCTGCTGGCAAGCTTTGCGCCTATTACAAAAGTATAACGATAAATGGATTCGGCGAAGGGATGGGAGCTATCGGTGGATGCTCATGTAGAAGGAACAGTTCCGCTTGCTACAGATGCGCAGCTTGCACGAATGAGGCAGCTTGCTGCGGAAATTGGCGCGCATAACTATCAATACTATACGCTTGACCAGCCGTCGATTAGCGATGTCGATTACGACAAGCTTTACGATGAGCTTGTACGGCTAGAGACGGAGAGCGGAACGGTGCTGCCGGAGTCGCCGACGCTTCGTGTAGGCGGGGAACTGCTCAAAGGGTTTGAGCAGCACCGCCACCGCGCGCGGCTGTGGAGTCTCGATAAGGCGCAGGATGCGGAGGATTTGCTCGCATGGAATCAGCGCGTACTGAAAGGGATTGCCGATTACAATGCCAAGCATCCGGAAGAAGAGCCGCTGCCTGCGCCTAGCTATGCTATTGAGCTGAAGTTCGATGGCCTCACGCTTAATCTAACCTATGAGAACGGTGCGCTTGTGCAGGCTTCGACCCGCGGGAACGGTACGGTTGGCGAAGGCATTCTCGCTCAGGTCCGCACGATTCGTTCGGTTCCGCTGAATATCCCGTATACCGGCGGTGTCATTGAAGTTCAGGGCGAGGGGATCATGAACCTGTCTGTTCTGAGCCGCTACAATGAGACAGCAGTAGAGCCGCTCAAAAATGCGCGAAATGCTGCGGCAGGCGCGCTTCGGAACTTGAATCCTAAAGTGACGGCGGAGCGGAAGCTTAGCGCTTACTTCTATAATGTAGGCTATGCCGAAGGCATATCGTTTGCCCATCATCAGGAAATGCAGCAGTTTTTGCGCGACAACTTGTTTAAAGTAAATCCGTATACGGCATACTTCGATACGATTGAAGAGGTGCAGCTGGAGCTTGCGCAAATTGCGGAGCGCCGTCTGGATCTGGATTATTTGATCGATGGTGCTGTCGTTAAGCTTACGGATATGCGTACCCGGGAAGCTCTCGGCTATACGGATAAATTCCCGCGTTGGGCAGTTGCTTTCAAATTTGAAGCGGAAGAGACGACGACCGTTCTGGAGTCCGTTTCATGGGAAGTGGGCCGTACGGGAAAAATCACGCCTGTTGCACGGGTTGAAGCTGTAGAGCTGGCTGGCGTGACGGTTCAAAACTGTACGCTCAACAATATCGGCGATATTGAGCGTAAAAACTTGAAGCATGCTTTGGGCACGCTCGTTGCGATCCGCCGCTCGAATGACGTCATACCGGAAATTTTGGGCAAGGCGGATGACGAACCGGGCCAGGAGATCATTTTCCCGGAGCAATGCCCGGCATGCGGAACTGTTCTTGAACAGCGCGGCGCTCATTTGTTCTGCAACAACAAGCTCGGCTGCCGTCCGCAGATGATTGGACGCATTACGCATTTCGCTTCGCGTGACGCGATGGATATCGAGGCGTTCAGCATTATGACAGCGGAGCAGCTTTATGCGGACACTGAAGTCCGTGACCCAGCCGATCTCTATGCGCTGACGTATGACGATTTAATAAAGCTGGACCGTTTCGGCGAGAAGAAGGCCAATAAACTGCTGGAAGCGATCGAAAAATCCAAGGACCGTGACCTTGCCGCGTTTTTATTCGCGCTCGGCATTCCGAATACCGGAAAAGCAACGACCAAAATGCTGGCTGATCATTACGGCAGCCTGGATGCTATTATCTCGGCTACGGCCGAGGAACTCGTTGGCCTGCCGGATATCGGCGGCATTGTGGCAGAGAGCATCGTTACCTTCTTTGCCGATCCTATTATGGCTGGAAGCATTGCAAGAATGCGGGCACTTGGTGTTAAAGCGGAAGCAGAGCAAGCACCTGCGGTTCGTGTGGATAGTATTTTCACAGGCAAGACAGTTGTGCTTACAGGCACCTTGCCAACGTTATCCCGTGACGAGGCGGCGAAAAAGCTGGAGGCCTGCGGCGCAAAGGTGTCGGGAAGCGTATCGAAAAAAACCGACTTCGTCATTGCCGGAGAAAGCGCCGGCAGCAAGCTGACGAAAGCGCGTGACCTTGGCATTACTATCATTGACGATGAAGCGGAGCTGCTTCGTTTGCTTGGCGAAGGATAAACAAGATCTTATGAATGAAGTAGAAGAAGAGCCAATTCCTCGTTAGAGGTGGGCTCTTTTTCATACCTGATAGCATTCCACCTTCCCATCTCTCGTCTAGATGGAGCTATGGATGATAGACGATTGGGAGTATTGTTGTGCCGGCTAATCTGGAAGGGGATGGGGGGAGTGGTACTGATAATAGTAGAAGAGGATGTAGATGCTGCTTCACAACGGAGTTGTTTGAAGGGCATTATGGGTTTCCTCGGGACGTTTTATAAGCTCTCATTTCAATGCTCAAAAGTTGTCGGCGATTGTCAAAAAATACATGTTGTAATTTGCGAATGGGCATGGTATATTATTTCTTGTCGCTTCCGAGACATGTCAATAACCGAATGAAACACAGGACAAGAAAAAGAATGTGAAACAAACGGTTGACAAGCTTTGAAGAAGCTGATAACATAACAACTTGTCACGACAAAACGTGACAGCAAGTTCTTTGAAAACTGAACAAATGGATCACGTCAAATCCAAACAATGTTTTAAATAGCTAGTTAAGTAATGAGCAATCAAATTCATGGAGAGTTTGATCCTGGCTCAGGACGAACGCTGGCGGCGTGCCTAATACATGCAAGTCGAGCGGACTTGAAGGAGTGCTTGCACTCCTGATGGTTAGCGGCGGACGGGTGAGTAACACGTGGGTAACCTGCCCATAAGACTGGGATAACATTCGGAAACGAATGCTAATACCGGATACGCGATTTGGTCGCATGGCTGAATCGGGAAAGACGGAGCAATCTGTCACTTATGGATGGACCCGCGGCGCATTAGCTAGTTGGTGAGGTAACGGCTCACCAAGGCGACGATGCGTAGCCGACCTGAGAGGGTGATCGGCCACACTGGGACTGAGACACGGCCCAGACTCCTACGGGAGGCAGCAGTAGGGAATCTTCCGCAATGGACGAAAGTCTGACGGAGCAACGCCGCGTGAGTGATGAAGGTTTTCGGATCGTAAAGCTCTGTTGCCAGGGAAGAACGCTATGGAGAGTAACTGCTCCATAGGTGACGGTACCTGAGAAGAAAGCCCCGGCTAACTACGTGCCAGCAGCCGCGGTAATACGTAGGGGGCAAGCGTTGTCCGGAATTATTGGGCGTAAAGCGCGCGCAGGCGGCCTTGTAAGTCTGTCGTTTAAACTCGGAGCTCAACTCCGAGTCGCGATGGAAACTGCAAAGCTTGAGTGCAGAAGAGGAAAGTGGAATTCCACGTGTAGCGGTGAAATGCGTAGAGATGTGGAGGAACACCAGTGGCGAAGGCGACTTTCTGGGCTGTAACTGACGCTGAGGCGCGAAAGCGTGGGGAGCAAACAGGATTAGATACCCTGGTAGTCCACGCCGTAAACGATGAATGCTAGGTGTTAGGGGTTTCGATACCCTTGGTGCCGAAGTTAACACATTAAGCATTCCGCCTGGGGAGTACGGTCGCAAGACTGAAACTCAAAGGAATTGACGGGGACCCGCACAAGCAGTGGAGTATGTGGTTTAATTCGAAGCAACGCGAAGAACCTTACCAGGTCTTGACATCCCT
>NZ_JBHVUY010000004.1:0-215268 GCF_042883865.1 Paenibacillus sp. NPDC058174
AAGACCCCTTGAAGACGACGAGGTTGATAGGTTCGGGGTGGAAGCACAGCAATGTGTGGAGCTGACGAATACTAATCGGTCGAGGGCTTATCCTACTGCTAAAGTGATTCATTCAATTCGCATCCAGTTTTCAGGGCGCAAATTCCTGATCTTGTCTTCGTTCCCACGCGAGACAAGCGACAAAATGTGGGACAAGCGTGGCGGTGTAGCTCAGCTGGCTAGAGCGTACGGTTCATACCCGTGAGGTCGGGGGTTCGATCCCCTTCGCCGCTACCATATCTTTATCGGAGGCTTAGCTCAGCTGGGAGAGCATCTGCCTTACAAGCAGAGGGTCGGGGGTTCGATCCCCTCAGCCTCCACCATTTATATTTTTATATTGGTTAACGACGCGAGGTGGAGCAGTCCGGTAGCTCGTCGGGCTCATAACCCGAAGGTCACAGGTTCAAATCCTGTCTTCGCAACCAATCTTATTCGGACTTTATCCGAGTACATTCCATGGAGCTGTGGTGTAGAGGCCTAACATGCCTGCCTGTCACGCAGGAGACCGCGGGTTCGAATCCCGTCAGCTCCGCCATTTTTTTTTCAAAACAGCATAAGGCTCGGTAGCTCAGTCGGTAGAGCAGAGGACTGAAAATCCTCGTGTCGGCGGTTCGATTCCGTCCCGAGCCACCATTTAGTATTCCGGAGGGCTAGTGAAGTGGCTAAACACGGCAGACTGTAAATCTGCTCCTTTCAGGTTCGGTGGTTCGAATCCATCGCCCTCCACCATTTTCTCATCATGAGAGCCATTAGCTCAGTTGGTAGAGCACCTGACTTTTAATCAGGGTGTCGAAGGTTCGAGTCCTTCATGGCTCACCATTTTTTCAAACTTAGAACTCGCCTTCACGGCGGGTTTTTTTGATGTCTATTTTGTTGTTTATGTTATTTATGGTATTAATAATGTTTATAATGACTTCTAATTAAAAAGTGCAATTATATTTTTCTTCATTAAAGAAGGGCTGCCGCAAGGTCAAATATTGACCCAATGCGGCAGCCCTTGTTCTATTCATAATTAAGCTCTGCGTTTCAATTCTTCAACCAGCTCGGCAATGGTAGCATCAAGCCGTTCTTTCAGCTCGTCATTCAGCTGGAACTGGGATTCGCCAACTCCGGAATCCAGACGGGCGATTTGGGAGTCGATCGCATAAACGCCGCTTCCGAAATGCTTCGCATTAAGCGAGGACAGTACAGGCTTCAGCGAGTAGTCGATGGAGAGCAGATGAGCGATTGTACCGCCCAGGAAGAGCGGAGTAACGAATTTGCCGCTGAGTCCTTTTTGGGGAAGCAGATCAAGGAAAGTTTTGAGTACGCCGGTAAAAGAAGCTTTGTAGACAGGGCTTGCAATAATAACGGCCTCTGCTGCTTCAACCTTCGCAGCTGCTTCAATAATTGGCTTGCTGTCGAACTTGGCATGGATGAGATCCTCTGCAGGAAGCGAGGCCACAACCACATGGTCAAATGAAATGCCCTGCTCGGACAAATGGCTTTCTACATATTGCGTAATGCCGGACAAACGCGAGCCTGGGTTCGGGCTTCCGGATAGGATAACTACTTTAGACATATAGCTTCACTCCTTATAATGTATATAATTCCGATATAATAACTTTGAATTTACTCTACCATCTTTTAACACAAGCGTCAACGAATTTGCAGAGTGTTTCGTTTCTTTATCATTTTAACGTTGTCGGGGGATAATGTGAACCACCGGATTATCGGAATAGCTGAAATTGCCAGCCGGTATATGTTACAATGACGAAAAAAAGGCATCATTCATGGCTGGAGATAGGAGATAGACAAAAATGAGCACGACAGAATGGTTAAACCCGCTGGAGCACATTTTGAACTGTCCAGTTCGTCTGGTAACTTTGCAGCAATCCGATTGGGAAGAGTTGACGCAGAAGGCTGACCGCGTATTTTACAGTGATGACAATAACGGCAGATTGGCGGCAGAAGGCAGCCGTGTTGAGCAGGATGGCACCACATGGATCGTTGTAGGAAGCGCTAACAAGACAATTGAAGCCATCGAGATTGAAGGCTCAAGCCTTCAGCAAAGAGAGCTGGAGCTCATTAGCTGGACGCTTCGCACGCAAAGCCTGCGCAATCAAACGGCCAAAGCACCGGCGGCCTCCTTATCGGAAAGCGAGAACTTTGCACTCAAGCTTAGTGAATGGATCCAGCAGCAGCTGGAGTCGGAAGAGCCTTCTTATTCAATACCTGACAGCCTTACGGCTGGCGGCAAGCTTTTTGCCGAGATGATTCCTTTTCTTCTTATTACAGAGCAGCCCAATACGACGAAGCAAGCTGCTTATTCAGAACTGGAGAAGCTGCTTCGCTCCTTCCTGGCTGACGATATTTTACTCATTCCTCTTAAAAATCAAGAATGGCTCATCTGGGGGCCTGCTTCCCTTCTGAGGGATGCCGATTCCGAATTGGCTGATGACGAGGATGAAGAGACGGTTGAGGACAGTCTGGCTTCCATTTGCCATGGCCTGCATGAAATGCTCGCAAGCGAATGGATCGGCGAGTGCCATCTTGCTGTCGCCCACCCGACAAGTCCAGCGAAGGGCGTCGTAGAGACGACTGCACTTCTTCGTGAAACGATTAATCTGGGCCGGAAATTTCACGTCGGCACCAATATCCATCTGCCGTGGATGCTGCAGCTGGAGAGATTGCTTAACGCCATCCCGGAGGTACAGCGCTCGCGTTATTTGGAGCATTCGCTCAAGAGAAGCGAATTGTTCGTTGAAGCGGAGATGCTTGCTACGCTGGAAGCGTTCTTTGCGCTCGATTGCAATGTCAGCGAGACGGCCAAGAAACTGTACATTCACCGCAATACGCTGCTTTACCGGCTGGATAAGCTGAAGCAGGAGACAGGCCTTGATGTCAGGCAGTTTAGAGATGCCGTATTGGTTAAAATCATTTTACTATTGTACAAAGTTACGAAAAGAAATTAGTTTTTTTGTACAGTTTGTGCATAGTCAGCATACTGGGCTGTGGGATAAGATATAAGCATAACGAAATTTCTTTTAGGGGGAAAAATCACATGGCAGGCGTACGCTTAGAAGGCATTTACAAAAAATACCCGGGTTCCGACAAAGCATCGGTAACTGACGTTAACCTTGATATCAAAGACAAAGAGTTTCTCGTATTGGTTGGTCCATCCGGTTGCGGTAAATCGACAACACTGCGTATGATCGCAGGACTTGAAGAGATTTCCGAAGGTAAATTGTTCATCGGCGACCGTCTTGTAAATGACGTAGCTCCTAAAGACCGCGACATCGCGATGGTATTCCAATCCTACGCGTTGTACCCGCACATGAACGTATATCAAAACATGGCTTTCGGCCTTAAACTTCGTAAATTCAAAAAAGCGGACATCGACAAACGCGTTCGTGAAGCCGCTAAAATTCTCGATATTGAGCACTTGCTTGACCGTAAACCAAAAGCACTCTCCGGCGGTCAACGCCAACGTGTCGCTTTGGGACGCGCAATCGTGCGTGAGCCGCAAGTATTCTTGATGGATGAGCCGCTCTCCAACTTGGATGCTAAACTTCGTGGTCAAATGCGTGCGGAAATTTCCAAGCTGACTAAACGTCTGGAAACTACGACAATCTACGTAACGCATGACCAGATCGAAGCAATGACGATGGGTGACCGTATCGTTGTTATGAAAGACGGCTTCATTCAACAAACAGCTTCTCCGGAAGAGCTTTACAACCACCCTGTTAACATTTTCGTAGCTGGCTTTATCGGCGCGCCTTCGATGAACTTCATCAGCGGCACAGTTGCTGAGCAAGGCGGAGCTTTGAAATTCAAAGCGACTGGCGTAGACGTTGCGATTCCAGAAGGTAAAGCAGCTGTTCTTCGTTCCAAAGGTTATGTAGGCAAAGAAGTTATTCTGGGCATTCGTCCAGAGGATCTTCACGAAGAGCCTGTATTCCTGGAAGCATCCCCGAACACAATCGTTAACGCGAACATCGAGGTTGCAGAAAACCTGGGTCACGAAATGTACCTGTACCTGAACGGTATCGGCACAGAGACTGTTATCGCACGTGTAGACGGACGTTCCGCACTGCGTGACGGTTCCAGCGTTAAACTGGCTCTGGACATGAACAAAGTACACTTGTTCGACAAAGAGTCCGAGCTGAACATTTTCGAAAACTAATCCATCCGTTATTCCAAGGCTGTCTCCCGATGGGGGGCAGCCTTTTTTGCATTTATCCGAAAAAAAAGGAAAACCGTTTGAGCCAGTTGTGCGTCTAATTGTCAGCAAGGGGTTGCGCAGAGGGGGAAGGGCATGGATAAAGACGAGTGGGCGGCTGCAGCGGTGAAAGGCGATGAAGATGCGTTATTTCGGCGAATTGAAATCGATAAGCGCCAGCTTTACGGCATTGCCTATTCATATATGAGGAACGAGACGGATGCCATGGAGGTTGTGCAGGAGACTGTGTGCAGAGTATGGGCAAAAAGGCGGTCGCTGCTTGATCCAAAGCTGTTCACGACCTGGATGATTCGTATTCTAATACGTGTCTGTATGGATGAAAGGAAAAAGAAGCGCAGGGAGATGGTTTCGTCTAGTTCCGAACTTCAAGGCTGGACGGAAGACCCGACGAAAAATAATTTGCCGGATGTAGCGGAGCGAATCGACATGGAAGCTCAGATTAAGGGGCTGCCGTCGAAATACCGGATGGTCATTGTCTTGAAGTATTATCGGGATTTGACCATTACGGAAATTGCCGAGCTGCTGGAAAAGCCGGACGGAACGGTGCGTACTTGGCTGCATAAGGGCCTGAAGCTATTGAAAAGCGACTTAACAGCGATAGGGAAGGGGGAAGACCATGAACAGGGAGGCAGAAAAGGACTGGGAAGAGGTGCTTCAGGCGTTGCGGAATGACCGTCAGCAGCTGGAGCATGAGAGAAATGAACCTAGTGATGTAGAGCTTGATGCGGTGATAAAAACAGGCTTGAAGCTTGGCGGCAAACGTTTGGTACGAATGAAGCGGCGAAGACTGGGACTGCAAATGCTCGTATCGGCCATATGCGTCTTTATGCTGCTTACCGCGTTTATTAAAGTCTCTCCCGCTTTCGCTGCGATGCTGCGCGACATTCCGGGCTTTAGCGGATTTGTGAAGCTGATCGAAAGCGATACAACGCTCCAAAGCGCAATAAACAATGAGTTCATTCAGCCTGTGAATAAGTCGGACAGCAAGAACGGATATACCTTAACGGTCAGCGGCATAATGGCTGATGATCAGCGCGTCGTTATCCTTTATTCCGGCACAGGGCCGGGTGTGACAAAAAACACTCAGGTTAAGAAATATGTCATTCAAGATGAGCATGGCAAAGAAATTGTCGCTTCCATCGGGTGGAGTCATTTTGCGGAGAATGAAGAGGTTGGGGCAATGTACGACAAGTTCGACATCGTGATGGGAGACGGTCATCCCGTACCGCAAACGATTCATTTGGAAGTAAATCTGGAAGGACAATGGTTAGCTGTCGATATTCCTGTCGATCATAGCCGTTTCGAGAATCTTAAGGAGATCATTCCTCTCCATAAAGATTTGGAGGTCGGCGGGCAGCATTTTACATTGAAGAAAGCGATTATTACACCTTTGCAGATCAGTATCGATGTGGAAACCGATCCCTCAAACGTGAAGAAGTCGAATGGCTTTATTAAGCTGGCTCTTGTCGACGAGAAAGGCAGGCGATGGGATACAAAAGGCGGATTTGGCATGCTGGACGAGGGGATGACGATTCATTTTCAAAGCAACTATTTCGAAAAGCCGAAAAAGCTGTATTTCGTTGCCGACGGTCTGCTGATGTCGGAGCGAAACAAGAAGTTTGTCATTAATACAGAGACAGGAGAGACGCTAGAAACACCGGATAGCCGGTTTCAATTAAAGAGCGCGGCAGGCGGAAGTCTCACGGTATCTTTCTCAGATCTTGATGAGACGGAAACCGGTTATGGATTTTGGTTTTTTAATTACGGGGCAACGTTCCGGGATGCTTCCGATAAGACCTATAAGCTGCTCGACAAAGAAGGGACCCAGTATTCATGGCGTCCAACCGAGACAGGATCGGATGCAGAGGCTTACTACGAGATTCCGGTTGCTGACTATGTACAGCCGCTTACTTTTGACGTATATCAATATCCGGGGTATGTGTTGGAGCCGATTCACATTGAACTAAAATAAAGCTTTTGGCGCCGTGCAGCGGTCAAACGTTGCGTTCGGCGCTTTTTTCCTTTACGATGAAGTCATTGGAAATCCACTTACATACGGACATATAGCGGTTAGATGAGGAGGCCGTACGATGGCTAAGAAAGTAAAGGTATCACAGCTGGTTCAGCATTTCTCGCTAGAAATCATATCCGGAGAAGACGGCTTGAAGCGTTCAATTACGGTAGACGATCTGTATCGCCCGGGTCTCGAGATGGCCGGGTATTTCGACTATCATCCCAGCGAACGCGTTCAGCTCCTCGGAAAAACGGAATTAACGTTTCTGAGCACACTGTCGACGGAGGAGCGCAAGTATCGGCTGGCGCAGCTCTGCCACGATGATACGCCTTGCATCATTATAACAAGGGGATTGGAAGCGCCTGCTGAGCTGATTGAGCATTCAAACTCTGCACAAATCCCCGTGCTTCGCAGCAATACAGCGACAACGATTTTGTTCAGCCGAATTACCGATTTCTTGGAGAAAAAGCTTGCGCCTACAGCGACGATTCACGGTGTACTCGTAGACGTATATGGCGTGGGGATGCTTATTACCGGGGGAAGCGGCATCGGTAAAAGCGAGACGGCGCTGGAGCTGGTGAAGCGCGGACATCGGCTAGTAGCCGATGATGCCGTCGAAATTCGCCAGACGTCGGACAATCAGCTGCACGGCAGCGCACCGGAGCTCATCCGGCACCTGCTGGAGATCCGCGGTCTCGGAATTATTAATGTCATGACACTGTTCGGCGCAGGAGCGGTACGCAACACGAAGCGTATCTCGCTTGTCATTAAGCTGGAGAACTGGCAGCAGGACAAGCAATATGACCGTCTGGGGCTGGATGAGGAGAAAACACGCATTATCGACACGGATGTGACGCTCGTTACGGTACCGGTTAGACCAGGCCGCAACTTGGCTGTTATTATCGAAGTGGCCGCGATGAACTTCCGCTTGAAGCGGATGGGCTACAACGCCGCTCTGCAATTTACGAACAAGCTGACGGAGACGATTGCTGAAGATGCGGATGACTACGATTGATTCGATCGTGCCTGTGAAGCTTGGCTGAAGGAACCCATTCCAAGCGATAAGAAAAGGAGCTTATAACTCATGAGTATGATGATTAATCCCATCGCTTTTTCAATTGGATCGATTGATGTGCGCTGGTACGGCATTATTCTAGGTACAGCCGCTCTTGTCGGCCTGCTGCTCGCTGTTCAAGAGGGCAAGCGCTTCGGGATCAAGCCTGATTTCTTTATGGATTTGCTGCTGTTAGGCGTACCTTCCGCTGTTATTGGCGCCCGTATCTATTATGTAGCGTTCAAATGGGATGATTACAAAAACAATTTGATGGATGTCTTCAAAATATGGAACGGCGGCATCGCGATTTATGGCGCGTTGATCGGGGCTTTCATATGCGGTTATTTCTATTTCCGCTATAAAGGCTATAGCTTCTGGCGGCTGGTCGATATTTGTGCGCCGTCCTTGCTTGCTGGTCAAATGATCGGACGCTGGGGCAACTTCATGAACCAGGAGGCATATGGCGGTGTGGTAGAAGAAAGCTTCCTCCGCGATACGCTGCATTTGCCGAATTTTATCGTCAATCAGATGAATATTAATGGGGAAGGCATTTACCATCACCCCGCATTCCTGTATGAATCGATCTGGAGTCTGGTGGGTATCGCCATTCTGTTTATTTTGCGCCGTCAAAAGTTTTTGCGCGCAGGCGAGCTGGTAGCGAGCTACTTCATCTGGTATTCCATCGGCCGCTTCTTCATTGAAGCATTGCGTACAGACAGCTTGGCGTTCCAAGGTCCGGCATGGCTGGCTTCCCTCGTTAACGGCCTGTGGACGCCAATGACCGTGGTGTTCGAGCAAGGTTACCTCGATCCGGCTTACGGCAATATACGAATTTCGCAGCTGCTGGCAATTGGTCTCATTATCGCGGCCATCGCATTTATCATCATTCGCAGAGTAACAGGAGCCGCTTCGGCACGTTATTCCGATCCGATCGTATCGACGAAGGAAAAAACGCCATCGGCATCTGAAAGCGCAGCGGCAGCAGAGCTTGATGGCACGCCGAAGACGGAAGGGTAACGGGCTGTAAAAGCGTATTTCAGACAAGTAGGAGTGAAAGCAAACGTGATTAAACCTGTACGTACGATGCTGTTCGATCTGGACGGGACTATAGTAGACACCAATGAGCTAATCATCCGCTCGTTTCTGGAGGCATTGAAGGGCGTCGTCCCGGAAGGATTTTCACGGGAGCATATTATTCCCAGCATGGGCTTGACGTTGTCTGACCAGATGAAGATCTTCTCCGGACTGGAGCAAGTCGATCATCTGATTGCGGCGTACCGCGAAGTGAATGCCAGGCTGCATAATGAGCTGGTCAAGCCTTTTGCCTATGTTGCCGAAGTGATGAACCATCTTCAGCAGCAAGGGGTTCGCATCGGTATTGTGACGACGAAAATGCGGTTCAGCACAGAGAAAAGCTTAAAGTTCGTCGGGCTGTATGACTACATTGTTCCTGATGCGATCGTAACGATCGATGATGTGAAAAATGCGAAGCCGCATCCTGAGCCGGTGCTGCTGGCGCTGGACAAGCTGGGCGTAGAGCCCGGGGATGCCATCATGGTTGGTGACAGTCCTGTCGATATGCAGTCGGCCAACGCGGCTGGCGTCGTATCGGTTGGCGTTGCCTGGTCGCTTAAAGGAGCGGAAAAGCTGCGGGAGAGCGGAGCGAAGCATGTCATTGACGACATGCGGGAGCTGTACGCTTTTGCCGGATTGGAGCGGGAGAAGCTTGCGGGACGTTGAGATTTATCCGGTAGAAGGGCCAAACGCGCTATGGCAGGTATACTCGACGGTTAGCCGCTTCAAGGCGGTACGCAACTTTATTTTTATCCAAATTGCCCGCTATTGTCCGATTCTGCCGGTGAAGAACTGGATCTATCGCCGCATACTCGGAATGAAGGTCGGCAAGTATACTGCCTTCGCGCTGATGGTGATGGTCGATGTATTTTTCCCCGAGAAGATTGAGGTCGGTGACAATAGCATTATCGGCTATAATACGACGATACTGACGCATGAATATTTGATCCGCGAGTATCGGCTTGGCCGTGTGCGTATTGGAGCCAATGTAATGATTGGCGCTAATACGACGATTTTGCCGGGCGTGACGATTGGCGATCATGCAGTTGTAGCTGCTGGCTCGGTCGTTCATAAAGATGTACCGGCCTATACGTTCGTCGGCGGCAATCCGATGCGCGAGATTAAACGCTCGCCGGGCAGAAGCGAAGAGAAGGAAGTTCAGGTTTAATACGGATTAATGCCTGAACAGAATAGGATAGGAATGACCTCACCCTCTGCGGATTTTGATTCTGCGGGGGGTGAGGTTTGTTAGGATGTATGTATCATGGCATCGGGGCAAATGAAATCCTCTGACCAGCAGGCGGATAGCCTTGACGAATGCGATCGCTTCATGCTAATATCGATAAATACTTTATGTTATTAGCAATTTAAAACTTTAACATACTAAAGCATTTGAGGGTGAATTCAAAATGTCGAAACCAAAGGTATTTGAAAAGCCGATTGGCGTTAAAGATTACCTCCCGAGCGCCGTAGCCAAGCTGCGTCAAATTGAGCGCGACGTATTGGCCTGCATGGGAGGCTGGGGCTATGAGCAAATCATTACGCCAACGATTGAGTATTACGATACGGTTGGCGTAGCAAGCTCTACATCGGATCAGAAGCTTTTCAAGCTTCTGAACAACCGCGGAACAACGCTTGTGCTGCGCTCCGATATGACGGCGCCAATCGCGCGCGTCGTATCTTCTTTGCTGAAGGAACAGCCATTTCCGCTCCGTTTGTCCTATCATGCGAACATTTTCCGTTCCATTGAAGAGGAAGCGGGCCGGGAAGCGGAGTTTTTTCAGACGGGTGTTGAGCTTGTTGGCGATGCTTCGGCTGAGGCGGATGCCGAGGTCGTTGCACTTGCAATTGCTTCCTTGAAAGCGGCAGGCGTGGAACGGTTTAAAATCGCCATCGGCCACATGGGCTTCCTGAACGGCTTGTTCGGGCAAACGTTGTCTGGCCGTGAGGATGCGCAGGAGCAATTGAAGGCTTGCCTGCTTGGCCGCGATTATGTCGGCTATCGTGATCAACTGCGCAAGCTGTCGCTGGCGGAGCCGGTGCAGCGTGAGCTGGAGAGCATTCTGCGACTGCGCGGCGGCCAGGAAATTTGCGACCAAGCGCTGGAGCTTACGACGGATGAGACAGCACAGGCATCCATTCGTCATTTGTGCGAGATTTGGGATGTGCTGAAAGCCTACGGCGTCTGCGAGCATGTATTGATCGATCTGACGATGATCGGTGATTTCTCTTACTACACAGGCATGACATTCGAAGGCTATGCGGCGGATTTGGGCTTCCCGGTCGTCAGCGGCGGCCGTTATGACAATCTGCTTGGCCAATTCGGGCGTCCGACGCCGGCGACGGGCTTCGCGATCAAGACGACGCGCATTCTGGAGCTGCTTGGCGACCAGGATGATACGGCGGCATCAGCGCCGCGTGTGCTGATCGGCTACGATACAGACGGGCGTGCCGAGGCGCTTGCAGAAGCGCAGCGTCTTCGCGGCGAAGGACAATCGGTCGTGACGGAGCGGATGAGTGCAGAGGAAGCAGGCAAAGTGTCAGAAGGCGCTTTTTCATATAAAGGCAATACATTTACGGAGCGGGCGTTCTACATCGCCGGCATTGAACGGACAGGAGGCAGCCGGGCGTGAGCGGAGCAGGGAAAGAGATTTTGAAGGTGGCAATGCCGAAGGGACGGATCTACAAGCAGGCATCGAAGTTGTTTCGGGAAGCAGGACTGCCGATTCCGAGCGATTTTGACGATACGCGCAAGCTGATTATTGAGCTCCCGGAAGCGGGAATGGAGTTTATTATGGCGAAGCCGGTAGACGTTCCTACTTACGTGGAATACGGCGTGGCTGATATCGGGATTGTCGGCAAGGACGTTCTGATGGAGGAGAACAAGGATGTCTACGAGCTGCTGGATCTGGGCATTGCGAAATGCCGGATGTCGGTGATCGGGCTTCCGGACTGGAAACCCGTAATCAATCCTCGTGTAGCGACAAAATATCCGTCTGTTGCTTCGGCTTATTTCCGCGAACGCGGCCAGCAGGTTGAGGTGATCAAGCTCAACGGCTCTATCGAGCTTGCGCCATTGATCGGGCTAGCGGACCGTATCGTCGATATGGTGGAAACGGGGCAGACGCTGCGGGAAAACGGTCTGGTTGAGATGGAAGAGATTTTCGGCATTACGAGCCGTCTCATTGCGAACCGCGTCAGCTACCGGATGAAAAATGATGCGATTCAAAGCCTCTGTGACCGGCTTCAAACTACGATTGCTGCGAAGGTATAACCCTTCCTATAGGGTGAATGAAGAGTCGGATGTGAAAGGGTTTTAAGTATATGATGATGCGGCTGGCTCGGTTGAGCGGGTTTCCTTCTTAAGGATTGAAACTGAGGAATCAGGCTGCGGTGATAGGGGGATTAAAGGCTATGCGTATTATGAAACCGGAGCAATTTGGACTGCAGCGCGAGGTGGAGTATGGATCGCCTGCGCAAAATGAAGCGGTTCGCCGAATTGTGGAGGATGTTCGGACGGAGGGCGATGCGGCATTGCTCCGTTACACGGAGGAGCATGACCGTGTTCGTCTGGAAGCTTCGTCGCTGCGAGTGACGCAGCAAGAAATTGAAGCGGCGTATGACAAGGTAGACGCTGATTTTCTTACGGCTATCCGTGAGGCAGCCGTGAACATTCGGGTATTCCACGAGAAGCAGCTTCGCAACTCGTGGATGGACTTGCAGCCGGACGGGACGATGCTGGGGCAAATTCTCCGCCCGCTGAAGCGGGTCGGCGTCTATGTGCCCGGTGGCAAAGCGGCGTATCCGTCGTCCGTGCTGATGAACGTCATTCCGGCACAGGTGGCTGGCGTGCCGGAGATCGTGATGGTAACGCCGCCGTCTACTGGCGGCAAGGAAGGGATCGACCCGTATATTCTCGTAGCCGCCGCTGAAGCGGGCGTCAAGGAGATGTACCGGGTCGGCGGCGCGCAAGCGATTGCCGCATTGGCATACGGCACGGCATCGATCACTCCGGTCGATAAAATTTGCGGACCGGGCAATATTTATGTGGCGCTGGCGAAGCGCGCCGTATTCGGCGCTGTCGATATCGACAGCATCGCCGGGCCAAGCGAGATCGTCGTGCTCGCTGATGAAGCGGCGAATGCGTCGTACATTGCGGCCGACTTGCTGTCGCAGGCCGAGCATGATGAGATGGCATCTGCGATTCTTGTGACGCCGTCGGAGTCACTGGGGCAAGCAGTTGCCGCTGAAGTGGAGCGCCAACTGGCGACGCTGCCGCGTGAGGCGATTGCCCGCGCATCGATCGACAGCTATGGCGCGATCTTGATCGTCGAATCGCTAGAAGCGGGAATCGACGTCGTCAACCGGCTGGCTCCCGAGCATTTGGAAGTGCTGACAGCAGATCCGATGAGCCTGCTTGGCTTGATCGAGAATGCAGGCGCGATTTTCCTCGGACCGTACAGCTCTGAACCAGTAGGGGATTATTTTGCAGGCCCGAACCACATCATTCCAACGAACGGCACGGCGCGATTCTCTTCGCCAGTCAACGTGGATGACTTCTTGAAGAAATCGAGCCTGATCTATTACAGCAAGCAAGCGCTGCTGACGAATGGCGGCAAAATTATGACGCTGGCGCGGCATGAGGGGCTTGAGGCGCATGCCCGGGCGATTGAGATCCGTTTGGAGCAAGAGGGCCAGTAAGAGCGGGAAGAGGACTGTTGTTTGAATCGACACATTCTATGTTGGATGCGATGCGTTTGAGCAGCCGTCCTGCAGGCATTAGAAGGAAGCCTCTGTAGGCGAGTGTTGAACTATAAATGGAAAGAAGGATGGAATAATGACTGAGCTTATTCAGCGGAAGGCTGAGATTGCGCGCAAGACCAATGAGACAGATATTAAGCTGGCGTTTGCAGTAGACGGTACGGGCGAAGTGAAACTGGAGACAGACGTTCCTTTTCTGAACCACATGCTGGATCTGTTTGCGAAGCACGGGCAATTCGATCTGCAAGTCGAAGCTCGCGGCGACATTGATATTGACGATCACCACACGGTTGAGGATATCGGAATTTGCCTTGGACAGACACTGCGCGAAGCGCTTGGCGACAAACGCGGCATTAAGCGCTATGCAAGTGTTTTTGTACCGATGGACGAAGCGCTCGCCCAGGTTATTGTTGATGTGAGCAACCGCCCGCATTTTGAATACCGTGCGGAATATCCTTCGGCCCAAGTAGGCAGCTTCTCCACTGAACTGGTGCATGAATTCCTGTGGAAGCTGGCGCTTGAAGCCCGCATCACGCTTCACGTCATCGTACACTACGGCCAGAACACGCACCATATGATCGAAGCGGTCTTTAAAGCGCTCGGCCGGGCAATCGACGAAGCGTCAATTATCGATCCACGCGTACAAGGAGTGCCTTCGACGAAAGGGGTACTGTAGGATGATCGCAATTATCGACTACGGCATGGGCAACCTGCACAGCGTAAGCAAGGCCGTAGAGAGACTTGGCTATGAGGCCGTCATTACAGCCGATCCTGCCGTTATCGCTGCCGCGGACGGAGCGATCCTCCCGGGCGTTGGCGCATTTGGCGACGCTATGGACAATTTGCGCGAGACGGGCATGGATGCGGTAACGACAGCGTATGCCGCTTCCGGCAAGCCGCTGCTGGGCATCTGCCTTGGCATGCAGCTGCTCTTCAGCCAAAGCGAGGAGCATGGCATCAACGAAGGTTTGTCACTGCTCCCGGGCAAGGTCATCCGCTTCCAAGGTGACTACAAGATCCCGCATATGGGCTGGAACAAGCTGAGCTTTGAACAAAGCGAAAGCCCGCTGTTCAAAGGGTTGGAAGAGGGGCATGTCTATTTCGTCCACTCGTTCCACGCGAAGCCGGAGCAAGCCTCCGACCTGCTCGCGACGACCGACTACTACCAGCAAGTAACGGCAATCGTCGGCCGCGGCAACGTGTACGGCATGCAGTTCCACCCGGAAAAAAGCGGCGAGCTTGGCATGCAATTGCTGGGCAATTTCCTTGCCCTGGCGGGCGTTCCGGTGAAGAGCTAGTATTATTGATCTCTCGGCTTGGCATGAGGTAGATGAAGCTAAATACCACTCTCGTAGCTGCTTCATCTGAAGCGCCGACTAACGAGCTAACTTCGCTAAATAGTGAAACTAACTTCGTTCCTATAGCTGCTCATTCTCTAGGTCGCCGATTACGAACCAACTTCGCAAATTAGTGAAACTAACTTCGCTGCGGAGCTCAGCTCCAGCAATAATTGGCCTCCAACGGACCAACTTCGCATAATAAGGAAACTAACTTCGCTATGGAGGTTAATTCGAGCAATTGTTGGCTTCCAGCGAAGCAGCTTCGCAAATTAGCGAAGAGAAGTTCGTTGTAAGAGCTAATGCGAAGGAGTTACTTTGGCGGAGCGAAGGGAATTTCGCAGTTGGCGAACCTAGGTTAACGAAAAGCGAAGCCAGCTTCGCTAAATGGAGATTAGCCTTCCTTTTCGAGTCCAATAGCGAAATTGGCTTCGCAAAATAGCGAACCAGCTTCGCTGCGGACATTAAATGCTGTGGCTGATGCCTATACCCTACGTGTTTCAGATTATGCGAACCATAGCCGCTAATAAGGAAACTAACTTCGCTAACGTACTTGCTCCTTGCACTAAAGCAGCAGAATAACGAATCAACTTCGCAAATTAGTGAAACTAACTTCGCTACGGAGCTTAACTGGAGCAATTATTGATCTCCAGCGAAGCAGCTTCGCAAATTAGCGAAGAGAAGTTCGTTGCAAGAGCTAATGCGAAGGAGTTACTTTGGCGGAGCGAAGGGAATTTCGCAGTTGGCGAACCTAGGTTCACGAAAAGCGAAGCTAGCTTCGCTAAATGGAGATAAGCCTTCCTTTTCGAGGCCAATAACGAAATTGGCTTCGCAAAATAGCGAACCAGCTTCGCTCCAGACATTGAGCGCTGCGGCTGATGGCAGCATTCCTACGTGTTGTACATGATTTGGCGAACTAAAGTCGCTAATAAGGAAACTAACTTCGTTAACGTACTTGCTCCTTGCACTAAAGCAGCAGAATAACGAACCAACTTCGCAAATTAGTCAAACTAACTTCGCTGCAGAGCCCAACTCGATCAATTGTTGGGTTACAGCGAAGCAGCTTCGCCAAATAACGAAACTAACTTCGCTGCGAAGCCCAACTCAAGCAAGCAATCGTTGGCCTCCAGCGAATCACTATCGCTTACAATTTCATAAAGAACATCCAAAGCAGCGCTACATAGCGCTGCTTCAACCAAGAGGGAGGAGAGTGCAATATGCTGGCCAAACGTATTATTCCGTGTCTGGACGTGAAGGACGGACGTGTAGTGAAGGGCGTAAACTTCGTCAACCTGCGTGATGCAGGGGATCCGGTTGAACTGGCGTCCACCTATGACCGCGAAGGAGCCGATGAGCTCGTATTCCTCGATATTTCCGCCTCGGTCGAAGGCCGTGCGACGATGATTGAAGTCGTGAAGCGGACGGCAGGCGAAATTACGATTCCGTTCACGGTTGGGGGCGGCATCTCTCATGTCGACGATATGAAGAGACTGCTGCGGGCAGGCGCTGACAAGATCGCGATCAACACAGCCGCGATTCTGAATCCGTCGCTCGTTCGCGACGGCGCCCGCAAGTTCGGCTCGCAATGCATCGTTGTCGCCATTGACGCGAAATACAACGAAGCATGGGGCGAATGGGAAGTATTCACGCACGGCGGCCGGAAAGAGACCGGGATCAAGGTACTGGAATGGGCGCGCGAGGTTGAAAAGCTGGGCGCAGGCGAAATTTTGCTTACCAGCATGGACGCGGACGGCACGAAGGACGGCTTCGACTTGAAGCTGACGCAGGCCATTTCCGATTCGGTGGGCATTCCGGTTATCGCTTCCGGCGGAGCGGGCAAGATTGAGCACTTCGGCGACGTGTTCCAGCAGGCGCATGCCGATGCGGCGCTCGCAGCAACGATTTTCCACTATAAAGAAATGACAATCCGCGAGGTAAAAGACGACCTGCGGCAGAAAGGCGTGGAGGTTCGATGACCGACCAAGATCAATTGAAACTGCAGGAGCTTGCGTCCTTGATCAAATGGAACGAGGACGGCCTCGTCCCGGCCATCGTTCAAGATGCTCAGAGCAAGGAAGTGCTTATGCTCGCTTATATGAATGCGGAGTCGCTGCGGTTGTCTGCGGAGAACGGCGTGACCTGGTTCTGGAGTCGCTCGCGGAATGAGCTGTGGAACAAGGGTGCAACAAGCGGCCACACGCAGCGCATCCGCTCGATGTCATATGACTGCGACGCCGACACGCTGCTTGTGAAGGTTGACCAAGTTGGACCGGCATGTCACACTGGCAAGTACAGCTGTTTCTTTAACGATATTGAGGTGCAGGGTGCGGATGCTGCCAGCCAGCAGAGCGAAGAAGCGGACCGTTTCGCAATTCTCGGCAATCTCGAAGGGGTAATCGCAGAGCGTTATGCGGAGCGCCCGGAGGGAGCTTACACGACGTATTTGTTCGAGAAGGGTCTCGATAAAATATTGAAAAAAGTAGGCGAGGAAGCGACGGAGGTCATCATCGCAGCGAAAAACGGCGATAACGACGAGCTCCGTTCCGAGGCCAGCGACCTGTTGTTCCACCTTCTCGTATTGCTGCGTGAACGCGGACTTCCGCTGGATGACGTGATGCGGGAGCTGAACGGACGCCATGGCAAGCCGGCCTCCAACAATGCAATGAAACGTGAGCAGGCAGGCGGCTAATGGCCGCTGCCGGCCATTAAGCCGATTGGCAGAAGCGGGCTCCACCGGAGCCAGCTAATGCCGACCGGCTTTTCCACTGTCTCCCCCGCATAAATCGGACAATACGCTGATCATACGAGCGTCCGGTGTTGAAAGATGTCGGTTTTGTCCGGTTACTGACGATAAAGAGTCGAAAATTGCCAATAGCTGATTTTTGAAATATCGTAAATACAATGTATAATGGTATAGTAAAGACGAAATGGCTGGCGTCTTGTAGGGGAGACGCAGCATTTTATCAAGGCGGCCGGCTTGCCGCGATGCCGAAAACAGCCGGCGCAAGCAAGCTTTTGCAGAGGGTACCAGCCCATGCCAAAAGCTCGACGTCATGTCAAATTTTATTAATTGGTTTTAAAACGCTCAGGAGGGTATCATGTTAAGCGACAAGTTGCGTATTTTCTCGGGTTCGTCTAATCCGGTTTTGGCTCAAAAGATCGCCGAGGACTTAGGGTTGACACTCGGCGCTATCAAAATGTCCCGTTTTAAGAGCGGGGAAGTGTACGTTCACTACGAAGAAACGATTCGGAACTGTGACGTATTCCTTGTTCAATCTTTTTCTCATCCGATCAATGAGCATTTCGTAGAACTGCTTGTTATGATTGATGCGGCAAAACGGGCATCCGCCAAAACGATTAACATCATTATGCCGTACTACGGGTATGCCCGTCAGGAACGGAAAGCTGCGCCGCGCGAGCCGATTTCGGCCAAAATGGTGGCAGATGTGCTGACGACGGTCGGCGCGAACCGGGTCCTCACGATTGACCTGCATGCACCGGCTATTCAAGGCTTCTTCAATATTCCGGTAGATCATATGACAGCGCTGGATTTGCTCAGCGACTACCTGAAATCGAAGAACATCAAGAACCCGGTTGTCGTTTCTCCGGATGCGGGACGAGCTTCCACAGCTGAGAAGCTTGCCAACTACCTCGATACTTCGTTTGCCATCATGATTAAAAAACGTCCTGCGCATAACGAATCGTCCATTACGCACGTAATCGGCGACGTTAAAGGGCAGACGCCAATCATTATCGAAGACTTGATCGATACGGGCAACACGATCGTAAACGTAGTGGAAAGCTTGAAGGAACGCGGTGCGGAAGACGTGTATGTATGCGCAACTCATCCGTTATTTTCCGGCAATGCGATTGAGCGTTTGGATCATCCCAATATTAAAGAAGTCGTCGTAACCGACTCCATTCTGCTGCCGGATAACCGTCCGGACCGCTTTACGGTACTCTCGGTTGCACCGCTTCTTGCAGAAGCAACAAGAATTATTATCGAAGGCGGTTCAATCAGCACCCTCTTCAAAAATGCCGGCGTATAACGCCGAATTGAATAGCAATTAACGGAAAATCGCGGGCGGTTATTATAACGTCCGCGATTTTCCCACATATTCTTTCGTGTTAGGATAGGCGTTGCTATGGTATAATCGTAGAAAATCAGAAGATCGGGAGGTGCCTTGCCGGTGAAGGAGAAGAAACGAGCTGCCTTGGAACAGCCAACGAAAATTATACCGATACAATGGGACGCGACGTTTTTTTTCGAGAGGGCGGTACGATCACTGGACCGTTACCACTATGACAAGGCACTCAAGTATTTCCGGAGAGCTGTGGAATACGAGCCGGACAATCCGGTTAACCATTGCAATATGGCAGGTATTTTATCTGAAATGGGCAATTACGAGGAGTCCAATCGCATTCTGAATTGGATCGTCGATGAACTAGATCCGACAATGACGGAATGTCATTTTTATATGGCGAACAACTACGCCAATATGGAGCTTTACGAGGCGGCCGAAGGCGCGCTTGTGCATTATCTGGAAGAAGATATGGACGGCCAGTTTCTGGACGAAGCCGAAGAGATGATGGATCTGCTCCACTTCGAGCTGGAGCGTCCCACCCGTCTTACGAGCATCAAGTCCCGTGAAGGGATGGTCGAGCATGATCAGGCGCGCATGCTGCTGGAAGAGGGCAAGTTTGCCGAGGCGGTGCGGATTTTAGAGCAGATTATTGATGCGCAGCCTGAATTCCTTGCGGCACGCAACAACCTGGCGCTGGCGTTCTACTACATGGGCTTGTTCGACAAAGCGATGGATACGATCCGTGAAGCTTTAGAAATCGAGCCGGGGAATTTGCATGCCCTGTGCAATCTGGCGATTTTCTATCAGCACAAAAGCGATACCGAGCAGCTGGCGCCGCTGGTGGAGATGCTGGTTAAGACCATGCCGTTCCACCAGGAGCATGTGTTTAAACTGGCTACAACTATGGGCATCTTAGGAGAACATGAGTCTGCTTACCGCCATTTCACCCGGCTGCTGAAGGATACTTCGCTGCCGCAGGACCCGTGCTTGTATCACTATGCGGCGGTAGCGGCCTGCAATATCGGGCGCTATACGGAGGCGGAGCGCTTGTGGAAGCAAGCGGCGAAGCTGGACCCGGATTCGGGCATCCCTCGCTACTATATGGAACAGCTGGAGCTTGTCAAAGGCGGCGAGCATAACGCTTCGATCAGCTATCATTACCATCTGCCGTTCGAGGAGCAGTTCAAGCTGTGGGAAAATGCTTCCGAGGGCTTGCCTGACCATATGAAGCGGGATCCGCTCGTGCGTTCCTCGTTCTTCTGGGCGCTGCGCCACGGCGATCAGCATACGAAGCTTCAGGTCATTCAAGCGCTTGGCATGATTGCCGATAACGAAGTGAAGGATGTGCTTCGCTCCTTCCTGCTGGAGAAGGACGAGGACGATTACTTGAAGCGGATTGCGATCTTCGTTCTTCGCACGATTGGCGTTCAAGAGCCTCTTCAAGCGGTGCTTGAGGGCAAATCGACCGTCATCGAGCCGAACCGGGTTCCTTCCAGGCTGCCGGTATGGGAACAGAAGTGGCAGGACGTCGTGGAGACGGCGCTCGTTCGCATGAACAAGCATTACGATCTCGTGCAACAGCATGACTTGATGACGCTGTGGGTCGAGTTTTTGTCCCGGGTCTATCCCGACGTGCCGAAGCTGACCAAGGTTGAAGGCTGGGCAGCTGCACTAGAATATCTAACGGCCAAAATGCATCGCCGTACGATCTCTTACCACGAGGTGTCGCAGCGGTACAACACTTCCATTGCAACGGTAAGCAAGAACGTGAAGAAAATCGATGAAGTTTGCGGCATCAAGGAAAAAATGAAGTCGCTCAGCTCCGTTTTCTCCATTGCGGATGTCCAATCGGCCAGCGACTCTGATTCCGACTTGCTGGTATAGCAAGTCTAATCTCGCCCCACTCTCACCCCCCTCAGTTCATGAGGGTTGAACGACTTTTTATTAGAACTGGCCATGATGAAGCGAAGCGGCCATATCGTCCTGGAGAAGCGACAGCGTTCGCTTTTGTCCACGAATGGTCCCCATAGGGGACTTTGTTCAAACCATTCGGGGGCAATGGCGATCGGAAGGACGATATGGCGGCACAGCGGCAGTCATTGAGCATCCATATAAACGGAGGTAAACCCAACATGTACAAATCCATTATTATTGGTACAGGCCCTGCCGGCCTGACTGCAGCGATCTATCTGGCACGCGCGAACATGAATCCTCTTGTTATCGAAGGTCCTGAGCCAGGCGGCCAGCTGACAACGACAACAGAGGTCGAGAACTTCCCGGGCTTCCCTGAGGGCATCATGGGTCCCGATCTGATGGCGAACATGCGCAAGCAAGCGGAGCGTTTTGGCGCCGAGTTCATTACAGGCTGGGTAAACAGCGTGGACATGTCAGAGCGTCCTTTCAAGCTGCAGGTGGAAGGCAAAGGCGAATTCGTCAGCGAGACGCTCATTATCTCGACCGGCGCATCGGCGAAGTACCTCGGCATTCCGGGCGAGAAAGATAACGTAGGACGCGGCGTAAGCACATGCGCAACCTGTGACGGATTCTTTTTCCGCGGGAAAAAGATCATCGTCGTGGGCGGCGGCGACTCCGCTATGGAGGAAGCAAGCTTCCTGACTCGCTTTGCGACGAACGTTGAACTGGTCAACCGTCGTGAAGAACTGAGAGCTTCCAAAATCATGCAGGATCGCGCTAAAGACAATGAAAAAATTAGCTGGAGCCTGAACCGCACGCCGCTTGAAGTTGTGGCTAACGGCATGGGTGTAACGGGCCTTAAAGTCCGCGATAACGAATCCGGCCAAGAAGAAGTTATTGAGACCGACGGGATTTTCATCGCTATCGGCCACACGCCGAATACGAAATTTCTGGATGGACAAATCGATACGGATGATCACGGCTACATTAAAGTGAAGCCAGGAACCTCCGAGACGAACGTACCAGGCGTATTCGCTTGCGGCGACGTACAGGACAGCAAGTATCGCCAAGCGATTACGGCTGCGGGCAGCGGCTGTATGGCAGCTCTGGACTGTGAACGGTATCTGGAAGGCCACATTACGCAAGACTGGAGTCAGTCTTTGTAAAAGATTTGGAGCTTGCCTTTCGAGCCCTTTTCGCGGGAACTGCAATTCCTGCGGACAGGGCTCTTTATATGAAGGAGCCGCGGCAATACGCGCCGCAGGCTGGCAGCACGTTGTCTTGACCGAACAAGTGCGTTCGCTTATAGTTGGATACAGAGAAGATAACCTATTAATGAGGTGGACTAGTAATGTCTGAGAAGATTTACGTTGGTGTCGATGTAGGCGGAACCGCCATTAAAGTCGGAATTTGCAATCAGGAAGGCGAGCTGCTGCAGACGTACGAAGGGCCGACGGAAACAGCAAAAGGCACAGATGTGATCCTTCAAAATATTGCGCAATATGCCAAGAATATTGTGGAAGAATCGTCATATAACTGGGAGCAAGTGGAAGGCGTTGGCGTGGGTATCGCAGGCTTCCTCGATATTCCCCGGGGCTATGTTAAATTCGCTCCGAACCTGAAGATTCGCGACGTAAATTTGAAGGATTATTTGGAAGACACGCTTCAAGTTAAGGTGCTTGTGAATAACGACGCTAACGTAGCGGCGCTTGGCGAAGCATGGGCTGGAGCTGGCAAAGGCATTGACAACTGCGTCTGCTATACGCTGGGAACTGGTGTAGGCGGCGGCATTATTATCGGCGGGAAAATCGTCGAGGGCTTTGCCGGCATGGCAGGCGAGCTTGGGCATATTGCAATCGTGCCTGATCTGGAAGCGATCCAATGCGGCTGCGGCAAGATGGGCTGCCTGGAGACCGTATCTTCGGCAACTGGCATTATTCGCATGGCGAAAGACGCGGTGGAGCGTGGAGACCGTACGACGTTGTCCCTCGTTGAAAATATTATGGCGAAAGACGTTATCGATGCTGCCAAAGCGGGCGACGAAGTGGCTGCACGTATCGTTAACCGCGCCGCTTACTATTTGGGCCGTTCGATGGCGGTTCTCGCTGTCGTATTGAACCCGGAATGCTTTATTATCGGCGGCGGCGTATCCAAAGCCGGTGATTTCCTATTCGATCAAATCCGTGAAGTATTCGAGAAATATACGCAAAACGAAGCAAAAGACGGCGTGAAAATCGTAGCGGCAACGCTTGGCAACAACGCCGGCGTAGTAGGCGCGGCAGGACTTATTCTGCGCGCGTAGCAGCAGATGCAGCAGACGACCCCGTTGATTGCAGCAAGCGCAGCGGGTCAAGAGGAGGAAGTTATGGAAGCGGGAGCGATGTCGAAGCTGGTCATTATTACAGGGATGTCGGGAGCGGGAAAGACCATAGCCGTACAAAGCCTGGAAGATCTCGGTTTCTTCTGTGTCGATAATTTGCCTCCGGTGCTCATTCCGAAGTTTGCGGAGCTGATCGAGCAGTCGAACGGTAAAATCGGAAAAGTCGCGCTTGTTATCGATTTGAGAGGCCGCGAGTTTTTTACCGCATTATCGGAATCATTGAATTTCATCAAAGATCATTTTACGATCAGCTGCGAGATCTTGTTCCTCGATGCGAAGGATGAAGTGCTCGTTCAGCGTTACAAAGAAAGCCGTCGCCGTCATCCGCTGAACCCGGAGGGCATGCCGCTGGAAGGTATTCGAATGGAACGCCGCATGCTGGAGGACCTGAAGGGCTCCGCTTCGCTGGTGATCGATACGAGCAGCATTAAGCCGGCTTTGCTGAAAGAGCGGATTGTGTCCCGGTTTACGAATCTGGAGCAAAACAGTCTTCAAATCAATGTGACGTCTTTCGGCTTCAAATACGGCATTCCAATTGACGCCGATCTCATTTATGACGTTCGTTTTCTGCCGAACCCGCATTATATTGAGCATCTGCGTCCTAATACCGGGCAAACGCCTGAGGTTTACGAGTATGTGATGAAATGGCCCGAGACGCAGGCGTTTCTGACAAAGCTGGTGGATATGCTTCAATTTCTTATTCCTTTATATCATAAGGAAGGCAAAAGCCAGGTTGTCATTGGAATTGGCTGTACCGGGGGCAAGCACCGTTCGGTAGCCATTGCTGAATATTTGGGAAGAGTGCTCGGCAGCAGCGATACGGAGCGTGTTCGTGTCAGCCATCGCGATGCCGACAGAGATAAGCATTGACGAGGTGATGTGATGCAGAGCAGGCATAAAATAATGAGGCGGCCCAAAATTGTCGTCATCGGCGGAGGAACCGGCCTGTCGGTTATGCTCCGCGGATTGAAGGAGAAGCCGCTCGATATTACGGCAATCGTAACGGTTGCCGATGACGGCGGCAGCTCCGGCATCCTGCGCAGCGAGCTGCAGATGCCGCCTCCAGGCGATATCCGAAACGTGCTGATGGCGCTTGCGGATGCGGAGCCGCTTCTGACGGAAGTGCTACAGTACCGGTTCAACAACGGCACGGGATTGGCTGGACATAGTCTGGGCAATCTTATGCTGGCGGCAATGACCGATATTGCTGGCGACTTTGTTACCGGCATTCGCGAGTTGAGCAAAGTGCTTGCGGTGCGGGGGAGAGTTCTGCCTGCAGCGGATCAAGCAATTGTACTGAAGGCAGAAATGACCGATGGCACGATTGTAGAAGGCGAATCAGTCATTCCGAAATCGGGCAAAGTCATTAAACGCGTCTTCGTGGAGCCAAGTGACGTAGAGCCGTTGGCGGAAGCGGTGGAAGCGATTGAGCAGGCCGATGCGATTCTAATCGGTCCCGGAAGCCTGTACACGAGCATCATTCCGAATCTGCTCGTGCCGAAGCTCGCGCAAGCAATCTGCGACTCTGAAGCGGTGAAGCTGTTTGTCTGCAACGTGATGACGCAGCCGGGCGAGACCGACAACTACACGGTAAGCGATCATCTGGATGCGATCTATGAGCATATCGGCCATCATCTTTTCGACTATGTTATCGTGAATGATGGCGAGATTCCGCCTCAGGTCGAAGACAAATATGCAGAGATGGGCGCCAAGGCGGTTCATCTGGATCTGGATGAAGTAACGAATAGAGGCTACGAGGTTATTGCCGACCGGCTTGTCCTGTTCCGGACATTCCTGAGGCATGATGCGGAGCGTTTGAGCCATCATATTTATAAGCTAGTGGAAAACTGGATGCTTAGGAAGAGGTGAAAAAACGATGTCATTTGCGGCGCAAACAAAAAAAGAACTAACTTTGGTTGAGGCGGACGCCTGCTGCGAGCGAGCGGAGCTGTCGGCACTCATCCGAATGAACGGTTCTGTCAGTGTATCCAGCCGCAAGGTCGTTCTGGACATCTCTACGGAAAATGCGGCTATCGCGCGGCGGATTTACTCGCTGCTGAAGAAGCATTATGAAGTGCATACCGAGCTTCTCGTCCGTAAAAAAATGAGGCTCAAAAAAAATAACGTGTACATTGTCCGTATTCCGTCAAGGGTACAAGAAATTTTGAGCGAGCTTCGGATCGTTTCTGAAGGATTCGTCTTCAATTTGGGCATTAATAAAGACATTATTCGTAAGCCTTGCTGCAAACGCTCTTACTTGCGCGGAGCTTTTCTAGCCGGCGGCTCGGTTAACAATCCGGAGGGTTCATCTTACCATCTGGAAATTTCGTCGATGTACGAGGAGCATTGCAATGCCCTTGTCGATCTGGCAAATAAGTTCGAGCTGAATGCACGATGCATCGAGCGGAAGAAGGGCTTTATTTTCTACATCAAAGAGGGCGAGAAAATTATTGAGCTGTTGAACATTATCGGCGCTCACCAGGCCTTGTTCAAGTTCGAAGACGTTCGCATCATGCGCGACATGCGTAATTCGGTCAACCGGATCGTGAATTGCGAAACCGCGAACCTGAACAAGACGATTGGCGCGGCGGTTCGGCAGATCGATAATATTAAGCTGCTCCAGAAGGAAATCGGTCTGAACAATCTTCCCGATAAATTGAAGGAAGTGGCGGAGATTCGTCTCCAGCATCCCGATATGAACCTGAAAGAGGTCGGCGAGCTGCTCAAGGGCAATGTCAGCAAGTCCGGCGTCAATCATCGTTTACGAAAAATTGATGAGATGGCAGAAAAAATACGCAATGGGTGAACTTTTATCCTAGTGCATCCTTTGGTATAATGATATAATGATGTACAAAACGGCTTCATTACATGACATGTGAATGTAGATGCTTTATTTGATTATGATATAGGGGGTATGGTTTCCATGACAAGGCTTCCGGTTGTCGTTCGTCTTAAGACGGGACTACATGCTAGACCAGCAGCACTTTTCGTTCAAGAAGCGAACAAATTTTCCTCAGAAGTATTTGTTGAGAAAGACGACAAAAAAGTGAATGCCAAATCGATTATGGGAATTATGAGCTTGGCGATTAGTTCCGGTACTGAAGTATTCATTAGCGCGGAAGGTTCCGATGCCGAGCAGGCTGTAAACGCTTTAGTCGCACTCGTCAGCAAAGAAGAGCTCGAGAACCAATAATCGCTTGTTTTCGTTGAATTTTACTAAGAATTTAAAGGGGCTGTCGCTGAAGTCTGTAAAGACTAAGGCAGTCTTTTTTTATTTTTGCGAAAAATGACTGAAATTGACGGCCCGTGCTGGCCGAGACTCGATATATAGGAAAAAAAGGCGGCGCCCATTGCTGGGTGCCGCCTTTTTCGGTATGCGTTGCAAATTATTGTACTTTCTCGATGACTTTGTCGACGAGTCCGTATTCCGTTGCTTCTGCCGCGCTCATGAAGTAGTCACGGTCGGTGTCGCGCTCGATGCGCTCGAGCGGCTGGCCGGAACGTTCAGCCAGAATGCCGTTGAGCTTGTCGCGCATTTTCAGAATGCGGCGGGCGCGGATTTCGATATCGCTCGCTTGGCCTTCTGCGCCGCCAAGCGGCTGGTGGATCATGACTTCACTGTTCGGCAGCGCATAGCGTTTGCCCTTCGCGCCAGCCGTCAGCAGGAAAGCGCCCATCGAAGCGGCCATGCCGACGCAGATCGTCGATACATCCGGTTTAATGTATTGCATCGTATCATAGATAGCCATACCTGCCGTAATCGAACCGCCAGGGCTGTTAATGTAAAGGGAAATATCTTTCTCGGGATCGTCAGCCGCCAGGAACAGCAATTGCGCGATGATCGAGTTGGCCACGACATCATTAACGCCAGTGCCGAGGAAGATGATGCGATCCTTCAGAAGCCGCGAATAAATGTCATAAGCGCGTTCTCCGCGATTGTTTTGCTCAATAACCATAGGAACGAAATTCATGTCCAACGTAAGTCCCTCCTCGATAATTACAAAGATGATGTTGCCGTAATCCCATAATAGCGGATTGCATTTCAAAAGTCAAAGATAGTCAAACCATTGTTTTTGGACGCTGAATTGGCGCGGTTTGATGGTTTTATGACCATTACGAGTAAATGAAACGGGCCAGTTTATCGTTGGAACATTAAAGTGCTTCAGGAGCAATAAGTGTCGTCATCTTAGGAAACCCGAGTACCGGGAGTTATGGCAGGCAGTGGTGTAAAACATTGATTTAAATAGTGATCGCTGACCTTAGGCCAGGAGTGGCGGGTTCGGAAAAAACCATTGCTCAAATGCTGCACCAAATGTTCCAGTCTAGAGAGCGGTTGGAGTAACCTGTGGTTTGTTGTGTTGTTGCGAGGCAAAGCGGAGATCGGAGTGGCGCAGCTTCAATAATTCATTTAGGTGCCGATAAAACCTTTTAATGGGGGTGATTCCCCATTCAAAACAAATCAAAATGTAAAAGTGCAGTTTGAAAAGCCTGATTTCCTCTAAAATGGCGTTCAAAATGCAAAAGTGCATTTGAAAGAGGCGTATTTCGCCGAAATCGAGCTAAATCGGGTAAACAAAATGTATTTTTGCATTTTGAGGGGCTGAAACAGCGGATTTGAGCAAATCAAAATGCACTTTTACATTTTGACGGGCAGCAGCTCCATAAATACGCAGTTACGATGACAGTGTTAGAGGGTAAAGATGTGATAAGGAGATATATGAGCAAATGGGATGGTGATGCAAAAACTTGAGATAGTGGAAATGTTGATGGATACTAAGCATAACATTTGCGGCATGTGCAGAGCAGGTTGTTGAACAGGCTAGAGGGTATTAGGGACAGGGGAGGATAGGTTAGACTCACTAGCAAAGAAGGACAAGCCGCATAACCGCCGTAATACGGCTAAGATACACAAATATACAGATGCAAAAAAACCGCCCCGGGAGGGCGGTTAGCATTCATAAGTAGTATGGCGCGCCCGCTAGGAATCGAACCTAGATCTCAGGCTCCGGAGGCCTACGTCATATCCATTGGACCACGGGCGCACATATAAATGGAACAGCAAAATTTAGTATATGATATTCTGGTCGGGAAATCAAGAGCTCTGAGAAAAATAAATTTGAGAAAATGGTGGCGGTAACCGTTTTCACGTTCAAATGTTCGCTTGCTAACGTTAAAACTTTTAGCTAAAATAAAGGTGGGACTTAAAATGAGCATGCGGGACATATTGAGTCCAACGTCCTATATAAACAAAATGCTCATCACCGTTCCAAAACGCAGTGAGCCGATGGAGTGAATAATAGAGGATGCGCCAGATTATTGAACTGCAGCAGCAGCTTCTCCCGGATTTGCTCGAAGTGATGCGGAAGCGGTACTCCATCTTGAATCAGGTTCAGCTGTCTGATCTGATTGGCAGGCGGACCTTGGCTTCGTCATTATCGATGACGGAACGGGTGCTGCGTGCGGAGACCGATTTTCTGAAATCGCAAGGCTTGCTAGAGATTCACCCCACGGGAATGCGGATAAGTGAGGCGGGCCGAGAGCTTCTAGAGCAATTGGAGCCTTTCTACACGACGATGTTCGGCTTATCCGAACTGCAAGAAAAGATTCAGACCGCTTTCGGTTTGCCGCAAGTCATTGTAGTGGCTGGGGACTCGGAACAGTCCGCGCAAACGAAACGGGAGCTTGGACGAGCTGCATGCCAAGTGCTTCGCAAGGTTATGGAGCCCGGAGATGTAGTGGCTGTAACCGGCGGAACTACGATTGAGCAGGTAGCTAATCAGTTGACAACTTCAGCTCCGCTGAAGACGAACTGGTTCGTACCGGCAAGAGGCGGCCTCGGCGAAAGTCTCGACTACCAAGCAAACACAATCGCCTCAACAATGGCAAAGCGCACCGGTGCCAATTACCGGCTGCTGCATGTACCGGATCATTTGGGCGAAGAGGCGTATGCCTCGATTATGCAAGAGCCCAACATTCGCGAGATTGTCGATGTCATTCGAAGCTCACGAATCGTCGTGCATGGCATCGGAGATGCCAAAGTGATGGCCCGCAGGCGAAGGCTGAAGCCGGAGCTGCTGGATGCGATGACGAGAGACGGAGCGCTGGCGGAGGCATTCGGGTACTATTTTGACCGCGAGGGACGGGTTGTGCATCAAATGCAGACGGTAGGATTACGTTTGGATGATATTGTGAAGACTGAGGTTGTTATCGGTGTCGCCGGCGGCAAAAGCAAAGGTGAAGCGATCGCAGCGGTGATGCGTTTCGGCCACAACGACGTGTTAGTCGTAGACGAAGCGGCAGCGCTGGAAATCGTATCGATTATCGAGCAAGAACAGTCGAAGTAAATTTGTGTCTTAACGGTTTGTGGCGGTCACCTGGGATAGCTGCAGAACGTTTTGAAAATACATTTAGCCCTTAAAAAACATTTAGGAGGAAATAACAATGGTTAAAGTTGGTATTAACGGATTTGGCCGTATCGGCCGTAACGTATTTCGCGCGTCCCTGAGCAACCCTGAAGTAGAAGTGGTAGCAGTAAACGATCTGACTGACACAAAAACACTGGCTCACCTGCTGAAATATGACACAACGCATGGCGTGCTTGACGCAACGGTAGAAGCTAAAGAAGGCGCAATCGTAGTTAACGGCCGCGAAATCAAAGTTTTCGCTGAGCGTAACCCTGAGAACCTTCCTTGGGCTTCCGTAGGCGCGGAAATCGTTGTTGAATCCACAGGTATCTTCACAGCTAAAGAAAAAGCTGAGCTTCACTTGAAAGGCGGCGCGAAGAAAGTTATCATCTCCGCTCCTGCTACTAACGAAGACATCACAGTTGTAATCGGCGTTAACGAAGACAAATACGATCCAGCTGCTCACACAGTTATCTCGAACGCTTCTTGTACGACTAACTGCCTGGCGCCATTCGCTAAAGTACTGAATGACAAATTCGGCATCGTTAAAGGCATGATGACGACTGTTCACTCGTACACGAATGACCAAGCAGTACTGGACGTTCCACATAAAGACCTGCGCCGCGCTCGTGCTGCTGCAGAAAACATCATTCCTTCCTCGACTGGCGCAGCAAAAGCAGTATCGCTGGTTCTGCCAGAACTGAAAGGCAAACTGAACGGTATGGCTATGCGTGTTCCTACACCTAACGTTTCCGTAACAGATCTGGTTGCTGAACTGAAAGTTGACGTTACAGTTGAAGAAGTTAACGCAGCATTCAAAGAAGCTTCCGAAACTTCGCTTAAAGGCATCTTGAACTACAACGAACTGCCGCTCGTATCGAGCGACTACAACGGCGACCCTGCTTCCTCCACAATCGACGCTCTGTCGACTATGGTTGTTGAAGGCAACATGGTTAAAGTCGTTTCCTGGTATGACAACGAGTGGGGCTACTCGAACCGCGTAGTTGATCTCGCTGCTTACATCGCAAGCAAAGGTCTGTAAGACTAAGGGAGCTTGTTCCCCTAATTGCAAGGAACGCTTGCATCCCGGATCATTCAATGATCCGGGATGCGCTTAGTCTGCAGCGCTCCCGGTAACGCGAGGGGCGAAGCAAACGGCGTTCCTTCTTCATGAAGGAACGCCGTTTCTATGCCTGCGCATTTGCCGCTTTATAATCTCGGTGTCCATTCCTTGTCCTTACTTAACAGGTTCGACCGAATAAGCAACCAATCAGGAGGGTATACGATATGAATAAGAAAAGTGTTCGTGACGTAGAAGTATCCGGCAAACGCGTATTTGTTCGCGTAGATTTCAACGTGCCGCTCGAAGATGGCAAAATTACTGATGACAAACGGATCCGCGAGACGCTTCCGACAATCAACTTCCTGATCGAAAAAGGCGCAAAAGTCATTTTGGCAAGCCACCTGGGCCGTCCAAATGGTCAAGTTGTGGAAGAGCTTCGTCTGACTCCTGCTGCAGAACGCCTCTCCGAGCTGCTGGGCAAACCGGTTGCGAAAGCTTCCGAGTCCACAGGCGAAGCGGTTAAAGCGCAAATCGCGGCTTTGAACGAAGGCGACGTATTGCTGCTTGAAAACGTTCGTTTCAACGAAGGCGAAGAGAAAAACGATTCGCAGCTGGCACAAGCTTTTGCTGATCTGGCTGACCTGTATGTCAACGACGCATTTGGCGCCGCTCACCGTGCGCATGCATCGACAGAAGGCATTGCACACCACCTGCCGGCCGTATCCGGCCTTCTGATGGAAAGAGAGCTGGATGTACTGGGCAAAGCACTGAACAACCCTGAGCGTCCATTCACGGCGATCGTAGGCGGTTCTAAAGTTAAGGACAAAATCGATGTTATCAACAAAATGATCGAGATTGCCGACAACATCATCATCGGCGGCGGCTTGTCCTACACGTTCTTCAAAGCACAAGGCCATGAAATCGGCCAATCGCTCGTTGACAACTCCAAGCTGGATCTGGCGCTTGAGTTCATCGAGAAAGCGAAAAAGCTGGGCAAAAACTTCCTGATTCCTGTCGACATCGTAGTAGCTGACGATTTCAGCAAAAACGCGAACACAAAAATCGTTAGCATCGACAGCATTCCTGCAGACTGGGAAGGCATCGACATCGGTCCGAAAACGCGTGAAATTTACGCTGACGTTATCAAAAACTCCAAGCTGGTTGTTTGGAACGGACCAATGGGCGTATTCGAAATCGAGCCATTCTCGCACGGCACGCAAGCTGTAGCAAATGCTTGTGCCGAAACAGAAGGCTATACGGTAATCGGCGGCGGCGACTCCGCTGCAGCAGCTGAGAAATTCGGCCTGGCTGACCGTATGAACTTCATCTCGACAGGCGGCGGCGCTTCCCTCGAGTTCATGGAAGGCAAAGTGCTTCCTGGCGTTGTAGCTCTTAACGATAAATAGTCTTACCTTCATATAGCTTCATCCGGAATGAATAATGAATTTAGGAGGCAATACGATGAGCAGAAAACCAATCATTGCAGGCAACTGGAAAATGTTCAAAACCGTATCCGAAGCCGTTTCTTTCTTCTCCGAAGTAAAAGGCAAAGCAGAGGTTGACGGTGTAGAAAGCGTAATCTGCGCTCCATACACAACGCTTCCGGCTTTGGTAGAGGCAGCAAAAGGCACGTCGATCGCGATCGGCGCGCAAAACCTTCACTTTGAAGACAATGGTGCATTCACAGGCGAGATCAGCGGCGTTATGCTGAAGGATCTTGGCGTGAAGTATGTGATCATCGGCCACTCCGAGCGTCGTGCTTACTTCGCGGAAACGGACGAGATCGTCAACAAAAAGACGCATGCGGCATTCAAGCACGGCTTGACGCCAATCGTCTGCGTAGGCGAGCATCTTGAAGAGCGTGAAGCGAACCAAACGAAGGATGTCGTTAAAGTTCAGACTGAAGCGGCTTTCCAAGGTTTGTCCGCAGCACAAGCAGCTGAAGTCGTTATCGCTTATGAGCCAATCTGGGCGATTGGCACTGGCAAATCTTCGACTTCCGAAGACGCACAAGACGTAATCGGCTACATCCGCGGCGTCGTTGCAGGCCTGTATGACGAAGCGACTGCAAACGCAGTACGCATTCAATACGGCGGCAGCGTGAAGCCTAACAATGTTGCGGAATACATGGGCCAAGCGGACATCGACGGCGCTCTCGTCGGCGGTGCAAGCCTGGAGCCAGCATCCTACATCGCTCTCGTTGAGGGGGCCAAGTAAATGGCAGCTCCAAAACCTGTAGCACTCATTATTTTGGACGGCTTCGGCCTTCGCGACGATGTGACGGGCAACGCGGTCGCACAAGCGAAAAAGCCGAACTATGATCGTTACTGGTCGACTTACCCGCATACGACGTTGACGGCATGCGGCGAGGCGGTAGGCTTGCCGGAAGGCCAAATGGGCAACTCTGAGGTTGGCCATTTGAACATCGGTGCAGGACGCATCGTGTACCAAGACCTGACCCGGATCAGCAAATCGATCCGCGACGGCGAGTTTTTCGACAATGAAACGCTGCTTGGCGCTGTGCGCCATGTGAAAGCGAACAATAAGAAGCTTCATCTGTACGGCCTCGTGTCTGACGGCGGCGTACACAGCCATATCGCGCATTTGTTCGCACTGCTAGAGCTGGCGAAAAAGGAAGGACTCACTGAGGTTTATGTGCATGCCTTCTTGGACGGCCGTGACGTAGCACCGGATAGCGCTAAAGGTTACCTGGAGCAGCTGCAAGCGAAGATCGAAGAGGTTGGCGTAGGCCAAGTCGCAACGGTTCAAGGCCGTTACTATGCGATGGACCGCGACAAGCGCTGGGAGCGTGTTGAGAAGTCGTACCGTGCCATGGTTTATGGCGAAGGTCCAACGTCCACTGACCCGATCAAAGCGGTAGTTGAATCCTATGAAAATTCGGTTTATGATGAATTCGTTATGCCAACGGTTATCGTGGGCGAAGACGGCAAGCCAGTTGGTCTCGTGGAATCGGAGGACGCGGTTATTTTCTTCAACTTCCGCCCCGATCGCGCGATTCAATTGGGACAAGTATTTACGAACGAAGATTTCCGCGGGTTCGACCGCGGCGATAAAGCGCCGAAAAACTTGTATTTTGTCTGCTTGACGCTGTTTAGCGAAACGGTTGGCGGCTTTGTTGCGTATTCACCTAAGAATCTCGACAACACGCTGGGCGAAGTGCTCGTTCAGAACGGCAAGAAGCAGCTGCGCATCGCCGAGACGGAGAAGTATCCGCATGTTACGTTCTTCTTCAGCGGCGGCCGCGACGCGGAGCTTCCGGGTGAAACCCGTGTTCTGATTCCTTCTCCAAAGGTTGCTACTTATGACCTTAAGCCGGAGATGAGCGCTTATGAAGTTGCGGCTGCGGCTGTCAGCGAGATTGAAGCTGACAAGCACGACGCAATCATTCTGAACTTTGCTAACCCTGATATGGTGGGTCACTCCGGCATGCTGGAGCCGACGATCAAAGCGGTGGAAGCGACGGACGAATGCCTCGGCAAAGTGGTAGAAGCGGTTCTTGCCAAAGGCGGTGTAGCGATTATTACAGCTGACCATGGCAACGCAGATATGGTGTTCGACGAGAATGGCCGTCCTTTCACGGCGCATACGACGAACCCGGTTCCTTGCATCGTGACTCGTGCGGGAGCAGAGCTTCGCGAAGGCGGCATTTTGGCCGATCTGGCACCTACAGTACTTAATCTGCTGCAGCTGTCCAAACCGGCAGAAATGACCGGAACGTCGCTCGTTCAAAAGTAATAACCAACGACTAAATCCAACATTTAAAAGGAGTGTTTCATTCATGTCTATCATCGTTGATGTATACGCACGCGAAGTGCTTGATTCCCGCGGGAATCCAACTGTTGAAGTAGAAGTATCCCTGGAATCCGGCGGCCAAGGCCGCGCTATCGTTCCATCCGGCGCATCCACTGGCGCTTACGAAGCTGTTGAGCTTCGCGACGGCGACAAAAGCCGCTACCTGGGTAAAGGTGTTATCACAGCAGTAGAGAACGTAAACACAATCATCGCTCCTGAAATCATCGGTCTGGACGCACTTGATCAAGTGGCAATCGACCGTAAAATGATCGAGCTTGACGGTACGCCTAACAAAGCGAAACTGGGCGCAAACGCAATTCTGGCTGTATCGATGGCTGTTGCACGCGCTGCAGCTGACGCGCTGAACGTATCCCTGTACACGTACCTGGGCGGCTTCAACGCTAAAACATTGCCAGTTCCAATGATGAACATCATCAACGGCGGCGAGCACGCTGACAACAACGTTGACGTACAAGAGTTCATGGTTCTGCCAGTTGGCGCTCCAACGTTCAAAGAAGCTCTTCGCATCGGCGCTGAAATCTTCCACAACCTGAAATCGGTTCTGAAAGACAAAGGCCTGAACACAGCTGTTGGCGACGAAGGCGGCTTCGCTCCTAACCTGGCTTCCAACGAAGAAGCAATCACAACAATCATCTCCGCTATCGAGCGCGCAGGCTACAAGCCAGGCGTTGACGTATTCCTCGGTATGGACGTTGCTTCGACTGAGTTCTACAAAGACGGCAAATACCACCTCGAAGGCGAAGGCAAATCGTTCACATCTGCTGAATTCGTTGACCTGCTCGCTTCGTGGGTTGATAAATACCCAATCCTTACAATCGAAGACGGCTGCTCCGAAGACGACTGGGAAGGCTGGAAGCTGCTTACTGACAAACTGGGCGGCAAAGTACAACTCGTTGGCGATGACTTGTTCGTAACGAACACTGAGCGTCTGTCCGACGGTATCGAAAAAGGCGTAGGCAACTCGATCCTGGTTAAAGTTAACCAAATCGGTTCCCTGACTGAAACATTCGACGCGATCGAAATGGCGAAACGTGCAGGCTACACTGCAGTTATCTCCCACCGTTCCGGCGAAAGCGAAGACAGCACAATCGCTGACATCGCTGTTGCAACAAACGCTGGTCAAATCAAAACTGGCGCTCCGTCCCGTACGGACCGCGTAGCGAAATACAACCAATTGCTTCGCATCGAAGACCAATTGGGTTCGACAGCTCAATATGCAGGCAAATCTGCATTCTACAACCTGAAAAACTTCAAATAAGACGGACCGGGCCCAGCCCGAATGTCTTTGAGAGAGAAGAGCATCCTGCGGGATGCTCTTTTTTTTGGCGTGGGGAGGAAAACGGGCATGCGGGCGGAACTCTTATTGAGCAGCGGAATTTGCAGGATTTTACGATGCGCAGCAGAGCTGCCGGGGCAAGGGCAAAAATGGATGAAGCAGGCAGGCGATCTAAACTATTGAATTCATAGATGGGCTATGCTACAATCGATTTATGTGTTTTTAACGGAGCTCCTGTGCTGGAGGTGGATGAAATGGAAATCTTTTTGAAAATATTGCTCGTAGTCTTCTCGGTCGGCTTGATCACGGTCGTTTTGCTGCAAAAGGGCAAAAGCGCTGGCTTGTCCGGTGCAATCTCCGGCGGTGCTGAGCACTTGTTCGGTAAACAGAAAGCACGCGGTCTGGATTTGTTCTTGCAACGTCTGACAATTGGACTTGCAGTCGGATTTTTCGTGTTGTCCCTTGTTGTTGCATACGTAGTGAAACTGTAGAAGTTGTACCGGAAAGCGGAAGGTGAAGCCTTCTGCTTTTTTTTGTTGCATTTTCCAGAATGCGCGGATGCGGACCCCGTATTTCGTGTATACTAAATGGTATATGATAATCTATCAACCGGCAGCAATGGATGCAAGTCATGATAGAACTACCGGTGCATGAGGTGAAAAGGATAACTATGATGCAAGAGCAGGAACTGCTTGATTTTATGCAGGAGACGGCGTATAAGCCGATGACTTACCAGGAGCTGGAGCAGCATTTCGGCATTGAGAATGCCGCGGAGTTCAAGCTTTTTTTGAAGATGCTTAATCAGCTCGAAGAGGAAGGAAAAGTCATCCGGACGCGCAATGAGCGCTATGGTGTTCCTGAGCGGATGAACCTGCTGAGAGGGAAGGTGCAGGCGCACGCGAAGGGCTTTGCTTTTCTGCTGCCTGACGAGAAGGACCACCCTGACGTTTATATACATGCCAATGATCAGAAAAGCGCGATGAACGGCGATATCGTGCTCGTCCGTATTACTTCGCAAAGCGAAAGCGGCGGCCGCCTGGAGGGCGAGGTTGTACGAATCGTGCAGCGTGCTGTCGTACAAGTGGTCGGCACATTCGAGAACCATGAGTCGTTTGGCTTCGTTATTCCGGATGATAAGCGGATTAACCGTGATATTTTCATCGCGAGAGGCGAATTTCAAGGAGCGGTTACGGGCCAGAAGGTCGTAGCGCGAATCGTGTCGTATCCTGAGGGCCGTGCGGCGGCAACAGGAGAAATTATCGAAATTTTGGGACATAAGAATGATCCCGGAATCGACATTTTGTCGATTATCCGCAAGCATCAGCTGCCGGAAAGCTTTACGGACGAGGTGATGGCGGAGGCGGAAGCCGCTCCCGATTCGATTACAGAGGAAGAGATCATTCAGCAGGGACGCCGGGATTTGCGTGACGAAGTCATCGTTACGATCGATGGCGAGGATGCGAAGGATCTGGACGACGCGGTTCATGTGAAACGGCTGGATAACGGCAACTATTTGCTGGGCGTTCATATCGCCGATGTCGGCTATTATGTGACAGAAAAGTCTGAGCTGGACCAAGAAGCGTTCCGGCGCGGCTGCAGCGTCTATCTGGTGGATCGCGTTATTCCGATGCTGCCGCACCGTTTGTCGAACGGTATCTGCTCGCTCAACCCGCAGGTAGACCGATTGACTTTGTCCTGTGAGATGGAGTTTGATGCGAAGACGCTGAAGCGGGTACGCCATGAGGTGTTCACGAGCGTCATTAAGACGAAAGAGCGGATGACATACTCCAACGTGCGCAAGCTGTTGACGGCGACTGAAGAAGAGCCGGAGACGGAGCTGAAGGAACGCTATGCCGATCTGCTTGATATGTTCAAGCTGATGGAAGAGCTGGCGATGAAGCTGCGGAAGAAACGGATGAAGCGCGGTGCGATCGATTTCGATTTCCAGGAGTCGAAGGTGATCGTGGATGAGCAAGGGAAAGCCGTCGATATCGTGAAGCGTGAGCGGTCTGTTGCGGAACAAATTATCGAGGAGTTCATGCTGTCGGCGAACGAGACGGTCGCAGAGCATTTTCATTGGCTGCGTGTACCGTTTCTGTACCGGATTCACGAGGACCCGGATCAGGAGAAGCTCCTTCATTTTATGCAATTTGCGTCGAATTTTGGCTATGTCGTGAAGGGCAAGGGCAATTCCGTCCATCCGCGTGCGCTGCAGACACTGCTGGAGGAGATCCACGGCACGAAGGAGGAGACGGTTATCTCGACCGTCATGCTTCGTTCGATGAAGCAGGCGAAATACGACGCGGAATGTCTCGGCCACTTCGGATTGGCTGCAGAGTTCTATACGCATTTCACGTCGCCAATTCGGCGGTACCCTGACTTGGTCATTCACCGTGTCATTCGCGAGGTGCTGGAGAACGGCGGCACGCTGCCTGAGAAGCGCCAGGAGGCGCTGGCAGCCCGCATGCCGGACTATGCACAGCATTCTTCCGAGCGGGAGCGCTTGGCTGTTGATGCGGAGCGGGATACGGACCGGCTGAAAAAATGCGAATACATGCTGGATAAGGTCGGAGAAGAGTTCAACGGCATTATTAGCAGCGTCACAAGCTTCGGCATGTTCGTCGAGCTGGACAATACGGTGGAAGGGCTTATTCGTCTAAGCGATTTGACTGACGACTACTACCACTTCCACGAGCTTCACATGGTGCTGATTGGCGAGCGTACTTCGAAGGTGTACCGCATTGGCGATGAAGTGAAGATCCGTCTGGCTCGCGTGAACATGGAAGAGTATACGATGGATTTCGAGATGGTCGATATGAAACCGCGAAGCGGGTTCAAAGGCGTAGCCGATGCCGGCTTCGGTGCAGGCCGCGGCGCGAAGAAGCGCGGCGGATTTGGCCGCAGCGGATCGGAAGATCGCGGACGCGGCGGGAAACGCGGCGGCGGCGGTGACCGCGCCAAAGGCGGCGTGGGCGCGCTTGCACCGGCCAAGGGCGGCAAGGCAGACCGTCGTGGCAAAGGCGGCAAAGGAGCCGCTGGCGCGTCAGGCGATGCGGCGAAGGGAAAAGGCGGCCGCGGCAATAATGATTTTATAGCATTGGGCATGCCAGGAGATGAGAGATCCGGCGGCCGGGGGAAAGGTGTTGCAGAAGTGAACGAAGCAAGAGATGAAGTGAACAAGAACGAGGGCGGCAAGCGCCGGCGCAGAGGCGCTGGAGCTGAGGGCGCGAACGGCGCTGCTGGCGCAGGCGCAGCGGCGGAGAGCTCGCCTTGGCGCAAGCCGGCGGAGCCGCTGGAGCCAGGCAGGCGTGTACGCGGCGGCAAAAGCGTGCCGCGTGTTGATATGTGGGGGCTGCCCATCCGTGAGGGCAGCAAAAGCTGGGGCGGCGACACGGGCGAGGATCCTCGCTCGGAGAGACGTGACAGCCGCGGCAGCCGGAGCGGCGGCGGTGGCCAAGGCGGCCGCGGGCGCAGCGGCGGCGCTAGAGGCGGCAAAGGCGCAGGTGCTGGCGCGGCTGGGTCGCGCGGCCAAGCAGGAGGCGCTGGCGCTGCAGGCGGAGGCCGGCCGAAGCAGGAGGCGGATGGCCAGCTTCAAGAAAAAAATAAACAAGTTTCGCCTGATGTGAATAATTCCGGGGCGGAAGGCAAGACTAAGAAGAGAAAGAAGAAAAACGGAGGCGGCGGCGGTAACGCGACTGCTGCGTTCGTACGCAAAAATCGAAAATAAATACCAGATGTTTACTTTACCCCCAAACATGGCGTTGCTGCTCGGGTCTGCCGGATTGCAGCGCCGTGTAATGGATAAGCTGGCAAAATATATTTAAGCTTGTCGCTTGCTTTTTGAATTTGGGTATAGTACACTCAAAGCAATTGATGATATGAACCTGAATTCACATATTGAAAAGGGTGTCATTAAAGTCATGAGACCTTTTCCAATGTGTGAATTTTTTGTTTAAAAACGAAACAGGCGCATATTAATTTTATTTTGTGGAGGTTTTTACACATGCAACAAGGTACAGTTAAATGGTTTAACGCAGAGAAAGGTTTTGGCTTTATCGAAGTTGAAGGCGGCAACGATGTATTCGTACACTTCTCCGCAATCACTGGCGAAGGCTTCAAAACTCTTGAAGAAGGCCAACGCGTTGAGTTCAACGTTGTTCAAGGCAACCGTGGACCACAAGCAGAAAACGTAGTTAAGCTGTAATAGCTTACTAACTGCGAGGAACCGTCCGGGCCATCTGGTCTGGGCGGTTTTTGTATAGACAGGACTTGACTTGATTGATTTGGAGATGCGGAGCAGCTCGGTTATTACAGGGGTAGTCAGTCTGTAGTTTGTAGGGGCAGTGAATTGCTCTTACTTACTTTGTGTAGTGGGCTGTATGTCCTCTGTATTATGCAGTCATCCGATTGCATCACCTGAGCGGTGCAGTTTGCTTAGGCAGCATGTAACAAAATGTAAAAGTACATTTTGATTGCGCTTTTATGGCTGATTTTCCGCCTCAAAATGCAAAAATACATTTGAATACCGTGAAAATGCACCAAACGGGCGATATTACGCGGATTCACCTGCACTTTTACATTTTGAACGCTAAAATGGGCTAATTTAGTCCAAACAAACTGTATATTTGCATTTTGTCTACCGGGCAGGGACTGGCGTTGCATTAGGCCCTTATTATTTGTTACAATGTATTCCTAACAGCGCTTACTTGAACATGTGGCGTAACGACGAAGGGGTGATTTCAATGGCAAGCAAGAAAAGCGACGGCAAGCAATTAGCGCAGAATAAGAAGGCTTCCCATGATTACTTCATCGAAGATACGTACGAAGCGGGAATCGTGCTTATGGGCACGGAGATCAAAGCGCTTCGCATGGGCAAGGCCAATATCGGCGATGCGTTCGCGACGATCCGGAACGGTGAGATGTTCATTCATAACATGCACATCAGCCCGTTTGAACAGGGTAACCGCCATAACCCGACTGATCCGACGCGTGCGAGAAAGCTGCTGCTGCACAAGCAACAAATTCATAAATTACTTGGACAATCCAAGCAGGAAGGCTACTCCATTGTGCCGCTGAAGATATATGTGCGCAACGGTTACGCCAAGCTGCTCATTGGCCTGGGTAAAGGTAAGAAACAGTTTGACAAGCGTGACACGGCTGCCAAACGCGACGCACAACGCGACATTCAGCGTGCGCTGCGTGAGAAGCAGAAGGTTGCCCGTTAGATGGTTTTAGAATGGATTCCAGCATCCTCCCTCCCTGCCAGTAAGAAGTTCGGCAGAGCGGGCGTGAATCGTGTTATACTAGGTATGTACCAATCAAGGATGGTTTGAAACAAGTCAGACATGCAATTAAGGCTGCATGATGCATTCGTGCTCGATAGATCGTTAGATCCGGGCTTCATGTGCTAATCGGCGTTAAGGAGCCGTTTATGCCGTATTGGGGGCGTTTATGGATTCGACGGGGATAGTACGAGCGCGGGTTGCGGGTAGCAGGGAGTCGTCTGCTTCATCAACGCTAAAGCCTATTAAATGGCAAACAACAAACAAACTACGCTTTCGCAGCTTAATAACCTGTGAGCGTGCTCCTACCTAGCATCGCCCATGTGACTAGACTAGGGGCTAACATGTAGTGGGATACGCCGTTCGGTCTCCGCCTGGGGTCGACGGAAGAAGATAATCAGGCTGACCCAACGCATAGCCGGTTACGGGGCGCTGCTCGGGTGACATCAAAACTGTGACTACACCCGTAGAAGCCTGTGTGGCGTTGTCTTCGGACAGGGGTTCAAATCCCCTCGCCTCCACCATCATCAAAGCCAGCCGCAAGAGGCTGGCTTTTTTGCGTGGAAAAGAGGGGGGGTCGATCCAGTCCGAAGGAGGACAATGGGGTACGTTCCGCGCGCAGGGAGCGAAGCGGATGAGCACGGCATCTCATTCTACCGCTAAGCACGTCATCGTCGAGTTTTCTTCGTCAGTAAATTTAATTAAGAATTGGATACTCCCCTCGCCCCCACTATGTAAAACCCCGACCGCAAGAGGTTGGGGTGTTTACTTTCTATGACCTGCAAACGAAGAATGACTTCTACATACTCAAAAACTGCAGTCTTTTACACCGCCCAATACCTTGACTAGTAAAATGTTTTAAGTATCCGCTAATCTGCCAATTTTTTCTCATCATCGTAGCAATATTAGGCCTTCAAATCTTCAATTGCAACCGAGTTCCTACGTCCTGCCCTTCACCCAATCCTTTAATTATTTTGACAAATTCAGACTAGTCTCGTTGCTTATTATAGATCTTATAATGAGTATATCCAATATAATTGCTATTGCGATAAATAGCAATTGATATATTGTTGATATAAGTGTATGATAGGGACTATAAGGTGATTATTTACAATAACAAAAAGGGAACGTGCACATCAAGCAGTGCAAGTTCCCTTTAGAAGAGCGGACCACGCGCAATCTCAGGCGCTGCGAGTGAATCCTGTGTATAATATTTATTGTTAATTAAGTATGCCATAAAACAACGTTTTTGTACAGAGAGAAGGTTTGAGCTATGGAAACTGCCGCGAATAATACGACTCTTTCCATTTTCTTTGATGAAAGTGGAAAACAGAATAATGCAGTCCAATTGATGGGCGCACTTTGCTTCCCGACGGATATTTATAAAAATGATGCATTAATTATGATGCACGAGTTGAATAACGAATATTCATTTCATTGGACTGATTATTCGGGTGATGCCAAGATGCGCAATGGTATCATCAAGTTATTCCAAGTGGCAGTGCAAATTGCACCGTACGCTCAATTGAATATTCTTCATTATCATTATAACCAAATCGAAGCAGACGCAATCCGGTTTGGATCCGGATTAAAAGCCGAGATTACAGAGTATACTGTATATACCAAATTCCCCGAGAGGATCATGTACGGATTGCTCAGAGAATACGATAAATCCTCTCAGTTGAACGCAGCTCTGTATATTGAGCATGCATATGAGTATGAACGGCTTGATTTAGCAAACTCATTGAAGAAACAACTAAACGCTCATGCCCTCTACAGGGGCGAGCCCTACTTCGTTTCAGAATGCAGTTACAAACGTAAAGGAGAGGAAATTGGGGTAGAACTTACAGATCTGTTACTCGGAATAGTAAGGACAATAATGGAAAATAGCGGATCGACCTCAAGGACTAAACGTGAACAACGAAATCTGATTATTAGATTGTACAAGATGGGGTTACTGGAATCCTTCATTCAGAACTTGTCTCTTTATGAATGGACAGGCCAATCCATTCTTACGGAGAGAAACTTCCAAACCTATATCAACCTTTTTATCGCTAAACATTTTGACGAATACAAGAGGATTGAAGTTTAAGTTATTGTGAGGTGAGGGGATTGTTAAATCTCGCTGATTACGGGAATGTTGTACAAGGAGCTAACTTATCCCGTGTACAGGCTACACCGGGCTTAAGTTCGGTTATGCTAATGCTTTATTCGATGAAAGAAATGAACGAAAGCTTGGGGAATGAAAATCGAAGTCATGATAAACCTCAAGAAATTCTTGTATCGGAAAACAAGGCAAAAGAACTGCCTGTAACCGATGAGAACATGGTTCTTCTTAACTTAATATCACACCGTGCGGCAACTGTAAGACTGGAATATATGGGTAGGCTCGTGCCGTCGAACTTTGCCATTATTAGAGTGAATGAAGCATTATATGCTCCTTATCTGGAGTGGTATTTGAATGAATCTCCTGAGAGCCGAAAATATTTGAGTGAAGCGACGCAAGGAACAACCGTGGCAGCGCTCTCAATTCAAAAACTTCGGGCATTACCTATGGTGGTACCTTCTTTTAAGGAACAGAAGATTATAGGAGATGTATATAGAAGTTTATTGAATAAAAAAAGATTATTGATGCAGCGTACCTACCTTGAAGAGAAAAGTATTAATCAACAATTGTGGTCTTACCTGCAGGAGGGTTTGAGATGATTTCTGCACAGCGATTCGAACTTCTTAATCGATTATGGTCACGGCTTGATTATTTGCGCGGATATTTGGAAGAATCAGCTATACGTGATTACTTCTTGGGAATTATATGTTATGGATACCTATCGCGGAATATCGAAGATCGAGTTAGTCATTTGCTGCGACATGATAAACGTTCATTTGAGGAAGCGTGGCAAGATGAAGAAATGCATGATGGTTTAAGGGAAGAGCTTATTTCGGCTCTAGGATACGTTATTGAACCTCAGTTCTTATTCTCGACCATGGTTAGTCAGATAAAGAAAAGTTTATTCAATGTCGAATGTTTTCAGTCAGGCATTGATTGTTTTAATCGCTCTATAATGGGGGCTGACAGCGAGCGCAGTCTGCAACATTTATTTATTGATATGGACATGTCCTCTTCCCTATTAGAACGTCTTTTGAAATCGGAATCTAATTTCATCCCTGACATTATGGTAACCATTCACGAAATCCTATTCTCAGATGACAGTATAAGCCCGGTACATTTTGGAGAGGCCTATGAATTTCTAATCTCTCGGTTTGCAGCGAACGCAGGTAAGAAAGCAGGGGAATTCTACACCCCCCCGGAAGTTTCTGCACTCATTGCTAAAATAGTAACGACAGGGAAAAACGAACTAAGGAATGTTTATGATCCAACTTGCGGTTCTGCTTCGCTTCTTCTAAGCATTGCGAAGGAAGTGAAGGTTGGACATTTTTACGGTCAGGAAAAAATGAGTACGATTTATAATTTAGCCCGAATGAATATGTTGTTACACGGGGTTACGTTTGATCGATTTGATATTCGTAACGATGATACGTTGGAGCAGCCTAGGCATATGGACATACGTTTTGAGGCGGTTGTGGCTAATCCCCCTTATAGCGCAAAATGGAGTGCAGGTCCGCATTTTTTAGATGATAAGCGTTTTGGTTCGTTTGGTGTGTTGGCCCCCCAATCGAAGGCTGATCTTGCATTTGTTCAGCATATGATTTATCAGTTGGATTATGAGGGTACACTAGCCGCCGTATTACCGCATGGAGTACTGTTTAGAGGAGGCTCAGAAGGGAAAATACGGTGTTTTCTCGTTGAAAACCAAAATTATGTGGATGCGATTATTGGATTGCCCCCTAACCTTATGTATGGTACAACAATTCCAGTATGTATCCTCGTCATGAAAAAGAGTCGTGGAACAAACGAGAAGATCCTGATTGTTGACGCTTCTCATGATTATGAGAGTGGAAGACCTCAGCACCAACTGAGGGACTTGGATGTTAATAAAATTGCCGATACCTATATTAACAAGAAACAAATCGAACATTATTCCTATCTGGCTACGTTGAATGAGTTGAGAGATAACGACTATAATTTGAATATTTCGAGGTATATCGATAAGGATATAGAGGAAGAGATGATCGACATTAAAACTGTCGAACTGCAGCTAGGGGAAATTGATCGAAAAACAGCAGAGATCGATGCTGAAATAAAATCTAAATTAAAAGAACTAGGCATCGTTTATCAAAATCGTTAAATTAGTTTCTGGCTGATTGCTCGAAGTGCCTACGGAGAGGAAGACAAGTCTTTAGAGAGGATGACAGTCATCTCTCGAAACAACCTAATCATAACACTTCGGCGAATTGTGGTTTTGCATATCCACGGTTCGCCTCCACCAATATGTAGAACCCCAACCGCATGAGGTTGGGGTTTTTGCTGTTCCTCGATATTTCGCTTCCGATAAACTTCATGATTTCTGGAATGCCTCGATCAGTACCACACGAATCTTTAGATATAAGAAGCTTGGAGCGGACAATGGTATGACGTTGGTACAGCATTTTGGATAAACACTGCTCTCTCCTTCTGTTTGACGAGTATTAAGGTGAAATAATTGTAGTAAAATGTTGGAAAAATCGAGATACTGTTGTCTTATTGGAACCTTTGCCGAATGCAAGATTTCCGACGATTTATAAATTATAATCTGCCTAGATACTCGTGTGGTGAGGGGAGGATAACCTTTGAATCAGCCTGTATGTAGGGAATCAACTATCGAAGAAATCGTAGAGAGATATGCAGGAAACGTAAGAAGAACAGCAAGAAAATTTGTTAATGTTAGAATGCTCTATGACAAATGGCTTTTTGAAGACTTGATACAGCAAGGGTTTTTAGGACTCATTGAAGCGTACCCCAAATTTGACTTTAGTAAAGGGAAAGACCTTTTTTGGCGTTACGCCTATAAATTTGTAAAGGGCAAGATGATAGATTTTACAATACAGCACTATAACTATATACGACCCAGTAAAAAAATGAATAGCCTGATTCTGGAAATAAAAAGAAGAGATTTAATAGGGCGATCACCTTACCACATATCTCAGGCAATAGGTTGCTCCTATAGAATGGCTGCAGAAGCGATAAATTTTTTATTGATAAGACGTACGATTTATCTTCATGAACCAGCCACAAAAAACCAGTGGAATTCTGGTGATGATCAAATCATTGATACTGTACCGGCTGAAGAAAATCAGGACGAGTTGTTTCAGATAGAAAGCAGAAGTGAGTTTTCGGAGATGGAACAAAAGATTTCATTCATGCTAATTAACGGCTACAGCAGAGAAAATATAATTGAGCATTGCAATATTCCTGCAATCCAATTAAAAAAGAATATTGATGAAATTTTAAAAAAGTGTGGGCTAGATAACCAAAAAATCACAAATAGGAACGAGGAGTTGCTAATGCAAATTTCTGTGCTGGAGGAAGATAGAGAGGATAGAAACATAGTGGAAAATATTGAGAAGAAGAACTTTGAATGGATTGAAGTCGAATTAATCAGTGCCAACCCAAGTAATCCAAGAAAGGATTCGGCAGTCAACACAGAACAACTGCAAGAAACGCTAATATCCAAGGGGTGGGAGGAACCGGTAACCTGTTATAAAAGAGGGCAATATTATATTTTATTGGCAGGCCATCGTCGCTTGAACGCCGCAAAACAATTGGGACATTACAAGATCCCAGTGTTTGTTGTAGAGCCTCCGGCAACTACTGCAGAAGAAAAAGATCGACTAGGATCATTGCAGAGTATCCAGGTAGATTGGACACCGTATGAAATAGCAAAAAACATTTATGATCGCTGGATCTATGCCGGTGGAATATCATACGCGGAATTCGCAAAAAAAGTGGGTCTCCCTAAATCAAAGGTGGAAGCTAAAATACGTGTATATAAATATTATCTACGCGTTGAAATTGAGGATAAATTAACAAATGGAATGTATTCAATTACTATGCTGGATTACATCCTAATATGGATTAAGCGATTAGTACAATATCAACCTGATTATGTGGAATCAATGACCGAAGAATTTATCAGGAAACAAATGTTAACGAAATACGAAAATAAATGCTTCAATAGTCAAATCGCTAATGATAGGTTTTTTGTATGCAAGGCTACTTCTAAAGAGATATTTTCATTTCTTTCGGACACAACAAAAACATTACGACAGTCAGAAATTGAATTGACTATTGCACTAGCAGAGAAAGAACGTAATAACGAAAAGATTTATCAGCTATTGGATGACTCGCTAGAAGCCATTAAAAATATTGAATGGAATGACCACAAAGAAGCAAAGCAATTGATGGGCGTGATGGATAAGTTAATACATAACATCAATGCTAAGAGCATTGAATTAAAAGGGGGATTATGATATGGAATTCTCCTCAAGTTTTATAATGGCAGATATTAAAGACGTTATTCCTAACCCTTTAAACCCACGAACGAATACTGCTATTAAGACAGATGAGATGCAACGGGTGATTAGAGAAAAGGGGTGGGAAGTGCCTATAACTTGCTATCAAAGAGGGGACCAATACATTGTTTTATCTGGCCATCGAAGATTGGAGGCAGCCAAAAAATTATCGCATAAGAAGATACCTGTATATCTGGTAGAAGCTCCAAAGACCAAAGAAGAAGAACAAGAAAGGCTTGGTTCTGTACAAGGAGGGAAAACAGATTGGAGTGTATATGAATGGGCAAAGCATACGTATGATATGTGGATATATTGGGAGAAGTGCTCATTTAGTGAGCTTGCGCGAAAAATGAATAAAAGTTGTGCATTTGTTTCTCTAAGAGTACAAATATTTAATTATTATCCGCACTCAGAAATTGAAGATAACTTGAAAAATAATAAATATTCTATTTCTATTCTATCGTATTTAATGAAGTGGTTGAATACTCTATCTAGGTTAAAGCCAGAGTTCGTAGAACATTTTAAATTAGAAATGATAAGAACAACAATGTTGTCGAAGATTGAAAAGGGACTCATAGGAATTTTGGATCTTAAAAGCGATTCATTCATTCACAAAGCCAGCGATGAGCAAGTAAAGTTCTTTTTACAGGACCCTAATAAGAAAATGTCGGAAGCACTACACGAAATAGACGGGTACATCGAGAGATTCAGAGGCAAAAGCAAAATAAAAGCATATGTTAGTGATATTAACAATGCGAACGACCTTATTAAGAGATTAAATTCTGCAGGTAGTGTAGATGAAAAAACAAGGATACAGGAGATATTAAATGATTACAGTAGTATAATTCTTGATATTAAAGCAAAATTGCAAGATTGTATAAACGATAAAGCATCCATAATATAAGAACAATTAAAAATAACCGTGATACTCCTTTGAGAGAGCTACGGTTATTTTTGTTGTCGGACAACTTATTAAATAATCAAAGATTAAATAGATTGAATGATATAATAGTTTTCAAATAATATCTTAGAATGGAACTGAATGATTCTATTTGTTGGAGGTTGGACAGGATGAACTATAAAGCATTTATTTCTCCCACTTCCCAGTTTGAGGTGTTAGAGCACGATCAAGTAATCGCTAAAGTTAAACTAGATTACTCGAATCAGAACGTTGAGGTCTGGCAAGATGACAAGGTGTCGCCCGTCTTTTTGCCTTTCCCAGGTAAGAAAAAAGTGCTTGTTAGTGATGTGCTAGATTATTTCGAGTCGCGTTGTTTACCACGTACTCGGCATCATATCGATAAAGTGCTGCAATCTTTAGGACTGAGTGATTATGTACCAGCCGATATAGTTAAAAAAACACATGGTGTATTATATGATGACTACGTGTGGATTCGATTCGCTGGTGAGGAGTTGACGTGTGCTGATGTCCATCCCCGTTTTGCAAGTGAGCAAGGATTTTCGTCAAACTTTTGTGAGCAGCAGTAAGGGCGATCAACTGAAATGGAAAATGGGAAACATATGGGGTAAGGCTGATAAATTTGGCTATGAAGGTCTGGCCGAATGGGTAGCATACGAAATGATTAAACGCTCAAATATTCAACCCCAATTAGTAGTTCCCTATAGCCAGTGTATATTGAGAGAAGATTACGGTAGTGATTACCAGGGATGTTATTCTGATGATTTCCTCAACCCAGGAGAGAGTCTTATTTCTCTGCATCGGCTTCTAGAAAGTTACGGTGTTAAATTTGATGATGTAATTCGCGACCAGAGCACACGTGATTCGATCCTTTTCATTGTTGAGTTTCTTCGTAATGAAATTAATTTGGACACTTTAGATTACTTCTCAATAATGATGGAGCTAGATGCTTTTTTGTTAAATGAAGACCGTCACTTAAACAATATTGCTTTTATTCATGGATCAACCGGCTATAGACTTTGTCCATATTTTGATCATGGTTTGAGTCTACTATCAGATATAACGGATTATCCCTTCACTATGCCTACAGATGTGGCTTTACGGAATGTCAAGGCCAAACCATTTAATAGAGATTTTTCAAAACAAGCACGTGCTTTGGAGTCTATCCTTCAATTTGATCGTGCCTCAGTCCTACAATTTATTGAGCAACATGATGAAGAACTTGGGAGAGTTTCGAAAATCCTAAGAATGCAAATACTCAAGTATGAGTATTTATTTGTTTAAAGATATTTAAGTAGTGTGGTACAGTGGATTGCTGCGATAGAAATGAGGCAGGAATGGAGAAAGTGAAGAACCCTGCACGGCGACGGAGCGCAAATCGGGGAGCGAACGCTCTTATGCATCTGCCTACGAGAAATAGGCAAGGTTGCGTCGTTTGAATGAAATTTTCAAGGACGCACTCGGTTTTTTCGCAAAAGACTGGAACTTCGAACGATGACGGATGGGAAGAATTGTGGATTTGCGAATCTTCGACGTGACTTTTCGCAAAGCTATCCTCGGTTATATGCCTATCCTCATCTTTTTCTGCTCGATTTGGGCGAAGCGCCCGTTGTGCCAATAAGAGTGGTTTCTTTCTTGAGTGAAGCACTCCCGATCAGATCCCAAACTGGACGATTATCAAACTATACCGATTCTTTTGAGCGTTCACAATGTTGTGAAATTTTTCACATTCATATCGATTAATGTATGTTATATTAAAGGTGCAAGGAGAAAGCAATACATAACACAAAGAAGAAGGGAAGAATGTATCATGGCAAATCACATTCATAAGCTTTTCTGGTTTGAGCGATCTAGTCTTTCTTTGAATCCTAATTTATCGAGTAAAAAAGAAGTTACGGTATCTTTTTAAGATAGTATGTGAAAAAAATCACAATAAAATCGGAGATGATTATTATGTTAGCATGGCTAAGAACTAATAAATATGTTGCAATGCTTATGGTCTTCGTTCGTGTCTATCTCGGTTATCAATGGATCGAAGCGGGCTGGCACAAATTAACGGGCGGATTCGATGCTGCCGGGTTTTTGACAAACGCAATCAATAACCCGATAGCAGATAAAACGACTCATGAATTGGTTTATCCGAACTTTGTATACTTCATCGAGCACTTCGCGATGCCGAACGTAAAGCTCTTTAACTTTATCATTCCGCTCGGCGAACTCCTCGTAGGGGCTGGGTTGATTCTTGGGGGATTGACGGCTGCAGCAGCCTTCTTCGGACTCTTAATGAACTTCATGTTCATGTTCGCTGGCACGCTAAACACCAACCCATGGCTTGTTCTTCTCGGAGGAATCGTGCTCTTTGCAGGCACAAACGCAGGACGGTATGGATTGGACTACTACCTGCTCCCGCTATTGCGTAAAGTACTCAAGTTTAAGAAATTAGGTGGGGACGGGAAAATGACTCCTGCCGGCACTGCATAAGCCCACTAACTCATTTGCTTTAAGCAAAAAAACGAACCTCCTCGTGCAATCTACACGATGGGGTTCGTTTTTCGATTTTCCGCTATAAAATCTGCCTATTCTGCGCATGCTTAGTTTGATGCCGGGAAGTTGCCAGTAAGGTATCAAAAATAAATTAGCTGTTTAGCCCGTCAGAGGACTTGCTAAGACAGCCGTTGTAGTATAGCATAGAGATAACGTATTTATATTTCTAATGACTACGAAGAGGAATAGTAAAGCTTTCCATGCGTCCAGAGAGCTGTTGGTCGTTGCGAAACAGTCGCGGAAGAAGCTTGAACTCGCCTTGGAGTTGCTCGCTGAACAAGTCAGTAGGCGGAGCCGGATTCCTGACCGTTATCATCAGGAGGTATGAGATTTGCCGCTGCTTGCAGCCTGCGAATTTCTATCTGTAGAGTGCATGCTATAACAAGCATGAATTTCGGAGTGGTACCGCGTAAGATGTTCAAGTCTTTCGTCTCTGTTTTAAGGAGATGAGAGGCTTTTTTTGTTTATTTTATATTCCACACAATAATGACCATAAGGAAGGGAAGACCACCGATGAAAAATGTTGAGAAATATGCCAGAGGATATTATATGCCGCCGCAAACCAGCCTGAAATGGACGCAAAAGGAATACGTCACCGAGGCGCCGATCTGGTGCAGTGTTGACCTTCGTGACGGCAACCAGGCGCTGATTGTGCCGATGAATCTGGAAGAGAAGCTGGAATACTTTAAAGTTCTCGTCGACATCGGCTTCAAGGAAATCGAAGTCGGATTTCCAGCCGCATCGGAGACGGAATTCACCTTCCTGCGCACGTTGATTGAGCAAAACCTGATTCCGGAAGACGTAACGATTCAAGTGCTGACCCAGTCGCGGGAGCATATTATTCGCAAGACGTTTGACTCCTTGAAAGGCGCTCATAAAGCGGTTGTGCATCTGTACAACTCGACTTCGCTGGCACAACGGGAGCAGGTATTCCGCAAGTCTAAAGAAGAAATTATCGAAATCGCCGTAACCGGTGCGAAGCTGGTGAAGCAATGTGCAGAAGAAACGGAAGGCAACTTCCAATTTGAGTATTCGCCGGAAAGCTTCACAGGTACGGAAATCGAGTTTGCGCTCGAGATTTGCAACAAAGTATTGGATGTGTGGCAGCCGACAGCGGAAAATCCGGTGATCATTAACCTGCCGGCAACGGTATCCATGTCGATGCCGCATGTTTACGCTAGCCAGATTGAATATATGAGCGAGAACTTGAGCTATCGCGACAATGTCATTTTGTCCGTACACCCGCATAATGACCGGGGCACAGGCGTGGCAGATGCTGAGCTCGGTATGCTGGCCGGTGCGCAGCGCGTAGAAGGTACGCTGTTCGGCAACGGCGAGCGTACGGGTAATGTCGACGTCGTTACGCTTGCTCTGAACATGTATTCGCACGGCGTTGATCCGAAGCTGAATTTCGACAACCTGCCGGAGATTCTGGCTGTGTATGAGCGGTTGACGAAGATGCGCGTAAGCGAGCGTCATCCGTACGGCGGCGAGCTTGTCTTCACAGCTTTCTCTGGTTCCCACCAGGATGCGATTGCCAAAGGCATGAAATGGCGCGAGGAGAAAGAGCGCCAGCACTGGTCCGTTCCGTATTTGCTTATCGATCCGAAAGACATCGGCAGACAGTATGAGGGCGATATTATCCGCATTAACAGCCAATCTGGCAAAGGCGGTATCGGTTACGTGCTGCATCAGAAATACGGCCTGGATCTTCCGGCAAAAATGCGTGAGCATTTCGGTTATGTTGTGAAGAACGTATCCGATCATCAGCAAAAAGAGCTGATGCCGGAAGAAATTTACGACATTTTCAAGAGCGAATACGTGAATCTGCGCACGCCTGTAGAGTTCGTCAAGTATCGGATCAAGGAAGACGATAATGAGTTCGAGACGATCGTGACCATTCGCGTCGGCGGCGAGACGAAAGAAATTACGGGTAACGGCAACGGCAGGCTGGATGCTATCAGCAATGCGCTGCAAACCGAGCTGGGCTTTGATTATTCCGATTTGTTGTACACCGAGCATGCGCTCGAAATTGGTTCGAAATCGCAGGCTGTATCCTATATCGGCATTAAAGCGACGAACGGAACTTCCTATTGGGGCTGCGGCATCGACGCTGACATCATGGTATCCTCGGTCAAAGCGCTGTTCAGCGCTGTAAATCATCTGATCGGCGAGTAAGCTGATCTAATACTAACAAACAACACTATTCAATACCCCCGGCGAATTGCGGTTTTGTACAATCACAGTTCGCCCCCACCAATAAGTAAAACCCCGACCTTCTTAAGGCCGGGGTTTTTGCTTTTCTTATGCTTTTCAACTTGATAGCCGTAGTAGCACTACAGCTTAAATTTCAGCACCGCTTCTTCCAGGCCGGTCGTTCGGGTCTCTAGCTGCTTGGTCGTATCAGCAATGCGTTCCGTGGCCTTCAGCTGTTTGGCTGACATCGATTGGACCGCTTTCGCGTTTTCTGCAGCCATTACGGAGATTTGAGAAATTTGCTCGACAGATGCCGCGACTTCCTCAGAGCCGGCCGATATCTCCTCGGCGGCTGCCGTTATATCTTGAATCTGGCCGTTGACGATCAGGAACCGGTCAGCCGTATGGTTGAACAGCGATTCGACTTGATGGAATAGCTCTTCGCTCCTCGCCATCTCATCACTTTCCTTCAGCATCCATGCTCCGATTTGTGCGGATTCCTGCTGGATTTGCTGCAGAAGCGAAGTAATATGCGCCGTGGAAACCGAAGAGGCCTCCGCTAGCTTGCGCACTTCCCCTGCAACGACGGCAAAGCCCGAACCGTGCTCGCCAGCTCTAGCTGCTTCTATTGAAGCGTTAAGCGCAAGCAGCTTTGTGAGGTCGGCAATGCTGGCAATGGATTGGAGGGCAGGCTCGATCTCTAGCATGTAAGTATTCAGCGCTTGTACAGACACCGTTGTCTGCTTAACGACCTGGGACATGAAAGCGACTTGCTCCTTCAATCCGTGGATGGAGCTGCGCCCGTGCTCTACCGTATCTAATGCTTCACCAGAAGCATTGGATACATCGGCGGAAGCCTCGGACACCCGCTGGATGGCAAGCGTAATCTCCTCCATCGATTTTGCGCTGTCTTTGGACGCGATACGCTGGTGCTGGGCTCCATCTGCCAGTTCCGTCATGGATTGCTCAAGCTGCTGGTTTAAGGAGACCAGTTGTTGTACCTCCAAGCTGAACTGCTCGGTGGAATGGACGAGATCATCCGTCGTTTCCTTAATATTGCCGAGGACATCTCCAAGGGTGCCTCCCAGCCGCTCTAGCATTTTGTTCATAGCGGAATATGCCTGTCCGATCTCATCACTGGACTTCACGTTTCTAGAGAGCAGGAGCGCTTTCGCTTCTGCAAGATCGCCGCGGGCGGTTGCTTCCGCACTGCCTACGATAAGACGCAAAGGCCGCAGAGAATAGGACATGAACCATGCGATCAGAATAAAGATAAGCAAGGTTAAGCTTCCCATGAGTATAAATAAGGGGATGCTATTCTTCATGATTTCCTGATGAATCGTGGCTGCAACGGATACACTGGTATCGATCCCTAGCATACCGATAACCGTTCCATCGGAGTCGCGAAGAGGCGTATAGGAAGAAATATAATCTCCGTACTCGGGATTGCGGATCACATCCGTCTTCGATGATTGTCCGCTCAGCAACGCCCCAACAGAGGCAGTGGGCACATCGGTGATTTCCCCAATCGGCGATGCGGAATCCGATCCTCGCGGCTGGCCGTCAATGAGCAGAATAGATTTCCCTTCGTCGTCGATCATAAAGGTGTATACATACTGCGCGCCGATTTGCGAACGGAATCCATCTATCTCTGCGCGAATGCTCCAATACAGATCATTCTCCGTAGGATCCTTCAGAAATTGTTTGTAAGCGTTTAAGTCAAATCGCTGCGCATAGGCTTCGGCAACGTGAATACTAAAGTTGCCGATTGTTTCATTGCTAGCCTTCTTGGTGTTCTGGACTTGCATGTAAATGAAAGTGGCGGACAAAATGATAAGCAGCACCAGAATGCTAATGGATAATTTTACTGCCAGGCGGTTTTTAAGTTTTAGCATGAAGCTGTTCCTCTCCCTAGGTCTCCTAGTTCCCCTGATTGTCAATCGACACTAACTTCAAATGTTGCATGATATGCTCCATTCCATTATCCTACAATTTCCTTTGGTAGTTGTCGACAAATATCGTCAACTGTACAAATTGCGAGCAGTGTATCGCAGCTTGCTGACTAGGTTATTGCCTGACTGGGTATCATGTTCAATTGAAAGCTTCTTATGCAGCATTATGCATGCTTTTCGTCAAATTTTTTTCTTAAATTAACTGAATTTTTAATTGTGATGTTACTTAATATCTGATACCCTTAAATTAAGTAACATTATTCGGAGGGATTCTCTGTGCAATTTGTTAATCCAATTCGGGACGTCAAAACCATAGAAGCGATGAAAGAGGAGTTGAGAAAACACTCCGTAAGGGATCTGCTGCTTTTTGTATTGGGCATTAACACCGGGATTAGTCTTCTTGATTTGCTCAGTCTTACTGTACAGGACGTTTGGGATGGCCAGAATGCCAAGCAGTTCCTTTATATTAAGGATGAAAAGACAGGAGAGGAAAAGGCCTATTACTTAAACCATAAGATCGCGGAGATACTAAACGAGTATTTATCAAGTGAAGATTGGAAGCCTGAGGATTATTTGTTTAAATCCAAAAAGGATTGTCGTCCTATCACCCGTCAGCAGGCGTACCGGATTATTAACCACTCGGCAAGGGAGGTAGGCATATCGGAGAAAATCGGCACCCATACGCTTCGGAAGACTTTTGGCTACCATGCGTACTACAGAGGAGTTGCCATCTCCATCTTAAAATCGATCTTGCATCATCATTCCACGGCAGAGACGCTAAAGTATCTGGGAATTGACAAGACCGAGAAGCGGGTCATTAAAGTGGATGTTAATTTATAAATGATCTGTGTTTTGAAAATAACAAAAAAAATCTCCGCTTGAAATATGCGGAGAAGGCTACTTTTATTTATTTAAAGAGTCGTCCAGACCCAAAGCTGTATTGATATCTACATTTGTTAGTTCAGTAACAACCCCGTCAATTACGAGAACATGTAAAGTTGAAGCATCTTTCATAAAACGGAAAATCCCGTTATCGAAATCGGTATCCACTTCTTTGAAGAAAATGCCTTCATATTCTGTATCTTTTCCGTGACTGAAGCTTAGCTGATATTGTTTACCGTCTTTGACCAAATAGGCACGAATTCCCTTTTGATAATTGCCTTCTTCATCCCGAATATAACGGGCAACGGAAACGATATGCAGATCAACAAAGGGGATCTCGCGCACCAAAGTATTAATGATGGATCCCTTCGTAATTTGCTCCCATCGGCTGTGCGCTGTCTGGCCAAGAATGATCTGTGTAATGTTGTTATCCCTAGCTACTTCTGCAATGACTTTAGAGACAGGGCGGCTTTCATTATCCTTCATAATAAATTGAGCCGTAGCGTTAGAATGGGCATATTCTTTCCATTGTTCGATATAAAATAACTTCTCAGCATCCAGTTCATCGAATGGTTTTGGGTCAATGGTCAATATATACAGCGGAGCTTTCATTATATTAGCGATTGCACAGCCACGTTTGATTAGTCTTTCACTATTGGGACCATAATAAACGCAAACAAGAATGCTCTCATTATATACGTTAATCACTTTAAAAATCTCACCTCAATGTTTGTATTAGGACTCCATAAACTATGTAAGACTATAGTTGATGTTGCGAGAAGAGTCAACCTGTAGATACGGAAACAGAAGTCGTGAATAAGGAGGAGTACGCTTGATTACGTTCTATACCTTTATTTTTCTCCCGTTGATCAGTGCAATAGTTGTTCCCTTCCTATATAAGTATTTCAATCGCATCGTTCATACGGGCTGGTTCGTTTTACTTGTACCCTTATCTATTTTTATCTTTTTGTTACAGTATATACCTAGTGTGTCGGCTGGTGACACCTACAAATACCCGTTGCCTTGGATTCCGTCCCTTGATTTGAATATTGTCTCCTATGTGGATGGCCTCAGTCTGTTGTTCGGTCTCCTCATCAGCGGTGTCGGCAGCTTGGTCATTGTGTATTCTATATTTTATATGTCTAAAGCCCGAGAGGCGCTCCATAACTTCTATATTTACTTGCTTATGTTCATGGGCGCTATGCTGGGGGTAGTCTTCTCCGATAACCTCTTAGTCCTGTATGGATTCTGGGAGTTGACCAGCGTTTCTTCCTTCTTGTTAATCTCCTATTGGTACGAGCGGAAGAGCTCTCGCCAAGGTGCCCTCAAGGCGCTATTGATTACGGTGCTTGGCGGATTCGGCATGTTAGCCGGGTTTATTATGATGATCATGATGGCGGATACGTACAGCATTCGTGAAATGATTGCGAACCTGGAAGTTCTGCAAAGCCATGTATTGTTTATTCCTGCGATGCTGTGCATTCTGCTGGGAGCATTTACGAAATCGGCGCAATTTCCATTTGGTATCTGGCTGCCGGACGCGATGGAGGCTCCAACTCCGGTTAGCAGCTACCTGCACTCGGCTACAATGGTCAAGGCGGGTATTTATGTAGTGGCGCGTATGACTCCAATCTTTGGAGGCAGCTCGGTGTGGTTCTGGCTTGTGGCCGGGATTGGTATCATTACGCTGCTTTATGGTTCCCTGACGGCGCTAAGACAGACCGATCTAAAGGCAATGTTAGCTTATTCTACAATTAGCCAATTGGGATTAATCATGTGCTTGCTGGGCGTCGGCTCTTTGGCCGTCTACTTTGGACCTGGCGAGAGCGGCACGGTCTTTACGGTAGCTGCCTTTGCTGCCTTGTTCCATCTGTTTAATCACTCGACCTTTAAAGGCAGCTTGTTTATGGTTGTCGGTATTCTTGACCATGAGACAGGGCGGCGGGATATCCGCTATTTAGGCGGTTTGATGCAAGTTATGCCGATTACATTTACGATCGCTTTAATTGGCGGTTTATCTATGGCGGGACTGCCGCCGTTTAACGGATTTTTGAGCAAGGAAATGTTCTTTGCAGCGGTGAATGATGTGTCCAAAGCCGGAATTTTCGGTTTAGGCAGCATTGGTATCCTGTTCCCGATCATTGCTTGGGTAGCCAGCATATTTACTTTTGTCTATTGCATGATTTTTATATTCAAAACCTTTGGCGGACAATATCGTCCTGAAAAATTGACCCGAAAAGTGCACGAAGCGCCTTGGGGAATGCTGATTTCACCAGCTATTTTGGCAGTGCTCGTTATACTCATTTTCTTCTTCCCGAATGTATTGGGCAAGTATATACTTACCCCGGCATTAACGGCGATTTTGCCAGCGATGACGCCATCTCCATACGATCTGAAAATCAGCCCATGGCATGGGCTCAATATAGAACTTATCATGACAATCGGTGTCATTGTTATCGGTTTCCTGCTCTTCAAATCATCGAAGCGATGGATCCAGGCAATGCGTAATTACCCGCAAGGATTAACGTTGAATCATTGGTACAATCAGGGCTTATCCGGTACAGAGAGGCTCTCGGCATCTCTAACCAATCGGTATATGACAGGCTCGTTGAGACATTATCTGCTCTACACGTTTGCATTCTTTGTTATTGTCTTGATAAGTTCGCTTCTGCTGCTCTATGGTTTCCGGTTCGATTTCTCCAATGATGCAGCCATTAGCATCTTTGATGTCGGACTTGTGCTCGGGATGGTAATTGCCGCTGGTACGGTCTTACTTGCCGGCAATCGGATCGTGGCTATCGTTGCACTCGGTGCGTTAGGCTATATGGTTGCAATGTTCTTCGTAATCTTCAGAGCTCCAGACCTTGCCTTGACGCAAATGGTGGTGGAGACCGTGAGTACGCTGTTGTTCCTGCTGTGCTTCTACCATCTGCCGAAGCTGAAGAAAGGGATCGAACGCATTCCTTTCAAGCTGACGAACCTGATCATATCGATCGCGATGGGGTTAACAGTGACGCTGCTCGCATTGTCCGCCAACGGACATAAATTGTTTGAGCCGATTACCTCGTTTTTCGAAAATTCCTACAAGCTGGCGGGCGCCAAAAATATTGTCAACGCGATATTAGTGGACTTCCGCGGCTTCGATACGATGCTGGAAATATCCGTATTGGCTGTTGCAGGGCTAGGTGTCTATATACTGGTTCATCAGCGTTCCAAAGGGAGGGAACAACATGAAAACGAATGATGTGATATTGAAAAGCGTAACCCGGGTAGCTGCCGTGATCATATTGACCTTTTCGATCTATTTGTTTATGAACGGTCATCATCATCCGGGCGGGGGATTCATTGGGGGACTCAGCATGTCATCGGCGATTGTCCTGCTTTATCTTTCTTTCGGAGTGGATAAGGTCAGGGAAAATATCCGGGTGGACTTCAAAAAGCTTGCGGCGATTGGCGTGCTGATTGCGATCGGCACTGGAATGGCGGGCGTCATCTTCGGCAAACCTTTTTTAACACAGTCCTTCGGCTATTATAATTTGCCGATCTTCGGAAAAACCGAGCTCGCATCTGCTCTAATTTTCGATACTGGAGTTGCTCTCGCTGTCATAGGCACCGCAGTCAATATTATTCTAAGCATAAGTGAGGATCGTTAATATGGAGACATTAATGGTCATACTCGTTGGTATTCTAGTATCCATTGGAACCTATTTGATTCTGTCGAAGCAGCTGCTGCGGATTGTGCTTGGAGCGTCAATTATGGGTCATTCCGTCAATTTGCTGATCATTAATTCCGGCGGGCTGAAGCGGGGAAGCGCCCCGCTGCTGGGAGAGAAGGCCGCAGGCTTTGCGGACGCGATTCCTCAAGCCTTGATATTAACTGCGATCGTCATTAATTTTGCCGTGACAGCAGTAGTACTCGTTCTAAGTTACCGTTCCTATAAAAGCTTCGGGACGGATGACATGGAGCAATTAAGGGGAAATGAGAATGAATAATTTGTTGATCGCACCGGTTATCATTCCTTTGCTGACGGGTATGGTGCTTATTATATTCCAGAAAAATATAATGCTTCAGCGGATTCTTAGCCTGGCTGCCTTGTTAGCCACTGGTGTCATTGCCGTTCTATTGATGAATTGGATCAAAGAAGGCGGTATTCAGTCGATACAGCTGGGCGGCTGGGAAGCGCCTTACGGCATTAGCTTTGTGGGTGACATGTTTAGCGCCTTGCTGCTCTTGGCTACTTCAATTGTCGCAGTAGGCTGCTTAATCTACGCCTTTTCATCGATTGGCCGCAAACAAGAAAAGCTGTATTTCTATCCTCTATTTTTGTTTTTGATTACGGGTGTCAATGGTTCGTTCTTGACCGGGGATTTGTTCAATTTATATGTCTTTTTCGAATTGTTTCTCGTTGCTTCCTATGTGCTTATCACATTGGGGGGGACACAGAGGCAGCTTCGTGAGTCGCTGAAGTATATTTTCACAAACATTATTGCTTCGGCATTCTTCTTGATCGGCATTGCCTATTTGTATTCGATGACGGGTACATTGAACCTCGCTCATTTATCGATGCGGATCGCAGAGATTGGTCAGGACGGGTTAATTACGACCGTCGCCTTATTATTCTTGATCGTGTTCGCCATGAAGGCGGGCTTGCTGCTCTTCTTCTGGCTTCCAGGATCTTATAGCGTGCCGCCAACAGCAATCGCTGCCATTTTTGCTGCGCTGCTCACTAAGGTAGGGATTTACGCGATTTTCAGAATGTTTACGCTCATCTTTTACCATGAACCGCAGATCACGCATCTGTTTATCGGCATACTAGCCGCCATTACGATGATCTTAGGCGGATTGGGAGCGATCGGGTTCTGGGATCTGCGAAAAATTTTAACCTACAATGTGATTATAAGTGTGGGCTTTATAATGGCTGGCCTGGTTTCTTTTACAACGACTGGCATAGCGGGCTCCATTTATTATTTACTTCACGACATTCTGATTAAGGCGCTTATATTTATGATCGGGGGAACGATTGTTCATCTGACGGGTACAAGCGATTTGCGGAAAATCAGCGGCTTGATTCGTCTTCACCCCCAATTAGGCTGGATGTTCTTCGTTGCAGCATTGTCTATGGTTGGGATTCCGCCGTTAAGCGGCTTCCTTGGTAAAGTATTTACGACGCAAGGCGTTTTTGAGTCCGGTTATTATTGGCTTGGAGGAATCGGGTTGCTGGCCAGCTTGTTTATCCTGTATTCGATGATCAAATTGTTTATGAACGCTTTCTGGGGCGAAACGATTCTGAATGAAGATGAGGAGAAGGGAACGACGAAAGGCTTGTTGTTTCCGATCGCTCTGTTGACGGTGGCTAGTGTTGCTATGGGAATCGGCGCTGAGGCGATTACGGGTTACGTAGACCAAGCTGCGGAACAATTGTTGAATCCAAGCTTATATATTCAAGCCGTGTTTGAATAAAGGGGGGAACAACCATGCCCGTTCAGGTGCTACTCAACATATTCATCGCCTACTTGTGGATGTTTCTGCAAGAGGAAATGAGCATATTAAACTTTATCAGCGGTTACCTTGTTGGTCTGTTTATTCTCATGTGCATCCGTCGGTTCTTTAAAAAACCGTTTTATCTGTTTACGCTAATCGCAGTCGGCAAGCTGTTCATTCTGTTTATTCATGAGCTGAATATTTCTGCAATGATGGTTATGAAGCACGTACTCCGTCCTAAAATCGATGTGAAACCGGGAATTTTCAAGGTCGAGACCGATTTGGAGGGAGATCTCGAGGTTACGCTTCTATCCTTACTAATTTGCTTAACGCCAGGTTCAGTCATTATGGAGGTAAGCCCGGATTCAAAGGTGCTGTATATTCACGGTCTGAACATGCCCGAATCCATGGACTCTGTACTGAAATCTAAATCTGTCTTTGAAAAAGCGATAAAGGATGTGACGAGAAAATGATATTCAAGACGGTGCTGGTCATTGCCTTATGTATCCTAACGCTGGCCATACTAGCCAATTTGTATCGGATTATTAAAGGGCCATCCAGTGCAGACCGCGTTCAAGCGCTGGATTCCATCGGTATTAATTTGATTGCCAGTACTGCCGTATTCTCTGTGCTGTTGCACACGCATGCCTTTTTTGACCTCATCTTGCTGATCGGGATCCTTTCATTTATCGGAACGGTTGCCTTTGCCAGATTTATTGAAAGAGGTGTTGTTATTGAACGCAAGCGATGAAATAGGTGAAGTAGTCGGAGCCGTCCTCATTCTCATCGGAGCTATTTTCAGCTTGATCAGCGCAATCGGGATTGTACGGCTGCCCGATGTGTACACCAGATCTCATGCAGCCTCTAAAAGCTCTACGCTTGGTGTACTGTGCGCTTTGCTTGGAACTTTGCTGTATTTCATCATATCAGACGGTTTCTTCAGCATCCGCCTTATTTTGGGTATCTTCTTCGTATTTTTGACAGCTCCAGTAGCCGCCCATGTGATCACTCGGGCCGCTTACCGTGACAAGGTGCCGTTAGCCGAGCAGAGCGTCCAGGATGAATTGCAGGACTATTATAGGGAGAATGAGATTGTCGAGGTCGAGGTAGAAGATAAAGCTGAAGTCGTTAATTTACAGACGAAATGAAAAAGCATTCCTTTCTAAGTTGTGAGCTGCACCCCGATTGTTAGACGCGTCTAGCAATTGGAGGTGCAGTTTTTCTATTTTTGCAGAGGTTCATTTCAAAATATAGCCATTGCCCAACTCTTGTTCTGCTAGTTAGTATAGGGGTAGACAATCAAAGAAAGCAGGGTGATTGGCATCAAGCTGAAACAGATTGAGGATAGGATCGATCCCATAATTCTTGAGCGAGGGGAAGCCTATCGGGCAAACGGCCATATCCTTTCTATAGAAGAAATTAAGCCGCGGGTTTATCATGCTGAAGTTGAGGGCAGTGAGCTCTACGAAGTGGAGATTGAGCTTGATTCACGTGGTGAAGTCAATGAAATATGGTGTGAATGTCCCTATGATAAAGGCCCTGTATGCAAGCATGCAGCAGCTGTGCTTTTGGAAATCAGAGACGAATATTTCAGTGAGGAAAAGACGCAGTCTTCCCCTAAAAACAAGCCTGCTCCTAAAATGAATATCGCTGACCAATTGTCTAAGCTCAGTAAGGATGAGCTGATCACGATGCTCGTTGATTTTTATGATGATATTGAGGAAGTAAAGCAAGCACTCTCTTTAAAATTCATAGATGCCGATAGTAAAGAGGGGTTAAATCAATATAAAAAAATCATTCGTTCTTCGATTAAGCAATATTCGGATCGTCATGGCTTTGTTGCGTATCGTAATGTTTACTCCGCCATAGCGGGTGCTAGTCAAATATTGGAGAAGGCAGAGGAGCAGCTAGAAAACGGCCGTCACCTTCGTGCCGCTGAAATTAGCTTTTGTGTGTTGCATGAATTGGTGAATCTATTGCAGTCTTGTGATGATTCTAATGGCTATGTGGGCGATTTAATCCAGGAATGCTTGCATATTATACATCTTGCGGCTAGCCAGCTTGAAAAAGGTTCCGCCAAGGCTCGCCCCGCTCTGTTTCAACTGCTCTTGAAAGAAGTGCTTCATGAAAGCCTGGAGGGCTGGAATGAGTGGCAGTTGTCTCTCCTGAAAAGCGCGGCTTGCTTAATAACGAATGCAGCGGAAAAGGATTTGTGGAGCAAGCTGATTGGAGAATTGGAGAGCCATGAGAGAAACCAATCTTCATACGGTTCCTATTTTGCGGAGGAAGCAGCAGCGCTTCGATATCAAGTCATTCAAAGGCTTGAAGGCGACAGTCAGGCCTTATTGTTTTTAGAAGATCATCTCCACATTACGGCTTTTCGCAAAATGGCAATTGAGAGCGCAATCCAAAATCTCCAATTTGACAAAGCGCTGGAGCTGATCGAGCAAGGAGAACGACAAGATACGCGTAAAGGTTATAGGGGCCTTGTTGATCAATGGAAAAAGTACCGTTATGAAATTTATGAGCTTACTCATCAAGTGGACCAACAAATTGAACTTGCAAAAGAATTTTTATTATCGGGTGAGCATAGCTATTACTTGCGATTAAAACAATTATATAGCAGGGATGAATGGGAAGCTGGCTACGAGGGACTATTAGATGAACTAGCACTTAATAATGATGGCGGTTGGAGTATTTCTTCCTTATACACTCGAATTCTTGTTGAAGAAAAACAGACGCTAAGACTGCTGATGTATGTTGGTAAGTACAAACGGACTTTATTAGACTACTACCCTCATCTCCTCAGTGAGCATGCAGAAGAAGTTTTTCTATTGTTTACGCAGTTTATATCGGAGCAAACGGCCCAGTCTTCGAATCGAAATGAGTACCGTAAAGTATGTGGAATTATTCGTCACCTCATCAAGGCAGGCGGAGGAGACCATGCGGAAAGAATCATTGAGCAGTTGTGTCTCACTTATCGGAATAGGCCTGCTCTCTTGGACGAGCTGCAAAAAATTAGAAGAATCTAAAACTTCTCCAGACGTCTGATCGAAAGTTTTATAGAGCCTGTGTTAAGTTGTGTTCGGACAGGGGTTCGAGCTTGCTCGTCTCCACCATATAACTCCACGACCGCATGAGGTTGTGGAGTTTTCTTTTTCAGTCATCTATAGGGAGGATTATTTACTAGTAATGGTGAATCCTTAATAGGAATTTATTGGATATTGAGTGATGTGAAACAAAGGGGAGCTGCCATATGACTCATATAGATAGCCTCGGAGAAAGCGAATTTTATCCTGATGACATACCAATAAGAAAATTGCAATTGGACCCTAACTTTGGTTTGGGAGCTGATTTGAAAATCGTATTTGATGAGTTTAGAAGGATGATGTTCACGCCGATAAAATTGTCAGAGATGCGGATGCAGAGCTTCTATTTCCTCACCGAGAGTCTAAGGAAAAGATACCTGAATAAAATTAACGAAATCATAGGAGGGGCCAAAGAAGGTTTTTCTACCTATGATTTAAAGATGTATGCGATCTCCAAAGGGATCAATGTACAAAGAATTTCTCAAGTTTCAAAAATAATAGAGAAAATAAATCCAGAGCTTTATCAGCTTTGTAACAACTATAGATCTGTGGAGTCTAAAATTGAAAAGTTAGAAGTTTTAAGTAAAGGCCATTTTCCTGATTTTTATTTTGAAGCCACTCCAATAAACGCTATCTCTAGAGTATCTAACAAACTTAGAATAGATACTGAAACCTTAACCTCTATAATGGATCTTCAAGGCAGAAATATACAACTTTGCAGGTTTGAAGATTTATCTATGTATATGTGGGCAAATCTCTTGGAGTCAAAGGAATACCAAGACGAGTACCAAAGCGGTGTTAAAGGTTCAGGGTATCTTTCTAAAGCTAAATATTTAAAGACAGTAAATTCTGGAACTAAAGATCATAAGGGAACTTTGGCTAATCGTTTACTATTAGAAGGAAAGAGTCTTATGGGAAGAAGATTATACCCCATTACGTATTCAGAGTTAACCTATGCGAGTATTCACGATCTTCTCGTTAAGATCTGGAAGTCAATTATTAATTCCAGTGAAGTGACGATCATCGCTATCTGGTCAGAATCTATATTAGTAGAAGTTAAGCCTAGTTTTAATCTGACTTCACTATTATTACAGACGATTAAAGCTGATTTTCCAGAAGCATGGGCACCTCCAAAATTTACTTTGATTAAAATACAATAGTTCAATCGCTTCTCGCTCAAATCTGGTATAGCTACTGTCTTGTAATTTGGAATTGGAATATATACCTAGGAGCGATTCTGTGAATCTGCTTAAAGGACAAAAGATAGAAATTACCAATAGGCAGAAAGCTATCATATATGAGTTGACGAATATCCGGAAGCGCCCGGAATGGCTTATGTTTCTTCTCACAACGAGCGGTTCAGAGAGCTGGATAAGCAACTATATAATAAGCAATAAGCAGGAACATCAAAGCCAGCCGCAGGAGGCTGGCTTTTTTGTGTGGAAAAAGAAAGGGAAAGATTTTATGGACGCTAACGTATAGATATTGCAACGTTCCAATAAGTAGACTAAACTCTTTCTAGACGATATCGTACAGAAAAGGGGCGAGCAGGATTCCGAAAGTTATTGTAACGGAACTTCAATGGATTGAACTAGGGATGCGGCAATTTGCAGAAAGCGGAGTAAAGGGCTTAGTCATTGAAAAAATGGCGACAGAGCTAGGCTGCAGTAAGAGCAGCTTCTATTGGTATTTCAAAAACCGGAATGAGTTTATAGCACAGATGATAGAACGGTGGGTCGAATTATCGACACAACAAGTTATCCTTAACTCATCCGAGCCTGAGAAGGCTGAGGATCAAATTACGAAAATGCTGATTCAGATGTTCTCTGTGACACGAAAAGGCGATTTTTTGTTTTATTTAAGAAAGCTGAGTGAGGAGGCTCCTGCCTTTCATTCCATGCTCGAGATGATAGAGCAAACGAGAATGAGCTATGCTGCGGCACTGTTTAGAAAAGCTGGAATGGATTCCGTAGCTGCCGAGCAAAAATCTCATATTTTATATCATTATTATTTGGGATGGTATGAACGATTCAAACAGAGTCAAGTTGAAGCTGAGGAACTAAATCTTCATATTAGCATGCTGCGATCGCAATTATTGGGGATATAAGGGGTGATATGATGGCGGGTGTTATCGCTGGGATTATAGGCAGCATTCTGTTTGTATTGAGCGGAATTCATCTGTACTGGGTGGCAGGCGGGCGCAGAGGGCTTCTGGCGGCGATTCCAAGTGATGGTTCAAACATAAAGTTTCAACCGACGAAAATAGCCACAAGCGTAGTAGCGGGGGCATTGGCTTTAGCGGGTTTGTTTGTGATAGAGCTTGGAGAAGTCATGGAAAGGCTGATATTCCCCGAGTGGTTGTTTCGATATGGAGGCTGGATGCTATCAGGCGTATTCCTCCTGCGAACCGTTGGAGATTTTCGCTGGATTGGCTTCTTTAAGAAACAGAAAGAAACCTCGTTTGCCAAATGGGACACATTATTGTATTCCCCATTATGTCTCTTTATCGGCATAGGTTTGATTTTCGTTGTAAACAGTTGATATTACAATGTTCTTTGATCTTTTGCTAAAATAAAGAATAATTCGACCTGCCAGTTTGTATTCTGCTGGTTCATGGATAATTCTTTAATAAGCAGGTGTCCAATGACGAACAAGGCTTCAAAGGTTCCCATACATAAGCAGATTACCGATATTTTTCGGATTCTTACTTTTTCATACCGGGAAATTCTAATATTCGAGCTTCTGTATAAGACGCTGACGTTATTTATATTTATTCCGGCTATTTCCTCGATATTTCGCGGCTTTCTCCGCTTAGGCGGGTTTGCCGGAGCTACCAACTACGAGCTGCTGCAATTTGCGATGAGCAAGTATGGCCTATTATGCATGCTGATTCTGATTCCTACCGCCACCTTGCTCATTTTTATAGAATTCTCGGTTCTAATTATCTTGTCATATTACGGTCACAAAAGGCAGCGGATCGGGCTGGTTTCGGCTTTTTTACAGTCGCTTTCCTATCTTCCGTCCCTGTTCAAATATGGCTTTCTCGGGATGGCAGCGTATCTGCTGTTGTTTCTTCCGCTTGGTGCAGGACTTGGCTCTTCGCTGCTGCCTTCCCTGGACATTCCGAATTTTATTACGGGCGAGCTGGTGAAAACAGGAAAAGGAACGCTGCTGCTAATCGGCGCATTGGGGGTTATTTTGTTCTTTAATGTTCGCTGGACCTTCTTGCTTCATTTTGTGGTGATCGAAGGGGTGAAGGGCTTTCGGAAGGCGGCGAGAAAAAGTGCGGCACTTCTCAAAAAAAGACATATCCGCATATCAGTCGTCATGTTGTCGGTGTTGCTGTTGTATTTGCTCGTTGTCCTTTTGCTGGCTGTCGTTATTGTGGGAGCTGTTGGTCTTCTATACACGCTATGGGAGCGGCAGACGGTATTTGCTGGCGTTGTACGGATCGTAGCTTTGAAGAGTGCCTTACTATCCTTCTATCTGGCCACATTATTTTCTATGCCGCTTTATATGGCCGCGATTACTCGGCTTTACATGGTGAAAGCGGACCCGAGCCATGCTGTGCTGCAGCTTCCGGAGTCCAGAGGCTTGAAAGATCTTTTCACGGGGAAAGGACTGCTGCATAAGCATAAAAGGAAGATTATCGTTCTGGGCTCCATTACCGTTCTTGCAGCGGCGCTTGCTCTGCTGCCTGCCTTTAATGAAGTGCAGATAGCGGATAATAAGGTCGAGATTATGGCCCATCGGGGATACGTTTCTAAGGGGCCGGAGAATACGGTTGAAGCCATACAGGGTGCTATTGAGGCGAAGGCGGATTTTGCGGAAATCGACATATTAGAAACGAAGGACGGTGACCTTGCCGTCATACATGATACCAGTTTGAAGCGTCTGACAGGTACCCATGCACAGGTGTACGACCTGACCATGGATGAATTGCGGGAGCTGGAAGTGAAGCAGGGTGACCTCACAGGACGAATCAGCAGTCTGGCGGAAGTAATGAATATGGCTAGAGGCAAAATCAAGCTCAACATTGAAATCAAAACACATGGCATGGAAAAAAATCTGGTGGATACCTTTATCCGGATCGTCCGCGAGAATCATTTTGAACAAGAATGTGTTGTGCAGTCGCTGGATTATGAAATTGTGCAGCAAGTCAAAGCCGCGGCACCTGAGCTTAAGGTCGGGTATATTATGTTCGCTGGTGTCCCGGATATGGGGCAGATTAACGCTGATTTTGTCGTGATGGAAGAATATATGGTTAAGGAATCGGTCATCGCTTCGGCCAAACGGCATCACAAGCCGCTTTATGTCTGGACTGTGAACAGCACAGACAGCATGGGACGATTCTTCAGTATGGGTGTCGATGGTATCATAACAGACTACCCCGAGGATGCGATTTCTGTTGAAGAAGAAGTTAGAATGGGGCCGCTTTCGGCATTGACTCAGTGGCTTAATAGTTTGAGTTTTTGATGGGAGCACAGGCTGCTAAACTATTTCTAGCTGCCGATACAGGGAGAGGAGAAGAAAGTATGGATTGGGAAGCCCATATCGAACGGTGGAGCCGAACTGCTTCTAAACTACTGGACATTCAACAATATCGTACGGACAATGGGACGTTGCCTGATCGTTATGTGGCGCACACCAGCTTTTTTCTAGTTACTACCCACGGAGAGGCAAGAGTTAGTTTATCGGGAACGGTCCACTCGGCCCGAGGACTTCACATTTTGCACGGAGGGAAGGGAGCAGAGCTGGTCTTTACGCCGCTGGGTAATGACTTTGGCTGCTACTTGATCCTGTATAAAGCCGAGTGCGCTTCGCTGGAAGAGCAAGAAAGCTTTTTCCATATGTCCTATGCATTCACTCCTTATGCGCTGCTGCCTTTGCAGGAAAAATGTCAAACGATGAATCATCTATGGCAGCAATCATCTCCGATTGACAAGCTGCAGGCGCAGTCTGTCTTTCTTCCATTTGTGTATGAGGTCATGCGGCAAATCCGCACGGTAACAGCGCAAAACAGTAAGCCTAATATCGTAACCGAAGCGATTCAGTATATTCATGAGCAATACAGCAAGCCGATTACCGTTGAGGAACTGGCCGGCATGTACAACTGCAGCGCAAGCTACCTGTTCCGTTTGTTCAAAAGCCAGATCGGATTAGGTCCAATTGAATATCTGATTCATATCCGTATCCACAAATCGAAGCAATACTTGCTGCGATCAGAGGCTCGAATTCAAGAAATAGCGAGCAGCGTTGGCTATACGGATGTCTATTATTTCAGCCGCCTGTTCAAGAAGCATACCGGCAGCTCACCGCTTCAGTATCGCGAGGACAATCGGCAATCGGTTCAGTATAATCCATTCCGTTTGTTAAATTCGCCTATTGTATCTCCTAAGGGCCTTTCTCATAATGAGAATGAGATTTATTATCAACTACTTGGAGAAGGGGATACACCAATGTTCAGATTTTCAAGACCAACGTTTGGAGCCATGATGCTATTATGCACAGCCTTGATACTCAGTGCATGCCAGGCAGGCAGCAATACAGGTACGCCGACCGCCTTGCCTGCTTCAACAGATGATACTGCTGCTGCGAATAGCACAACTGCGGAGACGCGTATCTACGAGCATTTGAAGGGCCAGACGGAAATTCCGGTGAAGCCTCAGCGAGTGGTTAGTCTATTTCATTTGGGGGAACTAATGGCGCTTGGGGTGAAGCCGGTAGGCACAACTAGCTTCGTTCTGAAAAACCCGCTGTTAAGCGATGTATCTGATATTGGAGATGTTGGAGTTCCGCCTGATGCGGAGAAAATTTTGGCGCTGGAGCCAGATCTGATCGTTACAACTGGACCATTTGCGGAGGTATTTGAGGGCGGGTACGAAGCGCTGAGCAAAATCGCCCCAACAATTGTTGTGGAGCAGTACAATGATCCGGTCAAGGACGTCGAAATGTTTGGCGATATTCTCGGCAAGCAGGAGGAAGCAAAGCAGTGGAATGAGAAATTTGCGGCAAAAGTAGCCGAATACAGGGAGAAAATTAGGCCGCTTATTGGTGCTGATGAAACCTTCTCGATTTTGAATGTGCGTCCTGGCGCATTTTATGTTTATGGTGATACCAACCTGGGAGGCAACATCATCTACAAGTATCTCGGTTTGAAGCCAACGGAGAAAGTAGAGGCTGACGTCATCAACGGAGAAACGTGGGAAATATCCGCGGAGGTTATTCCTGATTTTATAGGGGACCGGATACTCCTCGCTGTAAATGAAGGCGCAGAGAAAGAGCTGAAGGAAGTAGAAAAGCTAATTCAACATACGCCAGCAGGCAAAACGGGTAAGATATACAATATTGATTTTGATCAATTTCTTTACAGTGATCCGATATCGGTGGAACAACAGCTGGATATCATCAAAAATTTGCTAGTTGAAAGCAATAAGTAAAAGTTGTTTGCAGAAAAGTTGAGTGTGAGAACTCGGGAAAAGCTCCATTCCTGCCGGAACGGAGCTTTTCTGCGTTTGTTTAGAAGCATTGAAATTGTTGAATCGACTGCAGACTCAATCCGGTGTATACCCAGAACCTTCCGTTCCATTGAAACCCTGCGACAGAGGTGCGGCCTACGAAAACCGGGTAAAACCAAAATTGATTCCGATTGACGAGCCAAACGTACGTATTCCGAAATAAACAGCCAGCAATCGCCCTGGGATCGACAGCAAAGGGTGTAACCGCAGGCTGCTGCGGGGTGAAGGCCGGAGGAGGCGAGCTTGGTCCCATAGCTCCCGGCTGTCCCGGTTGTCCTGGAGGTCCTGGTGGTCCTGGTGGTCCTGGAGGTCCTGGCTGTCCGGGTTGACCTGGAAATCCAGGGAATCCTGGAGGTCCTGAAGGCGGAAAAAATGACATGATCTTGTCACTCCTTAATTGATGGGCTAAAGCATTGTATGTAGGAGCGGAGAAAAGGGAATGGGCGTTTATACCATAGTGCGGATGGCGCACGAATATTCTGTTTTGAATTTATTTGCTATAATTAACCATAATGATAGCTATATTAACTCTATATGGGCTGGTGAGTTCAAAATGAGTGAAAATAAACTGTGGTTGGTGGTCCAATATCCTCTGAAAAGCGCAAAAGGCAGTCAGCGCGATCAATGGTTAAAAGATAAAGTGATGGAATATTTGGAGCTGTCTCTAGCAGATGCTGACTTAGGATGTGTTGACGGCTTTGACATGGGCGTATGCATTTCCGACCCGAAGAAATATGCGCTTAATATATTTTGTGTCGTGTCGGAAGAAGAACGGAGTATAGCTCTGGTAAAAAGAGTGTTAAGAGAAAGCAGGCTTGACTATACCCGTATAAAAATTGCTACAATGCCCTACGGAGAAGAAGGAACCTATACGCTGAAATATGCTCATAAAAAGGGTGTTGCTGATTTTACACTATAGTGTGTTGTTGTGCTTGGAGTAATAGCTATCACCCGCCTCAACTAATAACAGAAAAGACTCAGCCTCTCAAAGCCGGGTCTTTTTTGTTTGATTTATATATGCATAGGACTCAAAAGATACCTAAAAGCTATTTTTATACAGATATTGTATTGATTTTTATTAAACAGAAAGCTAAAATATGTTAAATTGTATGAGACTTTAGGCTAAGGAGACAACTATGAATTATCTAAATACGTTTTGGACTTGGTTAATCTCTATACCCTATTTGGGGGCATTTCTAATTGGTTGTGTTGTGCTTATAACTATAAATGAAGTAATAGATAAGATATCTGGCTATAAGCCTTTGCACATACTTGTTACATACTTAGCGAAAGTAATCTTTTTTCAAAAAATAGATCGTAATCGAAAGAGATATTATAAAACACTGGCTGCTGAAGAATTTCAAACTTGGCAAATGAACGTAATTAAAAAATTATACGGAGAACAAAATCTTGTAAGTTTATTTGGCATATCTTATGTTACTGCTGTTTATTCTGCAAGTGGAAGCATATCTGATTCTTATAAAAATATCGGTGAACTTGAAAGTGTTGAAATTGAAGATCGTATAAAACTAAGCGGTATTAGCAAAAGGTACTACAGGTTAATGGGGAAAACAATAAAGAGACCGGATCTAGCGGGTTTTGTCTTAACAACTATGAAGCGTAATGCAGCTGGCGAGATTACTGGATTTGTAGCTAAGATGGCTACATATAAGCTTAATGTTGCTACCAGTCATGTTTTGGAATTTGAATTATATCTTGCATATAAGAAATATAAAGATAGATTTTTGAGGTTCTCCAAAGATCAGATGCTTAATCGTTTGAAGATGAGACATAATATACATACCTCTCAGCGGGAAGAGGAAATTTTAGTAACTGGCAAAGGAAGATATTCTCTGCTAGGAGTGCAAATGCTGGTCGTTTATTTGACCGAAGATGATAAATATCAAGTTTTAGTTATAAAAAGGTCTGAAGATGTTGCAGTTAGACCAGGTTATCATCAGTTCGTACCCTCTGGCGGATTTGAGTTTTTTGAAAAAGAAAAAGAGATTAATGAGATAAACATAGGAAAAAATTTCGATGTAGAACTAGCTTTATACCGAGAAATGGTTGAAGAAATTTTTGGAGAAGTTGAGTTTGAACATAACACTGCGGGAAACCCTGTTGATAATATTTATAAGCATAAAAAGGTTGTTGATTTACGCACTTGGTTAAAAGAAGGCCAGGCAAACTTAGAGTTTTTAGGATCGACAGTTGATCTTGTAACTTTAAGACATGAGCTATCATTCTTACTGCTGATTAACAATAAACAATTTTCTATGAACCAATTTAAACTTAATCATGAAGGGACTAATTTTGAGGAGATAGATATTAAAAATCTATACGAAAAGTTTGGAAAAGGTACAAAAGTACGCTTGAATCCTACAAGTGCGAGCTTATTGAAACTTGCTTTGGATAATAGTCAGACTCTAAAAGACAAGATTGGCGCACCTTCGGAAGCTAGTGTTGCGGGTTAATATATTTTGCTAGGTCATCATTCTTAAAAAACCCACAGCCATTAAGGCTGCGGGTTTTAATTAATGTTGATTATTGAACAAAGATTCCGTTCGCAACAAATAGTTGCCTCTAACCTCTGCGGCCCAATTCGCAAAAACCTCTCTCCATTGAATACTGTTAAAGAAATCGTCCACAGACTGGTTATCGGAATCCCAATCAACAAATATGTTGAGCGGTGTGATTCCTCCAGCCCAGATTCCATTACTGACGTCCGTCCCTTTCTCTCTAACTAATAATATTGGAATTCCGAATTGAAAAGCCATGGAAGGCTCGATTTGGGCAAAAGTTGATCCTTCCCAGAACGGAGTAGTCGTTGGCCTAAAGGGCCTTACCCGCTCCTCCTGCTGATGGGGAAAACGGCATAAGTCTCTTTTTACTATAAAAAACAAACCAAAATTCCTAAATTAACCCATAACAGGAATAACGGGAAATGGACTATAATTTCCATGAAAGCGATTACAATACAACTTGATATACACATGGGAGATCAGCCTAACCGAACAAACGGAAGGAGGAGATCGACGAGAAAGATAAATGACCGGTAAGCGGGCAGGACCACGTAGTTGTTCTAACTGTAACACGGTTTTGCAAAATCACTAGAATTCATAAGGAGGTAAGTTGTTTGAATATTAAGAAAACGAATAAAATAATCGCATTACTTTCGGCTATGGCTATCGTTGCAGGGCTGATTACCGTTCCAGCGCCTAAGGCGGAGGCTGCCTTGCCGCCATCCTCGGCTAATAATACGATTTTTGGCCCGAATGTGTATGTATTTGATCCATCTACGCCAGCTGCCGAAATTCAGAATGTTACGGGAGCGGCATTCACTTCACTGGAGTCGAATGAATTCTCCAGCGACCGGTATGCGTTTCTATTCAAGCCTGGTTCTTATAATGTAAATTTCAATGTCGGCTTTTACACGCATGTAGCGGGTCTCGGTCAAAATCCTGGCGACGTCAACATTAACGGCGGCGTCAATGTGAATGCTGATTGGGATAACGGCAATGCAACCCGGAATTTCTGGCGCAGCATGGAGAACCTGACGATCACGCCTTCCAGCGGCACCACGCAGATTGCGGTTTCGCAAGCTGCACCTTTGCGCCGCCTGCATATCAAAGGGGAGCTGCATCTGTTCGACTTTGATAATAACTGGAACGCAGGCTGGGCGAGCGGGGGCTTTCTCGCCGACTCGATCGTTGACGGAACGATCGTTCCGGCATCCCAGCAGCAATGGTTCTCACGAAACAGCCAGTGGGGCAACTGGACTAACGGCGTCTGGAATATGGTGTTTGTAGGCAACAACAATGCGCCAACTGGCAACTTCCCTGATCCTCCTTATACGGTAGTAGAAAAGACTCCGGTTATGCGGGAGAAGCCTTATCTTTATGTAGATAATGCCGGTGGCTACCGCGTGTTCGTGCCATCTCTAACGACGAATACGCAAGGCGTCAGCTGGGCGAATGGCTCGACGCCGGGTCAATCGCTTCCGATCGATCAGTTCTATATCGCCCGCTCAGACCAGTCCACTGCTGCGACTATTAACGCCGCACTGGCACAAGGCAAGCATGTGCTGTTCACACCGGGCGTTTATCACTTGAGTCAGGCGATTCAGGTCAACAACCCGAATACCGTCATTCTTGGAATAGGTATGCCGACGCTTATTCCAGATCAAGGAACGGCGGCAATCAATGTTGCTGATGTTGACGGGGTAAAGCTTGCTGGTCTGATGATTGACGCAGGCCCAGTCAATTCTGCAACGCTGGTCAAAATCGGCACAGCAGGCAGCGCTATATCTCATGCAGCTAATCCAGTCTCACTGCATGATATTACAGTGAGAACAGGGGGCGCAACTGCTGGACGAAATGATGTTGGTATTGAGATTAACAGCAATGATGTGATCGGCGATCATTTCTGGCTGTGGCGGGCTGATCATGGAGCAGGAGCGGCATGGACAACAAACGTATCTAAGAACGGCCTCATCGTTAACGGCAACAATGTTACGCTATACGGCTTGTTCAACGAGCATCATAACGAGTATCAGACGATATGGAATGGCAATAACGGTCGCTTGTACTTCTATCAGTCGGAAATTCCGTATGATGTGCCCAACCAGTCGAGCTGGATGAGCAACGGAGGAACGGTCAACGGCTACGCTTCCTATAAGGTTGCGGATACGGTTACAAATCACGAGGCATGGGGTCTTGGCGTCTACTCCTTTTTCCGCGACGCTGCAGTGAAGCTGAATAGCGCAATTGAGGTGCCAAACACACCAGGTATTAAAATTCATCATGCCACAACGATCTGGCTGTCCGGCACAAGCGGCAGCGAAATTACGCACATCATTAACAACCTCGGCGGAAAAGTATATGCGAATTCGCCTGCGGAAGCAATGCGTCAGACGTTGTCCGAGTTCGCAGGCAACGGCGCTGTTGATACGCAGCCGCCAAGCGTACCGCAGAACTTGACGGCGACAGCGGTATCATCCAGTCAAATTAATCTGAGCTGGACAGCTTCGACGGATAACGTCGGTGTAACCGGCTATAATGTCTATCGCAACGGTACTCTTATCGGTACATCAGCTCAGGCTTCGTATAACGATACTGGACTGACTGCTTCAACAGCCTATACGTATACTGTGGCGGCAAAGGACGCTGCAGGCAACGTATCTGCTGTCAGCGCTGCTGCGACGGCAACTACACAGCAAGGCGGAGGAACCGGGACTGCGCTTAACCGCTCCGGCTGGACAGCTGAGTCTTCTCCATCGAGCGGTGATGCGGCTGCCAACCTGTTCGACGGGAATATGGCTACCCGCTGGAGCACCGGCGCTGCGATGCAGCCCGGACAGACATTGACAGTTGATATGAAAGCGGTTAATCAGATCTCGAAGGTTGTACTCGATTCCACCGGCAGCAATGACGATTATGCCCGCGGCTACGAGCTATATGTCTCGACTGACGGCTCCAATTGGGGCAGTGCGGCAGCAACTGGTGTTGGTACGGGGCCGGTATTGACGATAAGTTTCACGGAACGCAATGCGCGTTATATTCGAATCGTACAGACGGGAACGGTATCGAATTGGTGGTCAGCACGTGAGTTGAATGTGTTTGGTACGGCAGGCACAGCTGTTGATACGCAGCCGCCAAGCGCACCGCAAGCTTTAACAGCAACGGCCGCATCAGCGAGTCAGGTGAACTTGAGCTGGACGGCCTCGACAGACAATGTCGGCGTTACCGGTTACGAGGTTTACCGCAACGGTACGCTTGTAGGTACAACAACTCACGCGGCATATAGTGATACGGGATTAGCAGCTTCTACTTCTTATACGTATACGGTAAAAGCAAAGGACGCAGCTGGCAACGTATCGGCAAACAGCAACACGGCTTCGGTGACGACACCTTCGGCAGGCGGCACTACCGCGCTTGACCGTACAGGCTGGACAGCGTCATCAACACCTTCAAGCGGTGATGTTGCGGCTAATTTGTTTGACGGCAATATGGCGACAAGATGGAGTACAGGTGCGGCAATGGCGCCGGGTCAGACCCTTATCGTTGATATGGCTGCCGTTCGAAACTTTAATAAAATTGTGATGGACTCGACCGGGAGCGACAATGATTACGCTCGCGGGTATGAAGTATACGTTTCGAATGATGGCATGAACTGGTCCGGAGTTATTGCAAGCGGTAATGGCTCAGGGCCAGTCGTAACTGCGCAGTTTGCTGGACAAAGCGCCCGTTACTTGAAACTTGTGCAGACTGGGACGGCTACAAGCTGGTGGTCGATTCGTGAATTAAACGTTTATGTATAAATAGGATCTACGAGAAGGGGATGGAGCCGGCGCGTTTGCCGGTTTCTTCCTCTTTCTTTTGTATACACTCAAGCCTTTATTTCAGTAGCGTTTGTACGAGGGTTCCATTAGAATGAAAAAGGAAACATTTGTATTTTGATGTACGCTAAATTGAAGAGAGAGAAGCAAGATGGAAAGGAAGGGTTATTTTGAAGTTTGCAAGTTTTTTTATGAGTGTTGTACTGCTTGCTGTTTTACTCGGTGCATCCAGTGCTACCGCACAAGCAAAAACGTTTAAGGATATCGATACATCGTTCTGGGGGTATGAAGCGATCCAATGGGGCGTCGAACAAAATATTGTCAAAGGCTATGACGATGATACGTTTAGGCCGGATCGGATCGTGACGGAAGAGGAGTTCATTGTCCTTTTAATACGAGCCTTTGGCATTGCTACACCGAGTACGAATGTAAATCAGCGATGGTCGGATCCCTTTTACAGAGTCGCAGTTGAGCATAATCTTCCTGTGCGATGGGCTTATATCTCTCCGATTAGCCGTCAGACTGTGGCAGAGGTGATCGTGGGTACTCGCGGCGTAAATTTTATGGGTAACGATGCGATTTCTTATCTGCTGAATAAAGGGCTGTCAAAGGGGAAATCCTCCGCGACCGTTGAAGGTTATGAAGGACAAGGTATACTGACTAGAGCTGAGGCAATTGTTTTTATAAAAAATGTAATGGACAAGACTGAAAGTAAAACGATGAGAACAAGACCGCAAGAAAAATCCCCTAATTTCCTTCTGGCACAAACCGAGGAATTACAGATAACGAATCCGAAAGCGATAGAGTCACTCCAGCAGGCGGTTAACTATTTTAATGATGGCTTGAGACAGACTGGACTGGATTCTACGTATTATGCCGTATTTGAAACCTTGATATTGAATGAGTCCTTGTATAGCAAGGATTCTAATCATAGAGTCTATAATACCTCAAGGTCTGTCAGAGACTCTTCAACCCATAGGTTTATCTACAGCCTGTCGATTACAACGAACTCTCAATCAGGGGAGATCGATGGGGTTAGCGTGTGGGTTCAAGAACAAGAAAAGGTGAAAGACATTGCATTAAGCACGATCTATGCGCTAATTCAAGACGTAGAAAAAAGCAAACAATTTTATGAAAAATATCAGTTCTCAAGTTTTATTGATAATGAGCTTAAGGACGGCAGCAATAAGTCTATGTCTGCAACAGAAGGACCGTACAAGGCTACTTACTTTTTGTTGAAATTCCGGGAAGTTGGCAAAGAAGGACCGTTCACTAGCGTTCATACTTTTGAAATTAAAAGGGTGTGAGCATTTAAATATATTAATACATTTACATCGGAAACTCAGGGAGCCTAGGCTCTTTAAATGGATTTTCAATTAAGATATTCAACACTATTTGTATAATTACACTACAAGTTAATAGGAGTAGAATTCTTTTCATAAGCAGTTTACTTCCTTTCTCCACTCCAAATTTAACAACTAAATTATTAAAACAAAAAATAACAACACTCGGAATTAGTATAGCATGGACAAAAATGATGATTCCACATACGAGCATTTGACCTAACCCAGTCAAAAAACCCCGTTCATAGAAATCTGGAAATATTAAAAAGAATGCATTCAAAACTAATATTGGAATGATCACAGAAATAATTAGTGCGAAGACAGCAATTAAGATTTTTTGACCTTTTATATTCAAAGTTCTCCCTCTCTTTCAGTATGAGATATTGTCAGTACTCCATTGGAAATAAGTTTATCACAGCATTAATTTTAAAATAGTACCATCTAATTCTAGTACCAGCTTGCAGTTGCAGTGTGGTGCTCTGATTTGCTGCTCGTTAGCCAACCGCCTCCCCTGAGGCGGTTTTCTTATTGCAATTAAACTTCAACCCGCCAAAATATTAAGAAGTCCTTCATAATTATTATCAATAGATGTTAATATCTTCCGGTTAAGATTAAGATAGTTAAAGATGACTTCTGGAAAGAGGAGTAAACGATGGATAACTTTTTTGTGCTCGTTGTGGATGATGATAAAGAAATACGGGACGTTATTGAGATTTATTTGAAAAACGAAGGCATTACCGTGCTGAAAGCCAAGGATGGAATGGAGGCACTGGAAATCATCAACGATCATCAGATTCATCTCATTATTATGGATGTGATGATGCCTAGACTTGACGGAATTGCCGCTACATACAAAATTCGCGAGAAGAAAAACATACCGATCCTTATGCTGAGCGCAAAAAGCGAGGATAGCGACAAAATATTAGGCCTCCATATGGGGGCTGACGACTATGTAACCAAACCGTTTAACCCGATGGAGCTCGTTGCCCGAGTGAAGTCCCAACTGAGAAGATATGTGACTCTGGGCACGTATGAAGGCATTAAGAAAGTAATTGATTTGAGAGGGCTTACCTTAGACAAAGCGGCAAAAGAAGTAACCGTCCATGGAGAGCCGGTCAAGCTTACTCCTATTGAATATAAGATCGTCGAATTATTAATGACGAATGCCGGCCGGGTATTCTCGATTAGTGAAATCTATGAGCGAGTATGGAAAGAGCCTGGCTATAACGCAGAAAATACGGTAGCCGTCCACATTCGCAAAATTCGGGAGAAAATTGAGATTGATCCGAAAAATCCAACGTTTTTAAAGGTGGTGTGGGGAATTGGCTACAAAATGGAGAAATAGATTAGGTATTGGAGTCTGGTCCGCTCTGTTTGCTTTTGGCCTAAGCGGGCTCTTCATCGTATCAAGTTTCGGCTCTAATTACGTTCAACGTGATTATTTTCATACCTCGCAATTTCGAAACGAACTTAATTTATTCGCTCAATATTTAAACATGTTTGAGCTTAACCTTATTACATTGGAGGAAGCGAAACAGTCTATAACGGTGTCTGAAGATGAAATTAATGATTACCGGTATCGCTTAGGAGATATAACGCAGTTAATTATTTCTCTTAATAGCGATTATGGATCTCGAATTGATGAAGCTACGTCACGAAATAAACAAGAAGCGGTAGATATTCTCACTGCTGAGCGAGATAAAAAAATCGAGGATATTAAAAAAGTTTTCACAAGCGATGAGTATGCCCGGACTAAGGCCATCGGTGAAAAAGAGAAAGAACTTGAAGCGTTGTATAAGGGGAGGGAGGAGTATTATCCGGAGTTTTTAAGACTGAAAGGGGAGTTTCAATATTATTTTACAAGCAGCGTATCCGACAAAGTCTATTCAAATTTGAATGCGGCTGGGATTGAAGCGGCGATAGACCAAATGAGAGCCAGCAATATGAGATTCAAAACGAGTTATTCCATTCCTGTCGAGCCTTCTGGAGCATACTATATTCCAAGACACGCTCAATTAGAGAAGACAAATGTTACGTTTCAAGGAGAGATTGGGGTAGGATTGTCTCCATCTAGCCCCATTGCAATTGAATATAATAAATATCATCGGGAGCAGATCACGTTTTGGGCGTATACTCTGGTAAGTCTATTCGCTCTAGTTTTATGCTTCATCTGTATAAGAAAAGCGAAAGAAGTTCCTGCAAGGATTGCACGATGGGCGCCGTATTACAATAAGCTGCCAATTGACGTGCGATTCGTGTTTATCGTGCTGACAGGACTGGGAGCTATGACGTCTCTGTTCATGATCAAGGATCAATTCCGTTACCTGTTCAGTAATCCATTTGAATATGGCTGGAACATGCTTATTAACCTGGCAATGGCATCGATTTGTGTAGTTGCAACCCTAACACAGGCAAATTTTACGGCGGCTCAATTAAAGGAATGGCCATTTGCAAAGAAAGAATGGGAAAGAGGGCTTCTAAATAAATCAGGGCTGCGTATAAAGGCAGGCTTACAGCAAATAAAGCGCAGCCTTAGTGATTCTTTTCTGAATAAAAGTATGGGATTGCAGTTGTTTGCATTGTTGTTGCTCATATTTGGTCTAGGCTTTGCATCCATCATGCTGGCAATCGATTCTGATTTTACTCTTCTGTATCTGCTGCTTCTTGTAGTTGTAGGGATTCCAATTATACTGCTTCTTACTAAACGAATTGGATATTTTAACCGTATTGCCTTCAAGGCGAATGAACTGGCTGTTGGAGCTCAAGGACAGGATCTGCCGGTATTGGGTAATTCGGTACTGGCAACACTAGCTGGAAATATTAATGTATTAAACGCTGGTGTTAGAACGCTGCAGAACGAACAGGCAAAGAGCGAACGGCTCAAAACCGAACTTATAACCAATGTAAGTCATGACCTTCGAACGCCTTTAACCTCTATCATTACGTATACCGAGCTATTGAAAAAGGGAGAGCTGTTGAATGAGGAGAGAATCGCTTATATCGAAATTATTGATCAAAAATCACAGCGGTTAAAGGTGCTGATTGATGACTTGTTCGAGGTTTCGAAAATGGCTAGCGGCAGTGTGGAGCTAAACAAGGAAAAGGTTGATCTTGTTCAGCTTTTGCAGCAGACATTGGCGGAATATGATGATACGATTAACGATTCCAGCCTTCAAATCCGGCTTCCTAATATGGAAGAGCCGGTGTATGCCTTTGTTGACGGGCAGAAGCTATTTCGTGTATTTGATAATTTAATCGGCAATATATTGAAATATTCATTGGAGAACTCGCGCGTTTATATTACGGTACAGATCGTCAGCAATCAAGTGATTATTGCGTTTAAAAATGTATCCAAATATGAGATTAGCGAAAATATCGATGAGCTGTTTGAACGGTTCAAGCGGGGAGATTCTTCGCGCCATACAGAAGGTTCTGGCCTAGGACTGGCTATTGCTAAATCAATCGTTGATCTTCATGGGGGCCAGCTCAATATTGAAGTCGATGGCGATTTATTTAAGGTGAGTATTTCTTTACAGGCAATGGAATAGAGCAGCGAGCTCATCCACAACCGTATCAGGTTGTGGATTTTTGCTTTTGTCCGCTAGCAAAGCAATTCAAAATAATTTTAAAACCAAGTAACCTTATATGATTGACATGGTTTAGGCGGAATGCTATTATAAGAATTAATTGTAATAACCAATTATCATTAAATGATAATAAAGGGGAGATTGTATTGTTGAGTGGTGTTCCAATTCAATACGTATTTGCGTGTTGATCCTCTTTCTAGTTCTGACATCTATGGCTTTACACATATAGCTTTGTTAACTGATTCAACATTTATCAGGCAGCAGTTTTAGAAAAAAAATGAATTGTAATTACGGAGGGGTAACTATGAAAAAGAACAAAACGAGTTTGCTAGTACTTCTATTAATCATCGCCTTAGCGACTGTTGCTGCTGGCTGCGGAGACGGCTCGTCTAAGAAGAAGGTCGTCGTTGGCTCCAAGAACTTCACAGAATCGCTGCTGCTGGGCGAAATGTTTTCATTAGCGCTGGAGGATGCAGGGATTAAAGTGGAGCGCAAGCTGAACCTTGGCGGCACACTGATCGCTCATGAGGCGCTCAAAAAAGGTGATATCGATGTTTATCCAGAGTATACGGGCACGGGCTTGCTGAACATTCTGAATGAGAAGCCGCTCCCGGATCCGAAAGAGGTCTACGATCGGGTCTCCGATTATTACAAAAAGGAGTTCAACCTGATCTGGCTGGACCCTTCCCAAGCGAATAACACGCAAGCGATTGCTATTTCCCGTGCAGCTTCTGAGAAGTACGGCATCACTACTCTCTCTGAACTGCAAGCCAAAGCAGGTGAAATCAACTTCGCAGCTGTTCCTGAGTTTGAGGAACGCGAGGACGGACTGCTCGGAATGAACCGTGTATATGGTGATTTCAAATTTAAGAGCCTTAAGCTTTTCGACTACGGTGTTAAGTACCGTGTAGTTCTGAATGACGAAGCTCAAGCTACGATTGCTTTCGGAACGGACGGTGAGCTGCTCAATCCCGATCTGGTGGTATTGAAGGACGACAAACAGCTGTGGCCTCCTTATAACGTAGCGCCGGTTATCCGTCAAAAAACATTGGATCAAGATGAGAATATCGCAACGATTCTGAATAAAATCACGGCGAAGCTGGATGATAAGACTCTGCAAAAATTGAATGCCGAAGTCGATATCAATAAGAAAGAATATACAGATGTAGCTAAGCAATTCCTGAAAGATTCGGGCCTAATTAAATAATGAAATACAGCAGGAAGGGGTTGTCCCAAAGGTCATGGATGACTGAGGGACGCCTTTTTTTGCTTTTGAGTGTGGCCACTCATTGCATGTTGATTCTAAGCGAGCTTACAAGAAGATGATTAAGAGGAGTATAGTCTATGAGTACCCCACTACCATTAAACGGATCGAACTTAACGATAGAACATATGAATGCGGTGCTGGCAGGGGAAGCAATTACAGTAAACCTCATCAAGCCGCTTCAGCCTGCCTCGAAGTATTCATTTCAGCATAAACCGGAACAGAGTCCTTTTGGTAGTTCCGACGGGAACTTGTTAGATGCTATAAGGGATTATGTGCGGTATGACGGTGAGCTGCTGCCTTCCGGATCAGGCCTGCTGAGCCTGTATCTTCTTTTGAACCATGCTGTTAAATATGATGACGCGCTCCGCGACGAATGGACCGATAGAGTTTTGTTTTTTATAAACAATCGTATCGAACCCTGCTTGCATGAAGCAAATAGGACTGAGCTATCGGCTATGAGTGAGCTTTTCTTAATTCTTTACGGCGAAGAGGAGCTGGTCTGCCGCTATGAGGGACAATGGATAACGGTCGGAGAGCTATTCCGGGAGAAGGGTCTGAGCAAGCTTTCTTGTACGATTAGAGATGCGGCTTTCATTACGAGTCTATGCTGTGTTTCTACAGCTGTGGCTATTTATGCAGTGTTCGAGGCCTCCAGATTAACAAAAACCGCAGATATTTGTGTTGCGATGCAGCTGGAAGCGATCCGCGGGGAGACAGGGGCCTTCGACGGGCGGCTGCATGAGCTGGGCAGGCCATATGCGAGTCAGATTGAAGTAGCGGATAACGTAAGAAGGCTAATCTCGGGAAGTGAGTTTACGACGGAAAGAGGCCGTGAAGCTTTCGGCGGAGATAATGGGCCACGCTGTCAGGATGCGATTAGCATTCGGGCTGTACCGCAAACGCATGGAGGCGTCCGGGACACCGTCAGATGGCTGAAGGAGCAGCTGGACAATGAGATTAATGCTATCAGTCATCAATCAAATCCGCTATTGGGGTACTTATTGAATCTGTTAGTTATCGGCTTAATTGATCTCGGTAATATAAGCGAAAGAAGAAGCTTCAGACTCCTGGACAGTAAACTGTCATACGGGCTGCCGATGAATCTTGTTGGCGAAAACCCCGGCTTCAATCATGGCTTTCCGGTCATTCAGGCCTCTGCTGCGGGTGTGCTTGGAGAGTTGAAGCTGCTAGCGGTTCCGAATGCTGCTTTTGCCCAATATGATCCGATTACGAAAAAATATAGGTGCGCCACCTTTGCTTCCTCTCTCAAAACGTTAAATGCGATCTCGTTGCTTGATAAGATACTGGGAATCGAGATGTATATGGCGGCTCAGGGGATGGATCTGGCCAAGGCTAAGCTGACGGACTTCGCGTTTGGAGCGGGCTCGAACCAGGCACTTCATATATTCAGAAGGTTTGTACAGACGGTAAAAGCGAACCGCTTCGCTTCACCGGATATGGCGGCTGCGGAGAAAGTAGTCACAGAAGGAATCGTGCTGCAAGCAGTGGAAAATGCGATCGGACAGTTAAGGTAGGTGGATGGTTATGAACGATGCAGACTTTTATATCGATGGTTATAGCTTAACAATAGAGCATATTGTAAAAGCCGGGCGCGGGGAGCTAGGCAAGGCAGCTTTGGACCCTGAAGCGAGAGCAAAATGCCAGAGCAGCAGAACACAGATTACGAACTGGCTTGGGGCGGATGCTCCTGTTGTATACGGGGTGAATACGGGGCTTGGCAATCTGAAGGATACAGTACTCTCGCCAGAAGAGCATCTCGCGTGGAATAAAACGATACCTTATCCGCATGCAGTCGGCGTGGGGCAGTATTTGAATCCCGTTATTACTAGAGCCTCGCTGCTTATACGTGCGAACGTACTGAGCCGGGGATACTCCGGCGTGAGGCCGGAGCTGATCGACCGGATGCTTGATATTTTTAACCATGGTATCTCTCCGGCAATTCGTGAGTTAGGATCTACGGGGCTAAGCGACCTTGGACCGCTGGCTCACAATGCGATGGTCGTTAGCGGATTGGAAGACGCCGAAGTTTTCTACAAAGGGAAGCAGATGCTTGCGCAAGCGTGCTTTAATACGCTGGGTCTGGCGATGGAATTCCCGCTGGAATGCAAAGAAGCGCTTGCTCAAATGAATGGCTCGACCATGACGCAGGCTATTGCTATCTTTGCTTGTCATAACATGCAGCAGCTGCTGGATATTGAACAAAAAATCGAGGGTCTTCTGAGTCACGAGCAGGAGATTCATATCGACTCGAAAGAGCAGGTAAATACGGCGGTTGAGAAAGCCTTCAGCCTTATTTTGAATACCGTAAACTTCGAAAACAATATCACTTGCGATAATCCGCTCCTTTTCGAGACTGAGGACGGGTACGAAGCGGTAATGGGCTGTAATTGCAGCAATACGCAGGTAGGTTATACGATGGACCTGCTTACTATCCTCATTGCGGACAAGGCCAACTATGTGCTGGAATTTATCAACAGGCTGGAGGAGTCAGAAGGGGGAAGGCTCGGTGCAATCCGGGAAGCTGCAGCGGCAACAGCAGCACTCATCCGAACGTTATCCATCCCTGCCAGCGCTGATTCGATTCCTACCAAAGCGAATCAGGAGGATCATGTCGAGTTTAGTTATGGAGCCGCAAGGAAAGCCATGAAGGCACTGAGCGCCTATCAGTCTTTATTGTCTTATCTCTTTAGCGCAGTCATAAAGACGGAAGCGGCTCACAACAATGACAGACAAGTGACAGCAGTGTTCCCGGATTTGTTCGCCAATATTGCAGGCCCTTCTGCCAAGCTGGCCGCTGAGCTTCAGGAGTATTTGGCCGAAAAGTTTAATCTGGTGCCGTTGACTTTGCACGCGTAGGTCAACTCAAATAAGGCGCATTCCAAGCTATGCAGATCCGGCATCATGATGTCGGATTTTGTTTGTATATCAAGAAGGAATTGATGGAAGTTTTGTCGTATTTTATTAGTTGTATGAGCAGCAGGTTGTCGAATTTCACTGGTAGTTTACCTAAAGTCCTCAATTAAAGGAGAATACCTATGAGCAATCGTCTATCGGTAGAAAAGTTAGAAGTACTTGAACAGAAATATGGGGTTGAAATCAATACGACGGCTTACCTCGAATACAATGAGTTTGAGGAGTTGGATGAAATTAAAGTAATCGGTGAGATTATGTCTGGTAATTTAAACTGCGATCTCGATGTTGTAACTAGCGTGTACAATCCGCAAGGTGAAATCATTGGGACAGCGTCCTCTTATATTGACAGTGATACGTTTGAAGGCATTGAACCTTTTTCTGAGATTATAAGCATTCCTAAAGGCGAGCAGGTGGGCAAAGTAAGAATTTATCCTAAGCAGTCCTAGGGTAAACAGAGTCATCATTTACAGTAAAGACCCTTAACCTACAAGGTTATGGGTCTTTACTTATTTTCATCAAGCATTCCCTTTGAAAAAATGAGTCGAGCCACGCTCATGCAGACGTATGAGCTGGGTTGCCATGTATTTGGGGGAATACTGCATGTCGTTTTCCAGCCAATACATAATGATTCCCAGATGAGCCGACGTTACATACCGGACGATAATATCCCGCGGCATCGTGACTTGTTGGTCGTTGGGCTGCGCAATTACGGATCGGCGGTATAGGGATTCCCGGATGATGGTTTCCATACGCAAGGAGAAGCCGGGCAGGCCATTCGGGCCAAGCATCACCCGGTAAAATGCAGCATGCTCGGCGATATGCTGGAACTGGCGAATGAAGGATTCAGGCGGCGTATTCGCATCCTGAACAAAATCAGTGACCTCGAAATCAGGCGGCAGCTGAAACGCAGCAGCAAATTCAGCCAGCATGCCGTCGACAATTTTTCGCAAAAGATCGAACTTGTCCTCATAATGCAGATAAAACGTGGCTCGATTGATCTCGGCGTGCTGCGTAATGTCCCGAACCGTAACGTGATCGAAGCCTTTTGAATCCATCAGTGACAACAGGGCATCTCGAATAAGATGGTGGGATTATTGCAGGCAAGTTCACGGATAGTGAAGGAAGAGGAATTACAGCATAACCTATTAAACAAAAAAAGACACGGCCAGAAACTGGTTGTGTCTTTTTTATGGTCATTCTAGCTATTAGCACTTTTTTCTAAGACATTTACTTCTTTAGCCGCTTTGGAAGCTTTTTTGCCGATCTTATACGACTTAACCAGCTTCACGCCTTTGGTTACTTTAAACAATTTGAATGATTTAAAGGATTTTATTCCTTTGAGAGCTTTAAGACCGGTTAATGAACCGATACCATAGACGCCTTCGAGAATTTGCGTTGCGGAGATCGATGTTCCGACAGCCAATAAGCTGAGCCACTGTTCCTTGAAGAAGGTGCGGGCGTCTTTAGCGAGAAAGAACAGTGCTACCAATTCGATAACGTAGAACCATAGAATGTAATGGGCAGCAGCATCGAGCGGCTCTTTAATTTCCTTGGAGACGGAAGTAAAGCCCAGAATGGTGACGAATACGATAAATAAAGAGAGAATAAAGGAAAAAATGAGATACCACTTTTTAAAATATTTTAGTCTCATAGCAGACCCTTTCGTACTTAGATTAAGTGGTTCTATTTCCGGCCCGCCGGGAGAAGCTGCAGCAGCTCGGGACGAGTGAGCCAGAGGTGGTGGTTTAGCGCCACATAGACAACGGCTTCGCGGTCATCACCATAGCCGATGTATTCCGGTGCTTGACGAGGCATCCGTTTCTTGCCCAGCAGATACGGCGGAACATAGGGATTATGCGCGGTTGCATCCTTAATAAGCTTGTTCAGCTTGGACGACTTGCCGTTCAGAGCGTGTTCGACCAGAATCCGGCTATAATTAAAGGCTGCACTATGGTCTTCTTCATATTGCTGGATGAGCTTGTCCGCGCTGTTCCAATCCATCGTCTCGATGTAGGCGGACAACAGCAGCTCTCGGACTCCCTGATTATCCATCGGATTAAGCTCCAGCATTTCACGGTAATGCTGAATGGCCTCTGGCAATTTATCCAGCTCCACACATACCTCTGCATAGCCTTTTTTAGCTCTCATATAAGGCCGAGTGGGCATGTACATCCAGAAGTGCCCTTTATATTCCTTGAAAAAAGCTTCTCCGAAATCTTTTTCTGCGATAGTCATAGCCTGCTTGTAAAAGTAAGCCGCTTCTTTCGGCTTAGTCGCTGCGCTTTCTGCCAGAAGGTTATAAGCATCGACGTTATTAGGGTCTAAGAGAAGCGCGTCCTGGGCCAGCTTGACTCGTCTCTGGGGAGTGGGCTCTTCCCATGCCGCATAAATAAGGTCTGCAGCTTGCTCGGTTTTGCTGACTTCTTTTGTCCGGGCAGGTATTTGGTTTAGATTTCGTTGAAGAAAGTCATTCGCTTCCTCTATTGTTTCGAAATTTTGCTCTTGCAGCAGCGTCTGAATATTCAGCAGGTCCTTTTCCATTTGCACGCTTGCGTTAGGAACCATTTTGGAATTCTGATGAACGGGCTCCAGATCTGCAGGCGTAACCTCATCCAAGTAGTCATAGATTTGGTTGACCCGCTGCGATAACGTACCGACGGATACTTCATATTTTTTAGCCAATGCGCTCTGAGTGACTTCATATCCATGAATCTGGCATAGAATATACTCGAGTGCGGCAGGATACACCCCAATTTTCTTGCTAATCGGATCCGTTGTTCTGGCATAATCATTCCAGATTCTAAGAAGACGGGTAATTTCCTCTTGTGAATATAATTGTTTTGTCTGATGAACAAAATGATCGGCGATGAGCTCATGCTGCTCGTTCAGCCAGATGGATTTAGCAGCAGCTTTAGGTACTGCCGGCTGCGAGGAAGTTAGTGGTATTACATTTCCGGCCTCGTCTTTATCGATACAACATTTTTTGTACTTTAAGCCGCTTCCGCAATGGCAAGGATCATTTCGTCCTAGCTTTTTCATGGTAAAATCCTCCGAATTTTCAGCTTTACTGTTATTTACAATGATCTCATTTGCTTATTATTACAATGAATATCGTTAGTATTCTGATGATTTCATTATAAAACAATATGAGTAATGGTACCATTGGGTTCTGTTGTATGTTTCTTATTCTGCATAGCATAAAGAAGGCTCTGCCCGGCATGTGCGGTGTAGAGCCTTCTGGACCGCCTTTATGTTCTATATCGTAGGTTGAACAGGGTATAAGCGTTTCTGTTCACGCTGCTGCTCCAGCAGACGCATCATCAAGTTTTGGACGTTTAACGTATACGGGGTTGTATGGCCCGGATGGGCTAGATTACGTGTTTCCAGCGGGTCATCGGTCAAATTATACAGTTCATACTCATCAGGCACCGGTTGTGTTTTTGCAGATGTTGCCCACTCGCCTGAGTTCCCGATTGGATAGGTTGTGACATCCTGGATCCCCGGCTGGCTCCAGAACTGATCATTGTCGAAATAACGGGAGAACTTCCAAAGCTGACGTTGCTGCTCATGATAAAGGGGAGCGATAACAGTCTCGATATGATTAGGCTGGACAACTGCCGGATAGGGCACTCCAAGCGGATTTTGCTGATGCTGTCCCCGTGTGACATCGTCATCGGTCATGAAGTAAACAGGCTGGTCGGTTAGTGCCGGCTGGCCGTTGTCCCGGACAAGCGGGCTAAGGTCGCGGCCGACCAGCGGACGAGCTTCGCTGAAGCTGGTTTGCAAGCGGCTTCGAACTTCTTCCTGATTAATATGGGCTAATCCCAGCAGCGTTGGCAGAAGATCGAGATGACTAGTAAGCGCGCGGGTATTCTTTTGCTCCGGGAACAAATGTTTATTATGGATGATTAACGGGACGTGAAGAAACTCTTCATAGGCACAGTACCATTTCTGATGCAAATCACCGTGAGAGCCCAGCAGATCACCGTGATCAGAAGTGAAAATAACGATCGTATTCTCGTAAAAGGAAGAGCGGGTAAGCGCCTCAAATACTTTGAGCATTTGCTGGTCTGCATTTTTCTGCAATTGATAGTATAGCTGCCGGTAAAAGGCATCGTCGCTAATAGGCTGCAAAGCTCTCGGGTATATATCGCGATACGACGCTTGGCAGCGCGGCTTGGTGTTCAACTGTTCATGGATAGTGGGAGGAGGGGCGACCGCAGGTATTGCCGGATCGATTTCAAATTTGAAAGCAGGCAGCCGGGCTGTAAGATCGCCATAGAGTGTAATATCATGCGGGTTCACGAAGGAAGAGACGATGAGCCAGGGTGGTGCCTGGTTATCTTGGGAATGCCAACGGTCAAGCGCCTCAATGAGCTGGACCGTCTCTGCAGCATATACCTCATCCCTACCGCTTAATCCGAAGGCTGCCGAGGAAGCGGAGTTGCGAGGGTTTCTGCCTACGGGATCGGGTCCGATCCAATTCGAGAAGCCGAAGTCTTCCAAGCGATTCGCATGGAAATATAGCTGCTCCAGCTCCGGATCAGGCACGCCTGTCAGGGGATGGTAGCTGGGAACGCTGTTATGAGTACCGGGCGAAATAATATCTTCATTTGAAATATGCCATTTGCCTTTATAGTACGTGCTGTAGCCCGCTGAGCGAAAATAATGGCCCATTGTCGGCACCGTATTCCGGTTCAGCCAAAACATATCGGAATCAAAAGCTTCTTTAGCAATGCCGACTGTCTGACTGACGCCATGCAGCGACGGATACTGGCCTGTAAATAAAGTAGCCCGGCTGGGGCAGCAAGCCGTGCTTCCTATATAATGCCTATGGAATTCCAGGCTGTGAGACTTCAACAGCTGCTGGGTTACGAGATTTTGTCTGCGCCATGCTCGCAGCTCTTCACTTTCATAAACAGGCGGATATCGCTCCTCGTCGACCATTAGAATGAGAAAGTTGGGCCTCTCCAGCTTGCGTGACAATCCGGAAGCTTGATTCATAGCGGATACACACCCTCTGCCAGGTTTTACTTTAGGCTATGTAGAGGTGCATTTGAAAATGAATGGAGACAAAAAACAGCACCTCTAACGTTATGTCGGAGGTGCTGCTTTTGGAAGAATATCGACGCTATCCAGCGTTATACTTTAATCTCTGCGGTGATCATTATCGTCGTCATCATTAGCATCATCTACATTTTCGCCAGCCTTGTTGCCCAGCGCTGCGCCTACGATGCCGCCTACAACGGTGCCGACAGGGCCTAGAGCGGAACCTACGACAGCACCAACAGCGCCTCCGCCTACTGTTCCTACAGCTTCTCCAGTACTTGTATCGTTGTCATTATCGATTCGATCCCGGTCATCATGTTGAGTCATCGATTTACACTCCCTCTCTTTTTTTGTGAACATCAGCTGCATTGCAGCGCAGTTTCGAAATTTATATTGCCCCGATCCGTTATGGGAAATTCATCTATTACATAAATAAATGCAGCAATTCGTATTTCTCATATATAAAAATGGTTATTCTAAGCTCTGGCACATTGAATGCGTCTAATGCAAACGGGAATACTAATGAGCATATTTGGCAAAATAACTCGGACTTTTATTACCCGGAAACTGTCAAATGGGATGAAACTTCAGGAAAGAGGGCTGCAACAGATGGATAGAGCGAGAACCAATACGACATGGACCGTAGCCGGCCTGCTGCTTGGCTTGTTTATGGCCGCGCTGGACCAGACCATCGTGTCTACAGCCATGCCTACAATAGTAGGGGAGTTTGGGGGTTATGAGCAGTTAGTATGGGTGTTTTCCGCCTATATGATTGCCAGTGTCGTAACCACTCCGATTTTCGGAAAGCTGTCGGATATGTATGGCCGTAAACCTTTTTTTCTCTTGGGTCTCGGTATATTTCTAATTGGTTCTGTCCTGTGCGGGATAGCGAACGGCATGACGGAGCTTATTCTGTTCCGGGCGCTGCAAGGTATTGGCGGGGGGGCGATTATGCCGCTATGCTTTGCTGTCATTTTTGACATTTTCCCGATTGAGAAGCGGGGCAGAATGAACGGATTGTTCGGCGCCGTATTTGGCTTGTCGAGTGTATTCGGGCCGCTTGCCGGAGCGTATTTCACCGATTACTGGCATTGGCGCTGGGTTTTTTATATTAATATTCCGTTCGGCATATCGGCTATTTTGTTTATCGTACTGTTCTATAGAGAAGCTGGGGAGACGAAGAAGCAGGTGATCGATTGGGGCGGTGTACTGCTGCTTGCAGGTACAATTCTGAGTCTAATGTTCGCCTTGGAGCTTGGCGGCAAAACATACGCATGGAATTCGGTGCAGATTATCGGATTGTTCATTGCTTTCGTTGTTCTGTTGATCATCTTCCTGATCGTAGAGAGCAGAGTATCGAATCCGGTTATATCCCTGCATTTGTTCAAAAACAAAGTGTTCACCGCAAGCCAAGTTTGCAGCTTCCTGTATGGCGCGATTCTGATTTCAGGTGCGACCTATATTCCTATCTTCGTACAGGGCGTATATGGAGGTTCAGCCAGCTCTGCCGGACAAACGCTGACTCCGATGATGCTCGGGGTCGTGGCAAGCTCCGTGCTTGGTGGCCGTTTTGCGACTAAGTTTATGTTCCGCAGCATTATGCTGGTATCTGCAGCGATTCTAATTATCGCGCTGTTCCTCTTGGGATCAATTGATGCAGATACGCATCGCTGGGTCGTTACGGTGTACATGATTTTTGTAGGGCTCGGAATTGGCGTTTCATTCGTCATCTTTAATATTGCGACGCTGCACGGCATCAGTCCAGAGTATAAGGGTGCTGCTACCTCCATGGTCGTATTTTTCCGGACGATTGGCTCCGCGCTTGGCATTACGATATTTGGTGTCATTCAGACGAGCAGACTGAAGACAAATATTACAGCCGTGCTTCCGGACCCTTCCATGGCCGAGAAATTCGGAGATCCTCAGGCGCTGCTTAATCCTGCCGTCCGTCAAATGTTCCCGCAGGATGTGCTGCAGAAAATGATTGTAGGCTTAGCGGATTCAATCGCCTTTCTGTTCCAATGGAGTATTGCGCTGCCGATTCTGGCAGTCGTCTTTATCCTCATGCTAGGCCGTGCCAGAGTACCGCAAGGCGGCCAGTCAGAAGCTCCGCGAAGCTTTGAATAACTTACGGCAATACGGCAAAAAACCTTTGGCATGGCGCAAAGGTTTTTTGTTTATTTTATGGGAGAATATTCAATTTACAGCGCACGCATCCGGTTGTTGCGGGGATTATGCTCAACCTCTGCAAGGCCTAGTGCTTCCATCAAAGGAGGGACATACATGCCGAAGCGGCCGCGGAAGCCTTTCTTCAGGCCGTACCAGCCTGCGATCGGATTGTCCGAGGAGCGGGCCCAAGCTTCAACTGTACCTTCTTTGGGGGGCTTCTGCTCGTCCGCACTGCCAAGCTCGATCCAATCTCCATGCTGCTTGAGCATGTCATGCAAATCGGCGATACAGCGATAGTCATAATGAAGAACGGTTTTGCCTACCGTGCACACGATAATTTCTTTTCCATCCTTTTCATCCTTATACATTTCGTATTCAGAGGTTCCAGGAGGCGTTTTTAATTTCCATGGATGTTCTTTTGTACCTTGATCTGCTGACATAGGACGCTCCTTTGTTTTTCTTAGTTTGTCTCCAGTATAGGATAGCATACGGAGGTGAAGAAAAGACATGAGGAAGCGGAGGGAAGCCGTATGTAGAGAGGAGAGATGAGGGAAAGGGACAGGGAAAGGAACGGAGGGCTGAGATTGAAGGGAGTTTAGAAGTTTTCGGTAGATGAGAAAAGCAGGGTCGGGACGGGAGGGTTAGAAAGAATGGGCATAACGAGCCGCAAGCTTAAAGCTCCAAAGCTTCTCTCGTTATTTTTTGAATATCAACGGGGCAATTAGGGCTTTCTTTCACGATGTCAGGCAAAATATGCGTTAAAAAATAATCGACGCAGTGCAGCTTGATTTTTTTGATTTTGATGAGCGCCTCGCGGTACATGACAACGAATTCCTTCTCGGTATTGCCTCTCTGCAATTCCGTTAGTGCCTCATACACTTGATCCAGTTTATCGGCTACTTCAAGAATCAGCCCTTCGACGGAGTCGTCCTTGCCCTCGCGAAGCTGTCTGCGGAAGATGGGCTTGAATTCCTCTGGAATGTTCTCCTCTATAAAGAGAGCAATCATGCCTTCTTCAACCTTCTGGAGCATACCGCGCAATTCCATCGAATAATGCTTAACGGGCGTTTTAATATCGCCGATAAATATTTCACCGTAATCATGGCTGCTCGTAATCTCATAGAGCTTTTTCCAGTCAATGACGATGCCATTGCTCTCTTCGATATCCGCCAATGTTTTGGCATACTGCACGACCTTCCACGAGTGAGCGGATACGCTATGTTCTTCGAACTTGAATTTTCCAGGGCAGCGGATAATACGTTCGAGATCGTTCAAGGATTGAAAGTAAGTGTGAATTCCCATAATATGCATTTCCTTTCTTCGTTGTTGTGTAAGCTACTGTACAGTTCGAGTATAGCTTCGATTTGTTAAGGGATGATAAAGTCGGTAATTCGTTGAAAATAATCTGTATGAATGGTAAAATAGGGGAAATTAATGCGATAGGAGCGAATGGTGTAATGATTATGGTTGTTCTTAATCAGTTGATCTAATAACTGAATATAAGAGGTGAAATGAAAGGCAGATGAAGCATTTATAATGCTTGATTTGCTATGCTGCGCTGCCTCTTATGATAAAGAACAACAGTTTAGTCATACACCGCAATCTCCGCCGTCAGTATTGAAGAAGCCGATTTATGACCAGGATAACCGGGATAACAATGGCCTATTCATACGAAGGAGATTTCAGGCTGCAGATGAGCTATGTTCATCTGCAGCCTTTTTTGCTTTTCTAGCTTCTTTATGAAATTAAACGTCAGGGGGAATGAACGATGGAGACAAAAGAATGGTCGGAGCTTGTTCACACTTATCAATTAACGGATGGATATTCGATTCAAAGAGCGGGAGTGGATGAGTGGGGAATCTATTGTTCGATTTATTATAATGCGAGCTACAATGGATTTTTTAGAGAGGAGCTATATAACAGGGCCAGGAACAACGCTTTCTGGATCTATAAAGGAGAAACAAAAATCGGCGGGGTCAGGATGTCTCCTAATCTCATTTACCATTTGTTTTTCATACCGCCGTTTCGTCATGAATTCGAAGTGTTGAAACAATTGAAAGCGATTTTAATTCACTGGTCTGATAAGACAAATCCAATTAGAACGTTTGAGGTGCTCCCAGACCAAGTTTCTTTATATGCGAGAGCAGGCTTTTGGCCGGACGAATTCAGATGCCGATGGATGCAGCGCCCTACCGGTTATTTTGAGCTCGACTGGGATTCAAATGTCATCATTCAAAGCCCTCAAATCGAGGATGATGCGAAGAATGGCAAACGATTTACCAATGAAGATGAAATCGCCCATTGTGATTTTAATAGCTTTAAGGGAGGTTTTGAAGCGGTAAGAAGGAATAAAGCTTCTTTGGCGGACTTTATTCCGAATGAGGATCCTAATCTGACCAATGAACGATTGCTGCAGGCATCAACTCTTGTCTATGACCGGGAGTCGGGCGGCTTAATCGCGAATTGCCGTCTTTGCCTGCAAGACAATGTGGCGGCCGTATATAGTATTGGTGTCTTGCCTGCTTATAGGGGGAGAGGGCTGGCTACTCTAATGCTGAAGAGGGCATTAACTGTCCTTAAAGATCATTATCCCATCCTAAGGTTGTATGTGATGGAGGGCAATAAGGCGGAATCCGTCTATTATAATTTGGGATTTGCTTCGGGTGTGCAAGAGATACAGAGCATGCGCATTCCGGCTAAGGGGTAGTGTGTTTTGCGAAGGTAATGGTTATTGTTCCCTGCAATGAAGTCTGATTGTTATTTTGTCATGTGACAATATTGATGACACCGGTCACTAGAGCTGGAAGAAATAGGGCTATATACTTATGTAGATAGTCATCTAATTCTTTTGGAGGTAGTGTAATGAGAAAAGGCAACAAAATATCATTATCCTTATTATTGTCGCTGTTTATTATTTTCTCGCTTGTTCAGCCAATGGCGCATGCGGCAGGAAATATGGCAGATCGGTTGTACGAAGGGCAACAAGTAGATTTTAACGACACAGACGACGCGGTTTCCGAGGCATTGCCAATCGGCTTTGATTTTAGCTTTTTTGGAAACGAGTATGACGAAGCCTATGTGACAACGAATGGCTATCTGATGTTCCATGATCCAGATTCATATTATAGATACAATGGACCGCTTCCGCTTACAGAGCCTAACAACTATATCGCGCCATACTTTACAGATCTGCTCGTGGATAACGCAACGGTTTTATACGCCACAATCGGGGAGGCGCCAAATCGTAAATTTGTTGTGCAATGGACGAATGTAAATCATATTGATAATGACAACAGTTATGCAACGATTCAAGTGATCTTGTACGAATCAACTGGTGAGGTGCAGTTCCAATACCCTCAGTTTAATCTAGAAGAAGATGAAGACGATAACGGTGAAAACCCGCCGTTGTTTAGTCTAGACGCAAATCAATATAATTTGCTGATCGGACTGCAAGATGGAGAGGCATATACGAATTATTCCATAGACGAAGCAAATACCGTTGCAGAGGGGCAAGCCATTCGCTTTACGCCAGACAGCGAAGATTCATCCCTCTACACGATCAATGCTAATGCTAATTATGAGTCGCTTGCCCTCACAATAGATATTCTGCTGGCAAATTCCCCTGAGCAGCTTTCTCCCGCAAAAGGAACTTCGGTTAACGGCTCCTTGACATTAAGCTGGAGCAGCGTGCCAGACGCAACGGATTATTCAATTCTAATTGATAGTAAGCCGTCATTCGATGATCCAGCGGTTATAGAGGCAGGTTCGGCTACTTCCTATTCGTTGGACAGTTTGCCGGAGGGCACCTACTACTGGTTAGTCTATGCTTATAATGCAGTAAGCCAAAGATATTCCCAATCTGCGATTTCAAGCTTTACAGTTGTTTACTCTTCCGGGCTGGGCTTTATTCAATTGAGCGATATTACACTGGATCGTCCAGTGAACGAAAGCGTATATGTCTATAACGCAACAGTACCCCATTCTGTGACAGTTACATCAGCAACTTACACGCCAACCGATAGTAAGGCAACTGCTGTATTGAAGCTGGATGGAGAGCCTGTGAACAATCCAATCAGCTTGAAAGTAGGCATCAACACGATCAGCCTGGATATTATTGCACAGAACGGCCATGTACAGACCTATGAGTTTCATATTACACGTCTGGCGGAATCCACTTCAGGCGGAGGGAATGGCGGTAACGGCAGTAACGGTGGCGGTCCAGTCGCAACACCGTCTCCTACTCCTACACCTACTCCAAAACCAACGCCAACTCCACAGCCTGGAACAGAAGGCTCGATATTTAAAGGCAGCATCCAATATGACCAATGGAAAAATGACTTGAGCAAAAAAGTAACGGAAGCTAATTCCGGTTCAGCACCTGCTTCATTATCCGACATTGCAAATCATTGGAGCAAGAACGCCATTATTCTCTTCACGAAATTGGGCTTTGCAGCCGGCTATGAAGATGGCAGCTTCCGTCCGGATGCAAGCATTACTCGCGCGGAGTTTGCTAAGATTGTGTCACAGGTATTTAATCTTCAAGCAGCTGATCATGCTGCCGGCTTTACTGACACAGGCAGCCACTGGGCGAAAGCCGCAATCGATGCGCTGGCTTCGAACGGCATCATTAACGGTTACAATGATGGAAGCTTTAAGCCAAACCAGACCATCACTCGTGCGGAGATTGTCGCGATAATCAGCAGGATTGTCGATCTGGACAAGGCAGCTGGCGGCAAAAATAAAGGGTTTACCGATACGAACGGTTCCTGGAACGAAGCGCAAATTAAAGCAGCGGCGGCAGCAGGAATTGTACAGGGACGATCCGATGGCAAGTTCCAGCCTAACGTGAATTCTACTAGAGCCGAAGCGCTTACGATCCTGTTGAGAGTTCTGGACTTGGATCCGCAGATCAAAGCTTTGCTCGAGACATTGAAATAATCAAATAGAAAGAAGAGCTCTGCGAGACAACCGCAGAGCTCTTCTTTCATTGCCTTGTTTAATCTATTTCATTGGACCTGTCTTCTATCGCTTATAATGAATTTATATATATCGAAACGAGTCAATTGGAGGAGAGCGCAAATGTTCGAGCTGCCGGGATATGAAACCGAGGAAATCATGGGGAAATATGGGGATGTGAGTCTCTATCGGCTTACAAGGGCCCGGGACGGCCTGCGTCTCTTGGCTAAAACAACCAGCCATGAATATCCCGGTACGGCTGTTATCGACAGCCTCCGTCAAGAGTTCGAACTGCTCACGCGATTGAACGGCAGCGGGACGGTTCAACCGTTCCAATTTGAAGTGTTCAAAGGACGGCCAGTTCTCCTCATTCGAGATAACGGAGCTGTTACCATGGACCGCTTAATGCGGGATCGCGGAGAGGCAACCCTATTATTTCTGCTGGAAATGGCGGTGGGCCTTGCAGATTGCCTCTTTCGGGTTCACCAAGAGCGAATTATCCATTATGGATTGAATCCGAATCAATTTCTCATTCATCCCGATACAGGTCTGGCTGAGCTGCTGGAGCTCAGAAATTGTTCGGTGATGCAGACAGAATCGCTAGCGGGCCCGCCGGCAAACAACACGGACTCCCGGCTGGCCTATCTGTCGCCAGAACAGACGGGCAGAACAGGTACCGAGGCGGACTATCGCAGTGATTATTACGCTTTCGGCGTTATACTGTATGAATGGTTTACGGGCAGCTTGCCTTTTGCTGGAGACAGGGCGGCGGATATAATCTATGCCCATATCGCACTTACACCCGAGCCGGCCAGCAGCCGGAACCCTGATCTGCCGAACGTCATCTCGAATATTATCGGCAAATGTTTGGAAAAAATGCCGGAAGCCCGGTATGTCAGTGCTCTTGGCATCAAGTCGGACTTAGAGCGCTGCTTAGGCTTATGGAGAGAGCATGGCGAGATTGAACCATTCCCGCTTGCGAGTCATGATGTTCCGGAAAAATGGGAGCTTGGCGATCGGCTGTACGGGCGTGACAAGGAACAGCAGCTGCTTCATGAAGCGCTTGGTCTTGCATCGGATGGGACGGCCGCTTTGGTTAGAGTCGGCGGCAATGGCGGGATCGGAAAAACCTTTTTTGTTCAGCAGACCTTGCAGCAAATTTTGCCGGAGGGCAGTTTTTTCGCCGACAGCAAGTTTAACGCCGGCCAGGTTGCTTCTCCCTATGAGATGTGGGTTGAGGTTATCGGCAAATTGACGGACCAGCTGCTGACGGAAAATGAACTGCAAGCTGAAATATGGAAGCTGCGCATATTGGATGCATTAGAAGGCTATGGGCAGCTGCTGGTCGAGCGAGTCCCCCGGCTAGAGCTTCTGATCGGCCCGCAGCAGGCTGTGCCTCCGCTTGCTCCGGCGGAAGCACAGCAGCGGTTTCATTTGCTTCTCAATCGGTTCATACCGTTATTCTCGCAGAGAGGACGGCCGCTTGTTTTGTTCTTTGACGATTTGCAGTGGGCTGATGAAGCTTCGCTGCATTATCTTGTCCATCTGCTTGGTGATCAGCGAAATTCCAAATATTTGCTGGTCATCGGAGCACTGAGGAATACGGAAGTGAACGCGCAGCAACCGGCAGGGAGATTCGAAGCTCAGCTCCAGGGGTTGCCGCTTGCGATCAAGCAAATTGAGCTTGAGGCGCTAGAGATGCCTGATCTGCTGCAAATGCTGCAGGATACGATGCACGCACAGCCGGGTGCTGTCCAACAGCTCGCCGATATTCTTATGCGGAAGATGGCAGGCAGTCCGCTCTTTATTAAACAGTTTCTTCAGGATTTGTTCAGTGACGGCTATCTGACGTTTCACCCGGGGAATCGAAGCTGGCAATGGGACATGCAGTGTATTAACGAGATGCATATATCTGATGATATGGCTACTTACCTCTCTGTTAAACTGCAGCACCTGCCAAATGATACGGTGCTCGCGTTAAGCAGAGCTGCTTATTTGGGAAGCAGCTTCAATGAAGCCGCATTGATTCCGGTAACCGGACTCTCGGCAGACCGGTTGCATGATGCATTGGAGCTTGCTGTGCTCGAGACTTTATTGCGGAAGACAATCGAAGACGGGAATAGCCTTTACCGCTTTCAGCATGACCGCATTCAGCAAGCCGCATTCGAATTGGTGACCCGAGATCAGCGTCCCGTGCTGCATTGGCGGATCGGTTGGCTTATTGTTGATCAGGGCGGTGAGATATATGAAGCGGTTAACCATCTGAATCAGGCATGGGAGAGTATCGGCAGCGAAAATCCAGAACAGCGGAAGCGAATAGCGGAGTTGAATTTACGGGCCGGCGTTAAGGCGAAGCAAGCAAATGCGTACGAAACGGCACGGGGTTATTTTCGCATGGCCACCCGATTGTTGGATGCAAATGATTGGGAGGACGATTACGGTCTTGTCTTTCAATGTTATAAGGAAAGATCGGAGTCGGAGTACTTATGCGGTCAATACGAAACAGCGCAGCAATTGTTCGCGATGCTGCTGGAGCGTTCGGGAACTCCGCTCGATAAAGTGTTTGTCTATACGCTGATGCTTCAACTGGAATCAAATAAGGACAATTACGAAGAGGTGCTCCGGCTTGGCCAGAAAGCGCTGGAACTGCTCGGTATCCCCTATCACTTTCAGCCGAGCAAGCTTAAGCTTGCCATGCAATTGATGCGTGTGCGGCGAAAGCTGCAGGGCCGTTCTCCCGAGTCGCTGCTGCATCTGCCGCCAATGGAGGATGAAGCTCTGAACGCGGCGATGACCGTGCTGGTTCATGTCGGCAACGCATGCTTTATGTTTGCGAAAAACGGCTGGGTATCTACTACTCTGACGATGCTGGAGATGACGCTGGACTACGGAATTGCTCCAGAATCCTCTATCTCTTGTGTCGGCTATGCCATGCTGCTCTGCTTTCAATTCCAGCAGCATAAAGCAGCGTATGACTGGGGAATGCTTGCACTTGCCATTTCCAAGCCTTATCCGGCTCTATACACAAAGACATTAACCTCGTTCTCGCTTTGCTTCGATAGCTGGCGAAAGTACGATCCTCAATTTGTTAATAACCTTGTAGCCTATACTGGGAAAATAAGCCTGGAATCCGGGGATGTGTGGCTTAGTAATCAAAGTGTCATCGTGAGCAGCGGTTTAATGCTTCAATATGGCTATCCGCTCCGGGAGGTTTATGACAAGATCGCCTCTATATTTCCGGATTTAGAGAAACATAGAGGCAGTCTGCTATGGATTCAGGCAGGCGTTATCGCCAAATTGAGCTCCACATTAATGGATTATATGACACCGGATTATCCATTCAAGGAAGAGTCTTCGCTTGCTGCGTATGGTCATCAAGAGCAGCTTGTACAGATTACAGCGAGCACTTATCACTATATGATTGGTTACTTTTTTGAGAACTACGAGGAAGCCGAACGGCATCTCGATGCTGCTGAGGCCATTCAACGAGATTTAAAAGAAGAAAATTTAAATTTATCGATGTTCATTATGTTCCAAAGCCTCACTTGGTCTATGCTCTATGACAACGTGTCCAAGCAGCGGCAGAGGAGCTATCTGTCTCGAATGCGCAAAAACCTGGCTCAATTGAAGAAGTATGCTTTCTCTTGTCCAGAAAACTACCGGCATAAATATCTGATCGTAAAAGCCGAGATCGCCCGTATGATGCAAAAAGATTCATTGGCGGAGGAGCTCTATGAAGCGGCACTCGACGATGCGCGTCTTTATGGACATGTTCATAATGGTGCTATTATTGCTGAATGCTATGCGAAGTTCGGATTAAACCGCGGCAAGAACCGGCTGGCTCAGTTTTATATGGCGGAGGCTTATGAGGCGTACGGGCAGTGGGGAGCGGAAGCCAAGCGATCCCAAATGGCTGAAAAGTACGGGTACCTGCTGAATTTGAATTCTAATTCAGGAATAGAACAGGTTGATTACCTGTCGGTTGTCATGGCTGCCCAAGCTCTATCTAGTGAAATGGAGATGTCCAGCCTCCTTAAGACGCTTTTGCGTATTATGCTCCGGAATGCAGGGGCGGAATTCGGCGCGCTTATATTCGAGGATGATTCGTCGTGGGCAGTAGAAGCCTGCGGCACAGAGGAAAATTTGAATATTGAGACCATCCCCCTCGAAGAAGCGGCCGACATTTTGCCTCTTTCGGTAGTTGGCTATACGGCAAGAACACAAGAGGAAGTCGTACTTCATCATGCAACAGAAGAGGGTATGTTTATACGCAACCATTTCGTTCGGGAGAACAAACTAAAATCGGTGTTATGCTTGCCGATCGTCCATCAGAATAAGCTGATTTGCCTGCTGTATATGGAAAATAATCTTTCCCCGGGCGTATTCACATCGGAACGGCTGAACTTGTTGAAGCTTTTATGCGCCCAGTGCGCCATTTCCATAGAAAATGCAAAGCTATATTCCGGTATTCAAAGGCTGAAGCTTAATTTAGAAGAGCAGGTGGAGCAGCGGACGAGAAGTCTCCGGCAATCCATGAGCGAGACTTCCGCCGCTCTAGCGGAGATGTCCGTCTATGCGGAACGGAACCGGATTGCACAGGAAATCCATGACGTCGTGGGTCATGGGCTGACTTCGACCATTTTGCAGATCGAGGCGGGGAAACGGCTTCTTCATAAGGAGGATAAGGAAGGTGCAGTATTAAGGCTGCAGGGCGCTCAAGATTTGATCCGGCACAGTCTGAATGAAATTCGCGGTTCAGTCCATATGCTGCGTGAAGGACAGGATTTCAATCTTGTACAAGCCATAAACAAGCTGATACGCGACACTGGTGTTGTTGTGGAGGCAGAAATCGAAGAGGTTCCTGCTATATCCCTGGCTCATAAAAAAGTACTCTACCATGCTTTGCAGGAAGGGCTCACCAATGGCATCCGGCATGGAGGGAGCAAGGCGTTTCAGTTTTCTTTGCAGCATGATCATAGCAAGCTCTATTTCTATCTGAAGGACAGCGGAACTGGAGCGGACAAAGTCGTTATGGGTTTCGGGCTGCAGACGATGAAGGAGCGCGCAGAACAGTTAGGCGGCTACCTTCGAATCCAGACGAAACCCTCCGAGGGCTGCACATTAACCATAGAATTGCCCTACTCGAATTAAGACAGGAGACATAGGATGAAACCGATAACGATTGTAGTTGCCGATGATCAGATGCTTACCCGTGAAGGGCTTCGGACTATATTGGATTTGGAAGAGGATATGGCGGTAGTAGGCACGGCAACGAACGGGCAGGAGGCTTGTGAGCTGGTGGAGCAGCTTCGCCCGGACTTGGTGCTGATGGACATCCGAATGCCGGTCATGAATGGAATTGAAGCATTGAAGCGGATTAGACTGAGCTGTCCGGAGACGGCGGTGCTCATTCTTACGACCTTCCTCGAAGATGAATATATAATCGAAGGAATGGCATCCGGTGCGAAAGGCTACATTTTAAAAGATATGGAGGGTGATAAAATGATTGCCTCCATTCGCGATACTGCTTCCGGACAATTTGTCCTGCCTTCGGTCGTTGCCGCAAAACTGGCAGCCAAATTGAATGAAGTGACGTCTAACTTCGAGCAGTGGCAAAACCTCTCTAAATCGCAATTGCAAGCGGTTCATGTGAAGCTGACAGAGAGAGAGAAGGAGGTCGCCGCGCTTATTATCCGGGGTCTCAGCAACCGCGAGATCGCAGAGGCTCTTCATGTCGCGGAAGGAACGGCAAGGAATTATATAAGCAACCTGTACGGGAAGATGGAGGTTAGCGACAGGGCGCACGCGATCATCCGGCTGCAGGATTTGTTGTAGAGCTGTTAAAGTTCAGGCAACTAACAAAATCTCTACTTTAGATTCATCCTTTGTCGTCGGCTGCAAAGAATAACGAGCTTGACACCCGACTACATCATTCGGGTGTTTTTGCTGTGTGCGATCATAGTCCAGACAAGGATTTTAGACCATTTTGTCGAATGATAGACGAATCGGAAAAAGGGAGGCGCAGTCGTGGATACAAAACAATGGATGGCGATATTGCTATGTTTCGCGACGGCGATTATGTTGTTCGTATCTTTTCTATCCTATCGGAAACGTCATCTTCAGGTGGCGCGGACGATGATCTATACGATGGTAGCGGCATCCTGCTACGCGATTGGCTATGCGTTCGAAATTACGAGCGAGAGCCTGAACGGCGTGAAGCTGTCGCTGCAGCTCGAATACTTGGGCATTCCGTTCGTTTCGGCGTTTTGGCTGCTGCTCGTGATTCAGTTTACCGGGCTGGCCGTTCGTCACCGGAAATGGCTCACAGTGCTGCTCTTTATCGTCCCCGCGTTGACGTTCCTGCTTCATCTCACTAACGATTGGCATCATTGGATTTATGAAGAATACATCTTGAATGAGAATGGCACAGTGCCTCTGTACAACACGGTTAAAGGGCCTTGGTACGCGGTGCATGCCGTCTACAATTATACTATTCTGCTGCTTGGTATTCTGCTGTTTGTTCCGATGTATCTGCGGGCAATGCCGATTGTGCGGAAACAGATCCTCGTTCTCATTCTGGGGGCGGCAGCGCCAATGCTGTTCAATATCGGCTATATGTTCAGCAAGGTGATTGATTTTACGCCGTTTGGTTTTGCGGTATCTGGACTTGTGTATGCTTGGGGCATTTTCCGCATCCGATTGCTTCGGCTAACCCCTCTTGCCTATGCCAAAATGTTCGATACGATTCGTGACGGCGTTATTTTATTGGACTATGAAGGGCAAATCGTCAATCATAACCGTGCCGCAGAAGACGTATTTCCGGAGCTGGGACGGGCCAAAAGCTTCCCCGCATCCGGCAAGGACACGCTCTCGGCTTGTCCGGAGCTGGTTGAACGGATCGCGGATCGCGAGTATCAGGATGAACGCTTTGCTCTCCAGCGTGTACTGGATGACCGGCTTCGGCATTATATTTGCAGCTTGACCTATATTTACGATACCGGTACATTCCCAATCGGCAAAATGCTCATGTTCAACGACATTACGGAGCTGAAAGAAAATGAAGAGCGGCTGCGCGAGAAGTCACAGCGGCTCTCTCAGTTGAATGCTTTTAAAGACAAGCTATTTACTGTAATGGCTCACGATATCCGTGATCCGATTGCGCTGCTCGTCAGTTTGACTGAGCTGCTAGGTGAAGAACCGACAGACACGGACATAGCGAAGGCTGAAGTGTTTCAGGAGATCAGGCGGCAGGTTCGCGGCACACATAACCTCGTAGATAATCTGTTGGAATGGTATCGCAGTCAGAACGGAGAGGTCGCTTTCCGTCCGCAATCCTGGAATTTGCAGCAGGTCGTGAGGCAGGCGTTGTCGCTCGCCGGGGCCAGAGCAGGGATGAAGAAAATCAGCATCACTGAGCGCATCGATGACCGGCTAGCAGTGAATGCGGACAAAGAGATGCTTGATCTTATTTTCCGAAATTTGTTGTCCAATGCAATCAAGTTTACTGAAATCGGAGGACGCATCGAGGTAGACGCTGTTATGAAGGGAGAACTAATAACAGTCTCTGTTAGCGATAACGGAATCGGCATTGATGAGAGAACGGCTGAGCTGCTGCGGCATGATGAGATGTTCTTCAAGGAGCCTGGATTTGCAAGCGGAGAAGAAGGGGGCGAAATGCGGTTCGGACTCGTATTGACCCGGGAGTTTCTTCGTATGCATGGCGGCAGTCTGCGTTTTGAGAGCTCGCCTGGACAAGGCACAACTTTTATTTTTACCCTCCCGGGAGCCATCGGTGACGGAGGAAACGAGAGAAAAGCGAGGTGAAAACCGATGAAAGTGATACTGATCGATGATGAGCCTGTCATGCATTTGATCATGCGGAAAATGCTAGTCAAATATAAGGAGATCCAAGTGGCCGGAACATTTGCAGATACTGCGGCGGCGACTTCATTTTTAAATGACAACACCGATGTTGAACTGGCTTTTGTCGATATATCGATGCCGGGCGGAAGCGGGCTGGAGCTTGCAGGAAAGCTGGACAAGGCAGGCAGCAAGACACAGGTCGTATTCGTAACTTCTCATAAGGATTACGCCTTGGAAGCCTTCGAGCTGTCGGTTCTTGATTATCTCGTCAAGCCGGTCACGCAAGAGAGGCTGGAGCGGACGATTCATCGCGTGCTGGAGAGCCGGAAAACAGTGCAGCAGCTGGAAGCCTCGGGCCATGCATCGGCAAATGCCAGACGGACTAGCATTTCCGCACTGGGCGACTTTTATATTCGCAGTGAAGAGGGACGCGTGAAATGGATTTCGAGTAAAAGCGCCGAGCTGTTCGCCTATCTGCTGTTGAACCGGGGCAGGCGGATTTCACGTTCCCGGCTGTTGGCGGATATTTTTGCTGGCATGACCAGCATTAACGCCGAGAAGTATCTCAACACGGCCGTCTATCAGATGCGGAAGTCACTGGAGCCTGTTGGCCTTCGTGAAGCGGTTCGTTCGGAGAATGACGGATACGTGCTGGAGTTGGACGATGCGGTCGTCGATTATGAGGAGTTTGAACGCCAGGCAGGCGAGCTGGGTAAAATCGGAGCCGAGAATGTCGAAGAGGCGCTGGTCGTCGAACGGCTCTATACCGGCGATTTATTTGGCAGCAAAGCCTATGTATGGGCGATTCATGAGACAGACCGTCTCTCTGAACGGTATGCATCCTTTGTCAAAAATCTGGCGGAGACGCTGTTGACTCTGCCGAATACAACAGCAGCATCGAAGCTTCTGTTGAAGCTTCACGAGCGGAATCCGCTTGACGAGTCCGTCGTCGGGCTGCTGATGAAGAAGTACGGGAAAGACGGAGACAAGAAGGGGCTGACAGCCCAATATACTGATTATGTAAAGCTGCTCAAAAGAGAGCTCGGTATTCGTCCATCACAGGAAATGCTTCTGCTCTACGATTCGCTTGTCAGCGGTATGTCTGACAGCAGCAGATAACTAACCCTCCTCCCCTTATATGCTCCTATGCACCTCCCCGGTGTTAAACAGGGGGACAAAATGCAAAAGTGCATTTTGACGAGCCCCAAAAGGCCCCAAGTACCCTTCAAAATGCAAAAGTACATTTGAAATGCTTGAATTCGGCCCCGGCACAGCTTTTTAGGCCAATCAGCCTGCACTTTTGCATTTTGATGTGTAATATCAGCGATAAAACGTCTGACAACATGTATTTTTACATTTTGATCCTCCACATTCAGTGGCATAGACCATCATAAATTCACCCACTAGTAAGAGTTAGACAGTTGCGAGCTATCCAGACGACGGCCGAGCGAACATATTTGCTTGGATTCCCTTTTCAAACGTTGAATTCTTGGTTAATAGATACTAAGGCTGCGCCTATCACAAATATACACAATTCAAGCGAGTAAAACCGGCTTCACCTGTACATTCTAAAACCAGCATCGTTTGCACAATGTAACGAATGACTGACGGATCAGTCTTTGAAATTACTGGAACCTCCTATCTATCCCGCCAGCCTATAAAAGTATGTGCTGTCTGCCGCCCCGGACGTTAACAAACATTTTGTCAACAAGCATGATGACGCAACATGGTTTTCATTTCGTTGTATTGTAATCGCTTTCAACTTATCATAAAGCAAGAGCGACACGGTCAATCGGTCGCGGTCTATATATAGAGGGAGGTTCACATTAATGAGTCAAGTGAATCGTGAAAATACGGGCTCCCAAGGCGGAGCCAAAGTAGCCATTCAGACTTTTGGACGGTTTCTGAGCGGTATGGTAATGCCGAATATCGGCGCATTTATTGCCTGGGGCTTAATAACGGCGCTGTTCATCCCGACAGGCTGGCTGCCGAATGAAAGCTTCGCATCGCTTGTAGGACCGATGATTACTTATTTGCTGCCGCTGCTTATCGGCTTTACGGGCGGCAACATGGTGCACGGCACGCGCGGCGGGGTCGTTGGTGCTGTAGCAACGATGGGTGTCGTGGTAGGCTCTGACATTCCAATGTTCTTGGGCGCTATGCTGATGGGGCCGCTTGGCGGCTGGTTAATTAAGAAGTTTGACAAGTCGATTGAAGGAAAAATCCGTTCCGGCTTCGAAATGCTTGTGAACAACTTCTCGGCGGGTATTATCGGCGGTGCTCTTGCATTGCTGGCTTTCAAAGGAATTGGACCTGTCATCGAAGCCATTAGCAAAGTGCTGGCGAACGGCGTCGAGTTCCTCGTGAATCATAATCTGATTCCGCTGGCGAACATACTGATTGAGCCGGCCAAAGTTTTGTTCCTGAACAATGCGATCAATCACGGCGTGCTGGGACCGATCGCGATGGATCAGGCGGTAAAAACCGGTCAATCGCTTATTTTCATGCTGGAGTCCAATCCGGGCCCTGGTCTCGGCATTCTGCTCGCGTACTGGCTGTTTGGACGCGGCATGGTGAAGCAATCCGCGCCTGGCGCAGTCATCATTCACTTCCTGGGCGGTATTCATGAAATTTATTTCCCTTACATTCTGATGAAACCGGTCTTGCTGCTTGCAGCGATCGCCGGCGGCGTTGCAGGCACGTTCACGTTCTCGCTTCTTGGAGCGGGTCTGGTCGCAACGCCTTCACCGGGCAGTATTATTGCCTATATCGCGATGACGCCGAAGGGCGGCTTGCTGCCAATGCTGGCAGGCGTTGCTGTCGCTACCGTCGTATCCTTCCTCGTCGCCGCTGCGTTCTTGAAGGGCAGCAAGCAGACGGCTGAAGATGATCTCGATGCAGCGACTTCGAAAGTGCAGCAAATGAAGGCAGAAGCCAAAGGAACAGCAGCTTCCGCAGCTACAGCAGTTGAAGCTCCGCAAGGCGGCGCTGAGAAGGCTGTAGAGGATGTGAAGAAAATCGTATTCTCCTGTGACGCCGGTATGGGTTCCAGTGCGATGGGTGCTTCGATTCTTCGCAAAAAATTGCAAAAAGCAAACGTCGACGTTACCGTGACTAATACGGCAATCAGCGAAATTCCGACGGATGCCGATATTGTTATTACCCATAAAACATTGACGGCAAGGGCAAAACTAAAAGCACCTGAAGCCGAACACATTTCCATTGATGATTTTCTCAAGAGTGCCGAGTATGATCGCTTGGCTGAACGCTTGAGCAAAAATTAACGGAATGATCGTGGAGCGCTGACGTAATTTTCGTCGGCGTTTCCTCCATTTCCCGGGAAGGAGGAGAACGGTCTTGATGGTGTCGAACAGGCAGCGGCGAATTCTCGAAGTGCTGCTTCAGCGGAAGGAAGCTACTGCGAATGAGATTGCGGAAGAAGTGCAAATAAGCGCGCGAACCGTTCATCGCGATATTAGCGAGATGAAGGGGCTGCTGTCGGATTATGGACTCTTTCTGGCCACGAAGTCTGGAAAAGGGATCGCAATCCAAGGCTCTGACGATAATCTGGCTCAGTTCCATAAGGTTCTCGCCCATTTCGAGACGGTCACATACGCCCCAGAAGAACGAAAAACGTTAATTTTATGCCGGCTGCTTGAAGCCTTTGAACCGATTAAGCTGTTCTCGCTCGCCTATGAAATGCGTGCCGCCATTCCGACAATTAGCCGTGATTTGGACGAAATCGATCCGCAATTGAGCAAATATAAGCTTGAGCTTATTCGCAAAAGAGGATATGGGGTAGAAATTAAGGGAGTGGAAAGTGCAAAGCGTGCTTTAATCGAATGGCTCGTTCGCGAATATTTGGACGAATCCGATCTATTCGATCCCGGTCCCATCTCTTCGAATCCTTGGACGGTATCCAGGAGGCTGCTTCATATGGTGGGAAAAGATCATTTTCTCTTCATTGAGCGGATACTATGGGAGCTGGAGGAGAAGTGGCCGCGCCGGTTGACGGAGAGCGCGTATATGCGGCTGCTTCTTAAGCTGTCTATCGCAGTTGCCCGCATGCGAAGCGGCCACTGGTTGTCCAGCCGAAAGCCCGGAAAGCAAGGTCACGGTGGCGCTGCGGATGCCGCGGATCTGCCGCCGCCGCACTTGCAGCCCTTCCTTGATGCTTTCCCATGGGAATGGCCGGCGGCAGAGCTCGAAGCGATGCAGGAGCTATTCGTCCATGCGATGGCGGAAGCCGTTAAGCAGGAGGAAAATCTTCTTCATCAGAATGGGGCAGCGGCGGCAGAAGCTGCTGATCGGCTTATTCATGCCATTGGCGAAAAGCTGAATATGCCCTTCGATCAAGATCATTCTCTGCTGGAAGGCTTGGTTAATCACTTGGCTCCGGCTATGGATCGTCTGAGCCGGGGAGAGGCGATCCGCAATCCGCTGCTCGCACAGATTCGCAAAGATTTCGCCGTACTATTTACGGCAATCCGGGAAGCTATAGATGAGCTGCCAATTGCCAAGCTCGTGCCTGATGAGGAAATTGGCTATCTGGCGATGCATTTTGGCGCATCAATGGAACGGCTGAATCAGCTCAAGCGGGTTAGAGCCATTATCGTCTGCACGAGCGGAATCGGTTCTTCCAAGCTGCTCGCTGCGCGAATTGCGAAGCAATTTCCCCGAATTGAACTAATTGGCAATTATTCCTGGTATGAGGCGTCACGAATTCCGCCAATGCAATATGATCTCATCGTCTCAACCGTCGATTTGCCTATCGATGCTGGACGCTACGTTAAAATTAGTCCCTTGTTGACGGGCGAGGAGACGGAAAAGCTGCGCGCCTTTATGGGCAGCCTGTCTGTAGATGAAGACGCAAAGGGCGAGCAAGGAAAACCCGAGGATGCAGGCGGCTGGGAACGGATGAAGCAGATGAATGCTTACACGTCAGCGATTATTCAAGTGCTGGAGCCGTTTGCCGTTCATCAGCTTCATGCCTCACCGGGGCCGCTTAGCGATGTCGTATCGTCAATGCTTGCTCCACTAGCGTCGGAACTGGAGCCAGAGGGTACTGGGGCAATTGCAAAGCTGCTGCTGGAGCGTGAGCAGGCGAGCAGCCAGGCGATAGCCGGTACACAGCTTGCGTTGTTCCATACCCGAAGTGACTACATTAGCAAACCCATTTTAAAGCTTTATCGTCTGGAAGAGCCGTTGTGGCTTGGCGCAGGCGGGGAGTATGAAGTGCGCCGGATCTTGCTCATGCTGGCACCGCTTCAACTGAGTCGGCCTGTACTCGAAATATTAAGTGAAATCAGCGTATTGCTGCTGCAGCCGGAGTTCGAGGCTTTGCTCGAAGATGCGGAAGCAGATGCCATTAAGCTGTACGTTTCCCAGCAGCTAGAAGCCTATATTCAATCCAAATGGAGAGGGAGAGACCTTACATGAACATTTTAAATAGAGAGAAAGTTAAACTTAACGTAGCAGTAGCCGATAAATTCGAAGCTATCCGGATGGCTGGCCAATTGCTTGTCGATGCGGGACATGTTGAACCAACCTATGTAGAAAAAATGCTGGAGCGCGAAAATCTGTCTTCCACTTATCTGGGAGCGGGACTCGCTATGCCGCATGGTACGAATGATTCCAAGCCTTTCATCAAATCGACGGGCATGTCGATCCTTGTCATTCCGGGCGGCGTTGATTTCGGCGGAGAGACAGCTAATCTGGTCATCGGGCTAGCTGCAGTTGGCGATGAGCATATGGAAGTGCTCTCCAGCGTAGCTGTGCTCGTCTCGGAAGAAGAGGATATGGCGCGCATTCTCCAGGCACAAACCGAAGAGGAGCTGATCGCGATATTCGAAGAGGGGATGGACCTATGATAGCCGTCCACTTTGGAGCAGGGAATATCGGGCTCGGCTTTATCGGCTTGCTGCTGTCGGAGTCGGGGTACGACGTTAAGTTCGTTGATGTGAATGAAGAGCGGGTAGCGCTTATTAACGAACGGGGGGAATATAAGGTAACGCTGGCGAACGAGGCCGGAGAAGATTTCGTTGTAAAAGGCGTCTCCGCGATTAATGGGCGCGATGAGGAGCAGGTAGCGAAGGCCATTGCAGAAGCTGATATCGTGACTACGGCCGTTGGCTTAGGCGCGCTGCCTTATCTGGCAGGCAGCATAGCGAAGGGAATTGAGCTCCGTCTTGAAGCCGGAGCGAAGCCTATTCCTTTCATCGCCTGCGAGAATGCGATTGGCGGCAGCACGGCTCTCAAGGGCCATGTGCTGGGCAAGCTGTCTCCTGAATTAAGAGAGCGTGCGGAGTCCGCTGCGGCCTTCCCGGACGCGGCGGTCGACCGGATTGTTCCGCTGCAGCAGCATGAAGATCCGCTGCAAGTGACGGTGGAGCCGTTCAGCGAATGGGTGATCGACCGCTCGGCGCTTCCGGCGGATTTTCCGGCTATTACGAATGTGAAATATGTGGATGAGCTTGGCCCATATATCGAACGTAAGCTGTTTACGGTCAATACGGGACATTGCAGCGCCGCATACCTTGGTTATTTGCAAGGTTATGAGACGATCCAAGAGGCCATGAAGGATGAAGGAATCGTAGCCATACTTGGTGAAGTGTTAGGGGAAACAGGTCAAGTGCTCGTTCGCGAGCATGGTTTCGATGCAGCGGAGCACAGCAAATATGTCGACATCATTATGGACCGCTTCCGCAACCCTTACTTGACGGATGAAGTCGTGCGCGTTGGCCGTTCTCCGATCCGCAAGCTGTCGCCGAATGACCGGCTCGTTCGTCCGATTCTGCTCGCTCATGAGCTTGGCATTGAGACACCGGGATTGATCAAGGCGATTGCGGCCGCATTATCCTTCGATTTTGCAGAAGATGCAGAGGCGGTTGAAATTCAACGCGCTATTACGGAGAATGGGATCGGACACACAGTTGTTCATTATACAGGAATTGGGGAGGGGCATCCGCTTTATTCAGCCATCATCCGCCAATACGAAACGCTTCAACAAAGGCAGGAGGCATAAGCGATGACACCATTACAACCACAACTCCAAGGCATTGCGGCTTCGCCGGGTATCGCGATCGCAAGAGCCGTTACGATAGAGCTGGAAGAGTATATTCCGCAGAAAGCAACGATTCAGCAGCCCGAGCAGGAAGTAGCACGTTTCCATCAAGCGATAGAAGCTGCTAGAGAGCAGATCGAGGGTATTCGCGAAGCGACAGAACGCAAGCTTGGCGCGGAGAAAGCCGAAATTTTCGAAGGCCACTTGCTGCTGCTTGAAGATCCTGAGCTGATCGACGTCGTCGTTGAAAATATAGAAAATGACGCAGTTAATGCAGAGTTTGCTCTTTATGAAGTATCGCAGTCATTCATAGAGATGCTGAGCCAATTGGATGACGAGATGCTGCGGGAACGGGCAGTCGATATTCGCGATGTGCGGGGGCGTATTATAGACCAGCTGCGCGGCGTAGCCGTAAGCGGTCATACGCAGCATGAAGAGGAATGCATTATTATTGCTCGCGATTTGACGCCCTCTGACACAGCCCAGTTGAATCTGGAAGCGGTGCGCGGCTTTGTAACGGAGATTGGAAGCCGGACTTCCCACTCCGCTATCATGGCACGGTCACTCGATATTCCGGCGATTGTCGGGGCGGGTGCAGCCATCCGAGAAATTCAGTCCGGTGATCTGGTCGTTATGGACGCTGTTGAAGGCAAAGTATGGATTAACCCGGATGCGGAATCGCTGGAGCAGTTCCGTGCGAACAAGGCCCGTTACGATCAGCGAAAAGCAGAGCTGGCCGTATGGGTCGATAAGCCTTCGGTCACGAAGGATGGGCATACGGTTGAGCTTGCTGCCAACATTGGCAAACTGGATGACGTGCAGAAAGCTTTGGATAACGGTGCCGAGGGAATTGGCTTGTTCCGTACCGAGTTTCTGTACATGGGTCGTCAGGAGCTGCCTTCTGAAGAAGAACAGTTCCAAAGCTATAAATATGTGCTGGAGAAAATGGCAGGAAAACCGGTCGTTATCCGCACGCTGGATATCGGCGGGGATAAAGAGCTTCCTTACATGGACCTGCCGAAGGAAAGCAATCCGTTTCTCGGCCAGCGGGCGCTGCGTCTCTGTCTGGAGCGCGATGACTTGTTCCGTACGCAGCTTCGGGCTTTGCTCCGGGCCAGCCAATACGGCAATCTAAAGATCATGTTCCCGATGATTGCCGTTCGCGACGAACTATTCGAAGCGAAACGAATCTTGAACGAAGAGAAGCAGCAGTTGATTGAAGCTGGAATTGCGGTTAGTGAGAGCATCGAGATCGGCATGATGATCGAGATTCCTTCGGCAGCTGTCTCCGCTGATTTGTTTGCGCCTCATGTCGACTTTTTCAGCATCGGTACAAATGACTTAATTCAATATACGATGGCGGCGGACCGGATGAACGAGACGGTCTCGTATCTGTATCAGCCTAGCCATCCATCCATTTTGCGTCTGATCCGTCTTGTTATCGAAGCGGCCCGGCAGGAAGGGAAATGGGTCGGATTATGCGGCGAAATGGCAGGCGATCTGGCTTCCGTTCCTCTGCTGCTTGGACTTGGCCTTCATGAATTCAGCATGAGCGCCGGTTCCCTGCTGCAAACTAGAGAGTTAATCGCAAGTCTGAATTATGCACAGTGGCAGGAGCATGCTAGACATGCACTGACGCTCGGGAGCCAGCAAGAGGTACAGGCTTTCGTTCAGGAATTACTGAAAGGAGAGAATCAATAATGATCACCAAATCTTTTACCGTACTCAATCCGACGGGGCTTCATGTTCGCCCGATCAAAACAATCGTGCAGGCGGCCAGCGAATTTCCGTGTAAAATTACCGTTCTCAGCAACGGAAAGAAAGCGAACGGAAAAAGCTCGCTCAGCATGCTGACGCTGGGCATCAAGATGAACGATGAAGTAACGCTTGAGATTGACGGCGAGCGTGAGGAAGAAGCGATGCAGGCAATTGGCGCGCTGCTCGTCCAAATTCACGAATAAGCATTTTTGAGAACGGCTGCCTTTCGGAGGCGGCCGTTTTTTTGTGAGCTGGCGTACCTGCAAATTACAACAATACTAAAAACAGATTACGCAATAAAACCCATGGTTGCCGTAGTAATGCCCCTTAACTTAATTCCATAAATCGGTTATTATGGACGCTAACTCCATGTTTTGTGGGAGAGGGGATGCATTTCGTATGCGCAGGGGAACGAGCAAGCTGCTCTTATTTGCTTTATGCGGACTTATGCTGCTTTTTTTGGCGGCTGGCTGTACCGGGAAATCCAAGCAAGAGGCTATTACCGGAGCGGTTAAAATCATGTATACGTATCAAGATTCGTTTTTTAGAGAGTATGGCGATTTGTTTGCATCCAAATATCCGGATGTGAGTGTCACGGTTGCGGAGACGAATAATCTATACCATGAGACAGACGACCGGGAACGGAAGCTGAAGGAGTGGATCGATAAGGAGCAGCCTGACATACTCGAACTGACTCAGGATGATTATGAAAGGCTGGCGGGTGAAGGCGTGCTTCTCGATCTCGAGCCGTTAATTCAGAAGGATCAATACCCGATGGAATCTTTTCTGCCCAGTATAATTGAGCTGCTGAAGGTGAAAGGGGGCGGCCGTATTTACGGTTTGCCGCCGAGCTTTATGGCAGCGGGGTTGTTTTACAATCAGGATTTGTTTGATCAGCATGGAGTTGCCTATCCGGCGGATCAGATGGGATGGCAGGAAGTGCTGGCGCTGGCAGAACGGTTTGGAGGCGAAGCCGCCCAATCCCCAGAGTCGAAGGTGTACGGCTTATCTCTAATGCCATGGGAATCGTCGCCTGTCGGCTTGATGTACAAAATCGGCCGCGCTAACCAGTTAAGTGAAGTGAATGCGCAGACGATGCAGGTTCAGATTGACAGCGAAGGCTGGAAACAGGCAGCAGCCCAAGCACTAGCCGCATTTCAGTCAGGCAGTATCAAGCCAATTGATATGAAGGAAATGACAGAGGACGCGTGGAAAAAACAGGCGTTTCTCGAAGGAGAGTCCGCAATGACGCTGGCTCCATTCTCCTTCATTTATGAAGTGGACGAGGCTTTCAAGAAGAAGGGCATGCAGTGGTCGCTGGTGACGGAGCCGGTCGATCCGAAAAATCCGGCCTACGCCAGCTCACTGAACGCGGGTACTATTTATGCTATCAACGCGAAATCGGCCAACGTCCAAGCGGCGTGGAAATTGATCAGCTATATGAGCAGCGACGAAGTGGCGAAGATCAAGTCGCGAAGCTCCTACAGCCTGCTTTCCCGCAAAGGGTATATGACGGAGTTTAACGGACATTCGCTTGATTCATTTTATAAGCTCGACTTCAATATCAATAACAGAATTTCCTACGGCAAAATTCCTACCCGATTTTACAATGACTTCTATGCTGTGATGAGCAGCAAGCTGCAAAAGGTTCAAACCGCGGAGCTCACGCTTGATCAAGCATTTCGGGAGGCGCAGCACGAGGGGCAAAATGCGCTGGATGCAGCTCTTGCCGCTTCGCGCAGCGGGGAAGGAAAGTAGGAGATAAGCGTCTTGTCCTGTCTTGTAGTAGTGGTGCGACTTTGGCTGTCTCAGCGGACAAAATTAGCGACCCCGGCGTTAATCCTGGCTCTGGCAAACAACCCCGACCGTTATAGGCCGGGGTTGTTTCATAATCGTTAATTTCGAGGGCGTTAGAACGTGCTGAACGAGACGCTGGAAGCTGTAATGTACGGAGAGCTGAATGTGACTTTGTAGGTGCCATATGGCTGGCTTGTCGCAATCGGATAGTAGCCGTTAATCGTCTGGCCTGCTCCAACGGAGAAGGATGTGCTGCCAACATACTGATCACCTGAGCTTGTGACACGGTAAAGCGTCAGGTACATCGTAGTGCTGTAAGTCGAGTTCGTGTTTTTGAATGTACCGCCTACTTGGATATTGCCGTAGGCCGTTCCGGTGTAGCTGTCGGAGTAGCCAGGCGTGCTTGCCCATACGGTGGAGCTTGCTGTTTGACCCGTGCTGTTGCGGGCAACAATTTTCACTTCGATGGAAGTGCTTGGGGTTGCCGAGAGTGTATAGCTTGTACCGGACGTGGTCGTTATATATGTGTTGCTTTTATAAATATCATAGCTGACGGCATTGGAGGCGCTCCAAGACAGGCTGATGGAAGAGTGGGTAGTGGTGTAGGAGATGACCGGAGCAGAAGGACAGCCAAGCGTAGTGGCTTGTACGGATGTGCTGCCAAACGAACCGCTTCCGACGATGTCGAACGTATAGGCGGTACAGACGCTCAGACCCGTTACACTGTAGCTCGTGCCGGAAGACGACGCTAGCAAGACGCCATTTTTATAAATTTGAACGCTGCCTTCGCCAGCCTGCTTTGTCCAGTTGAGTACCAGCGAATTAGAAGTGATGGCCGTTGCTTGGGCGTTTGTCGCGGCATGGGCGGCGAAAGCGGGGATAACCAAGAGGAATACCAAAACGAATACTGACATTCTTTTAACGAAACGAGCTTGCATGTGATCCACATCCTTCTTCATTAGTTTTTAAATTGCAATAAGACTTCTGCCAACCTTGCTAGTACGTCCGGACGCCCCCTCCCTAAAAACTGTAAATTTATGGTACGCTAGTAGTCTATCACCGGGACTGGACAAGCAACAATCCATTTTCGTAAAGAAGATAATCATATACTGGAAAATTGTATAATGTCTGGGTAAAATTCGTTTTTGGCTTTCTCGAATTCTTATGTAAGATTAGTTGACGTAAAACTCTATTTTTAATAAAATACGGTCATAACCTTTAGCAGACCTTACACAAAGCTTTTATTATCGATATGGAATCTTTAGTATTCATGCGAACGTTTGGAAGGAGAAAATGAAATGAACATCATTGCGCTGAAACATTTTTCATTTGACGATGAGAGCGCCATCGCGTTCTGGGCTAGTAAGCAGGGCTTTACGTTGCGCGTGCTCGATCCTTCCGAAGGTAAGGAGCTCCCGTCAGCAGCTTCTTACGATATGCTTGTGATATTAGGCGGTCCGATGAGTGTCTATCAGGAGGAAAAGTATCCGTGGCTGGCCGCGGAGAAGCGTTTCATACGTGCCGGTATCGATGCCGGCAAATCCGTTCTAGGCATTTGTCTCGGCGCACAACTGCTGTCCGAGGTGCTCGGCGGCACCGTAAGCCGCAATGCTCAGAAGGAGATCGGCTGGCATGAGGTTCTGCGTACGGAGGAGGCGCATGCGGCTTTTGAAGGGATCCCGCAATCCTTCGTCAGCTTTCAATGGCATGGCGATACATTTACGCTGCCGGACGGAGCGAAGCGTCTTGCCTATTCCGAAGCTTGCGGGGAGCAGGCATTTGCCTATGGCGAGAACGTTGTCGGGCTGCAATTTCATTTGGAGGCGACCCCGCCTTGCATCGCAACGATGCTCGACGTCTGGTCGCATGAGCTCGTAGATGCACCGTATATCCAACCAGCACCCATCATTACTGCGCAAATAGAACGCAGCATCGCATCACATGCCATGCTGACCGGCATCTTGGACCGAATGGCAGCGCAAGTAAGTCAGGTGATTCGGTAATGGACTACGTGCGCTTCTCCCGGCGAGCAGTGTAATGTTATATGACACTGTTCGCGGGAAGCTGCATGGATCGTATGGCTGCGCTGCGCCATCGCGGCACGCGGTGCTCGGTCGCACGTCGGCGGTCGTATGGCTGCGCAGGTGCGACAGACAATTCGATAAGGAAAATCCTCCTCCTATGTGCCACATAAACTCGACCATGCTAGCCTCCCCTTGTGCTAAATAAACTCCTTATGCCAGCCTCTCTTGATCTGAACGGGAATCAAAATGCAAAAGTGCAGGTTGATCAGCCCTAAATGGCCCAAAAAAGCGTTCAAAATGTAAAAGTGCATTTGAAATCCCTCTATTTCACGATATAGGGGCATTTTCGGCCAAACAAACTGCATATTTGCATTTTGAGCCGGTAAATCGCCGAAAAAGCGGCTTCCAAACTGTATTTTTGCATTTTGATTCGTTGCAGCCTGCCATTATAACTCTGCGCACCTCCCGGCACGCGATACCAGCGCAGCCGCTGGAGGATATAAAATAATGAACCGCGAGCAAGCTTAGGCGGGAGTAGTTTGCACGTATGGGATGAGCGGAGCGTTTTGAGTTCAGGCTGACTTTGTGCAGGTTCTATCCATTGATCAGCGGGAAGGCGATGAAGACAATGGAATAAAGCATGGCAGCATGAACCAAAACGCGCAGCGAGTCCGGGTCTAGCTCGATAGCAAAAAAAATCCGGAGCGTACCTGACAGGGTGCGCTATTTGTGTTTCAGGGAGAGCCTTTCCTTAACGGTATAGCCGCGTTGAAACATGATACAACAACTAGCTATAACAAACCGACTTTACTGCGTAACAATGTTATGTTACATTGAATGGAGAGAGGGGCGTTACCATGGAAGAGGAACTAATCTCTAAGAAAGAGCTGCTTGATATGACGGGCATATCATACGGTCAACTGTACCGCTGGAAACGCAAAGGGATCATACCCGAAGAGTGGTTTATTCGGAAGTCAGCATTTACGGGACAAGAAACGTTTTTTCCGAAGCAGCTCATGCTCGCCAGAATTGATAAAATCCTTCATATGAAAGACGGTTTGTCACTGGATGATTTGGCAGAAATGTTCTCGCCGACTCCGTCCGGCCAATCGATTTCTGTGCTTGATATATTACAACAAAACATTGTTTCACGATCTTCAGTTGAATTAGCGAAACCTTATGTCGGCCAAACCGAGCTCTACAATTTTGAACAAACCTTATATCTCTACATTCTCGATCAGAGCCTGCTGTCAGGCGAGATGAGCCTGGAAGAGGGGCCGCATCTTCTGCGTACGCTCATGGATCACTACGGAAAGTTCGAGGGGAAAAATTGCGACTTACTGATGATTCGAAAAATGGGGATGTCCGTTTTTATGATGCTGTCAGCGGGCAGTGAGATTTTTTTCGATGGCGGGACAAAAATGGTGTTTCGAGTTTCTGTAGCTAAATACGTAGAGGAATTGAAGCTGAAAATTTCCATACTATAAAGGAGGCATAGGAATGGTAGAGGAAGAACACGTTCGTCATTTGTCCATAGCAGGCATTGGGGCCTTAAAAGGCGGTGTTTTTCAAGAGGCTAAAATCGAAGGTGTCGGGGATGTGGATGGCGACATAGTCTGCACGAATTTCAAGCTTGAAGGAAAAGTGAAGGTGGATGGAAGCGTCAGCGCCCAGAAAGTGAAGATGGACGGTGTGGCTTTCATTGGAGGCAATCTTCGTTCAGACTCCATTGTTGTCAAAGGCAAGCTGGAAGTGAAGGGTGATCTGATCGGGGAGGATCTAAGGCTAGACGCTAAGGTCATCGTAGACGGCAGATGTGAAACGGAGAGCCTCCATGCAACCGGCAAATTGCGAATGGGAGTGCTCAACACAGGCAGCGCCCATATTGAGCTGAATGGCAATAGTCAGATTGAAGAAATCGTTGGCGGAAAGATTCATATTCAGAAACAGCCTGCTGTCTCTTTGACAGACTGGCTGAAGACGCCTGAGATTTCTCCTGCCGGCAAATTGACCACGCAAATCGTAGAAGGCGACGACATCTACCTGGAGTTTACCACTGCAGCAGTCGTCAGAGGAACGAATATCGTAATCGGTCCAGGCTGCAAGATTGGTCTGGTGGAATACAAAACGAAGTTTGAACAAGAGAAGAGCGCCAAGGTGGAACGGGCTGAACGATTATAAAGTAAAAGGAGATGGGGATGTATGATGGGATTATCCGGAATAGAGTCCCTGAAAGGGAGCTTGAGCATTACAGGCAATTCATCAGCACCCGGAGGCCGCTATGAACGAGTAAAAGTGGTTGGGGAAGGTGTCGTGGATGGAGATGTCGATTGCAGCCGCTTAAAGTGCATAGGCACTATTGCTTTGAATGGCAGCCTGAATTCGGAACAGATCGCATTGATTGGTACGGGTTCGTTCTCGGGAGACGTCTGTACCGGGCAGATGAAGTTGACGGGGACAGCTGCTGTTGGCGGCGATGCTAGAATGAATAAATTGCGCGGCTCCGGTTCTGTTGAAACGAAGGGGAGTCTGAGCGCTGAACAATTAAAGCTAGCGGGGCAGCTGCTAGCCAGAGGAGACTGCGCAGCCGATAAATTCAATCTTCAAGGGATGTTCGAGATCGGCGGGCTGCTAAACGCAGGGGAGATCGATATCCGGCTATACCAAGACTCCAAGGTGCAGGAAATTGGCGGGGAGCATATCTCCATTCGTAAAGCGAGTCTGAGCAACCCTCTTAACTATTTCTTTTTCCGTCCTCACCGGCAGGCGTCTTTATCTGTGACGGTTATTGAAGGGGACGATATTTACATCGAGCATACGAAAGCGGCAGTTGTGCGGGGCAATCGGATCACAGTCGGTCCCGGCTGTGAGATCGGGCTTGTAGAGTATAAAGAGAGTTTTGAGAAAAAGAAAGGCGCCCAGGTGTCGGAGTATCGCAAATTGTAACCCGGCAATTGGAATATCGCAGAACAAATGACGAATAATGATAATGAGAGAAAACGAGCCGCAGCGGTGAAGCTGGAGGCTCGTTTTTAGGTTGTTTTAGCGGTCGTAATCAACTATTCTTAGTGATGTACTTGGGTTTAACTGGAATGCTGTTATTTTGTGAAAATAACCGTCAATCCCCAGTGCGTTACTTAAACTGACGCATGTCTCACGATTTTTGTTGACTAGCTGGTAATCGTTTGTTAATTTATTGGTAGATAGAAAATTATTATTAAATATTGATAATAAGGAGTGACTGAAATGGATAGAATCATGGCAGCCCGGGGCGACGAGCTTCGCTGCAAGGGCTGGAGGCAAGAGGCGCTGCTGCGCATGCTCGAAAACGTTCTCGAAAATGGTGAAAATCAAAAGGAGCTTACCGTTTACGCCGCGCTCGCGAAAGCGGCCCGCAATTGGGATTCTTATCATGCCATTGTCAGCACGCTTAAATCATTAGAAGAAGACGAGACGCTCGTCATCCAGTCGGGCAAACCGATTGGCATTATGCGGACGCATAAATACGCCCCGATCGTCGTAATGGCGAACTGCAACATTGTTGGCAGATGGGCGACGAGCGACAACTTTTATAAATATCAAGAGCAAGGCTTGATCGTCTGGGGCGGGCTGACGGCTGCCGCTTGGCAGTACATTGGCTCGCAGGGCGTTATTCAAGGCACGTATGAGATTTTCCAATCGATCGCTCGTATGCATTTCGACGGCAGTCTTGCCGGGAAATTCATTCTGACAGCAGGTCTAGGCGGGATGGGCGGCGCGCAGCCGCTTGCGGGTACGATGGCAGAAGCCGTTATCCTGTGCGTGGAAGTATCCGAGGCTCGTATCGATAAACGGATTGAGGTCGGCTATTTGCAGAAGAAAACAGCGAGTCTGGATGAAGCACTTGCATGGGTTGCCGAGGCGCAAGCCAAGAAGGAAAGCTTGTCCGTAGGTCTGCTCGGCAATGCTGCCGACGTATATCCGGAATTGGTACGCAGAGGGATTCAGCCGGATGTCGTAACGGATCAAACCTCCGCTCACGATCTGATGTACGGATATATTCCGAACGGCTACAGTCTGGAGAAAGCGGCAGAGTTCCGTAAAACGGCGCCGGAGCAGCTCCGTGCCGACGCCGGAGCTTCCATCGCGATCGAAGTGGAAGCGATGCTGGAATTCCAGCGCCGCGGCGCTGTCGTCTTCGACAACGGCAACAACATCCGCTCGCAAGCAGTGCAATACGGCGTGGAGAATGCGTTTGACATCGCCGTATTTACAGAAGCTTTTCTCCGTCCGTTGTTCGCCCGCGCCATTGGCCCGTTCCGCTGGGTCGCATTGAGCGGAGATGCAGAAGATATCCGCAAGATTGACCAATATATATTGAAAGAGTTCAGCGACAATGAGATCGCCGTCAATTGGATCCGGCTGGCGAATAAGTACGTTCCGGTAGAAGGATTGCCGGCACGGATCGGCTGGTTCGGCCATGGTGACCGTACCAAGCTGGCGCTGGCGGTGAATGCCATGGTAGCAGCAGGCGAGCTGAGCGGCCCTATTGCCTTCTCCCGTGACCATCTGGATGCAGGGGCGATGGCTCATCCGAACATTATGACGGAGAATCTCTTGGACGGCAGTGACGCAATATCCGACTGGCCGCTGCTCAACGCGATGATCAACTGCTCCTCGATGGCTGATCTCGTTGCCATTCATTCCGGCGGCGGCGGGTACAGCGGCTATATGACAAGTGCCGGCGTGACGCTGGTTGCCGACGGCACCTCAGACGCTGAGCTGAGATTGAAGACGACGCTTGATAACGATACGGGACTTGGCGTGCTGCGCTATGCGGATGCAGGCTATGAAGAGTCTCTTGATGAGGTAAATAAAAAAGGAATTAGACGGATCGACACGAATCGAAAGGGGAATGCGTAATGCGCGAGTTAACGATAAAGGATGTACAGGCAGCAGTAAGAGGAGGGGCGGTATTCGCTTCCGGCGGCGGCGGCTGGGTTGATCACGGCCTCGAAATCGGCGGAGCGGCAGTAGGCATTGGCCGGCCGAAGCTGGTATCGGTTGATGAGCTTCCAGACGATGCGATTATCGTAACGGCGACAGCAATTGGCGCGCCTGCAGGCAACGAGTGGGAAATGTGGGGTGTCGATTATATTAAAGCGGTACAGCTGCTCATGGACAATTTTGACGGCAAAGTTGTTGGCATAATGACCCCTCAGAACGGCATGTCCAGCACGATTAACGGCTGGCTGCCTGCAGCGGCGCTTGGCTTGGTCGTTGTTGATGCCACTGGCGATATTCGCGCGCATCCGACGGGCAAGATGGGTTCCATGGGGCTTGCTTCCCGCACCGATTACGAGACGATTCAAGTTGTCGTAGGCGGCAGAAGAGATACCGGCTCTTACTTGGAGCTTGTCGTGAAAGGCACTCCGGCCAAGACGTCCAATATTTTGCGGACAGCATCCGATATGTCGGGCGGCTTCATTGCCTCTGCGCGTCATCCGATCCCGGCTTCCTATGTGAAGGAGCACGCTGCGATTGGAGGCATTACACTGGCGCTGGAGCTGGGTTTCGCCATGATTGAGGCGGAGGCGCAAGGCGCTGAAGCGATTATAGATACGGTATGTAAAAAGACGAACGGCCGCATCATCGGACGCGGCAAAGTGCTGAAGAAGGGCGTTCATTACTCTGGCGCCTTCGATATTGGCACGATTACGATGGAAGACGGACAGGGCGGGCAGTTGACGCTGCATGTCATGAATGAATATATGGCAGTAGATGATGTTGAGGGCAATCGTTTGACGACTTATCCGGACGTTATTACGACCTTCGAAGCGGCTACAGGGCTTCCAATTAGCGTTGGCGGCGTGCAAGAGGGCATGGAGCTGGCTTTGTTTGCCATCGACAAGCAATTTGTACCGCTGAGCTCCAGCGTGAAGGACCCGACTGTTTATCCGGAGGTAGAGAAAGCGCTTGGCATTCCGCTTGCGGAATATGGCTTGAAGGGCATCGAATAAAGGGCAGAGTGAGCTAGCCGGTTTTTTGACTTCAACGAAGAAGGTGTCTCGAATGAACGACATAGCAGAGGGGAAACAACAGGACAACAGCACGCCGGAGACGGATCGGGTCATCGTGCTGGACGGACAGCATCTTTCGATTCACGAGCTGGAGCAGATAGCCGTTGATCATTATCGCGTAGAGCTGGCGGATTCCGCTGTAAAGCGGGTGGAGGAAGCGCATCGCTTAATCCATGAGCTTGCTGCCGGAGGCATGCCGATATACGGCTTGAATCGCGGGGTCGGGCTGAATAAGGATTGCGAGATTACGCCTGAGATGTATGAGACGTTTAACCGCAACTTAATTTATTCCCATTCCGCCGCTGTCGGACCGTTTGCGTCCGTAGCGCAAGTCCGTGCAATTATGACGGCCAGACTGAACTCGCTGCTGGTGGGCTGCACAGGCATGCAGCCAGCAATCGTCTTCATGTACCGCGAAATGCTGAATGCCGGCATCCATCCGCTAATTCCGCTTCGCGGGTCGGTAGGCGCTGCTGATATCTCGGTGTTATCCCATATCGGGCAGGCCATACTCGGCGAAGGCGACGTTATTTACAAGGACACGACGACAACGGCTGCCGCAGCCTTTCAAGCGGCAGGCCTCGTTCCGATGAGCCGGCTTGGTCCTAAGGATGCGCTTGCGATCGTCAGCTCCAACGCGCTTTCGTCGGGAACGGCGGCGCTTGTTGCGGCATCGGCGCTCCGGCTGCTTGATACGGCCGATGCGATATTTGCGTTGTCGCTGGAAGCGCTGCAGGGCTGCACAAGCCCGTTTGAGGAAGGGCTGTTCCGGGTCAGGCCGTTCGAGGGCGCCGCAATAAGCGCAGCCAACGTTAGAAGGCAGCTGCGCGGCGGGGCTCTAGAGGCGATGGATCGCGCCGACCGTATTCAGGATCCGCTCAGCTTCCGCAGCGCCTGCCATGTGCACGGGGCTGCGCGGGATGCGCTGGCTTTTGCGACCAATCAACTGCTCATTCAATTGAATGGCTCCGATGATAATCCTTGCGTGCTGATTGATGAGAGAAGAGTCGTTCCTTCCTCCAATTTCGACGTGACATCATGGACGATTGCATTCGAATCGTTCGCGATTGCGCTTAGCCATGTGTCGAAAATTTCCTGCTACCGCTCGCTAAAGCTGGGCACGCCATCCTTCACTGGCCTTGGCCGTTTTCTGGCGCCAAGTCCGGGAACAATAGCATTCGGCACGCTGCAGAAAACATATACTTCACTGGATGCAGAGATTCGTTTGCTCTCCAATCCGGTATCGGCTGACTATTTCGCCATTGCAGGCGATATCGAGGATCACGCGAACAATACGCCACTTGTCATTCGCAAGACGGCCGAAATTATCGATCATTTATACTATATTCTCGGAATTGAAGCGATGCATGCTGCACAGGCGATTGATCTGCGCGGCTCCCAGGCGGATTTGAGCACGGCCTCCACCGCCTTGTATGAGCAAATCCGCAGCGTCGTGCCTGCATTGACAGTTGACCGGCCATTGACTCCGGATATTAGCGCCGTCTATGCGCTCGTTCGCCAAGGCTTGAATACGGAAGGAGAAGAACGCAATGAATCCATCCTTTGATCTCCTTATATACGGAAACATTGTACTGCCCGAAGGTGTATCTTATGACTCGGCAGTGGGCGTGAAGGACGGTGTGATTACCACCATTGGCAAAATCGGTGATGCCGCCTTTGCCGAAGCTTCAGCAGCCAAAGTCGTTCATGCGGAGGGAAGCTTCGTGCTTCCCGGCGCTGTTGATGCCCATGTTCACTGTTACAGCTCCTTGGACGAAGGCTTCCAGAAGGCGAGCGAATCGGCAGCGGCAGGCGGCGTGACGACGATTATCGAAATGCCTTACGATGCGACGGGAATGATCTGCACGTTAGAGCAGTTCGAGGAGAAGCGCCAGCTGCTGGAGCAGCAGTCTGTCGTTGATATGGCCATGCTGGTGACGATTCACAAGCAGGACGGCTATGAGCATATCCGTCAACTGGCGGAGGCGGGAGCCTGCGGCTTCAAAGTGTCGATGTTCAACACCGACTCGTTTCGCTTTCCGCGCATTGACGACGGGCAGCTTCTTGACTCGTTCGCCGTTATTGCAGAGACAGGCTGTCCGGTAGGCGTTCATTGTGAAAATGATGAAATCGTCCGGCGCTACATCGACAAGCACCGTTCGGAGGGCAACGACCCCCGCGCGCATAACCGCAGCCGTCCTAAGGTGAGCGAGTCAGTAGCTGCACTAACGGTAATGGAGCTGGCGTACGAGACAGGCGTGAAGCTGCATCTCTACCACTGTACGTACCCGCGTATTTTCCAGCTGGCGGATTATTTCCGTTCACTCGGTGTGAAGGTAACGGCAGAGACATGTACGCATTACTTGACGCTCAGCGAGGATGATATGCCTCGTTTGAAGGCGAAGGGCAAGATCAACCCGCCGCTTCGCACAAAACAGGATGTGGACGGCCTGTGGGAGCTTGCGAAAGCCGGCGCAATCGATATGATTACGTCCGACCATGCGCCGTGGCTGCTGGAGCGCAAATCAGACGCCGATATTTTCAATAACTCCTCCGGTGCGCCTGGTGTCGAGAATCTTCTGCCCGTCATCTACAGCGAGGGTGTAGCGAAGGGCAAGCTGTCGCTGACTGATCTGGTCCGGCTGCTGTGTCAACGGCCTGCCGATGTGTTTGGTCTCGGTCACCGCAAAGGCCGCGTGAAAGAAGGCTATGACGCCGACTTCGTTATAATCGACCCGGCGGTTGCCTGGACGATGGACGAGCGGGAGCTTCATTCCAGCGCAGGCTGGAGTCCTTACAACAGTATGGAAATGCAAGGGAAGGTTACGCATACCTTCGTAAGAGGAACGGCAGTCTATGAAGCTGGCGCTGTGACCGGCAAGCCTGGCCTCGGCCAATTCATCAAAGCGGAGCATCAGCGTTAACAACATTCGAAGGGAGAGCGATTGGAATGGGCGATAAATTGATTCCTGATGTATCCAGACTTCAGGCGAGCATTGAGCGGTTGTCTGAGTTCCGGGATGCTTCCAAGCCGGGCTGGACCCGGCGGCCGTTTACCGAGTATTACGACAGCGGGCGAGCATGGCTGGCCGAGCAAATGCAGCAAGCGGGCTTGTCCACGTCAATTGATGCCGCCTCCAACCTGATTGGAAGCCTGCCCGGAAGCGATCCCGATTTGCCGCCGATTCTGATCGGCTCCCATACCGATACGGTTACAGGGGGCGGGCGTTTTGACGGAATCATCGGCGTTCTGGCAGGAATCGAAATCGCGCGCCGTCTGCAAGAAACGGGCATTCGCCTTCGCCATCCGCTCCAGGTCGTAGATTTTACAGCGGAGGAGCCAAGTGAATTCGGTCTCTCAACGATTGGCAGCCGCGGAATGGTCGGCAATCTGTCCGCCGAGATGCTGGAGCTTCGCGACCATACCGGATTGAAGCTCGCGGATGCGATTAACCGGCAGGGAGGCGACGTTGCCGCGCTTGCGGAGCAAGCAAGAAAACCGGGCGATGTCGCGCTCTATCTGGAGCTGCATATCGAGCAAGGGCCTGTGCTGGAGCAGACGGGCCATCGTCTAGGTGCAGTGCAGGGCATTGTAGGCATTCAACGCTGCCGGGTGACACTGGAGGGCGCGCCAAACCATGCCGGCACGACGCCGATGAATATGCGCAATGATGCGCTCGCGGGCTTTTGCGAAATCGGATTGGCCTTCGAACGCCACTGCCTAAGTCATTCGAAGGATGCAGTTGGCACCATCGGCAAGATCGCCAATGAACCGAACGCCTCCAATGTTGTGCCGGGACTCGTCCGATTCGAGCTCGAGATCCGTTCGCTGGAGCGGAGCATCGTTGAAGCTGTGTATGACGCTTTTGCTGCGGAAGCAGCCGTCATTGCTGCAAACCGGGGCCTCAAGCTGACGATTGAAATCTTGTCGCGCTCGGATGCCGTGCAAGTGGAAGCAGCTGTGCTGGAGCAGATCATGGAAGCCTGTGCCGCTGTTGCTCCTTCCGTGTATCTCCCTAGCGGAGCGGGCCATGATGCCAATCAGCTGGCCCGAATTGCGCCGATCGGGATGATCTTCGTGCCAAGCAAGGATGGCAGAAGTCATTGTCCGGAGGAATGGACGGATTATGCCGATGTTGCAGCCGGCACGGAGGCGCTTGGCACCGCACTGCTGGCCTTTGATGCGCATGGCGAGCGGGTGGCTGAATGAGCAGTGAGACGGCTATCCCGCGGATTAACGGCGAGAGGCTGTGGCATTCGCTGCAGCAGTTAGGCGAGATTGGAGCGGATGCCAGCAGCGGCGGTGTTACGCGTTTGTCGCTAAGTGATGCTGAGCTGGAAGCCCGGCAGTTCATCGTCTGTTTGATGAAGGAAGCGGGACTGGACGTGAGGCAGGATGAGGCCGGCAACTTAATTGGCCGTCTCGAAGGTGAACTCCCGGGAGCGGTGGTGACCGGCTCGCATATCGATTCAGTCATTCAGGCGGGACGATTCGACGGGCCGCTTGGCGTATTAAGCGGAATCGAGGCGCTTCGCACCGTGAAGGAGCAAGGCATTCGCCATGCGCGCCCGCTGGAGGTCATTTGTTTCACCGATGAGGAAGGCGTCCGCTTTGGGGCAGGCTACTTCGGCAGCCGGGCAATGGCTGGCAGCTGGGATGAAGCTTGGCTGGAGTTGACTGATTTTTCCGGCATCACGCTTAAAGAGGCTATGGAACGGGCAAACTTGAAACCGCATAAGGCGTCGCAAGCCGCCCGCAGCGGTGAAGAGATCAAAGCCTATGTCGAGCTGCATATTGAGCAGGGCCGCGTGCTGGAGGATCGTGAGATCCCCGTAGGCATCGCTACTGCAATCTATGGCCATCGCTGGCTGGAGGTACGCTTGCAGGGAAGAGCCGACCATGCCGGCACCACGCCGATGAAGCTGCGCCGCGATCCGATGGCTGCCGCAGCCGAAGCCATGCTTGCGGCGGAGCGGATTGCATTGCAGGCTGGCGGTGTTGCAACTGCAGGCACGCTTCAAATAAGCCCGGGAGCAATTAATGTCATCCCCGGCGAAGTGATATTCACGCTCGATGTACGCCACGAACGGCTGGATTCGCTAGCGGAGATGGCGCGGGCGATAGAGTCCGCCGTTAATCAGGTGGCTGATGAACGGAGGCTGGAAGCAGCTATTCGGATCATAGACGGGGCGGACCCCGTGCAGTCCGCCGAGTCGGTTATGGCCGCGATAGCCGCCGGCTGCGGGGAGCTGAATATACCCGAGCATCGCATGATATGCGGAGCAGGGCATGATGCCGTGGTGATGAGCGGCATAACGGATATGGGGTTGATCTTGATCCGCTCCAAAGACGGAATTAGCCATCATCCGCAGGAGTGGAGCAGTCTTGATGATTGTGAAGCTGGCGCAAACGTTTTGCTTCATACGTTAATCCGGCTTGCCAATGATATAATAGTATAATTCCGATTGACATGATAGGAAATATGGATTAATAATATTGGTAACTAATTATTGATAATTGATAATCAATAGGAAGGGAGGACGATTTCAAGTGAATGTTTTCCTCGGTGCCTACGATTATATAGTAGCGAACAGTGACCGTTTCTGGGAGGCGGTTCGGGTGCATCTGTCTCTAAGCCTATACGCGCTCCTTATCGCTGCCGTTATTTGTATCCCGCTTGGCATTTTATGCGCCAAGAAGCAATGGCTGACGGGGCCGATTATGGGCTTGTTCAATTCGCTGCGGGTCATTCCCAGTCTGGCTGTGCTGGTCATTATATTGCCGATTATGGGAACCGGCTTTGCACCGGCTCTAATTGCGCTCACGCTGCTGGCTTGTCCGCCGATTCTCATTAACACTTATATGGGCTTTAGGGGCATAGAGCCCGCCATTATAGAAGCCGCCTCCGGCCTCGGCATGGGGCCGCGTATGCTGCTGCGGAAGATCGAGCTGCCGCTTGCAGCGCCTCTGCTGATTTCCGGCATGAAGACGGCCGCAGTGGAGGTAGTCGCCAGCGCCACCTTGGCGGCATTTATCGGGGGAGGCGGGCTTGGAACGTTCATCATTAACGGACTCGGAATGTACAAGTTCTCTCTTTTGCTTGTTGGGGCATTGCCGGTGGCGTTGCTCGCCATTCTATCAGAAATCGGCTTTGCAGGAATCGAAAGAGCGGCAGTCAAATATCAGCGTTCATAAATGGAGGAGGGTCTTTCAATGAAAAAGAGATTAGCTGTATTGGCAACTTTGCTTATTAGTATCATTCTGGTCGTCAGCGCTTGCTCATCCAATAGCGGCTCCGGCGGCAAAAAGGTCATTAAGGTAGGCTCCAAGAACTTTACCGAGTCACTGATTCTCGGAGAAATGTATGCTCTTGCGCTTGAGAATGCCGGCTATAAAGTCGACCGCAAGCTGAACCTCGGCGGTACGCTCGTTGCTCATGAAGCGCTCAAAAAAGGCGACATCGACTTTTATCCTGAATATACGGGCACAGGTCTGATCAACGTACTGGAGCTGCCTCCGCAATCGGATGCCAAAGCTGTATATGACGAAGTAGCGAAAGGCTACAAAGAGAAGTTCAACCTCGTATGGCTGGAGCCGACGAACGCGAATGACTCGCAAGGTCTCGTAACGACGAAGAAAGTGGCGGAGAAATACAACCTCTACAAAATTTCCGATCTGGTCAAGCTGGCTCCTGAGCTGAACTTGGGCGCTGTGCCGGAATTTGAAGAGCGTGAGGACGGCTTGAAAGGCTTGAACGCGTTCTACGGCGAAATGAAATTCAAAAGCATCAAGCTGTTTGACTACGGCATCAAATACCGCGTAACGCTGGATGGCGAAGCGGATGTAACGGTTGGCTTCACAACAGACGGCGATTTGACGAACCCGGATCTTGTCCTGCTTGAAGACGACAAAAAATTCTGGCCTCCTTACTTCGTAGCTCCAGTCATTCGCGGCGAGCTGAACGAGCAGGACCCGGAAGTCGCTAAAGTGCTGAACGCCGTTTCGGCTAAGCTCGACAATACGACGGTACAAAAGCTGAACGCCCAAGTCGATATCGACAAGAAAGAATACGCCGAAGTGGCTAAAGCGTTCTTGCAAGAGCAAGGATTGTTGAAATAGGCAATCGAAGCAAGATGCAAAGGGGTTTCTCCGAGTGAGGGGGAGCCCCCTTCCTACAGGAGCTGATAATAATGAGCAAAGAGGCAATCAAGTTCGAGCAGGTGTCCAAAACGTTTCCCAAGGCAGCTAGACCGTCCGTTCATGAGACGAGTCTCATTGTGCCGCAAGGCTCTTTCGTCACGATCTTAGGCGCATCCGGCTGCGGCAAGACGACCTTGCTGAAAATGGTCAACCGCATTATCGAACCGACGACCGGCACGATCTCCGTATTCGGCAAGGATATCCGGAGCACGCCTGTGACCGAACTGCGCCAAAGCATCGGCTATGTCATCCAGCAGGTGGGGCTGTTCCCGCACTTGACGATTGAGCAAAATATCGCCACCGTACCGAACATACTCGGCTGGGAGCGCCAGAAAACGGCAGAGAAAGTCGATTATCTAATGAAGCTCGTTCATCTGCCGGAAAACTACAAGAAGCTGTATCCGCGCCAATTGTCGGGCGGCCAGCAGCAGCGTGTCGGCATTGCCCGGGCGATGGCCGGCGACCCGGCGATTCTGCTCATGGATGAGCCGTTTGGTGCGATCGACGCGATTACGCGTACCAAGCTGCAGGATGACTTCAAGAGTATCCAACAGGAGCTTGGCAAAACCGTACTATTCGTTACGCATGACGTGGAAGAGGCGATGAAGCTTGGCGATCGCATGATCGTCATGAATGAAGGCACCATTCAGCAGTACGATACGCCGCTTGCGGTTATGTCCAACCCAAGCAATGAATTCGTCTCGACATTGATTCAAGCGGATGATTTGTTCCAGCAGTTGAACCTGATGCGGGCCGGCGAGCATATGATCAGTCTGCCGCAGGAACCAATTGGGACGGACATTCCGCGCGTACAGGCGGGAGACAGCTTGAAGACGGTGCTTCAAACGCTGCTGCAGCATAATGTTCCTTATGTTGTCGTAGTGAACAGCGGCGGCGAGCCTGCGGGACAGCTGACGCTGGAGCAGTTGAAGCCGGGTAACGGCAAATGAACGGGATCATCGAGTACTTCACCCGCTATTACAGCGATTTGTTGACCGCCTTTCTGGAGCATATTTATATAACGGCCGTATCTTTGCTGATCGCGCTGATCATTGCGCTGCCGATCGGTTACTGGCTGTCCAGACACCGGCGGATAGCGATACCCGTATTATCGGTTTTAGGAATCATTTATGCCATTCCGAGCTTAGGCATGTTCGCCATGCTCATTCCGCTGGTGGGTCTCGGCGCAAAGCCGGCGATCATCGCATTGGTCGTCTATAGCCAGCTTATCCTTGTACGCAACGTTATTTCGGGCTTCCAATCCATCGATCCGGCGATTATCGAGGCGGGCAAAGGGATGGGTTTCGGTGCCTGGAGGCTGTTCATTAAGATTGAGCTGCCGCTGGCACTGCCGGTCATTATTGGCGGCCTTCGGATCGCTTCGGTATCCGTAATCGGGATTACCACAATTGCGGCATGGATTAATGCCGGCGGACTGGGTACGATTTTATTCCAAGGACTGTATCAGAATTCCCTTCCGAAGATGGTTTGGGGAACGTTGCTCGTCTCGCTGCTTGCATTGACGGCCAATACCGTGCTGCTGGAAATTGAAAAAACGACGCTGCGCAGATCCCGCGGCGAACAGCGAATATGATATAATAGTCAGAGTGTGACTATTGCGTTAACTTGAGGTGTAGAGATGAATGGGACTCAAACATTGGGACGTGCTATCGACATTTTATTCGTACTTGCAGAATCGGGATCTACACTGACGGTTAGCGAGATTGCGGAGAAGGTGGGCATTCCCGACAGTACAGCTTACCGTTTTATTCAGACGCTCATTAAGAATGGTTTCGTTGAACGCAAGGGCAGGGGTCAAATCGGATTGGGACTTCGAATCTTTGACCTGGCAAGAAGCTTGTCCCAGCAGATTGAGAAGGAACTCCTGACGATCGCCCGGCCTATTATGGAAGACCTGACGGGTCTGACGAATGAAACGACGGTGCTGTTTGTCCGTTCAGGCTCCAAAGCCATTTGCATTGAAAACGTAACAAGCCGAAGACTGGTCAGGCTGACGATTGAGAACGGCAGAATACTGCCGCTTAACTCGGGCGCCTCGGGAAAAATTTTGCTCGCTTACGAAAGTGATAAAATAATCGGGGAAATGACCAAAGTGTTCGAAGAGGATAAAAGCGCAGACAAGACTGCGCTGCTCAAGGAGCTTCAGCAGATCAGGGATAATGGCTACTCGATGACGCTAGGCGAAGTGGATACAGATGTGTTCGCGGTTGCTGCTCCGATCTTTGATCCCCAGCAGCGTATCGTTGCCAGCTTGTCTGCAGCAGGCCCTGTCCACCGGTTGAACGAACAGGAGATGCCGAAGCTCATTCAAGATGTGAAGGCAGCGGCAGCGCAAATTTCTTGCAAGCTTGGCGGATTGGCGTAACGGCGGGCTTTGTTCAGCCTAAGGCAGCTAAGAATCCGCCTTTTTTACCGATTGTCATTCATTTACAGCCAATGCCAATTCTTATTCGTACTTATTTGTGTTATAATTGATTTATCGAAATAGCGGCCTAACGAATTCACATAGCGTAGAGGGTTATTCTATGAAGCAATAACCTTGTACGCTATGTGAATTTTTATTTCTCGGCAAAGAAGTAAGAAGGTCATGTAAATCAGATAAAAGGTGGTTATTCAGAATGGAAACAGGAACAGTGAAATGGTTTAACGGAGAAAAAGGCTTTGGTTTTATCGAGGTTGAAGGCGGCAACGACGTATTCGTGCATTTCAGCGCAATCGTTGGAGACGGCTACAAATCGCTTGACGAAGGTCAACGCGTTGAATTCAACATCGTGCAAGGCAACCGCGGACCGCAAGCTGAGAACGTTGTAAAGCTGTAGGATTAGCGGAGAATTATGCCCCAGACTGACGTTTGGGGCGATTTTTTATCACAGCTGCACCTATAATTGAATTCAAGAAAGAGGGATGTGTGCATGTACAATTCTCGGAAAAAGAATGTAGAAGATCTCCCTACTGAATTAACCGTCATTTGGTCTTGTTCGAACGAGGCTTGCAAAGGCTGGATGAGGGATAACTTTGTGTTCAATATGGTTCCCGTATGCCCCCAATGCCAGTCTCCGATGGTTAAGAACGAAAAAATGCTTACCGCTGTAACGAATACCAGCCCAAGCTGGGTTAAAAACAAATAATAGGCAACAATTCTTCGCCATGTTAAACCCGACCGCAAGAGGTCGGGTTTTTGCTTTTTCCTGCACCTGTTTTATAAATGGCAAGCGGTCATGCTATGATGTTGCTGTATACCAATAAATTGTCAGGATAAGATCGGGGACCAAGATGGAGAAGACTAAAATTCTTATAATCGAAGATGAGGAAGCGATTGCCGATCTTCTTGCATACGGCTTAACCAAGGAAGGCTATCTGACGCAGACGGCGGCGAGCGGAGCGGACGGCCTGCGGGAAATGGAACGGTTCCGTCCCGATTTCCTGCTGCTCGACTGGATGCTTCCCGACCAAAGCGGCCTTGAGGTGTGCAAGAAAGTGACTGCCAGCTACAACATCCCTATTCTCATGATTACAGCGAAATCCGATATTACGGATAAAATACTCGGCTTAGAGTTTGGCGCCGACGATTATATTACGAAGCCGTTCGATCTGCGCGAGGTGATCGCCCGCATTCGCACGATTCTCCGCCGCATGGCGCAGGCGAACCGCAGCGGCAGCGAAGAGCCGGAGAACGAAGTGATCCGCTTCAAGAATATTGAGATTATCCGCAGCGAACGTCTCGTTAGAAAGTCCGGGGATGCGGTCGATATGACGCCCAAGGAGTTCGATTTGCTTGTGAAGCTATGCAGCAGCCGGGGGCGGATTTTCACAAGAGAAGAACTGCTGGAGCTGGTCTGGGGCTATGATTATGTCGGGGAAACGCGAACGGTCGACAATCATATTCAGCGGCTGCGCAAAAAGCTGGATGCCAACGATTTCATTACGACGGTATTTGGCATCGGTTATAAATTCGAGAAGGATATTGATTAACGATGATGCGATTTCTTCAGCTGCGTTCCATCCGCTCGAAATTTATCGTCGGCTTTTTTCTGATTTTTCTAGTCTCCTTCCTGCTGCTGAACCAGACGGTTACGAGCATCATTCAGACAAGCAATCAGAAGATTATTACGGATGATCTGCTCGGGCTGAAAAAAACGGGCAACAGCTATGTCCGTCAGGCATTTCTGATTAATCATTTTACGAATAACGAGGTGTATTTCGGCCAAATCGCGGAGGAAATGATTGGCGATTTGCTCTATGCCACCTCCAGCGAAGTGAGCGCTTATTCCATAGACGGCAGCTTGCTTTATGCCTCCGACCCAGCCGTGTTCGCGGGTTCCTCGGACAATGATCTGAAGCAGGCGCTTCGCGGCTCAACCGCCTATACGATTTCTTACGACAGCGGAACAGCAGCTGTGCTCTATTCCTACCCCGTCATTATCGACGGCGTGAAGGTGGGCATTCTTCGCTACTCCAAGACGTTCGGCTCACTGTATGAGCAGTCGGGGAAAATATTGAACGCGATTTTTTATATCGCGCTGGCGATTTTCGGAGCAGCCTTCCTGTTCTCCTATTTGCTCTCCCGCCACATATCGATTCCATTGACGAAGCTCGCCAATGTCTCGAATGAAGTGACAAAGGGCAATCTCGATGTCCGCCTGACGATGCGGCGCAATGACGAAATCGGCCGGCTGGCCAGCAACTTCAATGACATGATTGAGCAACTGAAGAGCCAGATCGGGAAAATTGAGCGGGACCGCGACCGGCTGGAGAAGCTGCATCTGCAAAGCAAGCATTTCTACGACAATGTAACGCATGAGCTGAAGACGCCGCTGACCTCTATTCTGGGCTATGCAGAGATGATCAGAGAGAATGGGGAAAGCGATCCTGATTTTTTCCGCAAAGGAATGAAGCATATCGTAGGAGAAAGCCAGCGGCTGCACGAAATGGTCATCTCGCTGCTGGAGGCTTCGAAGGAGCAGGACAGCTGGGATGACAAAGGGCGGATCGAAATCGGGCCTTTGCTGAAGGATGTGTGCGAGGCGATGGCCTTCAAGGCGCAAAGATATAAGAAGACCATTGATTTTAAGGCGGAGAGCGGGCTGTATGTTGGCGCACAGCCGGACAAGCTCCGGCAGCTGTTCATTAATCTGGTCGATAATGCGATCAAGTATGGTCACGCCCACTCGGAAATAACGGTAAAGGCGAGTGCCGGCCGCCAATCGGTCCGAATTGTGTTTGCTAATGAAAGCGAGACGATACCTCCGGAGCGGCTGGCTCAAATTTTCGAACCCTATTATTTGGGCGAAAACCGGGTGAAGGAGCAGGGCAGCGTCGGGCTTGGCCTTAACATCGCGAAGTCTATTGTAGATGATATTGGCGGAAGTATTGGCATGAGAAGCGAGAACGGGGAGACGGCGGTTACCGTGGAGCTACCTTTAACGAAAGCGGAGAGATGGCATGAACATTAAGCATATACGTATAGGCTTGTGTCTGGGCTTCATGCTGCTCATTTTGTCCGGCTGCATGAGCAGGCTTCGTCCGGAGACGATCATCATACCGGACACTGCCGAAGAAGTGCCTGAGGATCGGGGCGGGGAGGCCTTCGAGATTCGTACGCTGTACCGGCTTCCCTTTATGCATGAGAAAAGCACGAGCGAGTTTCGCTGGAGCAGCCCGGAGTCCTTGGTCCGGGTGTACTGGGGGGACAAGGGGAATCAGACGATTGAACAATATGCCACGCCATACGAGAAGTCGCAAAAGCTTCTGGACTTAGATTTCTATACGACGGATTTGACCGGCTTGTCGCCGGACGGCCGGTATTTCGCCGGACTTCGCTATAGTAAGAATGATGTGGATGCGGGGGAGTTTTCACTTTCTCTGGTCACGTTGTCTGACGGCACGGTTCAGGTGATCAATACGGTGCACTCTGTGGCAAGACAAGGTCCGAGGTCACTGGCATGGTCAGACAACAGCAGGTTCCTTTCCTACTTTTCATTGTCAGAGCAGGACGAGACCGAAATTAATGTGTACGATGCAGAGAGCCGGACGAAGAAAAGCTATACGATGCCAGATTTGAATAAAACAGCTTATTTCTATTCCATCAAGCTGTCCGACGACGGCAGCAGCGCCTTAATCGTGAAGGCGGAGAAGGGCAAGCTTACGAGCTTCGTGCTGGGCAGATGGAAGGGCAGCCAGTTCGTCAGTGAATACGAGCATACACTGAACGATAACCTTCAGGTCGATTGGCTCGATAAGGACCGGATTGCTTTTGTCGGCACGGACGGCACTTTGTTTACATATGACCGGCGCAATGCCGGCGTATCGGTGCTGCTGGATCAAGCTGGCAGCTTTGCACTGTCTAAGGACCGGCAATACATTGCCTATACGACGGAGGAAGCGACGGTCGATGTGGCGAAGCTGCAAGGCAACAATCTGTTGAATAAGAAATCGGTTTATCGCGGCTTCGTTGCTTCTCAGATGGCTTGGAGTCCTGACAACGGCGCGCTGCTCATTCAAGGACGGAAGCCCTATGACGGGGTAAGTGCCGCACAGCCTGCTGCTCCTAAAGTGGAGCTGTATGACAGCTATAATCTGCAATCGATTATCGCCACATTTCAGCGATAGACGACACTAGGACATCTTCCGGCAGCGGAAGATGTTTTTTGGTGTTTGGTGACAACTTGTTTACAACTCCAAGATTCTTTCATGACATCATTCCCCTAAAGTAAAGAAGTCGAATCCGCATGGACGCGATCAGACAGAAAGGGGATATAGGGATGAAAAAGATGATGATCATACTAACCGGCCTGCTTCTTGTTTTCACGCTTGCTGCTTGCAGCGCTGCGAATGGATCGGGCAATCATACAGAAGGCTCTTCCGGAAATGGAAGCGGGAGCGGCAGCGTATCCAGCGGCTCTGGTGACCCGGCGGGCAAACCGGGCAATGGCGATCAGGAGGAAGGGACGGCAACGACGGACAAGGGGAAGAAGACGATCGTCTTCTCAACTTTTTGGCCAGATGACAGGTTCGAGGAAGCGAAGAAAAAGTATGAAGCGCTGCATCCGAATATCGAGATCAAGCTGCAGCACATCGATACGGACAACGCGCATGTGGAAGCGGATCTGGAGAAGTTCGCTACTACGACCAATACAGCGATGCTGGCAGGCAAAGGGCCGGATTTGCTGGAAATGGACAAGCTGCCTATTGAGGATTACGTAAAACGCGGGCTGCTAGCCGATTTCAATACGATGATGGAGCAGGATAAGGGCTTCAATAAAGCCGACTATTTCACAAATATTTTGGATAATGCGGGGATCGGAGACGGTCTTTACGGCATGCCATTATCCTTCTTCCTGATGGGCTTTGCGGGGGATGTGGACGCAATAGCGAAGGCTGGTGTACAGATCGACGACAAGTCATGGTCATGGGATGATTTTGCGCAAATCTCCAAGAAGCTGGTCAAGGACGGCGATTATCCGAATGTGATCGCCAGCATGCCTGGCAGTATTTTGACCATGATGGTAACGGATAACTACGCGACCTACATCGATGTGAAGAAAGGCAAAGCGAGCTTTGAGACGGCTGCCTTCACGGATCTGATGAAGCAAGTGAAAACGATGGCCGATGACGGCGTGATCGGGCAAGAACGCCCTTACTTCTTCCCGACCCAAATTAATTCACCCGGCGATTATTTGACTACATTAAAGGGTTATCTTGCTAAAAACATGAACCTGTACGCTAAGCCGCACACGAAGGATACGTCTCCCGGAGGCTACTTCCGCTCTTATCGTACGATCGGGCTAAATGCCAACTCGAAGGTGAAGCAGGAGGCTTGGGATTTCGTTAAATTTATGATGTCGGAGGAGATTGCATCATCCCCATTGTCCGCTGGCTTCCCAATCAATAAGAAGGCTTATGCCAACCAGCTGGAGGAATTGAAGAAGATGGGCTCAGTCAAGGGGCATGAGGACGGGCCGCTGCACGGGGCCTCCGTTCCGGTAGACGATGCGAAAATTCAGCAGCTGACGGGTTATGTCAATGGGGCCATTCATCAGGTCGCGTATCAATCGAGCAAAGTCGAAGAGATCATCTATAACGAGTCATTGGCGTTCTTCAGCGGGCAAAAAACAGCGGAGGCTGTGGCGAAGCTCATTCAGAACAAAGTGACGACTTATATCAATGAGTAGAAACCGGCTGCAGCGCTGGCTCGGCAGGGAGGGCATGCTGGCGCTGCTCTTTCTGGCGCCGAGCTTGATCGGGTTTGCAATCTTTTACATTATCCCGTTTCTTATGGGGGTCTATGAATCGTTCACGGATCGTACGCTAGGCGGCTCTTTTGTCGGCTTTGACAATTACAAGGAGCTGCTCGCTAGCGGCTCCTTCCGCAAGGCGGCGGCGAATACGATGCTGTTTACCGGGATCAGCGTTCCGTTGTTGATTGCGGCGTCGCTGTCGCTGGCATTGCTGCTGAACCGGCCGATGTTTTTCCGCAATGGGCTGCGAACGGCTTTTATTATGCCATTGGTTGTGCCGGTCGCTTCCATCGTCTTGATCTGGCAAATATTCGCTGACTGGAACGGCACGCTTAATCTTTGGCTGCATCACTGGGGCAAGGAGCGGGTCGACTGGCTGCAGTCGGACTGGTCGATGGGCATTCTGGTCGTCATGTATCTATGGAAGAACATCGGCTATAACATGATTCTGTTTCTGGCCGGACTTCAATCGATTCCGCAGGACTATTACGAGACGGCAAGGATCGGGCTGGCCGATTGCGCCAGCTGGTTCATATTACGCTCGTCTATTTGACGCCTACGATGTTTTTCGTCGTCCTGATTTCCATTATTAATTCCTTCAAAGTATTCAGGGAGACGTATTTGCTGGCCGGCGATTATCCGTATGACCGCATTTATATGCTTCAGCACTATATGAACAATATGTTTTTTTCACTCGATATTCAGAAGCTGACGGCAGCCGCTGCGCTGATGGTTGGCTGCATTGTTCTCTTCGTGACGGGGCTGCTGCGGGCGGAGCGCCGGTTCCGTGACAATATGGAGTGACGGGAAGGAGAATCGGATATGAAGAGGCCGGGATGGATATCCAAGCTGCTTCTGACGGTTGGGCTTGGGGTGTTGGCCGCGATTATGCTGGTGCCCATCGTGCTTACGTTTACGAACTCGCTGATGACGGAGCAGGAGATTGGATTGAATTATGACCTGATCGGACAGATGACGGACGCTGCGGCGGGCGGCAAGGATGCTTTTGTGAATTTGAAGGTTTTACCTGATTGGCTGTCACTGGAGCAATACTTGCACGTTCTTGTGCTGGCTCCGAAGTTTCTGCGGATGTTCTGGAACTCCGTGGCGCTGGTTGTGCCGATTATTGCCGGACAGACTGCCGTCGCTGCTCTTGCCGCCTATGCTTTTGCGAAGCTGCGGTTTTTCGGAAGGGACAAGCTATTCCTGCTCTATCTGATGACGATGCTGATGCCCTTTCAAGTGACGCTCGTTCCGAACTACATGGTCGTTGATAAGCTTGGCTTGATGAACAGCGCTGCGGCTATCATTCTTCCGGGTATTTTCGGGGCGTTTGGCGTGTTTATGCTGCGGCAGTTTATGGCCCATATTCCGTTTGCTTACACCGAAGCGGCGAAGATCGACGGTGCGGGGTCTTGGACAATTTTTACACGTATTATATTGCCGCTTGCCAAGCCAGGGCTCGCTGCATTGGCGGTGCTGCTCTTCGTCGATTACTGGAATATGATCGAGCAGCCGCTTATTTTTTTGCAGGATGCCGCCATGCAGCCGTTGTCGCTGTACCTCGCTTATATCGACAAGGAAGCACGAGGCATTGGTTTCGCTGCCTCAGCGCTTTACATGACGCCGATGGTACTGCTGTTCCTGTATGCGGAATCTTATTTTATCGAGGGCGTGCAGCTGTCGGGCATTAAAGGATAGTACAGGAGTGATGATAGTGGATTTGGATGAGACGGCAGCACGATCGCGGAAACGAAGGATTCGCCTGATCGCCGCCCTGTTTTTTGGGCTGCTCATCGTGTTGACATTGACAGGCAATACGCTGCAGGCGCTCACGATGCCCAAGGTTTATACGGCTCAGACGAAGAAGGGCGAGCTTGCCCATGCTTTTAAAGGCTCGGGGACAATTGTTCCGGCCGAGATCAGGGAACTTGTAAATCCGGCAGGCTGGAAGGTTGCTCAGGTGCTTGTGAAGCAGGGGGATCGGGTCAGCAAAGGGCAGGCGCTCGTACAATACGACGATTCCGAGGCGAAGCAGCAGCTTGCCGAAGCTCAGTCGGCTTTGAAGAAGCTGCAGCTGTCGATGGAAGGGCTGGAGCATAGCTATATTCAGGCCGTTACGGACGGCGATGAATCCGCCAAGCTAAGCGCCAAACTGGCGATTGAAACGGCTAAGCTGGATATCGCCGATCAGAAGCAGCGCATACAGCTTCAGCAAGCAGGCAGGGCGGAGAATCGGCAGCTGGTTGCGCCTTTTGACGGGGTCGTAGCAGAAATTGGGGCGACGGAAGGCTTGGGGTCTTCTGTCGTTCCCGATATCAAATTGACGAATGCGGCTAAGGGTTTTCGAGTAGAGATGCAGATTCCTTCGACGATTGCCGAATTGTTGAGCGAGGGAGATAAGCTGGAATTGCAGCTGACTGGTGATGAAGGGCGAATCATGGAAGGCAAAATTACCGGGATGAAATCCGATTCGGCAGGCGGCAATACTGGTGAGCTTGCAGGTGGGGGTACTGGAGGGCTGGGACAAGGAGTGGGCTCGACCACGGTGGTTACGTTAGGTGTCGAGGGCAAAGGGGTGAAGGGCGGCGAGCGTGCCTTGCTGAACCTCTCCAAAGTGAAGAGCGAAGCAGCTATTCTGGTACCGAATGATGCTGTCCACAAGGACGTCGATGGTGCTTATGTGTACACAGTCGAAGAACATCAGGGTCCGCTGGGCAATGCCTATTATGTGAAGCGGACGCCCATTGAAATTGCCGATGCCAATGAGACAACGACAGCCGTCAGCGGAGGGCTGTTCGATCAGCAGAATGTAATTGTCAGCAGCAGCGAGCCCGTTATCGACGGGGTGCGTGTACGCTATTGAAAATAACGGTTGGGCCGGCGTAGACGGTTCGACCGTTATTTTTTATGCGGGCGATTCTTGTAAATCCTGTTTGCTAGTTTTAGAGACAAATTGGTGACAAGTTGTAGACGTGGTTGTGATGTCCGGACGTTATAACTAAGAGGTAGTTAATATTGATTCTACTTCAAGGAGGATGATCATGAACCGGCGTTACAAAACAAGAAAACTAGCGAATATGGCGGTACTGCCGCTATTTCTAGTCGTTATAATAGGAACGGTTATTTTTCTGGTAGGCCACTACACGAAAGACTCTAGAATGATGACTAAGGCTTTGTCCAGCAGTGCGGAGGAAAAGGGAAATATTCGTCTGACCTCATCCAATAATGGTTATCGAATTATGATCGACGCTGGACATGGAGGCAAGGACCCTGGCGCACAGGGCCGGAGCGGCATTGAAGAGAAGCACAGCAACCTTGCCATCGCGCAAAAAGTATATGAATTGCTGCTCAAGGATCCGCAGTTTGATCCCCGGATGACCCGAAGCGACGATACCTTTGTGGAACTGGACGAACGGGCGGCGATGGCTAATGAATGGAAGGCGGATGTAATGCTCTCGATTCATGGAAATTCCTACGAAAGCGGAAATATTTCAGGGACGGAAACCTACTACCGCTATGAGAACGGTATACCGCTAGCGATGGCTATTCACCAGAAGGTTGTGGAAGCGATGGGCTTCGAGGACAGGGGGGTACGGGAAAATCATTTGAAGGTGCTGTCTCTCAGCGAGATGCCGGCTGTTCTGGTAGAGACAGGTTACTTAACCAATGGAGCGGAGGAAGCGGTGCTGCTGAGTGAAAAAGGGCAGATCAAGGCGGCTCAGGCTATTGTGGACGGACTGAAGCAATATTTTGAAGGAGTGGAATGATGGTGCTGGAGCGTGATCAGGAAGAAGCGTTTAATCGTATCTACCATCAATATTATAGTCTCGTTTACTATACCGCCTACAAGGTGCTCAATGACGCCTACATGGCTCAGGATGTCGTTCAGGAAACGTTCATCAATGTATACAGCCACCTGCATACGATCCGTCAGCAGAAGAATAAAGCCGCCTGGATCAAAACGATATCAAGAAACAAAGCGATCGACTACTACCGGAGAAGAGCGGTCCGCAATGAAATACTGGATGATCTGATCGAAAGCATAGGCGTTGTTGAGGATGAGACGGATAGCTTAGCTGAAAAAAGTGCGCTGCATGAGCTGCTCTACACGCTGGAGCCGCAATATAGGCAATCGCTGCTGCTCGTTTATGAGCAAGGCTTTACTTATGAGCAGCTCGCGGCGTATCAGAATACAACAGTCAGTGCGGTCAAATCCAAGCTGCATCGCGCCAAGAAGAAGCTACGCCTAATGGTGGGCGAAGATGGCCTGGGAATGCTAGCAGTGGACCGTTACGCGTGAGTGGGCGTTAGCTCGGTTAACAGGCGGAAATGGCTGTAAGCTGAGATAGGTATATGTTTCCAGCTTCTGCAGCATGGCGGTGGTCGGCCGCATAGTTGGCGGGCCTTCTGCATTCTGCCTGCTGTTGTTCAAAACAGATAGCTAACCTTCCGACTTGTTGGTGGATAGTTGAAAATCTCTTCTCATCCCGCTTCGCCAGCTTCAAAATGTAAAAGTACATTTTGAAACTGGAGAAATCGCTGTAAAACGGGCTCAAAATGCAAAAGTGCATTTTGAGAAGCCGTTTTTAGTCCAAAAAGGCCGATTTGGCCAAATCCAACTGCACTTTTGCATTTTGATGGCGGTTTTGGGCTATTTTTGGGGAAACAAACTGTACTTTTGCATTTTGTCACCTTTGGATGTTACCACAACTACTGCGGAAGAGTGTTATATGGTGTTAAATCGGGTTCAATTGTTACTATACAGCCAAAATGGTTCCACCGACGATGTAGTGGTGCAATGCAATACAGCATTTAATGTTGCCACAAGTAGTCTGTATGTGCCTGGCTAGCGGCCTGCGTTCGGCCGAACGGCTTGAAGGGCGATTCGGGATAGCCCGTACACCATTAAATATGCGACGCTTATTAAAAATGTGGCGGATTGCAGCACGGAATGAATCTCTGTCATGAAGATTGTATCATCCATGATCGTGCGGGTTGCCGCTGCTCCAATTACAGTAGAAGCAAGGAATAGCGCGATGGAAGCCAGAACGCCTAGCACCATGCGGGCTATTGCGCTGAGGTATCCGATCCACCCTGCTGCGAAGGACGCCACGGCTAACAGGATACCGATGATTATTGTCATTCTAAGTTCACCTCATTAGCCAGCATGGGTAAAAGAAGACCGCTCTAAACTATCTCCCGTTATGTTCTTCGCGCCATGCATAGCATCTACCCGACCAAGGTCTAGTGTTCTCCTCAACCCCGCGGCCGTTTTCCCCCTCATTTATACGCTTTATAATGAGAGTCAGGTGAATGATAAGGAAACAGGTGAATCCATAATGATGATGATGAGATCAAAGACGAGGCAAGCATTTTGCATGTCGGTATTGTTATGCACGATTGCCGCAGGATTTGTCAGTTATGGCCTCGTACCGGAGCGTGCAGCAATGGCGCTCGCAGGTCAAACAAACTCTGAATATACAACATTGGCCCTGGCTAGCCCGACACTCCCGGATCATTCGACTGCGGCTTTGTTGGAGCAACAGGACAGCGAGAAAATCGACCGTTTCATGGAGACGGCGATTGACAGACTTCATATACCGGGAGCAGCTATCGGAATTGTTAGCAAGGACGGAGAGATTTACACGAAGGGCTACGGCAAGACGAATGCAAACGGGAAGGCAGTTACGCCTCAGACGCCGTTTATTCTGGGGTCGACGAGCAAATCGTTCACGGGGCTGGCGGTTATGCAGCTGGCCGATGAAGGTAAAATTGACCTGGATGCGCCTGTGCAAACGTATTTGCCGGAGTTTACGGCAGCTAATGCCCAAGGCGCTGCGGCTGTTACCGTCCGCCAGCTGCTGAACCAGACGAGCGGCATTCCGGCAATCGCCGGGCTGAAGCTGCACAGCTCAGACTTGTCGCTCAAGCAATACCCAGCCACATTGAAAGACATGAAGCTCAGAGGAGCGGACAGTGCTAAATTCGAATATTCAAATACCAACTATAATGTACTGGGAGCACTCATTCAGGCCGTATCGGGGCAAACCTATGGCGAATATGTACAGAAGCATATTTTCACACCGTTAAGTATGGAGCATAGCTTTACTTCAAGAGCATTGGCCGAGCAAAATGGCTTGTCGCAGGGGCATCAGTCGGTTTTTGGATGGGTGAGGACGGCTAACCCCCCGGAGCGGCCGGTTGATGTGCCATCTGGCTACATCATGTCCAGCGCTGAGGATATGGCGCATTATTTAATTGCACAAATGAATAATGGCGTTTATAACGAGAAGCGGGTCGTATCGGAAGCAAGCGCGCTTCTCATGCATGGGCAGGATGGCGCTCCGATGGGGAAGGGAGCAACTTACGGAATGGGCTGGATTGCTGTCGGCCATATCATTACGCATGATGGAGGCGTGGAAAACTTCAGCTCCAACATGCTGATTGAAGGTGACACCGGTATCGTATTGCTGCTGAATAAAAACGGGTCATCCGTAGGCGTCATAACGGAGGGGATCCGCAATATTCTTAAAGGAGAAGAGCCGCCGTCCATTCCGTCCGAAAGCGGCAGCGACTGGCTGGTCCGGGTCATTTCATTGCTGGTGTTCTTGTTTGTTCTTCGTTCTATTTATGTTACAGTGCGCTGGAGACGAGACGTCCGGCCAGAGCGGCGTTCGATTATTGTACACTCGCTATCCATAGGTATTCTGCATCTGGCACTCCCTCTGTTCCTGCTCTTTGCAGCGCCTAATCTGCTCCAGGTGACATGGGAAATTGCGCTGGCCTTTATGCCCGGCATCAGTCATTTGCTGCTAATCGCTTCGATCATGCTTCTAGCCTTCGGTATTTCCAGGCTGATTCTGCTCATCAGCTCGCTGCGAAATCCATCATCACTAACTACCCGGCCTCAATAGGCCGGTTTTTTGTTGTTTGTCCCCCGAATGCGATAAAGATCGCCTGCATACGTTAATATCGCCTCATAGTTATTGTCCAACATTCCGGTTATGCTAAACTGACCGGACGCATCCGTCCGAAAATGAATTGCTATTGGAGGTTTATAATAATATGAAAAACCCGATTATTACTTCGATTTTTACAGCTGACCCTTCCGCCCACGTATGGGAGGATGGAAAGGTCTATATATATGCCTCTCATGACATGGATCCGGCTAGAGGCTGCGATCTAATGGACCGCTACCATGTATTCTCTTCTGAGGATATGGTCAATTGGGTAGACGAAGGTGAAATTTTGCGCTCCGACGATGTATCCTGGGGCCGGCCGGAGGGCGGCTTTATGTGGGCGCCTGACGCAGCTTACCGGAATGGCACATATTATTTCTACTACCCGCATCCAAGCGGCTCCGACTGGAATGACACTTGGAAAATCGGGGTGGCGACAAGCAAGAAGCCTGCAAGCGAATTTACCGATCAAGGCTATATTACAGGACTTGGCGGCTTTGCAATGATCGATCCGTGCGTTTTCGTTGACGACGACAACCGCGCTTATATGTATTATGGCGGCGGCAGCAAATGCGCGGGCGGCGAGCTGAACGACGATATGATGTCGATGAAGCATGATGCCATTGAAATGGAAGGCTTGGAAGACTTCCACGAAGCGACTTGGGTATTCAAAAGAAACGGGATTTACTATTTGACGTATTCAGATAACCTGGACGGTCTAAACCAGATGCGCTATGCGATCAGTGACAATCCGCTTGGCCCTTGGACGTATAAAGGCGTGTTCCTGGAGCCGACAGGCTGTTCGACTTCCCACGGCTCTGTCGCTGAGTTCAAAGGGCAATGGTATTTGTTCTATCATAATCAGGACATTTCCGACCAAGGCAACCTCAGAAGCGTGTGCATCGACTACTTGCATTTCAATGAAGACGGTACAATTCAGACTGTTGTACAGACGAGAGAGGGCGGAATTAAGCCGGTAGGAACAAGCCCAGCGGCTAATCCGAACCAAATCGTTTATGCAGCGGACCAAGCTTCTGTACACGGGGGCGCTGCCCTTCTGTCTGACGATCAGGGCAATGCCGTGATCGGGTCTTTGAACGGAGAAGGCGCGTACTGCCAATTTGATCAATTGGACGGCTTAGGCGGCGGAAGAACCTCGATCGAAATCCGCTATGCAACGGAAGAGCGTCTGGCGAAAATCAATCTGACGGTTAACGGTGAAGATTTCTCCTTGCTGAATGCTTTGTCGACAGGAAGCCTGTCCGATTATACAGGCATTACCAACCTTACGGTTCCTTTCAAAGCAGGTGCCGTCAATAGTGTTAAGCTTACCGGCGGCAACGGCGAGCTGCGCATCGCCAGCATCGCTGTGACCTCCTTCGAAGACTAGAAGCAAAGTAGAAAATGCTGCAACCCCGGCCGCAAGACGGCCGGGGTTTGTTGTATACTTAACTTTAGCAGCAGAGTCTAGTTAGAAAGAGGAGATTCATAATGGCGGAACCTTTAAAGGATTTATATAATCAGGCCTTTCTAGAAGGCTTCGGCGATAAGGTTAAACGTGTACATCCTTCATTTGATTCAACGGGTTTTGTCAGCAAAGTGATGGACGAGAGCTGGGACGGCCTGGAGCTGAAAGGGCGGACGAGGCGGATTTCTACCGTACTGGGGCAATATTTGCCGGAACAGTATGAGGATGCACTGAACGTGTTGTTGAAGCTGTACGGCACATGCACCGGCTTTCCGTATTTGTTTTTCCCTGATTTTGTAGAGGTATATGGCGGAGCGGACGAGCACTGGGAGCTGTCGATGAATGCCTTGGAGAAATTTACGCAAAGCTCCTCCGCTGAATTTGCGATCAGATGGTTCCTTATTCGCAATCCGGAGAAAGGGATGCAGCAGATGGCCATCTGGTCGGAGCATCCGAACGAGCATGTCAGACGTCTAGCGAGCGAAGGCTGCCGTCCCCGCTTGCCGTGGGGACAGGCACTCCCGCTCTTTAAGAAGGACCCGTCTCCGATTATGCCGATACTGGAGCGGTTGAAGGCTGATCCTTCGCTTTATGTAAGGAAGAGCGTAGCGAATAATTTGAATGATATTGCCAAGGACCATCCTGAGCTCGTGCTGGAGACCGCCCGGCGCTGGCAAGGCAATGATCCTCATACCGATTGGATTATTCGCCACGGCTGCCGGACGCTGGTCCGGAAGGCTATCCCTGAGGCGCTGGCGCTGTTTGGTTATTCCGAAGCCTCGGAGGAGTCTTCGCTTGCCGTGCAGGCGAATCTTCTCGCTGACCCGGCAAAAATCCGCATCGGCGAAAGCGGCGAGCTGGCTTATGTGCTTCAGATCCGCGACGGCGAACCGGTTCGTATTCGCGTCGAATACGGCATCGATTTCGTTAAATCGAAGGGCAAGACATCGCGCAAGCTGTTTCTGTGGTCGGACAAAACGGTACCCGGCGGGTCCCGGCTTACGGGCACCCGGACGCATAAATGGGCGGATTTGACAACGAGACGCCATTATCCCGGCCTGCATCGGATTGTCCTTCTGGTCAACGGAAGGGAAATCGCGCATACGGAAATAATCTTGCTCGACGCAGGGCCGTCCCCGATTGAAGAATAGCCCGCCAACTAACCGCATCGAGAGCCATCTCCTTGCGGTTTTTTTACCGAACCACGCATTTAAAATTGCCCGTACTCATTAAATATAGTGCAAAAGACGCGAGGCAGAAGGAATCGAACGGAATATGTAGAAATTGACATACAATATGGTTTACTGCTGGCCGGTTAAAGGGAGTTATATCCTAAAGACGGGGTGGGATTTTAACTTGTTTTGGATGTATGCGTCGGGACTTCTTGCCTGTTTGACGGTTATGTATTTCTTGTTCCGATCTGCGCGATCCGCGCGGCGGAGATTGTACTCTTTTATCGACAACAATTTTGACGCGATCCTGGTACTGGACATTGCAGGTGTTATTACACGTGTGAATCCGGCCTTCGTAAAGATGCTGGGGTACAGCAAGCAGGAGGTTGAGGGAAAGTCGGCTATCCATTGCGAATTCCTTCCGGAGGAAGAATTGCGCAATTTGTTGTCCTTGCATGAAATGGTGATGCGCGGTGAAGCGCTGTCGGCTATTGAGTGTGTCCGCAAGACGAAATCCGGCAAAACGCTAAACGTTATGCTGTCGGTAACTCCTTTTTACAATGATCGAAACCACGTAGACAGCTGGATTATTGTCGTGGCTGATCGCACTGCCCAGAAGCAGGATCAGGAGCGGCTTATCGCCAATCAGGAAGAGCTGGACATTTTCATTCAGAACAATTCAGACGGCATTGCTTTTTTCGATGAAAGCGGCTGTCTGCTCAAAATGAATAAATCTGTCGAGGCGATTTTCGGCTATAGCTTTGAGGAACTCCAGGGCGCGCCTTATTACAATATTCCGATCGTGACGGAAGAAATGAAAATAAAGCTGATCGAGCAATTTATGAGAGCAAGTGTAGTCCGTAATTTTGAAATGGAAGGGGTGACCCGGGATGGGAGGAAGCTGCCTATTCTGGTGTCTGTAACACCTCTAACGAAGACAATAACTACATACGGTGTTGTAATTAAAGATATTAGCCAGCTAAGATCAGCCCAATCCTCGTTAAATCGCTCGGAAGCGTTGTCGATGATTGGCCAATTAGCCGCAGGCGTTGCACACGAGATACGCAATCCGCTCACGTCACTCAAAGGCTTCACCAAGCTGATCGAGCTGAAGGCGAATATCGAGAGCAAGCATTATTTTGAGATTATGAATGATGAATTCAACCGGATTGAGCTTATTCTGAATGAAATGCTCGGCGTCGCTAAGCCTCATAATGACCGCATTATTAAAACCGAAGTCAGTGCCATTATTGAATACGCTATCGCGCTGCTGCAGACGCAGGCTGTCATGAAGAGCATCGAGATCGTGACGGAGATTGTTGACAACCCTGTTATTGAATGCGATGACAATCAGATTAAGCAGGTATTTATTAATGTGGTGAAAAATGCGATTGAAGCGATGGATCACGGCGGACAAATTACGGTCCGGGCCGTTCAGTCTAACGGGGACGGAATTCAAGTTGAGGTGATTGATCAAGGGGAGGGCATGACGCCCGCCCAGCTTGCGAAGCTGACGGAGCCGTTCTATTCCACCAAGGAGAAGGGGACGGGGCTTGGTCTCATGATGTGTCTCAATATAATGGAGCATCATAAAGGCTTTTTGAAGTTTGAAAGCGAGCTGGGCAAGGGCACACGAGTTATTCTCGGGCTGCCCCTGCGTCAATAGCTTGGACAAAGGATAAACGAGAAGCCGGATACAGGCCGTAGAGGCTGGTCTTGCTTGATCCATAGGATCTAACAGAAACGGCATTAGGACGGGGGAGCTCTTGTGGATACGGAATTCGATTTTACAGTTGTCAAAAGGTATTATCATATCTCTCCGGAAGGTGCGGATAGTCCGATCTATGAGCTTCCGGCGGCCCGCTTTATGAACCCGGAAGATTTGCTGGCGGCACTGCACACAAGCGGACAAACGGTTCAAGCGATATCGAACGCGCTTCCCGGATCTTTCATCGGAACCTCGCTATGCAAGCTTGGCAATATTCAATTGTTGTTTGCTGCCCAGTATGACCGGCTTATCGACTTGTCGGCGGACAATCTGATTTATCAGATAGAAAGGCATGGCGATCACACGCACTTGGGCTACAAAATCAAGGAGCTGCGTTCTGCTCCGATCCCTTCGTCACTGGAGCAGCGTGAAGCGTTCTGGATCGCGCACTGGCAATCCTTCTTTGGGGAATTTATTACGCCATCGGTTGAAGCGATAGCTGCTGGAGCAGGCTTGAAGGCAGAGGCGATATGGCAGCAATTCGGCGGCCAACTGACGCTGTTGAAAGAGTTTCTGAGTGAACATGAACCACGAGCAGATGTGCTGCGCAAGTTTGAGGAGGACAGCCGGACACTGGCTGAACAGATAGAGCCGGAATGGTTCAAGCGCAGACGCAATCCGTTTGTGCATCAGCCGCGCTATACGGAGAATCCGCTAAATCCGGAGGAAAAGTGGCAGATCCAATCGTCCTGCTGCATGTACGACCGCCGGGAGAATGGCGTAAAATGCTATACTTGTCCCCGCATGACGGCTGCGGAAAGGGAGGAGCAGGCATGCGCGATGCTGGAGAGCGCGGGCGCTGGAGCTTAGCGCAGCCGACAGGCAGACGCTGAAAAAGGAAAGAGGTATCTCCGATGAACCGGGATACCTCTTTTTCCCTTTTATAGCGAGGCTGAACGGCGAATCGTGTTTGCTGCATCAACCAGCTGTCCCATCATGGAGACAGGATCTTCGCGCAGCCAATCCTCATTCAATCTGTAGCAGAGTTTGTTCCTGACAGCAGGAAGCTCTTGCCACATCGGGGTGCTTTGAAGCTCCCGAAATTTGGCTTCTGATTCCGGATCGGACGATACAACGACAAACATATGATCGCCAGCGTACAAGGGCAGTTCCGACGCGTCAATGCGTTCTTTGAACGGATGCCCTTCACGGGCTTGTCCGGCGGCAATAGCGGGTGGTGCCTGGCAAGCCAAATCCCGGTACAAGACGCCGACGTCATAATACACTTCAACTTGCTGGGGCAGTCCGCGCAGCCAGAAGAAGGATACCGTTTCCTTCTCGTGGCCGGAATGGGAGATAAGTTCCTTGGATTGCTCCGCGACAATCCGGTAACGGTCCATCCATTGCTCGGCTTCGTCGGTGCGGCCAATCCACTGTGCAATGTAGCGAAAGCGCTCAAAGAACGGGAGCGACCAAGATACGTCCAGTGTAGGCGCGATTTTCGAATATTCGGAGTAGTGATAGCCGTCAAAGGTTACGATGACATCAGGCTTCAACTCATTCAGTTTCTCTAGGTGAGGGGTTACGACGGTGCTGCCAACGATCTGGATTCCCTCAACCTGTGTCTGGTAATATCGGCTGGTGAGCAACTGGCTGGGTGCTCCTACAGGTTTTATGCCGAGGGCGAGCATCTCGCCCAGAAACTGCAGGGAAGCGACTCGCGGCGGCTGCTTGCGCATGTGCACATAGAGCCGGGGAGATACGCCCGTATGCTGTTTGAAGCTGCGGCTGAAATGGAACGGATCACGGAAGCCGATAGTGCTGGCGATTTCGTGAATCGTATCCTTGGAGTCCAGAAGCAGCTGCTTCGCTTTGCTCATTCGCTGCTCGATGAGGTAGTCGATGGGACTCTTATTCGTTAGCGATCGGAAAATACGCGAAAAATGGCGCGGCGACAAGCCCGCCTTCTCCGCTAGCTGCCCCAGCGTAAAATCATCATTCAGCGAATCCCGCATCTGCTGGATAGCTTGCTCTACAGCCTGTATCGCCTGCAGCTCTTTGTTCTCGTCTGCTGCTTTCATTAATTTGAAAATCAGCTCTTGGAACCAGAGATGATTCTCGTATTCCTCCAGCTCGTTGTTTCTTTTGCGATGGTCATAAAGCGTTTGCGCCAGCTGAAGGATACGAGAGGAAGGACGCGGCTGAATAGCTCCTTCGGGCAAGCTGTCAGGAGCGAGGCTGCTTGGACCGCCAGCGTCTGTACGGGTCGGCAATATGTCGAATTCAATGATATGGACAAAGGTCTGGTCATCCGAACGGTTGGCAATACGCATAGCTGCTCCCGGCTTGATAATGAAGCATCTCCCTCTAGCCAGCGTATACTCCTTCTCGTCAATCCAGAGCGAGCCGCCGCCCTCAGCAGCGATGACGAGGGCGTAGCGCTCCGGCTTCTTTTCCACTTGCCCAGACATGCCTTCGCATGTAAAACAAAGCGAGTCTCTCCATACATACATCCATGAGATCATTGGCAGTCACCTCCTGCTTAAAAACAGAAAAGAGTTCCCCGACGGCTGTCGAAGAACTATTCTCTGCAAGTATTTGCGTTAAATATTGTGGATTAAACTATTCGGACAACAAGCGTACAGCGTCTTTAAGCTGAGCTTGGAACGATAATACGTCATAAGAGAACCAAAGGCTGGAATCAACGGTGTAAATTTTCTTGTTTTTGTAGGCAGGAAGGTTCTGCCAGAGCGAGCTTTCATCGATCTGCTTCAGGAAATCCTTGTCATTGTCGAAACGGACAACGAACAGGCGGTCTGCAGATGCGTACTCAGGAAGCTTTTCCATCGAAAGGTTGATGCCCAACTCGTTATCGCCTTTATTCCACTCCGTTTGCACAAAATCCGTCATCGGGAACTGCAGCGTGTTGAACAAGGTATAGCCGACGTTGCCGTCACCATATACGCGCAGCTGGCCTTTCGCGAAACCGCCGATTACGACAGCGCCGAACGTTTCGCCTTTTTCAACTTTAGATGCAAGTGTTGCTCTAGCTTCTTCGGCTTCTTTATTGAAGTTTTGCAGCCAAGCTTCCGCTTTGTCGCTTTGGCCGAGTGCGTCCGCTACATTTTTGAAATGGGCAACAGCATCCAGGCCTTCCCATGTCAGCACAATAGTAGGAGCAATTTTGTTCAAGCTTTCAACCTGATCCTTGCTCCATTCTGCCGTAATAATGAGGTCGGGTTCAAGCTCCAATATTTTCTCCAGATTCGGCTCATTCGTTTGACCGATATCAGGGATGTCAGCAATTTGATCTTTCATATAAGTGAAACCGTTCAGAAGGTGGGAAGCAACGCCTGTTGGTTTTGTCTCCAAAGCCATCATTTCCGGCAAATATTGCAGCGCGATGATTTTCTTCGGATGAGTTGGGATCGTAACCTCGCGTCCCAAGCCGTCTTTATATACTCGCGTAGCCGCTTCTTCAGCTGCTGGCGGTGCAGTTTCCGCCGCTGCCTCTGCTGTTGGTGACGGGCTGGCCGCATTTGAATTCGAGTTCGAGCTGCTGTTTCCGCAAGCTGCCAGAACCGATACCATAAGCACCAGAATAAGCAGCAAATATTGTTTGTTCCAAGCCTTAAGCATGTTGTGTTTCCCCTTCTCTACTTTAAAATGATAATCATTATCACCCATTATAGTCAATAACAAATTGGATTGCTATGTCGGATCTGGACGTTTTTTTTATTGGAAATGTCCATTTGTGAACGGTTTGTCTGGCAGCAAAGCCGGATTTTGTCCCAAAAATCGGATAGATTAGTAAGATTGTATTATAGAAGGGGAGAACAGTAGTAGAGTTGTATGCGTTTTCTCTTTATAATACTTGTTATCTCAAAACGGAAATGGGGCTGCAGCATGACGATTAAAGCAGTTTGGAATGGCAATGAGAATGAAAATATTTGCGCATTTACATTTGATGACGGGCCTTCCCGTCTTCCGATTGAAGCTTGGCTGGACGTATTGGACGAGGAAGGCGCAGTAGGCACATTCTTCTTCACCGGCGAGTGGATGGACCGCCATCCGGATCGCGCCCGATTGATACTCTCCCGCGGCCATGTGCTCGCTCCTCATACTTATCATCACCGCAGAATGGCACAGGTGCCGAAGCCTGTATTTTTGGAGCAGTTGAAGCTGACCGAGCTGGCTTATCAAGATGCAACCGGACTTCCGTGTCCGACTTTCATGCGGTTTCCGTATTGTTCATTCCGGGAAGAAAATCTCGACTGGCTTGCCGAGCGTAATTATATAGATATTGAAGGCATTGACTCCGGTGACTGGGCCGGCATTCCAGCGGAAAATATTTTCGCTAAAGTTGAGCCTAAGCTCGAAAAAGGCGCGATTGTCGTCATGCACAGCAATGACATTGCGATCGGTTCGCCTGAAGGCTTGCGGTCATTAATCCGATTGGCCAAGCAGAAAGGGCTTGAGGGCGTTGGAGTTCCTGCTATATTGGAATCAATTGGCGTAAAAGCGAACTACAGAAGCTGGAACATCTCCATTGAAGTTCCTGCGGAGCTAGATCATCCGACCGAACACTGGTCTTATCTGGAAAGCGAGGAGCAGCTTGCTGAGCTTGCCGACCAGACGCTGGAGTGGAGTCTTACGCAATACGAGCAGCATGCGAGCAATCGTGAAGAATGGATGGCTTACCTGCAGCAGCAGCTTCAAGCGCATGGCGCAACGGAGGACCGTGAGCTGTTCGGCTTGCGCAGCTTCGAAGGAACGCACTGGAGCTACGTGCGTATGGGCGTGAGAGGCGATACGCTCGTGCTGCTGGATTATGCGGCGAAGGAAGCGCAAGCGGATACGCTGGTTTATATTTTCCGCTGGGCGGCAGAGACGGCTGCGCGACTTGGGTTAACGCGCATTGAGGCACGCCGCGACCTGCGCCGGGCAGCTGAAATGTGCAGGCAGCTTGGCTGGCCGGCCGAAATTGTGGAGGATGAGTCAGCAGAATAATAGAGCAGCGTTGAAGTATAGTAGAATGATACTGAAATACAATAGAGTGATATTGAAATACAATAGAACAACAAAGTGATAGAACAACAGAGTAATTGAATGACAGAGTGACAGAACAACAGAACAACAGAACAACAGAACAACAGAGTAATTGAGTGATAAGAAGTGTCTTGCGCCAACATAGGCATGCGCCTGAGGAGAAGAGCCGGTGAGAATTTTAGCAGTTTATTATTTTGTTTGGTATTGTGCGGTTTCGGTACTGATTCCTTATACGAGCCTATACTTCAGTGAACAGGGATACACATCAACGAAGGTTGGTCTGATTTTATCGCTATGGGCAATGGTTAGCGTAGTGGCTCAGCCGGTGATGGGGATTATTAATGACCGGATCGGCAATCCCCGTACGATTATGATTCTATGTGCAGTCGTTTCGCCTTTGCTGGGGATGGGCTTTCAGTGGACGAACGGTATTGCGGCTGTACTCGTGCTGTCTGTCTTCTTTGCCTGGTTTCAATCGTCAGGCGGGCCTATTGGGGATGCCATCGCTGTAGAAATCGCCAGCCAGCGCGGATTCTCATTCGGAAGCGTCCGGTTATGGGGAGCGCTTAGTTACGCTATTGGCACATTCGCAACAGGCATTTTGTACGAAAAATACGGCTATGATAACATTTTCAACTACTATTTGGTGTTCAGTCTGTTGATCTGTGTCGTTATCGTATTCCTGCCCTCAGCCAAATTGAAGCGCAGCCGTGCGCCATTGTTTGGCCAGATCGGGGAGGTTATGCGGAACAGGCCGTACATTGTGTTTGTTGTGACCAGCATGTTGATGATGATGTCCGCGAACATGAATATGACGTTTTTGCCGTTGTATTTCAAGGAAATGAACTTCGATAAAACTTGGATCGGCAGCGCGTTCGCTATTGCGGCGCTGATCGAGGTGCCGATGTTCTGGGTGGCAGTTAAGCTCAGCAAACGAATGGGGCGGTACCAGCTGCTCTGTCTGGCTTCTGCCATATATGGCGTGCAGTACTTTATGATGTTTGCTTTCGAGAGCGTCTCAATGACGCTTGCCCTTCAATTGCTGAACGGAGTGGCCTTCGCATTCATTGCCGGCACATCTGTTGAGGTGGTGCAGAGTCTTTCCTCGGAGGGAACGAAGGCGACACAGCAGACGTTGTACACGGCCATATCATGGGGGCTTGGCGGCATTATTGGCAGTGCGCTCGGCGGTGTGATTGTCGACGGCTTGGGCGCCCATTACTTGTATTTGATTCTAAGCGGATTGTGTACGATCGCTTCGGTGCTGTTTTTTGCGTTTAGACGCCATCAGCGCCAAACCGCTTCTGCTGCGGCAGCTTAATAATGACAGTGTGAATGTTGAAGAGACAGAGCGCTTGCCCTGGTCCAGTTGGACCGGGCAGGTGCTCTGTTTTTTTTAGGTAACGCAGCGGAGGCTGAAGAGCCATGAGCGAAGCTGGTTCGCAAAATAGCGAACCGAAATTCGCTGCAGGCAGCGCAGTGGTGACTGATGCAGCCCCGAGCGAAGCAGGTTCGCAAATTAGCGAACCAAAATTCGCTGTAGGCAGCGCAGCGGTGACTGATGCAGCCCCGAGCGAAGCAGGTTCGCAAATTAGCGAACCAAAATTCGCTGTAGGCAGCGCAGCGGTGACTGATGCAGCCCCGAGCGAAGCAAGTTCGCAAATTAGCGAACCAAAATTCGTTGTGGGCAGTGCTGTGGAGGCTGAGCAGCTCCGAGCGAAGCAGGTTCGCAAAATAGCGAACTGAAATTCGCTGTAGGCAGCGCAGTGCTGGCTTTGCGATGCCGCAGCGAATCCAGCTTCGCTATTGGTGAACCTGTGTTCACGGATAGCGAATCTAAGTTCGCAAATGGAGCGACGGAGCTATCCTCTTCGCCCCACAACGAACCTGACTTCGCTAATTAACGAAGAGGCTTCGTTAATACGCTAAAGTAACTTTTTAACGGCCTTAACTGTGTGTTGACTCACGAGATGAGGCCCCGAGCGAAGCAGGTTCGCAAAATAGCGAACCGAAGTTCGCTGTAGGGAGCGCAGTGACGGCTTTGCGAAGCCACAGCGAATCCAGCTTCGCTATTGGTGAACCTGTGTTCACGGATAGCGAAGCTAGGTTCGCTAATGGAACGGCGGTGCTCTCCTCTTCACCCCACAACGAATCTGACTTCGCTAATTAACGAAGCAGCTTCGTTAATTAGCTAAAGCAACTTTTTAACGGCCTTAACTGTGTGTTGAGTCACGAGATGAGGCCTCGAGCGAAGCAGGTTCGCAAATTAGCGAACTGAAATTCGCTGTAGGCAGAACAGTGATGGCTTTGCGATGCCGCAGCGAATCCAGCTTCGCTATTGGTGAACCTGTGTTCACGGATAGCGAAGCTAAGTTCGCAAATGGAGCGACGGTGTTATCCTCTTCGCCCCACAACGAATCTGACTTCGCTAATTAACGAAGCAGCTTCGTTAATACGCTAAAGTAACTTTTTAACGGCCTTAACTGTGTGTTGACTCACGAGATGAGGCCTCGAGCGAAGCAGGTTCGCAAAATAGCGAACCAAAGTTCGTTGTGGGCAGTGCTGTGGAGGCTGAGCAGCTCCGAGCGAAGCAGGTTCGCAAAATAGCGAACTGAAATTCGCTGTAGGCAGCGCAGTGATGGCTTTGCGAAGCGACAGCGAATCCAGCTTCGCTATTGGTGAACCTGTGTTCACGGATAGCGAAGCTAGGTTCGCTAATGGAACGGCGGTGCTCTCCTCTTCACCCCACAACGAATCTGACTTCGCTAATTAACGAAGCAGCTTCGTTAATACGCTAAAGTAACTTTACAACGGTCGTAACTGTCTGTTTCTCGTTTACTAGAGTAACTTATATACGTCCGCATGCAGTTAACGCTCCAAAGTAAATGAGCACGTCTAAACATCGTTAGCACTCCCATGTAACATAAATTGAAAAAGTAGTTTAGAGGTCTGACCGCCCTAAGTGTGCCCGAGCACGGTGTACGTGATTGTACTATGCGCATGGAGGGCGGTTGCGATAAGGGAGCGTGAACAAATCAAGTCGAGCAAATCCAACAATAGTTAACGAACTAAAATAACAGGGGTACATCAGAAGCAGCCAAACAGCGAACCGCGAACCGCGAACAACGGACAACGAAAAACGAAAAACGAATAGCGAACAACCAACAACCAACAACCAACAACCAACAACCAACAACCAACAACCAACAACCAACAACGAACAGCCAACAACCAACCAAAATTCGCTGCAGATCTGCTCGTGTAGGTTCGAGAGTCTGCAGCGAATCTAGGTTCGCTATTGCTATTGGATGAACTTGTGTCACGATTAGCGTAAGTCGGGGTTCGCTCAGAGCGAGCTTGACTTGGCTAATTAACGACGCAGGTTCGTTGGGCGGAGCTTCCCGGGTTAAAGTTATGTTTGTACGTCACGAGCCTATCGATCAATCACCAGCCCCAATTATTCAGCAGCAGCTTCGAGCTGTTCGACTTGCAGCTTGTATTGCTCATACAGCTTCGCAAGCGATTCTTTGATTGCTGCTCCGTCTTTGCTTTCAACAGCTTTAGCCAGCGCGATTTCTGCACGGAGGAAGGACTGATCCGCTTCGCTTGCTTCCAGAGCAGCTGCTGGCGTCAGCGAGACTGCTCCGTCTTTGGAAAGCTCGGCCAGCTTGTCGGGATCGATCGCTTTGCCTTCAATAAACTCACCTTTGACGATTTTATCACCGGCAGCTGCCGTTGTAGCTGCAGTTCCTTCAACTCGTTTCACCTCGCCTACAACCTTCAGATCCTTCGCGTCGAGAACTTTAACGTTAGAGAGGTCAAAATCTTTAACATTTACGGAGTCCACCGCTTGAAGTCTTACGGAGACCGAACCGTCTTCTACGGGAACTGCTTCTCCAACTTGAACATTGGCAAAACGATTGCTGATCGCTTTGTCGTACGCAGCCAGAATCGATTTCCAGTCATTTTCGGTTTCCGGTGCATATTTTTTCGCCAGTTCAAGCGGGTTGGTGAAGCTGTTTACGACGGACACTGTTTTAGCCGAGTCGAGTTTGCCGTCTTGCGAAGCCACATATCTGCCAGTAATGTTAAAAGGTTTGTCTGTGTCGGTTGCAGCATTGGCGATAGCTGCGCCAGCGATGCTGGACATGATCAGGGCGGACAGGGCTACACGGGAAATAATCGTTTTGTGGTTCATTAGGAACACACTCCTTCGCGGTTTGTTTTGTCTTACAGGGACTACTTTACCGGACAGGTATGGCAGAACATTGGTTGATTTGTGGAAAAACGATGGCACGCCCCCATACCGCCTGCCGCCTTGGTATACTTAGAGCAGCAATGTACAGGAGGTATTCGGCGTGCCTAACAACAACAATTACCGCATCGCGATTGTAGACGATGATCAGCATATACGGCATTTGGTAGAGGTTTATTTGAACAGAGAAGGCTATGAGACGATCGCCATGGAAAGCGCAGAGGAGGCTTGGGAGCTGTGGCGGACGAGCCCTCCCGATCTATGGGTGCTGGACGTCATGCTTCCGGGAATGGACGGGTATGAGTTCTGCCGGCGTATCCGCAATGAAGGAGACGTGCCGATCATTATGATTTCCGCCAAAGATAATGAAGTGGATAAAATATTAGGGCTGGAGCTTGGCAGCGACGATTATATGGTAAAGCCGTTTAGTCCGAGAGAGCTGGTTGCCCGCATTAAGCGGCAGCTGCAGCGCTGGTATAAATACCGGAATGCGGATGAGAGCAGCGTATCCTCAGCACTGCTTCCTGCAGAACGGATTGAGCGCGGCGAGCTGCAATTGATACTGGATGAACGGCGCGTGTTCTGGCACGGCGAAGAGATCGATATGACGAGCAAGGAATTTGCGATGCTAAAAGTATTTGCCGAGTATCCGAACCGGGCGTTCACCCGGTCAGAGCTGCTGACACTCATCTGGGGTGATGATTATTTCGGCAGCGATCGCGCAGTCGATCACCTGATCAAACGTGTACGTAAAAAAATGGAGCAGCTGCCCATCGAATCGGTATGGGGGCATGGCTACCGCATGAGAACGGAAGGGAGCGTGCAGGCGAATGAAATTGGTCCATCAAATTAATATCGCTTTTGGAGTGGCGATGGTGCTCGTCTTGTCCATTACGGCTGTTCTGATTCATTATGTACTGCTGGATCATTTTATCGGGACACAGAAGCAGGACATGAAGACGATGGGCAGCTATCTTTCGGCGAATTTGCAAGAGGTTCACTCCCCCACGCTGACCGTTAGCGAGGCCCTGCCTGTTAGCATCCGGCAATTATCCCCTGCTTATGCCAATATTCAAGCGATTGTCAGTGATGAGAACGGCAATATTGTATCTAATGGTACGGCATTGGAAGGCACCACGGCTGCAAAACCTCTGGTAACAGGCAGGACGGACATCAGTACGTCCTTTACCGAGGCGCCCGGGGTAGCTGGAGCCGTGACATCCATTCAAGGAGAGCCTGTGACTGGCGTGGGGTTGAAGGAGCTGTGGACCGGCTCAGACCGCCGGTATTTGGTAGAAGTCAGCACGCTGCCGCAAGGCAAGCTAACGTTGCTAACGCCGGTCAGCAAAATTAAAGAAATCGAGCAGGCGCTGTTAGTTCGTCTGCTGCTCGTGTTTGGCGTAGGCGGCCTGCTCATGCTGCTGTTCAGCCTCCTCATTACGAGAAAGCTGATCAAGCCGCTAATGCGGCTGAAAGAGGAGCTGCAGAAGGTGAAGGGGCGGCAATTTTCCAAAGTGAAGCTCGTGAAGGCAAGCGGGGAAATCGGCTCCGTCGCCCAGACGGTGTATGACATGGCAGGCGAGCTCAATCGGTTCAACAGTGCGCAAAAGCAATTTTTTCAGAACGCATCCCATGAACTGAAATCTCCATTGATGTCGATAGCGGGTTATGCGGAAGGCATTCGGGACGGCGTGTTTGAAGGGGACAGCGTACGCAAGGGGCTGGACATTATTTTGAGCGAGAGCGGCCGCCTGCGAAATATTGTGACCGAAATGACACTGCTGGCGAAGCTGGACAGCGAGGAGGACATTTATAAAGCGTCTCCCGTCAATTTAAAGGAGCTCATACTGGAAACGACGGAAAGAATGAATCCGCAGCTGGTGAAAAAAGACATTCAACTGCATGCGTCATACGATGAACTGGAGCAGTTGAGCATAACGGCTGATCGCGACAAGCTGCTGCAAGCGCTAATCAACGTAGTTGCCAATGCCATTCGTCATGCCGACCGGAATATTTATATTCATGCTAGTGTGGAAAAAGGCCAGATCCGTCTGACGGTTAGCGATGACGGCAAAGGCATACCGGAGGAGCTGCTGCCCTACCTGTTCCACCGGTTTGTAAAAGGAAAAGACGGTGATTCTGGCTTGGGTCTGGCTATTGCCAGAGCGATTGTGGAGCGCTGCGGGGGATGGATTACAGCGGATAACCGCCGTGAGGGCGGCGCGCAGTTTTCCTTCGGCTTTCCTGTTTCCGTGTAGCACAGCTCAGGTTGTGAGGCCCGGCGGCTCCGCTTATACTAAGAGGAGAGGCACTCAACAGGAGCAAGCGAAAGGAATATCGATATGGCTATTCAACCTATTACAGAAGACGATTGGCTTCGCATGAACCGGATTGGTTCCGGAATGGATGCGATACTGTTCTCGACGCCGTTTTGCGGGACGTGCAAGGTCGCTGAGCGAATGCTCGAAATCGCGGATACAGCTGGAGTTCCAGCCACACTTTATAAAATGAATATGAACTACTCGCCCAAGCTGCGCGAGGCATGGCGCATTACTAGCGTTCCTTGCCTTGTGATGGTGAAAGACGGCGAGCCCGTTCGTTTTGAATACGCAATGCGTTCCGTCGATTATTTGTACAGCCTTCTTAAGGAGGCTGAATAGCCAGATGAAGGATGCGGCGCTGCGGACAGCAACTTTAGGTATGGGCTGCTTTTGGAGTCCGGAAGCCTTGTTTGGGCATTTGCCCGGAGTCATTCGCACGGCAGTCGGCTACGCCGGAGGGACAACGCCTGCCCCCACTTACCGGGAGATGGGCGATCATTCGGAGACGGTGCAGCTCCAGTACGATCCGAATCAGCTGGCCTTTCAGCAGTTGGTCGAGTTGTTCTGGCAAAGCCATAACCCCATTAATATTAATGGCTATAAAGGAACGCAGTATATGTCGTTATTGTTCTATCATGATGAGGAACAAGAGGAAGTCATCCGTCAGGTTATTGAGAACCGGATTAAGCAGGGATACGATCAGCCGGAGACACGGATAGCAGCTTATGCAGCGTTTTACCCGGCGGAGGACAGACATCAGAAATATTATTTGCAGAGATACCCTGATGCGATGGACAAGCTGACAGCCCTATATCCAGACAAGCAGGAGCTGTACGGTTCAACGCTCGCAGCCCGGCTTAACGGCTTGGCGAAAGGCTATACGAGCATGGAGCGCATTCGCTCCGAGCTAGAGGACTGGAACATCGGGTCGGGTGAACGAATGGAGATGCTTGAGCTTCTGCGCCGGATCAAATGGTAGCTTTTGTCCAATCCCAATGACTATGGAGCTCTGTAAAAACGAGAAGGAGTGCGAAGCATGCAGCTGTTTGCCTTAAAGACGGATTTGCTCAAGGCTGGCAGAATGTCGGCTTTTCTCGAGGATCATTATATTTGCATCGGCTGGCCGGGAATTGGCGATCTGGAGCGGATGGAGCCGGATGAAGCGATGGCTTCGCTGGCGAAAGTGTATCGTCTTGAAGGGCAGGAACTCGCCGACCGGATGCAGGAAATCAGTATGTTTGCGTATGGAATGGCAGATGGCGATTATGTGCTCGTCAAGGACGGGAAGGATATCCATGTCGGCGATCTCGGCGACTACTACTATGTGGAGGATGCCGATACGCCGGAGGACGGCACCTGCCATCGGCGCGGTGTGACGTGGCTGAAGACGGTACACGCTGAGGTCCTGGTTGCGCCTGAGCTGCAGCGCTTGCTGCACGAGGAGCGGGCCATCGCCTGGCTGGACCGCCCCGTAGACAAGGTCACGCTGGAGCGCTGGCTTTCAGGAGCTGGAATAACGGAGCCAGGCAGCGAAGCTGGAGCAGCTTCTGCAATAGATCAAGCGCCCGTAGACGCTGCCACGCTCCAAGCGGCGCTGGACATTCTGAAGGCAGCGCTGTACAGCGAGGATGCAGAGCGAAGGGAGCGGGCTGCTGTCGCTATTTTGGCATACGCGAAGCCTTGAGATTAGCACGTGAACAAGAAAAGGCACGCCCCGCGGGGGCTGACTCTCTCTTAAACAAGAGGATCAGTTACCGCAGGGGCGTGCCTTGTTTGATATACCTTATCAATTAAGAGGTTTGAAGCACGGTTACCTCATCCTTGTAACGCTCGAAGTCGCTTCTCCGGCATTCCATAACGAGCCGGGTTCCTTCTTCCTCATAGTCCGTCGACTGCACATGCGCATGTTCGTTGAAATAGGCCACAAGCCGGCCTTGAGTGTACGGGATAAGCAGCTCACATTGCACATAGTCGTTGAAGATTTCGCCGCGAACCAATTCAATCAGCTCATCGAGCCCCGCGCCTTCCCGGACGGAGAGGAAGATGTTGCCGTCGACTGTTTGCGGGAACGGATGATCCGTCAGGTCGCATTTGTTGTAGGCGTAGATCATCGGAATGTCGAGCGCGCCCAAGCTTTTCAGCGTGTCATTGGTGACCGTGATCAGTTGCTCGTAATCCTCATGCGCATAATCCACGACATGAACGAGCAGGTCAGCTTCGGTGACTTCCTCTAGTGTAGAACGGAACGCTTTGACGAGATGGTGGGGCAATTGGCTTACGAAGCCGACTGTATCGGTAAGCAGGAAGCTTTTGTTGTCAGGCAGCTCGATGCTTCGCACCGACGTCTCCAGCGTAGCGAACAGCATATCCTGGGCAAAAACAAACTTGTCGCTCTCCGGATGAAATTTCTCGATGAGCGCGTTCATCATGCTGGATTTGCCTGTATTCGTGTAGCCCACGAGACAGACGACAGGCACTTCGTTCTTTTTCCGCTGCTTCCGCTGAATTTGGCGTCTGGCAACGAGCTTCTCAAGCTCGGCTTGCAGCGCTGTAATGCGCTCTTCGATTCTGCGGCGGTCGAGCTCCAGCTTCGTTTCGCCCGCACCTCTGTTTTTAAGGCCGGAGCCGCCCCCTTGCCGTCCAAGTGATGCGCGAAGGCCAACGAGACGAGGCAGCATATATTGCAGCCGTGCGACTTCAACCTGAAGCTGGGCTTCTCTTGTTTTGGCCCGTTCCGCGAAAATATCCAGAATAAGAATCGTCCGGTCGATAACGGTGCATTCGAGCTCGGATTCCAGGTTGCGGATTTGCGAAGGCGACAGCTCATCGTTGAAGATGATAACATCCGCCTCATGACCGTGCAGAAGCGCACGAAGCTCATCGATTTTTCCGGTGCCGATATAGTGGGAAGGGTTGATGCGGCTCGCTTTCTGGCTCAGTTCATCAACAACCTCAATAAAGCAGGCTGACGCCAAATTGCGCAGCTCCTGCATGGAATAGGCAAAGTCTGTTTGACCTTGCAGCTGAACGCCGACAATAATCGCTTTTTGCTGCTGCTGCAGCAAGGTTTGGTTTTCCATCATAGATCTATCATCCTCCAAACACATATTAAAAAAACAAAAAAACACAGGCCAGAGAAATCTGCCTGTGTACACAGTGTTGGCGAGAGGATATCAGCGGAAAAAGTCCAATCGACGCCATTAACCGCAGCCTGTGAAAAAAGGCGCAGCATCCTCCCATAGCTGAAAGAGACGGACATTGCGGGCAAGCCGCAGTCCGTTCCCCAGCATGGGCTGCAAAGACTTAACTTATACGTTAAGTCTGCGGGTTACGTCAACATGTAGACAGACTAATCCTGAGTCCTCTGCCACAGGCAGAGCTTTGTCGCTATTCATGGCTAATTAGCCGCGCAAAGTTCTAACTCGGATAAAGTCCACCACACGTAACCCTCCGTTCCATTTCCTGAATTGAATACAGTGTAGCATAGCTCTTTGAATCAAGCAAACGTTAGACTTGCTGTCCCATAATTTTCGAATCCTTCGGCAGGAAGAGCGCGAATAGGCCAAGCAGAGGCAGGAAAGCGCAAACCTTGACCATCAATTCAACGCCATGCGCATCCATTAGCCAGCCCATTACGACGGAGCCAAGTCCGGCGAGACCGAAAGACAGGCCGAAGAACAAGCCGGCAATCGTCCCGACATGACCAGGCAGCAGCTCCTGCGCATAGACGATGATGACCGAAAAGCCCGACATGAGAATGAGACCGATGGCGATGCACAGGAAGATTGCGCCTACAGGTCCGGCGTAAGGCAGAAGCAGAGAGAACGGCGCCGTGCCGAGAATGGAAAACCAGATAATTTTTTGTCTGCCAAACCGGTCTGCCAGCGGACCACCCAGGAACGTTCCGACCATTCCGGCGAATTGCAGAGCGAACAGAACAATTTGAGCGCGGTCAAGCGGCAAGTTATAGCTGTCCATGTAGTAAAAGGCATAATAGCCGGTCATGCTGGCCAAATAAACGAATTTGGAGAACAGCATCAGAATGAGAATACCCAGCACGAAGCCGATAAAAGGCTTGCTGAAGCGTTTGGCGGCAGGAGCGGCGGACACTTTGGCTGCTTTTTTGGCAGCGGCGGCGACCCGGTATTGCTCGCGGTACCATTTGCTGATCCGGTATTGAATAAGAATGCCGGCGACGGCTAGCAGCGTGAACCACAGGAAGCCTAACTGTCCTCTTGGACTGATAATAAAGGCGACCATAAGCGGAGCGAGTGCCTGACCGGCATTGCCTCCTACCTGGAAGACGGACTGGGCGAAGCCTTTGCCTTTGCCTGCCGCCAGATGGGCGACACGCGATGATTCAGGGTGAAGCACAGAGGAGCCTACGCCGATTAATGCGGCTGCCAGCAGCAGAACAGCGTAAGACGGAGCGAGCGCGAGCCCGACCATTCCGAGCAGCGTAAACACCATGCCGAGCGGAAGCAGAATCGGGAGCGGCTTGCGGTCCGTATAGAGGCCGATAAGCGGCTGGAGGATGGATGCGGTAATGTTCAGCGTGAACGCTACCCATCCGATCTGGACAAAGCTTAATTGCAGCTGCTGCTGGAAAATGGGAAAAACAGCAGGTACGACGGACTGCATCGCATCATTGAGCAGATGCGCCGCGCTGACGCCGAGCAGGATCGTCATCGCGGTCTGGTTGGCCTTTCCGGCCACTACGGCTTGCGACATGCATATCAACTTCCTATCTTGTAGATTTAGAATTCATCTTAGCCGATATTGGAAGGGTTATCGACGCGAAAATTGCTTTCTATTCGCGCAATATTTGCTATAATTACGCCAGGGTGAGCGCCATGCAAATGCAGATGCAAATTATTTTGCCGGAATTAGAGCTGCATAAAATAGAGAATGAGTTTTACAATAAACCGCATTCCCACGACAGCCAGTATCAGATTACCGTGCCGGTCAAAGGGAGCTGCGATTTTAATTACGAGAACCGGGATATGGCGCTCGGCGCGGGAGAAGGTCTGATCCTCAGTCCCGCTGACCGTCATTCCTTTCATATGGGGAGCGATTCCAGCATCATCATCGTCATTGCGAAGGATGACCGGATCGGACGTGCATTCGAGAGTACCCCGGCGAAGCTGAGACCGTTCGATCCCGCAGATATGCTGGGTTATTTCCACCGCTGGGCGTCGAATATACTGGCGCTGGAGCATATGGACCCGCTTGCTGTGCAGGAGACGCAATCGCTTGCTCTTGAGGACCTTCAGGGCATGCTGGCGGCAGGCGGGCATCGCCGCGAGGAACCGGCTGCGCTAGCAGATCGGCTATCCGACCGGAACGCGCTGCAGGTGCTGGAATATATCCGCGCCCATTATACTGAGCAGCTCGATATTGATCAGCTTGCTTCTATCGCGCTGCAAAGCCGGTATCATTTTATCCGCTCCTTTAAGCTGGCAGTAGGCGTAACTCCTTATCAATACGTGCTGCAGCTGCGGGTTGAAGAAGCGAAAAGGCAGCTGCGGATGAGCGAGCATACGGTGACGGATATTAGCTATAATGTCGGATTCTCCAGTCCGAGCCAATTTTACCGGGTATTTATGAAGTTTGCAGGCGTAACGCCGGAGGGCTACCGGGGGATGTAAGCTTTGGTTTGGCAATATCGCGGCGTATCGGGGAGCATCCGGGTGTATCACTCCGAATTTTTCCTATTCAGGCGCCGTACTCCTGCTAGCATGCGAATTTTCAGAAATCCCGCGCCGTTATGCGGTTTTCCATGTTTTTTCATCTCCGATATAATAGATAGGGAATGAAAAAGGATGGTGAATGGACATGAGTTACATGACTTACAAAGACGTGTTGGGACGCAGAAGCGCGATTCTGAAGCGCAACATCGGCCGGATGATTCTGAAGGACAACAGGCAGGGACTTAGTGTGTACGAGAGCAATGTCTATCAATCAATGCTGAAGAAGCTTCACCATAACGAGAATGCGCTTCAAGAGGCTAGAAAACAAGACGACGAATCCTAGATTAAATCCTTTTATGCTAAGCAATTAGTTGCCGCTAAACCTTGGCTGTGTTCATGCGTATTCTTGCGTGTGGATGCAGTCAGGGTTATTTTGTTTGGGGCGGAATGGTAGAATGGAAGACGAATAGAGAGACAGGAGTGTTGGGCCGGATGGACGAGAGACAGCTTGGTTATTTTTTCGACGTGGACGATACGCTTTATGATCATTTAACGCCTTTCCGTAAGGCGGTCGAGGCAGTGGCGGGAGTGAACGATGCCTTCCCGTACGAAGCGGCGTATCATCGGATGCGCTATTACAGTGATTTGCTGTCGCTTGAGCTTGGCGGAGCAGGTGCAATGGGTACGGGCAGTGCGATGGAAGAGATGCGGCGGAACCGGTTCGTGCTGTCGCTTGCGGAGTTTGGCATCGAGCTCAGCGTGGAGCAGGCCGCGGAGATGCAGGCCGCCTACATCGGCTGCCAGTATGAGATTGAGATGTTCGCAGGCGCTCGCGAGCTGATTGAGAAGCTGGTCCGCGCAGGTCATGTGGTGGGGCTCATTACGAACGGGACGGGCGAGCATCAGATGAATAAAATCCGGGCAATGGAGCTGGACGGGCTGATCCCGCCTGCCTATCAGTTTGTCTCGGGCGTCGTCGGCTGGGACAAGCCGGATGGACGGATTTTCGCCCATGTCAACGAAGCGACGGGCACGCTGGCTGCGAACAGCTTCTACATCGGCGACTCCTGGCGCAATGATGTGATTGGGGCGGCGGAGGCCGGCTGGACGGTCATTTGGTTCAATCACCGCGGGGTGGAGCCGGAATCGGCGCATCAGCCGCATCATACGGTGAAGAGCTATGCCGAGCTCGCGGAGTTGTTGCTGTAGTTGTAGTACCTCATTGGCTCGAAGCTCCGCCGTTGCTGCCGCGTCGGTTATTTGGGCAGCACTTAAGGTAATGCGCGCTTAGTACGCGCGAAGCTGCTTCGCTTATGTCCATTAGTGATCGAACGAAGCAGCTTCGCTTATGTCCAGTTAGGGAGCGAACGAAGCTGTTTCACTAATGTACAGTTAAGGTGCGAACGAAGCAGCTTCGCAAATTAACGAAGCTAAGTTCGCTGTTTGAAGGGGGAAGCTCCATATTCTCAGTTTAGCGAACCAATTTTCGCTAGTCGAGAACCTAGGTTCACCACTAGCGAAGCTAAATTCGCTGTAGCTTTCCCTATTGATGGTGAACCGCTGCGCAGCGAACTTCGCTTCTCTATTTAGCGAAGCAGCTTCGCTGCGGGATCTCATATTCGTCTCAAGCGGTCAGTCAGTTCAAGAATGAATAGCTATTACTAAACGGTGCCTCGTTGCGAAATGTAGCAACCATCTCAAAAAGGGTATGCAGCTTAGTAGGGCTAACAGTGAACTATGTTTCGCAACGAGGTAAGTGCGTGGACATATCACAGCAGCAGGGCGAGCTCTTGTGTGAGTTTATTAGTTTTTCTTCGTTCTACTTGCTGAAAAAAAGTGAACGAAGCTGGTTCGCAAATTAACGAAGCTAGATTCGCTGTAGCTTTCCCCATCGATGTTGAAACGCTGCGCAGCGAACTTCGCTTCGCTATTTAGCGAAGCAGCTTCGCTGCGGAGGCCTCACTTGTCTTCAACTGCCAGGCAGCTCACGAGATAGCTAATAGTGAACTATGTCTCGCAATTAGCGAATTTCGCTTTGCTGCGGGTTTCCGCATGCATTTCAAGCTGCCAGGCAGCTCAAGCATAGCCAACCCCCGCTGCAAAGTCAGAGACAAACACGCATCACCCAGCGCCGGTGCCATCGCAGCACGCGGGGCTCGGTAGCACGTCGGCGGTCAAACCTCGAGGACTTCGTGCATCCATTTTAGAAATCGATTTCAAAAATGAATAGATTCTAATCAAGCAGGAATAACGCCGTATTCCCTTTACTATACTAACTTTGTTAACGATATAAACAATAAAGCGTTTTCAAATAATTATTGAAATCGATTTCAAAAGGTGATATTATCCACTCAGACAATTCTGCATGAGATGACATCGGATATAGGCCTGCCTGAACGGAAGGTGCGCGGTACAGCAGTGGAAACTCGAAGTAACAGGCGGTTAGAATCAATCAATGGAGAGGGGTACAAACAGTCATGAAAGCAGGGAAACTGCAAAAATTCACGGTCAACACGTTGGTTTTGGGCTTGTTGTTCACCGGATTTGGCGGCGCAGCCGCTCCGAGAGCTTCAGCGGCGGGGGAAACGCCTGTCAGCGTATGGATGACGACTGGCGATAAAACCAATTTGTTGACACAGCAGCCGGACGTCGCTTTCGGAGCCGACAGCGGCCGTGAAGCGGAGCCGATCACTGTAAATGTAGATGAGCGGACAAGCTATCAAAGTATAGACGGCTTTGGGGGCTCGCTGACCGATTCCTCGGCTTGGCTCATTCACGGGATGGAAGACGGGCCTAGAAGCGAGCTGATGAACAAGCTTTTTGGCCGGACTGACGACGGAATTGGCATGAGCTATGTCCGGCTGCCGATGGGAGCCAGTGATTTTGCGAGAAGCATTTATACGTACAATGATATTCCGGCTGGAGAGACGGATCTGAATTTGGAGCGTTTTTCAATCGAACATGACAGCGCATACATTATCCCGGTGCTGAAGGAAGCGCTGACCATCAACCCGCAGCTCAAAATCATGGGCTCGCCATGGAGCGCACCGGCTTGGATGAAGGACAACGGTTCTTTGATCATGGGCAAGCTGAAGCCGGAATATTACGGCGTATATGCGGATTACTTCGTGAAGTTTATTAAGGCTTATGAGGCGGAGGGCATTCCGATTGACGCCGTTACGCTTCAGAACGAGCCGCATCACGAGGCTTCCAACTATCCCGGCATGCGAATGGAGCCTGAGGATCAGGCGGAGCTAGCTAAGCATCTGGGTCCGGCTTTTGAAGCGGCGGGCATCACGACCAAGATTTTGGTTTGGGATCATAACTGGGATGAACCCGATTACCCGATTAACATCTTGAACGATCCGGAGGCGAAAAAGTACATTGCCGGCTCGGCGTTCCACGGCTATGCAGGCAAGGTGGAGAATCAGGCACAGGTGCATGATCTTCATCCGGATAAGGACATCTATTTCACAGAGAGCTCAGGCGGCGAGTTTGCGCCGGATTTTGGCTCCAATGTGGCATGGGATGTGCAAAATCTAATTATTGGGGCTACGCGAAACTGGGCTAAAACGTCGCTGAAATGGAACATCGCGCTTAATAATGAGCATGGCCCAAGAGTAGGCGGCTGTGCGAATTGCCGCGGCATCGTCACAATCGACGAGGAGACGGACTCCGTGAAGTACAATGAAGAGTATTATGCATTCGGACAGGCGAGCCGGTTCGTGCTGCCAGGTGCGGTTCGAATCAAATCGAATACGTATGGAGCAGGCAGCATTGAGAATGTGGCGTATCGCAACCCGGACGGCTCTAAGGCGCTGCTGGTACTCAATTCAGCCAAGCAGTCCAAAACCTTCAAAACCAGATGGGGAACGCAAAGCTTTACGTACACTCTCCCCGCTGGCGCTGTTGCGACCTTCGTCTGGAATGGTGAGCAATCAGGTGTTGGAGCGATAAGCCCGTATTCCAGAACGGAAGCTGAAGAGTTCAATCAATCGAGCCAAATCGTCAAAGGGATCGCTGAGGACGATGGCGGCGGCCAATATGCAGCTCCGACTGGCGATGGCGGTTATATTGCTTTCGACCAAGTGGAGTTTGTGAATGGTACGGCAAGCTTGCGCGTGAGAGCGGCTGCTGAAAGCGACGGACGAATCGAGTTCAGGCTGGATAGCCCGACAGGCGCTTATGCGGGCGGAGTCGACCTCTCTGATACAGGAGGCCTTCAATCGTGGAAGACCAAAACCGTGCAGGTAGACGGTATTGCCGGAACGCATAAGCTGTATGCTGTATTTACTGGCAATGTGCGTTTGAACTGGTTCCAGTTCTCTTCTGATTTTGCACAGGACGGCAACAATTATTTGAGCATCGGAGGAGGCTTCGAGGAACCCGGTCTGGCTGGCTGGAGCAGCTGGAGTCCGGAAGGTCAGCCATCTGCGCAAAAAGCAGATGGAGAGAAACCTCGTACCGGCAACTATAAGCTGACGCACTACTCCAATGAAGCTTATCAGCAAACGACTTATCGCACGGTTAAAGTGCCAAACGGCATGTACAAAGCTTCCGTATGGTATCAAAAGGGCGGCAGCACGAATGTCAGCCTGGAAGCTAAAAATTACGGCGGACCTGATATCAGCGTATCGGCGGGAACGACGGGTTATGTCGGAGATTGGACGCAGATTATCATCCCAGCCATCCCGGTGACGAACGGGCAATTGGAGATCGGCATTCACTCCAATAATGCAGCCAATGAGTGGGCGGCTTTCGATGACGTGGAGCTGATGCGCATTACGACGAAGGCACCTGCAACAGCGCAAGGCGCTGGAGCACCGGAAACACCGCAGAACGTTGCTGCAACGCTGCAAGGCGGTCACAATATTAAGCTGGACTGGGGTGCTGTTGAAGGTGCCGCGGGCTATAAAATTTTCCGCTCCGGCATCGATTCGGATTCCGTATCGGATTCGGTCTACGCGGACTATCGTCTCGTTAGTGTGGTATCGGGCTCAGCAGGTACGTATACCGATCAAGGCTTACGGGGCAGCACTTCCTATTCCTACCGGATAACGGCTTATAATGCCGATGGCGAGTCAGCTGCTTCCGCTTCGGCGACGGCAACGACAGAGCCGGGCTCTGATACGACAGCACCAGCAGCGCCAGTTGGCCTGACTGCTGAGCCTGGCGTGGAAAGGGTCATGCTGGTCTGGGAAGCGAATACGGAAAGCGACTTCCTGAAATACAATGTTTACGTTAATGGCGTGAAGCGGGCTTCGGTAGATCCAGCAACGGAGTCACGTTATACGGTTACTGGCCTCAAGGCTGGTCAGCGTTATGAGTTTGCAGTAACGGCAGTTGACCAGGCCGGCAATGAATCGGCAAGAAGCGAAGCGGTATCGGCAACACCGACGGCGGCTGGCGTGCTTGTGCCGTTCCCGAATATGGATTTTGAGACAGGGGTTCTTGAGCCGTGGCAGGAATGGCATCCGGATGGCCAAGCTTTGGCTGCTTTTGTTGACAGTGATTCCCCGCGCGGTCAATATAAATTGACGCATTGGGGCGGATCGGCGTATAAGCAGTCTACGTACCGGACGCTTGAAGTGCCTAACGGCAATTATAAGGTGCAAGTATGGGTGCGGACCGGAGGAGGTCAGAACACGTTCCAGCTGGAAGTGAAAAATTACGGCGGCGATTTGCGGACGAGAGATTTGCGCAGCGCCAGCGGCGGCACTTGGACGTTATTCGCCATCGACCAGATTGCGGTAACGGAAGGCAAAATGGAGATCAGCGTATTCTCCGATGCGAAAGCGGGCAACTGGGCAGCCATCGATGATTTTGAAATTTACAGCTATCCATCGAACGGAACGCCTCCTACGGAGCCGGGCGGCTCTGATGGTTCCGGCGGTTCCAGCGGTGGCGGGACAGTCGTGACTGGGCCGACCGTAACGAGGGAAGGAAGCACGTCGGTAATCTCCGGCTTGCAGCCTAAGCAGGAACAAGGCGCGGACAACCGCCAAGCGGCTGTCTTTGGCATCGAGGCTTCGCTGCTTGAAAAGGCAGTACAAGGAGACGGCGTACAGGTCATTCAGATTGACGTCAGAGAAGCTGCGAAGGGTCAGCGCAACGTGCAGGTGGCATTGCCAGCATCAGTGCTGCAGGCTCTGGCGGCGAAGAACGATAAGCTTAGTATCACCGTTGTGAGCCCATTTGGCTCCTATGAGCTGCCTTTGTTAGCAGTAGCCTCTCAGTTGAGCAAAAGCGGTGCCGAAGCGCAGCTTCGTATCGCCATCCGCAGCCTGGAGGGTGAAGAAAAGCTTGCGAAGGAGGCGGCGATTCAGAAGCAAGGCGGACAAGTGGTCAGCCAGCCTGTTGCGTTTACTGTATGGATCGGCGCAGGTGACGCTTGGCAGGAAGTGACTAGCTTCGGTTCTTATTTTCCTGTACGTACGCTGCCGCTTGGAGCAAGTGGTAAGCCGGCATCAGCAACAGGAGTAATGGTTGATGAAGATGGCGGTCTGCATCCGGTTCTAACCGTGTTCAATACGGGAAAAGATGGGCAGCTGCAAGCTGTTATCCGTGCGAACCACAACAGTGTATATGCAGTTGCAGCAGCTAATAAAAGCTTTGCCGATACGAAAGGACATTGGGCGGAAAAAGAAATTCAGTCCTTGTCGTCCCGCTTTATTTTGAACGGGGTTCTCGAAGACCGGTTTGCACCTGAACGTCAGGTTACCCGCGCGGAATGGGCGGCGATGCTGACCCGGGCGCTTGGTCTGGTGCCGAGCCAAAGTGAACAATCGGCTAGTTTCAGTGACGTACCGGCGGAACGCTGGTATGAACAGCCGATCACGGCTGCTGCAGCGGCCGGTCTTATGCAAGGCTTGCCGGGCGGCAAGTTTGAGCCGGAAGCGAAGGTGACGAGACAGGAAATGGCGGCTTCGTTGGCACGTGCCCTCTCTTTCATGGGGCATACTCCGGCAGCCGGTCAAGGCGCGCAGAAGCTTGAAGCGTTCAAAGACCGCGCCGATATCGCGGCATGGGCTGTGACAGGGATGACGCAGGCGCTTGATGCCGGTCTCGTGACGGGTCAAGCGAGCGGATTCTTTTACCCGAATAAAGCGGCTACCCGTGCAGAGGCTTCTGCTGTTCTGTACCGGTTGATCGAAGCGGTTCAATCGAAGTAAATGGCTAGCCTGGGCGGTCACAGTCGACTGTCCGGGCTTTTCTTGAAATCGATTTAATCATATAATGAAAGGAAAATATAGCTTTTTCGATAAAGGTTGATCCTAGTCATGGACAAGAAGATCGTAGATGTAGCCAAACGGGCCGGCGTTTCCCCGGCAACCGTATCGCGTGTTTTAAATGATAGCTCCCTCGTAAAGGAGCGCACGAAAGCAAAGGTGCTTGCCGCAATTAAGGAGATGGATTACCATCCGAATTCGGCCGCCAAGCATCTGCGCTCCCAGCGGACGATGATGCTCGGCGTCATCGTGCCGGATATCAATGTTTCCTATTTTGCGGAGATTATTAAAGGCATCGAGAATATGGCGTACGCCCGGAAATACAAAGTCATCATTTGCGATTCCGACAATAAGGCGGAGAAGGAGCAGGAGTATTTGGGACTGCTTCCGAACCGGGCAGTTGATGCGATGATTCTCGTAACGCCGCTGATAGACAATACGATATTGTACGAATATGCGGATAAAGGGCATACGATCGGCATTATCGGCAAGACGGTTACGCATGAACGGATTCCGACCTGCAAGACGGATAACGTGAAGTTCTCCTGCCAAGTGGTAGAGCATCTTATTGAACAAGGGCATGAGCAGATTGCGTATATCGGCGGATATCCCGACTCTATCGAAACCTATGAGCGGCTGGAGGGCTATATGAAGGCGCTCAAAGAGCATCATATTCCGTTTCGTCCGGGCTTGATCGATAACGGTGATTTTGAGGAGGAGGGCGGCTATGCCGCACTGCTGCGCCTTTTGGACACCAAAATGCCGATTACGGCAGTCTATGTAGCCAATGACGAGATGGCACTCGGTGTCTATAAAGCTTGCCGGGAGAAGGGGATTCGCATTCCGGAGGATCTGGCCGTCGTAGGCGTAGACAACAACCGGATTACGAAATATTTGCTTCCGCCGCTTAGCACGGTCGAGCAGCCAAAGTATACGATGGGCGCCATTATGGCGGAAAAATTGATCGATCGATTGACCGACAATGAATTCGAGGACAAGCATCAATTTGTGATCGACTCGGAGGTTATTATCCGGGAGTCTTCTGTCCGGAAAGCGTAGGGCAGCGGGAAGGTAGTAGAAGCTTGGCAATAAAGCAGCAGATAGGGTAGCTTAGGTAAAATCGGGAAAAGAGCCTGCGGCACATGGGATTAGACTGCCCCATAGCTGCGGGCTCTTTTTCGCAAGTTTCTGTAAGAGTGCAGAAGGCGCACGACCATGTGCAGACTGAAGACGCTTTTTCCCAGGGGGATGTTGGATTTGAGGGCTGCTTGTAGCCCTTTCCGGCAAAACAAAATGCAAAAGTGCAGTTTGATTAGCTGAAAAAGGCCGTTTATAGGCTTCAAAATGTAAATGTGCAGTTTGTTGGCCCCATTTTGCTCCAAATGAGCGATTATCGCCCGTTCAAAATGCACTTTCGCATTTTGAACGGTATTTCGGTGTTCAGCGACCGAAACAAAATGTACTTTTACATTTTGATGCAAGGGAATAGAATGCTTTAGGTACAGAAGCAGCCAGCAACAGAGTTAGGAATGTGTGCCCTAAGCACCAGCGGCAGAAATCATTTGTATACTTGGGAGCGTTAAGCAGAGGAGGAATGAACGCTAGATTTCAATACTAAGCGCATCATATCGAAGCTGCCCATGTAATCGTTTTTATTGTAAAACGTACTAAATCGCTACTTTTCTCCTATATTTTATTGTAATCGATTTCACTTCTGTTCTATAATGATGTATCGACCTATGGAAAGTGTGATCGCGAATGAAAGAAAGCAAGATGACCGATGTTGCACAATTGGCTAAAGTGTCGGTGGCGACAGTGTCCCGGGTGTTGAACGGAGGAAGCCTCGTTGGCGCTGAGACACGGGAAAAGGTGCTGAGCGCCGTCCGGCAGTTGAACTATACGCCCAATGCAATGGGCAAGCAGCTCCGCTCGCGGAAGACGATGACACTCGCTGTCGTCATCTCCGATATTCGCGTGTTCTATTACGCCGAAATCATTCAAGGCATCGAGAACATGGCAAACTCTCTAGGCTATAAAATATTAATTTGCGACGCTCAGAATCAGCTGAAGAAGGAGCAAGAATTTCTGTCGCTGCTTGTCAATCATACGGTAGACGGACTCATTCTTATAACGCCAAAAATGTCCGACAAGGAGATTGCGGCCGTCGCCGATAACGGCTATTCAATCGGACTTATCGGCAGAAACATCGATCATCCCAAGCTGCCTTGCTCGTACACTGACAACGCGAAGTTTGGCCAGCAGGTCATTGAGCATCTGGTGGAGCGTGGGCATCGCAAAATTGCCTTTATCAGCGGATATGCTGATGCGACGGACAGCTTCGGAAGGCTGGAGGGCTATATGAAAGGGCTGCGCGACGCCCGGCTGCCGTTCGTTCCGGAATTAATCGAGAACGGCGACTTTAACGAGGATCAAGGATATGAGGCTTTTATGCGGCTGCGGGCGAGGAACGAGGATTTCACTGCTGTATTTGCCGCCAATGACGAAATGGCGCTGGGTGTCTACAAAGCCTGCGCTGAGCTAGGGCTGGCGATTCCCGAGCAGATGGCCGTTGTAGGCGTGGACAATGTGAGACTGACGAATTACGTCAAGCCGCCGATTACTTCTGTGCAGCAGCCCCTGTATACGATGGGCGCTTTGCTGACAGAGAAGCTTATTGATCAAATGAATGACAACGTATGGGCCGACAAACGGCAGTTGAAGGTTGATTCCAGTCTGGTCATTAAAGGTTCATCTTAATGGGAGGGGAAGCAGATGGACAAGGATAATCGGTATTACGGGAAAATATTAGTGTTCACGACGGTGTCCATTTTTTTAACGATAACGATTCTTTCCAGCATCCTGTATTTCAGCTTCGAGCGGATTGCCCTCGACCAGTCGTATGATCAGACGATGAACAGCTTAGAGCAGACGACGCAGGAAGCGTCGGTCATGGCCGTGACAGCCGCTACGTTCGCGAAACAAATCTACAGCGATCAGCATATCGCCAATCTGCTCAATTTTCCCGACATCGGGGCGGTGGATATTGATACGGCGGTCAAGCAAATGACCAATTATCGCGAATCCTCGCCGTTTATCGATTCTATCTACGTGTATAACGCGATCTCGCGGACTTTTTTCGTCAGCTCGGATATGAGCGTGCCGACAGTGTTCGCGGAAAATGAGTTTTATGACAATGAGATGAGAGAGATGCTGAGCCATCTCAACGATTACGAGACGCTGATGCCGATTCCGCGCCGGCTGCTGATCGACGGGCTGGTCGGCAACATTGCGGAAAAGGAACGGGATACCTACACGTTCCTGCTCTACGACACGCTGACGCAAAACGCCCGCAAAAACGTCGTAGTCGTCAACATTAAGGAAACACAGCTTCATAAGCATATCGACGGATCGCTGGCGAATGATGCCAGCAACACGTTTCTGATTGATAAGGAAGGGCGGCTGGTGTCGAACAGCTGGACGCATCCTATGCTGATGGATATGAAGGGAACCTCTTATATCGACCGGGTGGTTAATGACCGGGATGAATCGGGCTATTTCTCAGAGCAAGTAGACGGCGTAAAGTCGCTCGTTACGTATACAGCTCCCGATTATCTGGGTTGGCGGTATATCCGCATCATTCCATACTCGACAATTACCGAAAGCATCGACAGCATGCGTTTGAAGACGATCCTGACAGGGGGCTCGATTCTGCTGGCAGGTCTGGCGCTCTCTTATATCGCTTCCCGGAGACTGTTCTATGGACTGAACAAGAAGCTTCTGCGGCTTGGCAATTTGGAAGAGGAATGGCGTGACAGCTTTCAAAAGATGCGTACTGCGTATTTGCGAGGGCTGTTGTCCGGCGACAGCCATAGCGACGCGGAACAGGCTCGCAAAACTTTCGATCGTTACCATATCGGCCTGAACCCGTCCGATCCAATGCGCGTTATTTTGTTCACGATAGACAATTACCGTCATTTTACCTCTGAATATTCAGTGGAAGACCGGAAGCTGCTCCGCTACGGCATTTTGAATATCGGACAGGAGCTGCTGCATGCGGGCGGTTATGTAACCGCTGCCGTAGATCTTGGAGACGACCGGGTGGCGATACTGGCTCAGTGCGGTCTCAGCGAGGAGGAAGGGGATTGTTCGACGATTCGCAAGGATGCGGCAGAAATTCAGACTGCGGTATCTCAGTATTTGAAGCTGTCGGTGACCATCTCGGCAAGCATGACGGGCAGCGGAGTGGATTCGGTGCACCGGCTGTGCCAGCAAGCGATTGAGGCTTCGTTCAACCGTCTGTTCAACGGCCCGGGCAGCTTTGTGGATGCAGAGACGGTCGAGCGGATGAAGGAGCGGCCTTACGAGTACCCGCTGCATAAGGAAAAGCAGCTTATCGACGAGCTGATGCTGGGACGCATACCGGAGGTTAAGCGGCTGTTCCATGAGATTGTCGGGGAAACGGCTGAATATTCCTATATGTCCTTTCAATTGGCGATTACGCATGTATCTCATGCGCTGCAAAACGCGATTCGAATAATCGGTCAGCATTCCTCCAAAGCAGGTGAGCCGGATTTGCCGCTGCTGAACTTATATATGCATGAACGAATGGAGTCGATGGCGGAGCTGAATGAGCGTTTTATAGCGCTGTTCGACCGGCTGGAGAAGCATATGGAGGAGAAGAAAAAGACGCGGCAGGATGATATGCCAGGTCGAGTCAAGCGGATGGTGGACGAAAGGTATGCAGATCCGAACCTGTCTCTCGATATGATTGCAGAGGAGCTAGGCATGTCGGCGACTTATATTGGACGGATTTTCAAGCAGCATACGTTCCAGACGATTCTGGGCTATATTCACGAGGTAAGGATGAACCGGGTGCGGGAATTGCTTATTGCAAGCGATGATTCCATCGGCGATATTGCCGAGCAGGCCGGGTTTGCCAACAATCCTTACTTCTATAAAGCGTTCAAAAAACATAACGGCGTGACGCCGGCGGAATTCCGCAAGGCTGGCAGGCTTCAACAAGACGGAGAGCAGCGCGTCGAGGTTGTCGGCAGTGCCGATGATGAGTTTTGGGAGCTGCAAAAGGAAGGCTGAGGGCGCTGCTCCCCGCCTTCTTTTTTTCACCCGTGAGGGCTGAAAACCGTTGATACGACTGGGCTGTGACGGAAAAAGAGAGCGTGTTCGAAAAAGGTTAGTCGCCGTTTGAAGCAAAAAGTGAGTGATGTCGGGGATGGTTAGTTGCCGGTTTTTCCCTCCTCCTCTACCATAGGTTTTGCAGCCGGCGTGATCGTCCGGAAGCAGCACATCAGCAACTGCACATAAAGAGGAGAGCAAGAGGGAGGCCGAAAAATGATCAAGGAAATAATGCGGAACAAAACGTTGTTCCTCATGATTGCTCCGACACTGCTGTTTTTTATCTTATTCAGCTACATTCCGATGGTAGGCGTGTATTACGCGTTCACCAAATTCGATTTTGACGGCGGATTATTCGGGAGCGAGTTTGTCGGGATGCAAAACTTTGCCTTTCTGTACAAGTCGGGCATTTTATGGAATCTAACTAAAAATACGGTGCTGTACAATATCGCTTTTATTATTGTGGGCAATGTGATGCAGATCGTTTGCGCGGTGTTTCTGGCGCAGCTGTCCAGCAAGTTTTTCAAAAAGACGGCACAATCGATTATGTTCCTTCCTTATTTCTTGTCCTGGGTATTGGTCGGAGCATTCGTCTTCAACCTGTTCTCGGATCTTGGCGTCGTCAATACGGTGCTGAAGCAAATCGGCTTGCAGCCGTATGACTTTTATATCGAGACTGCGCCTTGGAAATATATTATCGTCTTCTTTCATATTTGGAAGGGCATCGGCTATGGCACCGTCATTTATTTGGCGGCGATCATGAGCATCAGCGACGAATATTACGAGGCGGCGAAAATCGACGGGGCGAATATTTTTCAGCAGATCCGCAGCATTACGCTTCCGCTGCTAATGCCAACCTTCATTTTGCTTATCCTGTTCAGTCTTGGCGGCATCCTGAAGGGACAATTCGATTTGTTCTATCAAATCATCGGCAACAACGGCATGCTGTACGAGGCTACGGATATTATCGATACGTACGTATTCCGGTCACTGACTATTAACTTCGATATCGGCATGGGTACTGCGGCGGGCCTTTACCAGTCCTTCTTCGGCTTCGTTCTGATCATGACCGTCAATTACATCATCCGAAAAACGCGCGAAGAGTACGCGTTGTTCTAAGGGGGGAATTCAATGAGCTCTAATCGCCAAACCATGCCGCAGCAGTCTTCTCCTTCCTATAAAGTGACGAGGATAAAAGCGGACAGTGCAACCATTACTTTCAACGTCATCGGCTATTCGATGCTGACGGTTCTATCGCTTATCTGTCTCATTCCATTCTGGCTGATTGTGTCCGGTTCGTTCACGGACGAACTCGAAATTATCGCTGAAGGCTTCAAGCTGTTCCCGAACGCTTTATCGTTCGAGGCCTATAAATCGGTATTTTCCAATCCGGAGCAGATTTACCGGGCATACGGCGTGACGATCGGCGTCACGGTTGTCGGTTCGCTGCTGGGACTGCTCGTAACCTCAATGGCGGGCTACGTGCTATCGCGCAAAGACTTCGTTTACCGCAATAAGCTTTCGTTCTTTATCTATTTCACGACGCTATTCAGCGGCGGACTAATCCCTTGGTACATCATGATGACGAAGCATCTGGGGCTGAAGGACAGCTATTGGGCGCTCATTCTGCCGCCGCTCGTCAGCGCATGGAACATTATTCTGATGCGCAGCTTCATGAAGTCGATCCCGGATTCCATCGTGGAATCGGCCAAGATCGACGGCGCAGGCGATTTCCGCATCTACTGGAAGCTGATCATGCCGCTCTCGACACCGGGTCTCGCGACCATCGGGCTGTTCCTGGCGCTGGGCTACTGGAATGACTGGTTCAACGCCAACGTGTTCATTACTTCCGGCGACAAATATCCGCTCCAGTTCCTGCTGTACAAGATACTATCCAGCGCAGCTGTGCTGCAGACGAACAACGGCGCTTACCTGGCAGCCAATATCGTGCCGCCTACCGAGACGCTGAAGATGGCGGTTGCCGTCGTGGCGACAGGTCCTGTCATCCTGTTCTATCCTTTCGTTCAGCGGTATTTCGTGAAAGGGCTTACGATAGGCGCGGTTAAAGGTTAATAGAGTAACGGTTAGAACCGGGCAACCGGCTAACATAGATGATGGCAATTATAAATAAGGAGGAGTCGAATTTGAAAAAGAGAGTGAAATGGGTATCGCTTGTTCTTCTTCTGTCGCTTGTTCTCTCGCTGCTTGCAGCATGCGGAAGCAATAACAACAATAGCAGCAAGCCTAGTACAAACGGTGAGAAAAATGGAGATCCGGTAGCAACGAACAGCGGCAAAGAGGCCGAGGGCGAGAAATTGAAGAAGGTCAAGCTGACCTGGTATCTGGTTGGCGACGCGCACAAGAACCAAGATAAAATCGTTGCGGAATGGAACAAAATGCTGGAGAAGGATCTGAACACGACGGTTGACCTGAAGTTTACGACGTGGAATGACTGGCAGACGAAATACAACCTGCTGCTGACTTCCGGCGAGAAGATTGACATGATCTTTGCATCCAACTGGGCGGAGTTCTACAAGCTGTCCAAGCAAGGCGCATTCCTTGATCTGAAAGAGCTGCTGCCGAAGTACGCGCCAACGACTTGGGGCAACGTACCGAAGCAGGACTGGGAGTCGGTAACTGTGGGCGGCGGCATCTATGCAGTGCCGAACACGAACGCGGAATATACGCCAATCGGCTATGTGTACCGCGAAGACTGGCGCAAAGAGCTGAACCTGCCGGAGTTCACAGACGTGAATTCGATTGAAGCTTACATGGATGCCGTGAAGACGCAGAAAAAAGTAACGCCAATCAATGGCGCTGCATACGAGAACATTGCAACGCTGTTCCGCGCTTCGGTGGACTTCCAGCAAATTACGGGCGAGATCATCGGCTCGATGTCCTATGCGACACCTCGCGACATTCAAGTGCTTCCGTTCACGGACGAGTATGAGGCTTGGGTGAAGAAGATGAAAGTATGGGAAAGCAAAGGTTACTGGAACAAAAACTCGCTGTCTTCCAAACAGGAAGCGGGCGACTTCATTAAGACGGGCCAAGGCGCGCTGTACTGGCGTAACCCTTCGAGCGCAGGCGGCTTCATCAATGAAGTGAAGGCAAAGAGCTTGAACATGGAAATCGGCTACTTCCCGTTCAGCCGCTTCCACAACTATGTCATTCCGACGATTCCAATTGCAAACGGTATGGCGATTCCGAAAGCTTCGACGAATCCGGAACGTTCCCTGATGGTATTGGACAAATTGCGTAACGATCCAGCTTATTTCAATCTGATGACTTACGGTATCGAAGGCACGCACTGGGCAAAAGGCGAAGACGACAAAACGATCGTCATCCCGGCTCCTGGCGTGGACCTGAACGAAACTCCGCGTTATGACATCGCAAGCTGGGGCTGGCGTTATGAGCCGAACATGAAGAAGGAGAAAGGCGGCTGGGAAGGTCTGGACGTGCTGAAGGAAGAGTTCAAGCCGATCAGCAAACCGGATATTTTCGGACCAATCTCCTTGGACTACGAGCCGGTTAAAGCCGAGCTTGCAGCAGTCAACCAAGTGTTCGAGCAATACGGCAAGCCGTTGATGCTTGGTCTGACCAATGATGTCGATACTTCCTTGAAAACGTACCGCGATAAGCTGAAAGCGGCAGGCGTTGAGAAAGTTCTGGCATATGTACAAGGCGAAGCTAACAAATATTTTGACGAAAAAGGCATTCAATAATATAGCGGGATAGCATGATGCGGCTAAGCTGAATTTGGCTTAGCCGCGATGCTGTCTTCGCTTTATTGCATTTTTGTGCAGGCAGGCAGTAGACAGAGAAGAAAAAGGAGAGAGCGATATGAACAAGATAAACCATGCAGCTATAAATTCGAATACAAGCGATCATTCTGAGGTAGAGGTATGGTACAGCACTTCGCTGGCGCCCGGCGGCAGCCAGTGGTTCACTGGACCGCATGAGACGGAGCACAGGCTGAGCCAGCAGCCCGCACTTTCGTGGACAGCGCCCGAGGCCGCACAGTCGACTGCGCTGCTGGTGACGCCGGAGCATCGTTACCAGGAAATGCTGGGCATCGGCACTTCCATTGAAGAGACGACCATTCACAACTTGGCGAAAATGTCTCCGGATAAGCGGGAGCAGGTGCTGCGCCAACTGGTTGATCCGGAGGCAGGAATCGGACTGAACGTGATTCGTATAGCGATTGGCACGTCCGATTTCACGGCAGAGCCGTTTTATACGTATAACGATTTGCCGGAAGGCGAAACCGACTTCGAACTGGAACGGTTCACGATTGAGAAGGATATTGAGCTTTCGATTATTGCGACCATTCAGCAGCTGATCGCCATGGCTCCGGATGTGCGGATTTTTGCATCGCCATGGAGTCCGCCTGCATGGATGAAGACGAACGGCGATTTGAAGCGGGGCATGCTGAAGGAAGGGCATGCCTATACCGACGCGCTGGCTAAGTATTACCGGAAATCGATTCAAGCCTATGCGCAGCATGGTATTCCGGTGTATGCGATGACGATGCAAAATGAGCCGCTGCTGGAGACCGATTATCCGAGCTGCTATATGCCGCCGGAACGGCAGAAGGATCTGGCTGTTGCACTTAAGCGTGAGTTCGCGGCGCATGGACTGGCAACGAAGCTATGGATTTTCGATCATAATTTCATAGATGCAATGGGATATGTGACACCAATTCTGAATGATCCGGAAGGCTTTGCAGCGTCTGACGGCATCGCCCTCCATGATTATGAAGGATCACCGGAGGCGATGAGCGAGCTTCATGCCGCATACCCGGATAAACCGATCTACTTGACTGAGCGTTCAGTCTGGGGAACGGCGGGAGCGGACCGGATTGCGCAATATTTCCGCAACTACGCCTGCAGCTATAATGCTTGGGTGACGATGCTGGACAGCCGGATCGGCACGCATCAATGGCTGGGCACTCCCGGTCCGACTCTCTTTATCCAGGATGCGGATCAAGCGGACGTCAGCTGGGTAACGCCGGAGTATTACCTGCTCGGCCAATTCTCGAAGTTCATTCGGCGGGGAGCGGTAAGAGTCGGCAGTACGTATGGTTCTGCGGAGACCGTTACCAATGTGGTATTCCGCAATCCGGATGGCGAATTCATTGCCATTGTCATCAATCAGAGTGAAACTTTGCAGCCGTTCCGCGTGTTATGCGGGGGCCGGCAATTCGCGGACAGTCTTCCTGCGAATACGGTAGGCACTTACCGCTGGAAGTAACGAGGATCACAGTAGAGAAAGCTTCCCCATGAGCGCGAGAATCGCGTCGGAGGGAAGTTTTCTTTTTTATATTCGTAAAGAAAAATAAGTAAATAAAGCAGGTGAAGGCGTGAAAAAAATAGAATTATAGAGCATACATCATTATATTAAGACATATTAGAGGTATTATATGGAAAATATGAATTTTCAAGTGAACCTTCAAGGTATTATTGACTTGCTTTCTAACCATCTCTACTCCGATCCGGGTGTGTTTATCCGAGAGCTGCTGCAAAACGGTGTAGATGCAATAACGGCTAGAAGAAAGCTCGGCCATCTGTATGAGGAGAAAGTAACAGTCGAACTGTTCCCGTCTTCGCATACCTTATCCTTTCAAGATAATGGAGCGGGTCTTACGCAGCAAGAGATCGAACAATTTCTCGCGCGTATTGGAAGCACCACGAAGAAGGATGATTTGGATGCAGCCGATGATTATATCGGTCATTTTGGCGTAGGGCTGCTCGCTTGTTTCGTTGTGAGCGATGAAATTATACTGATTACGCGCTCCGCAGCAGATGGGGACTCGCTTGAATGGCGGGGCAAGCCGGACGGTACATATGCAGTCAAAAAGCTGAAGCAGCAGGCCCAGATCGGTACTACGATCTATTTGAAAGCGAAGGCGGAGTATGAGGAGTATTTCCAATATGATACGGTTCGTGATCTGCTGACGCGATATGGTCAATTTTTGCAGACGCCAATCTATTTGACCGAAGGCAGACATGAGGAGTGGATTAATGAAGCGATGCCGCCCTGGACACTTGATCGGGAGGGTGCGCTGGACTATATCGAGCGTTCGGCCTATTACAAGGCAATGGATGTCATTCCGCTCCGCTCAGCGATTGGCGGTGTAGAGGGCGTTGCTTACATCCTGCCTTACGCCGTTAGTCTTCAGGACGAGAAGCGGCATCAGGTCTATTTGAAGAACATGCTGCTTTCTGATAAAATGCCGACGATTTTGCCGCCTTGGGCCTTTTTCGTCAACGGCATATTGAATGCTGACAGCTTGCGGCCTACTGCTTCCCGTGAATCGGTTCAGGAGAATGATTTGTTTTTCCTGGTCAGGGACGAGCTTGGTAATTGCATCAAGCAGCATCTGATCGGGCTGTCGGAGACGGACCCGGAGCTGCTAAAGCGGATTATACTCATTCATTATGCTTCGCTAAAGGCGATGGCGGTCGAGGACGAGGAGCTTTATGAGCTGGTTATTCGTTATCTCAATTTCGAGACCTCCTATGGAGATATGACGATGTCGGAGATACTCTCCGGCCATTCGGAAATTCTGGTTACGACAACGCTGGATGAGTTCCGGCAGATTGCCCGCGTTGCAAGATCGCAGGGGATGATGGTCATCAACGGCGGATATGTGCATGATTTCGAGCTGGTACGCAAGCTTCCGGACGTTTCGGAGGAGACAAGCGTCTCTGTTCTTGATATTTTGACGATTGCGAACCGCTTTGAGCTTTTGGAGCGCGAGGAGCATAAGGCGTTGGAGCCGTTTCTTGATTTGGCCGACGCCTTGCTGGAGCGATTTCAATGCCGCTGTTCGGTTAGATGGTTCGAACCGGCCGACATTCCGGCTTTATATACGATCAATGAGGAGGTCAACCTCTTCAAGCTGGCGGATGACAGCGAACGGGAAGCTAATGCGCTGTTTGCCAGCATTGTTCAGGTCATCCGGCAGGAGCTGTATGATGAGCCCTATGCGCGGCTTTGTTTTAACTATAACAATCCGATTGTCCGCAAAGCGGCCGCTTCCGGAGATACAGAGCTGCAAAAGGTTTGCATTGAGCTGTTCTATACGCAGGCGCTTCTGATGGGCAATCATTCGATGAATGCGGAGGAGCTTCGGCTAATGAATGAATCGCTGCTGCATTTTATGAACAGGGGCTTGGACGAGGCAAACGGAGGGGAACGATGAAGCAGCGTTATTACGGATTGCGTCGGGAAATCTGGTCGATGCCCGACGACAAGCGGAAGCTGGCTGTTTTGGAGGAAGCGATCCGCATTGCCGATCAATACATGACAGAGAGCGATGCTTATGATGTAAGAATGGACTATTCCGCTGCGGTGCTGGAATGCGGTTGTCCGGAGCGTTTGTTCATCTCGTTCTCTTGGTGTCTGGCTAAGTTCGAGCAGAACCCCGGGCAGTATTCCAGCTACAGCATTATGTGGCATTACAAATGGGTGCTGAATCAGATTTGGCGGCTGCCGCAGTTCAGCCTGGAGCAGATCGAGGCGGTATTCGCGGATTTTGAGAGGAAATGCAGGCAGTACGGGTATACGCTGCGGGCCTATTATCAGCAAAAGGTTAACTTTCTGCTGTCTCAAGGCCATTTGGAGGAAGCAGCTACTTATCATAAGCAGTGGAAGGAGACTCCGCGTGATTCGCTGTCCGATTGTCTGGCCTGCGAGCAGAACCTGTTCGGTGAGTACTACTTTCGCATCAACCATCTGAAGCGGGGCATGCAGACGATCAAGCCGATTCTGGATGGCAGACTCAGCTGCCGTTCCGTTCCCCAGACAACGTACAGCAATATGATCGTGCCGCTGTTGAAGCTTGGCGAGTTCGACCGGGCAATTGATATTGCGAAACGGGCGTTCCGCTCTATCGAGGGACCTTCCTACTTGCCGGAATATGGCGTGTTCATGGAGTTTTTTACGGTAACGGACATGCCCAAGGCGGTCAAGCTGTACGAGCGAACGATTCAGCTTGGACTGGACAGCAAGCTGCCGTGGGACCGATTCCAATACTTGCTGTCCGTCCGCTTGTTCCTCCAGCAATGGTCGAAGAGGAAGCGCCGCAAGAAGCTTGCTGAGTCTGACAAGGTTACGCTCGCTTGGCTGGATGAGGAAATAGGTGCGCTCGCAAAAGCCTTTAACGATCGCAACGGCAACGACTATATGCATCGCTTCATTGCCGAGAAGGAGCAGAACATCAGCCGCTTGCTGAACAAAATTAGCGGCGGCTGATTGGTGCAGCTTGGCGTCGCTGCACTGCGCGCCCCGGGGCGGGGCGTGATGTGAGTCCGCACGATGGGGCGAGTGCGCGGCGGCAGTTCGCGCACAGCTCGTCGCTAGCGCTCGAAGGTTAGCGAAGCGCCTTCGCAAAATAACGAAGGTAGGTGCGCTAGTGAGAGATTAGCGAAGAGACTTCGCAAAATAGTGAAGGCAGGTGCGCTAACGAGAGGTTAGCGAAGTACCTTCGCAAAATAACGAAGGCAGATTCGCTGTAGAGTTGCAGCGAGAGCATCGCCTTAGCTACAGCGAACTAAATTTCGCTAACCGTGAACCTAGGTTCATGAGTAGCGAAGCTAGGTTCGCTATCATGCTAGCCGAAGCTGGATTGACCGCCGCGAGCGAAGTTTGGTTCGTTAAACAGCGAAGCTGGTTCGCTAACGGGGGAAGCGGGAAATCTGAAGTGCGAGTGTACTTGCCAGCAGGAATGAACTGAGGAGCCTGATCTAACTTATCGGTAGAGATAAACTGGGGAGCGCGAAGTAACTTATCGGCAGGGATGAACGGAGGAACTCGAAGTTACTTATCGGCAGGGATGAACGGAGGAACTCGAAGTTACTTATCGGCAGGGATGAACGGAGGAACTCGAAGTTACTTACCAGCAGGGATGAACGGTCGAGTTCGAAATTACTTGCCAAGCAGAGATGGACTGTCGTGCTCCAACTTAGATCCCAGCAGGGAAAGAACCTTCGGTGCGAAAAGTAACCTTGAATAATGCGTATTGACCGGACAAATGGGAAGCAGCTTGCGCCGTGCACTAGGCTAGATTTAGCGAAGCGCCTACGCAAAATAACGAAGGCAGATTCGCTATAGAGATGTAAAAAGAACATCGGCCTAGCTACAGCGAACTAAATTTCTCTATCCGTGAACCTAGGTTCATAAGTAGCGAAGCTGGATTCGCTATCATGCTAGCCGAAGTTGAATTGACCCCCGCGAGCGAAGTTTGGTTCGTTAAATAGCGAAGCTGGTTCGTTAATGGGAGACGGATGAGATGCGAAGCTGCGTAGGAGCAGGGATGTACTGCTAAACCCGATGATCTTCCCAGCAGGGATAAACTAACAAACCAATGTAACTTGCCGGCAGAGATAAACAGTCGAGCTCGAAATTACATGCTAGCATAGCGCAACAATTAGGCTCCAAACGCCCTAAACAAGGCAATCCCCCAGCAGTTCTAGCTGGGGGATTGCCTTGTTTACCTTCGTTCTTTTGTCTTCTACCTATTTCAGCAGCCTTTTGATCCACTTCAGCCTGTCGTTGTAAGGTGGGAACAGAATGGTGATATCCAGCAGCGTGCTTTTTTTCAGGATGCTTTTCTGATGGGAGAATTGGTCGAAGCCGTGCTTGCCGTGGTAGGTGCCGATACCGGAATTGCCGATGCCGCCAAAAGGCAGATAAGGGTTGATGATGTGCGAAATGGTATCGTTGACGCAGCCTCCTCCGAACGAGATCCGGCTCAGCACCTCCCGCTCCACACTGCGGTTCTCCGTGAACACGTAAAGAGCGAGCGGCTTAGGCCGCGCATTAATGCCGTTAATCGCTTCCTCCAGATCCTGATACTCCATAATGGGCAAAATCGGGCCGAAAATCTCTTCCGCCATCGCCGCGTCTTTCCAGCAAGCTGAATCGAGCAGCGTGGGCTCGATATACAGATCATCCCTGTCGACTGTGCCGCCATAGCGGATGCCAGCCCGATCCTGCTCCAGTATGGCCGCCAGTTGATCAAATCTCCTCGTATTGACGATCCGGCCGTAGTCACGGCTGGCAGCGGCATCCGTTCCGTAAAAGCCGGAAATCGTCTCTTTCAGCTTGGCGATCAGCTGCTCCTTAATGTCGGCATGCGCGAGAATATAATCCGGGGCGATACAGGTCTGGCCCGTATTCATAAATTTGCCCCAAGCGATCCGCTTGGCTGCCAAATCCAGATTGGCGGAGGCGTCGACGATGACGGGGCTTTTGCCGCCCAGCTCTAGAATGACTGGCACAAGATTTTTGGCTGCAGCAGCCATGACGATTTTTCCGACAGCGGTGCTCCCGGTAAAGAAGATCAGGTCAAAAGGGGCATTGATGAGGAGGGAGGTTACCTCCTTCTCGCCTTCCACGACACGAATGTAAGCGGGATCGAAGGTTTCACCGATCAGCCGGGCGATAACTGCGGACACATTCGGCGTTAGTTCCGAAGGCTTCAGCAGTGCGCAGTTGCCTGCAGCGATTGCGCCGATCAACGGCTCCATGCAAAGCTGGAAGGGATAATTAAAAGGGCTAATAATTAAGACCGTGCCATAAGGCTCCGAGCGGATAGAGCTGGTTGAGGGCATGAGTACAAGCGGCGTTTTAACCCTGCGGGGCCTCGTCCAGCGCTTCAATTGTTTAGCGGTGTGCCGGATGCTGTCCAGCGCAAAACCAATTTCAGTGGCATACGCTTCGAAATCGCCTTTCCGCAAGTCCCGGTAAAGCGCTTCCGTAAGCTGCGGTTCAAACTTTTGGATAGCGTCGCGAAGCTTAAGCAGCTGTGCGATCCGAAACTTCACATCTTGTGTGGTCCCGGCGGCAAAATATCGCTTATGCTCCTCTATCGCTTGCTGAACACGATCTGCATCTATCGTTGCGGTTGCGGTCATCAACAGCCCTCCTTGTCATTATTTTCTAATTTTATTGTGAGCGAAATGAAGGGCTTTGACAAGTAGAAACCATTATTTGCGCCTGCAAATATAAAACTGAAGGGTTACAAAAGAAAAAAAGCACCCCGCTTGTTAGTTGTGTCCAACCGGCAGAGTGCTGATCTATAGGGAGCCAGAAGGCTCCCTCACTATGGCTAGCTCACAGCCACAATACACAAACTAGGGCGATTAATGCAGGCAGTCCTTGGACGAGCAAAATCGATTTTTTGGCAGTCAATCCGCCGAACAGAGCGGCAACCAGCACGCAGCCCAGGAAAAAAATCTCGATATGCTGGCCGATATCCGCATTCGGATACAGCAAGCCCCAGATAAGGCCAGCGGCAAGAAAGCCGTTGTACAGCCCTTGATTGGCAGCGAGTGATTTGGACATTTCCGCTTGTTCGGCGGTCAGTCCAAAGGTGCGGAGCGTGCGCGGAGCCGTCCAGCGGAACATTTCGAGATACAAAATGTAAAGATGCTCAATAGCGACAATAGCGACTAAAATCATCGGCAGCAATAAAATCCCTCTTTTCGAACGAATGGTAGTAGATCGAGCAATTCACTTCGTTGCTATTTAATAGGTCTTGCATTATGCTTAAGCTTCCTTAAAGGTGAAGAAGGAGGCGAATCAGCCATGGAAATAACGGAACAGCAGATTGCCGAATGGATGGTGGAAGAAATCAGATCGAAGGGGAATCTCCATCAGAGCGACGCCATCGACTACGTCAAAGCCCATTTCGGAGAAGCCTTCGTCTTCGTCAACGAGAAGGGCAATCCCTCTCTGTCGAAGGAAGTGAAGAAGGCGTTCCGCAAGCTGCATAAAGGAAGAATAGCCTGGGACCGGGACGGCTTTTTCTGGGCATGGACGTAAGGATGAAAGGATCGGTACAGAGGCTTGCTTGAAGCCTGGGGACCGGTCCTTTTTTCATCAAGTTAGCGAACGAGCGACCACCCGGGCAACCGAAGAATCCGCATCGATATGCAGAGGAAGCGCAATAACCTCAAACGGACCGGCATCCAGCAGCTGTTCCGCATTGGCTAAATTCTCGATCAGGAAAATTTGTTCCCGGAACAAAATCCGATGCACCTCAAACGGATACTGATCCGGAGAAGGCGTGTCCAAGCCGACCATCTTTGCTTGCTTGCGTACCATAAGCTTGGCGAAGCCCTCTGTCAGAACCGGATATTGGTCAAAATAACCCGGGCTCCCGTATTGCTTGCCATGTCCGGTGAGCACAATAACGATATCATTCGGCTGAATGAGTGCCTCGTATTCCGGCCTCGCATCAATGACGCTCTGGCCTCTTACATCCAGCAGACAACCCCGGCCGATAAATCTGTCGACCTGAAACTCGTTAATTCGATTATCGATGTCGAGCAAATGCATCGGGCCGTCGACGTGAGTGCCAGCATGCATGTTGATCGTCAGCAGATGGTTGTTGTAGCCGTCTTTCGCGAATTGCTTGGCATGCTCCAGTTCCGTTGCCGTATCGCCGGGATATACGGGCATACCAGTACGAATAGGATGAGACAGATCAATCAGCATGTATCCATTTTCACCTAACCTTCCTTCAGCTCATGATTAAGCCGCTTAATAAACAACTGTGACGCTGCTGACAGCGTCGCTTCAGCTGAGCTGATCCAGCCTAGCTGAAAGGGCCGATTGCCAGGCATGTCGAGCTGCAGCAGGACGAGATCGGACCCTATCGACTGCGTATTAAAGGAGAAGTCTAAGCCTACCGTGACCGCTAGGTTATCGACGACCGATTTTTGAATAGCGACAAGGTTGTTCGTATGGAACACGACTTGAAACGGCCCGTAATCCTGTTCCAGCTGCTCAATGAAAAACTTCAAATAATCGTCCTTGTACAATACGATTGGAAGCTGCATTAATTCGTGAGGCGTAATCGACTTGCGCAGCGCAAGCGGCGATTGTTTGCTTACACCAACGACCATCCGCCCTTCCAGCAGCTTGCCGAAGGATAGATTGCCATGTTTGCTGAGCATGTCCTCGTACAAAATAATGAGGCCGATATCCGCCCGATGCTGCAGTACATCGTCCATAATCTCTCCCGTGCTCTTCTCCGTCATTTCCATTTCGATATGCGGATAATCCCGCTTGAAGCTGATGATCGTACGAATAAGCAAAGACAATGGACCCGGAATAGCGGCCATGCGCAGCTCGCCTCGTTGAATACCGGTGAACAGCTGAGCCTCCTGCTTCAACTCCTGCAGCTTTTGCAGCACCTCGACTGCTTTGTCTACAATGGCTTGCCCTTCCACCGTAGCTGCCGCTCCATTGCGGGATCGGGCAAACAAGGTAACGCCAAGCTCCGCTTCCAGATTGGAAAGTGACTGGCTGACAGCGGACAGCGTGACATGACAGTTCTTCGCGGCTTGAGTAAGCGAGCCCGTCTTCGCCACTTCGACGATGAACTCCAGCTGCTCCAAATGAATAATATTCACGTCCCTTAATTCAGTTCTGCTTAAGTTACACCTAATTAAGTATAAATATACTTAATAATTAGACGGGATTACAATAGGGTTGTAAATATTTTTTTCTTCATAACAGAGGAGGTTCTTATAGATGGATACAAAACGGGTTGCAGTCATTACAGGCGGAGCAAGCGGTATCGGCAGAGAGGCAAGCCTGCTGTTCGCAAGCAAAGGCGACCGTGTCGTTGTTGCAGATTTCAACGAAGCGGGCGGACAAGAAACAGTTGACCGGATTACCGAGGCTGGCGGCGAAGCGACGTTTATCCAGGTCGACGTCTCGGATCAGGCGGCAGTTGAGGCGCTGGTAGAGCGTACAGTTGAGGTGTACGGGCGTATCGATGTCATGTTCAACAATGCAGGCATTGGCGGAGCGGGGCCTGTACTGAGTCAGAACATGGATTTGTATCATAAAACGATTGCTATCAACCAGCATGGCGTTGCCTACGGCATCATCGCAGCAGGACGCAAAATGAAGGAGCTTGGCATTAACGGCGTTATTATTAATACGGCCTCTGTCTTCGGTTTCCTGGCATCGCCGGGTACGTTTGCTTATCACGCTACGAAAGGCGCTGTCATTATGATGAGCAAATCGGCCGCTTTGGAGCTTGCGCCGCATGGCATTCGTGTCGTAGCGGTTGCGCCAGGCGCAGTCGATACGCCAATTATTCAAGGCTATAAGGATAGCGGAATGCTGGACAGCATGCGGGCGAAAGTAATGGGCGGAGAATTGACGAAGCCGGAAGCTGTGGCCAAATCGGTCTATCTCGTATCTCTTCCGGAAGCTGAAGCGATTACAGGCAGTGTCGTAATGGTCGATCAGGGCTACGCTTCTTTCAAATAATTGACAGCTGATATACAAGGACATTTCGGGCGAGGATATTTTCCTCCCGGGATGTCCTTTTACTTTTGACCGCTGATTTATTCTTATGGTAAACTCAAGGAGTGGAAAACAATTAAAACAAAATGTTTTCCGCGGTTTTATTGTGTCTGAGGAGTGCATAGTGATGAAAGAGAGAATTATGGAGGCCGTTCAGCATGAGGTGTCGCAGCGCGGTTTGAAGTTTTCAATCCGCGAAGTCGCAGCCAGAGCCGGCATCAGCACAAAGACGCTGTATCAGAACTTTTCCTCCAAAGAGCAAATTGTCGCCCGCCTCGTTGAGGCATCGATAGAGGATATGAGAGCGCAAGAGGCTTCGTTAATGCAGGATCAATCGCTGACGACATGGGAAAAGCTGCACCATACGCTCGTTAATTTGCCGACCGGCTATGCGTTCTACGACATGCGCTCGATGCAGGATTTGCGGAATCTGTACCCGGAACAATGGACGGTGATGGATCGTTTTCTGAAGGAAGGCTGGGATCAAATCCGGCTGCTTATTGCACAGGGCCGTGAGGAAGGCCTATTGCGAAAATTCGATATCGACTTGTTTATCGATATGTACGTCGGCACTTTTTATTACTTTATGGAAACGAAAGGCGGCCTGACGCTGGATCTTGCAGTGAAACAGACCGTCGATATTTTAATGCATGGGATTGGGATGAAAGAAGGAGAAGGCGCATGAAGGCATACTTATTTCTGGCGCTCGCGATCGCCAGTGAAATTGCGGCAACGTCGATGCTGAAGGCGTCAAACGGCTTTACGAAGCTTTATCCGAGTATTGGGACGGCAATCGGATTTGCTATAGCCTTTTACTCATTATCGCTGTCGCTTCAGCAAATTCCGCTTGGCGTGGCCTATGCGATCTGGTCTGGCGTGGGTACTGCAGTTACGGCGGTAATCGGCATTGTGATCTGGAAAGAGACAGCGAGCTTGTCGACGGCGGTCGGCATTGTATTGATTATTGCAGGCGTCGTTGTGTTGAATATGAAGGGCGCTGCCCATTAATGAGATGAAGGAGCAAGTGAAGCCAGAGCGGCTGAGCCTGCTCTTTTTTATGCCGCCCGCACGATTTTTGTACAGCCGGAATAGTTTGGAGGGGGAACCATAAGATATTTGTAAGCGCTATCAATTGGAGGTGTTATCATGGGGACTCGTTTGTGGATGGAGCATGTCATCAAGCAGCGTTTTCCGCATGTTCGGTATATACGCATTCATAGCACGGGCAGCCACAAAGCCGTTATTTACGCGTGGGATGAGCATTTAAGCTTATCGGAAAAGGATACGTCCGACCTGCTTCGGTTCGCTTCGGATCATTTGCCGCAGGACGTCTGTTTTACGGTAAAACCATATTCCTATGCAGTAGAGGACGGTATCGCTCCAATTGAAGTGCCGGAGCGGCTCAGGAAAGCAGCGATGAACGGCAGTCTGGATCAGGCTGGTGTGTTTGCCGAACTGAACGGTTTGTTTACGGGCGTGGTTGTGGCCTATAGACGCTACGATCTTCGCACGGGAACTGTTCATCTGGACGCATACAGCTGCGCTTCCATTGAGGAGCAGGCCAGAAGCGTCATTCAGTCGTATGTAAATGAATTGATGCCGGTAGGCTCCACGGCGAGAGTCTTTTTCTATGGAACGTAACCTGCGCTTGTTCGTGAGCAGCCGTCATACGAGACGCTGCCGTCCTAGGCGGAAACGGCCGGCTGATCCGAAAGCTCTGCTTGATGAGAGCAATACTTCCGATTCCATTAACGGCAGCATTCGGCTGCCGCAGGAATCGGAAGAACGGCAAAGCGATCGTGAATAGAGCTTGTAATAAGGCGGGGGGCACATGCTCATAGTCCAGATTCTTAATTGCCCCCGGCTGCTTCCAGCGCGGCAATCATCGCTTTATAGCCGCGCTTCTTCGCGTGCTGAAGCGGCGTTGTACCGTCGCGGTCAGCGAGATTTACGTCTGCGCCATTGTCGATAAGCAGCTGTACAATTTCGCTGTGCCGCTGGCCTCCGTCACCGAGAATGACCGCCTCCAGCAGCGCCGTCCAGCCTAAATTGTTGACATGATTAATCGCAACCTCGGATTCTGCCAGCAGCATCCGGACGATTTCGACATGCCCGCGGTCCGCTGCCGGAATGAGCGCTGTACCGCCAAACCGGTTCGTCATCGCAGGATCGGCCCCGGCTTCAATCAGAAGCTTCAATATTTCAGGTAGGCCTTCAGCGCCTGCATACAGGAAAGGGTTGTCCAGCCGATTATCCTGTATATTAATATCCGCTCCGGCTTCAATTAGTGCCTGGACGGTCTCCGGTTTGTTGCCGTGTACAGCCGCCATAATCGGCGTACGCCCTCTGGAATCCCGTCCGTTAATATCGGCGCCGCGTTCCAATTCACGAAGCACCTCGTCAGTCCGGCCTGCTTCGGCCGCTCTAAACAGATTTTTCATCTGAACATCCTCCGTTTCTTCTGTTACCATATTGCTGGCTCCATCATTCGGTTTTATTGGCGAATGCCCGCTTTGACAGCCATTCAGCAGTATCATGCTTAACAAAAGCAGCCCTATTCCACTGCGCATTCGTCTATGCATCTGCGTGTTCTCCTTATTCGTGCCTGTGCTACCGCCATAATAGCATGAAGTGCTCATAGGCAAAAATACGGATTTCATCGCTTATCCATATGCTGCGCATATAGCTTGTCCGCTAGTGCAGGCCTGCTAGGCTGTCCATTTTACCAGAAATGGCTGTTTTCGGGGATATTTGACCGTTCTCGCCACTATATATGAGTGAAGAGAATCATCGGAGCGGGAGGCTGAGGCAGGTGGCATGTATCAATTTTGGCGCAGCCAATGCATTTAATGTTTTTTTGTTCGGGGATCATACGCAGGTGAATGCCGCTGCCCAAGGGAGGGTAGCGGTGGGAGGGAAGGCCAGCTATCGGGACTATTCTGTTGGAACCGCCTTGCCTGTCTCCACGACGGACGCACAATTAATAATAGACGGCGATATCAACATCATTCGGGGGACAAATAACGGCAATACAATTGCCGCTCCGGCCTCGATAGTGACGCAATATACGATGAGCAACCGGAATGGAGTGCCTGCCCAGCCTCTTATCGACGAAAGAATTGATTTTGAGGAAGTGCAGTCTTTTCTGGAATGCTCTTCTGCCGCATGGGCGGCACTGCCGGTCAATGGCACAGCAGTTAGTCAATTCGGCGGCCTGGTTCTTACAGGACAGGATCCGGTGCTGAACGTATTTACGTTCGATGCCGGCAATATCGATGGAAGCGGTGTATCGCTTGCCGGTGCGAACAATGTCACGATTCATATTCCAAATGGTTCTTTTGCATTGATCAACTTGCTTGGCAATAATATCGGTTTTGGCAGCTACAGCATTACGCTGCCGAACGGGAGCGATTCTGTTGCGCCGGGCAGCCGTATACTGTGGAATGTCCCGGAGGCTGCCGCTTTTTTTCACCACAGCTTAATTATTACGGGGTCGGTGCTGGCGCCATTAGCCGTTGTAACAGCGATGGGCTCGGGCCAATTGAACGGCCAGCTGATTGCCTTGTCTTATGACGGCAATACGAACAGTCTGATGGAAGCCTCGTATCCGTTTATGGGCTGCTTGCCCAATCTTTGCGGCCTGCCCTCCCTGTCGGTGATAAAAACCGCGCAAGGCGCTGCTCAATTCGCAGGGGTACCAGGTACTCCTTTCGTTTATCAGGTCGTTCTGCGGAATACCGGTGTTGTTCCGTTAACTAATATTTCGATCAATGATAGTCTGCTTGATGTTCAGCAGATTGTGGCGACATTAGCACCGGCAGAAATGTATGTCTGTAAATTCAATGCGGTTATAAGGGAGGGAAGGGCCGGGGAGCAATACGACAACGTCGTCACTGTCAAAAGCGATCAAACAGCGGAGCAATCGGCTTCTTCACGTATCGTTATTGAGTCGCTGCCTATCGATGTATCTTTCGTTGAGACGGTAAATAAGAAGACTGCGCTTCCCGGGGAGGAAGTTGTTTTTAGTTATTTTTTAGTCAATAACGGAAATGCGCCGTTAACCGATGCGACGGTCACCGACAATTCGCTGCGCGTATCCAAAACGTTAGGCACAGTTTTCTCAGGAGAACTGTTGTCACAGACGTACAGGATCCCGCAGAATGCAAAGCCGGGGTCTGTTATTACGAGCACGGGAAGGCTGATGGCTGCCAACCTACTTTTTCCGGGCTATCTCCAAGCTTCTGCTGCCGTACTTATTACTGAAAATCCTGCGGTCAGCTTGAGTAAACGGAGCAGCATGGAGGAAGCGTTGCCGGGAGACGTCATTACGTATGCGATTCGGATTTCCAATGACTCGATTATTACAGCAGCTAACAATCTGCAAATTATTGATGGACTGCTGGGCTTAAATAAATCGATCGATACGCTGCCGCCAGACTCTGCCGTCACTTACACTCAATTGTATAAAGTTCCCGCTGAAGCCCCGGCAGGGAATACGATCGACAATACGGCAACGTTGCGATCGGCATATGGCGTCGAACAGGCATCTAATACGGTTAGAATAGGCAGCAGTCCAGGACTGCTTATTGCCAAAGATGTTGATAAGGAGTTTGCGAGCCCCGGCGATCTCATCAAATACACGATAACATTGATTAATACCGGCAATACGGTTCTGACGGATATTACGTTGACGGACTCGCTCGTTGGACTCAGTCAGACCGTTCCGCCAATACAAATTGGTGAAAAAGCTGTTGTCACAGCAATCTATTTCATTCCGAGGGATACGCCGACGGACACGATTATCAGCAATACCGTCGTTGCGCAGAGTCCGACTCTCGGTACGATAACGGATGATGCATCAGTTATCGTTACGACCGTATCATTACCACAGCCACAGCCAGGATCAGAACTGGAGCCAGAACCACAGCCAGGATTAGAGCCCGGACGGGTTCCAGCGGAAGCTATGCTAAGTGTAACCGGATTTGCGAATCGTTCACTGGCAGCTCCTAACGAATCGATTGTTTTCACCGCTATCTTAACCAATATATCCGGCGTCACCATAAGGAATATTCAATTGAAATCTCCTCTTTTTCAATACAATGGACTGCTGCAGCAGCTGCCTCCCGGTCAGAGCTATCGCTTGGAGGGTGTGTTTGCCGTACTGCCGGATACACCGCCGGGTACGGTCATTAAAGGATCGCTAACAGTAAATAGCACACAAACAGAAGAGATGACTGTATCCGCCAATGTGGTGGTACTGGCATCGCCAAATGTGAGCTTGGAGTTATTTGTGGCACCAACCGAAGTTATTCAAGGAGAAGCTGTAAATTATGTTGTCAGAATACGCAATACGGGGAATGTTGATTTGACCAACGTCTTCATCCGGGACTCGCTGCTGCTTCGCTCAGTTCGGCTGAATCGTTTTGTAGAGGGATCTGATCTGCGAGGAAATGTACGGGTTGTTGTGCGGGCAGCGCCGGGCAGCGTTGTGACCGACCGTGTGAAGCTGACCTCGGATCAGCTCAATCTGGACAGCAGTGTTGCAGCTTATACGGTATTTGGTCTGGCCGTGCAATTAAGCGCTAATCGTTCGGCGGCGATGGCAGGAGATACAATCGTGTTTTCCGTGACGGTCACGAATCCTTCCTTGACGGAAGCGACAGGCATAACTTTACTTGAGCTGCTGCCTCCGTTGACCTCCGCATTGCCGGGAAGCTTGACAAGGAACGGCGTGCCGCTTCCCGCTAATAATTTTTCGGCAGGCGTGCCCCTCGGAGAGCTGGCTCCAGGAAACTCAATCGTACTTACGTACGGCGTCATATTGAAGGCCGAAACAAGCAATGGTCTGCTGCCAGCTCAAGTGTCTGCGACATTTTTCTTCCCGTCGACCTCCAGACAATTGCGGGGTGTTTCCGATTCGAACCAGCTGGTTCTAACGATTGAAGAAGAGGAGGAGTAGATGACCGGACCCGCATCTTCCCGTCACAAATTATAGGAAGGGGAAAATCGTCCGAAGCATGCGTTTTTTCTTGCGGCTGCCAGTTGCTGCAACGGGAAGATCGGGAAGATACTTGGAAGGAGGTCTGGAGACAGCTGCATTTTGAAGTGCCGCATACAGGGTCTCGACGCTTGCCGAAAGCTGGGCGAGGGTCTGGCGTATTTCCTCCATCTCTTGCCGATGATGCAGCAGCTGGAAGGTTACGACCTCATCTGCTTTATGAGAGAGGGATGCTTCCAGCTGACTGAGCCGGATAAGCAGCGGTTCGGGCTCTTCCGTAACAGGCGGTGCAGCCGAAGCAGCCGAGAGTTTGGCTGACTGCAGTTGGGGTGACAGCAGAAGAGGCTCTTCGCTAGCCGGGAGCTTGATATCGGGCAGTCCAGTGCCTTCTTCCAGTTCGGATTTTATCCGTTTCAGTTTATCCAGCGCTTCATCGTCAAAAATATAATGGCCAAACATGTCTTTCGGAAAAGCGGACGGGAACAGGGAGACCCAACGTCTGACGGTCGTTTCGCTGACAGCAAGCTGCTGAGCAGCTTCTTTCGTTTTCAGCAACGTCATGAATGATCACCTCACGGTTCGGAATATATCAGGTATTCGCTCTGAATGCGGAAGTCCCTTCCGGTCTGACAAAGGTAGTGTTCAATCGCTAAAAGAAGTGATTATTTGCTATTAGCGGCGGACAGATGATCGCAAGAAGGGGCAGGGATTCATAGGAGAAACTCGGCAGTCCGCCCACACCGATAGGCGGTTGCGTACGTACAATAACCTAATGAACCTTACTTAGAGCAGGAGGAGGGGAAGCTTTGATTGTCATTTCAGGCGTGAACACGGAGCAGGCGATTCAACAAATGCCTTTATCGGAGCTGGAGAAGGAGATTGTTCGCGACAAGCAGATGAGCCCGGTCGTCTATCGGTTTGATTCGCCGGAGGCGCTGCGATTCGAGCTGGCGATGCGCCAAAGCATCGTTAATGCGGCCAAGGCGCTGCACGACAGCGATGCGTCGTTTGCGATTTTTGAGAAGTCACGCTGCAACAGCCAATATTGGACGCGGACGGACAGCGGCGGCTTCCAATTGAAAAATGGAGTCCGGCCGTCGGATGCCATTCGCGACATTTTCACCAATGGCAAGCAATACGCTTTTGAATGCGCGACTGCCATCGTGATTACCTGGTATAAAGCCATTCTTGACGTTATTGGCGATGACGCGTTCAACCTGTATTTCACCAACCTTTACCTGCGTGATTGGAATCATGATAGCGATCTCTGGCTCATTTCGACACATGACAGCAAAGAATCTTTTCCCGGCGATGTTCTTTATTTCAAAAATCCGGATCATAATGTGAATACGCCGGAATGGCAAGGGGAGAACGTCGTGAAGCTGAACGGCAATCTTTTCTTCGGACATGGCGTTGGCATCGAGACAGATGATGATATGATCGCAGCGCTGAACAAGGCCCGGGAACCAGGAAGCAATACACCGGCGTATTTGTCGGATCTCGTCGTGTTTCCGAACTTTGAATATTTGCGCAGGCTTTCCGTACGTTTGCATGCAGAGCTGAACAGGAGAGCAAGAGAGAAGAAAGCATCCCGGCAAGAGGTGCCGATCATTGCAGTGATCGGCTCGCAGAAAGTTGCGCGGTAGCTGCAATGGGTGTAAGAGCTAGCTACTAGCTCTGCAGGATTGAATAGGGAGCAGTGGGAGGGTATGCGGAGCCCGATTTCGCTAACGCTTTTTGAAGCGGGCATAGGGGTAAAGCTAGTACTCAGGCTGAAATTAAAAAGTATGCGTCAGAACGAAGCGGTTTCGCTAAATAGAGCAGGCAGCTTCGCTGGACAGACTGCTGCGCGAGAGGCAGCTTGTAATAGCGAAGTGAATTTCGCAACTCGTGAACCAAGGTTCACGGAAAGCGAAACTTGCTTCGCTATTTGTATTTGAGCCGGATTGGAGCGCCTGTATAGCGAAATCTGCTTCGCAAAACAGCGAACCAGCTTCGCTAAGCAATGTATGCGTGTTAACACGGTGCGCGCCTCCCAGCGCGCGGTGCCGTCGCGGTACGTATGGTACTCGGTCACACGCCGGTGCGCAAAACTTTGCAAAAGAAAATAAAAATCGGCGAGCTGGGTGATCGCCGATTTTTTGGTTAGGAAATAACGCCCTTTGTTTGATTATTGAACGGCCGCTTATTCGTTCTCCCGCCTTTGCCCAAAATGTACCGGGCGATCAGCAGGTTGGGTACCCACGCCAGCCAAGCGATAACAATAAAGGTTTCGTTGGTGTCGCTAATTCCCAAGATGATTGCTGCCAACGTTGTATAGAGGCGAAGGGAGATGGCTGCGCAGGAAAGCGCATAGTTATAAGTCATCCAGCGGCCATGCTTGGCGGCATCGCGATGGACGATGATACTCTCCAGGCTCCGGTACAGCGTGTAGAGCCAGAGGAGGGACAGTACGCTGAAGCCGATGCGGGCGCTCCAGCCTCCATTGGAATAAAAGGCGAGATAAAGGCCCGTTAGACCGCCGATTGCTATCGCGGCCGAGTACAGATAGCCAATGGCCCGATGAAGCCAAGGCACCCTATGTCGAAGCCGCTTCACGAATTGAAGCCAGCCTATCGCCAAGGCGATTCCGGCGGACACGGCATGCGCCCAGAGGATTCCGTACCAAATGGCGGGCATTGCTCCTTTTTCCGTAACAAATAGCTGCTCTCGCAGACCTTCCGGCGAACCATAAAACATAAGTGCGTAAGCCCCAATTGCCAGGGAGAAAAAAGCGAGTGCCCCAAACGCCCATAATCGAAAAACTTTGCCGCTCATCTTCATGGAGGCATCTCCTTTGAATATTTGGAATAAGTTTACTTTATTGTTTCCATTGTAACATTGGAGCAGCAGCACTTGAATAGACCTGCGGCGGATGGAAATACCCGTCTCAAGTTGGGGGTAATTGGTCAGTACCAAACCCGGCAGAGGGGTGGTCGCACAACAACTTGCTAGAAAGCTAAAAATGGCGGTACCGGGGATCAAATCCCCAGCACCGCCATTACAATATCTGATTACCAGTTGGAGCCGCCGGAGGAATTCCCGCCGCCACTATTCTTATTGCTTCCTCCGCTGAATGAAGATCCGCCAGAGGAGCTTTTACTGCTGCCGCCGCCGAATGAAGATCCGCCAGAGGAGTTACTATTACTGCTGCTGCCCCAGCTAGAGCCGCCGCTGCTATTTTTAGTTTCCGGCTTTTTGTCGGGTTGCCGTGAGCTGCTATTGCTGCTGCTACTGCTGCTAAACCAGGAAGAGCTGGATTTTGGTTTAGGAGGTTTAGGGCGAGGCCGCTCTTCATACTCTTCACGATCTTCATTGGTTGTTTGATAATATACAGCGGCTCGGGTCGCTTGGACCCGCTGTTGCTGCTGTATTTGCGCATTTGCGTGCAGCTGGCTTTGGATACGATTGGCGCTGCTGAGGGAGAGAACGAACTCTTCCAATTGTTTGAGCCATCCTAGCGCTTCCTCGTACATGCCGGTCTGAATGCAGCGTTCTGCCGCATTTTTCAATTCATTATAGGATTGCTTGATCTTCCGTTTGTACAGCATCCCTTTGGCCAATACCAATTGCTGCTTAAAGGAGGTGTCCAGCATCGTAAGCTTTTGAATAGCCGTATATTTGTTTTGTTCGATCCGCTGAATCATCGTACAGATTGAAGCCACCGTTTCGTGGAAGCTGTTACCGTACTGCTCAAGCAGCATCAAGTTGCATGGACTGCTGGTTGCTGCATTCTGGAATGTCTCTGATTGCGTGCGAATGGCGCTTTCTGCGTCATGTATGAACTCTGGCGTCAGAAAAATACGGTTAGTCTTACAATGCTCAATGGCTTGGTTGTAAAGGGAAAGATCGGCATCGAACTGGTTGCGCAGATCATAATTGGCCTTATCCCATTGCCCGATCGTCTCGAGCATGGAGGCTGCAGCAGCTTCAAATGTCTCGAAATCTTCAGCTAAGTCGTCGAAAATGTTTTTGGCGGACTCAAAGTTTTGCTCGCGGTCCCCGGTCTGGGTTTTCGCAATATCCAGGTCCTTGCTCGCCGCAGCTAGATCCCTCTGCCAGTTGTCATATTCTTCTTGCATCTCTGCCCACAATGATTTTACATAGCGGTGAGATAATTGCAGCAATTCGTCGTTCAATCTATCACGTGTGACGATGAGCTGCTTAAGCTTATGGTCCAAAGCTTCAGCCTTGTCCATGTTGCTCCGTCTGAGTTCACCCAGCTTGGTAATGCTGGTCACGGCTTCACGCAGAAGCTTCAGGCACTGCTCCCACAAGGAGCGTGCGAGTGAGACTTGACCTTGCTTTAATTCATCCAGCATCTGCTCCGACAGCGTTTTACTCCGGTCAACGAGAGAGAGAGTGTCGGCTTCAAATGCATGCAAATTATGAATGTGAATGATTTCTTTGACGCTTTCGCGGCAATTTCGTTCCTGCTCGGGGAATCCGAGCAATAGGCCATGCAGCTCCACCAGCTCATCGTATTCCGATTGCAAGGCATTACAGGTACGCTCCGCCTTTAAGGCCCATTCTGTCCCTGAGAGCACATCGAAAGCGGATTGCTCCGTTGCTTTGGCAAGTACGTTTTTGGCTTCCTCCAGCGATTGACGGAGAGGCATCAATTGGCTGCCCAGCTTCTGGGCCATATCATTAATACCGATTTCGATCCGGTTCAAGTTGCCGGCAATCCGGCTGGCGAACGGCCCAAGCTTTTTCTCGGCGTCCGCTAGTTCATTGGCCTTGCGTGTAACGACGGCAATTTTCTTCTCGTTTTCTACCATATGCTCGGTATAGAGGAGCAGATTGTAATAGAGCATCTTTGTATTCAAAACCATAATAGAGTCGGCATCCATTGCTTTACCGATGTTTTCCGTATCTAGCAGAAGCGTCGTTAATTGCTTCTCTTGATCTTTGACGACAGCGCCTGTCCGGCCCTGGCTCATCTCCGCGAGTGGAGTAAGCGAGTCCAGCGCTTGAGCCAGTTCAACGGACTGCATCGCTATCTGCTCACGAACTTCCGCAAGCTTCTTTTTCAGCTTCAAGCCGCCGAACAAACGCTTCAATATTATAATGGCTGCTATTATGAAAGCTATGAAAAGGAAGAATATCAATACGCCTATGAAAAATGGTGCTACGTTAATAGGCTCGCCAGACGATTCTGGCTTCTCCGCTTTCTCAGTCTTTTCCGGTTTTTTTGTACCCTCAGTCTTTACCGGGCTTTGAGCTCCGGCTGCAGCTGGTTTCTCAGTAGGTTTAGCTGTCTCCGCGGGCATCAGCTTATTCATCGAAGTCATTAAACTCCGTACAGCACCTGTGAAGTCGCCTTCCTTGGCGGAGGGAATGAAATGCTTATCGACAAATTCGACTAGCTTCTTTTCGTTTTTGTTTCCGTCGCCGTCATAATCGGCAGGCAGCTTATCGAGCTTTTTCTGAAGCTCCTTGTTGTTGAAGTTAACTTCTACGCGCCGCTCTTGGTCAGCGATTACGATTAATATATCGTTTTTAGTCAATTCCCATTTTTTATAGACTCCGGTAGCAAAATTAGCGGAATCCTCGCCGCCTAGCGATGGGATCGTAAGAATATAATAGTGCAGGCTGCCGCTAACGGCTTCGGCCCGCAGCGCTTTTTTATCCTTCTCCTGAAAATATTGGGCGCGGTCCTGCACATGGCCTAAGTTTTTAGGATATTCCGCTGCAAAGATCGTGCTTGTCCCCAGCAGCATACAAAGAACGAGGAACACGGCAATTCGCATTAGTCTCAATGAAAGTCCTCCTTAACGCACGGAAATCAATCTATTCCAGCATTTTCTATTCGTCTCTCTAGTATAGCGGAATTGTGACGTTAGCACTATACACAAAAAACAAGCTTCGACAGCAGCTGTCGAAGGGTACGCTGAGAGCAGCTGATAATTGACGCTTTAAGGAAGGGGTGTTTTAATATTGAGATAATATGTAAAAAAGAAGGTGCGATTTTTGAGTCATGATGATGCTAATAATGGAGGGCAGCAGTGGAACGGGGCGCAATCAACAAGCGGTACGCCGTTAAGCCCGCCGCCTTATTATTTTAACCAGACGCCGGAGCCTCCGATGCAGACATTGTCTGCCACGTATTCCAGCTCGATCTTTTTTCGCCGGTGGGGTGCTACCGTTATCGATTCTATTTTATTGCTCTTGATTTTGCTTTCATTCTACGGAGTGCTGGGCTCTTATATCAGAAGTGATAATTTAGGCGCTATTTTGCTGATCGTGGTTGCGTACCCTCTCTTGGTGTTTGCCTATTATATTTTGCTAGAGGGACTCACCGGTTATACGCTTGGCAAAATGCTGCTTAGAATTCGGGTTGTGAATGGAGAAGGGGGTACACCCGGCTTTGTTAAAGGTCTCATTCGATCTTCGGTACGAATCATTGACACCAATCCGTTTCTGGCGGGAGGCTTGCCGGCAGGTATTACGGTGCTTGCTACACGGAACAAGCAGCGGCTTGGCGATATGGCGGCTAAAACCTTTGTCGTTAAAGTTCGGGATTTAGAACCGGACAAGCGAGGAAATAACGTGGTGCTGGCGCCGGTATTTACAGTCATCGCTCTGATTGGCCTTATTGGCGGGGTGTTAGGTATTGTAAGTCTAGTCAAGGCAAGCAACGCAAGCGACAGCAACTTGATCAGTGATTTTCAATCGGAGTACAGCGACGCTATGGAATCTGAGGAGCAATCGACAGGAGATATCGAGTGGACCAGCCGGGACGCTGCATTTAAAGTGACGACTCCTTCTTATTGGGAAGAAAGTGTGATGTCTGAAGAGGGTAATGGGGTTAATCTATCCTTGGTTGACTTCGAGAACAATTCGCTTATGGTCGTCTCCAAGAATATAGAGCCGGGCGAAATCGATTCTGATCTGCTAAGCGATTATGCGGAAGCCTTCATGGATAACTTGGTGATTTACGATGATACGACGATCGTTGAGGAGCCTGTGGCGCTCACTGTTAACGGATATGACGCGCAGAAATTTATTATCCAGATACAAATTGAGAGCTACGAGTATGTTTATTTGGTTGTTGTCATTCAGACAGAAACTGCTGTCCATCAGTTTATCGCATTATCCGATGTTGATAAATTTGAGGCGGTTCAGTTTGAACTGGAGAACATAATAGAAAGCTTCACAGAAACGGCCTACTCTCTGTAGAGGGGCGTATGTTCAACCAGGCGACGGTGTAATAACCGCCGCCTGGTTTTTTTACAGCGTTATTTCGGGATTTGTCCATTGGCTTTGGCGATTACCGTTTCAATCTGCTGCTCATAGCTGTAGATGCTCTGCTTTTGCGCGATGATTTGCTGCTGCCAGGACAGCATCCGCGTGAACGATGTGGAGGAGGCTGTTGCATCTCCTTTGCGAACGGCTTGATTCAGCAAAGTTCCCTCTGTCGAAAATGACTTTTTCAAGCTGCTGATTGTCCCTTTTGCTGCCTTGATTTTGACTTTCAGCGTATCGGCGCTGGATAAGGTGGTATTAATCGTCTTCTTGGTTGCTATCGTTTCCGCTTTGGCCTTTTTCAGCGCTGCCTCCTTTTGTTTAATATCTTCCTTAGCTATCGTGACTGCGGTTTTGGCCGTGTCCACTTGAGGCTGCAGAATAGCTACCATTGCCTTATTTTTAGCGGATTTCGCCATAGCGAGCTGCTTTTTCAACGTCTCATGCATATTAAAGAGCGGCTCGTATTTTTTTCGGGCTTGCACAATCGCTTCGGAAAGCTTGGCGTGTTTGGCGACATCGATTTCTTTCACTTTAGCGCGGGCCGCTAGCATGTTTTCCTCATTACGATAATGGAGATCGTTAATTTTTTTGTCCCATTCGATATCGGATTTTTGGGATGTCTGCAAGTCGCTGTACTGCTTGGCCAGCTTTGATGCTGTCGCGGCAGGAGCAGCGGCAATCATTTTGTCATAGGCGGTTTTGGCGGTAACGGTGAACTCGAACGGGGCGGCATTAGCGGCAGGCACGGGCAGCGAGACGGCGGCGGCTAAAGATAGCGCCAGCATGATGACGACAAGCTTCGATTTTCTCAACAACATGGTCTTACCTCCTTGGTTTACGGCTGAACATGCAAAAAAGCACCTGCAAAAGGAAGGCGCTATGCGCCTCTCTCTTACGGGTGCTTCCCATTGTTAGCCGATTAAATTGGTTGAATCGCTATCAATATACAAGAATATCCAAATGATAGTCAAGCTTTTTCTGAATGGAATAAAAGGAAGCATCGCTAGTCCTTTGATGCGGCATACAACGGATGCATAACGGAAGAAGCGGCGTGCAATGATAGCCAAGGAAGTTGATTTCTTCATGGAGGAGGTGTGTTGCAATGTCAGGCAGAAACAACAAGCCCGATAATGATGGACCGGCAAGCAGCCCGGACCGGTTAGATCAATTCGGGGATAAGCTGGCACAAAGAAATGAAGAGGAGTTTCAGTCGGCTGCCGAAGAGGTATGCGAGACGGATGCTGCTCCTCAGTCCCAGTCCTAAACGATCTGAACTAAAGCCCTTCAAACCGGCATCGAGTAATCCTTTGGGAGACCGATGATGCGGCTTGAAGGGCTTTTTTTGCTGATACAGCCCGTTCTCGTTAACGCTGCGATTGCCGCTGCTCGCGGAACAGCTTGGGCGCTTCGCCGGACAGCTTCTTGAACAGCCGCGAGAAATAGAACACATCGCTATAGCCGAGTGAAGCGGCAATTTCCTTCACGGGCTGATCGGTGTTGAGCAGCCGGTTTTTGGCTTCCGCGATTTTGAGCCGGTGTACATACTCATGCAGTGCAAAGCCGGTATATTCGCTGACCGTGCGGCGAAGCGTTGAGAGCGACCAATGATGGCGCTCTGCGAATGCTTTGGCATCGAAGGGCTCATGCAACGACTGCGATAAGTCCTCTAGAAGCTGGGCAAGACGTGCGTTTTTTTCAATAGCAGGTGAAGGCAATTGGCGCTGTATCCATTCGAAGACGGTCGCCTCCAGCAGGAGCGCTGCCCGGTCGGCATTAGCCGGCTGTCCGCTCTCCATTAAAGCGAAAATCCGGTCGATCCGATTTTGCTGGGATGCGTCGATTCCCGGGTAGACAACCGATCGAACGGGAATAGCCCAATCCCGAACCCATTCCTCAATGCGGCTCCCCTTGACCGTAAAATAATACTCGTCCCAGTGTCCGCCCTCGTCAGGCCCATAGTTATAGACGACACCGGGCTGGAAGAAGAATAGACTGCCGGCTTTAACCCGCTGGGGAGAACCTCCGCTCATTTGAAAGCTGCCAGAGCCTCCGGCTATATATACAATGGCCCAGTGATGGAATACCGCTTCATGGCGAAACAAGGTTCTTCCCGGCAAATGGCCGACATTGCGGATGACGAGCGAACGAACAGACAGCTTGGCCGGATCGAGGGTCAGATCGATTACCCGTATCGGTTCAGTGCTGATCATATAATCCATGAACTTAACCATGTTGTTCATTCCTTTCCTTTATATAATCATGTTAAGTTTGAATGGTTAAGGATGCAAGGATTAGTTATATGAAGCATGGAGGCGAAGAAAACGATGACAACACTCAAGGTTGGCGTTATAGGCGCAGGTTCCATTTCCAGCACGCATTTACAGGCATATTCTATCCATCCCGAAGTAGAATTGGCAGCGATTGCCGATCTTAACGAAGGGCGCGCGCAAGAGAAGGCGGAACGCTTCGGCATTCCTCGCATTTATACCGATTACAGACAGCTGCTTGCCGATCCGGCGATAGATGCGGTCAGCATTTGTACATGGAATAACACGCATGCGGAAATTGCTGTAGCAGCTCTGGAAGCAGGCAAGCATGTACTATGTGAAAAGCCGTTGTCGCAGACGGTCGAACAAGCTCAGCAGGTAGAGGCTGCCGTCAAACGGACGGGCAAGCTGCTGCTTGTAGGTTTTGTCCGCCGTTACAGCGATCAGGTGAAGCTATTGAATAAATATAGAGAAGCCGGCGCATTTGGCGATATTTATTATGCGAAGGCGTCGATTATACGCAGGCTCGGCAATCCAGGCGGCTGGTTCTCCGACAAGGAACGTTCTGGCGGCGGCCCGCTTATCGATCTTGGCGTACATATGATTGATGTATGCTGGTATTTGATGGGCAAACCGAAGGTGAAATCGGTCAGCGGCAATACGTATCGGCAGCTCGGCAACCGTTCGCATGTGGAGGGTCTTTCCTTCTACCAAGCAGCCGATTATGATGCGGATAAAAATGATGTTGAAGATTTGGCTAATGCTCTTATTCGATTCGAGAACGGGGCAAGCTTGTATGTCGACGTGAGCTTTACGCTGCATGCTTCCAAGGATGAATCCTCGGCCAAAATTTTTGGCACCAAAGGCGGCGCGGAGCTGGAGCCGGAGCTTGTCATTGTTAGCGAACAGTTCAATACGATCGTGAATATAGAGCCGCAAATCGATCATCTTACCTTCCAATTCCAGTCGGCGTTCAATAACGAGATTGCTCATTTTGTCGCTTGCTGCAAGGGCGAAGCGGTGCCAGTCAGTCCGGTTGAAGACGGTCTGGAGCTGATGCGGATTTTGAATGCGGTTTATCAATCGGCAGCAGAAGGACGCGAGATCGTACTGAGCGATGGGGAGGAAGGATAACGATGACTGAGGTGAAAATTAACAATCCGGTTGGCGTAATCGTCGAGAGCTTTAATGCAGGGCTGCGCGGCGGTCTGCAGAAAGCGAAAGAGGTTGGCGCAGACGGCGTTCAGATTTATGCTGTGAGCGGCGAGATGGACCCGGACAATCTTACGGCGGAAGCGCGCAAGGAATTGAAGGATTACATTGCTTCACTCGGATTAACGGTATCTGCCCTCTGCGGCGATCTTGGCGGTCATGGCTTTCAAGACCGGAAGGCTAATGTGGAGAAGATTGAGAAGTCCAAACGTATTCTCGATCTGGCGCTCGATCTTGGCACTTCTATTGTAACGACGCATATCGGCATCATTCCAGAGGACAGCAGCTCCGAGATTTATGCGGCGATGCAGGAAGCTTGCGAGGAGTTAAGCAATTATGCGAGTGAAAAAGGCGCTTATTTTGCGATAGAGACTGGACCAGAGCCAGCTGCAAGATTGAAGCAATTCCTGGATTCCTTGTCTACAAACGGAGTGTCCGTTAACTTCGATCCGGCGAATATGGTCATGGTTACAGGCGATGATCCGGTACAGGGCGTCTACTTGCTGAAGGATTATATCGTTCATACGCATGCTAAGGATGGCATCAAGCTTGCCGATGTTGATCCGCGAGCAGTCTACGGTTACTTAGGTTATGGCGAGATGGATCACGACACGATATCGGAAATGGTGACGCGGGGCGAGTTTTTCCGCGAGGTTCCGCTTGGCGAGGGCGGCGTAGATTTTCCGGCTTATTTAACGGCGCTGAAAGAGATCGGCTATACAGGCTACTTGACGATCGAACGTGAAGTGGGAGATCAGCCGGAGACGGATATTCGCAAAGCGGTACAGTTTCTTCATTCTTTTAAATAGGGCAGGCAGGGAGGTTCACCATGGGAGCAAAAATCGCGCTAAGCGCATGGAGCTGTCATTCCTTCTATAACGATGGATGGACAAATGCGCAGTTTATCGAATTTGCGGCAACGACGGATGCACAGGGCGTGGAGCTGCTTAGCTTCTATTGGAATCCGGAGCGGGACCCGGAGGAAGTGAAGGAGGCTTTGGCCCGTACTGGGCTTAAGCTGGCTTGCTTCGGCGCTTCTAACAATTTTGCTGACGCTGACCCAGAGAAACGGCAGGCTCAATTGGCGGACATCAAGTTAAGTATTGATAACGCCGTCCTGCTGGGAGCGGGTGTCGTGCGCGTATTCGCAGGCGATTTGCGGGACGGGCTTGTTTTCGACGAGGTGCGTTCCTGGATTATTGAAGGCTTGAAGGAAGCTTCAGTGTACGCGGAAGAGCAGGGTATCATGTTGTGCTTGGAAAATCACGGCTTGCTCGCTGGCAAAGCGGAGCAGGTTGCGGCAATTATACAGGATGTCAATTCGCCTAACTTGCGCTCTACGTTTGATGCCGGTAATTTTCTGCTTGTTGATGAGGATCCCAGCAATGCGGTTCAAGAGTTGAAATCGCTGGTTAGGCATGTGCATGTGAAGGATTTTGTACAGGTGGAACAAGATTATGAAGGCTCGTTCTACCGCTCCTTAAGCGGGAAGCCTTATGCCGGGCGCGTTGCAGGCGAAGGCGTAGTCGACTTGCCGTTTATTATCGGGCAGCTGCAGGAAATCGGTTATGATGGCTGGTACACCGTGGAGTACGAAGGCGATGAGGAGCAGCAATCTGCCTCAAAGCGCGCGTTGGCGACATTGGAGCAATTGCTTTAGACTGCGGCTTGAGAGCAATGATTGTATGCGGGGTTAGATAATGAAGCATACTACAATTAAGCGGATGAATGAGCTAAGTTCGGGGAGTACATTGTCCATGCCACATGCTGTGAGCTGTAAGCGTTGAATGACAAAAAAGTTGCAAAATGTTAATATTTACGGCGAGTATGCGCCTCCAATGTCCGGTATGATAATGAAAAAGGCAAAGGAGGGTCATGCATGGGCGGCGTACCAGCTGGTGTATGGATTTTTGCTATTATTATTGTGGCCGTGCTCACTTGGATGACATTGTGGGTAACGAAAAAGGCCTATTCGAAAAAATGGGACGACTCCGACGTATAAGCCGGAGCCACAGCATTCATGTATAGATGGGGGCCGTCATCTCGAATCGTTGATTCGGGATGGCGGCTTTTTCGCATAGTTGCATTCATCTGGGGACGGGGCGATTGCGGATGATGCTTAAGGAGGACTGGCTTCAGGCGCATCGGCGAGGTGGTAAAGTTAGTTAAGTAACATTGCTGTTGTCGGTTTTGCGATTGGTGCAGTTTAGCGAAGCAGAGTCGTTAATTAACGAAGCTAAATTCGCTAATGGGTGGTTGGAACGGCGGTTGTTGGGCAATAGCGAACTGAATTTCGCAGTTGGAGAACCTAGGTTCACGAGTAGCGAAGCTAGCTTCGCTGTAGCTACAGGGCATGCTTGCAGCAGGCAGCACAGCGAACTTGTCTTCGTTAAATAGCGAAGCTGGTTCGTTCTGAGTTTGGGATGAGCGCAAATTTGGACTCTAATCGCAGGAAGGGGCAGGGATGGTTAAGTGGGTTAAGTGAAATTGTTGTTCAGCGAAGCTGGTTCGCTAATTAACGAAGCTAAATTCGCTAAAGTGTTGCTAGAACGGTGGTTGTTGGGCAACAGCGAACTGAATTTCGCAGTTCGTGAACCTAGGTTCACGAGTAGCGAAGCTACCTTCGTTGGAGCTGTAGGGCATGCATGCTGCAAGCAGCGCAGCGAAATTGTCTTCGCTAAATAGCGAAGCTGGTTCGTTGCAAGTAGTGTGATGAGTGCAAAGTTGGATTCTAATCGCAGGAA
>NZ_JBHVUY010000004.1:215367-501886 GCF_042883865.1 Paenibacillus sp. NPDC058174
AGGGGCAGGGATGGTTAAGTTGGTTAAGTGACATTGTTGTTCAGCGAAGCTGGTTCGCTAATTAACGAAGCTAAATTCGCTAAAGTGTTGCTAGAACGGCGGTTGTTGAGCAACAGCGAACTGAATTTCGCAGTTCGTGAACCTAGGTTCACGAGTAGCGAAGCTAGCTTCGCTGCAGCTGTAAGGCATACTTGCAGCAGGTAACGCAGCGAACTTGTCTTCGCTAAATAGCGAAGCTGGTTCGTTCTGAGTATGGGATGAGCGCAAAGTTGGATTCTAATCGCAGGAAGGGGCAGGGATGGTTAAGTTGGTTAAGTGACATTGTTGTTCAGCGAAGCTGGTTCGCTAATTAACGAAGCTAAATTCGCTAAAGTGTTGCTAGATCGGCGGTTGTTGAGTATAGCGAACTGAATTTCGCAGTTGGAGAACCTAGGTTCACGAGTAGCGAAGCTAGCTTCGCTGTAGCTACAGGGCATGCTTGCAGCAGGCAGCGCAGCGAACTTGCTTTCGCTAAATAGCGAAGCTGGTTCGTTACGCACGCGGGAAGCATGAAAAAGGCTGTGCCAACAAGACGGCACAGCCTTTTTCGAACAGTGCTGCTAAGGAAGCAGCAATTTTGCCGGATCGATGGCGGGAACGAGCCCTTCCTCGGCTGCGCGTGTCAGCAGGGAGGTGACGGCGGCATAGCCGCTGCCGCCTAGACTTCCGGTGAAGTCGTTCACGTAGAGGTCGATATGCGCTTGCGCGACCTGCGGGTCCATCTCCTGTGCATGCTGCATAACATACGCTTGCGACAGCTGCGGATGCTTCCACGCATGCTCGACCGAAGCTTGCGTCCAGCGGCTGATGGCCGCAAGGTCAAGCGAGCGGCGCGCGATAATCGCGCCGAGCGGGATCGGGAGTCCGGTATCCGACTCCCACCAGCTGCCGAGATCGGCGAGCATCGTCAAGCCGTAGTTCGGATAAGTGAAGCGGGCCTCGTGAATGACGAGTCCGGCATCGATGCGTCCGTCGCGGACGGCAGGCATGATCTCGTGGAACGGCATGACGATGATCTCGCCAACCCCGCCTGGAACGAGCTGGGCTGCCCACAGTCTGAACAGCAAATAAGCGGTGGAGCGGTCGCTCGGTACAGCGACGCGGCGCCCCTTCAATGAAGCCGGATCGGAGGAGCCGCCATTCGTCAGCACCAATGGACCGCAGCCCCGGCCAAGCGCGCCGCCGCAAGGGATCAGCGCATAGTCGTCGAGCACCCAGGGCAAGGCGGCATATGAAATTTTCAGCACATCGAGCTTATTGCTCCCGTCGGATGCAAGCCGATTCGTGATATCGATATCTGCATACGTCACCTCTAACTTCGGTGCATCAGGCACAAGGCCGTGCACCCAGGCATGGAAGACGAAAGTGTCATTGGGACAAGGGGAAAAAGCGATTTTCAAGCTGTCGCTTGCAGTAGTCATGATTCGATTACCTCCATTAATACGGCGCTTGCTGCTTCCAGCGCTTGCATCGCCTCTTTGATGCGCCATGCGTCCCGGTCACGTGGACCAATAGCATTGGAGATCGCGCGGATTTCCAGTACCGGAAGCCCATGGCTTTGTGCAGCGGCGGCGATACCGAAGCCTTCCATCGCTTCAGCCGCTGCTTTTGGAACACGCGCAGCCAGCTCCTCTGCTGTGGCTGCCGTTCCGGTGACGGTGGAAAGCGTGAGGACGGGAGCTTGCACAGCAGTAAGTCCGGCTGACCGCAGCGCTTCGGTCAGGCGAGCCCCAAGCTTAGCGTCAGCGGCAATATGCGCGCTGCCGAAGCCCAGCTCATCTACGCGCCGGAACCCCTCCGGCGTCTCGGCGCCAAGGTCGGCGGCAATGAGCTCGTCCGCCACGACGACTGAGCCGATGGCAGCACGGCCGACGAATCCGCCGGCGATGCCTGCGCAAATGACGAGGCGGTACGCGCCCTCGCCAGCCAGCGCAAGCGTTGTTGCAGCACTGACAGCTGCTGCAACAGGTCCAACTCCGGCTTCCCGCACCTCAAAGCGGGGGTCGCCGCGCAGTCCGCGCAGAACAGCATCGCGTTCTGCCGCAACGGCTGTCATAATCAATATTTTAGGCTGAGTGGTATCAGGGTCTTGATCAAGATCAAGATCTGCACGTGAGGTGTTCAAAGACATGGTCGTCTATAGCTCCTTGCACTCCTATTTTTTACGAACTTCAAAAAACTCGCAAGTCCGCCGGTCGTGGTATGCAATCTCGCTTACACCTGACTGTACGACGGCGGTCTCTTCATCGAACCGGATAATGATGCCGTTGCTGGTCACGATATAATCATCTTGGAACACGCGAACGCGAATCTCGCGCTGCACGGCCTCCTCGAAATCCCGGTCGGTAGTCAATCTTCGGTTTAATGCCACGAGAGGCCTCCTTCATTAATAAAGAATGCAATTCTATCTATTTATTGTGTCGTATTACGGCACATTTTTCAATGCTGCTGACGGTTCCTTAACTTTCCGGCAATGATGCCACAAGCAGTTGGCCTACTAATTCGCAGGAATAATGCAGGGTTAACCGTCTCCAAGCATCAGCGGATCCGTTGCAACACAGACTTGGTTTATGGAGGGGCAGCGGGTACAATAGGACATAGATGAGCAAACGAGTTATGGAGGGAACAGACATGTCATTACATACGAAGCAGATGTTTGTCTTTATAGGTTCTTATGCGGAGGCTTCCGCAAGCGGCGTGTATATGTACGCATTTGATGAAGAGAATGGAACACTGTCGTTGAAGGACGAAGCCGCAGGGCTTCGCAATCCGACGTTCCTAAATGTTGATGCAGCAAACCGGAGATTATACGCAATTGCTGAGGGCGTTACGGCTGACGGTGGAAAAGGCGGCGATGCCGTTGCGTTTGAGATCGGCATCGACGGCAATGGCGGAGGCACTCTGCGCCAATTAAACCGCAAGCTGGCGATTACGGCGCCTTCTTGTCATATCCAACGGGACGCTAATAGTGAATATGTACTGCTTGCCAGCTATCATGGCGGCAGAGTCAGCCTTGTCTCACTTGAGGAAAACGGAGAGATCGGCGAGCTGCTCGACATTCAGCAGCATGAAGGCGAAGCGCCGCATCCGCACAGCTTGTTCTTTAGCCCTGACGGCCGGTTCGTATTCGTGCCGGATCTTGGCATCGACCGTATTCGTGTCTATACAATTAATAAGGAGAGCCGCAAGCTGGAATTCCATGGCGAGACTGCGGTTGCAGCGGGCGCAGGTCCGCGCCATTTCGTATTCCATCCGAACGGCCGGTTCGGTTATGTCATTAACGAGCTGGATTCGACGATCGTCGCTTTCCGCTACGATGCAGAGGGCGGACGCCTGGAAGCGGTAGAGACGGTATCGACGCTGCCGGCTGACTACGAGGGTCCGAACGGCTGCGCCGAAATTACGATGTCGGCAGACGGCAAGTTCTTGTACGGCTCCAATCGCGGCCATGACAGCATCGTTGTCTTCTCCGCAGACGGGGAGACAGGCACGCTGACGCTGGTTGGCCATGTGTCCACTGAAGGCAAGCATCCGCGCCATTTTGCGATTTTGCCGGGCGGCCGCTATTTGCTGGCTGCTAATAAAGATACTGACAATGTGGCGGTGTTCCGCATGGAAGCATCCGGTTTGCCGGTCTATACGGGCTATTCCATTGAGCTGCCGGGACCGGTGTGCGTGCAGGCTGCATACTTCTAAGTTCGGGCTGCAAGTCTAGAATAGCCAGAAATCAGAATCGTTCTGCAGGAGGAGGCATTCTTCCTTCCGCAGGGCGATTTTTTTATGCCTTCCTTTTGGCAAAATGAAAGCTAAAGGATGGTGGATGATGATGGGTAAAAAAGCCGGATCGGATAGCCGCATCAGTCCCTATCTGCAAAGTGCTGGAGGCCTTTTGGCCGCATATGCTTATATGCTAGAAGACATGTTCAGAGCGATATGGGTGAAATGGCTCGCGCTGTTCCATGTAAATGAAGCCGGGTTTGGAGCGGTTCCCCAAGGCCGGAAAATGCTTGAAATATCTGCGGAAAAAGGTGAATTGCAGACGCATCCGGAAGGAGCAGCAGTTTCACACCTTAAAACCGGGACCGGCCTATAAGAAGGTTGAAATACGCAGCTTCCATCTTATTTTCGTGCCATATCGAATATTCGTCCTACCCTCGGACTATCCCCCTTTACAAACCGCGCTCATGTAAACGCTTATAAAAATGGAATATTCAGGGGTTTCACCTTGAGCATATCCATAATGAGAGAAAGATTAAATAATATTAACCCCAAAATCGATCATTCAAACATCTTCAAAAAGCTTTTTCGCGGAAAAAATGGTAATTTTAGGCCATGAAAAGGCGGCAATGCCTAGTCCCCCGGTCAGAAATCCCGCATTCAAAAAGCGGACATTGAATTTGCCTCATATGAATAAAGTCAGGGACGAATCCCAAGGGCTGGGCATCGCCATGGCAAAAGTCCCTTTAACCCTCTCTTACAACCTTACAAGCTGATCAGCTTGCTCCTATACCCTGCCACCCGGAAAGCGGATAGCTATGCGGAAAACGGACCGATCCCGATTCTAAAATATACTAATCCAATAGGAGTATAGAAGACCCTGTTCGACTGGTGAATTAAAACATTGAATTCCATATAAATACATGAATTTATACTGAAAATCGAAATCATTTTACTAAATGTTTACGATATAGTCCCTGTATTTTTAGGAAAATAAGCATGTTATTCGAGTTTGAAAATGATAGCAGCAACCTATTTGAAAATATTACCTTAATCCCTCCTTGTAAATAATCGGATTGTGACATAATCAAAGCGAATAAAACGAATTGTTGGAGAAGGATGGAGGTTCGTGTCGTTTTGAGCAGCCAATTAGACTTGAAGCAACTATTATCGCTCATTCGGAAAAAGCTTTGGATCGTCGTCCTTGTAGTCGTCATCGGCACAGCGACGGCGGGAGCCTATAGCGTATGGATCAAGAAACCGGTCTATCAAGCCTACACGAAGCTGATCGTCAATTCGACAGTTGGGCAAGCAGGCGCGTTCAAGCTGGATTTGAACATGATCAACACCAATCTGAGTTTGATCAACACGTACAAGGAGATCATCCGCACGCCTTCCATTATGGATATTGTGCTGGAGAAGCATCCAGAGCTAGATCTGACGTCGGAGCAGCTGATGCGGAATATCCAGTTCAGTTCTGTAAATGGCACGCAGGTTGTAACGGTGTCCTATCTGGACACGGACTACAAGCGGGCAGCGAACATCGTCAACAGCGTATCGTATGTGTTCCAGCAGCAAATTCCGCTGATCATGCAGGTTGACAACGTTTATATTTTGCACACGGCGGACCCGGGCAAGCAGCCGATACCGGTCAAGCCGGAGAAGAAGCTGAATATTGCGATCGGAGCCGTCGTATCTCTTATGCTGGGCATCATGCTCGTATTGCTTATCGAATATTTCGATGACAACTTGCGGAATGAAGCTTCTGTAGAGAGGCATCTTGGATTGCCGACGCTTTCTACAATACCGAATATTAGGCAAAGCGACTTAAAGCCGAAGCAGCCGGCCGCGGCAGTCTCGGCCGATACTGCTTCGAATCCAAAGGCGGTTACAGAATCAAAAGGAGGATGAGTGAGACGCATGTCACGTAATCAAGAGCTTCGCCCCATCGTTACTGACGCCAATCCGATGTCGCCGATCTCCGAGGCTTACCGCACGCTTCGCACCAACCTGCAATACGCTGAAGCCGACCGTCAGCTTCAACTGCTTATGGTGACGTCAGCGAGTCCCAAGGAAGGAAAGTCCACGACCATTATGAACCTTGCGGTGGCGTACGCACATTCCGGCCGAAAGGTCGTGCTCGTTGATGCCGATCTGCGAAAGCCTACTGCGCATTATACGCTGCAGCTTAGCAACCGTAGCGGCTTGTCTCAGGTGCTCTCGGGACAGGATCTGCTCGGCAATGCAATTCAGCAGAGCCGGATTGCCGGACTCGATGTGCTGACGGCTGGCCCGGTGCCGCCGAATCCGTCTGAGCTGCTTGGTTCGGCGCGAATGGATAGCGTCTTGGAGAAGCTTAAGGAGCAATACGATATTGTGCTGATCGATACGCCGCCCGTACTCGCAGTGAGCGATGCCCAAATCGTATCGACGCGCTGCGACGGCGTACTGCTCGTTATTAATGCACGCAGCGGCAAGAGACAGCATGCTATAAAGGCCCGCAACGCGCTGCAGTTTGTACAGGCAAGAATTGTCGGCGTCGCGCTGAATCAAACGGCGCAAAGTGAAGCGGGTCCTTATTACGAATACGTAGAACGGTAAATCCAGAAGGAGGAAATTCGATCATGCGGGTTGCTTATCGGACGAAAGTCATTATTGGCTGGGATTTGGCAGCGATATTACTAAGCTTGGCTATCGCCTACGCCATGGAGCCAGCGGCTTCTGAGGCATTGGGCGGGTCGTCGGGCTGGCTCCTCTACGGAGCGGCTTCGACGGCAATCGGTTTTTGGAGCGTGACCCGGCACCGGCTGCACCGCCGCATTTGGCAGTACACCGGCATTGCTGAATTGAAATGCATTTTGCAAACGGCACTGCTTGCCGCGCTTATCCCGTTTGCAGCGGCATGGGTGCTCCAAGGTCAAGCGCAAACGCTGCTGATGCTGCATCACTTTATCGGCATTGCGGCGCTTATGGCGGGACCTCGCATTGCTTGGCGGGCTTTTTGCGACAAGTACAGTGTGAAAAAACATCCCATTTCCCGCAGGGCGCTCATTATCGGAGCCGGAAGCTGCGGCACGCTCATCGCGAAGGAAATGCAGCAAAATGACGGTGTCAACGTGACGCCGGTCGGCTTTATCGACGACGATCCTTACAAGCACCGGATGCAAGTGCTGGGCTTGCCGGTATTCGGCGGACGCGGCGATATCGGCTGCATCGTAGAGAACCACCGGATCGACGAGATCATTATTGCGATGCCTTCCGTATCGAAGACGCAAATCTCGGCGCTGGTCAACATTTGCAAGACGACAAAGGTGAAGCTGCGGATCGTACCGGATCTGCAGGACATGATTGACGGACGAGGCGCTTCCGGCCGCGTGCGGGATGTCAGCGTTGAGGATTTGCTCGGACGTGATCCGATTCGTACCGATCTGGAGCATATTGCAGGTTATGTGGAGCAGAAAGTGGTGCTCGTCACAGGAGCAGGAGGTTCGATTGGGTCGGAGCTTTGCCGTCAGATCGCGCCGTTCTCCCCGAGAAAGCTGCTGCTGCTCGGCCATGGTGAGAACAGTATCTATAACATCGAGATGGAGATGCGCAGTGTTTTTCCTGATCTTCAGATCGAGACGGTCATCGCCGATGTGCAGGACCGTACCCGGATTGATGCCGTGTTTGCTAAATATCGTCCGCAGGTCGTCTTCCATGCAGCGGCGCATAAGCACGTACCGCTCATGGAGCGAAATCCGGCTGAAGCCATTAAGAACAATGTGTTTGGCACGAAAAATGTATCGGAATGCGCGGACATATACGGAGCTGAACGGTTTGTACTCATCTCTACAGATAAGGCGGTTAACCCGACGAGCGTTATGGGTACGACGAAGCGGATCGCTGAGATGTTCATTCAGAGCTTGGACAAGCATAGCGCAACGAAGTTCGTAGCCGTGCGGTTCGGCAATGTTCTTGGCAGCCGGGGCAGCGTTATCCCCCGCTTCAAGGATCAGATCTTGAAGGGCGGTCCGGTAACGGTCACGCATCCAGAGATGGTTCGTTACTTTATGACGATTCCCGAGGCCGTTCAGCTCGTTATTCAAGCCGGCTCCTTCGCCAAGGGCGGAGAGGTGTTCATTCTCGATATGGGCAAGCCGGTCAAAATTTACGACTTGGCTGTCGACCTGATCCGTCTCTCGGGCTTTGAGCCAAACCTCGATATCGACATTGCCTTCACCGGCATGCGCGAGGGAGAGAAGCTGTATGAAGAGCTGCTGACCAATGAAGAGGGGCTCTCCTCGACGAAGCATAATCGGATCTTTATCGGCCGTCCGGCGCAGCTTAACCGGACCGAGCTTGATTTCGAAATAAGAAAAATGGAAAAGGTGCTGGGGCAGCACCCGGACGAGATACGTGCCGTACTGCAGCACTTGGTACCGTCCTACCGCAATACGGGAACGACGGCAGTTGGCTGATGAAGGAGGGAATTGATGATGATTACGGGCGATACGGCGGGGCAAGCGGCAAAATCGGCGCAGCCGGCGTTCGCCAAACGGCTTAGCAGAGGCGGAAGCGCAAGCTTCCTGATCAACTCGGCCGGCATGGCATTGGCGATGCTGATGCAGGTTGCGCTGGCGCGGCTGCTCGGCGTCGACGGATACGGTATTTACGCGTTCGTGACGACTGTCGTCACATTCATGGTTTTCCCCGCGAAGCTTGGCTTTGATACGACGATCGTGAAGCTGGTCGCCGCCTACCGGGTCAAGGAAGAGTGGGGGTTGATCAAGGGATTGCTCAAGCGCAGCAATCAGATCGGGCTTGTATTGTCTATTGTGCTGGCCGTTGGCGGACTGATCTTCGTCACCTTGAAGGGAGACGCAGTCGGCGATACAGCCAAAGCGATTACTTATGCGGCGGGCTTTGCGTCGATTCCGCTGCTGACGCTCGCTACGCTGCGGCAAAGCGCGCTGCAAGGACTTAAGGACGTCGTGTACGCGCAAATGCCGGAAAAGATATTGCGTCCGGTACTAACGATCGCCTTTGTATTCGCTGCTGCGGCACTTGGCATTACAGCGAATGCGGGGCTCGCGATGATCTGCTTCGTTCTGGCAGTCATTGTCTCTTATATCGTTGGCGCAGTTGTTCTTAAGAAACGGATCGGCTCTCAGATAGAGGGAGTTGCTCCTGCATATGAGACTCGAAGCTGGATGAGATTGTCCGGCTCGATGATGGCTAATGCCGGAGTTTATCTCATTCTTGGACAGCTGAACGTATTAATGCTCGGTCTGATGGAGGGCGAGACGCAGTCCGGCATTTTCTCTGTTGCGGTCCGTCTTGCGACGCTTGTCGCGTTTATGCTCACTGCCGTTAACATGACGGCTTCGCCGCTCATATCTGAAACGTATGCAAAAGGCGACATGGATACGCTGCAAAAGGTATGTACGTCGACCGGCAGAGTCGGGTTCGTGTTCGCCGCTGTAGTTGGCTTGTTTTTCTGCTTGTTCGGCCACTGGACGCTGGGGCTGTTCGGTTCTGAATTTACGCAGGCCTATCCTGCGATGCTCATTCTTGTTTTCGGTCAAGTATTCAACGCGTACTGCGGCCAGAACGGTATCGTCGCTACGATGACCGGCGGGCAAAACGCACTGACGAAGGTGCTCATTGTGGCGGCTATCGTCAATGCGGTGCTCAATGGCCTGCTGATTCCATCCATGGGTATGACAGGCGGAGCGATCGCGGCTACTGCTTCCATGATGACATGGAACATCGGCGCGGTTCTGCTGGTTCGCCGTAAACCGGGCGTTCAGACACTGGCTTGGGCGCCGGGACTTGGCCTTCGGAAGAAGAACACATCCGGCGACGCAAGAGAAGATCATGAATCGGGAGTGTAATGCAAATGACTCAAAAAATAAAAGTGCTGCACATCGTCGGAAAAATGCATCCGGGCGGGATCGAAACGCTGCTGATGAATGTCTACCGGAACATCGACCGGGACCGATTCGAATTTCATTTTGCCGTCCAGTCTCCCGAGCCGGCGTTCTACGACGATGAAATTCGGGCGCTGGGCGGGACGCTGTTCGTGCAGCCGCCGCCGAAAAACGGCATCGGCCCGTTTCGCAAGCAGTTGCTGGCGAACATGAAGAAGCATGGGCCGTATGCTGCTGTCCACAGCCATGTATTTGGCTTCAGCGGTTATGTATTGAAGCTGGCGGCTCAGCTTGGCGTGCCGGTGCGTATCAGCCATAGCCACAATACGAATGACAGCAAGTCATCTTCGCCAATCCGCACGCTTTATCGCGCTTATATGCGCAGTCTTATCCGGAAGAATGCGACGATGATGCTGGGCTGCTCCAGGGCCGCTTGCGAATCGCTGTTCGGCAGCAATTGCTGGAAGGATCAGCGGGTAGCTGTGTTCCCTAATGCGATATCGCTGGCGCCTTACGAGGCGCTGCCGGAAGACCGCTCGGAGCTGCGCAGCCGTTTCGGGGCAAGTGAAGAGGGGCCGCTGTTCGGTCATATCGGCCGGTTCAGCAGGCAGAAGAACCATGTGCTGCTGCTGGATTCCTTCGCCGCTTACTTGAAGAAGGAGCCGCAAGCGCAGCTGCTGCTCGTCGGGGACGGTCCGCTGCGGGGCGAAATGGAGCATAAGGCGGAAGAGCTTGGCATTGACCGGCAGGTCAGGTTTCTCGGCCTGCGCAAGGATATCCCGGAATTGCTCGGCGCGCTTGACGGTTTCGTGCTGCCATCGCTATATGAAGGGCTTGGCATTGTGCTGATTGAAGCGCAAGCGGCGGGCGTTCCATGTCTCGTATCTGAGGAGGTGCCGCGCGAGGCCGATCTTGGTCTTGGCATGATCAGCCGGCTGCCTGCAGGAGATACGCCGCAGAGCTGGGCAAGAGGCATCGCGGAGCTTGCCGCAGGCGGAGGAGCCGCGTCGGCAAGTCAAGGACTAGGCGCCGGTGCGGGCGATTGGAACGAACGAGCCCATGCGCTTAGCGAGCGCGGCTACAACATTCAAGCCAGCGCGGCCAGACTGGAGCGGATGTATGCGGGTTGAACGAATTGACCTGCGTACGGTTACCGTCCTCGCTTATGCCTTGATGCTCGCTTTGACGGCGAGATGGGTATTTGCGCTGGACGAGACAATTGCGATCGTTATCTACAGCGGCTTGCTGCTGCCGGTGTTCGCGCTGCTTCGCTGGCCGAACGCGCCAGTGCTGCTGATGACCGGGTTTACGGTCATGCTGATCGGTAAGCTCATCTACGGGGCGACCGTTAATCCGCTCGCCGGGCCGGATGAAATTCATTATTTCGAGCAGGTAACGACGTTCCAGACTTTAAGCGACTATATGCCCTATGCGATGGAGCATATCGAGACGCAGTGGATGAATATATCGGCGGTGCCGATATTCGGCCTTCTGTACATGCCGTTCTTCAAGTGGCTGCAGCTGGAGGATCCGATGGCGATCATCCTGCTTAATACGGTACTGCTGCTCCTGATTGTCAACGCGGCCTATCGTATGAATCACAAGTGGTTCAAGTATGTGCTGCCACCTTCAACGAAGCCGGAGCTTGACCCGGAGCAATCGCAGCGGTCTTTTGCAGTCATCATCGTCTTTGGCTTGATGGTCAGCCCTTCGCTGATGTACATGTCCTCGCTGTTCGCTAAGGATATCACCTGCGTGCTGCTTGGACTGTACGGTGCGATTCTGATGCTTCGCAAGCAGTGGATCGTATTCGTGCTGGTTATGCTCTATGCGACCGGACTCCGGGATTACGCCATTATTTATACGATCAGCTTCTACCTGCTGTATACACAGCGGCTGCGGGGATCGCTCATCATCATGATTGGCGCAGTCGGTCTGATCGTGCTGCAGGTTGGCCCGTTAGCGGTCATTAATGCGGGAATGCTGTCCGTCTTCTTGTTCATTAGTCCAAATCCTTCGAATCTCGGCAATTGGGAGCCGAAGCTGTTCCTTCGGACGCTGGAGGCGCTGTTCATGGCCGTCATGCTGGCGATGTCGGTATTTCATTGCATTAAGTTCAAGGAGACGCGGCGCTTTTACCTGATGGCGGCCATCGTTATATTCACCTATGCCTGCGTGCTCGTCTTAGTCGGCTATGCGACGGTAACGGGAAGATCGCTGGATTACGGCCTCGGTACGATCGGAGACAACATGGTGCGTAAAAAGCTGCCTGTCGTTCCTGTGATCTATACGATTAGCGCTTATACGCTCGTATGGTGCCGCCATTCGTTCAGCATGAAACATCTGAAAATTCCGACAATAATGCGTCGGAAAGACGCTATCCAATCGGATTCTACAGGAGGGAATTATGATGCGGGGACGCGATAAATTCGGCAAGTTCCGTCCGGTGCTGCGAGTAGTGGAACTGCTGCTTCGGCCGCTTCCGCGCCCGCTGCTGCAATGGCTGTGGGTGCTGAGCGACTGGCTGCCGGAGCTGATCGGCGTCGCCTTCCGCTACTGCCTGCTGCGCAGGCTTGCTAAGCACTGCGGCGACAATGTGCTGATCGGACGGTCGGTGGAGCTTCGGTATCCCGAACGGTTGTCGATTGGCTCTAATGTGAGCATTCATAAGCAATGCTATATCGATGCGTACGGCGGAATGACGATCGAGGATGAAGTATCTATCGCGCATCAGTCGTCGCTCGTATCCTTTCAGCATACATGGAGCGATGCTTCGCTCCCGATTCGCGACAATCCGGTGACGGGTTCGGCGATTACGATCAGACGAGATGTCTGGATCGGCTGCGGTGTACGTATTCTGGCTGGCGTTGAAATCGGGCCGCGCTCGGTTATTGCGGCAGGTGCCGTTGTTAATAAACCAGTAGGACCAGGCGTCGTTGCTGCCGGCGTTCCGGCGCGAGTCGTAAAGCGGATTGAGCTTGTTCCGCTCGACAATTCACAAGCAAATTCGAAATCAAATCATATAAGGAGGGAAAGTCATGAAGCTGCTTTGGGCACATGATCATACGTTTTATTTCAATGAATCGGGCAAGTTTTTCTCCGGCGGCAAGCTTCCTTATGCGGTATGGGAGCGGTATCTCGGTGTATTCGACCAGTTGACGATTGCCTGCCGCGGCAAAAAAACGCCGCTGGATGCCGACATGGCTGGCAAAACGCTGTCGAGCGGCGCGAATGTCGATTTTCTCGTCCTGCCTTCTCTCAGCAATCCGGTTAATAAATTGACGAAGCGCGGCTATGTTGACCAGCTGCTGCGTGAGGCGATCGGCAAAGCCGACGCGGTGATCGCCCGGGTTCCGAGCGAGATCGGCGCGGAAGCCATCCGCGTCGCTCAAAGCATGGGCAAGCCGTATGCGGTCGAAGTAGTAGCTTGCGCTTGGGACGGGTTGTGGAACTACGGCAACGTGCAGGGCAAGTTATATGCGCCAATGGCGCTTGCCCAGACACGAGCGCTGGTCAAGAGCGCGCCTTATTCTCTCTATGTAACGGAGCAGTTTTTGCAAAACCGCTATCCTTGCACAAACGGGATGACTGAATCCTGCTCGAACGTTGAAATTCCTGAGCCGGGTGATGAAGTGCTGACCCGCAGGCTGGAGCGGATCGCATCCTATAATAACACGACGACGCTGACCATTGGCTTAATCGGCTCGTTGAACGGCCGGACGAAAGGAATCGACATCGCGCTGAAGGCGATCGCCAAGGCGAAGCCACAGCTTCCGCGGGTCTGGTTCCGGGTGCTGGGTGACGGAGATGCCTCGCGCTGGCAGGCGATGGCCGACAAGCTCGGCATCGGCAGCGCCGTTACCTTCGAAGGCATTCTGCCAAGCGGCGGAGCCGTATTCGAATGGCTGGACAATATCGATCTCTACTTGCAGCCTAGCTATCAGGAAGGGCTGCCGCGGGCAACGATCGAAGCGATGAGCCGCGGATGCCCGGTGCTGGGCTCAACGGCCGGGGGCATTCCGGAGCTGATTCATGAGAGCTGCCTGCACCGGCCGGGTCAAGTCGGCCAGTTGGCAGAGCAGCTGAAGCGGGCTGCCACAGACCGCGCTTGGGTGAAGGAGCAGGCGGAGCGTAACTTTGGCAAATCACGCGGTTATACGAAGGTTCGTCTGGATGCGAAACGCCAGGCATTCTGGCGGTCATTTGGCGAATATGTCCGCTCCGGCGGAGCGGTAAGAACGACCTATACCAATGAGAGGGTGGAGGCACTATGACGATTTTAGTAACAGGAGCTGCCGGATTTATTGGCTATCATCTGTCCTCCCGCCTTTTGCGGGAAGGACAGCGCGTAATCGGCATCGACAACTTCAACGACTATTATGAGGTGCAGCTGAAGCGCGATCGTTTCGCACAGCTGCTGCCGGACCCGAATTTCACGGGCGTGGAGCTGGACATCGCAGATTACGACAAGCTGTTTGAGCTTGTTCGCACGGAAAAGGTAGAGGTTATCGTTCATTTGGCGGCGCAAGCTGGCGTACGTTACAGCTTGACCAATCCATTCGCTTATCTGGAGACGAATCTGAAAGGCTTCGGCCATGTGCTTGAAGCGTCCCGTCATGCGGGCATTAAGCACTTGATCTATGCTTCTTCCAGCTCGGTGTACGGTGCGAATGAGAAAATGCCGTTCTCCGTCAGCGACAGCGTCGACCACCCGGTCAGCCTGTACGCAGCGACGAAAAAAGCGAATGAGCTTATGGCACATACGTACAGCCATCTCTACGGCTTGCCGACGACAGGGCTGCGGTTTTTCACCGTATACGGGCCTTGGGGCCGGCCGGATATGGCGTACTTCAGCTTTACGAAAAAGATCATGGCGGGCGAGCCGATCGACGTGTTCAACGAAGGCCGGATGCTGCGTGATTTCACTTATATCGATGACATTGTAGAGGGCATCTACCGGCTAATCGGCCATGTGCCGCAGCCGGACCCGTCCTGGGATCGCAGCCGTCCGGACCCGTCCGGAAGCTATGCGCCTTACAAGGTTTACAACATCGGCAACAACCAGCCGGTTGAGCTTATGCATTTTATCCGTACGATCGAGAAATCATTGGGCCGTGAAGCGGTCATTCAATATAAGCCAATGCAGCCGGGCGATGTGCCTGCGACGTATGCGAACATCGACGGGCTGATGAAGGATGTCGGCTTCAAGCCGGATACGACGATTGAAGAAGGCATCGCCCGGTTCGCTGAGTGGTATCGCGCTTATTATGACGAGGCAAAGCAGCTGGAAAAGGCGGCGAGCAAATGACGAAAGTAGCCCATATATGCACCTCTGGCATCAGCCACAAAATTATGGGCGACAAGCTTCGTCTGCTTCAGCAGCAGGCAGGCTATCAGGTGACCTTCATCTCGTCGCCGGAAGGGGCAGATGAGCAGGCGATGCAAGCCTACCCGTTCGAATGGAAGATGCTTCCGATGGAGCGTTCAATCAAGCCAGTTGCCGATCTGCGCTCGATCTGGGCGATGTACCGGCTGTTCCGCAAGGAGCGTTACGACATCGTGCATACGCATACGGCAAAAGCAGGCATTATCGGCCGAGTCGCAGCCATGCTGGCACGGGTACCGACAGTCATCCATACGAGTCATGGTCTGCCTTTCTACGAAGGGCAGCCGAAGCGGGCATACCAGCTGTATCGGACGCTGGAGAAGGTTGGAGCTGTCTGCTGCCACGCGCTTGCTTCGCAAAATGCGGAGGATGCGGAGGTGCTGAAGCGCCTTGCTCCGTGGCGGCCGGTGTACATCGAAGGCAATGGCGTAGATAAAGAACGGCTGGAGAGACGGGCTTTATCCGTAACGCCGGAAGTATTGGAGCAGCTGCGCAGCAAGCATGGCATCGCCGAAGGCAAGCCGCTCTTGCTAATGGCCGCGCGATTCGAATCGGTGAAGGATCATTTTCTGCTGATGGAAGCTTTGCTTGAATTGAAGCAGGCAGGCCGGCTTAACTGGGTGACGGTGCTTGCTGGACAAGGACCTCTGGAAGCTGCCGTGCAAAGGTATGTGGAAAGCAATGGCATGAAAGCGGATGTGGTCTTCATCGGCCAACAGCCGTCAATCGTGCCTTGGATTCTGATGGCCGACGCCGTCTCGCTTACCTCCGAGAAGGAGGGCATCCCAAGATCGCTCATGGAAGCGATGGCGCTAGGCAAGCCCGTTGTGGCAACCGATGTGCTTGGCACGAGGGAGCTAGTGGCGCATGGTGAGACAGGACTGCTCGTTCCTTATCGGGATGCGGCGGTTTTGAGTGAGTCATTGTCGACGGTGATGGGAGACGCTTCATTGCGCGAGCGCTTTGGAGAAGCTAGCCGCAGCCGAATCGATGCGGAATTCACGGAAGCCCGCGTAGTCGAGAGGCTGCAGCGGCTCTACCGGGAGACGGGGCGCAGAGCCGCACGGTCGCGCAAAATCGGCGTGAGGCTGAATGCTTTCGTGAAGCGATTGTTTGATCTGGTGCTTAGCGTGCCAGCGGCGCTGCTGCTGCTGCCTGTCATGGCAGCCGTAGGCTTGGTGGTGCGTTTGAAGCTGGGCTCGCCTGTGCTGTTCAAGCAGCAGAGGCCGGGAAAATACGGCAACCCGTTCTATGTGCTGAAGTTCCGTACGATGCGGGATGCGGTAGACCGGAACGGCCAGCCGCTCCCCGACGAGGCGCGCATGACGAAGGTCGGCCACTTGCTTCGCAAGCTGAGCCTGGACGAGCTGCCCCAGCTGTTCAATGTTATTCGCGGCGACATGAGCCTAGTTGGACCAAGACCGCTGCTGATGGAATATTTAACGCTGTATACCGAGGAGCAAGCTCGCCGTCATGACGTCCGGCCGGGCATTACCGGCTGGGCGCAGGTGAACGGCCGCAACACGGTGTCGTGGGAAGATAAATTTAAGTTGGATATTGAGTATGTGGAGAAGCAATCACTAGGTTTTGACCTGCGGATTCTGGTTAAGACAGTCGTGAAGGTGCTAAAGAGAGACGGAATTTCCCAGCAGGGGCAAGCAACCGTCCATAAATTTACCGGCAGCCGGGAAATGGGGAATGCGTCATGAATTACCGGGACAGCCTTTACGGCGGGACGGAGCTGGAGCCGCCGGTCCGGCGTCCGCTCATCGTCGTCGGCATTGGCGGTCATGGCCGCGTGCTGATGGATATCGCGCGGGTATCGCCTTCCTACCGGCTGGCGGCAGTGCTTGATGACCGCTTTGCAGCCGTGGAGCTGCGCGGCGGGCTGCCTTATGGCCCGATTGCTGAGCTGCATAATTTTCTGGCTGATGAGCCGGATATGCATGTCGTCATCGGCATCGGCGACAATCGGACCCGGCGGGCTATCGCCGAGCGGCTGGCGCTGCCGGAAGCGGCGTATGCCGTGCTCATTCATCCGGCGGCTTGCGTCGCCGAGGATGCACGGCTTGGCCTCGGCACCGTCGTGATGCCTGGTGCCGTGATCGGTCCTGGCGCTGTAATCGGCGCGCATGCCATTGTGAACTCCGGCGCGGTTGTCGATCATGACGCGATCGTAGGCGCATTCGCCCACGTATCGCCAAATGCGACGATGGCTGGAGCGGCTGTCGCGGAAGAAGGTGCACATGTTGGCAGCGGCGCGGTGCTTATTCCGAGTGTACGGGTCGGGAGCTGGTCGGTGCTCGGCGCCGGCGGCATTGCTGTCCGGGATGTGCCGGACGGCGTAACCGCGGTTGGCGTGCCGGCGAAAGCGATTCGGTGAGTGTTGCAGGGCCCGAACTAGGATAGGACAGAGACATAGACAGACCGGCAATGTAATTGTTGCCCTTATATAATGCGAAACGCGCGCTGCCCCTATAGCAGCGGACAGCCGTTTACGCCTGCAAACGAAAAGGAGCTGCTTCGACGTGGATCAACGGATATTATTATCCCCCCCTCACATGGGGTCACTGGAACGCGAATTTGTAGAGGAAGCGTTCCGCACCAATTGGATTGCGCCGCTTGGTCCCAATGTGGACCAATTCGAGCGCGAACTGGCTGAGCATGTCGGCTCGCGAGGCGCTGTGGCACTGTCATCGGGTACAGCAGCTATTCATATGGCGCTTCGGCTGCTCGGAGTGGAAAGAGGCGACCGCGTTTTCGTATCGACGCTGACCTTCATTGCCAGCGTCAACCCGATTCTATACGAGGGCGGTGAACCGGTGTTCATCGACTCCGAGCGCGACAGTTGGAATATGTCGCCGGCTGCTTTGCAGCGTGCGTTCGAGGATGCGCAGCGTATTGGCCGTTTGCCGAAAGCGGTCATCGTCGTGAACCTGTACGGCCAAAGCGCCGATATGGATGCGATCAATGAAATTTGCAGCCGTTATGAAGTGCCGGTCATCGAGGATGCTGCCGAGTCCCTTGGCGCTACTTACAAGGGACAGGCAAGCGGTACGCTCAGCAAGTTCGGGATTTACTCGTTCAACGGCAACAAGATTATTACGACATCCGGAGGCGGCATGCTCGTATCCGACGACTTGGAGGCGCTGAGCAAAGCTCGGTTTTACGCGACACAGGCGCGGGAGCAGGCGCTGCATTACGAACATACCGAGGTTGGCTTCAACTATCGGATGAGCAATATTTTAGCCGGCATCGGCCGTGGTCAGCTGCGTGTGCTGGAGGAGCGGGTGAACGCCCGCCGCGCTGTATTTGAACGGTACGCCCATGCACTGGCGAAGTTTGACGGCGTGGAAATGATGCCGGAGGCCGATTTTGGCCGGGCTAATCGCTGGCTGACAACCTTGACGCTGAACCCCGATGCGACAAGTCTGACGCCGGTAGAGCTGATTGAGCGTTTGTCGAAGGCGAATATCGAGGCGCGTCCGGTATGGAAGCCGATGCATATACAGCCGTTGCTGCAGCAATACGCTTACTATCCGCATGCGGAGGGGGACAGTGTCTCGGAGAGCTTGTTCCAGCAAGGTGTGTGCCTGCCTTCCGGCTCCAGTCTTACGATTGCAGAGCAGGATCGGGTTATCGAAGTGATTCAAGACAGCTTATACCAAACGACTAGGAGGATGTCTCATGAAAGTGCGTAAAGCGATTATTCCAGCCGCGGGTCTCGGCACCCGGTTTTTGCCGGCAACGAAAGCTCAACCGAAGGAAATGCTTCCGATTGTAGACAAGCCGACTATCCAATATATCATCGAGGAAGCGATCGCTTCCGGCATCGAGGACATTCTCATTGTCAGCGGCCGCGGCAAGCGGGCAATCGAAGACCATTTTGACAAAACGTTCGAGCTCGAAGACATGCTGGCCAAAAAAGGGAAAACGAAGGAGCTTGACCAGATTCGCCACATTTCCGAAATGGCCAATATCCATTACATCCGGCAAAAAGAGCCAAAAGGTCTCGGCCACGCGATCTGGTGTGCCCGCAGCTTTGTAGGCGACGAGCCTTTTGCCGTGCTGCTTGGCGACGATATCGTGCAATCGGAGGAGCCGTGCCTCAGTCAGCTGATTCGCGTGTACAACCGTTATTCGTCCTCGGTCGTTGGCGTTCAACGCGTCAGCGACGACGATGTGTCCAAATACGGGATCATCGCACCTCGAGGCTCCTCGATTGAGCCTTCGGTATTTTTCCTGGACGGCCTTGTCGAGAAGCCTTCGCGTAAAGCGGCGCCTTCCAATTACGCGATTATGGGCCGTTACGTGCTGACGCCGGAAATCTTCGATATTTTGGAGCATCAGGCGCCAGGAGCGGGCAATGAAATTCAATTGACGGACGCGATCAAAAAGCTGAATGATCTGCGGAATGTGCTCGCCTACAACTTTGATGGCGTACGTTACGATGTCGGCGACAAGTTTGGCTTTATTAAAGCGACGCTCGATTTCGCCCTGCAGCGCGAAGATTTGCAAGCAGACGTGCTCAATTATGTGCAGAACGTCTACGAGAAACATTTTCCCATTCTAAATAAGGTGGCGAAATAGATGAAGAAAATAACGGTAATCGGAACAGGTTATGTTGGGCTCGTATCGGGTGCTTGTTTTGCAGAAATCGGCAATCGGGTAATCTGCTGCGATGTCGATCAGCGCAAAATCGATCTGCTTAACCGGAACGAGATTCCTATCTATGAGCCGGGGCTGCAGGAAATGGTAACCCGCAACAAGGAGCAAGGAAGGCTGCTGTTTACGACCGAGGTCGGCGAGGCGATCGAAGCTTCGGATATCGTCTATATTGCGGTAGGCACGCCGATGTCGGAGACAGGAGAAGCGGATATGCGTTACGTCATGTCGGCGGCGCGCAAAATCGGCGAGCATCTGAACGGGCATAAAATCATCGTGAACAAAAGCACCGTGCCTGTCGGTACAGGCGAGCTTGTCCGCGAGGTTGTGCAGGCGAATAAAAAATATCCGTGGATTGGCTTCGATATCGTCTCCAACCCGGAGTTTTTGCGCGAAGGCTCCGCACTTTCTGACTGCATGAACATGGACCGCGCCATTATCGGCTCGGATAATCCGGAGGCGGCATCGGTTATCGAGGAGCTGCATGCTCCGTTCAAGACGAAAGTGTTCAAGACGGATCTGGAGAGCGCAGAAATGATCAAATATGCGGCCAACACATTCCTGGCTACGAAAATTTCGTTCATTAACGCGATCGCTAACATTTGCGAAAAGGTTGGCGCTGACGTAGAGGATGTAGCAGCAGGTATGGGGCTCGACAGCCGGATTGGCGGCAAGTTCCTGCAAGCCGGTATCGGCTACGGCGGATCTTGCTTCCCTAAGGATACGTATGCACTGGCGCATATCGCGGATAAAGCGGGCTATGAGTTTGAACTGCTGAAGTCGGTCATTCGTACGAACCAGAAGCAGCGCTTCGTCATTATGGACAAGCTGCGGGAAGCGCTTGGCGGCTTGGCGGGCAAGCAGATTGCTGTGCTTGGCCTGGCGTTCAAGCCGAATACGGACGATATGCGCGAAGCGCCTTCGTTGTCCATCATACCGGAACTGCTGAAGCTAGGCGCTGCGGTACGGGCTTATGACCCGATTGCGGCAGAAGCGGCTTCGAAGCTGCTGCCTGGCGATGTGCAATACGCAGCATCTGCGGAGCAGGCGGTTGCGGGCAGCGATGCTTGCGTTATTTTGACCGAATGGGAGGATGTTGTATCGATGGATTTGACTCAAATCCGTGAAAGCATGAAGGTGCCAGTCGTTATTGATGGACGCAACTGCTTCGATACAGTGGATATGGAACGTCGCGGCTTTATTTATTACTCCATCGGACGCAGACCGGTCAACCGGCTTCAAGAGGGGCGGAAATCGGTCAATATGTAGCGGGAAACGATCCGGGAGAGGGGGTGAATCATTCGCTGACGGTGCGCGCCGCCGTTTTGGCCGGCAGGCTGGCGACTGGTGAGGTCGTGCTGACGGAGTCCAGCCGGCAGTGCGCGCCGCTGAAATCGGATTGATGAACCGTTATAAGTTTTGAGAGGAGAGAAGTCAATGAGAAGGAATTTTCGCGTATTGGCCATGACGCTGATCGTAGCTTTGATGGTGCCGGCGATTGCTGCTAACGCATCCGCTGCATCCAAGGTTTCGTTAGACAGCCAATCCGTACCCGGGTTTTCTCTGGGTTCCAATTCGAATTCCTCGAATTCGAATAGCTCGTTCAAAGGGTTCGACAACCAACTGTTGAACAAAATTTTGGACAAGCTCAAAACGGAGCTGGAGAAAAACACAGGCAACGGTAAAGGCAATGGCAATGGTAACGGAAACAACGGAAACAACGGAAACAACGGAAACAACGGAAACAACGGCAACAACGGCAACAACGGCAACAACGGCAACAACGGCAACAACGGAAACAACGGCAACAACGGTAACAACGGAAACAACGGAAACAACGGCAACAACGGCAATAACGGCAATAACGGCAATAACGGCAACAACGGAAACAACGGAAACAACGGCAACAACGGAAACAATGGTAACAACGGAAACAACGGCAACGGCAATAACGGAAACAATGGTAACGGTGGCGCTGCGGAGATCGAGAAAAAGGTTCAGAAGATCTACAATGACACGTCCGCGAAAATGTTCCAATTGCGCAACACTTGCCAAGCTGAGTTGACTGGTTATGCCGTACAGTTTACGACGCTGACTTCGACTCATGCTAAGACAGAATTGTACAAAGTTGCTACTTCCGCATTTAGCAGCTGCACAGGACAATATGCAACTACCTTCTCGGCAGCAGGCAATGCGATTGCAGAAGTTGGCGGCAATCCAGTTATTCTGGAGCCAATTCAAACGCGTTACGAGCAAGAGATCGTTGCGGGCCGCGCACAGCTTAACGCAATTGTCGGCAAATAATTCATAATTACATGGCTGCAAAAGGGCCCCGGCATCTGCCGGGGTTCTTTTGGCATGTTATGGCGTCTATGATATTCTCGCGCGGTCACACCGTTTAATGCTGCACTCAGCACCTCTTACTGCTATAGTGACAACGCGGGCCTGATCACGCGTATGAGGTCAAGCTTCAGGAAAAAACTTCGTTATTACGTCGAAAATTTCTCTATTTGCACGCTGTAATCGTTGAAAAAGTAACTTAATGTCTATATCTTCACCGCATCGGAAATTCATTTCCGAATAGAGAAAAAATGTCGCTTAATGGGGTGAAATACCGCGAATCTGCTTAAACCAGTCAAAAATAAAGAAAAAAGGTTAGTTAACAGCGAAAAAAGCTGCGTTGGCGGGTTTGAGGAATGCGAGTGCGCATAGTGAGCTAGAGGAGCGGGTTGGGGGAATGCGAGTGCGCGTAGTCAGCTAGGGAAGCGAATAGGAGGTCTGTGAGTTACATACATATGTGACGAGCCCGGCATATGGAGGAGGAAAGGTGCCTTAGATCGCCTCGCTCACCGCCACACTAGACAATTTATCGCAGCAGGAAAGCTGACAATTCTTCTGGCTTGATGGGTAACTTTACCGGATTAAACCGGTTTTTACAATTTTCATTAGGGAGCAAACTTCACGTTTGTATCCAGTCCTTGTCTCATGTCCAAGGGTGATTGAAATGATCAAAAGTGTGATTTTATCACTCAAATTAAGCATTTCTCCAGTAAAAATCTTAATATCAGCTGCTTTCTCCTATACTTTTATACAACATAAATTTACGTCATATTATATGACATGAATAATCATTAACGTAAAGTAAAGCGCATACACTCTAAAAAGACACCGCTTACAATTTATTATTTTGTGTATTGACAATTTTTATAAGCGGATATATGATTGGTTTCAGTCGAATACGTAAGAAAACATGACGTGTTACCGCAAGGGCATGAGTTATGTAAGCAGCATTATGCTTATATCGCTCATGCCCTTTTTTGCGTGCTCCATTCGACACGACATGATATCGCTACGGGAATCGATCACATTTTCTAAAAACAGGATAAAGGGGAGACTTGCGCATGTTGAAAAAAGGACTCATGGTTTGTGCCGTATTGCTGCTCGCTTTGACGGCCGCCTGCGGAGGCGGGAACAGCGGAACTAACGGTAATAACGGCAATAAATCGACCAGCACTCCGGAAGCAACGGCCGATAGCGGCGGCACGACGGAGACGGCTGCTCCTGCTGGCTTGAAAGGCGATTTCGAAATTCAATATTTCGTAGGCGGCTATGGCGACGCATGGTGGAAGGAAGTCATCGGAGAATTCCAGAAGGCAAATCCCGATCTGAAAATCAAGCAATCCGCTGGACCTGAAATTAACGATCAAATGAAGCCGCGCTGGATTCAAGGCAATCCGCCGGATGTCGTCTACATCGACGGCAAAGGCTCCAATGAACGTCAAATGATCGACGACGGCCAGCTTCTCGACCTGACGGACTTCCTGGCTTCGGCAACGAACCCGGACGGCGACAAAGTGAGCGACATCCTCATCTCCCAACCGACTGCGTATGAAGGCGGCAAAAACTTCACACTTCCGCTCGTATTCGGATCATGGGGCATTTTCTACGACAAAGCGCTCTTCAAGGAAAAAGGCTGGGCGGTTCCAACCGACTGGGCTAGCTTCCTGGCAGTAAGCGAACAAATCAAAGGCGCTGGCATCAGCCCGCTCATTCATACCGGCATATATCCTTACTACATCAACGGCGGTCTGGTTGATTCCGCTATGGTAGCGGCGAACGGCGGCGACGGTTCCATCCTGACGAAGCAAGCGGCGCTTGAGGCAGGCAGCTTCTCTTCGGACGCTGTGAAAACCGCGCTGAACCAAATCGTCGAGCTGCGTGACAAAGGCTTTATCGACAAAGGCGCAGTATCGCTCAACCATACGGACTCGCAATCGCAATGGCTGCAGCATAAAGCGGCATTTATCCCGAACGGCCTCTGGCTGGAAAATGAAATGAAAAAAGACATTCCAGCCGGCTTCGACTTCGGATTCATTCCTTCGGTCGCTCAAGCGGCAGGCGCAAACAGCGTCGTTATTCCTTACACGAATACGGTCGCAATCGCGAAGGATGCGAAAAATCCGGAAGCGGCAAAAGCGTTCCTGCAATTCGTCTTCACGAAGCAGCATGCTGTCCGCTGGGCAGAGCTGACAGGCGCCATCATGAACGTCAAAGCGGATCTCGATTCCTCTTCGGCAGGCAACGTGGTGAAGGACGCTATGAAGTTCTTTAACTCCGACAAGACAACAGTTGCACCTGTAGCTGTACTGAACGCAGACGTTGAGAAGGCCAAACAAGACGCAACGCTGGCTCTGACGGTAGGCAAAATCCAGCCGGAAGAATGGATGAAACGTCTAGAGGACGCAGCGGCAAAAGCAAGAAAATAGCACAATTGCTAACCGCATTTTCGCAATAACAACCGCCAACCAGACCGCCAACGAGGAGAAGCCGGGCTGCCCGGTCTCATCCTTGCTGGTGGTCTGGTTTTAACAAAGTACAAGAGCAGTTGGCCGGCTGGCCGGCTTGAAGGAAGGTGAAGGTCTTGTCACAACGGGCAAAACGCAAGTTATTCATCGCCGCATTCATTATTCCGACGTTGGTATTCTTCTGCGTCTTTACGCTTTATCCGATATTTCGCGGCATTTATATTTCATTCTATGACTGGTCCGGCAGTGCCAAAAATATGGATTTCATCGGCTTCGATAATTTCCGCGAGCTGTTGAAGGACCCCATTATATGGACCGCTATTAAAAACGACTATTTTCTTGTGGTTGGCAAAGTGATCGGCATTCTGCTTCTGGCGACGCTTTTTGCGATTGCCATTACGAGATTGAATATAAGAGGCTCATCGTTTTATCGTGTGATTTTCTTTATTCCGAACATTATTTCCGTCGTCGTCATCGGGGTTCTGTGGCGGTACGTCTACAATCCGAACATGGGCTTCATTAACTCATTTCTCTCCCTATTCAAGAAAGAGCCCGTGCAGACGGCATGGCTGGGGCAGGAGAGTACAGCGATGTGGTCTCTTCTGTGGCCGTCGATCTGGGCGGGTATCGGCTTCTATATGATTTTGCTGATTGCGGCCATTCTCAGCATTCCGTCGGAGCTGTATGAGGCGGCCGATCTGGACGGCGCTTCGCAAGGCAGGCAGTTCTGGACAGTGACGCTTCCGCTCATCTGGGAACAAATGAAGGTCAGCATTCTGCATATTGTCATGACGACGCTGAACGGTTCCTTCATTATCGTCTGGATCATGACAGAGGGCGGGCCGGATAATTCCACGCAGGTTATGGGCTCTTATCTGTATCAGATGGGCTTCCGTCAATATCATATGGGATATGCCGCAGCCATTGGCGTCCTCATTCTGATTCTGTCGTTCATTACGACAGTTGTGCTGCAACGCCTGCTTCGCAGGGAAACGGTTGAATTGGCTTAGCTTTAAATGGCGAAGCAGGTTTGCTGAGCTTAACGTTTAGGGGTGATCAAGTGTCTGCGACGAAACAACATCCATTTTATAAAATGATAACCGTCCTTGTGCTCGTTCTCTGGACTGTTGCTGTCCTTTACCCGCTCATCTGGACGCTGCTCGGGGCGCTGAAGGATAATCAGCAGTTTATGCTGGGCAAGCCGTGGGCGCTGCCGAAGTTTCCGCTCCTATGGTCGAACTTTACATACGTGTGGGAAACGTACGGATTCGGCAGCTACTTCTTGAATTCGACGATCGTCACGGGGGCCAGTACTTTGATTTCGCTGCTGCTGGCGGCGACATCGGCTTATATTTTGGCCAGATTCGCCTTTAAGGGCAGCGGTGCGCTGTACAATCTGTATCTGTCGGCGATGATGATTCCGATGATTTTGGGCCTTATCCCGCTTTTCTTCCTATTAAATGATCTTCACCTCATTAATAAGCTGTTTGGCCTTATTGTCGTGTATACGGCAAGCGCTTTGCCCTTTGGCATCTTTGTACTTGTTGGCTTCTTCAAAACGCTGCCGAAAGAGCTGGAAGAAGCAGCATCTATTGATGGCGCGGGCTACAGCCGGACGTTCTTTACCGTCATGCTGCCGCTGGCCAAGTCTGGCCTAGTCTCAGTAGGCATTATGAACGCGCTCAATATTTGGAACGAGTACATTATGGGTACCGTCTTCATCAACGATCCAAGCCAATATACGCTGCCAGTCGGTATTGCGATTATGCAATCGGAGATGCAATACCGCACGGAGTGGGGGCCGTTGTTCGCGGGGCTGCTGCTGTCGATGATTCCGGTTATTATGATCTACGTCGTGTTCCAGCGGCAGATCGCCGAGGGTGTAACGGCGGGTGCGGTGAAATAGTTTGGAGCAAAAATTAGGGATGCAAAGCATCGTCATTGTCCAAGCGGGCATGTGGCGATGCTTTTTTTTGCTTTGGTACGGATTAAGGTTGTAAATATGCAAAAAAGTGCCTCATCATAAAGATGGGCACCTCTTGCCTTGAACGAATCTTAACCTCCAGCCGGAGCTTGCTGTTGAGCAGCAGGCTTGTCTTTGCGGCGGCCAAAGCCGCTTGGCCCCAGAAACAGCTTGGATAAGAGCTGCGACTGCGACATGAGCCAAGCGATGCCCAGCGGGATGATGACGCCGACAGCGGTAAAGACAAGCGTACCGTATTTTAAGCCTAAGCCGTATTCCAACACGATATTAATCGGCACATGCAGATACATGATCGCAATGGTGACGGTGCCGAGGAAAGCCAGCACATTGGCCGCTTTGTACCGGGAGAGCCAGTAACAAAGCTGCAGCACGACAAGGACACAGGCGACAGGCACGATGAAATCGAGCACCGGCTGGTTATACAGCTTGGCTTTCATATCGATTCGGAGCTGCCACAGCCCCCCGATATTCAGTCCGGCTGCAATGAACCAGATCATCAGCGACGGAATAAAGGCGGTGCCGCGTTCCAGCAGGCCAGGCAAGACCGTTTTACCGGCATAGCCGAGGAAAAAGAATACGATAGCCATTAATGCCACGTCTGCATTCCAAGGGATGTCCCATTTCGCCATCGGGGACATGCTGACTGCATGGGCAGCTGCGTAGCAGACTGCGACAGCAATTGCCGCCGTCTTGAGGCTGAAGCGGGATAAATAGCCCATTAGCAAATGGACGACGAGCAAGCAGGTTATAAACCAAAAGACGCCGTACCATCCTCCCAAAACCGTTCCGCCATATGCCAATAGAAGCAAGTCGTGAGGGATCGACATCGGGTCCCTGAGCCTTACGGCGACAAGGAGCGCGATGCAGATGCCGTAAGCGCAATACGGGATCATGAAAAACTTGATTCGCCGCCAAGCCCAATTCCAATAAGCTCCGGCAGGCACCTCCTTGAACAGCAGTCCGCTCACCAAAAAGAACAATGGCATGCGGAACCAGCCCAGATAGTGGTTGATGACATCGTTGCCGGCATGTCCCATCACGACGAGAATGATGCTGAGGCCGCGTGCGACATCAATCCATTTTTTGCGTTCCTTCACAAATTCCCTCCATCCTAATTGTAAAATTTCCCTTCTCCTTAACGATAATCAATTCGAAAAAGCTCGAACATAGGCGAATACGTTCAAATCTATAGGACTTGTGATTGAAAGCTATTTTCATAGCTATTTATTCCAAAAAATACTAAAATCATAACTAGTAGTAAAGGAGGAGACTGCCGTCTATGCGTCTAGGAGAACTGCTTGGCAAAGGAATGACTGCTGAGGTTTATGAATGGGAGAGCGGTCTTGTCATGAAGCTCTATCTTGCGGGAATTCCTGCGGATTGGGCGATATATGAGTGGAAAATCGTCAAAAGCATCGTTGACGCGGGGGTTCCTGCTCCGGTTGCGTATGAGCTGGCGGAGCTTGAAGGGCGTACCGGAATTGTTTATGAGCGGCTAATCGGTCAGTCCTTATTAAACGAGCTTCTTTCCGATCTGGATGGTGCAGAGCAAGTTGTCAGGGAAATGGCTGAGCTGCACGCCGCTATTCACCGGTGCAAGGCATCTTCAGACCTGCCGAGCCAAGCAGAGAGGCTGGAACGGGAGATTAGTGAATCTCGTGATGTACTGCTGGGTAGAGAAGAAGAGCTCATCGAAGTGCTGGGAGAGCTTGAGGCAGCGTCTCCGAGCGGTTATGTGTGCCATGGCGATTTGCATCCGGACAATATCATTCGGACGGCTGACGGCCTAAGAGCGATCGATTGGATGAATGCGTCTTCCGGAGATCCGCACTGCGATATTGCAAGAACCTCTCTGATGTTTCTTAGTCCATATCTTCCGGATGGATCGACTCTTGGAACGCAGGAGCAAATCAAAGCTTTCAAAAAACAAATGAACGACGTCTATCTGGAACACTACTGCTCCATTATGGAGGTTGATCGGGGAATGATCAGAAAATGGTTCATACCGGTCGCAGCTGCGCGATTGAGAGAGAACGTACCGGGGGAGCAGGAATGGCTCTTATCCATTATTGATGAGTTTTTGGCTGAGAAATAGACTATCGCGAGCAATCATATTATCAGTAAGGCCAAAACGTCTGCGAAGACTGCTTGGTCTTTTTGCATTGGGCGCTATTTTCATAAATGAATGCAAGGGGTTAAAGGAAGCCATACTGATGCAATGGGTAAAAAATGGTATCGGAACTTGGCTCTGATAATAAATAGCTGAAGTCTATCATCAAAAAGGAGGCATGCTGAAATGCTGCTCGATTGTGCGATTATCGGAGGAGGTCCAGCCGGACTGAATGCAGCACTTGTGCTGGGGAGGGCTCGGAGAACGGTCTTATTATTTGATGAAAATAAAGCCAGAAATGCGGTTACTCCCGAATCACACGGGTTTATTACGAGAGATGGCGTGAAGCCGGCCGAATTTCGGGATTTGGCGCATCAAGAGCTGAGCAAGTATCCTTCAATTACGGTTGCACCAGTCAGGGTGACAGCCATTGAAAAACAGGGTGAAAATTGTTTTGCCGTGACGACAGAGGCAGGAGATCGTTACGAAGCCCGTACCGTCATTCTGGCAACGGGGCTCAAAGAGCAGCTGCCCGCCATTCCCGAAATATCGGACTATTACGGCCGTTCATTGTTCAGTTGTCCATACTGCGACGGGTGGGAGCTTAAGGATCAGCCGCTAGTCATTATTACAGATACAGCGGAACACGCCTTTCATATGGGGATGACCGTATATCAATGGAGCCGGGACCTCGTCATCTGTATGAATGGCAGCGAACAGTTGGATTCTGGTCAGGCGGAAAAGCTGCGTTCAAAAGGGATACAGGTTTATGAACAGCGGATCAAAGGGCTGGCCGGCCGTGAGGGAAAACTGGCTGGCGTTATTTTGGAGGATGGTACTGAGCTGAAGCGAAGCGGAGGATTTGTAACGTCGGAATGGGCGCATACGCTTCCCTTTGCCGAAATGCTGGGCTGCGAGTTGAACGAGCATGGCGGCATTGCTGCCGATGATTTTGGCCGCACGAATGTCGACGGTTTGTATGCTGCGGGAGATGCGTCTGTCATTGTACCGGCGCAGCTCATTGCAGCGGCTGCAGGAGGGAGCCGGGCTGCAATCGGCGTGAATACGGAATTGATGCACGCCGATTTTTAATCCTTCCCGTCTTGGACGGCTTTCGGTATAATGGCAACATTCGCGGAGCGAAGCAAGTGCGGCTTCGCAAAACTAAGCTAATGCTTACGAAGTAGTTTTGCTTCGCAAAACTTTAAGCACATGCTTACGAAGTAAGTTTTACTACGTAAAACTTTAAGCACATGCTTACGAAGTAGTTTTGCTTCGCAAAACTTTAAGCACGTGCTTACGAAGCAAAGTTTTGCTTCGCAAAACTTTAAGCATACGCTTACGAAGCAAAGTTTTGCTTCGCAAAACTTTTTAGGAGGATTCCATTGTCACCGAGAAATGTGGAGAAGGACCAGTTATTGCGGGAAACGAGGAGGGAGCACATTCTGGATTGCGCTCTGCAAGTCATTGCCAAACAGGGGATTGATTCCGCCAACGTGAAGGATATTGCCAAGGAAGCGGGTCTGAGCGTCGGCAATGTGTACAATTATTTCGATTCGAAGGACGCTATCTTTAGCGCGGTGCTGCAGCGCGGTCAGATTAATTACGGCCGCAAAATTTCCGAGCATGCGCTGCTTAAGCTGGACGCTAGGGACAAGCTCTATGAGATTTGCGAGAGTTGGATTGCGACACCGGAGAACTGGGCGTTTACGATCATGCTGCAAAGTATCCGTACCAATGAGACGGTTAATCCGGAGCTGCGGGAAGCCGCTACACGCAGATTTACGGCGAATCTGGAGCCGATGGCGGACATTATGCGGCAAGGGCAAGAAGCAGGTGTCATTGTCGAAGGCGATCCGAAGCAGCTTGCGTTTTATTTTGTCAGCTTAATTCAAGGCTTAACGCTGCAGCTGGCGCCCGGCTATGAAATTCCGGTAGGCATTCACACCGCAAGTATTGTGCGGTTATTCAGTGTGCCTGACAGCAGCGGAAAAAAATAGTTTGACAATTGATTCAAGCAGTTGCTATTATTACGATTAACAAAACGAACCATGGTTCAGTTTGTAAACGAAACGGATGGAAAATTGAATATCGTCATATCGACCAGACAACTGGAGATTGACTCGGCAATAAAGCTTGTAGCGATACAGGCGTCTATTTTCCGTGGCATCTCTTTTTTTTATGCCTAAAACCAAGTAATCAGGTAAGTTTTGTGAAAATAGAGAGGAGGAGGTTCGATGGCAGCCGAAACGCTCGTAATTGAACGGTTGAACCGAACTTTTTCATCCCCGGCCGGGGATGTTGCGGCACTGAGCAATATTGCGCTGAAGGTGAAGAAGGGCGAGTTTATTACGCTGATTGGCCCAAGCGGCTGCGGCAAGAGCACGTTGCTGAAGATCGTGGCAGGACTCGACGCCGACTACTGCGGAACAGTGCTGCTGAACGATAAGCCGATTGAAGGGCCAAGCATCGAGAAAGGCTTTATTTTTCAAGAGCCGCGGTTGTTTCCATGGCTGACGGTGGAGAAGAACATTGCCGGCAACCTGTCCCTCAAAGATCCGCAGGTTCGGGCGAGAGTCGATGAACTCGTAGCACTGGTTCGGCTGAAGGGGTTCGAGAAGTCGTATCCGCGGGAGCTGTCTGGCGGGATGGCGCAGCGGGTGTCGATTGCCAGGGCGCTGCTGCGGAACCCGGAGGTGCTGCTGCTCGATGAGCCCTTTGGGGCGCTGGACGCCTTTACCCGGGCGCATCTGCAGGAGGTGCTGCTCGATATTTGGCAGAAGAACCGGACGACGATGCTGTTCGTGACGCATGATCTGGACGAGGCGGTATTTCTCGCGGAGCGGGTTGTCATTATGAATCCCCGGCCGGGACATATTCGTACCGTGCTGCCGATCGATCTTCCTTTTCCGCGGAAAAGAGCAAGCCAGTCGTTTCAGGAGCTGCGGCGCAAAGTGCTGAGCGAGTTTGAAAAAGTAGAAGAGCCTGCCGTTGATCGAGATCACGGTGCGGGCATATAAACCAAATGCGGGGAGAGATAGACGATGAAAGCTTTTAAAATATGGGCAGCAATTCTATTAGTAGCGGTGTTTGTTGCAGGCTGCGCCAACACGGAGAAAAGCGGCGGCGATCACAAAGACGGCAATAAATATGAAGGACTGACCGTAAGGCTGGGCGTGCAGGGCAGCGGCGGTCTTAACGGCAAAGCGCGCGAGGCGAAGTGGTATGAGGATGAGTTCGGGAAGCTGGGCGTCAAGGTGGAATGGGCGGAGTTTCAGAGCGGACCTCCAATGACGGAAGCGATCGCGTCGAACCATCTTGATTTTGCCGGCCTTGGCAATATGCCGATTGTAGCAGCACAGGCAGCGGATATTCCGTTCAAGGTGATCTCGCAATTGCTCGAAGGCAAGAACAACGTCGCAATTATTATTCCGAACAACAGCGCGCTTAAGACGGTTGAGGATTTGAAGGGCAAGAAGATCGCTGTAGCGAAAGGAAGCAACGCCTACAACTTCCTGTACCGGGGCTTGGCTGAAGCGGGAATTAAAGATTCCGAGGTTCAGATTATTCAGCTTCAGCCGGATGAAGCGCAGCCGGCATTCGAGACAGGCGCTGTCGATGCATGGGCAACTTGGGATCCGTACATCACGCTGAACACGTTAACGGGCAAAGCGAAAGTGCTGACGGATGGCGAGCAGCTTGGCGTATTGTCGCCATCGTTCCAGATCGTACGCAAGGATTTTGCCGACAAATATCCGGAGCTTGTCACGCTTTACTTGAAGGTATTCGAGAAAGCACGGCTGTGGGAAGAGCAGAATTTGGATGAAGCTCTGAACCGCTATGCGACGGAACGTAAAGTACCGGTTGAGGTTATCAAAGGAACGCAAGTGCGCTCCAAAACAATCAATACCCCAGTGAGCGATGCGATCATTGCGGAGCAGCAAAAAACGGCTGACTTCCAATTCGAGATCGGTAATATCCGCAAGAAAATTAATGTGTCTGACGTGTTCGACAATCAGTACGTGGAAGAAGCGTTGAAGTAAGCAGGCAGCCAGCACAACAGGACGCGTCAGCAATCGATTCGGTAAAGAAAGAATGGAAACGAGGCGGTACTTATGGAGAAGGCGGAAGCAATGCCGCTTGTGAAGGGTAAAGCGGGTACGCGGCGCAGGTTGAATCAGAGACGATCCATACAGCTCAAGAATGTGCTGCTGGCGGCAGTGCTTCCCATCGTCATCCTTGTGATCTGGGAGGCCGCAGGTAGAATGGGTAAGCTGAACCCGATCTTACTGCCGGCTCCCAGTAAAATTTTAGAGGAATTCGTCAGCTTGACGGCTTCCGGGGAGCTCGCACGTCATTTGGGCATCTCGGCATGGCGGGCTCTGCTGGGCTTCTTGCTTGGCGGAGGACTGGGACTGGCGACCGGCGTCTGGGTAGGCTTTTCCTATAAAACGGAGCGGCTGCTCGATCCGACGCTGCAAATGCTGCGGACACTACCGCATCTCGCTATCGCACCGCTGTTCATTTTATGGTTCGGCTTTGGGGAAATGTCGAAAATATTGCTGATCGCCAAAGGCACGTTTTTCCCTCTCTACGTCAATACGTTTCTGGGCATCCGATCGGTAGACGGCAAGCTGTTCGATGTGGGACGCGTGCTTCAATTCAGCAAATGGCATATGATCACGAAGCTGATCATACCCGCTGCGATGCCTAATATTTTGCTAGGCGTAAGATTGTCCGTTGGCGTGGCATGGCTCGTTCTCGTTGTTGCAGAAATGATGGGCTCCAGCTCCGGCATCGGCTTCTTGATCAATGATGCCCGTTCCTTCTCGCTTACCGCCGTCGTATTTGTCGGCATTATCGTATTTGCACTTGTCGGCAAGCTGACGGATTCGCTAGTGAAGCTGCTGGAGCGCCGCTTGTTGCGATGGCAGGACAGCTACAAAGGAGACGGGACGATATGAGCGGGCAAGTGTTGAATGAAAAGAGGACGCAACACTCCCAAGAAGGCTGGCTGCGGATTATCCCTAGGCCGCTGCATGCCTGGCTGCTTCCGGTCGCTATCTTAATCGTCTGGGAGGCGGTTAGCCGGCTGGAGCTTATACCGGCATCGATGCTGCCGGCGCCGACGGCGATTTTGAAGCAATTTGCGGATTTGATCGCAAGCGGCGAGCTCTATAAGCATTTGAGCATTAGCATTTATCGGGCAATGATGGGCTTCTTGATCGGAGCGGGAACAGGGCTGTTGCTTGGCCTGATGACGGGACTTAACAAGCTGGCTGAAAAAACGCTCGATCCTTCGCTGCAAATGCTGTGGACGATTCCGCTGCTGTCGCTTATTCCGCTATTTATATTGTGGTTTGGCGTTGGCGAGTTTTCGAAAATATTAATGATTTCACTGGGTGCTTTCTTTCCGGTGTACATGAATACGTTTCTTGGCATCCGCAACGTGGATGTGAAGCTGTTCGAAGTCGCGCGGATGTTTCAATATTCGCGGCTGCAGCTCATTGCGAAGCTGATCATTCCATCCGCTCTGCCGAATATTTTGCTCGGCATCCGGCTGTCGCTCGGTATTTCCTGGCTGGTGCTTGTTGTAGCCGAGATGATGGGAGCAAGCGCCGGAGTCGGCTATATGATTCAGGATGCGAGAGCCTACATGCGAACCGATGTCGTATTTGTCGGCATCATTATTTTTGCCCTGATTGGCAAGCTGTCTGATTCGGGTGTCCGGCTGCTGGAGAAGCGGTGGCTTCGCTGGCGCGATACGTTCAAAGGGTGACTAACACCAAAGCGGGAGGGACTTACGATGGGGAAAAGAAATGAGCAGCTTCATTTGGGTGCGTTTATCTACTATAGCGGTCATCATCATTTTGGATGGCGCCATCCGGAATCTGGAGCGGAAGGGCTGTTTGATTTCAAGTTTTATAAAAAGCTGGCGCAAACAGCTGAACGCGGCAAATTCGATATGATGTTTCTGGCGGATTTGCTCTATGTTCGCGGCGTCGAGGATTCGGCTTCGGGTATGCTTGAGCCTGTGCAATTGCTGGCGGCACTGTCGACGGTGACCGAAAAGCTGGGGCTTACGGCGACTGTATCGACCACTTATAATGAGCCTTACAATGTGGCGAGAAAATTTGCATCGCTGGATCATATTAGCGAAGGACGCGCGGGCTGGAACATCGTCACTTCACAGCAGGATGTTGAAGCTTTCAACTACGGCAGGGATAAGCATCCGGAGCATGGCCTGCGCTATGAGATGGCGCGTGAGTTCGTCGAGGTTGTGACCCGGCTTTGGGACACTTGGGAGGATCAAGCGCTCGTCATCGACCGGGAGGCGGGGGTTTTCGCTGACGGCTCGAAGGTGAAGGAGACCGAGTACAAGGGACAGTGGTATTCGACGAAGGGCGCGCTGAACGTACCGCGTCCGCCGCAAGGCTATCCGGTGCTGATTCAGGCCGGCTCCTCCGGTCCGGGGCAGGATTTTGCCGCAGCGTTCGGGGAAGTTATCTTCACTGCGCAGCAGTCGCTAGAGTCGGCGCAAGCATTCTACAGCAGTGTGAAGGGCAAGCTTGCCTCATACGGAAGGCCGCAGGGCAGCATGAAAATCATGCCGGGCCTATCGCCGGTTATCGGGGCGACGGAGGAGGAAGCGCAGCGAAAGTATAAGGAGCTTCAGGCGCTTATTCCGCCCAGCATGATCGTCGGCATGCTCTCGGCTTTGCTGAACTTCGATCTGTCCGGTTACCCGGTGGACGGGCAGCTGCCTGACATCCCCGATCCGGTGGAGGCGACCAATGGCATGAAGAGCCGCGTGCAGCTCATCATGGATATGGCGCGCAATGAGCAGCTGTCGCTTCAGGAGCTGGGAGGGCGCTTGCTTGGCGCGCGGGGTCATATGCAGTTCGTCGGCACGTACGAGCAATTGGCCGACTTCATGCAGCTCTGGTTCGAGGAGTACGGCTGCGACGGCTTCAACATTATGCCGCCGGTGCTGCCGGGCAATCTCGACGAATTCGTCGATCATGTCGTGCCGATTTTGCAGCAGCGGGGGCTGTTCCGCAGCGAATATACCGGAGGTACGCTTCGCGAGCATCTTGGGCTGGAGCGCCTGGGGCTCCGCCATTTTCAGGCGAGCCATGAGCGTGCGCATGGAGTGATTGGAGCGGCTGGAACAGACACGGCGGGGAACGGCGCTGTTGGCCAGGAAGCAGTTGGCGCAGCTGAAGCAGGCAGCGCGGGTTAAGAAGTAAGCTTGCGCTGGTGCTGCAGCTTGTAGCTGCTGGGGTTGCGCAGAATGCAGGCTAAAGACGAGATTAAAAGGTTATTGCGGGAATTACAAGCGACCATTTCGGAGGGGATTTCCCTTCCGCGATGGTCGTTTTGCGTTCCGGCAGTTGTAGAGCGTTGCCGATTATGCGTGCGGCTGCCTGCGTTCACTCTATAGTTGGCGTATGGCTCATATGGTGCAGAAACGCAAAGTAACTTTAGATTTAGGGGATCAAAATGCAAAAGTACATTTTGATTGCGCCGTTTTACTCGATTTTCGCCATCAAAATGCAAAAGTGCAGGTAGATTGAGCGATTTTAGCGATAATGGGCCATTTTCACCTATCTGAAATGCACTTTTACATTTTGAAGGCATAAAGCGGGGATTTTCAGCGTATCAAAATGCACTTTTGCATTTTGATAAAGGTTAGGCGTCAGAACTGGGTCGCATATTGCCCTATGTTGGCTAAAATGCAGCTGCAGCTGCAGATAGGACATAGCAAACCGTGGTGTAGACGACGAATAAGTTTGGAGCGTGCGGAAAACCTACTTATGGTAAAGGAGGGAGTGTCCGCATGAGCGATTCGACGAATGAATTCGTATCCAAGGTGCAAGAAACGCAACAAAAGCAGCAGAAGAACAAGGAGCATTTCGGCAAAGGCAAGCCAACTGGAAAGCTCGCCAACAAAAAGCATACCAATAATCCGTAGCTGTCTTCATGAAAGCTTGTCTAACAGCTGATGCTTTTCAGCGGTTCAGGCAAGCTTTAGCTTGCGGTACATGTGACAGTTGACAATAGATGAAATGTAAGGCATTATTAATATATGAACAGTTGCTCATATATTAATTTAAATGAATCTATAAATAAATAGCTTCCTATATTACATCTCACGTATGGAGCTTTAGGCAGGGGGAATAAACGATGGCTGAGGATCAACACAAATCAGGAATTGGCGGCAGAAAAGCGGAGAATGAAGGCAATGAAGGCAAAGGCAGACATCATTCTTCTGGAGAAGAGAACGGCGTCAGACATAACGGGGAGGTGCATGCGGACTCCAGTCACGGTGACCACGATCATAACGATCATGGCCAAGATCATAGCAACCACGTTCATCATGATCATAACGGCCAAGATCATAGTGACCACGATCATCACGATCACAATGACCATGATCATAGCAACCCTAATTATAGTCACCAAGGTCACGATCATCACGGCCATAGCCATGGCGGACATAGCCACCATCATTATGATGCCAGCGGCAATAAAACGGGATTAATTATTGCGCTTGTTATTACGGGCGGCATCATGTTTCTGGAGTTTTTTGGCGGGCTCATAACGAATAGCCTGGCGCTGCTTGCCGATTCGGGGCATATGCTGAGCGATGTTGGTGCGCTAATTCTAAGTCTGGTGGCCGTCTGGTTCGCCTCTCGTCCGGCTTCTCCGGATAAAACCTACGGTTTTTACCATTTTGAAATATTAGCGGCATTATTTAATGGCATTACATTGTTCGTCATTGCGGGATTTATCGTCTACGAGGCAATCGGCAGGTTTGCTGATCCGCCTGAGGTATCCAGCTTGTCCATGATGTTAATTGCCATTGTTGGATTACTGGCTAACCTCGCAAGCGCATGGGCGCTGACCCGCAAAGGTGATGTTCACAACAATCTGAACGTAAAAAGCGCTTATCTGCACGTGCTTGGCGATGCGCTGGGCTCGGTTGGCGCGATAGTTGCAGGATTGTTAATGCTGTTATTTAATTGGAACATCGCAGATCCAATCATATCGGTCGTCGTTGCACTGCTGATCTTGAAAAGCGCCTGGAGCGTCATCAAACATACGCTTCATATTCTAATGGAAGGCACGCCCGCTGCTGTTAATCACAAAGAGGTAAAGGCGGCGCTCAGCAGCATTGAAGGTGTTGTTGATGTGCATGATCTGCATATTTGGACAATTACTTCCGGGCTGGATTCTCTCAGCTGTCATGTGCTCGTCGAGGATGGAGTCAACTGCCAAACTGTGCTGCAAGCGGCGATACGTCTCGTCGAGGAGAAGTTCAGCATTCAGCATTCAACGATTCAGGTGGAAAGCTCCGTCATCCGGCACATGGAGTTGAAGGTATAAAAAACGATGGAAGTTTTTTATAAATTCGCATCCAAGGATTAAATACAACAAGCTCATCAGGAAGCGTCGTGAACCTATCCGGCGCAGACTGTTGGGCTTGTTTTCGCGTTGTGATCTTTCGTTTCTGTTTATAGCAGTCTTCGAATTGTTTTATAATGGGAGAAATAGAAATACCAATGCGTTTCAGACGCGAAGGGACGGTTAACAAGTGACGACCTTATTATATATTGAAGATGACAAAGAAATCGGGAGCCTTGTATGCAGACAGCTGCAGGAGAAAGGCTATGAGGTGGTATGGCTGCTGAGCGGCGAGCATGCTGCAGATGAAGTGGAGTACTGCCAATTGGTAATCCTCGACGTGATGCTCCCCGGCTTGGATGGCTTTACGATCGGTCAACGGTTGAAAAAGAAAGCGCCGGCGACGCCAATTATTATGCTCTCTGCCCGAGCCTCCATCGATGACAAGCTGCAGGGTCTGCAATTTGCCGACGATTATTTGACGAAGCCCTTTCACCCCGACGAGCTGACCGCCCGTATCGAGGTGCTGTTGAGAAGGTTTGCTGCTCAGACGGCGGAGCCGCTAACAATTAAGCATCTGCTCGTCTTCGAAGAGGCGAATCGGATCGAAAACGCAGAAACCGGGGAAGAGATCCAGCTTACGGGCAAGCAATTTCAAATTTTCAACTACTTACTCCGTCATCAAGGCCAGATTCTAACGAAAGAACAGATTTATGAAGCGGTATGGAAGGAGCCTTACATAGAAGGAGACAAGACGCTGATGGTTCATATTCGCTACCTGCGCGAGAAGCTGGAGCGCGACCCTGCTACCCCTGAAGTAGTAGAGACGGTGCGGGGTATTGGCTACCGGGTGAGAAGTTGAGGGGCGGCAAGCGGGTGTCCCAAGACCAGGTTCAGATGAAGCGCATGAGCACGGGGAAAATCAAGTTGCGTTCCTCGCTTATGTGGCGTTATTTGCTGCTAATTTGCGTCGCTTGTTTATTTATTCCGTTTATATTTCCTGTTGCGAGCGTGTTCTATTTGATCGCTGATTACTCGATTCTCGGTCATTCCGACGGGCTGAAGTATGGCCAATCGTCGGCGATCCAGGCGCGATGGTACAAGGAAGCAGCGGCACTTGGCAACAGCAAGGCATCGGACATTGACCGGAGGCTGGAGGAGCTGAGCAGAGAATATCCGGAAGCGGCGATGTTCTGGGTGGACGCACAGGGAGACACCCGGCTGCAGCTGCCGCAACGTCAGCCGGAGCTTGCTCTTCACTGGTCGCCTGCTGATGCAATTCGCTTCATGAAAAACAATGTGAACGGTGATCCGTTTACCGTAGTTGCGTTTATCGGGGAAAATAACAGCGGTCCCGGCTTTATGGTTATGCAGCTGCCGCGGGAGCTGCTCCGCGGCCGGGAGGCGCTTAACGCCGCTCCTATTTTCATCACCTTTATCAGCATCATGTTTCTCGTGTTTCTGCTGATTTCCTTGTTATTCTTCATTAGGCTGAGGAGACGGCTGCTTCGTCTGCAAAAGGCGATGACCATGGAAAGCGATATACCAATGCCCATAGTAATGACACGCCCCGATGAAATCGGCCAGCTGGAAGCTGCATTTAACCGGATGGTAACACAGCTTGAAGCCAGTAAGGAACGGGAGCGGGAGGAGGAAAGTCTTCGGAAGAAGCTGATCTCTAATCTTTCGCATGATCTACGTACGCCGTTAACCGTATTGAACGGACATTTATATACGCTGCGCAAAGAACAGCTTGGCGAGGCAGGGCAGGACGCAATCCGCCAGATGGAAGGGAAAATCGACGGATTAAGCCGGCTAATCGATAACCTGCTGTCCTACACATTAATGGAGAGCGGGCGATATCCGCTTAAGCTCGAAAGCCTCGATGTGATCCGGCTTGTGCGGGAGAGTGCTGCAGCATGGTATCCGTTGTGGGAGAGAGAGGGTATTGAAGCCGATGTCGATCTGCCCGATGAGCCTCTGATATGGCGTTTAGATAAAGAAGGGTTCCGCCGTATCCTCGATAACTGGTTTCAGAATGTGGTGAGGCACGCCTCGCAAGGCGGTTTCCTCAAATTATCGACAGAACGGATGGAAGATGGCCGTCTCGCCATTGTTCTTATCGACCACGGCCCGGGTCTAGGCGCGGGATCTGAGCATAGAGGGGCTGGCATTGGACTGGCCATCGTAAATTATTTAACCGGAGAAATGGGACTGGGATGGGAGGCAGAGAGCTTGACAGGAAAGGGAACGAAGATCTTGCTCTATGTTTTAAACGAAATTTAAACTCTGGTGCGGCCCAATCTTAACCTTCATCCCTTACGCTTAATGACGAGGTGATGAATGTGAGCAATTGGATTATTGAGACGAGGGGACTCACGAAAGCTTATAAAGGGAGAAGAGTCGTCTCCAACTTGAATTTGAAAATCGCCAAAGGCGATATATACGGTTTTCTTGGTCCTAATGGAGCGGGTAAAACAACGACAATCCGCATGCTGCTGGGCCTTATTAAGCCGACATCGGGGTCAGTCCATCTATTTGGCAAGCCGCTTCATAAGGAAAGGCTGGCGATTCTGAGAAAGGTAGGCTCTCTGGTAGAGTATCCGTCGAACTATGGTCATTTGACCGGCGTGGACAATCTGGAAGCCATTCGCCGGATCATTGGGGCGCCTAAGGCAAGGATCGATCAGGTGCTTGATATCGTTGGGCTGAGGGAAGCTGCCCGCCGTCCGGTTAAGGGCTATTCGCTTGGAATGAAGCAGCGTCTGGGCATAGCAAGCGCGCTATTGGGCGATCCGGAGCTGCTCATATTGGATGAGCCTACGAACGGCCTTGATCCTGCCGGCATTTTGGAAATTCGGGAGCTGATCAAGAGCATGCCGAAGGAGCATGGCATTACAGTGCTCATATCGAGCCATCTATTGAGTGAAATCGAGCAAATGGCTGAGACGGTAGGCATAATCCGACATGGAGAGCTTGTCTTTCAGAATGCGATTGAAAGCCTGCGCAAGCAGTCCGGAAACGGAATCTCGCTGCGTGTGTCCGAGCCGGAGGCAGCAGTACGGGCGTTGTCCGAGGTGAGAGGGCTGGCCCTTGGCTCCATCGGCGTGAATGCTGCGGATTCATCCATTCTGCTGGAGCAGCTGACCGACGACGGGAAGGTCGGGCTAATCGTTCGATATCTCGTGGAACGGGGACATGCGATTTACCGGGTAGAGGAGAAACGAAAGTCGCTTGAGGAGCTCTTCCTTCAAATTATTGGAGAAGGGGGTGGCGGTCTATGATTGCTCATGCTCTCTCTTCCGATTTTCTCAAAATCCGAGGCAAAGGCCTGTGGCTGCTTGCCGCAATTGGACCCATTGGCATCCTCACGCTTCAAGCGCTTAATTATGGACTGCGGTATGACTATATGATGCGTATTTATGCTGAGGATCCATGGGGCGGATTACTGATGAATCTCGCTTTTTTCATCCCCATTTCACTGTATCTGGGTATTACCCTGCTAAGCTCGCTGATGGCGAATATCGAGCATAACAACGGCTCATGGAAGCAATTGCTGGCTCTTCCGATAACGCGGACAGCTGTCTTTTGTTCTAAATTTATGGTTTGTGTCTTTTTACTGCTGTTCTCCGGTGCTTTGCTTGCTGTTGGCATTGCAGTGCTCGGGCTGTCGTTGCGGTTGGATTCTACGGCGATTCCGTATGGGGCTATAGCCAGACTTAGCTTCTTTCCGTTGTTAGCTGCTTTGCCGCTGCTGGCTCTTATGGTATGGCTGTGTGTGATTATGAAAAATCAGGCCCTGCCCATTACGCTCGGTGTCGTTTGCGCGTTGTTCACGATTTTTCCGATTGTGGAGTGGGCTCCGATAAGCTGGCCGATGCTAGGCTATAGAGGACCGAATCAGATTTGGTTTGTGAAGGCTGGGGCACTGCTGGGGTTCATCGTGTTTTTGGCCGGTTTAGTGCATTTTGGCCGAAAGGACGTGAATTAAGATGGGCGGTTTTATGCAAATGCTGGCGTCGGAGCGTTTGAAGCTGTCCAAATCGCCTATTTGGCTGCTTGTACTGGTTAGTCCGCTCATTTCGCTTGCTATCGGCATGCTAGATTCTCTGAACAATGTTGCAGAGGAGGACGTTGGCAAAGCGCTGCTTTCTTCGATGTCGATGCTCCATGGCATGCTGCTAATGCCAATTATGACCGGGATTTTATCCGCTTTCGTCTGCCGTTATGAGCACGGCGGGGGAGGCTGGAAGCAGCTGCTGTCGCTGCCGGTATCCCGTACAAGCGTATATACCGCGAAGCTGTCTGCAGTAGCGCTGCTGCTCTTGGCCGGACAGCTGTTGTTTGTGGGGGCAGCCTCTGTTGTTTTCCTGGCGAAAGGTGTTGAAGGAGGAATCGCCTGGGAGCTCATTCTTCCGAGCGCGTTTAGCGGGTGGGCTGCCTGTTTGCCGCTTGCTGCTCTTCAGCTGGGTATTTCAATTGGCTGGAGCAGCTTTGCCGCACCTCTAGTCGTGAACGTTATGCTGACTTTACCGAATATGTTAGTCGTTAATTCCGCCAAGTTTGGCCCGTTCTATCCTTGGGCGCAACCGGTGCTGCTGATGCTTTCCAACGGAACGATGGATTTCGGCGGCTTCACCGTTCCGTTCCTGGCGCTGCTGTTGACCGTAGGCGGCAGCTTCATCGTCTTCACGGCAGGAAGCTTGGTCTATTTCCGCCGTAAAGAGCTGTAAGGTTTGAGCTTAGGTGCCGCTAGGCGCGTGAAGCTTTTCCTCCATATGCTGCTTCCGGAGAAGAAAGGCGGCCGTTAAGAGGAGAACGCCATTAAGGACGAACACCCAGCGGATCGGGATAATGCCGCCGAGCACGCCCCCGATAACGGGGCCGAGCATCGTGGCAAATTGGGTTGCCGACTGGTTCAGGCTGAAGGCCCGTCCGCGGAATGAGGGTTCTGTCACCTTCACAATCATGGCATTGACCGCGGGGTAGACCCCGGCGAAAAACAAGCCATAGATGAAGCGAAGGGCGCCGAATTCGGCGAAATGGCCGACGAAAAACTGCAGGCAGTTGCCGATACCGCCGCCAAGCAGGCCGATGAACAGCACCTTGGAAAAGCCGATGCGTGAGCCGATCTTGCCCCACTGCGGGGCGGCGATCAAGGTTGCGATGCCGACAGCGGAGAAGACGATGCCCGATTGCAGCGACGCTTCGCTGCGGCTGGCTCCAAGCTGCAAGACATATACAGTCAGCAACGGCTCCAGAATCATAACCGAGAAGGTGGCAAGGCCAGCGAGGATGAGCAGCGTCAGAAACGTCCGGTTTTCCATCGCGTGCTTGAGATCCTCCCGGACCGATGAGCGAGGAGCCGAGCGGTTGAAGTTTTTCTCATGGGCGAAGAAGGTAGCGATTAATGCGGCAACGAGCACTACAAAGCCGGAGAAAATAAATGATTCCCGGTAGCCGATGGAGTGGCTGACAATGCCGCCAATAAGCGGCCCCATTATGCCGCCAGTGGCCCCTGATGTCGCCATGATGCCAAGCGCATAGCCGGTTTTCTCCTCGGGCGTATTGGTCGCGACCATTGCAATTGCCGCAGGCACATAGCCTGCGAGCAGCCCTTGGAAAATCCGCAGAATAAGGAACAAGTATGGATCATGAATGAAATAGGTAAGGAAGTACAGCGCCGCCAGGCTGAAGCCGGAGCGCATAAGCATAGGCTTGCGGCCGTATTTGTCGGCAAGCGAGCCCCAGTAAGGGGAGATCAGGGCGCTGGCCAGAAACGTAATGCCGAACGCGATGCCCGACCATGTCTCCAGATGCCGCTCCACGCCAAGCTCGGTGTTCAGAAAAAGCGGGATGAAAGGTATCGATATTGAATAGGCCGTACTGCAGAAAAAGACCCCGATCCACAGCACGATTAAATTGCGTTTCCACGAAAACTCCATTGTCGTCACTTCCCAGGGGGCGGTTGAATTTGGTCACTAGTGCCCCTCCATTGTAAACCTATCGACACAGAATCTCTATGTTTTTCAGAAAATTGGGCAAGGAGGCCCTGCCGCACATCAATGAATCAGATCGCTTTCCTTCACTTTACGGAGGAAGCCAGCGGAAGCACGGTTGATTGCTTTTTTCAGCGCCAGCCCGATAATGAGCGCGATGGCAGCGACTATACCAAGCCAGAACAGGTCCCGCCAGACAATGTCCCACAAAATGCCGCCAACCGCTTCGCGCATGATGCTGATGGCGTAAGTGAACGGCAAATAGGGATGGATGGCTTGAAAGAAAGGAGGCGTTACCTGAATCGGGAACGTCCCCCCGGAGCCGGCCAGCTGAAGGACGAGCAACACGATGGCAAGCGCCTTGCCGACATTGCCGAATACCGATACAAGCGTGTAGACGATCAGCATAAAGACGACGCTGATGAGCAGTCCGAACAGAACAAACGCCAGCTTGTCCACTACATAAGTGCCAAGCACCCAAATATCGCCTGTCGTAATCAGAACGGATTGCAGCAGCGATATCGTCAAGAAGGTGAGGTAGCGGCCAAAATAGATCTGATAGCTTTTCAAGCTCTCCCCCTCAGCGGGATGCGGGTCTGCCGATAGCAGCGAGACGAGCAGCAGCGCTCCAACCCAGATCGACAGCGTCGAGAAAAAAGGAGACATTGCCGAGCCATAGTTTGGGATGGGATACAGCCGGTTCTCATTCAAGACGACGGGCTCGGCGAAAAAGGCGCTCTCCCGCTGCGCATTGTTGCGAAGCAGATCGATGACCTCGTCCAGGCTGCCCTCCTTCTCTAGCTGACGGATACGATCGGCCAGCCCTTTAATTTTCTGCTCCGCGTTGGGCATTCGTTTTTTTATTTCCACCAGCGCTTCTTTGCCGAAGGTTAATCCTTTGGCGGCGTCCTTCAATATTTTTTCTACATCCGGCATGTCGGCTGCGGTCTGCTTCAATACACTGTTCGCTTTCTGGGCGGCGGCTTGCGCCTTGGCAAGTCCCTGCTCGACGCCCGGTACAATCTCGCTATCGTATTTGGCGAGAATGCCGTCCAGCAGAGAAGAAGCCTCGGCTGCCGCATCATGCAGCTTCGCGATAAGCTGCGCCGCGGGTTCCTCGCCGCGATCGATCGCCTGCGCGATTTGCGCCGCGGTTGTCTTCGCCTGCGTGAAGCGGCTTTGCGCCTGCTTCAGCTTGCTGCCGGCCGATGCAAGCCTGCTGCTGCCGGTCGTATCAGCAAGCTGGCCGAAGAAGGCTGCGGCGCTGCCTGCGACCCGTTCTGCTGTAGCCAGCTTGCCTGCTATGGCCGTCAGTGCTGTTTTTGCCGCCTCGGGATCCAGCTCCCCATTTTTCAATGCATCCGTCAGATCCGCCGCAGCTTTGGCGGTTTGGCTTAACAATTGAAGATCTTGCTTGATAGAAGGGGCGGCTTGTGCCAGCGCCTTGGAGCTATCCGTCAGCAGGCTGCCCAGCTTTTCCGACAATTGCTGGCCGTCCTTCACAAGCTTAACGGCATCCGGCAGCGCCGCTTGCGCCTTGGCGACGATTGTCTCCGCTTTGCCGGCGTCTGTGGAAGCTGTATTGACCGCCGCATTAATTTCCGGGAACAGCTTCTCCAGCTTGAGCACTAGATCACGGGTGTTCTCGATCGTAGGCCGTTCCTGCTCCAGCTCCAGGCCAACCTCATTAAGCAGAGTGAAGATCGCTCCGTTTGCCGTTTTGATAAACGTATTGCGTATTTCCTGGATAATGCCGTTGGCGCCGGAGGCAGCGATTTTCGGCGAGACGGCATTGATTTTCTCATTAACGTAATATTCAATGGCTGATTGTTCCGGCTTGTCGTTAAGGACGGTCGCGATTTTGGAGGAGAAATCCGCTGGAATGATAATGCTCGCATAATAGTCGCCATGCTTGACGCCCTTAAGCGCCTTCTTCTCGTCGACGAACACCCAGCCAATTTTATGGTTCGACTTCAAGGAATCGATGACCCCTGCGCCGGCGTTTAACGGTGTACCGCGCAGCGTCGCACCTTTATCGTTGTTGGCAACTGCAACAGCCAGACCGCTCGTATTGCCATAAGGGTCCCAAGAAGCTTCAATATTGAACCAGGCGTAAAGGGAAGGGAGACAGATGAGTCCAAGCAGCGTAATAATGGCCGCCCAATTGCGGACGATGCCTGATAGATCGCGGGCGTATAAGCGGAAGATTGATTTCATGCCGGCCTCCTGGCGTTATTTTCCGGTTAGTATGGCTGATAGGCGGCTGGAAAATACGAGAGCTGGCAAACGGGATCAAATAAAAAAGGCTGCCCGGAGGCGGAAACCTCGCGAACAGCCCGGAATGGATTATTTCGTTGTTAAGAGTGTACTCATTTTGCTGTAAATCACGGTACGGTTTCGTCCCTCATGCTTCGCCTGATAGAGCGCCTTGTCTGCGCAGCTGAACAATTTCGTTAACTCCTCGGCGTCAACGGGATAAGCGGCTACACCCAGTGAGAGCGTCACCCGCTGAGAAATAGGCGTTATCGCATTCTCCATTCTGCTTCGGATACGCTCCGCCACCTGATAGGCTTCATTATCTGTTGTGTGCGGCAGCAGCATCGTAAATTCCTCACCGCCGTAACGGCAGCAATAGTCGGATTCACGCTTCTCGCTCTTCAAAATTTCGGCAAGCACTTTGAGCACTTCATCACCCATATGGTGGCCATGAACGTCGTTGACGCTTTTGAAGTGGTCGAGATCCATCATAATGACTGAAAAAGGAACCTGCTGCTCGTGCCATAGAGCGGTGATCGCATTCAGCGTTCTGCGATTGGTCAGTCCGGTTAGCGGATCGGTCTGGGCTTCTACTGACAGCTCGGCTGTTTTTTGCCTCAGCTTGCTGAAGGCCAGTGCGACCGTACTGTTCAATTGGTTCGCTTCGTAATTCCAGAACACGACGGGCGGCAGCGGCATCAATGTATCGTCGCCGTGGGACAGATGCGATGCGTAGTTCGCCAGACGATTCAATGGCTTAGCCAGCATGCCGGACAGCCACAGCGAGGCAATGAGCAGCAGAATGAGAAACGGAGCTGAGAACAGCAGCATTTGCTCAATGACGTTTCTCGCTGTCAATGCGACATGATCGACAGGCGTTTGTGAGACGATGCCCCAGCCAACCGATTCGACTGGCGCATAGCCGGCGAGAAAAGTAATTCCTTTGGAATTGGTAACCTTTTGCTGACCGGACTCGCCCGCCATCAGCTTCTTCACGACGGGATTGTCACTGACAACCTCCGCGATCCGCTCTTTATTAGGATGGAAAATAAGCTTGCCCGAAGCGTCTACAACGTAATAATAGGAGCCGCTGCTGTTCTGCTCCTGTACGCCTAATATGTTCTGAAAAATGTTCTGCTGCTGCAAATAGATCGAGCCGCCGACAAACCCTCTGTAGTTGCCCTTTGAATCGAAGATCGGGTGGCTGACGAGGACGATCATCCGTTTGGTCATCGCTACATAGGGCTCGGAGATGAGCGGTTTCTTCTGCTCCAGCGCCTGCCGGGCAGCGGCTGAAGTGAGCTTGCTGCCGATCAGCCCGAGCGTGTTGGGCGAGGTTGATATAATGACACCGTTGCTGTCGGCGATAGATAGCGAGTTAAAGTAAGGACTGGTTCCCATGAAGAAATCCAGCTGCGACAGTACGGCCTCATCGGTCAACGGGACGTCGGAAAAATACTTGGCTGTGACACTTAAGCTTTCTCTCATCTCATTAATCAATGATTGCGTTGTATTACTCAGGTTGGTTGCGGCAATCTGATTTAATTCAATCGTGTTGTTGAATAATGAGGTTTTCTCGGCGTGGTAGCCGACTCTGGTGCTTATGACCAAGGTAACGATGACAGACATAATGACGACGAACGAAATAATAGTCGATAGCTTAAAGCCTTTTCGCGGCCTGATCGTAGGGATCATCACAGACTCCTTAGGTTATCATTGGATACCATATCTCTCGTAAACTTCCAATAGTGTATCACTTTTTGTCGGAAGTTTCGATCTATCGTCCTAATTAGTTTATGTAAGAAAAAACCGGGCTCCCTCGACAGGAGCTCCGGTTAAATGGATATTAAATAATCCCTTGTGCCTTAGATTGGCAATTTCGAACAAAAGTGCGGAATCTCTGACTGTCTGTTTTGGGTTCGACTACTTAAATTCACTATCTGGCCTCAACGAAATGCCGTCATCGATCGGCTTAAGCTTCCCGGTATCCTCTAAATAGCGGGTCACGATGTCATCGGCCTTAATGGTGGAAACAATGAACCAATCGTCATAAATTTTACCGAACTTTTTGTGCAGCCAATCGCTATTATATTCACTTGTTAAGAGAAACAGCTGATATAATTCCCGAATGGTATTCGTATATTTAATGCCGTTATCATCGGTCCATGTAACCTTCTTGTTGTAATCGACCTTACGTATATCTACAACCTTTGTCGTGATAATCGTGCCGTTAGCTTTAAAGTAGATTCTAGCTACATCGGCGTATTCATGGCCTACAAGCACGCGCCAGCCAGCCATTTCACCCGATGCTGCGGTATCGTACATATTGGTTGATTTTTTAGGAGGCGCAGCGGTCAATTCGTCTTTAGGCACCGTGCCGAGATAAGCGGTAGATGTAGGCTCGTGGAAATATACATTGATGCCTAACATTGTCGCTACAGCGCGCATGGGAGCGTAGGTAGTGCCGTTGTATACCAGGTTGTTCGAAGCTACTTTTTTACCGTTAACTTTAACCGTGATGTCGTTAATTTTTACCGTTACCTTTGCATCCCGCTTTTTCTCAAGTTTTTCTGTGGAGGACGAAGAGCTGCTTTTGGCATCCATAGCTGCCCAGTCCTTCAGCACCGATTCAGGAACCTCGCCAGCGGGAACCGTTCCTATGTATGCTGTTTTTGTCGAGGAATAGTAATGAACAGGAAACTTTAGAAGTGCGGAGATATTTCGGATTGGAACATAGGTGGTTCCATCATAAGAAATATTGTTGCCCTTGAACACCTTACCGTTCAACTTCACGGTTACCTTATTGAATCCTAACGAGACTTTCTGTTCTTGAGCTGCAAAGACCGATGCGTTGGTAACAAGAAGCATTGCTAATGTCAAAATGCTAATGATCGTCTTCTTCAAAGCACTCATCTCCTTATATGAAAAAATTGTCCAATAAATTGCGGAATCCTCCATTCTTCAATATTTGCACTCCTTTTCCTAGAACATTTTACCTATTAAACGGCAAAATCTTTCAAAATTAAGGAGGATGAGTGTGATATACGTCCTATGTTCTCTATTCGTTTCAAAACAGAAAAAAATTTTTGAAAATTTATACAAAAAAGAAGCGCAGGCCATTGGCCCGCGCTTCTTTCGTCTTTTTATTAATCCAATACAGCTGTAATATGCTCTTTCGTAATGGCCCAGTGGGAAGTCGTCCACACTTTTTCTTTGTTCTGAACGAGCATAATTTGCGGCGATGCATGCGTTACTGCTGTATCTTCAGCAATTTGATTCGAAACCGGACGGGATTCGATGACTTTCACGAGAACGTAATCGGCATCTTCACGCGGCTTGTTGTCCAAATACTCTTGAAACTCGCGGTGAGCATTTGCGCTGACCGGACATGTAGTGCTGTGCTTGAATACGACAAGCGGACGCTCAGCCGAACCTTTCAAAGCCTCGTTCCATTGCTCAATGGAATCTATTTCACGATATTGTGCCATCGTTAACACTCCTTTACCGTCTGTGGTGTAATGTGAAAAGCAGCTTAGTGCTTGTATTTATTATAGCTCTACGCCAAGCAAAAGTCACTTCTATGCGATCGGATTAATAAGCTAACTATGCGCATTTGGAATCAAATTGATGCAAAATCTTTGCGATAAAATAATATTTGAACAACAGGATGCAAATTCCTCGATTTTTATATAAAATTGTCGTTTGCAGATGGTATTCTTCATGTATAATCAAATGCTGAAAGTAAACGTTAGTGATATCACAAGCATACATAGGTTTAATATCCTATTATTCCATAAGAAGTGAGGTGCGGGAGGATGCAGGAGCAATCCATCATTCGATTTGAAGGGGTAACCAAACGATATGACGATGAAACTGTCGTATTGAAGAATGTCAGCTTCGAGATTGAACGGGGCAAATTTTACACGCTGTTGGGGCCGTCGGGCTGCGGGAAGACGACGATATTGCGGCTTATTGCCGGTTTCATTGAACCTTCGGATGGCCAAATTTATTTTAACGGGAAAGTAATTAACCGCGTTCCCGCCAATGAAAGGCAAGTAAATACAGTATTTCAGGATTATGCGCTGTTCCCGCACTTGAATGTGTTCGAGAACGTAGCCTTTGGCCTGCGTATCAAGAAACTGAAAAACGATGTCATTACGACGAAGGTCAAAGAAGCGCTGCGGTTTGTCAATCTCGAGGGCTACGAGACACGGGAAATTACGGAGATGTCCGGCGGCCAGCGGCAACGGGTAGCAATTGCGCGGGCGATTGTGAATGAGCCTGAGATTATTTTGCTGGACGAGCCGTTGTCGGCGCTTGATTTGAAGCTGCGGACAGAAATGCAATACGAGCTGCGGGAGCTTCAGCGCCGTCTAGGCATTACCTTTATCTTTGTTACGCATGACCAGGAGGAGGCGCTGGCGATGTCAGACGAAATCTTCGTCCTGAACAATGGCATCATCGAGCAAAGCGGCACTCCGAATGATATTTACGACGAGCCGATTAACCGCTTCGTTGCTGATTTTATCGGAGAATCGAATATTGTAGCTGGCCGCATGAAGCAGGATTTTGAAGTCGAATTTGCAGGCAAATCGTTTGAATGCGTCGATCAGGGGTTGAACCCGAACGAGCCGGTCGAAATTGTGATCCGTCCGGAAGACTTGGAGATTACGACTCTCGATCAGGGCAAGCTGAAGGTGCGGGTTGATTCGCAGCTGTTCAGGGGCGTTCATTACGAGATCAGCTGCTATGATGAAGCGGACAATGAGTGGCTGGTCCATTCGACGAAAAAAGCGTCTGTCGGCGAGCAGATCGGCCTAGTGTTTGACCCGGAAGCGATTCATGTTATGCGGTTCAACGAGACGGAAGAGGAATTCGACAAGCGGCTGGATGCTTATAGCGATAGCGAGCATGAAGACGGCTTAAGCGGTGAGGCTCGCGATGAACGCTAGAACGCGCAATATGTACCTCGTGCCGTATTTGCTATGGATCGCCTTATTCGTTATCGCGCCGATTGTGCTGATCGTGTACTACTCGCTATTTAATGTGGAAGGCCAATTTACCTTCAGCAATTATGCGAAGTTTTTCACGCCGGTCTATATGCAGATGACGCTGAGCTCTTTCTGGTATGCGTTTCTCATTACCGCGTTTTCCTTGCTTGTCGCCTATCCGGCAGCTTATTTGCTGACGAAGACGAAGCATAAGCAGCTATGGCTGCTGCTCATTATATTGCCAAGCTGGATCAACCTGCTGCTGAAGGCTTACGCTTTTCTCGGACTATTCGGCACGTACGGATTTGTGAACAGCGTGCTGGAGCTGGTCGGCATCGGCACCCAGCAAATTTTGTTTACCGATTTCAGCTTTGTGTTCGTATCGGTATATATCTTTATCCCGTTTATGATTCTTCCGATCTTCAACTCACTGGAGGAGCTGAATCCGTCGCTCATCTATGCGGCACGCGATCTGGGCGCTTCTCCATGGACGACGTTCCGGCGTGTCGTATTCCCGCTTACGCTGAGCGGGGTGAAGTCAGGGTGCCAAGCCGTATTCATTCCGGCGTTGTCGCTCTTTATGATTACGCGGCTCATCGCCGGCAACCGGGTTATTACGCTCGGTACGGCCATCGAGCAGCATTTTCTCGTCACACAGGATTGGGGGATGGGGGCGACGATTGCCGTATTCCTCATTATTGCGATGGCGGTCATTATGCTGCTGACGGGAAGCAGAAAGCGAGGGCTGCAGGATGATGGCAAGAAGAAAGCTGTCTAATCTCTATTTGGTCGCTGTATTCATCGTGTTGTACGCGCCAATTTTTTATTTATTGTTCTACTCGTTTAATTCCGGCGGCTCGATGCGCAATTTCGAGAGCTTTACGCTGGACTGGTACAAGGAAGTGTTTGCAGATACGCGGCTGCTGATCATCGTGCTCAACACATTCGTTATTGCGCTGTTATCGTCTGTCATCTCAACGATACTCGGCATCGCAGGCGCACTTGCGATTCATTACATCCGCAAGCATCAGCCTAAAAACACGCTGCTGGCGCTCAACAACGTCCTGATCGTCAGCCCGGATGTTATTATCGGTGCTTCATTCTTAATCTTGTTTACCATTATCGGCATTAAGCTTGGCTTCACGTCGGTATTGCTGTCGCATATCGCATTCAGTGTGCCGATCGTCGTCATTATGGTGCTGCCGAAGCTGCAGGAAATGAGTCCGACACTGATCGACGCAGCACGTGATCTCGGGGCAAGCAGCTGGAATGTACTGACCAAGGTCATCATGCCGTACATCAAGCCAGGCGTGTTCGCCGGATTTTTCATGGCGTTAACTTACTCGCTGGATGATTTCGCAGTAACGTTTTTCGTAACGGGCAACGGGTTCTCGACACTGTCAGTAGAAATTTATTCGCGGGCGCGTCAGGGCATTTCCTTATCCATAAACGCACTGTCGACGCTGATCTTCCTGTTCACGATCGTACTCGTAATCGGCTATTATTTCGTGAACCAGCGAAATAACCGCTCAGCGTCCGTAGGGGAGGGGAGAAGATGAAGCAGCTGGTGCGGCTCCTGGCCGCTGTGCTTATCGTCTCTGCGGGGATGATGTATCTGACCGCTTATTTGAATTCCAGCCAAGGCTATACGAGCGGCAACACGCTTACGATCTACAACTGGGGCGATTATATCGATCCCGAGCTGCTCAAGGAATTCGAGAAGGAGAACGGAATGAAAGTCATCTATCAGACATTCGATTCCAACGAAGCGATGATGACGAAAATCGCACAAGGCGGCACGACGTTCGACGTCAGCATTCCTTCTGAATATGCGATTAGCAAAATGAAAGAGGAAGGGCTGCTGCTGCCGCTTGATCATTCCAAGCTTCCGAATTTGCAGTATATCGATCCGAGCTTTCTGGATCTTTCCTTTGACGAGGGCAATAAATATTCGATCCCGTATTTCTGGGGGACGGTCGGCATCGTGTTCAATCCCGAGCTGACGGACTTGAAGTTTGAGAGCTGGAATGATCTGTGGGATAAAAGCCTGCGCAATCAGATTCTGCTGCTCGACGGGGCTCGTGAAGTCATCGGCATGGGCTTGAACAGCCTGCATTTTTCGCTGAATGATACCGAGGAAGCCCACCTACAGGAGGCCAAAGCGAAGCTGGGGACGTTGACCCCGAACGTAAAGGCTATCGTCGGTGACGAGATTAAGATGCTGCTTGCCAATGAGGAAGCGGCGGTGGGCCTTGTCTGGTCAGGCGATGCTTCGGAAATTATGAGCGAGAATGAGAAGCTGGATTATGTAGTGCCGAAGGAAGGCTCGAATCTGTGGTTCGACAATATGGTCATTCCGAAGACGGCTAAAAATATTGAAGGCGCCCATGCCTTCATCAACTTTATGCTTGATCCCGAGCATGCCGCGCAAAACGCCGAATATGTAGGCTACTCTACGCCTAACGCCAAGGCGCTGGAATACTTGCCGGCAGATGTGGCGGGCGACGAGCGGTTTTACCCGGACAAAGAATTGACCTCCAAGCTGGAGGTCTACAAGAATCTCGGCAAAAGAATGCTGTCGCATTATAATGAGCTGTTTCTGGAGTTTAAAATGCATCGCAAATAAGCGGTGTCTCAGCCGCCGTATACGGAAAGGAAGGCCCACTTGGCTTCCCCGCGTACGGCGGTTTTTTCAATAAGAGCCCATAGCTGACGCCTTGACTAAAACTTTTGATCAATGCTACCGTTTGGTTTAGGATAATTCACATTCCTAAGCGTATGGCCGAGGGAAACATTCGCCTCGCACAAAAACTTAAGGAGCGATGATATGATTAAAGCGATAATTTTTGATTTTGACGGCACGATTCTCGATACGGAGACGCCTTGGTATTACGCTTTCCGTGACGCATATAAGGAGTACGGCGTTGAGCTGTCGTTGGAGCTGTATTCCACCTGTATAGGCACAAGCAACGACGTTTTCAATCCTTATGAGTATTTATCGACAGAGCATGGTATCCAGATCGATAAGCAATCGTTCAAGAAGGCCATTCATCTGGAGCATACAGCGAGGATGGAGCGCGAGGAAATGCGGCCAGGCATACGCGAATTGCTGGAGCGTGCGAAGGCGGAAGGGCTGCGGATCGGTTTGGCGTCCAGTTCCCCTTATAAATGGGTGGACAACTATTTGATCTCGCTTGGCATTCGCGATTATTTCGAATGTATTCGCACTTCCGACCATGTCACCAAAGTCAAGCCCGATCCGGAGCTTTATCTTCAGGCGCTAGAGGCTCTTGGGGTAGAAGCCGCTGAGGCGGTCGCTATTGAGGATTCCCCGAATGGCGCCAGAGCTGCAATTGCCGCAGGGATGCACTGTGTAGTCGTGCCTAACGAGCTGACGAAGGTTCTTGCCTTCGATGCCTCCCCTCTATATTATCCTGTCGATAGTTTCGACGAGGTGGATTGGAGAAGGTTTGCAGCTGCTCCTCGTGAGAAGTAAAGGGAGAGGCTCTACAGTTTGAAATTCGGGGATGAATAGGCAAAAGTCTGCATTCCTGGCGCAAGATCGCCCTTTTGGAACGCAGGACGGCGCTATGCGCCGCCGGTTCATTGTTTATGGCACCGTAGTTTAGGGGTATGATAGGGTCATGTATCTTTTCATTTCCGGATTCTACGACTATATATAATGGACTGGAGCCACTGAACATGGATAGCGAGCTGATTACCGGATTATTGAAGCTAATTCTCATCAACGTCTTGCTTAGCGGCGACAATGCGGTCGTTATTGCGCTTGCCTGCCGGAATTTACCGCCCCAGCAGCAGAAAAAAGCAACGCTATGGGGCGGGGCAGGTGCGGTCCTGCTGCGCATCGGTTTGACTTTTGTTGCAGTATGGATACTCAAGGTACCATTCGTACAGGTTATCGGGGGCATCCTTTTGCTTTATATAGCGGTGAAGCTGCTGCTGGATGACGGCAGCGAGGAGAAGCTGAAGCCAGGTGTTGGACTAGCTGGAGCGGTAAAAACGATCATTATTGCCGATCTCGTCATGAGCCTCGATAATGTGCTGGCTGTTGCAGGCGCTGCGCAGGGCAATATTGTACTCATCATTATTGGACTTGTGATCAGCATCCCTCTAATCGTATGGGGCAGCCAGCTGCTGATGAAAATTATGGAGCGGTTCCCTATCATCGTCTGGGGAGGCGCTGCGCTCCTGGGCTATACAGCAGGGGAGATGCTGGAGAACGATAAAGGAATCGGACAGTTTTTCGAGCTTCCGGTTGCCGGAGGGCATTACGTCATTCCGGTACTGCTTGCTGTGCTTGTCGTTGTGTTAGGACGGGTATTGGGAAAAAGACGCGAGATGCATCACGCGCCGGAAGGCCTCTAACAGAATTGGTGTATATAAAAGCTGTGCTCATGCGCGATAGGCGTTGGGGAGCAGCTTTTTTTTGCGCAACAGCAAATTAATGGAAACCTTTGCTATATAAGCGGCGTTTAACAGATAAAGAGAGGGGGAGTTGCAATGATCAAATGTCCTTGGTGCCATGAGATGGTAGAGCTCCGTAAAGACGGAACCTGCCCGGAATGCAAGAACGAGGTGAACGAGGAGGCAGAGGGCGGAGAAGAACAAAGCATGCCGCGCTCGACCGAGCTTATCGATATGTTTCATCATAAGTTTCGTTGTGCCAAATGCGGAGATGATGAATGCGAGGTGAAGGAGGTTGCGATGACGGGAACGGGGCTGAGCAAGCTTTTCGACATCCAGTACAATCATTATTTATTCGTCTCCTGCTGCAATTGCGGCTTCGTGGAAGTGTACAACCCGGACATCATTAGAGGAAGCAAGACGGGTTCTGTAAGTACGGTGCTTGATATTATTTTTGGCCGCTAGATGAAATTGCAATTATAAATTACTGGTATAATGCCTATAGAAGTCTATCTTCCGGAATAGCGAGGGGAATAACGAATGACAAATGATACGCAGCAGCATATGCATTTGCAGCCGGACATTATCGCTTATTTGAAAAGGATTGGATATACGGGGGACGTGGGCGTCAATGCCGAGACATTATCCAGACTGCAAGAATGCCATATTCATTCTGTGCCTTACGAAAACCTGGATATTCTTCACGGCATACCGCTATCGCTGGAAATTACTCATCTGTTCAATAAAATCGTGACGCGCCGCCGAGGCGGCTACTGCTTTGAATTAAACGCCTTATTCGGCTGGCTGTTGGCTGAGCTTGGCTTCGAGGTTGTCCACTATTTCAGCCGCTTCTGGCGGGATGAGACGGATACGCCGCCGAAGCGGAGGCATCATATTTTGCAGGTGACGCTGGACGGAGAACGATATTTATGCGACGTTGGCGTAGGCGGGATCGTACCACGCAGACCGTTGCGGATGGTCGAACTCGAAGTGCAGCACCAAGGCTCTGAGGTGTACCGCATGGAGCGGGATGCCGATTTCGGCTGGCTGCTGTGCGAGCTGAAGGGCGGGGAGTGGCACCGGATTTATTCATTCACGGAAGAGCCTCAGCTGCCGAAGGATTACATAATGGCTTCATTCTGGTGCGAGCATGCACCGGAATCGATTTTTAAGCAGCTGGCAATAGCCGCGATACGAACGGAAGAAGGACGAAATACGATAGCGGGCGAGGAGTTCCGGATTTTCGCAGCGGACGGTGTACAGGTGTTCAAGCCGGAAACGGATGAAGCCTACCGGGAAGCTTTGCGAACCTATTTCGGAATCGAACTTAACTGACCGCAGGCCGTTTACGGCGCTTTAAGCTGGATATGCTGTTAAGATGGAATTGAACAAGAGAGGTGCTGCAACATGACGGATTCCGGCTTAACGCTGCATACCGATAAATATCAGATTAATATGATGTATGCCCATTGGAAAAACGGCACAGCCGATACCGGCGCGGTGTTCGAGGCGTACTTCCGCAAGCTGCCGTTCGGCAATGGCTACGCCGTATTCGCCGGATTGGAGCGAATCGTCAATTATATCCGCGAGCTTCGCTTTAACGAGCAGGAGCTCCGTTATTTGGCGGAGCAGGAGGAACGGTATGAGCCTGCTTTTCTGGAGCTGCTCCGGCAGTTTCAGTTCAAAGGGACACTCTACTCGGCGGAAGAGGGAGCAATTGTGTTCCCCAATGAACCGCTTATCCGGGTAGAGGGAACGGTATTTGAGACGCAGCTTGTGGAGACGGCGCTGCTTAACTTTATGAACTACCAGACGCTGATTGCAACAAAGGCATCCCGTATTGTGCAGGTTGCGGCGGGCGACACGCTGCTGGAGTTCGGTACGCGAAGAGCGCAGGAGGCGGATGCCGCCGTATGGGGCGCACGGGCGACTTATATTGCGGGCTTCCATGCTACCTCGAACCTGCATGCCGGGATGCTGTTCGGCATCCCGACGAAGGGCACGCACGCCCATTCATGGGTGCAGGGGCATGACAGCGAGGAAGAGGCGTTTCTTAACTATGCGAAGGCGCTGCCGGATCAGGTGACGCTGCTCATCGATACTTACGACACGCTCAAAAGCGGATTAAACAATGCGATCAAAACCGCCCATTGGCTGGAGAGCATCGGCAAGCGGATGAGCGCCGTACGGCTCGACAGCGGCGACCTTGCTTATTTGTCCAAGGAAGCGCGCAAACGTCTCGACGCGGCGGGTCTGCCTTATGTGTCTATCGTTGCTTCGAATGATCTCGATGAGACGCTGATTTTCAACCTGAAGGCACAAGGGGCGAAGATTGATACTTGGGGTGTCGGCACTCAGCTCATTACAGCCGCCGATCAGCCTTCGCTTGGCGGCGTGTACAAGCTGACGGCACGCGAGCGTGATGGGGAATGGATACCCGTGATCAAGCTGTCGAACAATCCGGAGAAGGTGTCTACACCTGGACGCAAAGAAGTCTACCGGATTGTTGACCGGAGCACGGGTCTCGCGGAAGCCGATTATATCTCTCTTAACGGTGAGGATGAGATGGTGCGGGGCGAGCCATTAAGGCTGTTCGACCCCGTGCACCCCTATATATCCCGCGTCGTTACCGATTACGAGGCGCTGCCGCTGCTCGTCCGAGTCATCGATAAAGGGGAGCTGGTGTATAAGCTTCCAAGCCTGGAGCAGATTCGGGCCTTCCATCAGCGGGAGCTGGCAAGATTCAAGCCGGAGGTGCAGCGGAAGCTGAATCCGGAGCTGTACGCCATTCATTTGAGCGAAAAGGCATGGCAGCTGAAGATGGATCTGATTCAGAACAGCAAGCGTTAATTTATTATTCTTATTTACCGCCAGATGCGATAGAGCGGCGCGGCTTGATTCAGCCGTGCGCGAAGCGCTGGCGGTATTTGCGCGGCGAAATTCCTTCATGCTTCGTGAAGCTGGACGCGAAGTAGGCGGGATGGCTGAACCCGACTTCCTCGGCGATCCGGGCGACAGGCTGATCGGTTTGCAGCAGAAGCAGCTTGGCGCGTTCGATTCGAAAGCGCGTCAAATAGTCGATCGGCGAACAGCCGAACACCTTTTGCATGCAGCGCGCGATGTACACGGGATGGAAATTGATGCTTTCGCCAAGCTCTTTCGCCGTTATCGCCTCCCGGTAGTGCTGCCGCAAATAAGTGGCGGCCTGCTCGGCGCATAGGGCAGCGGGTGAGGAGTTGTGCATTTCAAAGGAGGCCGACAGCTGTTCCACTAGCTCTTGAAATAGAAGCTGCTGCTTCCAGCTTACGCTGCTGCGGTGATTGCTGCGATCTAACTCGGTCAGCTGCCGGATCGTTTCCGTTACCTTTGCCGGCTGAAGCAGCTTCGTAAATTGCGGTACTTGCTTAATGAACGTCTGCGTTGTGAAAATCCGGGCGGCTGCCGCTGCCGAAGAATCGGTCTCGGCAGGCTCGTGGATGGAATAACTGCTATCATGAATACTCCAGCCGCCCGTCGTCTGGAAGTGCAGCCAATGATAGCAGGTCTGCTCCTCACAAGGTTGGAACCCGTGATGATAAGCATCGGGGCGCAGTATGAGGCTGTGGCCGGCCTCGATTGCGAAGCGCTGATCCTCCTCTTCGATATAGAGGCAGCCTTCGGTAACGACTAACAGATCGAATACCTCGATTCTCCGTCGCCCGGGATGCCTGAAGCCGGGGGCGTTGACGGTGAAGCCGCTGGCCATGTAATGCGGTAGTGGCGGTATGGTAAATTGGAAGAGCGTCATCGTATGGATACCTCCTGTTAGTTCAACGGAATGAAGGTTGGAATCGTGAAAGTTTCGGTTTTGAATCTGATACACTGCTTGCAGTATAGCATCTATAATTTGAAATGACGATTTTGATGCTCAGACAGTAAGCAGACCGTATATTCCCGATGTTCCAAAGTTTGGGCAGCAAGCTGCAGTCGTATACAACAGGAGGTTTCAAATGATGAATTCGCAACCGCGCAAGTTTACGCTCTGGATGCTGGCTTGGCCCATTTTTATCGAACTATTTCTGCAATTTCTGCTGGGGGCGGCCGACACGCTTATGGTTAGCCGCATATCCGATGATGCGGTAGCTGTCGTAGGCTTTTCCAATCAGCTGTTTATGGCATTGACCACATTGTTCGTCACCGTATCCAGCGGAGCGGGTATTCTGATCGCGCAGCGTATCGGGTCCCGCAAAAATGAGGATGCGCGTACAATTGCAATTATCGCTGTTAAGGTGACTGCACTGATCGGTCTCGTACTCAGCTTGCTTCTATATTTCATGCCGACACAGATTGCTGCGGTGCTTCAGCTTCCGGATAAGCTGCTGCCATTGGCTAAAGTGTATATCTCCATCGTTGGCGGCAGCATGATTCTGACTGCTATAATGGCAACGCTCAGCACATCCATCCGCAGCACAGGCAATACGAAGGGTCCGATGTATATTGCGATCGCGATGAACGTCGTTCATGTTATATTGAATTATGGCTTTATTTTCGGCGAGCTTGGCCTTCCGCAATGGGGGCTTGCAGGTGTCGCAATCTCTACTGTAATTAGCCGTCTGCTCGCAACGATCGTGCTGCTGTTCATGTTCTTGAACGCTTTTGAGCGTAAAATCAATCTGGCCGACTTCCGCATCTTCGACAACAAGCTGTTGAAGGAGGTGCTGAAAATCGGCTGGCCGCTGGCCGTCGGGCTGTCGGCTTGGGTATTCTCGCAGCTCGTTATTTTCAGCTATATTGCGATGCTTGGCGCAAACGAGCTGGCCGCACGGACGTATATGAACACGCTGGAATCGTTCTGCTTCATGCTGGGACAGTCGATTGCGATGGCCTTGCAAATCCAGATTGCCCATATGTACGGTGCAGGTGAATTCCGTAAGGCGTATAAGAGCGTGTTCCGCGCCTTATGGATTGCGGAGCTTATCGTCCTGATGAATGCCTTTGTCATTTATTTATTTGGCGGCAAAGTGCTTGGCATCTTTACGAAGGAGCCGGAAATTATTGCAATGGGCGTGTCCTTGCTGGGAATGAATCTGGTGCTGCAGCCTGGCAAAATGCTAAACATGGCTTTCGGCAACTCCTTGAACGCTGTCGGGGATACCCGGTTTATTATGATCGTATCGCTTACCGTGACAACGACCGTTGGCGGTCTGATGCCGTATGTGGTTGGGATTCACTGGGGCTGGGGGCTTCTCGGTATTTACGGCTGCATGATCGCCGACGAATATATCCGGGGCGTTCTGGTCTGGCTGAGATGGAAGCAGCAGAAGATGATCCGTCGCGCCGAACAAGGGACTGCCGGGCAACGAGGAAGCTTGCCTGCGACAGGGGGCAATACTTCCGTAGCCAAAGCTTAAGCTTTCACTATTTAAGCGCATGAATGATTAATGGAGGTAACGACTGATGATTATGAATGAAAAGATAAAAGCGTCCGAGCTGCTGCTTACGGGCTTGGACGGTGAGGATCTCGGCATCGTATCGCGGACTGAGGCGCTGGCAATGGCCAAAGAGCTGAAGGCGGATCTCGTCTGCGAATCGCTGATGAGCAGCCCGCCGCCTTGCAAGCTTATGCGCAGAGGCTCAGCGAAGAATGAGGCCAGCCGGCAGAAGCGGGAAGAGAAGGTGAAGGAGCAGCCGGCGAAGGTGAAGGAGCTGCGGCTGTCCGTCGATATCGAACAGCATGACTACGAGACGAAGCAGCGGCAAGCGGCCAAGCTGCTGGAATCGGGAAATGCCGTGCTGCTTGTCGTACGGATTACGGGCAAGGAAGGGCCAAAGGCGAAGGCGCTGCTGGAACAGCTAGCGGGCGATTTGAAGCCGCACGGGCAGAAACAAACAGGCATTCAGGTGAGCGGCAAGCAGGCGGCTGTACAGCTCAACCCGAACTAGATTTGAACTAAAACCGAACTGTATCTGAGCTGAAATCGGCATTGAATGCTGCTCTAATTCCGTTCAATCCTAGATGTATCAGCTTCTAATGAAGTGCTGAATATCTCCGAAACAGCAATTGACACTGGCTGGAAGTTTGGGTATGCTTTTAATTGAAAATCATTATCAATGGCTTTTACGGCCACTACCCGAAAAAAGGAGATTGCAAATGCTTCGCAGATTTTTCAGCTATTATAAGCCTTATCGCAAGCTGTTCTATCTTGACTTCTGCAGCGCAGTTGTACTAGCTATTCTAGAGCTATGCTTCCCGCTTGCAGTCAGTTACGTTGTTGATACCTTGCTCCCTGACGGGAACTGGATGTATATCATTACGGCTTGTTCCATTCTTTTTATTATTTACGTAATCAATACGCTGTTGTCGTATGTAGTCACCTACTGGGGGCACATGCTTGGGATTAACATTGAGACAGACATGCGGCGTAAGCTGTTCCAGCATGTGCAGAAGCTGTCCTTCCGGTATTTCGACAATACGAAGACCGGCCATCTGATCTCCCGGCTTACGAATGACCTGTTCGAGATCGGCGAGGTGGCGCATCACGGACCCGAGGATATGTTTATCGCGGTGATGACGCTGATAGGCGCCTTTGGCATCATGGCTTACATTAATTTGGAGCTTGCAATTCTGACTTATGTTATTGTTCCAATCATCATCTGGCTCGTTATTTTCTTTAACAAAAAGATGACGAAGGCTTCCGATCGTCTATTTAGTGAAATGGCTGACTTCAACGCTCGTGTTGAGGATACGGTTGGCGGCATTCGTGTCGTACAAGCATTCGCTAATGAAAAGCATGAAGGCAAGCAATTCGCGGAGAACAACAGCCGTTTCCGTGTGGCCAAGCTGATTTCGTATAAAATCATTGGTATGAACGCATCAGTCACTTACATGCTCATGCGTTTTGTCCAGCTGTTTGTTTTGTTGTTCGGTGCCTGGTTCGTTATTCAAGGCCAGCTGCACTACGGTGAGTTTATCGCTTTTGTTCTGATGACGAATATCTTCTTCAAGCCGATTGAGAAAATTAATGCTGTTATCGAGAGCTATCCGAAAGGGATCGCGGGCTTCAAGCGCTACCTGAAATTAATAGATACCGATCCGGACATCGCAGACGCGCCTAATGCCCGTGATATCGGCCTTGTTAAGGGAGATATCCGCTACAACGATGTAACCTTCGGCTATGAGGGCAAAGATAAGGTATTAAACGGAATCAGCTTGTCGATTAAGGCAGGCGAAACGGTCGCCTTCGTGGGGCCTTCCGGTGCAGGGAAGACGACGCTGTGCAGTCTTCTGCCTCGCTTCTATGAGGTGGACGGCGGCAGCATTTCTGTCGACGGGCATGATATTCGCGAAGTGACGATGGAATCGCTGCGCAAGCAGATCGGCATCGTACAGCAGGATGTGTTCCTGTTCCATGGCACGATCCGTGAAAATATCGCCTACGGCAAGCTGGACGCTTCCGAGGCGGAGATCAGGGAAGCGGCACGCCGGGCACGGCTGGAGGAATTCATTGCTGCGCAGCCGAACGGGCTGGATACGGTCGTCGGCGAGCGGGGCGTGAAGCTGTCCGGCGGCCAGAAGCAGCGGATGGCGATTGCCCGGATGTTCTTGAAGAATCCGCCGATTCTTATATTGGACGAAGCGACCTCGGCGCTGGACACCGAGACGGAAGCGGCGATTCAGCAGTCGCTGGCGGAGCTCTCCGTTGGCAGAACGACGCTCGTTATCGCCCACCGCTTGGCAACGATCAAGAATGCCGACCGCATTGTCGTCGTAACGGAAGAAGGTATTTCCGAGCAAGGGCGGCATGACGAGTTGGTGGCTACCGGCGGCGTATACAGCCGTCTTCATCAGGCACAGTTTGGTACAGCGTAACGGATACAAATGCCAAAAAGCCTGTTCCTATCGCTTCCGTCTCAGGGGCGGCTAGGAGCAGGTTTTTTATTAAGCCTTCTCGTGAGATGCAATGCCGCTCGTTTGACGATTTCTCGGCATTCGGTATAAAATTTGAAGCAGTAACGAAGCTTTAGAAAGAGATTGGGAGGAGAGATCATATGAGCAATACGGTTAAACAGCTGTCCCCTTTGGTTGAAGCTTTAGGATTAAAGCCGCATGTAGAGGGCGGCTGGTACAAGGAGCTATGGAAAGCATCTTTTGAAATTCCGCATCAGGTGCTCGGCGAGCCCTATTCGGGACCTCGTTTTGCAGCTTCTTCGATTTACTTCCTGCTGCATCCTGATGAATTCTCCGATTGGCATAAAGTGCATTCGGACGAGCTGTGGCTGTGGCATTCCGGCGGCCCAATGAAGCTTACGCTTGGGGGCACAGAGGATGCGCCGCATACCCGCCAGGAAATTATGCTGGGCGGCGATGTTCTGAATGGCCAGCAGCCGCAAGCGCTGGTACCGGCAGGAGAATGGCAAATGTCGCATCCGCTGGGGGACGAGCCTGTATTCGTATCCTGCGTTGTAGCTCCGGGCTTCCATTATGATGATTTCAAGCTGATCGAGCGCTAAAATTATAGGCTTTGGCTGGAATTTGCCGGATCGTTTGACAAATGGTTTGGGCATCTTTTAAAATTAGATTACGCTTAATTTCCGGCATTGCCGGAAAGCGGGGGAACCAAATGCAAGTGGGGCGAATAGGTATTGATGCCATGCATCAGCCTTAGGGTACCATCTACCCGAGTCCGTCAGCTAACCTCGTCAGCAGTGGATGGGTCATCTCATGTATGAATACGAATGTTTATGACCCTTGCAAACCTTAGGATTGTAAGGGTCTTTTTGTGTTTTTATCGACCCCCGCTGGTGAAGCGTGCACCACAAATTCTTTTTTAAGGAGGAGTTTGTATGCCGCAGCCCCAATATTCGGTTACTTTGAACAATGGCAATCCGGTCTTGCTGGAGGGAGATTCGCAGCTCGCAGAGCTGGTTGAAGCCATCGGCAGGGGGGAGTTTCCGGACAGCACCCGCATTCAAGTGACCACGCAATTCCATCGTCCTAGCGATCTGACACCTGAGGCACGCGTCAGCCTGGAAGTACTTCATCAGGCCGGCGTCATTCTAGTCAATCACACCCCCATTCTGAAAGGCATCAATGACGACCCGTTTCAATTGGCGCATATGCTGAATCAACTGGCCTGGATCGGCGTAACGCCGGCTCTGGTGTTTATTCAGCGTCCCGAAAGCGGCGACAGAGAGGCTTCCGTTCGTTTGAAACGCGCCTTTCAAGTCGTGGAGGGAGCGAAGGCGCTCATCTCCGCCGGCGGAAGCCCGCTAAAGCTCGTTATGTATCACAGCTCCGGCAAGATCGAGATTGTGTCGATCGACAATGGCAAGGCTTATTTAAAGTATCATCATTCGAAGTACGGCCGCGAGGGACATTTCATGATGCTGGATTGTCCGGATGACGCCATATGGTTCGATGAATTGCCGGGCAGCGAGCCCTATGGCAGGGTAGGGGATGGAGCCGCTTTCATGTAAAACGTTGATTTACAGCGGGATTTGGCTGCGTTATGATGGTCTTTAGCTGGGAAGCGGGGTACGCTTTCCAAATTCATAACGAAAGTCGAAGGGATTTTACAGCATGCGCGAGTCCTTATGGACGAAAAACTTCATTTTATTGTGTTGCTCGAATTTATTTCTTTTTATGGCGATCGAAATGCTGCTGCCTACATTGCCGATTTTTGCGGCAGACCAAGGCAGCACAGAGTCGCAAATCGGCTTGATACTAGGCTTCTTTACGTTTGCCGCCGTTCTATCCCGTCCATTGACAGGGGCGGGGATGAAGCGGCTGGGCAAAAAGGGGCTGCTGCTCGTTGGCGTCATTATTTGCTTGATCGGAATGGCGAGCTATTATGTCGCGGGTACGTTGTCCGTCCTGCTTCTGCTCCGTGTCGTGCACGGCATTGGCTTTGGACTGGCGACGACGATGTTCGGAACCGTCGTATCCGATGTGATCCCGGCTTCGCGCCGGGGTGAAGGAATGGGCTTTTTTGCGACAGGTAATGCAATTTCCTTCTCATTAGGTCCGTTTCTTGGCATCTGGCTGCTCGACCATTACAGCTACGGCGGATTGTTTGGCTTCGGAGTCGTTATTCTGCTGCTGTCGCTGTTCTTCACCTTATTCGTCCGGCTATCTCCTGAAGGACAGGCGCAGATCAAGGCTAACGCCAAGGAGCGGGAAGCTGAAGCGGCGATCAGAGAGACCGCTGCTGGCTCCGAAAAATCATGGGTTCATGATGTCGTGGAGAGGAAGGCGCTGTTCCCGTCCTTGCTCGGCATGATGGTAGGCTTCGCTTTTGGCGGCCTGCTGAGCTTTATTACGCTGTTCGGCATCGAAAAGGGACTGGCCAATATCGGCTATTTCTTCCTCGTCGTTGCAATCAGCGAGGTACTCATCCGGTTCGTCAGCGGCCCGTTGTTTGACCGGAAAGGCCGGTTCTGGGTGTTATTCCCTTCAGCCGTATTGTGCGTAATTGGCTGTGTACTGCTGTACAAGACGGAGACGACCGCGATGCTGCTGCTGGCTGCTGTGTTCTATGGCCTAGGCTTCGGAGCTTTGTTCCCGGCCTTGCAGGCATGGGTCATTAATAGAGTGGAACCGCAACGGCGTGGCGTCGCTACGGCAACCTACTATAATTTGTTTGATATCGGTATCGGATCTGGCGCCATCCTTTTAGGCTTTGCAGCGATGTGGACCAATTACGCAACGATGTTCCTTTTCTCGGGACTGTTTTTCGTTTTGTATCTGATTCTCTATCTGGTGTATGAGCGGAAGCATGGTGTCCGAGGAAGAGAGCAGGGCCAGCAATCGGCCTAAAATAAAAACGGCAGTGCAAGGATGATTTTATCCCTGCACTGCCGTTTTTGGCTTTCTGAAGGTTTGAAAATGAAGCCGGACGAGGCTCAAAATGCAAATGTGCATTTTGATAAGCCTCAAAAGCCTTAAAATCGCTATCAAAATGTAAAAGTGCATTTGAATTCGTACAATTTCGGCGGATTGAAGCATTTTAGAGCAAACAACCTGCACATTTGCATTTTGATCGCCAAAAACGGCGGAAAAACGCCAGACAGCCTGCACTTTTATATTTTGATTTCTATATCATCCTCCTGCGTAATCGGGACAAGCCGAGTGTTTGAGTTCACCGTGACATATTGCAGACGGCTTACAAGTCTATAAGCAAAAAAAGGCGTCCCACCGTCATTTCTGACTTCCGGGACGCCTTTTCGATTCATACCCAGCATCTAGGGATTAAGCAGCAAGCTTAATTTTTTGCCCCGGGTAGATGAGATTCGGGTTGGCAATACCGTTGAGGTCGAGAAGCTGCTGCCAAGTTGTACCGTGTGCTTTGGCGATCGACCAGAGCGTATCGCCCTTCTTAACGGTATATGAAGCGGGCTCTGGCTTAGCCGTGGGCTTTGTTTCCGGTTTAGGCTCAGGTTTCACCTCCGGCTTGGTATTCGTTGCCGGTTCCGGCTCGGCCGCAGCAGGCGGGATTTCCGATGCGGCAGCGGCAGCAGCGGTAATACGTCCCTCTGCCTTCGGCAGTACGCCGTCCAGCTTCTCGATGTAGGCAATGAGTGCCTCGTCAAGCGAGCCATACATTCCAGCTTGCGGATAGCTGCTGAACATCACATATTCGTCTCCGCCCGCAGCCATGAAGTCATTCGTCGCTATAACGTATTGCTTTTTCCCGTCAAGCGGCTTGCCGCCCACGGTTACGGAATGAACGCGTTCACCTGCGGGCTTGGCTGCATCAATCTTAAATGCTATGCCGGACACTTGCGGGAATGCGCCTTTCGGATTGGGATAATCGGATACGCCATTTTCGAGTGCAGCCTTCAAGTCGGCGCCAGAGACCTTCAAGGTTACAATTTGATTGCCGAATGGCAGTACCGTGATGACGTCTCCTTTCGTAATGATGCCTTCATTAATGGAGGCGCGGATGCCGCCGCCGTTCGTCAGACCAATGTCTGCCCCGGCTGCATCACGAATTGCATCGGCGATCAGGTTGCCCAGATTCGTCTCGCTAGCCCGCACAAGCTCACGAGTTCCCTCCAGTTTGACGGCCGCCTTGCCGACCTCCTGTGTCAGGATGGCTTCCTGGCTTTTCTGAATATCTGCAACGAGCGCCGTCACTTCGGCATTAGGCTTAATAGCCGCAGCCTGCTTCTGATCAATGAGTGCAGCTTGCTTCTTAACCACTTTGCCGTTATCGAACCACAGATCAACGACACCTAAATATTTCGTATATTCGCCTGCGCTGGCTAAAAGGGTTCCGTTGCCCGCCACAAGGCCGTCCTTCAACACCGTATGGCTGTGACCATCAATAAATACGTCTATGCCGGACACTTCCTTCAGCAGCTTCAAGCTCGTGTCCTCACTTGCGGCATCTTGTCCGATATGGCCTAAAGCTACGATGATGTCCGTCTTGTCTTTCAGCTCGCCCACAATGGCTTGCGCCTCCTTCACGGGGTTAGTGAAGGATAGCCCTTTCACATTATTAGGATGCGTTTTATATGCCGTCTCCGGCGTTGTCAAACCGAATATGCCGATTCTTACACCATCTACTTCTTTAATGACATAAGGCTTGTACAGAAGTGTCTGGTCTTTCGTTACGCGAGTATTTGCGCTGAGCAGCGGGTAAGTCATTTCGTTCTCGAGCTCCAGCAGCCGTTCATAACCGTAATTATATTCATGGTTGCCCGGTACCGCCGCATCATAGCCCATTTTGTTCATGACCTTCACGACGCTTTCGCCGGTTACCAAAGTGGCGAAGGTTGTTCCGTGCACGGCATCTCCGCCGTCAAGCAGAAGCGTGTTGGGATTGGCTGCCCGGTAACTGTCGATGATGCCGCTGAGCTTGGCGAAGCCCATTTCTCCGCTTGTGTTCTCCACCGCCCGGGCGTGCATGTCATTCGTGTGCAGCAGCGTAATATGCTTGCCAGCTGCGGTTGTTGCGGATTCGGCTGCAGTGACGGTGCCTGTCGAGACGGCAATTAGCGATACGGCCAACAAGGCGGAGCCTAACCATTTGAACCTCTTGAACATAGACCTCTCATCCCTCCATATCCTATATTTGACAACGAATTTCCTATTCTACGTTTGCAAATGAATTCCTGTTTAGCTTTCTTTAATTTTCTGAAAATTAAAACTTATGGCATACTATTGGAGGACATTCTGCTTAGTCTGTCTTGTTGCTCTTGGTGCATACGGTTGATTATAATGGGGGAAATAACGAGGAGGGCGATCCGCTCATGAGTGAAGGACATAACTTGACGGCCGCAGACATTGCGGCGGCAATTGATCATACCGTGTTGAAGGCAGATGCGACAAAGGCCGATATCGTACAGCTTTGCCAAGAAGCGAAGCATCATGGCTTTGCGACGGTGTGCATCAATCCCGGCTGGGTAAAGCTGGCGTCAGAGCTGCTGGCAGATTCGAAGGTCGGCATCACGACGGTTATCGGTTTTCCGCTGGGAGCGACAACAACGTTCGCGAAAGCGGCGGAGACACGGGATGCGATCGCAAACGGCGCAACTGAGGTTGATATGGTACTGAACATCGGACTGCTCAAATCCGGCAATGACGAGGGAGTCAGAGGAGACGTAGCGGGTGTCGTTGCGGCTGCTGACGGACAAGCAGTCGTCAAAGTGATCTTAGAGACCGGGTTGCTGACAGACGAGGAGAAAGTGCGGGCATGCTTGATCTGCAAGGAGGCGGGGGCGGATTATGTGAAGACGTCAACGGGCTTTGGCAAAGGCGGAGCTACCGCTGCAGATATTTCGCTAATGCGCCGCACTGTTGGTTCTGAGATGGGCGTTAAGGCATCAGGGGGCGTCCGCGATCAGAAGACAGCCCTGCTGATGCTGGCTTCTGGAGCGACACGGATTGGCGCCAGCGCCAGCGTGGCGATCGTATCCGGAGGAGCAGGAGAGGGCTACTAACAGCTGTCCGAAGGTGCAGATGTTGGGGGATTGACCCTGTTTTTGAATGGCGTTATGATGAGTGAAGGAACCGTCCGGCTCTGTGGAGCCGGATTTTTTATTGCCTTGAGGCTAACTTTACGATAGAGGACGAACTGTCTGCGCGGCCCAATCTTAGGTTTAGCGCTTTGCACAGATTCATATAGATCGGTAATTTATAGGATAAGAAGAGGTGAAGTATGCTTCAAAAAGCTTCCTGGCGCGAGCAGTGGACGACTGATGTCCGCGCGAATGTGCTGGCGGGCATGACAGCGACACTGGCGCTAGTGCCGGATTCGCTCGCATTTTCCTTCATGGCGGGTGTTCCGCCGGTTGTCGGTATTTACGCGACGATTTGCATCCTGCTCGTCGTGACGTTTATGGGAGGCCGTCCCGGCATGGTATCCGCAGCAGCCGGCTCGATGGCCGTGCTGATGCTCTCGCTCGTACACGAGCACGGTATTCAGTATTTGTTTGCAGCTACGGTGTTAACGGGTGTTATCCAGTTCCTGATGGGCGTATTCAAGCTTGGCAAGCTTATGCGCTTCGTCCCGCAAGGGGTGCTGACCGGCTTTATTAATGCGCTGGCGATTATGATCTTTATGTCCCAGCTCCGGTATTTCCAAGGCGAATCCTGGCTCATGTACGCCTTGGTGGGTCTGACTCTTGCCATTATTTACTGGCTGCCGCGTTATTTCAAGGCGATTCCATCGCCGCTCGTTGCTGTAGCAGTTCTAAGCATAGCGGTATGGGCGCTTGGACTTGGCGATGTGACCCGCATCGGCGAGATTGCTGCAATTGACGCTTCGCTGCCGTCCTTTTTCCTCCCGGACATTCCTTTCAGCTGGGATACGCTTGCGATAATCGCTCCATATTCCTTGTCTCTGGCGGTTGTCGGCTATACGGAAACGATGCTGACGCATAATTTGCTTGATGAGATGACTGGAGAGCGGACCGATAAAAACCGGGAGATGCGCGGTCAAGGTATAGCCAATGTCGTGGCCGGCTTTTTCGGAGGGATGGCGGGCTGCGCGCTCGTCGCAGAGTCGGTGCTTAATGTGAAAATGGGCGGGAAACGCAGGCTGTCAACACTTGTCGCGGCGCTGTTCCTGCTGCTGCTGACCGTTCTGCTGGGCGATGTGCTGGCGATGATTCCGATGGCAGCGCTCGTGGGCATTATGCTGATGGTCTGTGTATCGATTTTCGACTGGTCATCGGTGTTCAAGATGAAGAAGCTTCCTGCGGGAGAGACGTTCATCATGCTGTCGACGGTTGCCGCCGTGCTGCTTACGCATGATTTGGCAATCGGGGTAGGCGTTGGAGTGCTGTTCAGCTTTATCGGCTTTGCGATCAAGGCGTCGAGAGTGCAGATCGACAGCGAGTGGGACGGAACGAGAAGAACGTACCGCGTTCACGGACAGCTGTTCTTCGCCTCCGCCTCCGAGCTGGAGGAGCAGATCGAAACGCAATGCGAGGCCGAGGAAATCCGCCTCGACCTCACGGGCACCAAAGTATGGGATCATACGGCAAACCTTGCCGTCAAACGAACGGTGGAGCGACTTAGAGACAACGGAAAGCAAGTTACCGTGCTTCACGCCTCCGCCGATCAGGCTGCGGTTTAACGCTGGCAGCTAATCGTCAGGTTGGCTTCCAGCTTGCCGCTAGGCTCAAGCATAACCAGCTCTTCCTGGCGGTTCAGCTCGCTGTTCATCGCCATCCACGGCTCTACGCATACGAATGGCTTGCCGTTAACCGACCATAGCACCACATATTTGAATACATCGCTGTAGGACAGGCGTACCGTTGCGCCGCCGGCTGCCGGGAAGGAGATTTCATTCTTTTTCGTATCGAGCAGCGTCACGGACTCTACAAGGCCTTCCAGGTCAAATACGCCTTCAAACGGCTTTTCTACCATATCGTTGTAATCCAGATAACGGGTTGCATCGGTATCGTAGGAAAGCTTTTTGCTGTCTACATTGAAATAAGGATGGAAGCCTGCGTAGAAAGGCATAGCCTGATCCGCAGTCAAGTTGCGGTATTGCTGGCGGGTATGCAGCTCGCCATCCTTCAGAGCGTAGGTGAATACGAGTTCAAAGTCGAACGGGAAGGATTGCTTGGTCGTCTCGTCGCTGCGCAGCTGCAGCGTGATGGAAGCCTCGCCGTCCGTATTCGTGCTGATGACTTCCCAAGCTGCTGTTCTCGCTACGCCGTGGTTCGCCATTTCGTAGGTTTGTCCGTTCCATGTATAAGAGCGGTTCTCCAGTTGGCCGCTAATGGGGAATAGAATAGGGTTCCCGCCGCGAATATTCGCCGTCTTGTTCTCGAATGTTTCCCGGTCCAGATAGAACAGCTCCAGTCCATGCAGCTGGCAGCCGATCACGATGCCGCCTCTCTCCGGGCAGACTTGAACGCGGGATTCCGTACCCGGCTCCGTTAACTCGTAAATCGTATACGTTTCCTCGCGGCTGGTGACTTGATATTGACTCATAATCGCTTGTAACCTCCAATATGTAGATCGTTCCTAATAAGCATCGTATTCAATCATAGCATAATAATCAAGCGTCCCGCATATGAGGGATAAAAAGAAGGCGAACGAGCTGATGACCAGCCGTTCGCCTTCTTTTTAAGTTATTATTTCGCTGCCGTTGCTGGCGCTTTTTCTTTTTCAAGGTTGTTTTCGATTTTAGCGCTGCTATGCAGCTCTTCCATCCAAGCACTCGAAAGCTCTTGAATTTTTTGATCGATCAGCTGCTTGCGGACATCTTCCTTCTTCTCTTCAAAAGTCGGGTTCGTCGCTGCTTTCACTTCCGTCTTTTTGATGATATGGAAGCCGGCCGACGTCTGAATGACATCGCTCAATTGATTGACATCAAGCGCAAATGCCGCTTTGTCAAACGCTTCGTCGCCCGAACCGCTGTTTTTGCTGATAAAACCAAGGTCGCCGCCGTTTGGACCGGATTGCGTATCTGTCGATTTCTCCGCTGCAAGCTTAGCGAAGTCGCCGCCGTCCTTCAACTGCTTCAAGACATCGGCTGCTTCTTCTTTCGTTCCAAGCATAATATGGGAAACGCGAATTTGCTCTGGTGTAGCATAAGAAGCTTTATTCTCGTCATAGAACTTCTTCACGTCTTCGTCCGTTACTTTTGTTTTCGGCTCCAGAATTTTGCGGATTTTGAGCTGCATACCCGCATCCTCGCGAAGATCTTCCATCGTCATGCCGTTTTGCGTCAGCGCAGAATTCAAAGCCTCTTCCGAGCCGAATTGCTTGATCAGCGAATCGATTTCGCCAGTGATGTCTTCGTCCGTGATCTTAACGCTTGCTTTGTCGGCCGCTTGGTCGATCAGTTCTTTCGTGATCAAGCCGTCCAGCGTAGAAGCGCCGCCTTGCGGAAGCAATGCATGATAAAGCTTGTCCTGTGTAATTTTAACGCCGTTAACCGTTGCGACCGCTTTGCCGCTTCCGGTGAACGGAGGTTTAATCAATACGATAACGAGCACAATGGCAAGCACGGCCGAGATAGCGATCCATGCTTTGCTTCCGCCGCTGGACTGGGCAGGGGCTTGTTCAACAGCCGGAACAGCGAGTGCGGATGCCGCTGCTTGCTCTCCTTCAACGTTATCGATTTCTTCGTTTACTTCGTCGCGAGCTGCCGCATTCTGATCCGATTCTTCTTGTTGAATCGTCTGTTCCTCAGTCGCTTCTGGCTGCTCTTCCGTCGCAGCATTTTTTTGCTCTTCGTCTCTAGGCTGCTGCGGATCTTTGTTTTCCATTTTTTATGAGCTCCCTTCAATAATACGGTGCTAATTTGCAATCTTCACCTACTATAACAAAACATTTTACAAAAAACCTTAATCTAAAATAAAAAAATGTTGCATCCTAGCCGATTTCGTATGATTGTATAAGTAGAGATATAGACGAAAATTAAATAAGCGCCCAGTGATTGCTGCTGGAGCGGAGGGGAAATATGTTCGCATTAACTGGAGATTATAACGGCTGGATCGTTGCATTGTCTTTTATCATTTCTATTCTGGCTTCGTATTCGTCTTTGAATTTGGTTTATAAAATATCCCACTCTCGCGGCAAAGCCCAGCAAGGATGGATGGCGGCCAGCGCTTTTGTTATGGGCAGCGGCATATGGACGATGCATTTCATCGGGATGATCGCTTTCCACGTCGGCGTGCCGATGAGCTATAATATACCGATTACGCTGGTCTCTATCGTGGCGGCGATTTTGGCGTCGTACTTTGCGTTTCTGTTCTCGCTGACGAAGAACAACAGCCGGTTGAGGCTGGCGTTAGGCGGAACCATTATGGGCGCGGGCATCGTCACGATGCATTATACCGGCATGGCGTCGATGGAGTCGCCAACGGTAACGATTACTTATAATTATTACTTGTGGGCGCTGTCTGCCGTTATTGCCGTACTGGTCGCTTGCGCCGCCCTGTACTTATTCCATAAATTCCGGAACTCATCCCGCGCCGGTCTGTCCAAATGGTCGGCAGCCGCGCTGATGGGCGTTGCGGTCTGCGGCATGCATTATACGGGAATGGCTGCGGCGTCTTTCTGGTGCGGCAGTCCTGAGATTGTCGTACAGTCAACGCCAGTCAATTTATTTCTGCTGCTTGGTGTGACCTTCACGACACTGGCGATTATGATCGTCACCTGGGGGGCTATACATTTCGACCGTACCGTGCTGGAGCGGATGGCCTACAGCGATTCGTTGACCGGCTTATCTAACCGGCATGCCTTAAGCCGTTATTTCGAGGATGAGTTAGAGAATGCCTCGTTTACGTTGTTTTTCCTCGATTTGGACCGTTTCAAAGTCATAAACGACACCTTGGGCCATGACATCGGCGATTTGCTGGTGCAAGAGGCCGCCTCACGACTTCAGACCTTCAACGACCAGCAATCGGAAATATTCCGCCTAGGCGGCGACGAGTTTCTGCTTATTATTAAAGGCATTGAAGCTGCTGAAGCCACCCGTGTTGCATCCGCTATATTGGAGCATATACGCAAGCCGTATTTTTTGGAGGGCAACGAGCTTTATATTACTGGCAGCATTGGTATCAGCAGTTCACCGGAGCATGGGACGGATCGTTCCAAGCTGCTGATCGCAGCCGATACTGCCATGTATCAAGCGAAACGGCAAGGGAAAAATCAATATTTTGTCTATAACATGGAATTGGACAGGATGGCTTCCCGCAGAATGGAACTGGAGAAGGATATGCAGCTTGCTCTGACGAAAGGGCAGTTCGTTAACTACTATCAGCCCAAATGGAATGCCGATACGAACTATCCGACCGGATTCGAAGCGCTGCTTCGCTGGAAGCATCCTGTTTACGGGACCATCTCGCCGGATGAATTTATTCCGATTGCCGAAGAGACGGGGATGATCGTCTCCATGACACGCTGGGTGCTGGAACAGGCATGCCGCGATTGCGTCCAATGGAATGAGCATGAGCCTGAGCCGCTCACGGTGTCAGTCAATCTTTCGGTTAAAGTGTTTGACAGTAAAAATCTGATGGATATGGTCCTGGTTGCGCTGGAGCGCTCTGCGCTTCCGGCTGAGCTGCTGGAGCTGGAGATCACGGAGACGATTGTCATGAACAATGTGATGGACGTCGTTAGTCAACTGAAGCCTCTGCAGGATATGGGGATTACGATATCGATGGATGACTTCGGTTCCGGCTATTCTTCATTAGGCAGTCTTGATCTCATCCCTTTCCATACGCTGAAGATCGATAAGCTGTTTATGCAGCAGAGTCATTCTCCAGCCAAGCGTGCTGTCGTCAATACGATCATTACGCTTGCCAATCAGCTTGATCTGCAAGTGGTGGCGGAAGGAGTAGAGACGGAGCAGCAGCTTGATTTCTTAAAGGCGTCCGGCTGTCAGGTGATGCAGGGCTTTTATTTCAGCAAGCCGATGCCAAGAGAGCAATTGGATGAATGGATGGCTGCACTGAATCGTGCTCAGATACAAGGGATCTCGTAATCATATTAAGGGGAGGTTTTGATTATGCGCGTCACCCCTCGGGTTTATGGCTGGTTTGCCTTGTCTATGGCATTGCCGCTGGCCATCTACATCGTTTTGCGGGGCACGTCTCCGCTGGATGCCGACATTCACTCTCCACACGGACACTTCTACATTGTCAGCATCGTTTCCCTGATCGCCTTAGTTGTTGCGGTAGCGATCGGGTTCGCCGCTATTCGGATCCGCAATTTGAAAATCAGCTTCCTGTCGCTCGCTTACGTCTCGCTTGCTACTTTGTTCACTGTGCACGGCATGTCAACGCCGGGCTTCCTGAACCATCATAGCAGCATATCCGGAACAGCTGCTCAGATTAGCATTCTGCTGGCGGTGCTCTGGCTGTGGCTATCCTCCATGTCCTCGGATCGTCTGGTCATCCGCTGGCTGTCCCGCTGGCAGCGCTGGCTCGTTCCGATATGGTCGGCTGCGCTTGTGGCGCTTTGTCTGCTCTTATGGTACGTGCCTCAAGTGACGGAATGGCTGCATTTGAAGGAAAATCCGATGCGCTGGATTGCTACGGGCGTCATAGTCGCCTTGAATCTATGGACGATGATGCGCTACTGGCAGACGTATGCTTCTTCCCGTTTTCCGCTGCAGCTTGCGATTGTGTACAGCGCTGGCTGGATGATTCTGGCGCAAATGATTATCGTCACCGGGGAATCGTGGAAGCTGAGCTGGTGGCTGTATCATATTTTGCTGCTGGCATCTGTTATCGGAATGTCGGCGGGCATTTTACTGCAATACAGAAGCACCGGTTCATTAACCTCCTCCATGCTGCTCTTGCTTCGCGGCAATCCGAGGGAATGGATTCAAGCCTACATGTCGCCGGCCATTAAGGAGCTTATCCGGGCGACGGAGAGCAGAGACGCTTACACAGCTGGCCATAATTACCGGGTTGCGATTTATGCCCTTAAGCTTGGAGAAGTGATGGGCTTATCCTCGAATCAGCTGCGGGCAATCGCCCAAGGGGGAATTGTTCATGATATCGGTAAGCTAAGCATTCCCGGCCATATTCTGAACAAGCCAGGCAAGCTTAATCGGGAGGAACGCGCCATTATCGAGGAGCATCCTCTGACGGGCTACCATTTATGCAGGAGGCTGGGTTTCATGAGTGAGGAGCTGGCGGTTATCCGCTCTCATCATGAGCGCTGGGACGGCAGCGGCTATCCAAGCGGCCTAAGCGGCAGCGGCATTCCGCTGCTCGCCAGAGTGATTGCGATTGCGGACGTCTATGATGCGCTCACATCTTCACGTTCCTATCGCCAGGCTTTGTCTCATGATGAAGCGATGGACCACATTCGCGGGGAAAGCGGCAAGCACTTCGATCCTTCCTGCGTCGAGGCTTTCGTAGCCCTTGCTGAGGAGCAGCGGGAGTTCTTCGATGAAACGATTCGATCTAGCCGGGAGTTTCAGTTAAAGTGGATTGACGGAGCAGCGCCGGCTTAACAGTTATAAAAGCTTTTTGGACGGGAATGGCATTGGCGTTTCAGCTCGGTTACAATAGAAGGGTAGTCTATACATAGGAGGATGAACATCGATGGCTTATTTACCGGAGCAAAACCGTTATGAACAAATGAAGTACAATCGGGCGGGACGCAGCGGCTTGAAGCTGCCGGCAGTATCGCTAGGCTTGTGGCATAATTTCGGAGGAAATGACCGGTTGGAGAATGGCAGAGCTATGGTTCGCCGGGCGTTCGATTTGGGCATCACTCATTTCGATCTGGCTAACAATTATGGACCGCCGCCAGGCTCAGCCGAAGAAATGTTCGGACAAATCTTGCATCAGGATCTCGCGGCTTACCGCGATGAGCTTATTATATCAACCAAAGCTGGCTACTACATGTGGGAGGGACCTTACGGCGAGTGGGGCTCCCGCAAGTATTTGGTCTCCAGCCTGGATCAGAGCCTAAAACGGATGGGACTGGAATATGTCGATATTTTCTACCATCACCGCCCAGATCCGGATACTCCGCTTGAAGAAACGATGGCTGCGCTGGATCATATCGTTCGGCAGGGCAAAGCGCTTTATGTCGGCCTCTCCAACTACAGCGCGGAGCAGACGGCCAAAGCGTCGGCGATCTTGAAGCAGCTTGGCACGCCTTGCCTCATTCACCAGCCGTCGTATTCAATGTTCAACCGCTGGATCGAGGACGGCTTGCAGGACGTGCTGGAGACGGACGGAATCGGCTCGATCGTATTCTCGCCTTTGGCTGGCGGACTGTTGACCAACCGTTACTTGAACGGTGTTCCGGCTGATTCCCGTGCAGGCGGCCCTAGCGTCTTCCTGAAATCGGATCAGATTACGGAAGAGAAACTGGCGAAAATCCGCAGTCTGAACGAACTGGCTTCTGAACGGGGGCAATCACTCGCTCAAATGGCGCTGGCATGGGTGCTTCGCGGCGGCAGAGTAACATCTGCACTGATTGGTGCCAGCCGTGTGGAACAAATCGATGATAATGTTGCGGCATTGAACCGGCTGGACTTCTCGGCTGAAGAGCTGCATGCCATTGAAGAAATTCTTGCAAAATAACAGTTTGGCGCTAAACGCTTGGATGGGGTAATTCCTATCCAGGCGTTTTTTTTCGCGATATCGCCATCCGGGAGTTTTGGACGGTATAATACAAGAAATGACATCGCTTGGAAGGGGCAAGCTTGTTTGAATAAAATGTCACTCAGAACCAAAGGGCTGCTGTTGATCGTACTGATCTCCATCATTCCATTATTGCTTGCAGGCGTCAGCAATTACATGACCGTACGTGAGCAAATGATCGATTCGGCGAAGGAGAAGACGATGAGCCGGCTGCAAAGCGGGGCGAGCCAGCTGGCTTCTTGGCTTGCCATCCGGCGGGCCGAGGTGCTTGTCATGAGCCGGACGGATGTAGTCCGCTTCGGAACGGACGAGGAGCGGCTGCGCTATTTCAACCGCGAGCTTGTGCGTTCCGGATTTACCTACCATGCAATCGGATTTGTTCATCCGAACGGGTTTGCGATCCGGACGAACGGACCAACGATCCCGATGGGCGGCCAGTCCTTTTTCCTGGATGCGATCGAAGGCAAAGTAACGATTACCGATCCGATGATTCCTTTTTTTGAGAAGGACAAGCAGTCGTTTATCGTCGTTCCGGTGTATGGCGATCAGAACAAGATTATCGGTGTCGTCTATGCATCGATGCAGCTCTCCGTGCTCGAGCCCTATCTCCGTCTAGAGAAACAGGAGACGGGGGTATTCCGGATGTTCAACCGTGAAGGTGAAATGATCTATTCGGCTGTTCCCGAGGAAGAACTGAATGAAACCATCGGCTTCAAGGAGGCCATGGAGGCGAAGACCAAGGCGGGTGCGGGAGCCGCTCAGGAGGAGCAGTCGGGCACCTTTAAGCAGAAAAGGGGAACGCATAAGCACATCGTCTTCTATGAGAAGGTGGATGCGGTGACCGGCTGGCGGTTCTCGCTGGAAATGCCGTACACCAGCCTGAACGAAGGGCTGAACCGGGTGTTTCTGCAGACGTTCGCAACGATTGCGTTGGCGGAAATTGTCGTCGTCATTTTGTTTTTTATCTTTTTTGCTACGATTGTCCGCCGTCTCGAGGGCATCCTTGCCGTAACGGAGCAAGCGGCGGACGGCAGGTTCGACGCCGAGCATCTGAACGAACTGCCTAGCGATGAGGTGGGCAAGCTGGCAGCATCGGTTAATGGCATGATGGTGCATTTGAAGGATATGTTCGAGCAGCTTGGCGCAATTATTAACCAGAACCAGTATGCGTTTATCGTGCTGGATGAGCATTACCGCATTTCCTACATGAATACGGCAGCCGAGCATTTAATCGGCTATAAACTGGAAGAGGTGCGCGGTCATGCGACACCGCTGCTGTTCATCGACCCGGAGGAGATTCGAGAGGAAGCGGAGCTGTTGTCCGAGCGCCTGGGAAGAACGATAGCTCCAGGTCTGGAGCTGTTCCATGAGCTGAGGCTGGAAAATTTCTCTTACGAGCGGGAATGGACGTTCATACATAGAAGCGGCGCTAGAATTCCGGTTCGCCACAGCAGCAACGGCCTGCGTGACCATAACGGGAAATTTACCGGCACCGTGGGCATGGCCTACGACATTTCTGAGCATTTGCAGATGGAAAAAATGCAGAACCGGCTTCTCGACATCGTTGGCTCCGCGCAGGACTTGATAGCCTCTGTCGATCATAGAGGACGCATTATCTATATGAATACGGCAGGCAAGGAAATGCTGGCGCTGGATGCTTCAGCGAAATATACGACCTTGAAGCGCCATATGGAGCCGCTGGTGTACAAAGAGCTGATCAACGGCGCTAGAGTAGCGGAACGTCAGGGCTTCTGGGAGGGCAACGCGGAGCTGATTACCTGCGAGGGCAAAAAAATATTTGTCTCCATGGTCGTCGTTGCGCATGCCAACAGCCGTACGGGTGAATTGTTCTACTCCTGTATCGCTCGTGATGTATCTGAGCAGCAGCGTATTCAGGAGGAGCTGATCCGGGCTACGCAAGAAGCCGAAGAAGCGAATACCGCAAAGAGCAGCTTCCTGGCGCTGATGAGCCATGAGATCCGTACGCCGCTCAATGGCATTATCGGGCTGGCGCAGTTGATGCGCCGAACGGGGCTGTCCGCCTCGCAGAAGGATTATATGGACAAGATCAATACGTCGTCCGACACCTTGCTGCGCATTATTAACGACATCCTTGATTTCTCTAAAATCGAAGCGGGCAAGGTCGAGCCGGAACGGCTGGCGTTTAAGCCGGAGGAGCTGCTTCACCGGCTGGCTGATCAGCTCAGCATCTTTATGGGCGGCAAAGAGCAGTTTGAATTTATACTGGATTCGCCGAAGGAGCTGCCGGTGACGCTTGTTGGCGATCCGCTGCGCTTGGAGCAAATTTTGCTTAACCTGTGCATGAATGCCATCAAGTTTACGTCACAAGGCAGAGTGATGCTGAGGCTGACGGTCCTGGATCAGCAGCAGGACAGCCTGAAGCTGCGCTTCATGGTCGAGGATACGGGCATCGGCATGTCGCAGGAGCAGGTGGACAAGCTGTTCGTGCCGTTTACTCAAGCTGACAGCTCCACGACCCGTAAGTTTGGCGGCACCGGTCTTGGTCTTGTCATCTCGAATGCTTTTGTCGAGATGATGGGCGGCAAGCTGCAGGTGGAGAGCGAGCTTGGCTCCGGTAGCCGCTTCCAATTCGAGCTTCGATTTGCGCTGCTGCCGAACTCTGCGCCTGTCAATTATTCCATTGAAGGGGCAGACCGGCAGCCGCCGATCTGGGTCGTTGAGGATAATGATGAAATGCGGCTCCACTGGTATAAGGTGGTCGATTCGTTTGGGTTGACTCCGGTGCCGTTCTATTCCTGGAAATCGGCCAGGGCGCGTTTGAAGCGGGTGAAGGCGGCGGCGGAGAGGCCGAAGCTCATTATGCTCGATATGGAGATGCCGGATATGTACGGCGCGGAGACGTGGCTGGCCTTCCACAAGGAAGCGGAGGCGGCTGGCGTTCAGACTGCCGTATTTACGACCTCCTTCGGAAGGGATGAGCTCCTTCAGATGCCGGAATCGGAACGGCCGTCAGCGCTGCTGACGAAGCCGGTCACCCGGCAGGCGATGTATACGGCGCTTAGCCGGCTGTTGATTGATTCTCCTGGTGCAGAGAAGAGGAAGTTTGCGGACCGGGAACTGAAAGAAGCCGCCGTACAGGCTGCGGCTTCCATGGTGGGGGCGGCAAGCGGCGTTCGTATTTTGCTGGCGGAGGATAACGCCATTAATCAGATGGTGGCCCAGGAAATGCTTAAGGCTTACGGATTTGAGGTTGGCGTTGCCGAGAACGGCAAAGAAGCGCTGCAGATGCTGGAGCAGGAAGAATGGCAGCTCATCCTGATGGATATTCATATGCCGGAGATGGATGGAATGGAAGCGACGCGGATTATTCGCGACAATATTCTTTACCGGCACATCCCGATTATCGCAGTGACTGCCAACACGCTGCGTTCCGATCATGAGACGTATATGCGGCTAGGCATGAATGGTGTCGTCACGAAGCCTATTAACGCAGAGCAGCTGTATTCCGCGATTGCCTTGTCGCTTCATCTGCCGCTTGCCGGCTCTCTGCCTGACAAGCTGCCGGGGGCTCCAGCATTGGCGGAGCATAACATACCGGCTGTCGAAGGAATTGATCTGGAGGCGGCGCTTGCGCGGGTGAACGGCAAGCAAATGATTTTGCTGCATATGCTGGATCAGTTCGAAGCGGATTACTCTGATTTTATGGACAAGCTTGAGGCGAATCTGCAAAGTGGACAGTTCGGAACAGTTAAGCGGATGCTGCATACGTTGAAGGGCGCGTCGAGCCATTTGTCGGCTCATGCGATCGCTTGCGAGGCTGGGGCGCTCGAGGCGGTTGTCAAACGAGAGGAGTTTGATGAGCCAAGCTGGCAGGAAGCTGCCGGGCGGCTTCGGCAGCGGCTCGATGAAACGATGCTGTCATTGAAAAACAGAATGTAGCAAACAATTCGTTTGCTAGTTCGACAAATATTCCTAACAATTTTCTAACAAACGATTGTCCCTCTGGGAGCGATATTGTATATTATGGATATAATATCGAATTCGACAGAAATCTCCAATCCCAATGAGGGGTGGCGCCAGTGTATAAAGTTTTAGTCATAGAAGATGACGTCATGATGAGTGATATGCTGTCTATGTATTTGTCGGAGGAAGGCTACTTGGTGAAGCAAGCAGGACTTGCAGAGGAAGGGCTGCGGACGGCGAATGAATTTGAGCCCGATATCGTGCTGCTGGATTTAATGCTGCCGGATCGGGACGGCATGGAAGTGTGCAGTACGCTCAGAGAGCGGTCTCATGTACCGATTATGATCTTGTCTATGAAGAGTGAAGTGTCAGAACGCGTGCTGGCCTTGAAGGCCGGAGCGGATGACTATATGTGCAAACCGTTTAGTATGCATGAGATGACGGCAAGGGTGGAGGCGTTAATCCGCCGTTCCAACATTGCCGCTCCGGAGCCAGAGGCCGAAGCAGAAGCAGAAGCGGAGGAGGCTCTTCCAGCGTTGAACGGCTTGCCGATTCAACTGGATTTGGAACGCCGTTTGCTGCTCGTAAGGGGCAAGCTGGTGGAGACCACTTTTTCCGAGTACGAGATGATGAAGCTGTTTCTTGCCCATCCGGGCAAAGTATTCAGCCGCGAGGAGCTCATCAATGCGATAAGGGGATTCGATTCCTTTGTCACGGACCGGGCAATTGACGTTCATATCGTAAATTTACGGAAAAAGATCGAGCATAATCCGAAGGAGCCCCGTTTGATCCGTACTGTCTGGGGATTCGGCTATAAGTACACGGCTGACTATTCGGAAGCTGGAAGAAACGCAGGAGTCGCTGATTAGACAGGCATTCATTGTGACGAAGGAAGGCCGCCTTGCTTGCGCAGGGCGGTCTTCTTTATTTATGTTAGGCGGAAGTTGCTCCTATCAGCATCTTGACAGTTGAATCTAACATTCTTCTAAACAACCATCCTAAATTTTTCTAATACTTATATGGGATGATAGCACTAATTATTGAGGGTAAAGGATGGTGTCAAACAGGTGCAAGCAGTCATCGAAACTCCGGCCCGTGCGCAAGCGTTCGCCCAGTTGGAACTGGCGCTTTATCAGGCCCGCGCATCCGGAAAACGGCTCGTTGTTGCTGTCATTCATCTGGATTGGTTTTATCGCATAAATGAGACAAAGGGTATGGCATACGGAAGCGAAATGATTCGGGCGGTCGCAGAGCGGCTGGCCGCTGGAGGACAAAGGGCAGCCGGGACCAGCCCGGAGCAAGGGGCGCAGGCTGCCGGTTTAGCGGCCGATCGCAGGCAGAAGGAGGAGGCCTCCTCACGTTCGGGCAGTGGAATTACAGCAGTACGCGAGGCTGATAGCCAACATGCGGCATCGCATCTTTCATGGGGAGCTGTGCGGGGTGCCGAAATGCTGGCTTGCCAGATCGGCGAGAACGATTTTCTGCTTGCTCAAGAGCTGGACCGCAACCAGCCGGATGGCGGTCTCGCGGTCGAGGCCATGAAGTATGCCGTGGAGTCGGCATGCGAGCTTGAAGGTGTAGAGTCCCGGCTTACAGCAAGCGTCGGAGCGAGCATTTATCCTAATGACGGCAGAACGAGCGAGCAGCTGCTCAGCCGGGCAGAGACGGCTCTGTCTAGAGCAAAAGCGCAGGGCTGGGGCAAAATTTGCTTCTATTCTCTCGAAGATACGGAGCGGCTGAATCGCTGGGTCGCCATTGAAGCGTCTATGCGAACCGCGCTTTATGAGCGGCAATTTACGATAAGCTGCCAGCCGATCTACCGCATCTCGGACGGCAAGCTGAGAGGTTTCGAAGCGCTGCTGCGTTGGAATCATCCGGAGCTTGGCAGTGTATCGCCTTCTGAATTTCTTCCCGTGGCGGAGCAGAATGGGTGGATCGTGCCGATTGGAGAGTGGGTGCTGCGGGAAGCATGCCAGATGCTCTCCAGCATGCAAATTTACGGGTTGGAGCAGCTGATCGTTACGGTAAATGTCAGCCCGCTGCAGCTAAAGGATCCTGCTTTCCCGAGTATGGTAGCGAATGTGCTCAATGACACGGGTTTAAGTCCGGCATGTCTGGAGCTGGAGATCAAAGAAGATAAGCAAAACCCAAGCGATCAGCCGCTGGAAGTGCTGACGCAGCTGCGTGCTCAGGGTGTGCGTCTCGTTATCGATGAGTTCGGCACTGGCAGCTTCTCATTGGCTAGTCTGAAGCAACTGCCCATTAACGGCTTGAAAATAAGCCCGGCTTTTACACAGCATATCGACATGCCTTCAGCCGAACGCCATATCGTAGAGATGGTCATTGCACTTGCACATAAGCTGGGGCTGGAGATAACCGCCAGCGGCGTTGAATATATCGAGCAATACCGGCTGCTCCAGGAATGGGGCTGCGACTATGTGCAGGGCTTTATGCTCGGCAAGCCAATGAAGCCGGATGAACTGGATTTATCCTCGCTTAGACAATCATAAGGTGACGGTGGGTCATGATGGATGAGCGGGCCACCGCTTGGGGAGGCTGCCGGGGAAGATTCGGCGGCCTCTTTTTTTGAGATGCATCAAGCTGCGGGGCTCGCTGCGCGGTTTTGTTCATGCCGCCGTTCTTGATTCCATTAGGCCCTCTTAGTTTCTCTTGATTCGGAGTCTACGTTGGAAAATTCCAACGTAGAAGCGGGAAAGCAGCGAAAAAAATGCTCTACGTTGGATATTTCCAACGTAGGGGTGAAAAAGCAGTCAAAAAGGTGCTCTACATTGGAAAAATCCAACGTAGAGGCGGGTAATACAGAGGAAAAGGAGTCCTACGTTGGAAATATCCAACGTAGGGGTGGAAAAACAGTCAAAAAGGTGCTCTACATTGGAAAAATCCAATGTAGAGGCGGGTAATACAGCGGAAAAGGAGTCCTACGTTGGATATATCCAACGTAGGGGTGGAAAAACAGTCAAAAAGGTGCTCTACATTGGAAAAATCCAATGTAGAGGCCTCGAATTAGCAGAGTGCAGGCCTTATATTGGAGAAAGTGAAGGCTGATCGGCTAAAAAGCTTTGAAAAGGCGAAAAGGCCGATTTTCAAAAATGTACTTTTGTACTTTTTTAGCAGTTTAGGGTCTTTTGCAACCCCTCAAAATGCATATTTGCATTTTGTTCCTCCTAGAATGGTGTAGTTTGATGTAGAGCGTAGTGGAGTGGAAGCAACTGGCTATCTAGCTATGAGCGGAGGCGATCAGTTCGCAGGGTTTTGGCATCAGGTGGGCTATCGTCCCACGTTCACTGGGAAGTTTGCTGTTTTTCGACTATTAACCGGAACAGCAGAAAACGCCAGAACGATAACAAATGGGGCTGATGCCGCCCTTATTGCTCTCGTTCTGGCGCTTTTCAAATTGCTTGTTGAAAACCGATTTAACTGACTTCCAAATAAAGCTTAGTACCATCATTGTATTGGAAAATGGCTACGTCTCTGACGACATCCACTTTTGAAATACGTTTCCACTTTTTGCGAAAATCGAAATTATACTCCATCTCTTTTAACTTATGATGAAGTTGTTCAACAGATGTAGTGGGTTCATTAGGAAAAAACACAGGAACGGATCGATTTTTGAAGGTTATGATTTTCATCATGACCGGTTGCACCTCCGATCGTTTTTTTCCATTTTACCGTTAAATATTTAGTAGGTTATGAAACGCCCGTAAGAATAATGTTTTGTTTGCTAACGAATTTCTAACAAGTTCGAATAATCAATAGCAGCGATCAATACTAAGTGTAGCGGATAGAAGCTTCGCCATATTACCCGAGGCACCCGTATACGGTCGACCGTTTTCAAAAAGACGGGCATATATACGAGCAGCAGCGTAGCTAATACGCTAAAAAGCTGAACCGTCCACCCCTTGTAAAACATAAAAACCAAATTAAGCGCAAAATGCAGAGGAGCCATCCAGCCAGCAGGCAAATAACGATAAATGATAATGAGTACAGGAAGATAAGCTCCATAGCTGACAGGTACCAACTCGACTAGAAGAACTGTGGCTGCAGCGAGAGCGAATTGCAGAGCATGCCTGTCTCTCAGCTTGTCCAGCGACCATAACATTAGCAAGCAGATGAACAAGGTGCCAACCGTATTGATCTCCAGTGTTCGAAAAGTTAAGGAGTACGGAATTTGAGAAATGGCTGCAATGGCAAACATTCGCCACATGTAAAGATTCACGCTGCGTGTGCGCAAATAGCCGATTACAAGCGCATAGGCGTATAGCGGCAATGCCAATCTTCCGATCACGCGCCATGTCGTGTCGTCCGGGAACCAGACAACGCCGATATGATCAAGCAGCATCGTAACCATTGCAATAAACTGCACGGCTTCACCTCATCCATACGGGGATGCGGCTATTATAGCATACGGGACAGACCGCGCCGAGCGGCAATTGCATGGCTTAAAGCCTGATAGGAATCTGGGCATTTGCTTTGTTTTTCTTGCGTACTGTGTGTGTTCACCATGCTCTGTGCACTAGCTGACTTTACTTGCTTAGGGGATGCTTATTCTTTACGTCACGAATGGTTCTCTCATAAAATATGAGCAGGAGCTCGAACCTATGCCGCGGCGCGCAAATAAGGAGCAAGCCGGGACAGACGCGGTGACATAAAACCGTCACAAAGTCGGCGGACAAAAGCACCCAGCCAATACTTGACTAATCACTTAAAAATACGTATTATATAAAAATCATGCTGATGTAGCTCAGGGGTAGAGCAACGCACTCGTAATGCGTAGGTCGGGGGTTCAATTCCCTTCATCAGCATATTTATTAAATAACCGCGCGGGTTCCGTTTGAAACGGAATTCGCGCTTTTTTTTGTTTTTATCCGCGTTTATCTGCCCTCACGGGTTTAATTTCGTGCAAGAAGGACCCATCGAAATGGGTCCTTTCGTTACAGGTGTATTGGTTCATTTAAGCTGCATATGCAGTCGTATATGCGATAGCGCCATGGATATTAGTAGCCTTTAGGGCCAACTCCAAGGCCGCCGACGTTGCCATACCCAGGGCCGTAGCCACCGCCAAAGCCGCCTACAAAACCACAGCTACAAGCAATAATCACGAGCAGGATGAACAATACAAGGATTACGCCAGTGCTGTGAAAAGCACCACCAACGAAACCGGACATTCAATGCACCTCCTTTACGTGTTAAGCACTCTGTAAGTTATGTACGAAACGGGGCAAGTGATTGGGTGTTTGTACGCAAGACAAAAAATCCGCGGCAACTATCACGCTGCCTAACCATCAGGAAGGCAGCACAACGTTTGCGAATGGACAGTATTCCGCCAAAAGTAACATTATCGCTCTCATGCATACACCGGGCATCGGCGACGTGACCCGCGTACTGCGAACCTGCTTCGCACAACAGCAAATCCCAGTTTGTTGCACGCATTCCGAATTGCGTCTGCTAAAACTTTAGCGAACCGACTTAGCTTAATAGCGAATCAAAATTCGCTGCGTGTGTTCCGAGTTGCGTCTACTGATGCTTTAACTAATCTGCTTCGCAAAACAGTGAATCCAAGTTCGCTACGCGCGTTCCGAGTTGCGTCTGCTGATACTTTAGCGAACCTGATTCGCAAAATAGCGAATCTAATTTCGCTGCACACGGACAGAAATACGGCCACTTCGGCTACAGCGAACTAAACTTCGTTTTTGGAGAACCTAGGTTCTCCGTTTGCGAATGTCTCTTCGCTAATGCTCGATCTCGCCCGGAATACTAGCTTTTTGGGCAGGAACAACGAATCGGCCTTCGCAAAATAACGAATCGGGTTCGTTATGCACGATGCGAATGACGTCTGCTGAGCTTTAGTGAACCGACTTAGCAAAATAGCGAATCCAAGTTCGCTGCATGCGTTCCGAGTTACGTCTGCTGATGCTTTAACTAATCTGCTTCGCAAAACAGAGAATCCAAGTTCGTTGTACGTGTTCCGAATGACGTCTGCTGATACTTTAGCGAACCTGCTTCGCAAAACAGCGAATCTAATTTCGCTGCACACGGACCGAAATACGGCCATTTCCGCTACAGCGAATTAAACTTCGTTTTTGGAGAACCTAGGTTCTCCGTTAGCGAAATTCTCTTCGCTAATGCTCGATCTCGCCCAGAATACTCGCTTTTTGGGCAGGAACAGCGAATCGGTCTTCGCAAAATAGCGAATCGGGTTCGTTACGCACGATGCGAACGTCTGCTGATGTTCTAGCGAATCGGGTTCGTTGCTGCTGAGCAGTGCAAGGTGTTTAGAAGCAGACAGTGCTGATGTGAGGTGAGGGTGAGCGGAGTGGTTCGAGTTCATGATGATTTTTTGAAGATTCTATTCATTTTTATCATCAATCATAGAGATGGAGGAAATGGAATCAAGAATAGCAGCATGAACCGAAACGCGCAGCGACCCCGGTGCATAGCACATGAAAACTCCGCCCTGCATGACCGAAACGCGCAGCAACCCCAGTGCATAGCACATGAAAACTCCGCCCTGCATGACCGAAACGTCAGAGCGTATAGAAAAAGCGGCCCCAAACGGAGCCGCTCTCTCATTTACTTAATAACCCCGCAAGCGATCCGGTTGCCGGAATTGCCGGAAGGGTCAGTTTTATAGTCGTCGGCTTTCTCATGAATCATGAGCGCTGTGCCGCCTTCTTTCAATAAGGAGTTGGCCGCGTTTTTCGCCAAGGTGGCGTTTTTCGTGACGATTTCGGTTCCGACCTTGCCGTTGGCATCGACTTTAATGTTCGGCAGGTCGCCGTCATGGAACCCTTTCGGATTGTCGAAGCCATGTTCTTTATTTGTTGGATTAAAGTGAGGGCCAGCCGATTCAAAAGTTGGGCCTTCACATTTGCCGACGTTGTGGAAGTGAATGCCATGCTCGCCCTCCGGCAAGCCGCTTGCCTGCAGCAGAATGTGCAGCCCGTCGTTTTTCTCCTGAAGCAGCGCTGCGCCGATTGGCTCGCCTTTGCTGTTAACAATCGATACTTTTACTTCAGCCGCTGCTGCTGGCGGATTAGGGTTGGCGGGGGTTGGTTTCGGTTTGTCGGCCGCTGCTGTTCCTGCCAATGCTCCGTTCAACAAAGCACCAGCTGCGAGCAGGCTGATCATTCCGTAAGCTAGTTGTTTTCTCATCGGTTATTAGAGCCTCCTGTCTGTTGTCACCTTAGCTTTTGCCAACTTTATGAAAAACATACAAACGAATATGCTCGCTACCCATTGCAACCAACACGCCTGAATGGCCGGCACTTTGTGTGCGGCTGTACCCCGTGATTGCCGTGCCGCCTACACTTCCCAAACCTCGTTTGCATAAACTGTGGCATCTACCATAGGCGAAAATAGTGTATGGAGGCGAGTATAAATGCCGGTAATTCCGAATTTTCCAAGAGATTGGCTGCAAGAGCATCAGATTTGGCATCATCAGCATCACGTTACACCGGGAACGATTCCGCCCCGGGGCTTTGGGGAGCAGTTTCTGCGCTTTCACCGTTATTTCATAAACAAAGTGTATGGGTGGTATCAGAATCAGGGCTACGATATGCGCTATATCGCAGGATGGACGGAAGTGCCGTCTGCCATTCGAAACGCGCCTTGCTATAATCGGGCTGCAGAAGCGCGGATAATCAACAATCCCCGTTCGTTTGCCACATTGGATGAGCTTGGGCGTTTTATCGAATCAAGCGGCATTCACGGCTGCATTCACGCAACCGCGGCGCGAATCAATAATCAGCCTGAAATCGATAATTTTGATCTCGCTCCCCGCCAGACGGTGTTCTACAACATCCATGGCATGATCGACCAGTGGTATCGCAATTGGGAGATGGTTTCAGGTATGCAGGGACGCGGCGGAAAAGCTGTAATCAAGTCGGAGGAGCCTGAGTCTGCAAAAAAAGACGGCCCGAAGGCCGTCAATGTTACGTACAAGCGCGGAGCGCGCGCATTATTTCGGCGTATCCCTCGCGGGGCACGAATTCGGCGGAACGGACGGTTCGCTGTGCCGTCTGCTGAAGGCCGCCCGATAAAGAGCCGGCAACCTCGACGCCTTCGGCGTTCAATTCCGGCAGCTCTCCGTCGAACAGCCGGATCAGTTCTTCAAGGTCGGCTTCATAGACGCCGGCAACCTCTTCAGCTTGGAGCGTTAGCGAGGTCAGCGGCAAGTCGCATACGCAGCCGAAAACATCACTGACTTCACGGTCGATAAAAGGTACGCCATTCACTTCGCCGTCTGCTTCTTCCCGAAGTTGGCCTATCGGAATCAATTCCTCAAAGGCGACGGAAATGCCGATCTCCTCTTCGATCTCGCGTACCGCATCGCGCATCGTTTCGCCGGCCGACAAATGGCCGGCGACGGTGATGTCGTAATGTCCCGGATGGGTGTCCTTGCCCGCCTGACGCAGCTGGAAGCGGACAAATCGCCTATCTCCTTCCCTGCGGGTCAGCCAGCAATGGAAGGAACGGTGCCAGTACCCGCGAGCATGAGTCTCTGAGCGGGTAGCCGTGCCGATGGGGTTCAAATGCTCGTCATAAATATCGAATAATTCCTCTGCCATCATCTGCTCCGCTATACGCTTGCGCCGGCTGCCGGCACTTCAAGCTGCGATGTGCAATGCTTGCAGCGCGTCGCCTTAATCGGCACTTGGGACAAGCAGTAAGGGCACTCTTTCTCCGTAGGAGCCGCTTCGGCATCTTCCTGAGCAGGCTTAAGCCGGCGCAGTACGTTAATGAATTTTACAAGGAAGAAAATACATACAGATACGATAAAGAAGTCCAGCAGTACGTTGATGAACTGACCGTAAGCGATGACGGGGATGCCGTTGTCGGTCATGTACTTAAGGGAATGAAGCTGATCTTTGGCAGCTCCAAGCCGCTCTGCCTTTTCCGGATCCAGATTAATAAACAATCCTTTAAAATCCGCGCCCCCAAGAATCCGTCCAATTGGCGGCATAATGATATCATTTACGAGTGACGTAACGATTTTACCGAAGGCAGCACCGATAATGACACCGACGGCCAGATCGATTACGTTGCCTTTGACGGCGAACTCCTTAAATTCCTGAATGATCTTCATAGTACGATCGCTCTCCTTTAAATCTAGTATACCCAATTTATTCGTAAACTACTCTATCATTTTAGTCGATTTCCGCTAGATTCGGAAGTACAGACCATTTGATATAATACGCATTAATTTTGTTTTTTCTTCCAAAAAAGTCGACAGGATTTTTTTCAGCATTGTCGAATTTTCTAGTGACAGCCACAATAATGGAAGACAAGGGAGCCGTATGAATCACGATCCTACGATAGGTAAATTCTATTACATGCTATTATCGCTGCTCATCGTTGTATTTGCTTGCTATACAATGTTCAGCATGGTGGGGCAGCCGCGTACGAAGCAGAGATTTTCGCTGAAAAACTGGATTGTTGGCGGATCTCTGGTGCTTGGTCTCGGACTCTGGACGATGCATGTCGTATCAATGCTGGGCTCTGATTACCTTATCGTATTGGATATGAAAATGCTGTATGCGCTCGTAGGCTGTTCTGCGCTTACTTATTTCGGCATTATGAATTTATGGTCGAAATGCGCGCTTAATGTCCGGCTCTTAACGAGCAGTATTTTTATATCGGTGGGAGCTGCTGCATTGCATTACGTGACGATGCTCTCCGGCGAGATACGGGACTGTGAAGTTGACTATCCGCTCATGATTCTCTCCTTTGTTATTATTTATTTTGGCACGTTTTTTTCACTCTATCTATTTATGCTTAAACGGCAAACCTATAAAATGATCAGCAGCGTTGTGCTTGGCGCTTCGGCAATGGCGATGCATCAAGTCGGTTTGATCGCTTTGAAAATCGAGCATGCCGAAATAGTTACAACCGACCGCTTGAACAACTACTTGCTGCTGCTCGCTTTTTTGCTAGGTATCGCAACGCTTCTGATCTTCAGCTTCACCTTCACAACCTGGTATGCGGCGCGCAAGTACAACGTAATGAATGCGCAATACAAGATGCTGGTGGAGAACTCGCTTGATATGATCGCTATGATCAAAAACAATAAATGGACCTTTATTAATAAGGCCGGTCTGCGTATGTTTGAAGTGAAGCAGGCAGATGAAATGATTGGCAAGTCGGTCCGGCAATTGCTTCATGTGAAGCATCACGAGCAGCTCAACCGCTGGCTTCATGAGGAAAGCGAGCCTAATGACGCTCAGCAAAAGCCGATGGAGCTGGAGTGGCAGACTGTGAAAGGAACCCGGCTCTATACGGAAGTTGTACGATCCAGCATGAGCCTGTCGGGGGAGCCGATCGTTCAAGTCATTATTCGAGATATATCCGAACGGAAGAAAAACGAAGAGCTGCTCATCAACTCCGAGAAGCTCTATATCGCTGGCCAGCTTGCTGCAGGAATCGCGCATGAAATCCGCAATCCTCTCACCTCGTTGAAGGGTTTTTTGCAGTTGATCACGACCGGACGGGCTGATAACCGGAACTACTACGACATTATGAAATCGGAGCTTGTACGAATCGAGTCGATCGTGAGCGAGCTATTGATGCTGTCCAAGCCTCAAGTGTATGATCTCGCTGAACAGGATGTCCGCAAAATGCTGTCCGAGACCGTAGTATTGCTGGAGACCGAAGCGATTCTGCACAATATTGAAATGGTGCTGCAGATGGATCAACAGCCGCTCTGGATCATGGGTGTGGAAAATCAAATTAAGCAAGTGTTTATTAACGTTATAAAAAATGCAATTGAAGTGATGCCTCACGGAGGCAAGATTACGATTGTAGCCGGTTTGGAGGAGGGGCGTACCGTAACGGTCTCGATTCAGGATGAGGGGCCGGGGATGGAGAAGGAGCAGCTGTCGAAGATTGGCCAGCCCTTTTACACGACCAAAGAGAAAGGAACGGGTCTTGGCATGATGGTAACCTACAAAATCGTAGACAACCATCACGGTCAAATTAACGCCTACAGCCAGACTGGAGAAGGAACAACCTTTTATATTCGTTTTCCAAGCTCCCGGACGCAGCCGATTTTGCCTGCAATTTCATAGCGCAAGATGAAGCATTAGCACAGACAAGACTGCGGCGCTTAAATGTGGCATAATAAGAAGCACAATCAATGGCTGGTAGAGGAGAAGGACGTATGACGATTGGAGCGCGGGTGCTGAAGACAGGAATGGCTGTTGCACTGGCGATATATTTAAGCAGTTTCTTTGGTTTTCCATCGCCGCTTATTACGGCGGTCGCTGCCATATTGACGATTCAGCCGTCGATATACCGTTCATGGCAGCAGGTGCTGGACCAGTTCCAGACCAACATACTCGGGGCCGCGATGGCGCTCGGTGCGATGCAGCTTTTCGGCCAGACGCCGATAGCTGTGGGACTTGTATGTATACTTGTTATTTTAGTCAGCATACGGCTGAAGATGGAGACGACGATTGGCGTTACGCTCGTCACCGTTGTAGCCATTATGGAGGCGCATGGGCAAAATATTACCGTTGCGCTGGACCGTTTCCTAATGGTATTAACCGGTATTGGAGCGGCATTCACGGTCAACGTACTGGTTTTTCCGCCGCGGCCAAGAAAGCAGTTTACGGAGCAGGTGCATCATGCGTATGGCCAGCTGTCGCTGCTGCTTCGCACAGCAATCTCCAACGAGATGAAGGAGCAAGTGTACCGTAAAGAGAAGGAAGCATTGCATGCTACCCTGCGCAAGCTGGAGGACCGGTATACGCTGTTTGAGGAGGAGCGGAAGGTACTGGCTCGTACGAAAAAAAGCCATGCCCGCCAGCTGCTCGTATCCAAGCAGATGATCAAGACGCTGCAAAAAGGCTCCGAGCTGCTTGATGTTGTGGAGGAGCACTATTTCGCATCGCCTGGTGCTGAGCAATGGGCGAAGCAATTTGACCGTCAGATCGAGGATCTGACCAAATATCATGAATCGATTCTGCTCAAATTCGAGAATAAAATGAAGCCTCATGCTGACATTGAGCCAGAAGAGGATCGTGAATTTAAGCTGGTTAACGAGCTGACCGATTATTTGCGGGAAGATCCGGACGAGCATAAGCGTCTCGTCTTCGTAGCATCCGGGCTGTTCGAATACGCTTATCATTTGCGCCGGCTTGAGAAGCTGGTCGATCAGGTGCAGCAGCGGGGAGCGGCTGAGGAAAGCAGGCAGGAGAAGGAAGCGCCGGCTGAGAGCTTGGACTTAGCGGACAAGCCGGGCAAGGGATAGCAGGTTGAGCGTTAACACGCGTACCGCTGCGCTGGCCGCTTATAGCTAGTAAAGGCTCGAAGGCGAAAGATGATCTGCTGCTGGACAAGTTGTCAGGTATGTAAATATGGGTTGTGTCTAAAAAAGGAAGCGGGCTGTCCCTGTTTGGTTGATGTTCAACCAGATAGGAGACAGCCCGTTTTATTGTTTAATTTTCTGTCTTATTGCTGCCTTTATGGCGGCGGGGATGCTGCATATGAGCCTCAGGATCGTTGTCGTCGTCCTTCGGAATAAGCCGTGGATCGGTCCGTCCTTCGTGGTGATTGTCGAAATCGAGCTCGACAAGCTCCCATTCCGTCGAACCCAGTTGAGGGTCCTTCGGAAATACGTCGCCGCGCTCGAGCTTTTCGACGCGGCCCCACTCGTTTTCGTAGACGCCGTCTACGTCGACATTTTCGCCAGAGATGGGATCCATATCGTTTTGCCTGTTGTCATTGTCATGCTCGTTCATCGTACTCGTCCTTCCGTTTGCTTATTGTCCGTGCTTCGTTACCGCTGCTGCGTCGGCCTCGGACTGCAGCTCGCTTGCCTTCTGCTTCCCTGTACCGGTGCGATCGGCTTTCGACTGGGCTTTAGCTGCCGCGATTTGCTTATGGGATGGCTGTTCGCCTGACAATTGCGTCTCCTCCTTTCGGCTGAGGATGCTCCAACAGTTTGCCACAAAAGGAAGAATTGTATGAGCGCGAAGGGAAGGCTGAAATGGTTGGTTGGTGTATGAGCAGGGTGAGGTGAGGAGGAGATGCATATAGGAACGTGAGAGAATTGATGTAGAAATCGGATAAAAATGATGTAGAAGCGGAGCAGAGACGGTAAAGAAGCAGTATGAAGCGGTATGAAATCTGCGGACAGAGGATGAACGGTATGATGCCAGAGCAGTTTTTTGTGCGCGGGAGGTAGTTAAGACCCTGAGAGGGTCTTAACGGGCCATAAAGTAAGGGCGAAAGAGCGCATAAGGCCCTGAAAGGCCTTTAAGGTCCGAAACGCAGGAAGGAAAAGGCCGTTTATAACCTGGCGGTAAGGTGATAAGACCCTGCGAGGGTCTTAACGAGCAACAAAGTAAAGGTGAAAGAGCGAATAAAGCCCTGAAAGGCCTTTAAGGTCCGAAACGCAGCCAGGAAAAGGCAGTTTATGGCCGGACGGGAAAGCGTTAAGACCCTGCGAGGGTCTTAACGAGCCACAAAGCAAGGGCGAAAGAGCGAATAAGGCCCTGAAAGGCCTTTAAGGTCGGAAACGCAGCAAGAAAAAGGCGATTTCCGGCCTGACGGGAAAGCGTTAACGCCTTGCGAGGGTCTTAATCAACCATAAGGCACCCAATATAAGTGTGGTTAAGGCTTTTTGAGGGTCTTAAGTGAGGCGCGTGGTGCGCGGACACATCCAATTAGAGTAAGCGCAGCCCGCAGGACGGGCAGTCGGCGTTCTGCTCCGTGACGGTCTCGCCGCAGGCGGGGCAAAGCTCCGTGAAAGGCTGCGCTGATGTGGCCGAGGCAGCCGCGGCCGCTTCGGCATTGCCAGGCTGCTCGCCAGCGCCCGGGCGAAGGAAGGCAGGAGTGCCGAACAGCGACTCCACCATTTCCTTCCACTCCTTGTATTTGTCCGAATCGTCCGTGGAGATGCGGATAAAAAAGAACATAGCGCCGAGCAGCAGCGCCGCGAGGAGCAAAACGATTAACGTGGCGCCAATATTGAACATAGCTGCTTAAGCCCCTCTCCGTTGCGATCAGCTGATTTGATAGCGGGCTTCCAGCCTTTTTCCGCCAAACCACATGATCAGAATGACGGCGATGGTAACGAAAATGCGCCAAGGCTCCTGGCGGAAGCTGCTGATATCGAAGCTGATTAGCGAGATGCTCAGAATCATAACCGCCTTGCCCAGCACGGTAGCGATGGCAAAGGTACGGAACGGGACGGAGCTTAGGCCTGACACGATGTTGATAAGCGAGGATGGAGAGAAAGGAAAGCATGCAAGCAGGAAGAGAGGTGTAAAGCCTCTGCTTTCGATCCATTTGAAAAACTTCTCTGAACGCGGGAAACGCCGCTCAATGCGCGCTTTAACGTTATGGCCCAACCGGCGGCTAACCCAGAATACGCACAGCGCGCCAATGGATACGCCGATCCAGGAGAACAGGAAGCCGAACCACAGCCCGAATATGTTGGCGTTGGCGGCCACGATAACGAGAAGCGGCAGGAACGGCAAGAACGCCTCCAGCAGCGGCAGCGTAATACCGAGCAGCGGACCAAATTCCGCATAGCTCTCCAGTGTGCGCTGAAGATGCTCGAGATCGATATTTTGGAGAAGGTGCAGCCAGTTTTGAATCATTGTCATGAACTCGTAATCCCCACTCTTTCCCTATCCTTACGGGAGCTTCTATGTTTTATCCCGATGCTCGTCCGCTCAATGCTCTCGTCGGGAGAAATAAATAGAACAATCCGATTAATCCGAACAGAATCGCGCTAATCCACACCACGGAGGGTTCCCCGTAAGAGGTAGCGATAAATCCTCCGGCCAGAGGCCCGACCATAACGCCAATTCCCTCGAAAGTGGATAAAATGCCCCAGCCGAGCCCCTCCTGCTTCGGCGGCACGTAAGCGGCCAGCAAAGCGTTCCAGGCAGGCAGGACGGCGGCATAGGATAAGCCCAGCGCCATTGCGATGATTAAACAATACCAGAATGGAAGCTTCCATGCCAATAAATATAAACTGACGGCGAAAAAAATAAAGCCGACGACAAGAAACCCCTTTTTGCCCCCTAGCTTGTCCGTTAAACGGCCCATCGGAATAAGGCCTGCGGCGGCGCATACTCCTCCGATCGTCAGAAGCAAGGAGTACTGCGTGCCGGGAATGCCGAGATGCTTCTCCGCAAAGCTCGGCAGGATCGGAACGAGCATGCTGGCGCCTGCGGTTTGCAGAATCATGCCGGGAAGGAGCAGCCGCATTTGCTTAAGCTGCGAGCCGAGTACCGCGAACTGATCGCGAATCGGTACGGGCTTCAGGTCATTAGCTCGCTTCCCGCTCATGAAGAAGGAGAGCACCCAGCTGACGAATGCGAGGGCAAGCAGCAAATAGTAGGTGGCAACCGCGTTATAGTCGAGCAAAATATTGCAGACGATCGGTCCGGAGCCCAGTCCGACAAACCAGATCGTGTAGAGGAAGCCCATCTGCGTCGCCCGCTGCTCGGCCGTCACTTTGGTCAAGCAGACGATCCAGATTGGCGACATCCCAATGCCGTAAAGGGCAGCAGCGGCAATGAACACCCATGGAAGCTGGGCGAATTGGAACAGGAACACGCCAACCAGCGAGAGGAGAAGGCCGATCTGGACCACGAACCGGATGGAGAACCGGTCGAGCAAATAGCCGATTGCCATTTTCAGAATCGTGTCGGTCAAGTAATGGGCCGTAATGGCAACGCCGATAATATCGAGCGATAGGCCGAGCGTTTTTTGCCCGTAGATGGGCAGCAAGCTGATTAGTACGGCGCCGCGGACAAACTCGACAACGAACAAAATAATCGAGATAAGCCGCAGCTCCGCTCCGAACCAAGGATTATTCGTTAATTTCACAGGCTATAAAACTCCTTTATCATTGGATTACACCGTTGAAAATAGCGATCTCCCCGACTGGATGCGGCTTAAAATGTCACGCGCGATGCTCTCCGCCGCTGATTCCGTATATTGCAAGGAGTTCAGGCAGGCTTTGCTGCTGGAGAGCCGCTCCGGGTCGTTAATGACGCTAAGCAAGCTCGCGATCAGCTGCTCGGGCTTGCGGCAGATGACGGCAGCTCCCTTCGACTGCAGATAGACGGCGTTTTGCTTCTCTTGGCCGGGAACGGGCCGGTAGATAAAGATAGGCAGGCCTGCGGCTATGCCTTCCGAGAGCGTGACGCCTCCGGGCTTCGTAACGAGGCAGGTGGAGATCGACATCAGCTCATGAATTTGCTCCACGTAGCCGAACAGATGCAGACGCGAGCCCTGCGGATGTTGGGCAAAACGCCGCTCCACCGTATGCCGCAGCCTTTCGTTGCGGCCGCAGACGAGCGCAATCTGAGCCGACCGGTGCTCTTCGAGCAGGCCGGTGCACAGTTTGCCGATATGCGGCATGACGCCTTGTGCGCCTGCCATGAGCAGAATCGTCGGCTGGGCAGGGTCCAGCCCAAATTTACGGAACAGCTCAAGGTTCGGGGCGACATTCCGGAAGCCCGGTTTGAGCGGGATGCCGCTGACATGAACGCTCGTACTGCGAATGCCCAGCATGCTAAGCTCCTGCTTTAGGTCATCGGTTGCCACGTAATAGCGCTCAATATCGGGGTGTACCCACCGCCGGTGCAGGTCGAAGTCGGTAATGACCGCATAGGACGGCGGATTGCCGAATAAGCGGGAGCGCCGGTTGAGCGATGGCAATGCAAATAAAGGGAACGTATGAATAACAGCATCGGGTTTTTCTTGCGCCATTATGCGTCTGATTTTGTCACGGCCCAAAGAATGCAGTAGTCCCCCGAACAGGGAGTCATGTTTCATTGGCCGTGTCACACCATATACCCATCCATAAAGTGCAGGCAGGCGCGTATAGCTTTGCTGATAAAATTTGCGGGTCATTTCGTTGAGCCAAGGGTGAGACTCTGCCATCAGATCGATGAGCACGGTCCGGTAATTGCCTTGCTCCTCCAGCGCGTCACGAATGGCGCGGGCGGCTTGCACATGTCCTTCTCCATAAGATGCATACAAAATGAGCAGTTTGGGCTGACGGAAATAATCATGCTTAGCCATGGAATGGTGCACCTCCTGCCGCAAGTATAGCGGGCAATTGTCATGCCATTGTGAACACTGTTTGGTTCGTATTTATTATTTTTGTATAATGGGTATTGTATCCATAAAAATTGCGAGGCAGAGGAGAATGATTCATGGAATATACGTACTTGGGACAGTCCGGACTTAAAGTAAGCCGTTTATGCTTGGGCACGATGAATTTCGGTGTGGACACCGATGAGAAAGAATCGTTCCGCATTCTGGATGCGGCTCTTGATGCCGGGATCAATTTCATTGATACCGCCAACATCTACGGCTGGGGCGAAAATTCCGGCCGCACCGAAGAGATTATCGGGCGCTGGTTTCAACAAGGCGGAGGCCGCCGTGAGCGCACAGTGCTCGCTACCAAAGTATACGGCGACATGCATGATACTTATGACGGTCCAAATCGTGAACAAGGTCTGTCAGCTTATAAAATTCGCCGTCATCTCGAGGGCTCGCTGAAGCGTCTGCAAACGGATCACATCGAGCTGTACCAGATGCATCACGTTGACCGGAATGTCAATTGGCGTGAACTGTGGTCGGCATTTGAGACGGCGGTTGCACAAGGGAAGATCGGCTATGTCGGTTCCAGCAACTTTGCCGGCTGGGATATTGCAGTGGCGCAAGGAGAAGCGAAAGCGAGAGGTCATCTGGGTCTGATCTCGGAGCAGCACAAATACAACCTGCTATGCCGGTTGCCGGAGCTGGAAGTACTGCCAGCATCGAAGGCGCTGGGCTTGGGTGTTATTCCTTGGAGTCCGCTTGACGGAGGTCTGCTGGCTGGCAATCATCGCCGCGGCGGAGCCGGGCGCAGAAGCGGGGATAACAAACGTCTGGAGCAGCATCGTGAGCAATTGGATGCTTACGGAAAGCTTTGCGATGAGCTTGGCGAACCGGAGGATCTCGTATCACTAGCATGGCTGCTTGCGAACCCGGCCGTTACGGCGCCGATTATCGGGGTAAGAACGCTGGATCAATTCGAGCGCTCGCTGCGTGCCGTGGAAGTGAAGCTGGATGAGGCAACGCTCGCCCGGATCGATGAGATTTTCCCGGGACCGGGCGGAGACGCGCCTAAAGCTTACGCTTGGTAAATAATTAAACTTTGTTAGTATTTAATCAGGTTAAATGAGTGATCAAATAAGCAGGTTGAACAGGACGGGGTCTTTGTTCAACTCGACAAACTGAATGCCTTTCTTCTGCATCCGTCCGATCAGCGCGGCATAGTCGTCGCGATGCTTCAGCTCGACGCCGACAAGGGAAGGCCCATTGTCCTTATTATGCTTTTTCGTATATTCGAAGCGGGTAATGTCGTCGTTCGGGCCAAGTACATCATCGAGAAACTCACGCAAAGCGCCTGCACGCTGCGGGAAGCTCAACATGAAGTAATGCTTGAGACCTTCATAGATAAGCGAACGCTCTTTGATCTCCTGCATCCGGTCGACGTCATTGTTGCCGCCGCTGATGACACAGACAACCGTCTTGCCGGCAATCTGCTCGCGCAGCTGTTCTAGCGCCGCAATCGGCACTGCGCCAGCAGGCTCGGCGACGATCGCATTCTCGTTGTACAGATCGAGCAGCGTCGTGCAGATTTTGCCCTCGGGAACGGCGATCACATCGTCAAGCAGCTCGCGGCAGATGGCAAAGGTCATGTCACCAACGCGCTTAACCGCTGCCCCGTCGACGAACTTCTCGATCTGGTCCAGCGAGACGACCTCTCCCGCATCCAGCGATTCACGCAGCGACGGAGCGCCTTCCGGCTCAACTCCGATAACCTGTGTACATGGGGAGACCGCCTTCACATAGGAGGCAACGCCTGCAGCGAGACCGCCGCCGCCAACCGTCACGAGTACATAATCGGGAACCGTCTCAGCAGCTTCCATCAGCTCTTGGCCGACGGTGCCGTTGCCGGCGATGATTTTGAGGTCGTCGAACGGATGGATAAAAGCCATGCCGCTGCGATTGCTCTCTGCGACCGCTTCGGCATAGGCATCGTCAAAGGTATCGCCGGTCAATACGACCTCGACGAAGCTGCCGCCGAAGAACGAAACCTGATTTACCTTTTGCCGAGGCGTTGTGCTTGGCATATATATTTTGCCCGGAATGCCGAGCGTTTGGCAGGAGTAAGCGACGCCTTGGGCGTGGTTGCCGGCGCTGGCGCAGATGACGCCAAACGCAAGCTTTTCGGGAGCCAGAGAACGCATGGTATGGTAGGCACCGCGAATTTTAAAAGAACGGACGATTTGCAGATCCTCCCGCTTGAGCAGTACGGTGCAGCCGTAGCGCTCTGAGAGCACACGGTTGTACTGGAGGGGAGTGCGTGTAATGACATCCTTCAAATGCATTTGCGCGTGTACGATTTCTTCTAATCCGATTTTTGGAGCATAGGAAGCTTCCATGTGCAATCACCTCTTCAATAATCAGTTGATAACAACTACGAATGATTCATTATAGCATCCTCGTTCCGATCATGCAGTGTAAATCGATGGCTGCTGGTCTGATGGACGGGGAAGGAGGCTTTATGGGGAAATTTTTTAAGCGGCTGCTTACGACGATTGTCATACTGGCCGTGCTCATCGTGGGCGGCGGTTTGTGGCTGAAGTCATATGTCGCACCGCAGCAACAATTAGATATGCGTTATGAGCCGATTGATCTGAAGGCGAAGGCGCTGGATATGGTAAAAAGGCTGTCGCCGGAGCTTGTGCTGACAGAAGCCGACGTCAACAATTTGCTGAAAATGCAAATGGGCAGCTCGCAAGAGGATCTGTATTCGGATATGAAGGTGAACGGCGCGGCTTTTGAGCTTAAGGACGAGCATCTGCTCGCGCATTTGAATGTAACCTACCGCGACAAAATCCCGGTCGGGCTGCTGGTCACCTACAGACTGGTCTGGAAAGCGCCAAACGTTGTGCTGGAGCCGATCGGAATGAGCGTGCGCGGTGTAAAGCTGCCGCATGGCTCCTTGGAGAAGATCACCATCCCCCTTGGTTTGTCCGCGGATGATATTGTCGGCGTAGGCGACGTTCGTTTGGTAGGGGATAAGGTAATGATCCGGCTGCAAGTGAACTTATAACCGTATATTCAAGTGGCAGGACGCTTCCGATCTAAAATCGGAGGCGTCTTTTTTGCGTGTTGCTGGGGTGGCTGGTCACACCTGTGCGGAGTTTGGACAGTGCGCCGACTGAAGACCGAAGGAACTGGTGAACTGATTTCTCTGATAGCGAGAATAGGCTCGTTGTGCATAGTTGATATGGAGCGCGAGGGGGGGCCCTCGAGTAATTAGTGAACCGTTTTCGCTATTTGCGAAAATAGCTTCATTGAGTGAGTGAGGATTAGGTGAATCAAACTTGCAGCGAACCCGATTCGCAAAATAACGAAGCCAAGTTCGCAGCATGGTGAGCAAAGAGGCTGCTTCAGCCAACAGCGAACCTGATTCGCAAAATAACGAAGCCAAGTTCGCTGCATGGCGAGCAAAAGAGGCTGCTCCAGTCTACAGCGAATCTATTTCGCTATCCATGAACCTAGGTTCATGAGTAGCGAAGCTAGCTTCGCTCTGGCGAGGAGCGTGCCTGAAGCACGCTCAAAACGTTGAAAAAAGCGAAACGAGGTTCGCAAAATAGCGAATCAGGTTCGTAGTGCGTGTTTTGGATGGAATATGAGGAATACGGCTAAGGAATTAGAGAATCGTTTGCGCTATTAGCGAAAACAAATTCGCTGGGCGGTGAGCGAAGAGACTGGAATCAGCTAATAGCGAACCTGATTCGCAAAATAGCGAAGCGAAGTTCGCTGCACGGCGAGCAAAGAGGCTGCTTCAGCCAACAGCGAACCTGATTCGCAAAATAACGAAGCCAAGTTCGCTATGCGGCGAGCAAAAGAGGCTGCTTTAGCCAACAGCGAACCTATTTTCGCTATCCGTGAACCTAGGTTCATGAGTAGCGAAGCTAGCTTCGCTCTGGCGAGGAGCGTGCCCAAAACAGGCTTAAAATGCTGAAAAAAGCGAAACGAAGTTCGCAAAATAGCGAATCAGGTTCGTTGTGCGTCGTTTGGAGGTATGAGAAGGTGCGGGTAGGGTGGAAAAGTGAACCAATTTTTCTATTAGCGAAAGCAAGTTCGCTAGGTGGATGCCAATGGAGCAAATGAAATGTATAGCGAACCGGATTCGCAAAATAACGAAGCCAATTTCGCTGCTCGGAGGGCACATAAGGCTGATGCTGCCAACAGCGAACCCGATTCGCAAAATAACGAAGCCAATTTCGCTATGGGGCAAGCGCAGGGCTAAGTTACTAGCTGATTTGGTCCGATAAGAAACTATTTTTCTTTATTAAGAAATCAATTTCCGCGCTTATGAACTTTGTGACGTTATACTCTCGAATCTTCAAAATAATCGTTCAAATAAGGAAAATAAGTACCGAATAGCGTAATTGATTGCCCAGTGGTGAAGTAAAGCTCGGATAGTGTGTGAGAGTAAGGGGATATACACCACGGTGGCATCAACAGTCACATTTAGTTCGACGGTGAGAAGCCGGGTCCGTTTGCAAATGGATGTCAAGAATGTAGTTGACACTTACAGTGAGAATGGTTATCATAAATACGAAAGTGATAATCATTATCAATTAAAATTCAAATAGAACGACGCTCGCGTTGTCGCATAGATACAGGAGGAAGCGGAAATGGGATTATTGTACGAAATGGTTCTCAAAAAGAAACAATCGGCATTGCTCGCCGTGGCCTATAAACGCATCAAAAGTTCGGAATCACAAATATCTCTTGCACAAGGAGTACCATCGCATGCGGCAGTGCCGGGGATAACCGGCAAGAGCTCCGTAAATTTGCACGGGATGGAGCTGATTCAGTCATGAAGGAGCATTCCTACGATAAAAGCGAGCAGCTTGGCAGCACGGAGACGGGACGGCCATGGAACTGGATGCTGTTTCCGTTCTCATCGATTATGGCAGGCGGCGATTCGATCTATGCGGCCTCCTCGGGCCACGGTGTCTATGAAATCAGCGGCTCAGGCCAATGGGAGAAGCTGAGCGCAGGGATGCCCGAGCAGGCCAATACGAACCGGCTTCAGATGCATAGCGGACTGCTCCAAGCTTGCACGAACTATGGCTTGTTCCAATTCGATAACGGCAAATGGTCGGACACCGGATTGGCAGTGCCATGCTATCAGTACAGGCTGCTGGGCGGCACGGGTTATGCTGCTACCGAGTATGGGCTATGGATCCATACGAATGGCAAATGGGAGCAGTCATCATGCACCGACAGGAAGGTCTATGATTTCCTCAACCTGCCTCAATATCTCATAGTCGGCCATGATCAGGGAATATCGCTGTACGATCGCTTTATGGACAGCTGGGCGCAGTTCGAGCTGAACCGGACGGTAACCAGCCTAAGCGTATTCCGCGGACATCTGCTTGGTTCAAGCGACAAGGGCGAGCTGCTAGTCGGCGATAAAAAAGGCCAATTCGACCGGATACGCTTCGGCAATCATTTTATTTTCGGTATTAAAAACTTCAATAAAGATATATACGTATGCACCGACCACGGACTGTTCCGGCTGGGCTACTTTAAGGAACGGCTCATGCTGATCTCCGTGAAGCTGGGCTTCCCGGTGACGGATGTCGATCTGCAGGGCGGGCAATTTTATATGGCGACGCTGTTCAACGGTATCCAGACAATGGACGCGCAGCCACAGCTATAAGTGCGAGGGGAGAGAGCCTGTTGCCGAAAGTTATTGTGCTGTACACAAGCTTGACAGGAAATACGGAAGAGATGGCGGAGTCCGTCGCAGCAGGAGCAAAGGAGGCTGGTGCGGAGGTTGTGGCGAAGGAAGCCTTCGACGCTAAACCTGAGGAGCTGCTGGCCTATGACGGCATCATAATTGGAGCGTATACCTGGGGTGACGGGGAACTGCCCGATGAATTTCTCGATTTTTACGAGGAGATGGACAGCTTGAATCTATCAGGGCGAAAAGCAGCAGCGTTTGGCTCCGGCGATTCATCGTATCCGATCTTTTGCGCATCGGTCGATATTATTGAAGAGAAACTGAGAGAGCTTGGCGCTGAAATAGCTGCCGAAGGGCTCAAAGTGGAATACAGTCCGTCCGGTGAGGAAAAGGAAGCCTGCAAAGCGCTCGGCAGGCAGATAGCTGAAGCACTCAAAGTCTAGCTGAATCTATAAACGCGCAAACCGCAGTTTGAACAGGCTAATGCTGTTCAGATCGCGGTTTTTTCCATTTTAGCTGAGGTTTTTGGCGGAATGGAAGATAGAAAGAAGAGGATTGTCGAGTCTTGTAGACAAACGGTGACGATTTATGTAACATGGCAATAGATTTAAGATTGAAGCGTGAGATCGGGACTATTTTCAGAGATGGAACAATCGCTAGAAACCCCGGAGTTTACAGCTATTAGGGAGAGATCATCATTGCAAGAGGACTTGCTGCTAACCTTTCGTTCGCCGCCGCTGCCATTTTTCATAGAATCGAACCGCAGAACCTACACCGCTGGGCAAGAGCATCCGAACCGGAGCAATATCGGCGTGTTCGACTTGCTCTTCGTTCAGGAAGGCTCCCTGTATATCGCCGAGGAGAACAATAAATGGACGCTGAAGCCGGGTGACGTGCTCATTCTTCGTCCGGACCGCTGGCATTGCTCATTCAAGCCTTGTACGGAGGAGACGACGTTCGACTGGGTGCATTTTCAGACCGTTGGCGCCTGGGAGGAGACCGAAGGCAGCCACACCGGCTCGCTAAGAGGGGATTATTATACCTATGCCATTCGTCTGCCGAAAAAAATGCATCTGTCCTTCCCGGACGAAGCGAAGCTGATCTTCTCTCAGCTGCATGAGGCGGCGAGCAGCTCCTCGCACGGCGCATTCTGGGAGCGTCAGCAGCGCTTCCTCCATCTGCTGCAAATGCTGGATGAAGGCTGGCGTTCAGATGCAGCCAGAGCAGGTGTATCGGTTGCGGAACGCGCTGCCGCTTATTTGAAAATGAACTACCGCAGCGTCATTACGAACACGATGCTCAGCGAAGCGCTGCAGCTTCATACGAACTATATTACCCGCTGCATGACCGAGGTGTTCGGCTGCACGCCGCAGCAGTACTTGCTGTATTACCGTCTCGATCAGGCCAAGTTGCTGTTGATTAAGACGGATTGGACGATTGCCAAGATCGCGGAAGAGACCGGCTTCCGGCAGACACCGCATTTCTCGCGGCTGTTCGCTGCGCAGACGGGTATGCCGCCGCTGCGTTTCCGCAAACGTTTTACAAACTAACGAATAGTCCGGCCCATTTTATGCAAATACTTGAAACAGAGGAAAGCAGAAGGGGCTGGGCTAACATGATTGAACGGTATTCCATTACGGCGGATGTCGGCGATATGGTCGAGGCATTCCAAATTAAGAAGCTGCTGCATTGCTACACGAATCGGTTCAACGTTGCGCCGACACAAACGGTGTCCATCGTAATGAATGATAAGTGGGAGCAACGCACGATGCATGACGCAAGATGGGGATTGTTCCCTTTCTGGGCCAAGGATTCGGTGAATGCGGATACCGGGACGCTGTCGGAGAAGCGTTTCTTCGACCGGATGCTGCGCAGACAGCGGTGCGTCGTGCCCTGCAGCGGATTTTTCGGCTGGCAGCAGTCCGGCAAAGAGAAGGAGCCGCGGGCGATGCATATCGTGGTGCCGCAGCAGCGGCTGCTGGGCGTCGCTGGCTTCTATGACGAGTGGCGCAACTACAGCGGCGAGCTTGTCCGGGCGTTTACGATGCTGACCGCTCCGTCATCAGGTGCGATGTCGCAATGGCAGCCGCGTGTGCCGATCGTGCTCGATGAGGAAGGGCTGGAGGATTGGCTTAATCCGCGCCTGCAGGATTACCGGTCGCTGCGCAAGCATCTGGAGCCGCTGGAGTCTTATCAAATGCGAGCTTATCCGGTTACGAACGCAATTGGTGACGAAGCGTATGAATCGCCGGATTGTATCCGGGAGATTCGGCCGGACTTCGCTTAGGCAAGCATGGCAGCGCAGCATGAATGAAAAAAAGACAGTTTCGAGAGTAAGGCGCTAGGGCCTACATCGAAACTGTCTTTTTTTTAGCTAGCTATCTTATTTTGCGCTTTCGCTTGTGTAGAAGGCGTAAATTTTCCAAGCGCCATCGGTCATCTTTTTGAGCAGATAAACGCCCTCATTCGACTGCATCTCTACTTGCTGGTTATCGCCATCGGTCATGGTGATTTTGTAGCTGCCGCCAGTCGACTCTACCGCCGCAAACCGGTCGGTCTTTTGCAATACTTGCAGCTTCTGGGCTGCGGCTTTTTCCATGCTGAGTCCGTAGCCTTGCTTGGTCCACTTTACGACGTCGGAGGCGTACGCATTGCTGATCGCCAGGTAATAGCCGGTGTAAAATTTCGCAAAAGCATCGTCAAGCTGGTCAAATGCCTTGTCCTTGAAGATTTGCAGCTCCTGCTCTTCCGAGTCGAGAACTGGCTGCGTGAGCTGACTGTCCTGCGGCAAAGCGCTTTTTTGCAAATCCAAAGCTCGCTGCAGCATTACTACGGCTTCGGCGCGCTTAGCAATGGTAAAAGGCCGGAACATGGATGCAGTGCTGCCTTGAATAATGCCTGCCTGACTCGCTTGTTGAATAAAAGGCCTTGCATAATAGTTCGGCACATCCGAGAAGTCCACGGCTTTGCCTTCAAATGAGATGGAGGATTGAAAGGCTCTAACGACGAGCACAGTCATCTCGCCCCGCGTAATGTTCTGGTTAGGCCCGAAGCGGTTAGAGCCAACACCATTCGCCACACCTAAGGCTGCTGCAATCCGAATCGGCTCGGCATACCAGCTGTCAGGCTGGACGTCGGCGAACGTGATGCTGCTGTCCTCGCTCTTTAAGTCCAGAACGCGGACCAGCATAGCAGTGAATTCCGCACGGGTAATAGGAGCTTCTGGCTGAAGGGTCACGCTGCCCTTGGGATCGGTGTAGCCTTTCAGAAGATCGGCGCTTACGAAGTTTTCTAATTGCGCGTTGGCCCAATGTCCTTCGATGTATGTGGGATTATACAAATCCAAGGGATTGGCCTCGGCGGCTTCGATGGACTTCAAATGGAGCGGATAGAATAAAGCTAAAACTAGAACAAAAACAAGGAAAAGCGATTTCTTCATTGCTGTGATACCTCTTTCTGTACAAGTAGTCCAATATAAACGTTACCAGAACAAAGTAGGCGGTTCTAGAGGGAATTGGTGGCATTGCACCGGGTAAGCAGGTGTTAAAAGTGAAAAAGCAGCTCCGTAAGGCCGGATTGAACGGGCCTTGCGGAGCTGCTTTTTCGCTCAGAATTGCATCCCGTTTAGTATTAACGGGATGAAGGATTAGCGGTGTGAAGAATCGCAAGAACGCATGCTGTTCATGACAATTAGGCACCGGGGTTGGCTAGCGTTCGCTGCAGCTCGGCGGTCAGCAATGGCACGACCTCGAACAGATCCCCGACCACGCCGTAATCGGCAACGCCGAAAATGGGGGCGTCGGGGTCTTTGTTAATGGCGACGATGACACGTGACTGGCTCATGCCAGCCAGATGCTGAATCGCGCCGCTGATGCCGCAGGCAATATAGAGCTGCGGCGTCACGACCTTGCCGGTTTGCCCGATTTGCAGGGCATAACCGCAATAGCCGGCGTCGCAGGCGCCGCGCGAGGCGCCGATTGCGCCGCCGAGCACACCGGCGAGCGCCTGCAGCGGCTCGAAGCCTGCTGCGCTGCGCACGCCTCTGCCGCCGGACACGACGACGTCGGCCTCGGCGAGATCAAGCTGGCCGCCGGTGCGGCGCACAAGCGAGCGCACAGCGGTGTAGAGCGCCGGCACCGTGAACGGCAACGGCTGCACAACGCCTTGGCGGCCGCCGTCAATCGCTTCTGCCGGCGGCAGATTGTTCGGGCGGATCGTGATGACCGATGGTCCGCCTGTGTTTACGGCAGCGGCCGCTGCGGCGAAGCTGCGCCGCTCGAATGCCTTGCCGGCGTAGAGCGGGCGCGTGAAGACGGCGTCATCGCCTGCGCCGTCAATCGCGGTCACGTCGGCGATATGGCCGGCGTTGTATCTTGCTGCGAGGCGCGGAGCCAGGTCGCGCCCGGAAGCGGTATGGCCGAGCAGCAGCGCATCCGGCTGCACGGCATCGATAGCGGCGCCGATGGCGGCAAGGTACGCCTCGGGCGCATAGCTTTGCAGGGCGGGGTCGTCGGCGACATGCACGACGTCCGCGCCTCGGGCGGCAAGCGCGTCCGCTTCACCGGACGCTGCGCCGGAGCCGGCAAGGACGGCATGCACCTCGCCGTCCCCGCCGGCAAGCAGCCGCGCTGCGCCTAGCGCTTCCAGCGCGACACGGCGCAATTTACCGTCGCGGCATTCGGCAAATACGAGAATCGTTTTAGCCATTGCGAATGTTCATCTCCTCCCGGATGGTCTTGAGACATTTAAGAGGCTACTCCAGCTTAACGGCAGTCTGAAGCAGCTGCGTCAGCGCGGCGGCCTGCTCGGAAGGCGAGCCGGCGAGCCGTTTGCCCGCAGCCCGCGGCTCCGGCGGGAACAGTGCTGTTCGTACCGTTCTTGCCGCTGCCGCCGTTAACCATTCGCCGCCGAAGTCGGCGGGATTGACGCGGACGAGCGGTTTTTTCTTCGCTTTCATAATGCCCGGCAGCGAAGGGTAGCGGGGCTCGTTCAAGCCCTGCTGTGCGGTGATGAGCGCAGGCAGCGGAATGGCGACCGTCTCAGTGTCACCTTCGACATCACGCTCCACGATAGCGAACCGTTCAGCTGCCTGTGCGCCTGCCGGGATAGCTCCCGAGGCGGCAGTTCCAGCCGCCTCCGCAATATCCAGCTTGACCGCAGACGAAGCATGCGGCAGTCCAAGCCGCTCGGCGACCTGCAGCGCAACGCTGCCCGAGCCGCTGTCAACGGCGAACAGTCCCGCCAGCACGAGGTCCGGAGCAAGCGGTCGCAATATTTCGGTGAGCGCCGCCGCAATCGTATGGCTGTCCCCCTCGGCGAGCAGGGTGCTGCCTTCGCTTTCCAGCCGGACCGCTTCATCTGCACCCATGGCAAGGGCTGTCCGCAAAGCCTCCTCGGCCTTTTCTGGGCCGGATGTAATAACGTGCACCTTTCCGCCATGCAGCTCGCGCTGGCGCAGCGCCTCCTCCAATGCGTACTCGTCATAAGGATTAATGACGAGCTTCGCCTCCCCGCTCGATATGCTGCCGTCCGGCGCGACGACTATTTTTTCCTCCGTATCAAAGGTTTGTTTAAGTAAAACAGCGATAGTGAGCATACAGCTCCATTCCTCCCCCCGTTGATGTGAAAGTGGTGTAACAGCTCGGCTCATGGGACTTCCCTTCAGTGCTACAGTATGACCGGAAACACATAAATAGACCCCATCCAGCAGGACTTCCCGGCGGCATGTTCGCGTTCTTCGGCTCATATACTTGGAGCACTGCGGCTTAATGAAAGCGCTATGAAAGCTTGTCCGGATCAGGCGAAGGGAAAGGGGGCGAAAAATATGTCGGCAGCTTTGAATTGGCTCGCTGAGCATGGGACGGAGTTGGCTAGATGGACGGCTTTTGCGGCTGCAGTAGCGCTGGCGGGATGGATATCCGCGACTGTCGTGTGGAGGCGGGCTTTGTACATAGGCCTCGGCGTGCCGGTGAAGCTTGACTGGCTGCCGGGAGGTCAAGAAGGGGGCATGGGGGAGAGGACGAAGCGAAGGCCGTCTTTTGCCGGGCAAATGCTGGGCCATCGCAAGCTGCTTCACGATATTCGAAGCGGGATTATGCATTTGATTTATTTTTACGGCTTTATCGTGCTTCAGTTCGGCGCAGCGGATCTCATCTGGAAGAAACTGAGCGGACATCCTATTCCGTTTCCCTACTACGACGGCTTCGCCTGGAGCCAGGAGCTGACGGTATCGTTAGTGCTGCTTGCTGTACTATACGGCGGCTTTCGCCGCTATGTGGAGCGTCTTCCACGGTTGAAAAGAGGCTGGAAGCCTTCGCTCGTTCTATGGTTTATCGGCGGTCTGATGGCGACGGTGCTGTTCACGCTGGCGTTTGAGCGGCTTGCAGCTTCGGGCGCAGGAGCTGGCGGAGGTATAGCTGACGGGCCGGATGCGGCAGTGCATCTTGTTGCGGAAAGCTACGCGCCGGTATCTGCTGTGCTGGCCCATGGACTTGGCGTGCTGGGCGTCTCTGGGGGGAGCCTGGCCGCGGATATCGGCTACGAGTTGTTCTGGTGGCTGCATCTGGCCGTATTGCTCTCGTTTCTCGTCTATGTGCCGCAGTCCAAACATTTTCATCTGATAACGGGGCCGGTCAATCTGTGGCTTCACCGCAGAGCGCCGGTCGGCAAGCTGTCGCCGCTGGATTTGGAGAATGAAGAAGCGGAAGCTTTTGGCGCAGGGAAGGTGGAGCATTTTTCGCACAAGCAATTAATCGATCTATACGCATGCGTCGAATGCGGCCGCTGCACGAATGTGTGTCCGGCGTCCAACACCGGCAAGCTGCTGTCGCCTATGCATTTGATGGTGAAGCTTCGTGATCATCTGACGGAAAAAGGGGCGGCGGTTACGTCCAAATCGGCTTGGATTCCCCGGGTGATGGGCGGACGGACGGCGGGGGCGCATACGATGGGGGCGTCTCTCCCGGTGTGGGAGGACGGCTTCGAGGGCAGCGTGACTTCCATCGGGCCAACGATGGCGGCACAGGCGCAGGCATGGAGCGTACGGGAGGGCTCAAAAGCGGAGGACGCCGAGCTGATTGGCGACGTGATGACCGAGGAGGAGCTGTGGGCCTGCACAACCTGCCGCAACTGCGAGGAGGTGTGCCCTGTGGGCAACGAGCATGTCGACAAAATCATCGATATGCGCCGTTATCTCGTGCTGATGGACGGCAAGCTGCCAGCCGATGGCCAGCGGGCGCTTCAAAATATCGAGCGCCAAAGCAATCCGTGGGGACTGCCCCGCGTGGAGCGGGCGGCGTGGATTGAGGAGTGCGAGAGCCGTACCGGCGTACGGGTGCCTACGATGCAGGAGTTCAGGAAGGAAGCGGCGCTGAGGGTATCGCAGCATGCTGAGCATGAGAAGGGGGCGGCTGTTACTGCTGCTGTTAAGGCTGCTGTGCCGGAGGTGCTGCTATGGGCGGGCTCCATGGGCGCCTATGATACGCGCAGCCGCAAGGTGCTCTACGATGTTGTCCGTTTGCTTGACCAGGCAGGCGTAACGTTTGCAACGCTGGGGCTGGAGGAGCGGAGCTCGGGCGATACGGCGAGACGTATCGGCAATGAGCTGCTGTTTCAAGAGCTGTGCCGCGAGAACATTGCGACCATCGCTAAGTACGGCATTACTCGAATCGTTACTGTCTGTCCGCATACCTATAACGCTTTTAAAAAGGATTATCCCGATTTTGGACTTCCGGAATCTGTCGTAGTAGAGCATCATACCGAGCTGCTGGCTGAATTGCTTGCAGCCGGCCGCCTAAAGCCTCGGCATGCGCTGGAGGAGCGGGTCACTTATCATGACTCCTGCTACCTGGGGCGCTACAACGAGGTTTACGATGCGCCGCGCCAATTGTTGAAAGCGATACCCGGCGTTCAATTGCAAGAAATGGCCCGTTCACGGGCCAACGGCATGTGCTGCGGAGCCGGCGGCGGCTTGATGTGGATGGAGGAGCAAAGCGGTGTCCGGGTCAATATCGCACGCACCTCGCAGGCGCTGGAGGTGAAGCCCTCCGTTATCGGGTCGGCCTGCCCGTATTGCTTGACGATGATGGAGGATGGACTAAAGTCGCTGGAGGCGGATGAGCAGGTGTCGGCGCGTGATGTCGCGGAGCTGCTGGCAGCAAGCGTGTTCGGCTCGGAAGGCAGATAAAGTCTGAATTGAGCAAAGGACTGGAAGCTTAACAGAATCGTGATCGAGAAAAGGGGTTGGTGCTTATGTCGAATCATCGTGCGGAATCGGTGCGCCGCGCTGCGGTTATCGGCTCCGGCGTTATGGGGGCGGGAATAGCGGCCCACCTTGCGAATGCGGGCATGCAGGTGCTGCTGCTCGATATTATCCCTCGCTCGCTGACAGAGGAAGAAGAGAGGATCGGGCTGACGCTCCATCACACACAGGTGCGCAATCGTCTCGCACAGACCGCACTGCAGCGGTTGGTTAAGGCGCAGCCGGCAGCTTTGTATGACGCGGCTTTTGCTGGACGGATTACGGCAGGCAATCTAGAAGATGATCTTGCCGGACTGGCTGACGCCGATTGGATCGTAGAAGCAGTAGTAGAACGGCTGGATGTGAAACGAAGCTTGTTCGAGCAGATCGAGAAGGTACGTAAGCCAGGGACGATTGTCACAACCAATACATCAGGGTTGTCCGTTGCGGCGATGGCGGAGGGACGAAGCGAAGAGTTCCGAAAGCATTTTGCGGCGACGCATTTTTTTAACCCGCCTCGTTATATGAAGCTGGTAGAGGTTGTGCCGACGCCGGATACGGACCCTGCTGTCGTTGCGAAGCTGATTGATCTCTGCGAGAAACGGCTCGGCAAAGGTGTTGTGCTTGCCAAGGATACGCCTAATTTTATCGCGAATCGGATCGGCACGTACGGCATGCTTGTGACGCTGGAAGAGGTGGTCCGCTACGGGCTCACTGTGGAGGAAGCGGATGCCTTGACGGGACCGGCAATGGGAAGGCCGAAGACAGCAACGTTCCGGATGCTGGATATCGTCGGGCTCGACACTTTGCTGCATGTCGTAGACAACGTGCGGGAGCGGAGCAGCGATCCGGAGGAGCTTGCCGTGTTCGCACGTCCACCGGTATTGGAGGCGCTGGTCGCGTCGGGGCGGCTTGGCGAGAAGTCGGGCGGCGGCTTTTACAGGAAGAAGAAGGCTGCAGGCGGCGGGAGTGAGATCGAGTCGCTCCGTTTGCAGACGATGGATTATGGTCCGCGGAAGCAAATCAGCTCGACCGTAATCGATGCGGCTAAGGCGGCAAAAGGCGCGGCAGGCAAAGCGAAGGCGCTGCTGGCGGCCGAGCCGGGCAGCCGGTATTCGCTGTTTGCTTGGCAGACGATCAAGCGGACGCTGCTGTATTCGGCGAAGCTGACTGGCGTCATCGCGGACTCCATTGCAGAGATCGACCGGGCGATGAAATGGGGCTTTAACTGGGAGCTGGGACCCTTCGAGCTGTGGGATGCAATCGGGCTTCGGAGGTCTGTGCAGCGCATGAGCGATGAAGGCGACGAGGTGCCGGAATGGGTGCTGCAATGGCTGGAGGCGGGCAATGAAAGCTTTTACCGGATCGCGCCGCCAGAAGATGGTTCGCCTGCAGGTACTGTTGCCAAGAGATTCTATGCGGCAGCCGCCTCAGGCAACCGTTATGTCTTCACGGAGGAGGAGCCTGGTGCAGACGACATTTCATTAGCGGCGTTAAAAGAATCCGGGCGCACGGTGCTTAGCACCTCCGGGGCGAGCTTAATCGACTTGGGCGATGAGGTCGTCTGTCTGGAATTTCACTCGCCCAACAATGCGATTGGCGGCGATATTCTGACGGCGATTCAGCGCAGCACGGAAGAAGTGAGCCGAAATTGGCGGGGGCTCGTCATTGCGAATGAGGGCCGGAATTTCTGCGTCGGCGCGAATCTGATGCTGCTGCTCATGGAGGCGCAAAGCGGCGAATGGGAGGAGGTCGAGGACATTATCCGGCTGTTCCAATCCAGCATGCTGGGGCTGAAAAGACTCGACCGCCCTGTCGTAGCGGCACCGCACCGGATGACGCTGGGCGGCGGAGTCGAGGCCTGCCTGCCGGCGGATCAGATCATCTACTCGCCGGAGACGTACTTCGGCCTGGTGGAGACTGGGGTTGGACTCATTCCGGCCGGAGGCGGCTCGAAGGAAGCAGCTGTGCTGGCCGCCCAGCGGGCTGGGGGCGGTGAGATCCAGCCGCATCTGAACGCGCTGTTCGAGACGTTAGCGCTTGCAAAAACCTCCACGAGCGGCTACGACGTTGGCCGCATCGGGTTGCGACGCCCGCAGGACCGGGTCATCGCGCGGCAGGACGCGCGGATTGCCGAAGCGAAGCGGGCGGTGCTGGAGCTGGACCGGGCGGGCTATGCACCGCCGCAGGAGAAGCGCATCCGCGTGGCTGGCCGCGAGGGCAGAGCTGTGCTGCAGCTTGGCGTGAAGGCCCTGCAGCTCAGCGGGCAAGTGAGCGCGCATGACGCCTTGATCGGCGCCAAGCTGGCCCATGTGGTAGCCGGCGGCAACGCCGCGCCGGGCGCTGAGGTGAGCGAGCAGTATTTGCTCGATCTGGAATGCGAAGCGTTCCTCAGCCTTTGCGGCGAACGCAAAACGCAGGAGCGGATGAGCCATATGCTCGCGACCGGCAAGCCGCTGCGGAATTAGTTGGGTGAGCTAGTCGCTGCGCTCAACGTTATGGGCGGGGCGCACAAACTGCAAAAGTACATTTTGATTTGCCGTTTTGAGTCTATATAAGGCTTCAAAATGCAAATCTGCAGTTTGTTTGACTAGATTGGGCTCAAAAAGGCCGGTTTAGCCCAATTCACCTGCACTTTTACATTTTGAGCCGCAAAAACGGCAATTTTGGGGCAAACAAACTGCACTTTTACATTTTGATCAGACAGTGCGGGGCTCGCGGAATCAGACTACTGGTCTGCTAGCAGCTAGTGAGGCGTGCAGTTGAGGTTGCTAGTCTCCCAGCGCTAGTAACGCTAAAAATTAGTTAGTTTTATTCATGCGGAAACGCTGCGGCGAGCTCTTGAGCAACGCAGAAGTAACAAGCTTGTGCAGTGGAACGAAACAGGCTCGAACTAAAGGGAGGGAAAGCCGATGGGGACGGCGGGCAAGCGATTTGCCGAGGATGACCGCGACGCGGTAATCGTATCGGCAGTACGAACGGCGGTCGGCAGGGCGAAGAAGGGGAGCCTTGCCGATACGAGAGCGGAGGATTTGGGAAGGGCCGTGCTGCGGGCCGCATTGGAGCGGGCTCCGGGATTAGCAGCGGAGGAAGTGGAGGATGTCATTATCGGCTGTGCGATGCCGGAGGGCGAGCAGGGATTGAATATGGCGCGAGTTCTCGCGCTATATGCGGGTTTCCCAGTGACGACGCCGGCGGTCACGGTTAATCGCTTTTGCGCTTCCGGGCTGCAGGCGATAGCCTATGCTGCCGAGCGCATCCGGCTCGGCGAAGCGGAGGTTATAGCCGCCGGAGGCGTAGAAAGCATGAGCCATGTGCCGATGACCGGCTTCAAGATAGCTCCTCATCCCGGCATCGTTGATTCGATGCCGGAAGTGTACATGGGCATGGGCCATACCGCCGAGGAAGTGGCCCGCCGCTATGGGATAAGCCGCGCAGCGCAGGACGCTTTTGCAGCGTCCAGCCATCGCAAGGCGGCAGCGGCGATTCAGGCTGGCCGCTTCAAAGAGGAGATCGTGCCGGTGACGGCCCGCCGCTCGGGCGTGAACGAGGCTGGGCGGCCATGGGAGAGCATGATCACGTTCGACACGGACGAAAGCGTCCGGCCGGATACGACGCCGGAGACGCTGGCGACGCTCAAGCCTTCTTTTGCCCGCGAGGGTACGGTAACGGCTGGCAATGCTTCGCCTATGAATGATGGAGCAGCTGCGGTGATTGTAATGAGCCGGGCGCGTGCCAAGGAGCTTGGGCTGCAGCCGCTTGCTGCACTCCGCGCCTACAGTGTAGCGGGTGTTGCGCCTGAAATTATGGGTATTGGCCCGATTGAGGCAGTGCCTAAGGCGCTAGCGAAAGCGGGCGTCGAGCTCAGAGAGATTGATCTGTTCGAGCTCAATGAAGCGTTCGCCGCTCAATGCGTGCCCATTATCGAACAGCTCGGCCTTGATCCCGACAAGGTAAATGTGAACGGCGGCGCAATAGCACTTGGACATCCGCTGGGCTGCACGGGGACGAAGCTGTCCGTGTCGCTCATCCATGAGCTCAGACGCCGGGGCGGGGGGCTTGGTGTTGTGACGATGTGCATCGGCGGCGGAATGGGGGCAGCGGGGCTGTTCGAGGTTTATCCATAGGCAATAGGCAATCCCGAAGGACTTATAACGGGCAAGGGGAAGGGAGATTGGCGGCATGACGGATAAAAAGCGATTTGGCGGCCGGTTTGTCGTAGAAGACGCTTTGCCTTCGGCGACGGTGACGCCCGAGGATTTCAACGAGGAGCAGCGCATGATGGCCCGCGCGGCGGCAGAGTTTGCCGAGGGAGAGATTGCGCCGCATGACGAGCAGCTGGAAGGGCTGGACTATGGCTTGACGGTGAAGCTGATGCGGCAGGCGGGCGAGCTGGGGTTACTAGGGGCAGACGTGCCGGAAGCCTACGGAGGCCTTGGACTGGATAAAGTGAGTACAACACTTCTATCCGAGACGCTGTCGCGGGCTTCTTCCTTCGCATTGTCGGTAGGTGCGCATACGGGCATCGGCACGCTGCCGATCGTCTTTTTTGGCACGCCGGCACAAAAGCGCCGCTACCTGCCCAAACTGGCTGCCGGCGAGCTGATCGCCGCCTATTGCCTGACGGAACCGGCTTCGGGCTCCGACGCGCTTGGCGCAAAAACGACTGCTAAGCTGTCAACTGACGGTCAGCATTATCTATTGAACGGCTCCAAGCTGTACATTACGAACGCAGGCTTCGCGGATGTGTTTATCGTGTATGCGAAGGTGGATGGGGAAGCTTTTACCGCGTTTATCGTGGAGAGAAATACGCCGGGGTTCAGCATCGGACCCGAGGAGCACAAAATGGGTATTAAAGCTTCGTCGACGTGTCCGCTTTACTTCGAGGATGTAGCGGTACCGGTCGAAAATGTGCTCGGCGAAATCGGCAAAGGGCATCATATTGCCTTCAATATTCTCAATATCGGGCGGTTTAAGCTGGGGGCGGGCTGTCTAGGCGCGGCGAAAGAGACGATTGAGCTCGCATCGCAATATGCCAACACGAGGCAGCAGTTTGGGCGTGCGATTTCGTCCTACCCGTTGATCGGTGCGAAGCTGGCCGATATGAACATCCAAACCTTTGTTATGGAAAGCATGGTATACCGCACGGCAGGCTGGATCGACGGCACGCTCCAGACGACTGAAGCGGAGGCGGATTCCCCTGATGCGGGAGTGCTAGCGGCAAAAGCAATCAGCGAGTACGCCATCGAATGCTCCATCGTAAAAGTGTTTGCTTCCGAGGCACTGGATTTCGTCGCTGATGAAGGGGTTCAAATCCACGGCGGCTACGGCTATATCCGCGAATACAAGGTAGAGCGGATTTACCGTGACTCGCGGATTAACCGGATTTTTGAAGGAACGAATGAAATCAACCGGATGCTCATTCCGGGCACGCTGCTCAAAAAAGCATTAAAGGGCGAGCTCCCTCTCCTGCAAAAAGCAAAAGCGCTGCAAGGCGAGCTGCTTCAGCCGATGCCGGTGCCTGCTTTTGACGAGCCGCTGGCAAAGGAGACGTATCGAATCGCGCAAGCGAAAAAAGCGTTCCTCGCCGTTGGCGGCCTGGCCGTGCAAAAGCTGGGAACGAGGCTGGATCAGGAGCAAGAGGTACTCTGTGCGATGGCGGATATTATGATTCAAATATTTGCCGCTGAAAGTGCGCTGCTGCGGACGAAAAAACTGGCGCAGGAAGGAGCGGCAGGTGTTGCGGCGGCAGCCACTGCTGCGATTGCAATCACGCCGCGAACTGAAAACGCGATACAGATGACGGAGGTATTCGTCCAGGAAGCAATGGACCGAATTGAGTCCTATGCCAAGCTGGCGCTTGCTGCATTGGAGCAGGGCGACGGCTTGCAAATGCAGCTGTCCGTATTGAAAAAGCTGATGCGGGCTCCGCTGGCTGACAACGTAGCGAAGAAAAGGGAAATTGCCGCCCGCGTCATTCGAGGGGAGCAATACATTGTGTAGGAGGGGGAACGCTTTATGGATCCGTCAAAACCGGAACGGCCGCTTGTACCCGAAGATCGGCAGGAGCCGAATCAATCCGCACCCGATGAACAGACTTCCCAGGAGGAGAATTTGGAGATGGAGCAGCCGGTAGAGGCCGGCTCCTCCAGTGAGGCGGCAGACGTCACAGCAACGGCATTGGAGCCGGAACCTGAGCTCCATATTAGTTCGGCTTCTTCAATCGAGGCCGAATTTGAGGCTGATATCGAGCTTGCCGTGCAGGAACCCGGACCCGAGACTGGACCGGAAGTCGAGCCCATACTCGAAAATGAGGCCGGGTTGGAGTCTGAGCAAGGGGTTGAGCTTCAAGCTGGAGACGATATAGTGCCAGCACAATCTGAGCTTGCACCGGAGCCGCAACCTGAAACGGACTCAGAATCCGTGGTCTTACATGTGCTGGAGCAAGAGCAAGAAGCAGTACTTCAGTATGCTCATGAATCGGAGAGTGAGCCCCCAGCGGAACCGCAACTTGTTCATGAGTCGGGGCATGAGTTCGGAGAACAAGAGCTTGCGAATGAACTGGAGGTAGGGTCCGAAGGGGATCCTCAACTTGCCCATGAGCCTGGGCATGAGACCCAAGAGGAATCCCAAGAAGAATCCGAGCTTGAAAATCAACCGGCAACTGAGCCTGAAACAGAAGTTCAGATTGCAAGTGAACCGGAAGTTGAGCAAGGGGAACCTGAGCTCAAAAATAAGTATGAACCCGAACCCGAACCCGAACCCGAACCCGAACCCGAACCCGAACCCGAACCCGAACCCGAACCCGAACCCGAACCCGAACCCGAACCCGAACCCCAAGCTCCTTCATCGAATGAGCGCCCTAAACCATGGCTGGACAGCTATCCCGAGGAAATCCCGGCTTCGCTGGAGTATCCGAACCACAGCATCGCTTGCCTGCTAACGAAAGCAGCCGAAAACTACCCGAATCATGAAGCGATTTACTTCATGGGCAAGTCCATCAGCTACCGCAGTCTTCTTCAGGATGCGAATCGCCTAGCGAACGGTCTGATTTCCCTTGGTATCAGCAAAGGGGATCGGGTTGCGATTATGCTGCCGAACTGCCCGCAGGCAGTGGCTGCTTATTTTGGCGTGCTGCTGCTTGGCGCTGTAGTCGTGCAGACGAATCCGCTCTATGTCGAACGCGAACTGCAGCATCAGCTGTCTGATAGCGGAGCTAGCGCGATCATTACCGCCGATTTGTTTTATGCCCGGCTGGCACGAGTGCGAGGCGAGCATCCAGAGACAGGGCCGCTGCCGAAGCTGCGTCATGTCATCGTCACCTCCATCAAGGACGGCCTGCCTTTTCCGAAAAATCTGCTTTATCCGCTCAAACAGCGCAAAGAAGGCTTTCGAGCCGATATTCCATACGGCAGTCTAGGAATTGTCGCCTATAAACGGCTGCTTAGCACGAGCTCCGCGCTGCCAGTCGTAACTGCTACAACGGGAGAGGACCTTGCACTGCTGCAATATACCGGCGGTACGACGGGGACGCCGAAGGGCGTCATGCTGACACATCGCAATCTCGTTGCGAACACGCTGCAGACAGAGGCATGGTGCTATAAAGCGCAGGACGGAAAGGAGAAGTTCCTGGCGGCGCTGCCGCTTTTCCATGTGTTTGGATTAACGGTGTTAATGAATATGTCGGTGAAGAAGGCAGGGTCGCTCATTCTGCTTCCGCGCTTTGAGGTTCCGGCGGTACTGCAGGCGATCGACCGGCTGAAGCCGACGATTTTTCCAGGGGCTCCAACGATGTATGTCGCGCTCATCAACCATAAAGATGCGGTCCATAGCGATCTGTCCTCTATCGAAGTGTGTATCAGCGGCTCTGCGGCACTTCCGCTTGAGGTGCAGGACCAGTTTGAGGCGATGACAGGCGGGCGGCTGATCGAAGGCTATGGCTTAACAGAGACCTCACCGGTGACACATGCGAATCCAATCTGGGGCAAGCGCAAAATCGGCACGATCGGCCTGCCTTTTCCCGATACAGAAGCGGCGATCGTCAATGCCGAGGGCGATTTTTTGCCAGTGGGCGCAATTGGTGAGCTTGTCATCCGGGGGCCGCAAGTGATGAAGGGATATTGGAACCATCCGGAGGAATCGGCGTATGCGTTAAGAGGGGGCTGGCTCCATACCGGAGATCTGGGGGCGATGGATGAGGAAGGTTTTTTCACTATCGTAGACCGGATGAAGGATGTCATCATTGCCGGGGGCTTCAACATTTATCCTCGTGATGTCGAGGAGGTGCTCTTCGAGCATCCTGCCGTTATGGAGGCTGCGGCTGTTGGTGTGAAGGATGCGTATCGCGGGGAGACGGTCAAAGCTTTCATCGTATGCAAAGAAGGGGCGGAGGTGTCGCCGGAGGAATTGGATCACTGGTGCAGGGAGCGGCTTGCTGCGTTCAAAGTTCCGCATATTTACGAATTCAGGAGCAGCCTGCCCAAGACGATGATCGGAAAAGTGCTGAAGCGCAAGTTGTTGGAGGAGGAACATACGGATACAGACAAGCGGAGTTGACGAAGCTAAGGAGGGATGCGCGTGTCGGTGGAGGAAGGGTATGAACAGCAGCATTATGCCGACCCGTCCAGCTTTTTAGCCATGCTTGCGGAACGGGCCGAGGATTCCTTCTGGGGAGAGCTGGGCTGCGAAATCATTCACGCAGAAGCGGGCAAAGCCATTATTAGTATGGAAACGGACCGGCGTCATCTCAATTTGCTCGGCATCGTGCACGGAGGCGTACTGATGTCTCTGCTGGACAATGCGATGGGACTGGCGATTATGCTCGCTTGCCGGGATGAGAAGACGGTGACGGCCACGCTGAACACGCATTTTCTGGAAAATGCCAAGGCAGGGCGGCTGAGATGTGAGGGAGAAATTATACACCGGATCGGGCGAACGATTACGCTTCAAGCTTTTGTCAAAGATGAGGACGATCGGCTCATTGCATGGGGCAGCGGCACGTATCGCATTGTCACAAAAACGAAATAATTTGTCCCATAAATGATACGAACGTACGGTTGCCCAATTATATCCAATTAGGATATAATCTAACCTATATATGGAAGCGTGACAATTTTTCGAACGACTGAAATCTAATACAGTAAAAGCCGATAAACATGGTAGGAAAGGAGGCGGAGATATGGTTAACAGCTGGGTAACGATTATAATGCTAGCATTTGGAATTCTGGTTGCTGTTATTGGTGTTTTTGCGTATTTGCGGATGTTCTACAAGGAGAAAAGCTTGTCCTCATCCCCGACTGCGATTGATATCCCGCCTCCGATAACCGCACGCGTTGTGCCGCCGGAGGACAAGGCTTCTGCCGACGATCTGAAGCAATGATTTTGATACTCTGGACAGGACTTACAATTGAATGCTTTCGCATTCGGTTCTGAAATGTTATAATAGTAAGAAAAATGCAAACATTGTGACTCATTCACCATGGAGTTGCCTGCACCGATCGGGGGTTTTTGCGGTGTGAGAGCCGCATCCGTTCTCGGATTTTGTTATTTAGGACGACCATCCAACGTATAGGGGAGGAGATTTCATGGCGAAGCATAGCCAGAATGAAGTCAAGGAAAGCCTGAAGGAACTCACGAGAATCTTTCAACCGAAGGATCCGCGTAAATTTGTACGCGATTATATTCGCAAGTATCGGATTACCGGCGGGTACGAGGATGAGTTGACGATGTTGGTTGAGGATGAGATGGACAAATTGAATTCCTCGGTCGGATAGCAGCAGGATAATAACGGTCTTACATCTGTGGCAATATAGATGTAGGACCTTTTTGTTTTTTCTTTTTTCACAAAATAGATACCATTCCGTGTTATGTTCCGTCCCTTTCCCGAATAGGGTGATCATAGGGGGGATGCCTCACATGGCGATGGAATTGAAGTCCAAGGACGAGATCCGGTCCATTCGAAAAGCAGGGCAAATATTAGCCGCCTGCCACAAAGCGATTGCCAAACGAATCGCTCCCGGAGTTACGACGCTTGAGCTCGACCGGTTTGCTGAACGTTTCTTGCTGGAGCGGGGAGCTGTTCCTGCGCAAAAAGGGTATAAAGGCTATCCTTACGCGATTTGCGCCTCGGTTAATGAGGTGGTGTGCCATGGCTTTCCCGACATGGTGCCGTTGTCACAGGGAGATATCGTCACGATTGATCTGGTGGCGGAAGTGAATGGCTGGAAGGCGGATTCGGCGTGGACGTATGCAATCGGCACACCTACGCGGGATACGGCAAGGCTGCTGCGGGTGGCGAAGCTGGCGCTTAGCCGCGGCATAGCGGAAGCGGTTCCGGGCAAAAGGCTCGGCGACATCGGTCATGCCATCCAACAATGCGCCGAACAATCTGGCTATAAAGTCATTACGAGCTTTGTCGGCCATGGCATTGGAAGGCTGCTGCATGAGCCGGAGCAGCCGCAGGCTTCTGAAGGGCGAGCAGGGCGGGGCGAGCGGCTTCGCGAGGGTATGGTGATTACGATTGAGCCGATCGTGACGATCGGTGATGCAAGCGTATATATCGGGATGGACGGCTGGACGGCGAGAACGCTCGACGGCAGCCTGTCGGCGCAGTTTGAACATACGGTGGCGATTACTGAAACGGGGCCGGTTGTTTTGACCCGGTAGAGGTTGTGAATGGTGCGGACAGCTTGATGGCTCAAGGAATACCCTGCCTCGTGGCAGGGTTGTTCGCCGTTAAGCGGGATTGCTATAATAAGGGTAAGAATAGCAGGTCGCCGCCATAGAGGCGGAGAGGGGCGAACATACGATGAATTGGCTGGCTAAATTGCGCAAAGGGTATGGGAAAAAGCTTGTCAGACTGCACGCATGGAACGGCTGGATTGTCGTGATTTTGGCCGTATCCGGTTTGGTACTGCTTGGAGGCTTCTGGCGAGGCATTCTCGGTGAAGGCCGCGTATGGCTGAAGGGACTGCATATCGTCGTCGGGATCGCATCGATTATGCCGGTCATCTACTATCTGCTGCTGGCGGGCAAGCATTGGAAGCAGCTGAGGGAGAAGCCTTGGCAGCGGTTCAATGTGCTGGTGGTGCTAGGGTTACTGCTTGGCTGGTTTATTTCCGGGGTGCTGCTCTGGCAGTTCCGCGCGGTTGGCCCCGCATGGGCCAATGCTGCTCTCGTCGTGCATGACCTGCTGACATGGATCGGACTTCCTTATATTATTTACCACTCCATAACACGGGCAAAATGGCTCAAGGAGCCGCAGCGGCGGACGATCCGCGACGAATCGACAGCTTCTGGCGGAGAAGTTGTGGGTGTAGGCGGGCGAGGCATTCATCCTGCGGCAGGACCACAGGCGGTGTATAGCCGGCGTACCGTTATTAAATGGTCGATTGGCGCCGGACTTGCCGTCGTGGTAGGACCTTCGTTTCTCCAATGGCTTGGGAAATCGCTTGGACCGAGTCTAGGAGGGGGCGGTTCCATTGACGAGATCGTAGCGCGAGACGGCAACCATCTTGCTCCGCCGCCGGAGCCGCTGCCTGCATCGCTGCCGCCGAGCGGTGGCGGGGCACGGGGTAATTTTCGAATATATACGGTTACGCCAATCCCGACCTTCAACAACGACAATTGGTCTTTTACCATTGACGGTCTCGTCGACAAGCCTATGAAGTGGAATTGGGAGAAGTTCGTGGCGCTTAAGCGCAAGGTGCAGGTGAGCGATTTCCATTGCGTGACGGGCTGGTCGGTTTACAGCAATACGTGGGAAGGCATTCCGCTCAAGGATTTTTTGCGGGAAGCGGGCGTTCAACAGACTGCCAAGACCGTCAAGTTCTACTCTGGTGACGGTGTGTATACGGATACGCTGTCACTGGAGCAGGCGGGGATGGATGATGTTATGATCGCCGTGATGCATGACGGGAAGCCGATTCCGAGCGATCTCGGCGGACCGGTGCGGCTGATCGTGCCGAAGATGTATGCGTACAAATCGGTCAAGTGGCTCAACCGGATTGAGCTGATCGAAGGCGAGCATGTCGGCTATTGGGAAGAACGCGGCTATGCGAACGATGCTTGGGTGTAAATGTACATAAAAAATAGTGTAGAGGAGACGGGGTAACTATGGTGCAATATATTACAGTGCAAGAATTAGCGGCGAAAATAAAAGGGGACAACGGAGTCGTCATCGTAGATTGCCGTTTTCTATTGAATGACCCGTCGGCGGGCGAAACGGCATATGAAGCGGGTCATATTCCAGGCGCGTTCTATCTTCACTTGGAGCGAGATCTGTCAGGTCCAAAACAGCCCGGCGGCCGTGGCGGACGCCATCCATTGCCTGAACCAAGCCGATTGGCGGACAAGCTAGGTGCCATTGGGGTAGGCAATAACACGACGGTCGTCGCTTATGACGATCAGGGTGGTGCTATGGCTTCGCGCTTGCTGTGGCTGCTGAAATGGCTTGGTCATGATGGGGAAACGGCTATTCTGGTGGGCGGCTTTGCCACTTGGCAGGCTGCAGGTGAGGCAGTGTCGACAGAGCCTCCAGTGGGCATTGAGGGGCTGCAATTCACGCCTCAGGTACAAGAAGGAATTGTGGTGGATGCTGCATATGTAAGGGAGCGGATTGGCCGTGACGATGTGACCATCATCGATTCCCGCGAGGCTCCTCGCTATCGCGGCGAGGTCGAGCCAATCGACCCAGTAGCTGGACATATTCCAAGCGCAGTGAACCGCTTTTGGAAGGACGGCTTTGATGAAGCCGGCGCTTTGAAGCCAGTTGAGGCGCAGCTTGAACGGTTTGCAGGTTTGCAGGCGGACGATGAGATCATCGTCTACTGTGGGTCCGGTGTAACTGCGACGCCTAACGTGATTGCGCTGGAAAGCGCGGGGTTTAAGAACGTGAAGCTTTATGCGGGGAGTTGGAGTGATTGGAGCAGCAACCCGGAGAATCTGGTTGCGGTGGGGGAAGAGTAGAAGGTTTAAGCGGTACAGAGTAATATGAGACTCGAAGGACATCGCGAATGAGGCGATGTCCTTCTTTACGTTGTTCTCAGAACTCAGAATCAACACTTGTTCTCATAAAGTACTTACGCTTAGTACCTAGCACTTATTTGTTTGGATTTATGCAATTTACTGGAAACTTTATGTTACTTCCCCCTACATCCACACAAAGAAGGCTAATCTGCTCTTCCTTATGGAAGGGTAAGCTAAAGTCAACAGAAAACTATAATTAGGTCACTTATTCGACAGAAATGCATCAATTTATTTTTCTCCTGAGCATAATTTTATTACATGTGAGTACACAATTTCAGATCGCAGTTCTAAAAAATCCTCGTAAGATAATTTACTATAGTCTGTGCTTGTTAACAATGGGAGCAAATTAGATGAGAAGACTTCTTCATAACGCTCTCCAAGTGTTTCAATCAGTTTAGGTAAATATTCATTGGGATTTTGATCGCTTATGAAATTGTTTTCTGAAGCTGCCAACATACAAATATTGATTATACTATTGGTTTCGAGATCACTGGATATGCGTTTGAGATATGCTTGAGGGTAGATATGATGAAATTGTTTTTTATTATAAATTGAAAGTGCATTTGATGTGTCGATTTTTGATCCATTTGTAATGTTTAATGGATTTATGCAAGCGAGAGCTAAAACGTATGCCCTAGTGCTGGAGTTATTACTTCTAAACAATATTTTTTTTAAATCATTTCTTCCAGGACGTAAACCAAATAAGGATGAGTCTGCTTGTTTTTCAATTATAAATGAAGTTACATTTTTTAAATCATTCGATAGGAATGAATCAGAAGCTCCTCTGTATCTCAGAGTGAACGAACTTGTCCAGAACCAAATTCTTATATCACGGATGTCTTCTGCAGAAAGGATCTTTTTGTTTGAAAAAACGTAAGATAAAATAACTATTATAGCTTCATATGGTAGGTAATCCCAACTATATAATTTGAATTCCGTACATAATAAATCAACAGATTTCAAGAGAGAACTTTTGGTACTTGTAACTAACTCGTCCATTTCTTCTTTTGTTAGATTTCTAAGTGATAGCACGTTTTCTCTTTTGACACTTTTGAACTTTATGGCTGCCATGCATTTTAGAATTGCATCACCTTCAATATCACCAAATCCTTTAGGATGTAAAGAATTAGCGATTTCTTCGATCTCGTTATTTAAATTGAATTGTTGTGTCCAGGTGGCTGCGACCATAAGATCATATGTTGATAAACGTGTTCCCGAACTGTTGATTCTTTCGAAAATCGGACAAACTTCTTCAACTGTCAAATCTTTTAGTGTTACTACAGGTATCCTATAATTCGTGACAATATCAATTAGATTATCCAATCTTTCTTGAAGTTGTAAAGCATTATTGTGACTAGCTAGACCTGTTCTGAAATTAAGTAATTTAGTAGTTTGGTATATCCATCTTAATGGAAATACGCTTAACTTTTGATCAACAGGATTTGGCGTGAATTCTTCCTTTTCCAAATCATATGCAATTGAATAACCTTGATCATCGTCATTTGCTCCAAAACATGAATAGATCACTGTCAATCTTTGTTGTCCGTCTAATACATAATCTGTTGGACTAAGGTCGTCTGTTTCAGGCAATTTAAAATCACCTATATTACGTTCTACAGTCAATTTCGATTGAGTTTTCCAAAGTAAGAGGCTCCCAACAGGATAATTATTAGCAATGCTATCTAAAAGGTTAAATGCTTGAGGTTCTTTCCATACAAATTTACGTTGAAATTGAGGAATTTTTATTTCCCCTTTTTTTATATCCCCAATTAGGTCTTTAATTAGTGGAGTATCGGTTCCCAATCTACCTGCAATATTAGTTCTCATTCTATCCCCCATTGATGTTAGTTGTGATATTAATATAACATGTATCATTATAAAATTTCCATAATTTATGTTTTTAATATAAAGATGCTAGAAAAACCAACATTAGAGCTGTAGATTTTTATTTTCAAAAGTTTGTTCCACTCTAGAAGAGGGGAAGCGATAGTAAAAGTTTACTAGAATATAAGAAGAATGAAAAATCGTTCAGAGCAAAACTTCCTAAAAGTATTTCAAAAGCAGGTCTTTGTTGTCCTGTAGAGCAACAAGAGGAAGCAGAGGGACGAAAGCTTGATCTAGTGCGGTAGTAGGTGTTATTTTTCTATACTTAGGTCAAATCGCATGGTATAGTCAATTTGAAACGATTGGAATTTAATCCAGTTTCATTTGCTGGATTTATAAAGAAAACATTAAAAGACATAATCAAGAAAAGTAGAAGAGAGCATTATAAAACTGTTTATTTTATTCAAAATAAATTAAACAATAATGATTTAGTGTATTTTTTGTAATCTAAATTTGAGGGGCAGATAAGGTGTACCAAGAAAAGGAAAAAAACATTATTAGATCAGAAGCATTGAGTAGCGCAATTTCTATATTAACTGAAGATAGAAAACAAAGTACAATAACTACATTAGATTATTTTGATAGTTTAAGGGACTTTATGCTCTTTAGTTCAAGTTATAGTAGTGATCATATTCTTGCAAGAAATTTGAAGAAGTCCACAGAACAATCTTGGAAGAAACACTTTGAATCAGCCCTTGGAAACAAAAGACCAAGTGAATTAAAAGTTGCATACTTAGCAGGTCCTAATCCAGAGAATGACCTAATGGAACTTATAAAGCAAGGAATATTACCAGAAAATATTTGGGCATTTGAATCTGATAATGATATTTATAAAGAAGCAGTGGGAAGGCTGGAAATTAATTTTCCTCAAGTTAAAATCCATCTCGGAAAGATAAGTTCATTTTTCTCGAATTCTGCAATAAACTTCGATATAGTATATTTAGATTTCTGTGGGGCTTTGGTTTCACCTAGTAAGAGAAATCGTAATATTTCTAACATTGTTTCTTTGATAGATAACCATAGGTTAAACTCTCCTGGTGTTATAATCACTAATTTTGCATATATTGATGAGTCTAATGATCCTGGTACAAAAAAGTTATTGGCTAAAATAGTATCGCTATACCTTTACCCTAAAGCATATGCTGACAATGGAGCATCTGCTGAAGAGCAGGGCTTATTATTTCACGAGTGGTTTTATAAAGTTAACAACAATTTAGAATATTACTATTCTGAATTTATAAGAAGGTTTATGATGGATATTTCTTCTGTGGTAATTCCTTTTATAAGAATCTGCAGGAGTCAAGAATACTTTGAAATGTTTTTCGAATTAGATAAAAAACAGATGAAATTATGCAAGAAAATATTATTTTCCTATGATGATCAAAAAGATTATATTGAAGAATTGTCCTTTAAATTGGAAGGTGACTCTGGAGGTTATTTAGAGAGTGATATGTCATTTTTCTCAATACCATGGTTTTTGAGAATGGCTCAATATAAAAACATTGAAGAATTGTATGACTGGTGTGACGATGAAGATGAACGAGAGCGATTGAAATTATTTTACATGGACTTTTACGATGATCAATTTAATAAAGCATCTCGAAGCCTTATTAATCAAATGAGTTTTAATTCAGAAGAGTTACTTGATCAATTTAGTGTGATGTTGTACCTGATTTTAGGTGGGTCACATGGAATCGAATGTTATTCAGAAAAATTAAAAAATGTTTATAACATGGATTGGCAGAGAGTTGCACCACAAGCTTGTGATGTTTTTACATTCCAAAGTGTTATTGGCCTTTTAATTGGTCAATTGTCAGTACCATATCATATTAATGTATTAAAGTCAGTGGGGTGGAGTTATAAGGCAAAAGAAACAGTTATGTATACAGATATGTTTGTATTGGATGAATGTAGATATATATATGACATGTTACCTACAATAGATATGATAAATAATAGAATAGAGAATTTAAGTTCTCAAATGTGTTATCGATTTGCATTAGATGCCCTTGATAAAAACCATATCAGATACAATACGGAATTATTTTTTGGATGTGCTGTCGTTGGGTGTAATAATGAAGGGTTTGAAGACAGGTGGTTCAAAGAAAGATATAAGATTGAAGTTTAGTAGACGATCTAAAATTTATATTATAAATGGTTTTATATCAGTATAGAAAGGAATCTTATATATGTCCTACGCTTTAGCGACACATTCTATGTTAAATGAAGTTATGAAGAAACTTAATCCCATTTTACTTAATCAAATTTCAAATCAAACAATGAACAGTTTGAAAGAGAAAATAAGTAAAGATAAAAATTCATTTGATATAAAGTTTATTACAGAGATACTCAAACAGGGTAAACAGGGTTCCTTCATCGTTCCAAACATAGCAGTCCCGGGAGAACCGGGAATTGGAATAATATCAGAAAATATTAATGCAATCATGTGTCTAGCTTTGAACACAACTGACAAAAAGTTTCTAAGGCACTATAATTCTAAATACATATTAGATTTACTTCATATTCATTCATTCCGCAAAGGGGAAGGGAAAAAGTTGATGGAGACATTCTTATATATTCAGAGCAACCTAAATATTCCTGGCTCCCTATGGACTGAATCAATAGATAACGTTAAGTATTTTGAAAAGTATGGATTTATCAATTTGGGAAGATTGGGGAAAAGCTCTGAATTTCTTATGAAATTACCTTGATTATACCATTACAGATGGACAATTGATCAGCGAAAATCATAGTCCGCTTTTCCCCTCAACAGGCTGCTAACAAATGATGCAGCCTGTTATCTATCCTTATTTTCCCAACCTTTCTCTACATCATTACTTCACTTGGCCTTTTCGTAGTGATTCGTTCGGTGTACTCAAGCCTTTTTATATTCTCCATTCCTTCTCCACAGGCGCAAACTCCTGATACGCCTAAGGCGTCATACCCACAACCTTCTTAAAAGCGGAGTAAAAGTGATGTAGCCGCATATATCCACCGCGTAGGCTCACTTCATTATTCGAAGTCCTGTCAAGTCCAACCGACAACACTTGAATGCCCCTAATCTTTCGTAAACTGAATCAACTCATATAAATTCGCTATCCCACACATCTGGGCTTCCAGTATCTTATCCAAATAAGCCCTGATATTCTCAGCCACATTCACGAGGCCTTCCAGATCAGTATGTTCTACCGCGCCGATAGATTGCCTAATATTCACGGTATCTTCTGAATATACGGAGCTTTGCAGCATTTGAATCAGCCTGATTTTTAGCAAATGAGATCCGCTATATCGACGATAACGGTTGGTAGGATCCCGGTCGGCCATTACATATCCTGCTTGATCCCAGTAGCGGATCGCAGATTTGGGAATCTGCGTCAACTCGGATGCTTCGTTGATAGTGAATGGCTCATCGGCATACAGAGATTTATTTTCGTTAGAGTAAGCTCGAATATCCTCGAATAACCTCTCTAGTTTCTCTTTTTCCTCATACAAAGCGATTTCTTTTTCCCGGATGATCCACATTGCATTTTGCGGTTTGTTTTGATGGAGACAACGAAGAGCCTCGGCAGTCACTTCCATTCCGAATGGCTGGGCCATTGCTTGGATACACGATAGATAGGCTGCGTGCAGTTCCGTATAAACGCGATAGCCATTTGGTGACCGCTCAGCTGGAGGGATCAGGCCCTTGGCCTCGTAATTCCTTATCGTACTGGCGCTGATATTGAATCTCTCCGCCATTTTTTTGAGACGCATCGTCAACCGGTCATCTCTCCCCGCCACATCTTTAAAGATTAAACTTCTTTGTAAGGTTTTCAATGAAAACTGCTGATATTCCTCCTCTAATTCTGCATAACCTTCTAATTTGCTTGCGAGTAGTACAATGGATTTGAAATGAAGAGAAGGAGGTTTTTGGTTATGGTGAAAGAATCTTTGATTTTCCGGGAAGACATGACGATTGAAGAAATAAGTGAGGTGGCGAACCGTTATATTGAGTCTAAGTGGAGGTCTATGTACGAATCCATGTATGAGCAACTGACGGCTGCTTTTGCTGATATTGAAGATGCGGCGTATGGTCTTTATTTGGATCAGCTTATGCCATTCTTATTCGACCAGTTAGAGTATGCAGGCTTCAGCACGGTGGAGAAGCTCAATGAGAATGATTTTGTTATCGGCAAGCGCCTGATTTTCCGAAACTCTCTCGAAAAATGGGGTACGGGGGACAACAGATCGAGAATATTTTGGAACGTAATCTATGACAAGCAAGGCAGTCCAATTGGCACCATACTGACGGAAATTCCCCATTCTCATTTGAAATTCGACATACCTTCCGCACCGGTCATTTACTCGCTGCGGGAGAGTGTCCGGGAGCAAGTCTTGCAAGGCATCCGGCGAATAAAGGAATCAGGCTGAGTTCAATAGAAAAGAGATAGATCTCAAATGGGTAACTGCATCCTGTAGAATAGGAGGGGATTGAAAAATGAGTGAGAACAGCAAAGAAATCATCGAGCGTTATATTGAGGCCTACGATTCATTTGATATTGAAGGCATGCTTAGGCTTTTGCATGAAGGGGTCCTGTTTAGGAACTTTCCAATGGTGAAATCGATACGGAGACGAGAGGGATACCTGAATTTAGGGAGTCGGCGGAAAAGTCTGCAGAGATTTTCTCTAGCTGATGCCAAACGATCACTCACTATAGCGCTGTTCCCGGCAAAGCCGAGGTGCAAGTTGTTATGAAGCCATATTGTCGGCAGATTTACCCAATGGTTTGAAAAAGGGAGATAAGCTTCAGCTGGAGGGGAAGAATGTATTTGAAATTCAGGAAGGGAAAATATCGGTCATTGAAGATATAGTTAAGTAGCTTCGGTATTGGGCTACGCTTTCGTTGTAGTTAGTGCTTTTCTAACTTGTATATTAATTTTTTCCAAAGTATAGTATACATATATTTTCATCTATTTTCATATATTAGGGAGAGATGAAGTTTGAAGAAAAAAACGATGGCCACAATTTTAGGAGTAACGATTTTGGCAAGTATGAGCACTGGAGCATATGCAGCGACAAAGCTGCAAGAAATTAAAGCATACTTGAATCCCGGTGTGAAAGTTAAAGTAAATGGGACACTCGTGCAGCTAAAGGATGCTAAAGGAAGTGCAATCGTACCTATCGAGTACAAAAATAGCAACTACGTTCCAGCGAGGGCGATAGCAGATGCACTAGGTGTAGCCGTCGATTATGACCCAGCCACACAAACGATTATTTTTGGAGAGAAGGTCGAAGGCACGGCTTTGTCTGTTGGCTTCGATGATATGTATTACACGAAAGACCCGGCCTTTACTTCCTATAAGGGCAAGGATTACAAAGAAGCTTATTTCAATAATGGTACTGGAGACCGCAGCGTCAACTTTATGCTGCATCCTAATAAACAGTATCAAACGCTTCAACTGCAAATTGCAGCTATCGGCTCCGACCTTAAGAATATTACCGTTAAAGATACGAAAAAAGATGTTATCCTAAAAGAAGTACAGCTTATTAAAGCGGAGGATGGCTTGACAACGATTGAGGTTAACATTGGCGGAGTTGAAGAATTGTTTGTTGAAGGCAGTATTTCTAGCGGGGGCACTGTGTTTATTCCGCTAACAACTTCGCAATATAAATAACACAAAAAAGGCAGGAAGCTCCTCTTATAAAGGGGCTACCTGCCTTTTCACATTCCCTATTCCTTCTCCGCTAGCGCAAATTCCCGATACGCCGAAGGCGTCATCCCGACGACCTTCTTAAAGGCGGAGTAGAAGTGGCTGCTGTTAACGTAGCCGCATATTTCCGCTACGTCGCTTACTTTATGCTCATCGTTCTTTAGCAGTTCCTTCGCCTTACCGATACGGACTTTGCGGATGTACTCACCGGAATTGATGCCGGTCATTTCCTTGAACAGCTTGGAGAAATAGTTGGGCGTATAACCCGCGACTTCAGCGAGCATCTCGACGCTTAGGTTGCTGTCGGAATAGTTGTTCTGAATGTATTGGATCGTTTCCTCGATTTTACGGTAAAATTTATTCTCTTTGAGATGCTGAATGCTTTCAAGGCTCTTCTGGTACTCATCGAACTGAGTCAGCAGCCAATGCTTCGCTTGGCCGAGCGTCTCCATCTCCGTAAAGATGAGGTTCAGCTCTCCAAAACGCATCCCCAGCTTTTTATTCTCATCGTTAAGCATCTGATTCATCTGCGTAATGCAGACGAGCAGCACATGGAAGAGCGCCTGCATCGCGTCTGCATGGACGTATCCCCGCAGCAAGGCAGCCATATTCTCTAAGCCTTCCACGAACCGTTCCCGGTCGTTACGCTTAATTGCGGCCGTCAGACTTTGCTCAATCTCGGTAGGGAGGTCGAAGCTATGCGCCAGCATCTCCTCTACGTATTGCGGGTAGATAATGCGGTTCAACCCCAGCACGAATCGCTGCTTGACCATCTCTTGAGCTTGAAGGTAAGCGTTCGGGCAATCCCCCCACGCGTCGATTGGATTGCTAATCCCAATCGTAATGGTGATGTCCAGCGTAACGGCAATGGAATCTTTAACGCTGGACAACTTGGCAAGCAGATGGGGGAAGCCATCCTCGACGCTTTCCGATTCGTTGATGAGCAGTACGATTTCACCCTTAGGCATCTGCAGTGCCTCGTAGCGGAACTCGTCGTTCAACAGCTCCGTCACGCTCTGGAACAGAACGGATTCGAGCACCATGGCGCTTTGTCCATCCAGCTGCGAATACCCGTCAATCTTAATGACGCACAGCAGCAGCCGGTCGAAGTCGATGCGCAGCTTGAAGTCCTCTGAGCTTTGGCTGGCGGCAGACTCGGGTTCATCGGCAATCAGTTTCTTCCGGAGGAAGTTGTTTTTCATCAGCTGCTGGCTGTCGCGATTTTTGTTCTCGAGCGACTGCATATGCTGCAGCGTTTCGGTGTAGACCTGACTAATCAAGGAAATGTCGTTCGACGCTGTACTGCCGACATTGAACTGTGAGCCTTTGAACAGCTCGGTAAGCCGTTGTACGGGATTATACAGCTTTTTCGAGATAAGGAATATCAGCGCCAGACACAACAACAAAATAGAGAGACATACGCCAAGCAGTTCATTCCGTTTGTCTTGAATCGGTTGTATCAGGCTCTGATAGGGCGTAGACCCGAGAACGTACCAGCCGGTCGTCCGGTTGATGACGAATGTGGTTAGCGTTCGGTCATTCCCTTTCTTGTTGATGACATCGCCCGACTCAGCGATTGAATTCTTCACCGCTTGGAACGACGGGGTATCCTTGATGTTTTGGCCGATTTCATCAATATTGCTGTGTGCGACTAGATTGCCGTCTGCATCGACGAGCATCAGCAGATCGCCGTTCTTGGACAAGTAGTCGCGGACGAGCAGATCGTCGTTCAGGTTAATGACAACGGTCTGCTGCTCGCCGTTTACACTGCGGTTCGTGTATTCCATGCTAATGATATATTTTGCTTTTTTATCAGTAAGGAAGGATGGAGGCACTTCCGATTCTTTCAAACGGGTCAAATAGATGGTACGCGAGTCGTTTACGCTCTTCTGGAACGAAGCGTCTCGTTTCAAGTAGCTTTCCACATCAAAGCCAGGCTCACCTTCGACGATATTTTCTTGAAGGACGGAGTTATATACAAAGATGGAATGAATGTAAGGATTGATCTGACGGATGTTGGAAATTTGAAGCCGGGCTTTGTTAGTCGTTAAAGCATCATGGGACCGGGAAGACAAGAAGAGCTCAATGTCCATATTGATCTCAAGATTTAAGAAAATCTGATCCATCTCTTTAAATAGATTGTCGACATTCTCACTTAGCATCTCCAGACCCTTTACCTGCTCGCGGGAGATCTGGCTGTACAGCGTCGTGGAATATAGGTTGGAGAAGATTAACGTAATCGTCACGATGACGATCATGACCAAAATCGTGAACGACAAGAGTGTACGTACGAATAAGGAATTATTCTTGAGTCTGAACCATGAGAGCACCTGACTGCCTCCCTCCCTTGCAATATAAGCGCTACCAATTCACGTTTACTAGTATAGACAAAAACGATCGCGAATGGCTAGTAAAAAGCTGCCATTCGCGATCGCTGCAAGTTTTCGTGAACGCTTGGAGCGATTCAGTTCGGTTTACTTCGTCAAGTAAGCGTCCAGTTGTTTTTGAACTTCGGCTACGATTTTGTCCGTGCCTGCATCTTTCTCTTTCGTAATGAAGTTCATAACATCTTTATCGACATCTTTAATGTTGATGCCTGTCATCAAGAGAAGGCCAAGCTCGCTCAGAATTTGCTCACGCTTCGCGCTCTCCGTCTTGATGCTCGACTGATCCGGAACGAAGTAGTTAATCGTCGAGACGATATTGTTCGGACGGTTGATGAATGCATCGTATTGCTTGAAGTAGTTAGCTGTGCGCGAGGAGTCTTCCTTCTGGAACTCTGTGCGCCAGAAGCCCCATTGGCCTGCCCAGTCCAGATAGTTCGTAGGCTGACCATTGCCTTGGCCGTCCATGTAGGATACTTTGCGTCCGTCAGCTTTGTACGTTTTGTCTACAATACCATACATAACGGCATCATACAGTTTCTCGTTTGTTGTAAGCTGCTCGAGGAACATGATCGCTCTTTCCGGATTGGCAGCATTTTTGTTAATTGCAACTGCGTTGCCGAGAGGGGATTCAAGAACCCATTTGCTGTCCGGATAGAACTCGGACCATACTTTAACTGCACCTTGCTCAGCGATTTGCGGTTTGAATGTGTTCGGATTTTCGAGAATACCGCCGTCGATTTGGTTGATTGCTGCGCCCATTGTACCTGCGCTGAAGTCGCCTTCTGTACCTTTTGTCGCCAGCAGGTTTTTAGGGATGATGCCATTTTCGTTCCATTTTTTCATGTATGTTACGTACTCTTTGAATGCTTCGGTTTGCTCCCAAGGGATTACCGTATGCTTCGGATCATCGATTTTGACAACGAGTCCGTGGAAGTTCAGATCCTCATAGCCGTATTTCTCTTGGAACACGCGGCTGATATCGCCGAACCAGTTGTCCGGACGGAACGAGATAGGAAGAATCGCAGGGTCTGCCTTTTTCATCGCATGAAGCATAGCGTCCAGGTCTTCTACAGTCTCGACTTTATCTTTCGCATAGCCGCCTTTGGCTGCCAGATCACCACGGTACCATACGATCGGTTTGCTTGTTTTCTTGATCGTCCATGGAGCTGCATAGACGCGGTCGTTAACTTTGATTGGATCAAGCAGGTTGTTGTCGGTGTATTGCTTATACAGCGTTGGCGCATATTCCGGAAGCAGGTCGGTGATGTCCAGGTAGCCGCCGCGGTTCATCGCATTCGGGAAGTCGAGCCAGTTGCCGTCAAAGTTCAGATCATAGTTGTCACCGGAAGATTGGAGCAGCTTCATTTTGTTCTTGAAGTCATTCCAGTTGACATAGTTGATTTCGAACTTGGCGTTCAGCGTGTCCTTCGTTAATTCGGATACATACTGCCATACTTCATCGGTAGCTTGGGGCTTATCGCCCGGGAAGTAGAAGCGGAGTGTTACAGGCTTCAATTGTCCGTCCTTCGAAGCGCTTTCATTCTTGGTATTTCCTTTGCCGGACGAGTTGTTGCCATCATTGCCGCTGCCGCAAGCGGTCAGCGAGAAAGCGAGGACGGCTGCAAGTATACCAGCTGCGATGCGTTTCGTGTTGATCTTCATGTGAAATCCCCCTGTTCATTCTTATTTATTATGTGCTTCACGGCTGCTGCCGATCAAGCCGAAAGTTGGGGATGGGCATCGCATTGGAAGCAAATGTCCGATGTTGCCCATCCGGCGGGGCAGCCGTTTAACCTTTGACCGCGCCCATCATAAGACCTTTGACAAAATACTTTTGCAGGAACGGATAGAGGAAAATGATCGGTCCGATCGTAACGATCGTAGCGGCCATCTTAACGCTCTCGCGAGGTACCATCTGATCGCTGCCCGTCGACAATACGCTGGAATTCGCGAGGTAATCGACGTTGGAGACGATTGTTCGCAGCATTAATTGCAGCGGTTGAAGATCGGTTTTGTCGATCAGCATCAGTCCGAGCCACCAGTCGTTCCAGTAGGCAAGACCGATGAATAGGCCAACCGATGCGAATACGGGAACCGACAGCGGGACAATGATGGACAAAAGCGTGCGAACTTCGCTGGCTCCGTCGATTTTGGCCGATTCATGCATTTCCTCAGGTATCGACGAGAAGTAATTGCGCATTAGGAATATGTTGAAGCCATTCACCAGTGATGGAAGAATGAGCGCCCACAAATTGTTGTGGAGATGCAGGTATTTGACGTTAATGATGTACCAAGGCACCATGCCGCCGTTGAACAAGAGCGTAAGCAGCACATAGCCGGAAATAAAACGGCGGTATTTCAGCCGGCGCAGCGAGATCGGATAGGCGATCATGGCGCTAATAATCAAGCTGGCTACTGTACCGATGACGGTGACAAGGCTCGTAACCTTGTAGCCGGTTAGTACGACGTCCATCCGCTGGAATAGAAACCGGTAGGCGTTAAAGTCGAAGTTTTTCGGAAAAATGTTGTAGCCGTGCATCAGAATATCCGTTTCCCGTGTCATTGAGCTTGATAAAATAATGATGAACGGAATGATGCACAACAACGAAACGATCGTCATGAATGCATATAGAATCACTTCTCCCGCTTGAAGAGAACGACGGGTGTTCATAGTAGCACCTCCATAAGGGCAAGTTTGTCTTTTTAGAATAGGGTGGAGTCGCTTTCGTACTTGCGGGCAACACGGTTGCTGACGTAGACAAGCACAAATGCCAGTACAGACTGATAGAAGCTGGCAGCGGCCGCCATGCCCATGTCTCCCGAGCCCTTCAAGCTGCGGAATACGAAGGTGTCGATAACGTCTACGGTTGAATAGAGCTGCGCGCTGTCGCCAACGAGCGAGTAGAACATGCCGAAGTCCGAGTTCATAATGTGACCGATCGCAAGCAGCGTCAGGACAATGATAGTTGGACGAAGCAATGGAATCGTGATGAACCAAATTTGCTGCATTTTCGTAGCGCCGTCTATCCGGGCGGATTCGTACAGCGTATGGTCAATACCAGTCAGCGTCGCGAGATAAATAATGCTGTTGTAACCGACGCCCTTCCAGATGAAAATAATCAGAATGATGAACGGCCATGCGTTCGGGTTCGAATACCAGTCAACCTTGTCGAAGCCGAACTTGACGAGCAGCTCGCTCAGCATGCCATGCTCATAGCTCAAGAAGTTGTAGGCGAACACGCCGACGACGATCCAGGAGATGAAATACGGCAGCAGCGTGAGTGATTGTGCAGTCCGTTTGAACCAAGTGGCTCGAATTTCATTGAATAGAATCGCAATCCCAACGTTCACGATCGTGCCGACTAAGATGAACATCAGGTTCAATAGGATCGTATTGCGTGTGACGCTTAACCAGTTATCCGAAGTGAAGAAGAACCGGAAGTTCTCATAAATGGGATGCATCCATGGGCTGGCGAATATGCCGTTGCTCAAGTTAAAGTCTTTGAAGGCGATGATGATACCGGCCATTGGGAAGTAATTGAATAGTAATAGAAGGATCATGGCTGGAATGCTCATTAGGTATAGGGCTTTGTGTTTGGATAGTTCACGCAACAATGAATCTTCACTCTCCGTTCATAGGTGGCCTGTTGTGCCGGTTTGAATCCGTTTACAATTCAACGGTATCATGCAGGGGAGCGGATATATACTTCATGTTTCGATGATTTTATTGGATTTTCTAAGATTCCGGAGCATTCAATTGCTACGATTTTGTTGTTATATTACGCTTAAAATGCATGAAAACCGCGGTTTGTAAGCGTTTTTACGCGAAGAGTGAATGCGATGATGTATCGTCTGAAATTTCACGCCTTATTTTCGAGAAAATAGTTGCAATAACATCCTATCTGGCGTATATTGAAATTAGTTGCAATAGCATTCTATTTGGGGAGGAGGAAAAATCGAATGGAATCGGAATCGCATGGACATTACATCTCGGCGATTTATCGTCATATGCAGGTGTTCATCTCAGCTGAGCTGGCACCGTACCGGATCGGGAGCGGCCAGTATATTTTTCTAATGGCGATTGCGAATCAGCAGCCAACGACACAGAAGAAGCTAAGCGAGAAGCTGCTCATCGATAAGACGACTACTGCGAAGGCTATCGCGAAGCTGGAGGCGGAGGGGTATGTGAAGAGGGAGCCTGATCCTGCGGATAACCGCTATCAGATGCTTTTTTTGACAGAGTCGGGTATTGAGGTCGTACCAAAGGTTCAAGAAGTGCTGAATCGCGTGAAGGGCAAGTCCAAGGGAAGCATGAGTGAAGAGGAGTATGAGCTGTTGTTGGGTCTGCTGAAAAATGTGCTTCGCAATATAACCGAATGATACTTGGGAGGGTGTAAAAAGATGATTGCACAACCTTTTATCGCAGTGGAAAACTGCAAGGATGAAATCCAGTATTATCAAAGTGTTTTTGGCGGCGAGATCTCTATTCTCCGAAAGCAAGGGGAAGAGGTGCTGAACGCCGATCTGCTTGTTGACGGAGCAAGCCTTAAGTTTGCGGATACGAAGGCAGCGAAGCCGGTACAAAAGGGCGACTATGTACGAGTGTTTCTCAAGATCGATACGGAGGAAGCATTCCGGAGGATATATGATGAGTTTGCAGCAAGCGGGACGGTTCAGACGGAGGTGTACGAAGCTCCGTTCAATGGACTGCTCGGTATTGTGACCGACCGGAATGGTGTATGCTGGGTATTGTCGTTTTATCGCGATTAGTCCGAGGCGAGGACGCGGGGCTCCGATTTAGGGGGCATAGCCTTTATGGCAGATGAAGAATAGCGGGTTGAGCGGTTGTTGGGGCTGAAGATTCGCGTTGTGAGTGTTGATTACAGTAACAAAATGCAAAAGTGCAGGCTGATGGGGCTGAAAAGGCTCCTATTGGCGTTCAAAATGTAAAAATACATTTGAAACGGCCGTTTTTCGCTCTATGGAGTCATTTTGGGCCAATCAAAATGCACTTTTGCATGTTGAAACGGTAAATCGTCGTAAATGCGGCTTACAACCTGCACTTTTACATTTTGATTGGCAGCACGGGACAAGCAGTGGCTGGCCGGGCCGTCAAAGAGGGGGCAGCGGTATCGTCCCAGTCCCAGAATCTTGCTATATAAAAAAAGAGGAGCCGCGAATGCGGCTCCTTCCTCTTAACGCTTAATGGCGGCTTAACGGCTGCTGACCAGGAACAGGTCGCCAAATGCTTCCGGATCCTTGAAGCCGATACCGCTGTTGTACTCAACCCAACCCATCCGGCCTTCGCCGTCGTTGTTGTTAACGAGCAGAGAGAACTTTAATTGCTGGCCCTCTAAAGGTTCGGTAACGCCAAGTTCCTCCCAAGGCAGCGCCAGCTCATAGGTGGTCGTTCCATCTTTATGAGTGATCCCAGTCTTCAAGTCGTCAATCTCTCCAAGCTTAAAGGACGGCGGACTCAGCCAGCGGAAAGTCGAGGTGGAGCCGTCATCATGGAGTGCAGCACCAAACTCATGAACGCCCAGGAAGCCTCCTGACCCGTCAGTGACTCGAAAAGAAACCTGCAAGCTGTCGCCCATATAGATGTTAAACGGTGTCTCACGCTGTACGTGGTGCTCGTCTTTGATTTGCAGAGCCAGATATACATGATCCTTATCCCATGAAATCCAGCCTTGCCCGCCAAAATTCTCCGGACTGCTGTAGTCCTGTATGCGAAGCTGAGACGGGCGATTGAGCGGGAACGGATGCGATAGATTCCACTCATCAAGTGAACCGTCAATGGTGAGCGGCTGTTTCTGTTTTTCCGCGACATAGGTGTAAGTGACAAGAGCCGATTCCTGCAGAACCGCACCTGCATTATCGCTAACGGTTGCCTCTTCCGGTTCGTCTGAATAGAAGGGCAGTGTGGCACTTATTTTTTGATTGGGCTGGATGGTATCTAGTGAATAAGGCTTCTGATGATTTTCTTTAGACTCAAAGCTGCGTAAGCTCCATTTGCCCTGAAGCGGGCGAGGAGACAGATTAACGATGTCCATACGTGTGTGTACTTGCCCGCTCACTTGATCATAGAATGGCGTACGTGTGAAGCTCAGCGGTTCAAGGACATGGATATACGCAGATAACGGCGCAGAACCTGCATCTGTCCGCAACAGTATCGGATAGAGCCCTGCTTTTACATTTGCGGGAACCTGAATGTGAACTTCTGTCTGGTCATTAGAGGCTTCGGAATTCGCTAGCTTCCATCCGTCCGGCAGGGTCGTCTTTAGTTTGAGCTTTGCAGGGGGCTGCTCCCCTTGTTTAACGAATGATATTTTGGCGATGTCGCCTGCAAAAGCTTGAACCTCAATTTGTTCGGGCAGCAGAGCGTGTTTGGATGCTGGGAGGGCATTGTGCAGGAAGCTGACGGTTGATTGCACAACTTGATCCCAGTATTTAGAATCTTGATAGTTATGCCCGCCGCCCTCTAGTGTAATCAGCTGCTGATAAATGCCCGCCTTGCTTAATCGCTCGGACAGGAGCAGGCTTTGATTATAAGGAACCGTCATATCAGACGTGCCATGAATAATAATCGTGGCTGGGAATTTTTCATGAATGCTGGTAATTGAGGCAGGGCCATAGAGATCAATTACTGCAAACAGCTGAACAGCATCCTGTGGCGTTGTCCCATGCTGATTAGCGAAATCTACGGCTAGCAAGCCTCCTGCTGAATCCCCGCCAATTGCTGTGGTGCGGGTATCGAAACGGTAAGTCTTCTGATTTTGACTAAGCCAGTTGATGGCATCTTCAATATCTGCGAGCGCATCCGCTATCGTTCCTTCCTGATCAGACTGCAGATTGGCCCGAAGGCGATAATTGACGGAGGCTACGACATATCCGCGGCTCGCCCATTGTTCGGAAATAGCCTTTGCGTCCCGTTTGTCTCCAGAGTTAAAGCCTCCGCCATGAATGAACACGATGAGGGGACAAGCTGTGTTTCCTTTCTGTACAGGTTCGTACAAATCGAGTGCCAGCGCCTCTTCTTTGCCTTGATAATTGGATTTGTTGGCATAGACAAGTTCCTTGTGCAGCTTAACCTCGAACTTAGGCTCCAGCAGACCTCCTCCTTCACTGTTGTTTAAACTCTGAAAATCTACGAATCGCCATAGCAGTAAAATGACAGCTGCCAATGCTGCAAACCATACAATGATTAGCCTTTTTCTCCCCAAGTCCATTCCTCCCTTTCCTTGCATTATTTCAATTTTTCCTAAAATATGTAAGGTACTGTGTTGCGCAAATGATGTTCAATATTACGCATATCAGGAGCATTGCTGGAAATGCTCTAATTGGATATATTTATATAATGCCAACAACTAGGCCCGCTAAGAGACTGTCTATGCTTTTGCTCGCTGCCTGTCTTTTTATTGCACGAATTGTCAGGCCTCTGCTACTATGCAATGTTAAGCTCCTTATGAAAGGAGGGGACGGTATGGATTGGCTTCAACGCATGAATCTCGCCATCGACTATATTGAGGACAACTTAGAACATGATATTGATTACGAACAGATTGCTAGAATCGCGGTTTGCTCCGTCTATCAATTTCAGCGTATGTTCTCGTTTGTTATCGAAATGCCTTTATCCGAATATATAAGGCGCAGACGGCTAACGCTTGCAGCTTTTGACCTGCAGGACAAGAAGAACAGGGTGACAGATATCGCCTTGAAATATGGCTATGAAACGCCGGAATCCTTCTCACGGGCTTTCCACAATTTGCACGGAATGACGCCTACTTCAGCGCGGCAGGCAGGCAGCCGGTTAAAAGCCTATCCGCGCCTCTCCTTTCAAATTACGTTAAAGGGAGTTGCTGAGATGATTTATCGCATTGAGGTACGGGAAGCTTTTCAAGTATATGGACTAGAAGATGTATATGGAATGGACACGATTGCGAACGGGGAAGGGGTATCGATCCCGGAGGTTTGGCAGAACATCAGCAATAATGGCGAGTTTGACCGACTGGAACAGTCGGTCATCGGAGATTGGAGAGCGGAAGGCCATTTCAGCCATGAGCTTGGGGCGGTATTCGCATTCGATTCCTATAAGTTCACAAGCAATACTACATTCCCTTATCTGATCGGATGCTATAAGTCGGCGCAAAGCAAGGCCGATGGCTATACCGTTGTGGATGTTCCAGCTTCTTCTTGGGCGGTGTTCTCCACCTTAAATGACGGGAATGGCAGCGGCAAGTATGATTTGAGTGCATTGCGCAACCGGATTTTTTCCGAATGGCTGCAAACCTCGAAGTACAACATCATTGATGGTGGTAATTTTGAAATGTATTGCACCAATCAGGACGGCTATGAGTATTGCGAATTATGGTACCGGATCGAGGAAAAGTAATCATCTGAGACAAAGGGCTGTGGCAGGCGGGGCAAGAGATCTGCTGCAGTCCTCTTTGGTTTGGCAGGGGGAAGTCTGTATTGCGACGGGAACGCACGTTTGGTAAAATGAAGTAAAATCCATAATCAGAGGTGAGGAAATGGATATTGCGATTGAGCTGATCGACAGTATGCTGGTCAAATTCAGATCCGAGAAGAAATGGACGCTTCAAGCTATTGCGCAGCTGTCAGAAGAGGATATTACTTGGTCGCCGAATGCGGACAGCAATAGCATTGCTAATCTGGTCGCTCACATTCATGGCTGTGTACACTCGCGAATCGAGACCATCTTTCTCGATATTCCCGATGCTAGAGACAGAGACGGGGAATTCGAACGCGGACTTCAGATGTCGCAAGAAGAAGCTTATGACCGGACCATGAAAGCATTCGACATCATCATTCAATATCTCGAACATCTCCGCTCCAAGCCGGAATTAGTCATGTCGCAGCCCTTTCTCAATCGCCCGCCTCTTACATACAGCCAAGTCAATAATGAGACAACGGTTCTGAACCTGATGATCGCGATGGTTAGAGAGGTTCATTATCATACCGGACAAATCATATATGCTGCAAAAGTTAGAAAGGGACAGCTTGAATGGCACTACGATTAAAGAAGTCTAACAGAGGATGTATGCAATGAAACTGGGGAGGCTCTTGTCGATTATCATATTGCTGCTGAATCGCCGTATGGTGCAGGCCAAGGAGCTTGCTGAGCGGTTCGAGGTTTCGGTGCGGACCATATATCGGGATATCGATGCGATTAACCGGGCTGGAATTCCTGTCGTTACCTATCAGGGAACGAACGGAGGGATTGGACTTGCGGAAGGCTATCGTTTGGACCGCAATGTATTGACCAATGACGAGCTCGCTGCCATCATCACGGCATTGCAAAGCATCGCAACCACATACGGCAGCGAACAGAACCTTCAATTAATGGAAAAAATCAATAGCGTTGTACCTTCTTCATCTTCCGAGGATTTCCGGCACAAGACGAACCGCGTGCTGATCGACCACTCGCCTTGGGACGGGAATGAAAGTTTGCAGCCCAAGCTGGTTTTATTAAAGGAGGCAGTAGACAGTTGCCTCGTGGCAGGGTTCACTTATTCCAATGCCAGCGGAGAAATATCGCATCGGATAGTGGAGCCGCACCGCCTCATTCTGAAAGGGAGACAATGGTATCTGCAAGCCTACTGTCTGGAGAAGATGGAATTCAGGCTGTTCAAGCTGAAGAGAATGAAGGACGTGACGATCGACAGGGAGCAGACCTTTTCCCGCCGGGAGCTTCCCGCTCAGGATAGCTTAGCAGGGAAGACGGTAAATGAACCCTCTACGGCTATAGAGTTCATCCTGCGTTTTCAGGCTGACTCTCGTCATTTGGCCCAGGAATACTTCGGTATAGAGGAGCTTGTACCGACGGCTGATGGCAGCTGGCAAGTGAAGAAGGCTTACCCGGAGGATGAATGGCTGTACAGCTTCATTCTTGGTTTTGGCCATCATGTCGAGGTGCTTGAGCCCCTTCATTTGCGGGAGACGATTGCCAGCCGTGCAGAACAAATTGTGAAAATATACAGGAACGAACAAGCAACCTGACAGTCAGTTGTCAGGTTGCTTGTTTTATACTGGGCTCATCAAACAAAAGGGAGATTGATAAGCGATGAACCAACCTAATCAGCATATTGAACCTGCAAGGATTGAGGAGATTCCTTCCTTCACACTGGCCGGAATTAGCGCCGTCACGACAAATGCGGCGGAACTAAGCGGCAATGGCAAAATCGGCAAGCTGTTTGAGCAATTTTACTCACGCAATATTGGAGGACAATTGGCTGACCATGTCGAGAAGCCCGGTCTGTATAGCTGCTACTTCAATTATGAACAGGGCGATGCCGGACAATATGAAGTCATGGTCAGCGTGCCGGTAGTGCAGGACGGACAAGAACAATATCCCGAAACGGTTACGACGTTCACCGTTCCAACTGCCGCCTATGCCGTATTCATCACAGAGCGGGGGCCTGTCATCGAGAAGGTGCAGCAAGCATGGGCCGGCATCTGGCAATGGTCACGGCAGCCCGGCAATGAGCGGGCGTTTACAGGCGATTTCGAGTTATATGATCTGGATATTGATCTGAATGATGGGCAAGTGGAGATTTATATCGCCATCAAGCGGTAGTCCAATGAATCAAACCGGTCATACCGATATTCGAGGAGCATATGTCCAATAACAATATTGGGCATCTTCCCGATCCAAGTTGAATCCTAGCTTTGTCAGCACGCCTGAACTTCCAATATTGCCCGGCTCGCATCTGGCGACGATGCCTTGAACTGTCTCCTGCTGCAATGCCCAATCGATGAGGGCTTGTGCGGCTTCGACAGCATAGCCTTTGCGGCGGCAGCTTTCATTTGTAGCAAAACCGATCTCGATGATGCCGCTCGCATTAGGTTCGCCTAGAAAACCAGTACCGCCAACGATTTCCAGTGTATCTTTTTCAGCGATGACCCAGGAATCGAAGCCTCTCGTTCCGTTATTCCGAATAAGAAGCTCGCGAAAGTAGGGGATGGCATCGTGGAAATCCGCAGCGGGCCATTCGCCATTCGTCTTAAATCCTATGGCTTCAATAGCTTGCGTATCCCGCTTGGCTGCCGCCTCTAAGAGCCGGAGATCAATAGTTTGAACAACTAACCGTGTGGTTTCTAATTTCATAGGAGCATTCACCTTTCTTTATTATTGAATTCTGGAACGATCAACAGTCATTTTATTGACGCTATTCCTCACTCCTTTCCTGTACTAGAATGCAACTAAAAAACGGCGAATGAACGAGAGTTCATTTGCCGTCATTAGTTAGAATAGGACCCTGAATACGCCTGGAAAATAAATAAACCGTGCTGAAATCAGCACGGATCGTGGCGCTACAGGGATATACTACCCCAGGCTTTAAATGATCTCCGCTGTTCTTAACAAATCATCTGGCGAAGAAACTAAACTTAATAACACATAGCCAAATTTGACTATGCGCCGCGCTTCTCACAACCAGTTATACGATAGCATCGTTAAGAACAACAAATCTCTCCTTAGGGTTAGATGAGCTTATTATATGCAGACGCTTTAAAGGTGTCAATTAATCTTCTGCTTCATGTCTATCTGCCTGAATTTAAGGCAACAACGCCAGAAATGACTTTGAAGCAGCCGAGAGGGGAACCCCTCGAAGTGTGGCAATTCCGATATGGCGCTCTGGCAATGGCGGATCTAATTGAATTTCAACGAGCTCCCCTGCATTCAATTCTTCCGTTATGAAGTCGCGAATAACGAAGGATAGACCGAAGCCCCGTACAGCGAACTGGACAAGGAGATCAATACTTCCGAGTTCAAACTCAGGAGTAATGGTCATCTGATTAGAGGCGAAAAAATCATCCACATACTTCCTTGTGCTCCCGCCTTGCTCCAGCAGCAACAGCGGATACTGTTGAATGGAAGTCAAAGGGAGGGTGGAACCCGCCAAATGAGAAAATTCTCTGCCGCCTACCAGACAGTCCTGAATGGATGAGCTCTCTCGAATATCGATCTGTTTATCCGACACGGGCAAGTTCACAATGCCAAAATCAATCGCTCCTTCTTTTATGAGTAAAAGGGTCTCTGGTGTCGTTCTGTTGGTTACATGAATGCGGATATTCGGGTATTGCTTGTGATAACGTTCAAGATAGGGCAGCAAATAATGCTTACACAAGGTATCACTTGCTCCAATATGAATCTCCCCGCTATTTAAATCATGCATTTCTGCAATAGCGTTCTCGCCTAACTCAACATGGTGAAAAGCTTGATTAATATAGCGGAATAAAACCTCGCCCTCTGCTGTTAGATGTACACCTTTAGACGTCCGGAAAAATAAAGGGCCTCCTAATTTATCCTCCAATTGCTTAATTGTTTGACTGACGGCAGGCTGTGTAATATGAAGATGAGCTGCCGCCTTCGTCAAGCTTCCAGTCTTCGCTACCCAGTAGAAACAGCGATACCATTCTAAATTTATATCCATATCCATTACCTCACGTTATGACAGGTATAATTAACATTAATTTTTCTAATATCAATGTCATGATTATAATCAACCATGTAGTTCATTACAATGTTTAGAGGAGGCTGTCTCTTGACGGTAACAGCGATTGTAGGAGCGAATTGGGGAGACGAAGGAAAAGGGAAAATGACCGATGTGCTGGCTGAAAAGTCGGCTTATGTTGTTCGTTTTCAAGGCGGGAGCAATGCAGGACACACTATAATTAACGAGTACGGCAAGTTTGCGCTGCATATGCTGCCCTCCGGTGTGTTTTATCCTTCTGTTACAAATATTATTGGGCCTGGAACCGCGCTAGATATTGGCGTGTTGAAGCGGGAATTGCAAATGCTAGCTGAACGAGGTGTGCCCGAACCAAAGCTGTATATTTCGGAACGAGCCCAAGTTGTGCTGCCTGTTCATCGGCTATTCGATGAGCTTGAAGAGGAAAGGCTGGGTGCACGAGGATTCGGTTCAACGAAGCAGGGTATTGCACCATTTTATGCAGATAAGTATGCGAAGCTTGGCATTCAGGTTTCTGATCTATTCGACCATGACCGGCTGCAGATTCGGCTTGAACAATCGCTGGTCTCGAAAAATATTTTGCTTGAGCATTTATATGGGAAACAACCCGTACAAGCAGTTGATTTGATGGCAGAGCTGGCGAGGGAAGCGGAATATTTGCTTCCGTTTGTCACAAATACAACAGTATTATTACAAGAAGCTAATGACAACGGAGACACTATATTGCTCGAAGGACAATTAGGGGCGCTGCGTGACCCAGATCATGGCATCTATCCATACTCAACTTCATCATCCACTCTTGCCGGTTACGCCCCGATTGGGGCCGGACTGTCTGCATCCTCAATCTCTAACGTCATTGCTGTTGTTAAGGCTTATTCCAGTTGTGTCGGCGCAGGGCCATTCGTGAGTGAAATAACAGGTAATGAAGCGGAGGAGCTTCGGAAGCGGGGTGGCGATGCTGGGGAATATGGCGCATTAACTGGTCGTCCAAGACGAATGGGATGGTTTGATGGCATAGCCACTCGATATGGCTGCTTAATGCAAGGAGCAACTGAGGTCGTGCTGACGAATCTTGATGTACTCGGGTATTTGGATGAAATTCCGGTTTGTACTGCCTATGAGCTTGAAGACGGGACGATCACAGACAAATTCCCAATGACGAATAAGCTGTACGCAGCCAAACCGATTTTAACAAGTCTGCCCGGCTGGCAATGTGATATCTCTCAAGTGAAGAGGTTCGAAGATTTGCCAGAGCAGGCAAGAGGGTACGTTGACTTTGTTGAATCGGCTATTGGAGTGAAAGTGACCACTGTATCTGTTGGGCCAAGACGTGAGCAGGTTATTGTGCGTTAGGTGACAGCTGCTGATATTTGGAATCATATGTGTAAAATATAAATAACCCGCAAGCAGACACTCCATAAAGTGTCCGCCTTGCGGGTTATATCTTTTACACGCGATAGACAACAGCCTCATAAGGCTGCAACTCCATCACATTCTCTTGATTGGTTCTTCCAGCATAGTTGCTGATCACGATCTCGCCCAGCTTCGTGACGCCGCAGTCGGCTACATTGATACCAGCTGGCTGCTCCGAGATATTCAGCAGAACGAGCCATGACTCGTCACCCAGTGTTCTCGTATAGGCGTAAATCTGATCATGCTCATCCAGATAAGTGGTGAAGCTGCCGTATACCATCACTTCATTGCGCTTGCGCAGCTCGATGAGCTTCTTATAATAGTAGAAAATTGAATTCGGATCGCTCAAAGCCTGCTCTACGTTGATACTCGCATAATTCGGATTAACGGCGATCCACGGCTGTCCCTCGGTGAAGCCGCCTTGCGGCGAGCTGTTCCACTGCATTGGCGTACGCGAGTTGTCGCGTGACAAATGCTGCAGCTCCTTCAGCACTTCCTCCGGATCACGGCCTTTGCCGACTTCTTCCGCGTACTTGTTCTTCATCGAGATATCGTTGTACTCGTCGATGGAGGAGAAGCGAATACCCGTCATGCCGATTTCCTCGCCTTGGTATACATACGGCATGCCCGGCAAGGTATGAATGAGGGTAGCAAAGCAGGTAGCGGACTGCTCCCGGTATTCGGCATCATTGCCGAAGCGCGTCACGACCCGGGTATGGTCATGGTTGTTCAGGAACTGGGAGTTCCAGCCCTTGCCCCACAAGCCGTCATACCAGCGCGCTTGAATTTGCTTGAAGCGCTGCATATCCCAATGCGCCATATAGTCGCATACTTCAAAATGGAACATCGTATTCAATTCTTTCCGTCCCTCGCCGACGTATAGCACACCGTCTTCCGGACTTACGAACGGAATTTCACCGACAGTGAATGCATCATAATGCTTGAGCACCTTGTCATGCATTTCTTGCAAATATTCATGAATGCCCGGGTTATTGCCCAGATAGGAAATATCGGTAGGGTTCTCGGCATCGGGAAAGCCCGGAAGCTTGGCAAGCAGATTGATAACGTCCATCCGGAAGCCGTCGATGCCTTTGTCGAGCCAGAATCGCATCATGTCATAGATTTCTTCGCGAACCTTCTCGTTCTCCCAGTTAAGATCGGGCTGTTCTTTGGAGAAAGAGTGGAAGTAGTACTCATCAGTCGTATCGTCATAGGTCCAGGTGGACGGAGCAAAGTAAGAACGCCAGTTGTTCGTCTCTTTGCGCCAGATGTAATAATCTCGCTTCGGGTTGTCGATGGCGGAGCGTGACTCCTTGAACCAGTTATGCTGATCCGAGGTGTGGTTCACGACAAGGTCCATAATCAGCTTCATCCCGCGATCATGAACAGCGGACAACAGTTTGTCGAAGGTGGCCATCGTTCCGGCTTTTGGCATAATCGAGCGGTAATCCGAAATATCATAGCCATTGTCCACATCCGGCGATTCATAGCATGGGTTGAGCCACAGGACATCTACGCCTAAGCTTTGAATGTAATCCAGCTTCTGATAGACGCCTTCCAGATCGCCATATCCATCGCCGTTGCTGTCATAATAGCTGCGCCAATAGGCTTGATAGACTACAGCTTCTTTCCACCAGGTTTTGTTCATGTTGTTATCTTCCCCTTCTCACTCCAACCGCATAGCTCCGTCTTACTGCGGAACCACGTTCATGCAGGTCGTATTTCGTCTTTAATCTTGTATTTAAGCTGGGATGCAATGAATAAGGTGCAATCTCCAACCGAATTGCGGTTTGTTTTTCTGCTTACTTCACTGCACCTTCAGCCACTCCTTTAATGATGTGTTTTTGCGCTGTGAAATAGAAGATGACAACCGGAATGATCGACAGCGTCAGTCCTGCCATCGCGAGATTCCATACAATCGTAAACTCTCCAAAGAAGTAGAACGTAGAGAGCGGTATCGTCCGCAAGCCTTTATCCGAGAGCGTCAAGGATGGGAGCAGGTAGTCATTCCACATCATAATGACGTCCAGAATCGCTACGGTAATGGTGATCGTCTTCAGCATCGGGAATACGATCCGCCAGAATACGCCGAATTTGGTGCAGCCGTCCAATGTAGCAGCTTCTTCAAGCGCAATCGGTACGGATTTGATAAAACCGTGATACAGGAACACGGCCATGCTGGCGTGGAAGCCGACGTTCATGAAGATGAGGCCGCCATGCGTATTCAGCATCGGAATATGCAGTGTCGTGCCAATCCAGCCCATGACCTGCATCAATGGCATCATCAGCGTCTGGAACGGAATAAGCATCGTCGATACGAGCACCATGAAAATAATCTGGCTCAGCCTGTTGTTGGTACGAACGAGCATCCATGCGGTCATAGAAGCGAGTACAACGATGAACAGCAGAGAGACGAGCGTAACGAACAGCGAGTTGCCGAAGGCCGTCATGAAGTTCATCTTCTGCATCGCTTGCGCATAGTACTCGAAGCTGAAGGAGGATGGCAATGCCAGTGCATTCTCATACAGCTCGGAACGGGTCTTGAACGAGTTGACGATCATGATGTAGATCGGCGACAAGAAGAGGAGTGCGATAACGACAAGCAAAGCTTCCAGAATCCATTTGCCTGTTTTCTTCATTACATCTGCACCTCTCTTTTCTTCGTGATGTACACCTGGACGAGTGTAACTGCGGCTACGAGCACGAAGAAGAGAATCGCTTTCGCTTGACCGATACCGTAACGGCTATAGCCGAAGATTTCGTTGAAGATGTTCATCGCGAACATTTCAGTAGAGTTGACCGGACCGCCGCCCGTGAGCGACAGGTTGACATCGAATATTTTGAATGCGCCGGAAAGCGTCAAGAATAGGCAAATCGTAAAGGATGGCATGAGCAGCGGGAAAATAATTTTGGTCAATTTATGCCAAGCATTGGCACCATCGACCTTCGCCGCTTCCATCAGGTCGTCGGGAATCCCTTGAATTCCCGCAATGTAAATGATCATCGTATAGCCCGCCATTTGCCATGCGAACACGATCGCAATCGCATACAGCGCGTAATCGGGATTAAGCAGCCAGTTGAAGAAAACGCTGCCCATGCCGGTATTTTCGCCGATATAATTGAACACATCTGTAAAGATGAACTTCCAGATATAACCGAGAATCAGACCGCCGATGAGATTCGGCATAAAAAACAGCGTTCTAGCAATGTTGCTCGTGCGCAGCTTTGATGTCACAAGCAGAGAGAGGGCGAGGCCCATAATATTAACAATGACAAGCGCTAAAAAGGTAAATTTAATCGTCAGCCAAGCTGACTTCATGAACCGGTCGTCTTGAAAGACGTGGACGTAGTTGTCGAAGCCCACGAATACCTTCGGGTTGGCCGGAATGCCGTCCCAGCTAATGAAGGAATAGTAGATGCCTATGGCAAACGGCACAAGGACGACGATGGAAAAGATGAGGAGCAGTGGTGCTGTAAATAGAGCGTACCAGGCTCTATTTTTGATCGCTTTCATATGCATTCACTCATTTCGGAGTAATTTCGATCAATTCATATTGAGGTTCAAAGAGAGAAAACTAACCTGACAAGCAGGTTAGTTCCCCGTTTTATCAATCATACTGCGTTTATTGCTTAGGAGCTTTCGCCCATACTTCGTCAAGCTTCTTCAAGAACTGATCACCGGTCATGGATGGAGTCAGGAAAAACTCTTGGGCAACCGGAGCCAGATCGTTCTGGATGATACCTTGCGGGAAGTAAGTCAAAGCCCATGGAATTGTGTTGCCGCTTACTGTAGCTTCTGATACCGCTTTGGACAGCGGATCCAGATTGTTTGCTTCAATATTGGTCATCGCTGGAATGAACTTGAATTCGTTGACAATGATGTTTTTGCCAGTCTCGCTGTTGTACAGCCACTCGAAGAATGCGTTAGCCGCTTTGATCTGGTCAGCCGTTGCCTTGTTGTTGATGACCCAGATCGCAGGGATGTCTACAGCGAGCTTGGTGTTGCCTGCAAGCGGCATCGCCATCATGCCGGCATCGATGTCCTTGTAATCTTGCAGCATGCCATAGCTCCAGTTACCTTGGTGAACGATTGCAGTTTTGCCTGTTGCGAAGTCACCCATTTGCTTATCGTAGGTTACTTCAAGCGGGTTTTTCGCCAGCTCGCGAATCGCTTCCATGTATTGGCCGAATTCTTGGAATTCCTTCGTATCGGCCATTTTCACTTCGCCTTTGTTCAACTTCTCAATGAATGCAAGCGGATCTTGCTGAAGCGCGAAAGGCGTGTTGAGAATGTGTCCGATTAAGAAGTACGCTTCCTGGGACAGGCTGAAGCCGTTAATGCCTTTGGCTTTGCTTTCCTCAAGGAATGCCTTAAAGGATGCAAGGTCCGTAATTTTGGAAGGATCAACAAGCGCTTTGTTGTAGACGAAGCCGAAGCCTTCTACACCTGTCGGTACGCCGACGATTTTACCGTCAATTTTCACTTCCATGTTCGGAGCGATATTTTTAACATAAGATTCATTGCTCATATCGTAGTAGTAGGACTGGAGCTTAGTCGTCTCAGCGCCTGTCTGTACGCCGAAGATCGTAGGACCTTCACCTGCGTTCAGCTTCGCTTGCAGCTGAGTCAGGTAGTTGTCGCCAGCGGAGCCCCATACGTCAATTTCATTGCCGGTTTCTTCTTTATATTTCTTGGCCATCGCTTCCAGCTGGTCTGCAATTTCGACTTTGGATTGGAACAGCGAGATTTTTGGCAGCTTCTCAGACCCGTTATCGCCGCCCGAGCCGCCTTTATCCGCATTGTTCCCGCCGCAGGCACTAAGGATGGTAAACAGCATAACAGAGGTAATCGTGATGGAAATAAAGCGCTTTATTTTTGTCATTTACAAAAGCCTCCCCTTTTATGGATGTACCCTTGATTATAAACAGACAGGTAAAGAAGTCAATAAAAAACTCGTAAAAAATATATATTTTACTTAAATGTAAGCGGTTATTTTAAGTAAAACGTAACATAAACTAATAGGTAAAACTAATTTCGTTTTACTAACTCTAAGATGGGCCCGGTTTGAACAGTTCCTGTAGCTGCAGCAGTTATAGCATTTTTTTTGTCTTTAAAATGTGTAGGTAAAATGCTTGTAAAGTGTTATAATGGATTTTACTTACGCAAAAACGATGAGGAGGTTTACGGGATGAGCAGTTTGAAAGAGATTGCCCAACTGACGGGCGTATCTATTTCGACCGTATCCAACGTATTGAACGGACGGAAAAATGTATCGCAAGAAACGAGAGACCGGATATTGCGATGCTGCGAGGAGCAAGGGTACGTGCATGACGCCTCGCCCAAAAAAACCAAATCGGATAGAGATAAACGCATCGTTTTTATTTTTAGCGATTTTGACCGAGAGTTTTATTTGAAAATCATTGAAGGGGTCAGCACCTGCCTGAATGAGAACGGGTATGATCTCATCATTTGTACGAATAAATCAAGTGATAATTTCCTGAAAAGCAGCTTCGCTAGGGGAACTATTAGTCTGGACGGAAGTCTGTCGGACGAGTATTTCAAGACAGTCGCCAAACCGGAATTTCCGGTGGTGCTCATGGATAGAGTGCTCGAGAATGACAATAAAAATACGAAAAGCGTCTTGGTCGACAATTATCCGGTAATGCGCCAGATGGTACAGTCTTTAGTGGATCGCGGCTTTCAGCGCTTTGGCTTTCTAGGCGGAAACAGCACTTCGCTCGACAATAAGGAAAGATTCGCTGGCTTTGCCGACACGCTTCAAGAGAATGGGATTGCGTTCGACCAGTCGTACTACTATCACGGCAATTACCGTGAGAAAAGCGGCTATCAAGCGGCTAAGCTCATGATTCTGAGCAATGACTATCCTGAAGTGCTGGTATGCGCCAATGACAACATGGCTATCGGAGCAATGAAGGCGTTCGAAGAGCATCAGATCTCCGTGCCGCAGAACATCTCCATTACCGGCTTTGACGATTCCGATGCAGCAGCGCTGGCGGGACTGACTACGATTAAAATTCCGCGGTACGAAAGCGGGTTTCTGGCTGCGAAGGAGCTGCTGGAGCTTATTAAAGGCAATGTGAACAGGGAGACGGTCAAGATCGGCGCGTCTATTATTTGGCGGCAATCTGTTCGCAGCTAAAGTTGTGGTTTTTTTCATAAACTAGTAGATTTTCCAGCCAGCCTGAGCTACTCGCTCAGGCTGGCTTTTCTTATAGCTACCCGTCTGAACGATTCGCCAAACGGGTTAAGAACATGAGAATACTATTAGCTAGTAATAACAAGTTCATATGTCCTATATTTTTTTGACAATATCTATGAAAATGCTAATTTTTAGCATATAATGACGAAGAAAGTCGAATTTTCAATGAAGCGGGGGAGACATGAAGGTGAAACTGAAAGGTTGGATTGCAGCACTGGCAATTGTCACAGCTGTTAGCTTGACCGGTGCGATGACTGCACTAGCGGCAAAGACTTCAGCCGATTTTTCCGATTTGAACGATTTGGACGCAGCCACGAAGGCGAAGTTTGATGCGCTAATTGCAGCGGGCGTGTTCAATGGTGTCGATGAAGGGAAATTTGGATTGAAGGAAGAAATGAACCGGGCGCAGTTTGCCAAGGTAGCTGCATTGATTTTTGGACTTAATACAGATAACGCTCCAAAGACATCTTCATTCAGTGACGTGTCTGCTGATTCTTATGCGCTGCCGTTTATTGAAGCGGTTAAGGCTGCGGGAATTACGGATGGCGTAGGTGACGGGAAATATGATCCTGCGGGGAAAGTAACGAAGGAGCAGCTTGCGACCTTCCTTGTTAGAGGACTTGGTCAAGCTGCCGACGATAAGAAGAAGGTTGATGACACATCCGTATCGGACTGGGCTAAAGGCTATGTTGCCAAAGCTTTGGAGTTGAAGCTTCTGAGCAACAATGCGGACGGTTCCTTCGGCGGCAAGGGGAACGCTACGCGTGACCTGCTCGTAGTGTCTTCATACGATGCGGCTAAGCAAGCAGACAAAATTGATCTGCCTTCGCCATCTCCATCGCCAACAGCGACGCCGGCACCTACGGCCACTCCAGCACCAGTTTGGACTTCGTGGCCAACAGCGACGCCAGAACCTACAGCAACACCACAACCAACAGCGACGCCAACAGTGACGCCAACAGTGACGCCAGAACAGACGGAGCCGCCGGCAGAGACACCGCCGCCGGTAGAGACGCCACCGGTGGAGACACCAGCACAGACACCACCTGTTGAAACGCCAGTAGAGACACCGGCACAGACTCCGCCAGGGCCTACGTTCCCGTTCCCTACATACGTGCCACCAGGGCCGACATTCATGCCGCCAATGCCAACATTTTTGCCGTAGCCTTGAGTTTTTGAAGGTTAACCTCCCGTTTAATATGGATAAATGAAAGAAGCTGTTCTGCGTTCGCAGAGCAGCTTCTTTATTTTTATACTCCTGGCAAGAGAAAAGAGTTTGTTTATTTCGTTTGAGATACCTTCCACCAGCTGTCGAGTTGTTTGTTGATTTCCGCCAGCACTCGATCAATATGAGCGGCCTTTAGCTCCTCATTCGCTTTCATGAGTTCGGCATCGGCATCCTTACTTCCCGTCCATAACTCCTCATACTTTCGATTGATTTCCTCGATTGCTGCCAGATCATTTTTGATACTCGATTCATCCAGTGTGAAGCCTGCTGCAGGCGACATTGAGAAGCTGGCTGCATATTCGCGATAGTCGTTCAGCTTGTTAGCTGTCTCCAGCCCAACCGGAACCGTAATCAGATTATTGGACGGCGAAGCAATTCCGCGCATCATCTCTTCCATATCTTTAAATTGCGGCTTGCCGTTAGCTTCTTTAAAGCCGTGCCGGAGCAAGTTGGAAAGTTCGCTGTTCGTATTCACAAGCGTTAACAATTGAAAGGCTTCTGCTTTATTAGCGGACCACGATGCTACTCCGTTAATGCCATTAACAGCCTCGAAGTTCATTCCCTTCTGTAAAAGATGTGCATTTACATCGAGGATCGGGTCGGTTATACCGAGCTGCAATTTGCCGTCATGATAAGTGGAGGGGTAAGCGTAGGTAACGAAAGCAAAGAAATTGCCCTTCAATACTTCTTCGAATGCTTGTCCTTCTTTTGTGTAATCTGATGCTTTGTATGCAGATAATGTTTGGAGCAACTGTTGTACATCTTGTTCCGCGTAAGGGTTGAAAGCAAGAGGGGCACCACTTGCTGTATGGCGTACCGCTATTCCGCTGCTGCCCAGAAAATCATACCCGCTCATTTCTTTCCCTGACCCTAGCCAAATGTAGAGCGGTACAAATTTCTGATTCTGCTCACCTTCTTCAGCCGCTAACGACAAGGCAGATTGCAGCTCATCCAAGCTGGTTATGTGCTCTGGCAGATTGATATTGTATTTTTCTTGTATATGCTTATTTATGAATACATACAGATTGGCCGCAGCTGTAGGCATAGGGTGTATGCCGTAAATCTTGTGATCTAATGTAACCATCTCCCACGAGCTGGGGAGGATATGATCATACAGCAGCTTTCCGTCCTCTGTCTGCAGGTAGTCATCCAAAGGCTCCAGCAGACCATCCCGAACGGCCGCCGGATAAGTACGAATGTCTACGTCATACGAGCCTGAGCCTGTATTCAGCAAATCAACCTGCTTGCCTTCCTGCTTCAATCGCCGGATCAAATCATAATATTGCTGTACGCTGCTTACATTGGTATTTACGAATTCGACAACGAAGTCCGCGCCGTTTGCCAGCAGCGTATTATTGAATTCAACTAGAATGTCCTTGGACGAACTGTATAGCAAATCGCTGTCAGAAATCCAAATCAGCTTCTTCTTGCCGGGCCATAATGTTTCATAGTCTTCCGGCTTAAGTACTTCCTGAACGGCTTCCGGGTTGTTCGTTGGAGCAGAGGTCTGCGTTGTCCCGCCTTTGCAGCCGTTAAGCAATAGCATAGTTAAGCTCAACAAGAGCAGTAAGATCGTCGTTTTGAGGCGTATGTCATACCTTGCATGATTTCTACAGGCCATTGCAGCACGCCTCCTTCTCGTACCATTACCGTTCCGATAAATCATGAAGGACGGAGCAGGGTATCCTCTATGTTTTATCGATTACTTAAATAGGCAAATGGGTATTTTCGATAACTGGCGCTCCCGGGTCAACCCGAATGCTATGGGAGCTGTATCCGCTGACTGGCTGCTGGCTAATTCCACTCGGTACTTGAATCACGGCATAGGCAGCGGCAGTGCTGCTTGCATTGCTCACAGGACCTGTCGTGACGACCGTCATATTGCTAAGGTTCCGATACGTATAAGTCAGTTTGACTTCTTTGGGTACGCCTTGATAGGAGAAAGAAGTTTGTGCCCACGCGCCATTGCTGATATAGCCGTTACTAAACGTATAAGTATGGCCATATTGAACGCCTGTAGCCGAACCGGCAAAGGCACCGACCGGCCATGCCAGCAAGAGAGTGGCGCTTAGAGATAGCAATGCTAATCTTTTTTTAGCTGCACGAATCATTATTAATTCCTCCTTATTATCCCTGCTCCTATTAACAAATGAAGACATATAAAGAAAAATAAGTCAATTTATTTTTTTTTATTTCTATTTCTAAGACCTAGAATGTATGTATTTTTTGACCGAAATGCTGTCATAAGAGTGACTAATTAATTTTGGAAGTACTTAATTATACCTGTTAATTAAATTACTGCTGAGGGCTAATCTTATTGGAATTATGTGTGATGCCATGACAAATAGAGATGAAGCTGCCTTAACGGCTCCATCCCACGTCATTGTTCATCTTGTTGACGTTATTTCACTTTATGAATAAGCTCTATATATTGGGTATCTCCATATCCCACTGCCGGAAAGAGCTCGAATAGCTGATGAAGCAGCTCCGATTCTGAAAGCTCCTTGTGCTTCGCAATAAAGCGGGTCACTGCGTTAACCTCATTCAGCATGTCCAGATAAATCTCTATGGCCTGATACATGACGGGCAAAAGTTCATAGGACGGTTTTGTATGTTTAACTAGCACCTCTTGGTAGACAGCAAGATAATGTCCCAGACTGATTTCGGTCTGACTTGTTCTAAACTCATCCTCCCTGAAGCTGCTCAACACCACTTTGCCTCTATATCCGGACTGTTCCAGATAGGCGAGTATAGTTAGCAGATTCATTTGACAGAACATGTCTTCACCAAACCACAGAACGATACACTCATATCGCTGATGATTGAAAAGTCCTTGCAGAGGCTCGATTACCTTCTTGATATAGCTTTGTTCCGTTTCATGATGACCCGACGCCCGAATCCGGATAAAATCCTGCTCAAAAACGCGTTCAGCCGCAGCATTAACGGACATGGCCTCATTAAACGGAGCGTAATCCGACTCGCCCATTATGTTGTTTTGTTTAAATTCCTCATACATAAACTGTCCATTTAATAGGTTAAGTACATGTGAACCAAACAGTTCCTTCTGTTCAAGTTGCAGCCTTTGTATCTCCAGTTTTCTCGATATATCCATCATGTATGCTTCCTCTCCTTGACGAATGGTAAGCTTCATATTTCTTGTAGTGATGCGGAGTCAGATATATGGTAAATTATTTACGATGTTAAGTCTTCATTATACGAAGAATTACATATCTCAAGAAGGGTGTAAAACATGACAAATGCTATGGAAAAAAAGAGTTGGAAGAGGGATATCATCCTTTTTCTGAGCAGTCAGACCATCTCCTTATTTGGTTCTGCACTTGTGCAATATGCCATTATGTGGCACATTACACTGACGACAAAATCGGGCGTGATGATGACTTTATTTATCGTATGCGGATTTATTCCTACCTTTCTGCTGTCGCCGTTTGCAGGTGTGTGGGCAGATCGCTTCAACCGGAAATATCTGATAATGATAGCGGATGGCATGATTGCTACAGTTACGCTGTTTCTTGCTCTCACTTTCTTATCCGGATATGATGCGCCATGGCTGTTGTTTGTTATTGCAGCTGTCCGAGCGCTGGGAGCGGGCATTCAAACGCCTGCAGTTGCAGCGATCTTGCCGCAAATCGTACCCGAGGATAAATTGACGAAGGTCAACGGAATAAATGGAACGCTGCAAGCATTAATGATGTTCGTTGCGCCTATTGTCAGTGCGACGCTGCTCTCCGTGGCAACGATCGAGATCATTTTCTTCATTGATGTTGTAACGGCGGCCATTGCGATCTTCACTTTGTTTTTCTATCTTAAAATCCCTGCGCATAAGAAGGCGTTGGATCAGCAAACGACCAGCTATATGGATGATTTCAAGCAGGGACTAAGCTATATTAAGAACCATAGCTTTCTGAAACCCTTTTTTATCTTTTTCGCCTTTTTCTTTGTGCTAATGGCGCCAGCAGCGTTTCTAACGCCGCTTTAAGTGACGCGAAGCTTTGGTGACGAATACTGGCGTCTCACGGGCATCGAGATCGCTTTTTCAGTTGGTATGATGGCTGGCGGAGGCATTATCGCAGCATGGGGCGGCTTTCGCAACAAAGTGTATACGATGACTGCCGCTAATCTAATCATGGCGGTATGTACCTTAGTGCTGGGCATTGTTCCGATATTTTGGATCTACTTAATTGTGATGGCTATATTTGGCGTGGCCCTGCCGATGGCAAATACGCCAACGACCGTCTTGCTGCAGGAACGGGTGGACCCGAACTATATGGGACGTATTTTCGGCGTATTCGGTATGATTTCAACTTCGATGATGCCGATCGGCATGATGATCTTCGGTCCGCTTGCGGATGTCATTGCAATTGAATGGCTGCTTATCGGCACCGGAGTGTTAATCTTGGTTCTGACCTTATTCTTTGTCAGCAATAAGCGATTGATCGAGGCCGGAAAGCCTGTTGTTAAGGAATTGGTTCAGGAGTAAGCGGGGTTTAACTTTTATTCAGAGACATATAATTTATAGCTTTATATTGTTTGGGGTAAGGGAGATTTTCCCTTGCCTTTTTTAGTTTCAAGAGAAACAAAAGCCACGAAAATCTATTGTTCATAAATCTAATAACGCGAAAATGAGGAATGAACTGCAGTCAACATCGTAATATGTTCACCCTGTCTCTAGGTTTGATGAAGTGATAGAGTTAATCAGGAAATGAAGTATGGGTGGCTTTCAATTGTTTAGTATAAGAAATAACAGAATATCAGAAAGGGGCTTGAAAATTCATATGACTCATTCTTTTAATTATAAACTTACATTTAAAGGTTTGCCTATGGGAATTACTAATTCAGGGAAAAATCATAAGGAATATATTTATGATCTATTAAATAATATTCAAAGTACCCTAGGAACTTTTGAACTTCATCGAAATAATTTAAGTATTCAATTAAGTTTGGACTGGTCTAGGGCCATAACTGCTATCAAGACCAATGTAGAAAAGAACTTTTTTATAGATGAAATTTATGTTGAATTTGAAAAATATAAAGATCAATATCATTCTATTTATGAATTCTTTGAAACACTTTGTGAGGAAATTCCAAATGAAACCGAAATAATAATGCTGGTATCTACATCTGAAGTAAATATGCCAGTGATAGAACAAATGATTAAGAATTTTATTTATAATTTATTTTTAGCACTCAATTTGTCATATCCAGGTTTATTAGATTGTTTTCAAGCCAGATTGGATTTCTCCGATGATAGTCAGAATCTGAAATTAAGTAACTATGAATTCGAAAAGTGTTGGACTGATGAGACCTGGCCAGTTATACAATACATACCGATAAATAAGGTTTGCAATTGGTTTAATGAAAATAATATATGGAATAAATTTGTTGGTGAGAGTAGATTGGATAAATGTTTATTTTCTATACTGCACTTTTGTGAGGATGATAAGATAAGTCCAAGTAAAATTGTTTGGTTAGCTCACGCTTTAGAATCTATCTATGAAATTCCCCAGTCAGGAATATTGAATTCGTTAAAAGAAAGAATATCAATCATATTATTTGATAACTATGAAGAAAAAAGATCGAGTATCATAAAAAAAATCAAGCAATTTTACCAATATAGAAGTAATTTTGTTCATGGGAGTTTGACTATACATACACCTTCAGAAGAGCTAATTGATAGCGATATTCATCAAGATTACTTGGAATTATTATTTCAAACTGAGGAGTTTGCTTTTAGAATTCTGGTAGCAACTTTACAACAAATGATTATTAAAAATTGGAGTAGTTTTAATTTTAGAACAACCTTTGAAGGATTTTAATTTCCCCTGTTTGGGAGAAATATCAATGCCACAAAGATATATATTCCTATTAGATCAACTAGCACGTTAAGGTCGCTAAATAAGGGACTCATGTCGCATTATTGAAGTACCCAGCGGCTGTTCTGGAGTGATAAAATTGAATAAGGTTTGTAACAGTTCAGTGAAACGGCAGGTGGAGAATGATGAGTTTTATGAAGTTAACTACCTATTTGGAAGCGTTTTATAAGGAGAAAAACATACCCGGGTTAGGTGTGGCGATGTATCACAAGCACCAGCCTGTATACGAGCATTATACTGGGTTTTCGGATGTAGAGAATCAGGTTTCTTTTAGCGGAGACAGCATTTTCAGATTGTATTCTGCGACAAAGGTTATCACCGTCACGGCTTTGCTGCAGCTGATGGAACAAGGGAAGTTTAAACTGAGCGACCCATTGTACGAGTACATTCCGGAGTTTAGAAACATGTCCGTTCGTCACACACTGCCAGACGGAACAGTGGAGCTTCGTCCTGCTCAAAATCATATTACGATTGAGCATTTGTTTACGATGACAGCAGGTGTCGAGAAGATCGACACGGACGCTGTTAACAAAGTGATTGCCGACAGCAACGGGGAAGGACAGACGCTTTCCGTCATTAAGGCGCTGGCACAGGAGCCGCTCCTTTTCGAGCCGGGCTCGCATTTCCAATATACCGTTTGCCATGATGTACTGGCGGGACTGCTTGAGGCGATAACAGGGCAGACCTTCGGACAATACTTGCAGCAAAATATTTTTGACCCGCTGGGCATGAAGGATACTTCGTTCCAGCTTAAAGATGAAAGTCGATTCTGCAAGCTTTACAACAGCTTTAATGCCCAGACGCACCGCGCGGCAAGTATTGGCGAAAGCTTTAACCTTCAGCCGGGCAGAGCTTATGAAAGCGGCGGGGGCGGATTGTACTCTACCGTTCCTGATTATATTGTGTTTGCGGAAGCGTTATGCAACTATGGCCTGGCGCCTAACGGCGAGCGTATTCTGAGACCGGAAACGGTGACTGCGATGCGCACCAATCGTCTGTCTCCTGTTGCGCAGCAGGATTTTAACCGGTTTGGCGGGGAGAGCAAGTATGGCTACGGCTATGGCCTCGGCGTCAGAACGATGGTGAACCGCGAGGACAATAACTCGCTTAGCCACAATGGTGAATTTGGCTGGGACGGAGCTAGAGGCTGTTACGTCGTTATCGATCCTGATGCGGAAGTAACGTTGTTCTACGCCCAGCAGGAAAATGGTTCACCGTGGTATCGCTATCACGGCACGATACGGAACTATGCTTATGCGAGTGTGTGGTAAGCCCATTCCCTCCAACTAACAATAAAATGAGTTCTTTACTAGGCGACTCTGCAATTGCGGCAGTCGCCTTTTTGTGCAACATAAATTGAAATCAGACGTCTATTTTACCAGATGGATCCAGGAAGGGGACGTCATATGAAATATAAAGCGGTGATGCTAAGTTTATTGATTTTGATTGCCTTGTCCGGCTGTTCAATGGCAGCACCGGGGAATACTTCTGTACATATAACTCCACAAAACGACAAGATAGAGGAAGCGGACGTGGGAACTAAGCCTTTTTCAGTGTGGGACGAGTTAGCTGTAAAGAAAAACGGAGTGATCTCAATTGATTCTCCCGAAGCTCCAGACCTCTTCAATCTTTATCTGGAAGGGGTGTCACATCCGAACGCTTATGTTGAGTGGTATGCATGTAATAAACTCATTGCTTATAGCGAGCATCCAGAAAAACAGAAGGCAATAGATGCCATAGAGAAGCTGCTTACATCCACAGACACCAATGTGGTGTCGGCCGCGAAATTTGCACTGTATGTGTATAAGCATGATTTTGACGACTCTGCTTTTAGCAGGTCACCTGACGGCAAACGAGTTGCTTTCCACCTATTTAACGAAGCACGTTACAATGACGGTGAAGTGTGGATATTTGATTCTGAACAGAATGCCTTATACCCGTTGGAGGGACAATGGCTTAGTATAGAGGGCCTATACTGGTCTGAAGATGGTCAAAAATTGTCCATTGAGTATGGAGGGAGAACTTGGGGATCTATTGATTTGGTAGACCCGATTACTGGACACTCCTTGCTTAAAAATAGTGTAAATGATGTTCTAAATGAAAAAAATTTGTATAAGGTTGTTGAACAATCGAGACCAGACCCGTATTACAGGCTCGTGGAATGGAGCCCGGACAGTACGAGAGCGATGTTATCCTATTCTTTTATGGATGATGAAGATAAGGTTCAACAAGGAATCGTCATCTATGACCTAAGGAAATCAGCATATACAACCGTAATGCCGTATCCTTCAGGAGAAACGCCATATCCTGAAATCACCAAGCCAAAGGGATTTAAATGGTGAAATGAATGAAGAAGTAGCGAAGAAGGCCGGACAGTCTAGCTCATGCGAGTGGATTGTACCGGCCCTCTTTGTTACGTCCTACTGCGCATAAGGCTTCCCTACCTTCTTCTCTAACAAGCCTTGCAGCTTGCCGAAGAAGAGGGCAACCAAGAGATAGAGCAGGCTGACGGAGAGAAAGGCTTCCATCACCTTCAAGGTGTCGGCGGCCATCAGCTTCGCCTGGCCCATCATTTCGGTCAAGCCTAGCGTGAAGCCTAGCGAGGTTTCCTTGATGATGACAAGAAACGTATTGCCAAGTGAAGGCAGAGCAACCCGGTACGCCTGCGGGAAAACGATGCGCCGGAACGTCTGCAGCCGTGTCATGCCGATGGATTGCGCAGCTTCTGCTTGACCGCGGTCGACCGAGTCGATCGCTCCCCGGAAAATCTCCGCAAGATATGCGCCATTATTCAAGCTGATCCCGATAACGGTAGCCTGGAAGGCATTCATGACGCTTAGAGCAGGGAAGATTTGCGGCAGTCCGTAATAGAGCAGGAAGAGCTGGACAAGCAGCGGAGTGGACCGGAAAAATAAAATATAAGCATTCCCCGCAGCACTCACCGCTTTGACCCGCGAGCGGATCATCGACTCCAGCAGGATACCGAGCATAACAGAGAAAATCATAGACAGCACGGCAAGCATGAACGTTAGGGGCAAATAGCTCAGCAATTGCGGAAGGCTTCTTATAAAATAGGCGAAGTCGAAGTTCATCGCCTTACTCCGCCGGCTTGCTTATATCTTCGCCATACCATTTTTCAGCTATTTTTTTGATTGTGCCATCCTCGCGGAGCTTCTTCAGAGTGGCATTCACTTCTTCCACGAAGGCTTTGTTTTCGTCAGTGATGAGGAAGGGGCTACCGGCCGGAATGACGACAAACTGGTCGCCTGCTAGACGAAGCGGCTGGCCGGTTTTTTTGATTTGGGCCAGGGCAGCTGCTTTGGTAGAAAAGGTGGCGTCGAGTCTGCCCAGCAGCACATCGCGGAAGGCGCCTTCTCCTGTCTCGTAGATAACCACTTCAATTTTCCCCTCAGGATCAGCCTGTTTAATATAGTTCAGCATGATCTTGTTGCCTGCGACGACGCCGATTTTTTTGCCTTTTAAATCTTCAAGTGAATTGACAGTCTTGTTATCTTTTTGGGTAACCAACTGGGCACCCGAGTAAACATAAGGATCGGTGAATAAGTATTTCGCCTTCCGCTCTTCGGATAATGCAATCGAATTGACGATAGTGTCGATCTTCTTGGACTCCAGCGCTCCGAATAGGCTTGCGAAGTCAGTCAACTGGTACTCGATTTTAAAATTCAGCTTTTCCGCAAGCTTCTCCCAAATCTCGATTTCATAGCCTTCGAGTTTGTCGCCATTCTCCGTGTTTTTGAAGGTATAGGGATAGAATGCTCCATTAGTTCCGATGCGGACAATCTTCTGCTCTTTCGCCGAGCCGGAAGCCGGTTTATCCGCTTTAGCTCCGCAGGCTGCCAGAAGCGATACCGCTATTGCCGTCAAGACTGCTCCAGCCAGCGCTTTTTTGACTATGTACCATTTGTTCAATTGAGTTGTCACTGTAATTACCGCCTTTATCATAGAGTGGATATTGCTAGTTTAAAGAATGGGAGAGGGCTTCCTGTCGAGCAGCTGTCCTGCAAAATCCGGCTCCTCCAGCATCGGCCGCCCGATTGCCACAAAATCCGCGAGTTGCTCGGCAACGACGCGTTCCGCCAAAGCGCTCCCATGAATGCCGCCGACGGCTATAACGGGCAACGCTGTTTTGGATTTCACAACAGCCGCATAGGGAATCTGATAACCGGGATGAACGTCGAGAGGGCGGACGGGTGTGATGCCGCCCGAGCTGACGTGAACGGCGTCAATCAGCGGCTCCAACTGGGCAATAAAATCTGCAACCTGCAGCGGGAGCAGGCCAGCTGGATCGTAATCGGAAGCGGACACCCGAATCTGAACCGGATAATCCGATCCGACCGCCTCGCGAACAGCAGCCGTGACACGATGAACGAAGCGGATTCTGTTGTTTACGCTGCCGCCGTAAGAATCCGTGCGCCTGTTGGTAACAGGCGATAGAAACTGATGCAGCAAGTAGCCATGCGCAGCATGCAGCTCAATGCCGTCAAACCCGGCTGCTTGACTGCGAAGCGCCGCCTTGCGATAGCGATCAATCAGCAGCTCCAGCTCAGCTTCGCTGGCCGCGAACGGCAGCCGGTATTCCGCGTTGAAAGCAATGGAGCTTGGAGCAAGGAGTCTCTCATCGGGAAGCGGGTGCGATTTGCGCCCGCCATGCGATAGCTGGATAAAGATGCGCGCACCACGAGCGTGTACAGCTTTTACCACTTTGCCAAGATCCTCGATGTGGGCATCGGAATAGATGCCGATATCGTCTTGATACAGGCGGCCTTCAGAGGATACAGCAGTGGATTCGATAATGACCAGGCCGACATCGGCTGCCCGCCGTCCGTAATGCTGGACATGATAATCCGTCGCATGGCCTTCCGGCGTACCCTTGTGCTGCTGCATCGGGGCAAGAATGAGCCGGTTTTTGAGCTGGAGCTTATTGATTCGGCCCGGGGAATGCAAAGAAACGGTCATGGAGTTATCTCCTTTCATTTTATTCACATAGGATTAATTGGTTATTGACGTAATTATAGGGGGATTCAATCGCTTTAATCCAATATCAAGTTCGCTATCGCTTTAATTGATCCAGCCTATGAATCCGATATGTCATTTGATATTGGAGTTCCCGCGCAGGCGCCCGTTAAGATAGAGGGGACCCGTTCATGCGATCGAGAGGGAGGCGTTGCAAGTTGAGCTTTGAATTTGGAGTATATACATTTGGTGATTTAAACCATGATCCGCATAGCGGCCGTCCGATCGGTGCGAAGCAGCGGCTCGAGGAAATTATAGCGGCAGCGAAGCTTGCCGAAGAAGCCGGTCTCGATGTGTTTGGGGTGGGGGAGCATCATACGCCGAATTTTGCGGTGACGGCACCGCCCGTCGTCTTGGCTGCGATTGCCCGGCATACGAAACGAATCAAACTGACGAGCGCGACGACTGTACTGAGCACGGCAGATCCTGTGCGGCTGTTCGAGGATTTCGCAACGCTCGATCTGCTGTCGGACGGCAGAGCAGAGCTCATTGCCGGCCGCGGCGCGATGGCGTTTCTGGATACATACCGGGTATTTGGCTATGAGCTGGCTGATTATGATGCTTTGTTTGAGGAAAAAATCGGGCTGCTGCTTCAAATTAATGCCCAGGAGAAGCTGTCTTGGAACGGCCGTTTCCGCCCGGAGCTTATCGAAGCGGGAATCGCACCCCGGCCATTGGGAGGGAAGCTCCCGCTATGGATTGGAGTGGGCAGAACGCCGGAAAGTGCAGAGCGTGCCGGCAGGCTTGGAACGGGATTGTCATTCGCTCAGCTTACCGGCGATACGAATCGGCTGAAGCCGCTTGCTGAGGCATACCGGGAGGCGGGCCAGGCGGCCGGCTACACGCCGGATCAGCTCCCAATCGCTGTATGCGGACACGGATATATAGCGCCAACCTCGCAGCAGGCGCTGGATGAATATTTTCCGTATCACGCCAATTACTTCGAGCATATTATGCAAAAACGCAATCCGGCTGATCGTCTATCTCGCGAGCAGTTCGAGCAATCAACTAGCGCCAATGAAGCATTGGCAGTAGGCAGTCCTCAGCAAATCGTGGAAAAGATCCTGTATCAGCATGAACGGATTGGACACAACCGCTACTTGCTGCAATTGGATATAGGAGGCGTACCTTACGCCAAAGTGGCTCGTTCCATCGAGCTGCTGGCAACGGAAGTTGTGCCGGCCGTCCGGCGAGCGCTGCGCGAAACAACGACAGCAGCCGTGGAGGAAACGGGCGAACCGCTTCGCTAGCTTTTATCCATGTAACCATTGTTTCTCAACTAAAATTGACGTTTGACCTACACGCTTCAAGCGTACGGAGCAAGCGTCTTTGTCATTTTCTTTTTTCTAAATAACACTTTGTATTGACCAATTCTGTCAACATGTCTAAAATGGGATTAATGATAAAATCATACAATTGATTCCATATCATAAGTCGAACAGACCTCTGTAGGCTCGAAGCAACCTTGCTTCGGCTTTTTTTGCTTTTTGCTGGCGATTTCAAGAGAGAAGAGGAGATGGAGAATGGACCTGTTGCAATTGAAGTATTTCCAGACGGTTGCCCGCCGGGAGCATATTACACAAGCAGCTAAAGAGCTGAACATTGCGCAGCCGTCCTTAAGCCAGACGATTGCAAGGCTGGAGGAGGATCTGGGCGTTGCGTTATTCGACCGGCTTGGACGCAATATTCGGCTTAATGAAGCAGGAAGAGTTTTCTTACAGCATGTGGAGCGCGCCTTCGGCGAGCTGGAGAAAGGGAAGCGAGAGGCAGTGCGGATTTCCGGCAGATATGAGGAAGTCATTACGGTAGCCTCGATTCATTTGCCGATGGTATCGGAAATGCTGGCGACATTCGTATCGAAGCATCCGGAAACGAGATTCCGGTTTCAGCAAGGCTGCTATAATTCAATGAAGCAGCTTCTGAAGGATAAGGAAATCGACCTATGCTTGTCTGCTCCGCCAATCGAGCTGCCGAATACGACTAGCATTACGCTGCTCACCGAAGAGCTGAGGCTGCTCGTACCGGCTGGACATCGTTTTGCCTCAAGGGAATCGGTGCATTTGGCCGAGCTCGAGAAGGAAGCCTTTATTGGACTGAAAGCCGGCTTCGGGCTGCGGGATGCGACGGATGGGCTTTGCCTCAAAGCGGGATTTTCGCCTAACGTGATTTTTGAAGTAGAGGACCCCGCCTTGCTCCATAAGCTTGTCCGTGCGGGCATCGGCGCTGCTTTCGTTCCTGCACTGTGGGATATGGACAGTACGGACCCGGCGACGGTATCGGTGCGGATCGCGGACCCGAACTGCTTCCGTACGATCAGTCTGACCTGGTCGGAGCGGCAGGAGCTGTCGCCAAGCTTTGAGCGTTTCCGAATTTATGTCATTGAATATTTCCATAAGCTGCAGCAGCGGTTGGCTAGTACGACGGCGGTTGGGGAGAGTTCTCGCTCCATTATAGGCTTAGAATTATTAAAGTAATATCGATTTTGGTATTGGAAGCGGAAGGAAGTGCGCCTTTATAATCATTTTGCGGCCTAAATACCCATTAAATTCATAGGTTAACTGTGAAACGTAGGGGGTGCCCTAGCTGTGACGCAGTCCGGTAGAGAATAAGCCGAACGGGCTGCGCAGCGGATAGGGCCGACAAAATGACAGTTGAAGGAGTGTTTGGACATGTACAGAAAGAAAAGAGGAGCTTTACAGGCAGTAGCGTTGCTCATGCTGGCTATCGTCCTGGTGTTGACGGCATGCGGAGAGAAATCGGAAAAGGCGGGGGTATCGGCGAAGGTAACTGATAAGGCGACCACGGCTGCTGCAGGCAAAAAGCTGGTCATCGGCTCGACGGGAGGTTTTTATCCATACGTGTTCCAGAATACAGAGACGAATAAGCTGGAAGGCTTTGAAGTCGATTTGTGGCAGGAGATCACCGCGCTGACAGGCTACGAGGTGGAATGGAAGACGTCGGAATTCAGCGGTCTGTTCGGATTGCTGGATACAGGGAAAATCGATACGATTGCCAATTCCATCGCCGTAACCGAGGAGAGAAAGAAAAAGTATCTGTTCAGTGAGCCTTATGTGTATTCCGGTGCGCAGCTTGTTGTGAAGCAAGGAAATGATGCCATTCAGTCGCTGGAAAATTTGAAGGGTAAAAAGATCGGCATTCAGTCGGGCACCAACTTCGCCAATCTGGTTAAGGAATTCGATAAGAACGGGGAAATCGAAATCGTCAACTACGAGACCGCAGAAGCAGGCTTCCAGGACGTCGCCATCGGGCGTATTGACGCAACCTTTGCAACGAAGGCATCTGCGCTTGGCACGATTAATAAAACGAAGCTGCCGCTTCAACTGGGCGGCAAGCAGCTGACGACGATACCTGCCGCGAACCCGTTCCTGAATAATGAAGGAAATAAGGAATTGGTTAATCAGGTGAATGATGCGCTTAAGAAGCTTCGCGAGAACGGCAAGCTGGCCGAGATTTCGAAAAAATGGTTTACGCAGGATTTGACCAATCCGGATAACTGATATCGATAGTGCTGGAAGGGGCGAAGACCATCCATGTTTGATCTGGTATATTTGCTGTCGGCGCTTCCCCGGCTGCTGCAATTCATGTATTTGACCATGACGATCGCTGTGCTCTCGATGCTGTTCGGACTCGTTCTGGGACTGGTGCTGGAGACGGCGATCCGGCGCAAGCTGTTTCTGCTCGCGCCCTTGGCGAAGGTGTATATCTCCTTTTTCCGGGCAACGCCTTTGCTCGTGCAATTATTTATTTTGTACTATGGGCTGCCGCAATTAATTCCCGCCTTCGGCGAGATCAATGCATATTGGGCCACGGTAATTGGCATTACGATGAATTGCGCGGCGTATTTGGCGGAAATTATCCGGGCGGCGATCCGCTCCATCGAATATGGCCAGTGGGAGGCATCCCAGTCTATCGGGATGACCCGCTGGCAGGGCATGCGGCGGATCATTCTGCCGCAGGCGCTTCGCATTGCACTGCCATCCTTCGGCAATACCTTCGTGACCGTTGTGAAGGAAACTTCACTTGGCTTCACGCTGGGCTTAACGGAGATGATGGCACAGGCCAAGCTGATGGCGGCCGATACGTACAAGTTTCTGGAATCGTTCCTGGCGGCGGCTATCCTGTATTGGCTGGCCGCCATTGTGTATGGTTATATTCAAAGCGCTATGGAGAAAAAGGTCAACCGCCCGTACGGTCATGAAGTGTAACGGGTGATGGCGGAGGAGGAGTGTGAGGGATGAGCGGGATAACGGATTATTTGCAGGACAAGAAATCGGCGCTGGACGCTCGTAAGCTGCGGCTGGTTCAGGAGAGGGAGGTAGCTCCTCAACAGTTGAAGGCTGGGATTCGTGTCGCTGGACGAAGCGGTGTGCGCGAAATCCGGATTCGTGATTTTCAAATCATTAGCGACAGCGGCCCTGAGCTTGCGGGACATCAGCTCGGGGCAAGCTCGCCTGAGCTGCAGCTTGGCGTTCTGGGGAGCTGCCTGTCGCATATTACATTGATTCAAGCGGCGGAGCGCGGCGTGCCGCTCGAAGCTGTGGAGGTAGAGGTTACGGGCAATATGCATCCGCTCGCGGGAAAGCCGGGCTACGAGCATATTCCGGTCTATCTTCACAATATTGCGTACACGTTGCGCATTGAGTCCAGCGCTTCGTCTAAAGAGCTGGCGGCGCTCCATGAGGCTGTCGAGCTGGCTTGCCCGATATTGAACCTGCTTCAACAGCCTCAGCAAGTAGCAGGGACGCTTGTGCGGACGAAGCAGAAGCGCCGTAAGCAGGTCTGAGGGCTGGCGGGGAGTCAGCTAGAAATAACTTTCATCAATATAATATTAAGGTTCAGCAAATAAAGAAGCAGGAAGCGCGCAGCATGCTCGCTTCCTGCTTCTTTGTATTTATCCCGCTGCGGATTCCAATTCCCGCTGCAGCTCCCGCTCAATGACTTCCAGAAATTGATGCTTGAACGCCATGCCCCGAATGACCGTCTCTCCAATAATGAAGGTAGGCGCCGAGCTTACGTTGGCGACATAATAAGCATGGTGCAGCGCCTCACGATGCTTCTCGCGGTAGGTGCGCTCCTCCAGCGCCTTGCGGTAGGCGGCTTTATCTAAGCCAACCTCGCCTGCCAGCTCTGTCAGCACATCGATTTCTCCGATGTTTTTGCTCTCCAGAAAGAAGGCCTCATACATCCGCTTATTGTAGGCCTTCGCCTTGCCATGCTCGATAGCAAACTGATAGCCCTCGAAGGCCAGGTGCGTATACGGCTGAGGGGAGAAAGGCGGCTTCACGATCGGAATGCCTAGCTCTGCGGCTATTGGATAGACCCGTTCCTTCCAGTCCTTCGTAATATACTCGCCCTCGGGACGCAGAGTTGGCGTCGGATAAGGTCGAAGCTCGAAGGGCACATATTCAACCTCGATTCCTTTTTCAGCAGCAGCAGCCTCCAGCTCGCCTTCGGCAAGAATACAATAAGGACATACGAAATCTGAATAGACTTGAAGCTTTAACGTCATAAATAATTCTCCTCTCCATCCATTAGATACAGCCGTCAATGGTGCAGCTAATGCCGGTGCTCCATTGCTCCAGCCGTTGTTTTTTTAACTCTGCATCGATCGCTTCGAGAAATTGCTCTTTGTATAGGAGCCACTTAACCGTTGTTTTTCCGATCACGTAAGTTGGCGCAGCTGTAATATTGGCTTCATATAAGGCGTGATGCAGCGCCTGCTTATGCGCTTCCCGGTAGGCGCCGGTCTCCAGAGCCTCACGGTATTCTGGGCCATTCAAGCCCAGTTCCTCGGCTAGCTCTGTCAGCACGCTGATATCGCCGATATCCAGGCCATCTATGAAAAAAGCTTTATACATCCTCGAATTATAGGCTTCGCCGATGCCCGCTTTCTTCGCGAATTGATAGCCTTCAAAAGCCAGATGCGTGTAGGGCTGTGGTGAGAGTGTTGGCATACGAATCGGAATGCCGAGCTGCTCCGCGATCGGATAAACCTTTTCGCTCCAGCTTGCTTGCATATAACCGTCCTCGGGACGAAGAGTTGGCGCCGGATAGGGCCGAAGCTCGAAGGGCAGATGCTCAATCGTTACGTCCCGTTCCGCCGCCGCTGCCTTCAGCTCGCCGTCCGCGAGCAAGCAGAATGGACAGACATAATCAGAGTACACTTTGATCGTTAACGGCATGGCCGGTGCTCCTTTCGATAGGGGATTGCTTGCGTCTCCAAGAGCCGAAGCGGGAGCCGGAGCCTGATGACAGCGAGTCTTTGAATTGCCAAGCCTGCTCCAGCACGATGGATGCTAGTACGCCAACAACCAGTCCATTGTTCAAAATCGGCTTCAGCACATCCGGAAGTACAGCAAGGCTTGCCGCAGGTATGAACATGCTGCCGACTCCGGCGAACAATGAAAACGCCACAATGGTCAGCTTTTTCTCATTTTGCAGAATCGCGCCAAGCTCTTTCAGTCCGGCGGACAGCAGATGCGCGAAGGAATAAAAGATGACGGCGAATGCTACGGGCACAGGCACGGACGCAAGCGCCGCGGTTAGAAACGGGAAACAGCCGGCAATAATCAACAGCAGACAGCCGATCATAAAGGGCAGTCTCCTAGTCATGCGTGTAGAGGCGACAAAGCCGGCAGTATGCGAGTTGGACACGCAGCCTACCGCGGAGAAGGCTCCGGACAGCATCTGGTTGATGCCCATGACAATGCCGGAACGGCGATAGCGATCTGCGGGCTCAAGGCCGATTGTTTTCTCCATGACAACGATGGCTGCAATCATGTTAATCAGCAGCGGAAGCGTGATGACCAGCGTCGTGAGCGTAATGCCCGAGTCGAACAACGGCTTGCCCCAGGCGAATAATTGGGGGATGAGCACAGCCGTATCCGGCAGCTTAGGCAGCGCAGGAATGTGACCAAGAAGCAGGAATAAGCTATAGCCCGCGGCGATTCCGATCAGGGCGGAGTAGTTGCGGAGCCAAGCCGTCTTGCTGCGGCCGCACAGAAAAGTCAGCAGCAGAGTCGCGATGGCGGGAGCTGCAATACTCGCATGGATGTAAGGGTCCTTGTAGCCGACGCCAAGAATACCCTTCACGATCGGAGAACTGAACTGGAAGATGAGCAGCAGCAAATAAGTGCCGGTAACGACCGGCGTGAACAACTTTTTCAAATAACGGATGACTTGAAAAGCGCTCAGCAGCAAGATAATGACCCCGCCCAGCAGCAAGCCCATTTCCATCTGGCGAAGAAGCACGGTGCCGGACGCCCCCGGCGTAAGGTTGGCTGCAAGGAGAATGAAGACGCCCCACCATACGCCGGCAGGGCCCTCCAGAATCGGCAGCTTATGGCCCAGCGTTACTTGCAGCAGGGAGGAGATGCCGATGACGGTCAGCGTTCTTTGCAGAAGACTAATCGTCTCGGCATCCGATAGCTGAAAGGCCGCCGCCACGACAATGGGTGCCACAAGGCCGCCTGTCAGCAGAAAAAAAGCCCATTGAAGCGAATCAAGCAGCGTTCTCACGAGCGGTTCGCCTCTTTGGCAATACGGTGATGGGAGTCCGCTGTCATACGCGGGCTTCCGTCTGCAGGGCGGATGCGAGATCCAGAACGAGCGCTTGAAGCGTCTGAACGCCGCTTTCGTCAATATAGATGCCGTGCTGATCAATGTGGCCCGGATCGGCAACAAACTGGGCGGGCAGCACATTGGCTTGGAGGCCGCGCAGCACGAGGCGCAGGTTGTTCAGCGCGTTGATTCCGCCTTTTCCGCCCCCAGCAGCAGCCGCTATGGCAACGGGCTTGCCCTTGAAATAATCGCTGTTCAGAAAATCCAGCGCGTTCTTCAATGCGCCGCTGATCCCGTTATGGTATTCGGGTGTGACGATAAAGAAAGCGTCGGCCTCCTGCGCAAGCTTCTGAAGCTGAGCGACGGTATCCAGCTCCTGCTGAGCGGGATCTCCGTTGAACAAAGGCAGTACATGACGGTGAAGATCCAGCAGCTGCGAGTTGCCTTGCTTATCCCTCAGCAACCTATACACGACATTAACAACGGCCTTGGTATTGGCTCCGGCACGAGGGCTTCCGCTAATGAACAAAACATTTTTACCCATGGGTCACACGCTCCATATCCTAAATTTATGATGTTAAAACCACCTATTCCGGGTTTATTAGTATTATAACGAGCGATTGAAAAAAACTTCCAATATCAATTTCCTAATAGGTTTTATAGACGGGAAATTATGAACATATTGGTTCCAAACTATCATTTATATTTTTGGTTGACAGGGTAAAAATTTCCAACTATGATAGTTTACAATTCAAATTGGAATAGGAGGAATTATATGGCTGAGTTGCGATTGCTAGGCGGATTAGAGACGCGCAAGGAAATTCAATTACGTTCTTTTCTGGAGGAGCAGGGTGTCTATTACGAAAGGTGGGAGGAGCAGCTTACTCCATCCTCATATGAGGAACGGCTGCTGCTGACGGAGGAGGAGAAAGCCGGGCTGCTTCGCATCTATGAATCTTCGATTGCGGATTTTGCCGAGCGCAAGGGCTACAAGCAATGGGATATTGTGATCCTGTCGGAGCAGACTCCTGATATGCTGCAGAAATTCGGCTCGCTTCATTATCATCTGGATGATGAGGTGCGGATTGTGCTTGGAGGGGCAGGCGTGTTCACGATAAAAGACAAAGCGGGAACCGGCTATTTTGAATTGACGGCATTGCCCGGCGATGTTGTCGTGGTGCCCGCTCACAGGCCGCATGCCTTCCGTTTGTCGGAACGGCCGCAATTTATTGTCGTCCGTCTGTTCGAAGGGGAGGTCTCCTCGTTCACTTATCCGGCAGAGGATTCGACATTCGTTGTCAATTAAAGTCGGAACGATAGCTTCTAAAGAATACGATTGATTGGATAAGTAATATTGGACGGCTGGGAAGCGGGAGAGTACAGTCTAAATTGTAAAACATTCCAGAATACTAAATTACTAACAATTTGTAAAATCATAGACTGGAAAGGGGAGATGCAGGCCGGATTTATTGGTTTGAATGAATAAAGACAGAGGGAGTGGTTAGGATGTGCCGAATATTCGGATATATCGGTCATGAGGATGTCGATCCCGGGCGATTGAAGGCAGTCTCCGATCAACAGCTGGCAGGCGGGCCCGATCAGCAATCGGTATGGGCAGAGAGAAACTGGGCGATCGGGAATAACCGGCTTGCGATCGTCGGACTTGATGGCGGCGAGCAGCCTTACAGTCTTGGCGATTCAATACGCATCGTATTGAATGGCGAGATCTATAATCACCGGGAACTCAGAGGCAAGCTGGAGGCAAAAGGCTATACGTTCACGGATCATTGCGACGGTTCGATCCTGCCTGCGTTATATGCGGAATACGGATTGGATTTTGTCCGTTATCTCGACGGAATGTTCGCAATTGCAGTCATCGATTTGCGGGAGGGGGTTGTACTCACCCTGGCAACGGATCCTTCCGGCATTAAATCCCTGTATTACTATTGGGATGAAGGGAATACAACGCTTTACTTCTCGTCGGAGCTCCCGTCCTTACTGGCATTCGGCAAGGTACCTTCAAGCTTATGGCTGCCGGGCGTCGATTTCTATCTGACGACGAAGGTGGTATTCGGAGAGCGGACGCTGTTTGACGGCGTATATGCGCTTCCGCCATCCTCGCTGCTGCAAGCAAGGCTGGGTGAGCGGCCGTCCCTTCGCCGGTGGAAGACGCTGCTCGCTTCGGAGCCGCTGGGCAGTGACTTTAGCTCCGCAGCTCTATCGCTGCGGGGACAGCTTGACCGTGAGGTGCAGGCGCTGCTGCTTGCAGACGTACCTGTGTCCACAATTAACAGCGGCGGATTGGATTCCAGTCTTGTAACCGCATTGGCAAGCCAGAGACAAGCCGGCATCCACTCCTTTAATTTATCTTACGTAGGCGACTGGCCGCTGGACGAGAAGATCTATGCCAGACAAGTGTCAGAGCGGTACGGGACGACGCATCATGAGGTGCTGGTCGATCCGCGTGACTTTGAAAAGCTGCTGCCGCTTGTAGCAGAGCGGCTGGGGCAGCCGAATGCCGATCCCATCACGCTGAGCAGCTACGCTTTGTTCGAGGCGGTTCATCAAGCCGGGTTCAAGGTGACGGTATCCGGCGACGGAGCGGATGAAATGTTTGCCGGCTACGACCGGTTCCTGGAGGCTTCAGAGTCCTCGCATGACTGGATTAAACCCTATGTCGCATCACTTGGTGTTGCTTCGCCGGAGTTGCGCAAGGAGCTGTACAGCGATGATTACCGCGCTTTTATACAGGATAACGGATCGATCGGTGACCAAATTGCGGACAGTCTGCGGACTGCGCATCACCGGAAGGGAAGACTGGACGCGATTCTCGATTTCGAGCGGGAGTACCGGCTGCCTTCGTATCACTTACGGCGTGTCGATCATCTCAGCATGGCGCATTCCGTAGAAGTACGGGTTCCTTTCTGCCAGCCGCGCATTCTGGATTTGGCGGGAAAACTGCCTGTAGACTGGCGGATCGGCGAAGGAAAAGTGAAACGCCTGCTGTACCGGGCGGCGGAAGGGCAACTGCCGGATGCGATTCTGAACCGGAAGAAGCAGCCGTTCACATTGCCAATCGATGCCATGATGCGCAAGGGGCTTCCGCTCTTCGAGGCAGTGGAGCGGGTACTCGACCGGGACACGCTGCGCAGACATAATCTGTTCAGTCCGGCAGCGGTAGAGAAGCTGCTGCACAAGCAGGCGACTCAGCCTGACGGCAAGACGGCGTTGACGCTGTGGTCGCTCGTTATTTTCCAGCTATGGATTAGTCAATATCAGGTTCAAATTGGTTCTTCCAAGCAATATCAGTTTGAGGGGTGATTCCGATGCAAACGTATTTGGCGCATGCTGAGGGGAGTGTGTCATCCTCCATCATTATTGATGGAACGGAGCTGCCTGCTTCGCCTGAAGCCATTATTCCAATTCTAAAGGAGATTAGCGACAACTTGGATGATGAAGAGCGGCCTTACGGGCTGATCTCCAAATATGTCGTCCTGCGTCCGTCCAAGCATCCGATGTACGACCTGAACTATTTGTTTTTCCAGCTGGTACCGGGCAATCCTGTTACTTTCGATTATTCGGGCAGCTGCGGTCATTCCATCCTGGCTGCGATTCAGGTCGCGATGAAGTGGGGCTGGCTGCCAAGCGCAAGCCCGGGATTACGCGTACGTGTATACGTGGAAAATGTCGGCGACTCCCTCGTCTGCGAGGTCGACCATGCGGTTCGTTCCGGGATGAATTGCACGGCGCATTTCATCGTGGACGGTGAGACGCCGCTCTCCAGTCTGCTGCCATCCGGCGCATTAACGAACCGGTTATCCACGGAATATGGAGACTATGAAGTATCGCTCGCATCCTCCGGCAATCCGTATGTGTTCGTTAATGCCGCGGAGCTCGATATTCATTCGGAGCAAGCGTTATTTGAGGCGGGAGAGGACACGCTGGTGCGTCTGCAAGCGATCCGCCGCTCTGCGGCGCAGCTGCTGGGGTGGAACCCGGATGGCGTCTTTCCGAAGGTAGCGGCTATTGCCAGCTATGAACCGGGTGTGATCGCGTTCAGGGGCGTATCGATACCGTCCTGGCATCCGACGATTGCGCTGACTGGAGCAGCCTGCATTGGCGCAGCCGCTGCTATTGAAGGGACTATCGTTCATCGGCTGATCGGAGATACGCTAGCCGCGGGTTATCGTCTGAGGGTGAGTACGAAAGGCGGAAGCACCTATATCTCGACGGCTACGACGGGCGGCAAGCTATCCGACCATTTGCTATACAGCAGCATTTCGGAGAAAAACGTGCGTCTGCTTGGGGCGTTACCGTTTAAGAAAGGAGCATACGAATGGGAGTGGCAACGCAAGGTGTACGCATAGAGTCTTTGTTGGAAGAGCTGGACCGTTACGCCGCTTTGGCTGATGAAACGGGGCGGACGCAGCAGGAGTCGCTTGATGCGCTCAAGGCATCCGGTCTGTTGGGCAGTCTGGTGCCGGAGGAATACGGCGGTCTTGGTTATGATTCTTTATTTGCCGGAAGGCTGATCGCCTCAATCGCGGAAGTAGATCCATCAATCGCTATTATCGTCTTTCAGCATTTCTCGGTTGTATCCCGCATATTGGAATGGGGCAGCGTGAAGCAGCGAACCGAATATTTGCCCAAGCTCGCAAACGGGCAATGGCTGGCTGCATCGGCTTGGTCAGAGACAGGTGCCGGTGCAAATAAACAGAATATTTCGACAGTTGCAGATCGCACACTAGACGGCAACTGGATAATTGGAGGCGTGAAGTCATTCACGACGGGGGCCGGACTGGCTAATTTATATCTGGTGCTTGTCCAGACGGGTACGGGCGACTCCGGCTCGCTGTACGGCAATTCGGGGCAATCCTTTTTCCTAATAGAGACTACACAGGGCATTACCGCGAATGCCGATACGAATCTATCCGGTATGCGCGGCTCCTCGACGGGGTTTATTAATCTGCATCAGTGCGAGGTAGCAAGCGAGCAGGTCATCGGCCCGCTTGGCGGAGCGCCGGCCGTCATTAACTGCATTCGCGAATGCGGGCTGACGCTGGGCTCCGTGTCGCTCGGGATTAGCGAGGCGGCCTACAAGCTGGCGCTGGAGCAAGTGAAGGCCAGAGGGCAGCAGGGCAATCCGGTACTGCAGGCCGCCTTGTCCGAGCTGCATATGCAGCTCGAAGCGGTTCGCGCGCTGGTTGAGAAGGTTGGGGCAAAGGAGGGAGGCGACCGGCTTAGCCAGATTGCCTACCAGTCCAAAATCTTCGCTTCGGAATCCAGCGAAAATATTGTCCGCGAGGCTCAGCAGATCATTGGCGGCTCCGGATATGTGCGCGGCAAAAAAATCGAACGCCTGCTGCGTGATGCAAGGGCTGTTTCGCTAATGGGGCCGGTAAACCGGCTGGCTCGTGAAATTATTGGAAGGGAGCTGATTTCATGAGCGGGGCTGCATTTGATCTTGTGATCGACAATGCCCGTATCGTCTACCGGGACCGCATCTTGAAAGGCAAGATCGGTATTCGGGACGGAAAGATCGCAAAGCTGCTGCGGCAAGACGAAGAAGCAGCGGCGGATCGCACGATCGACGCAGAGGGGCGGTATGTGCTGCCGGGGCTTATTGATTCGCATGTTCATTTCCGGACACCGGGTTATGAGCATAAGGAGAACTGGCACTCCGCCTCAAAGGCAGCTGCAGCGGGCGGTGTGACGACGGTGCTGGACATGCCCAATACGAATCCGTACACGGATACCGTAGATAAGCTGCGGCAAAAGTCGGCTCTCGTACAAGGTCAGTCTTATGTCGATTACGGCTTTCATATCGGGGTTGTGCCGGGCAAGGCAGAGGCGCTTCAGACGCTGGAACGAGGAGAAGCGGCGAGCATTAAGCTGTTCCTTACCGGACACCGGACTGCTAAGCACATTATTGATGACGAGGCGGAGCTTGACTATATTTTCCGGCTGGCGGCGGATAAGGGAATTCCGCTGACGCTGCATGCGGAGGATGACTTTGTGCTTCGGCTGTTCCGCCAGTCTCGCGGCGAGCCCTCCGATTTGACGGAATACGAATCGGTCTATCCGCGGATTGGAGCGATAACAGCCGTTGCTCGCTCGCTCCGGTTCGTCCGCAAGTACGGCACATCGGTTCATATACTGCATGTATCGTCAGCTGAGGAGGCGGAGCTGCTGGATGCGGCGGCGGAGGCGGGATATCCCGTTACATACGAGACGACCGCCCATCAATTATGGTTCGATCATGCAAGTGCGCGGGAGCTCGGGACGAGGGCCAAGCTAAGTCCTGCTATCCGGGAGCCGCGTGACCGGGATCGGCTCTGGCAGTCAATTGCCCGCGGCACGCTTGCGTCAGTCGGCAGTGATCATGCACCCCATTCCAAAGCGGAGAAAAGCTTTGATTTCCATGATGCGCCGCCGGGCTTGCCGGGTGTTCAGGAGTTGCTGCCTGTACTACTAACCGGATTGAAGCGGTATCTCCCTTCATTAAGCAGAGAAGAGAGGCTTCTTGCGGTGGCCCAATTGCTTGCTGCGGGGCCAGCGGCTCGTTTCGGCCTTGATCACCAGAAGGGAAGCATCGAAGTCGGGCTGGATGCCGACCTTCTCCTTATTGATGACGAGAAGAAGTGGACCTTCACTGAGGGGCATGTGCTGTCGGGCAGCGGCTGGTCGGCTTATGAAGGGGCCGAGCTTGAAGGAGAAGCCGTAGTGACGATTGTAAGAGGGCAAGTGGTCTACGATCGGGGGCAATTCGGCGAGGAAGTTGGTCAGCCTGTTTCCCTGCGGAGAGAGACGGCCAATGCCTTCGCACAAACGGCGGGAAGCCCTTATGGAATGCTGGTCTGAGCATACCGGCAAGAGCGGGAGCAGTGGGGTGGCAGATGGGGTGATCCCGCCTGCCGCCCCATCCTATATAACTATTTTCAAGAGGAGGAGTAACGATGACAACTGCAGCAAATTCATTAACATCCGGTGCGGTAATTAGGTATTCGGAATTGAACTGGGAGGACCGCGGTGATCTGCTGGTCGCCATCCCTGTGAATGAAGAGAAGGGAGCGGTGCTGGTCAAAGGGCTGGTCGTCCGGATTAAACCAGGCGGCACTTGGACCAGCTGTGAGAAAGGGAAAGCTCAAGAAGTGGTAGGGGTTATATGGAAAGGGAAGGGCAGTGCACGTGTCGGAGATGCAACGAGCGCTCTGGAGCCAGTTTCCGCCTTGTACGCGCCGTCCGGCTCCGATTATGAAGTAAAGGCCGATCAAGACGAGGAAGTTACAGTGTACATTTGGCAGACGGTGCTGCCTGAAGGCTCGCCAATCGCATCCAAGCCGAGGCTTTTCAACCATCTGTACAACGACGAGACTCAGTTGAAAGGTTTTACGGGCAATGATCCGTCGCAGACGATTGAGAATCCGGCGAATATGAACTTCCTGTTCTGGCCGGGCACAGGCAGCGCCAGGTTATCGCTGCACTGCGGTATTCAGGAGCCGGGACAAAGCTTCGCCGTTCATCAGCACCCGCATTCCAGCGAGCTGTTCATCGGTGTGGAAGGCAAAGGCGAAATTCACTTGAACGGGGAATGGCTGCCGTTCGAAGCTGGCGATTTGCTCTATGTGCCGCAGGGGATCTTCCATGGTACGCGCAACTTGTACACAGGCGAAGGAGCGGCCAGATTTGTAACGACGGGCGGGCCAACGCCGTTTGATGCCAGCTTCTATACCTTCGCAGGAGTGTCTCCGGAAGTGGTAGATCCGGCATAAGCTAAGCGATAGGCAAGCAAAAAAAGTTCACCACTGCCGATAAGGCTGCGGTGAACTTTTTTTATAGCGTTAATTTAAGGGATTGTAACCAGCTCTGGAGTAACGGCCTTCAGATAAGAGGTATTGATGAAGGATTTGAAGTCCGGCACTTCTTTAATCTTCTCGTTATCCTTCAAAAACTTGGAGATGCTCTCCAGTGCAGTAACCAGCTCCGGCGTCAGATTAAGCGCGTAATGGTTGAGCGCGATTAAGGTTTTGATATCGGCCGCGTCTTGTCCAAGTGTCTTGCCAATATGCTCGGCTGCCGCATCCGGATTGGCTTCAATAAAGGCGACGGATTTGTTCAAAGCCCGCAGTACCGCTTTTACCGTCTCCGGGTTTTTGGCTGCAAAGTCGTTATGGGCAATCAGAATGGAGTAGGAGCTAATGAGCTGCTGCGGTCCTTCCTCGCCGGGAACATGTGATTCTTTGCCCGTCAGGAGGGCAACGCCGCCTTTCTTAACACCATTGAGAGCAACGGGCTGCCAGATAGAAAAGGCATCGATATTGCCAGCCTGGAAGGCAGGCAGCAATTCCGTCGGGCCGATCTTGAACGACTCGATCGATTTCAGATCAAGACCGTATTTCTCTGCGATGCGCAGGAAGAAAGCTTCAGATACGGTTCCTGGTACAAAGGCGATTTTCTTTCCGTTCAGATCAGCTGGCGTTTTGATTTTATCAGGATTGACGACTAAGGTTTGTACACCGGATATATCGGCCTGCTGGGCAATAATTTCAATCGGCAGACCCGACGCTTTGGCAATAATCGGCGGAATGTCGCCGGAGGAGCCGAGCTGAATGCTCTTAGAGCCTAAAGCAGCGATGACGTCGGGGCCGGCCGCGAACAGCTCGGTTTTGACCTCGAGACCTTCTTCTTTAAAGTAGCCTTCCTCGTTCGCAATTACGATGAGCGGTGACAGCTGCGTATCACGAGCTGTACCGATGGACAGGCTGGTCGTTTCGAGAGCGGGCTTAGGCGGTTCGGTCGGTGCGGCTGTAGCGGCGGATTTTTCTTCCGCAGCAGGAGCAGGAGAGGCAGTCGGCGATGGCGATGGCGATGGGGATGAATTCGTCTTGCCGCTTCCGCCTCCGCAAGCTGCGAGCAGCACAGTGAGTGCAATGAATAAGAAAATAAGAAGCGAAGAATGCGATTTACGAATAATAGACATAACGATAGCCTCCAAAAAAATGATTTATTTCCAGCGCAGCAGAATTTTCTCCAGCGTGGTCAGGACTAAATTGATAAAGTAACCGATGATGCCGATTGTAATCATGCCCACGAGCACTTGATCGGTTTTGAACATGTACCGACCTTCCTGAATGAGGAAGCCAAGGCCTTCGTTCGCCGCGATCAGCTCGGAGCCGACTAAGCAAATGAAGGCCATGCCCATTCCTGAGCGGATGCCGATCATCATGTTCGGAATAGCGGCGCGAAGCGTGACATGGCAGAAAATATGAATTCTGCGGGCGCCAAGTGATTGTGCCGCCCGGATATGTACGGGATCAACCTGACTGATTCCTCCGGTAATGTTAAGGAGGAGCGGGAAGAAGGCGCCGTAAATAATGATCGATATTTTCGACCATTCATCGATTCCGAGCCACAGAATAGCTAGCGAAATGAAGGCGAGCGGCGGTATCGGCCTTAGCAGCTCTAGGACAGGATTGATCGCATCCCGAAGCAAACGGGAGGAGCCCAGCATCAGTCCAAGCGGAAGCGCGAGTGCAAAGGCAACGAAAAAGCCGGAGAAGACACGCTTCAAGCTGGATATCGCATGGAGGATAAGCGAGCCGTCCTGAAGCATGTGCGTCATCGTTTGCAGCGTCGCTAGCGGACTGGGAAGCTGAGCCGGGACAACATACCCAAGGCCGGTGATAAGCCCCCAAGCTAGCAGCAGTATAGCTATGCCGGATAGCTTGATGAACAGACGCGTCCACGTTTTGCCTTGCGGGAGCTGCCAGCGCTTTTTCGGAGACGGGGACGTGAGAACCTCCTTATGCGGTAATGATGGAAAGGTGTTCTCCATAGAGGGTATCTCCTTCTCGCAAAATATCGCTTATTCGCGCTTGATACTGAAGCAGCTTCTCATCATGTCGGTTCCGCAGTCTTGGCAGGTCAATTCGGAGGTCGAGCGCGATGCGTGCAGGGTTCGGCTGCAGGACGATTACACGATCGGCCAGGTAAACGGCTTCCTGTATGCTGTGAGTGACAAACAGGCAGGTTTTGCGCTGCTGCTCCCAGAGCCCCAGCAATTCCGTCTGCAGCTTCTCGCGGGTCTGTTCGTCAAGCGCCGCGAATGGTTCATCCATCAGCAGCATGGCCGGCTCATTGGCGAGCACTCTTGCGAGTCCTGCGCGCTGTTTCATGCCTCCTGACAGCTTGCCCGGATAGTGCTTCTCGAAGCCGGCAAGGCCCACCATCCTAATATAATGCCGGGCTCGTTCCTTGCGTTCCGCTGCTGGCACACCATTCACACGCAGGCCGAATTCTACATTTTGCTCAACAGTGAACCAGGGAAACAAAGCGTATTCCTGAAAGACGACTCCGCGTTCCTTCCCAGGCTTCTCGATCCGGGCGCCGTTGAAGTAAATATCGCCTGCATAAGTCTGAAAGCCGGCCACACAATTGAGAAGCGTCGTCTTCCCGCAGCCGCTTGGTCCAAGAAGGCAGATGAATTGCCCGGCCTCTACGGAAAGCTGCAGACGGTTCAGGACAAGTCTGTCCTCGGATTGTCCGGGACTTCTGAAGGCAACGGTGACGCCTTCAATCGACAAAATCGGAGCAAGCTCATGCAACGTTTGATCTACTCCTTTCCTATAAATTCATACTATTCCAATGAGATAGGTTATATATTGCTACTAATGTACCAGTGATGAATGCTGCAATCCAATACCAAATTGGCTATATAACCTATAGCTTGCATGCAATACATAGGGGCGGATTTGGAGTTCTCGCTGACATAAAACGAATGATTTATGAATGCTAGTACTATATTAATTATGGTATCTATTGTAAGATGGACAACAAAGTAATAAGGAGAGAGGGATGTCAATGTGGGATCGTAAAGAGTTGAAGAAGAGGGCAAAGGAGGTGCTGCGGACATCGTATTGGAAGGCGTTTTTAGTCAGCTTTATACTGGCATTTTTTGGCGGAAGCGTCAGCCCTCCGAACTTTAACTTCGGATCATCGGGCTCCACCCGTGATTTCGAATGGATGGGCGGAGATATAGAGTGGGCGATACTCGGGCCGATTCTTGCTATTATCATTGTCGTTTTTATCGTTATCTTTTTGTTGGCCATTGCTTTTCGGATTTTCCTCGGTTTTCCGTTTGAGGCAGGCTCGATGCGTTATTTCAAAGGCTCTGCAGAGCGGGAAGTGAATCTTAATCATTTGATGTATGCATTCAATAAACAGAGATATTTGGATATTGTGAAAACGATGCTCTGGCGTGCGTTTCTGACCTTCTTATGGTCATTGCTCCTCGTTATTCCGGGTATCATCAAATCCTACTCATACAGCCAGGTGCCGTTCATTTTGGCGGATAACCCGAACATTGGCTATCGCCGTGCGGTAGATTTGAGCAGGCAGATGACTAAGGGCCATAAATTTAATATCTTTGTGATTGATTTAAGCTTTTTAGGCTGGATCTTACTTGGCACGCTTGCGCTATTCGTTGGTGTCCTGTTTGTACTTCCTTATATCAATGCTACAAAGGCTGAGCTTTACATGGCATTGCGGCAAGAGGCGCTGGATAAAGGCTTCACAAATGAAGAGGAATTGAGACTGAATCAGACGCCTGTTTTTTAAAATAGTTTACATTTTACCTATGCATTGGTGGGCAAGAAGTCTGAGAAAGGGCGCATTCACGCTGCAGGCCTTGCTCATCGATTGCGGGGGAAAGAAGACGGCCCGTTGAGGAAACTAATCATAATAGCAGCTTTCTTTATAGTTGTGTCTAGTATTGCTGCAGCAATGTTCTTAAACTCAAGTGAAAACAAAGTGAAAGCAACGATAATCGAAAGTGACCAGCAATTGAACGTAACCGTTGCGAATTGGAAAGCTAAATTAAATGAACAAACAGGAATACACCTGCTCTACGAAAAGTATAGCGAAACCAGATATGAGTATTGGTTATTCTTTAATCCAAATGATAATAAGAACTTATACAATAAATTTAAAATGAAAGTAGTCGAGGCTAACGGGGGTGTGAAAATCCGCATTAATGACGCCAACGCCAATAATGATAATGAAGTAGAGCATAGGTTTGCTGCGAATTTTCTAATGAGTAAAGAACCAAGCTCTATAGAGATCTATTACAATGGAGAACAACAAAACTTTGAAATGACAAACATTAAGACGGGTGATCAGCCCATTCATATTAAATTTGACGGCAAATTTATTAAGCCTAGCAAACCGGTTATCGTAGACGGGAGAAAGCGATTTTTGCCTATGAAGGATACGCTAGAACAAATGGGCTGGGAGTTCGCGGTGGCATCTGAAGAAATAACGATTACCTATCGCACGCCGGACGCTACTTTAACCCACTATTTGCACCTAAAGGAAGAGTCAAATCTTCGGATCGTGGACGGCATCTTGTATATACCCATGTATTATTTAGGGTCGGTTACGGATACTGAAGTGTCATGGGATGAAGATGCTCATACAATTAACATTTCTACAGAAGAGACAGATGATAATGATGAGGAATGGAATGTGTACGATGAGGATGAATCAGAGCTATCGGATAAAGAGAGTGTAAAGGTGAATTACGGGAAGTACGGACGGTCTGCGACGCTGCAAGCATTAAATGAGCTGTATCGGGAGCTTGAGCAAGAAGGAAAAAGTGCTGACGATATACTTGGTTTCTATCCGATGGATGGACATAGCGGCTATTTAAATACGCCCATGGATGTCGTGGCGTTCGGCTCGACGGGGATGGACGGGGCACATTACGGATTTTTGACCGATTTCGGAATGGTTACAGATTTGGAGGAGGCACCGATCGTATTGGTATCCCCTATGGATTTTGATCGGCCTGCTGTAGTCGTTGCGAATAACATCCGGGAATTTATTCGTATTGTCATGATCGATTCCAGTTTGCTTTATATGGGATATCAGAATGAACAAGATTATCTTGAACAAAACGCTGCACCCGAATATGAAAGCACGCAAGAGGACTTAGAGAACGGCCGGATAGTGCGGGAAAGGCTGGAGGAAAGGCTGCATCCGCCTGTCATTCAAGATCCATATACGTATTCGGAGAAAGTGCGAGCCGAACGAAAGGAGCGAATCATTGTTCCGACACAAGATGAACTAGGGATATTGAATGAGCATCCAGAGGATGCAGGGCGGCAGCATACAACAATTGTGCTTGATGAGGATATTGGCAGGAGAGAATTGGAGACCTTTTTGAACAATGCTACATATGCGTCAAAGCTTGCGCTATTCCGGGACTATCATTTAAACCTGGAACAGTTCGTTTACCATGAATCCGGCATTGATAAAGCCATATTGAGCGAGATGGAAAGCTTAGGGCTGCAGGATGAGATCGCAAGAATCAAGGCGAATCGTCCGTAATGTAATTAACAAGAGATATCGTTCAAATAAGCGGCGGATAAGTACATAACAAAAAATTACATGAACTAAGCCCGGATCATAAGATCCTGGCTTTTTCTTTTGTTTACCTCCATGCTTGCTAACAAATAATAGACAAGAGAACGCTGATTTTCATGGGTTTAATGATACCTTCATGTTATGAATAGTTACTTGTTGAGTAAATTAGTTGCGAATTTTAGATGATTCTGTTGAATAATAGGATTTTAATGCGCTTACAAACTGATAAAATAAAGTTACATTCAGATGAGGGGTGAAGGGGTTATGAAAAAGTGGTTGAGTACGTTAATAATGCTTACAATGTTGGTGGCTGTACTGGCGGCATGTGGAGGAGGCAAATCGGACACAGCAGGCAGCTCGAATAAGCTGGTTATTTATACGCCGAACAGCGAAGCAATGATCAATGCTCTTATTCCGTCCTTCGAGAAACAGACAGGTATTACAGTAGAGCTGGTATCGGCGGGAAGCGGCGAGCTGATCAAGCGTATCCAGTCGGAAAAATCGAATCCTTATGCAGACGTTATGTTCGGAGGAGCGTTCGCTCTGTTTCACGATAATGCCGATCTGTTCGAAAAGTACGTTTCGCCCAACGATAAAGACTTGATAGATGGCCACTCCAATACGACAGGCTTTATGACTCCGTACGTATCAGACGGCAGCGTCTTGCTGGTAAACACCAATCTGGCTGGCGACATTCAAATTAACGGCTATGAGGATCTGCTTAATCCGGCGCTGAAAGGCAAGATCGCAATGGCTGACCCTGCCAACTCCAGCTCGGCGTTTGCACAATTGACGAACATGCTCAAAGCAATGGGCGGAGACTATGACTCCGATGCAGGCTGGGACTATGTTGCCAAGCTGCTCGAGAATTTGGATGGTAAAATTGCAGGCGGCTCCAGCAAAGCGCATAAGAGCGTTGCCGACGGTGAATATGTCGTAGCCTTGACCTATGAAGATCCGGCAGTCAGCTACGTGAAGGACGGCGCTCCCGTGAAGGTTGTGTATCCGAAGGAAGGCGCAGTATTTCTGGATGCCGTTGCGGGAATCGTTAAAGGCTCCAAAAACCAGGAGAATGCGAAGAAATTCATCGACTTCCTCATCTCCAAAGAAGGTCAAGATGCGTTAGGACAGGAAACGACAAATCGTCCGCTCCGCAAGGACGCTGCAATCGGAGACTTCATGACGCCAATCGATAAAATCAATGTGATTCAAGAAGATGTAGCTTACGTAGCAGCCAATAAACCGGCCATCGTAGAGCGTTACACGGACCTGTTCACAAAAATCGCGAAGTAATAATGAAGATGATCGATTAATCAGAAAGCGGGTGTACATCATGAGCGTTGCGATATCCTTCCAAGAAATCGTGAAAAAATATGGCGACACTACGGTTATCCCCGAGCTTTCCTTGGATATTCAGAAGGGTGAGTTTTTCACCCTTCTGGGTCCTTCGGGCTGCGGGAAAACAACGTTGTTGCGTATGGTGGCTGGTTTTAACAGTATAGAAGGCGGAGCGCTAGCCTTTAATGAGAAAGTAATGAACGACGTCCCGCCAGGGAAGCGGAATATCGGCATGGTGTTTCAAAACTATGCGATCTTTCCACATCTAAACGTATCGGAGAACGTTGCGTTCGGGCTGCAAAACCGCAAGGTGAGCAAATCGGATCAGCAGCGGAGAGTCAGCGAAATTTTAAATACGGTCAAGATCGATATATACAAAGACAGAATGCCCAAAAATCTGTCGGGCGGACAGCAGCAGCGGGTGGCGCTTGCAAGAGCTATCGTCATTAATCCGGACGTACTGCTGATGGACGAACCGCTCTCCAATCTGGACGCGCAGCTTCGCGTCGATATGCGTAATGCGATTAAGTCCATTCAACGAGAAGTAGGAATCACAACGGTCTATGTCACGCATGATCAGGAAGAAGCGATGGCTGTATCCGATCGCATCGCGGTTATGAAATTAGGCGTTATTCAGCAGGTTGGCACACCAAGAGATATTTATCAGCGCCCTGCCAATTTATTCGTTGCGACCTTCATTGGAAGAACGAACGTCATCGACGCCAAGCTGGAGATCGGAGCGGATGGCGCAGCCTCCGTAGTGGTCGGCCGCGATTATTCGCTGCCAATGCTGGCGCTGCAAGCGCAAGTGAAGCCGGGAGAATCAGTTGCGGTCCGAATTTCTGTCCGGCCGGAGGAGTTTGTACTGTCCGAGGACGGCAGAGGGCTGGCGGGTAAAGTTGTTAATAATGTCTTCTTGGGCTTGAATACACATCTCGTCGTACAGCTCGACAATGGGCAGGAAGTTGAAGTTATTCAGCAATCGGCCGCTAATAATGAGGTGAATATAGGACAGACGGTTCGTCTGGCTATCCTTTCGGAAACTATTAATGTGTATGACGCTTCCGGGGAGCGCAATTTGAATCGGGGGACGGGGCTATGACCGGCCGCATGAAACGGTGGGATATCTGGTCGCTGATTACGTTTATTATTTTTGCAGGCTATATGATTTTTCTGGCATTGCCATTATTCATGCTGTTAATTAAAAGCTTTTTTGACGGTACAACAGGCGATTTTTCCTTGGCTTATTTCACTAAATTTTTTAGCAAAGCCTACTATATGAACGCCGTTTGGAACAGTATAAAGGTAACGGTAAGTGTCACAGTGCTTTCGATGCTGGTGGCCGGCCCTCTTGCTTATATTATGACCATTGCCAAAATCAAGGGCAGCGGAACGGTGCGCATTCTCATATTAATTTCGTCCATGTCGGCTCCGTTTATCGGAGCGTATGCCTGGATCCTGCTGCTCGGGCGCAACGGCGTTATTACCAACTTCGTTTTTGATGTATTTGGATTCCGTATGCCTGATATTTACGGCTTCTCCGGCATTTTGCTCGTACTGACACTGCAGTTGTCGCCGCTGATCTTCATGTATGTATCGGGAGCGCTGAAAAATGTCGATAACTCCCTTATGGAAGCTGCGGAAAGCATGAACTGCACCGGTCTTCGCAAAATGTGGAAGATTCTCGTGCCATTGATTACGCCAACGCTGCTGGCAGGCGGCCTGCTCGTCTTTATGCGGGCGTTCGCGGATTTCGGTACGCCGATGCTGATCGGTGAGGGCTTCCGTACGGTACCTGTATTGATTTTCAACGAATTTATTAGCGAGGTTGGCGGCGACGATGGCTTTGCCGCGGCGATCAGCGTTATTGTCGTTCTGTTCGCTACTGCTGTATTCCTGCTGCAGAAGTTTGTTGCGAACCGCAAGTCTTACAGCATGAGTGCTCTGAATCCAATCGAGCCTAAGAAGCTGAAGGGTATCGCTAATGTGGCAGCGCATGTGTACGTCTATCTGTTCACGATACTGGCGATGATGCCGCAAGCGTATGTAGCGTATACGTCCTTCCAGAAAACGTCGGGTAAAATCTTCGTCGACGGTTACTCCTTGGACAGCTATCGTGCGGCATTCGCGAAGGTGGGCGATTCCATCTATAACACCTTTATCATGGCCGGTATTACGATTGTCATCATTACGCTGGCTGCTGTGCTGATCGCTTACGTTACGGTTAAGCGCAAAGGAGCCGTTGCCAATCTGCTGGATACGTTCACGATGCTTCCTTATATTGTACCGGGCTCCATCCTTGGCATCGCGCTGTTGGTTACGTTCAACAAGCAGCCGCTTGTACTGAGCGGAACGGCCGTTATTCTAATCGCGGCGTTTGTCATCCGGCGTTTGCCTTATACGATCCGGTCGAGCGCAGCCGTCCTTCATCAGGTGAATGACAGCATCGAAGAGGCGGCGATCAGCCTGGGGGCTTCGACAATGCGGACCTTTTTCAAAATTACGGTTCCAATGATGATATCCGGCGTCTTCGCTGGCGCGATCATTAGCTGGATCAGCATTATAACGGAGTTGAGTACCTCCATCATTTTGTATACCGGAAACACCCGGACGATGACCGTTGCAGTTTATACGGAGGTCGTACGCGGCAATTACGGCGTAGCGGCTGCCTTATCGACATTGCTGACGGCCATTACTGTCCTGTCCTTGCTGTTGTTCTTCAAGCTGTCAGGCAAAAAAGAAGTGACAATGTAAGTCCAGACCGGGCTCGCGCAAGCGGGTTCCGGCCTTTTGTCCATTTGGCGAAAGGATGCTGTTTCACAATTCCGCAATGTCGGCTAAGATAATAGAACACATGAAGGGGGAGACGGGATGGCTAAAGGGAGTTTCAAAGATTCGCTGCGCCGGATGTTCCTGCTTCATACCCTTGTGCCGATATCGATTTTATTCGTATTGTTTCTATTATTTATGATGATTAACTCACGACTGCTGCTGATCGGCCAGACGACGGATGCGGGCAAGAAGATCAAGACGGCTGTGGAGGAGGTCTATGCTTCCTATCTTGGGGAGATGAACGTGGCTGCTGAGCTGGGCACCATTATTTCCTTCGTGGAGTCGCGCCGCAACGGCCCGGAGGTGTTCGAACGGTTCTACGACTTCAACAACCGGCAGCGGGTAAAAAGTATTATGCATATCGTTGGTACGGACGGGAATATGCTCGCATCCTCAGCCAATTATAGCTCCGATGCAACAGATCTTGCGGTGCAATCCATCGCCCGGAGAATGTACCGGCAAGGCTTGTCTACGCTGGCCGAGACGAACCATCTCCGCTTCTCTCATGACCGTTATACGGCCTATACCTTCGCCAAAGAGATCCGGCATGGCGAAGCTATAGTCGGCTATCTGATTTATCAGCTGTATGAAGAGGACTTTCAGAAGCTGATCTTTGTACAAAATAATGAAATCGCAGTCGTCACCGATTCTTATCATAACATTATCGCTACGACGAACAATCTGACGCGCGGACTGATGAACAAGTATAGCCTGGCTAGAGATTCGAAGGGCTATGTGTGGATCGACAAAGGGCGATACTATAGCAAGGAAACCTACGTGCCTGCCTCCCAGTGGAAAATATACACGTTAAGCGCAGCGCAATGGAATCATGCTGCTTATTTATCGCTGGCCGTATTTTTTGCCCTTGCCAGCCTGCTGCTATGGATATTGATCCGGTATTCGTCCCGGATTATCGCCAATCGCCAATCGCGCGCAATGGACAAGCTGACCTTTGCCGTCAGGGAGCTGCAGTCGGGCAATATGGAATCGTATGTCTATATCGGAACAGGCGACGAATTCGAGACGCTTGCGAATCAGTACAATTTGATGCTGCGTCGCTTGAATGAGCTTGTAGCAAAGAACGAAGAGCTTTCCGATTTGCGCAGGGTTATCGAGGTGAAGCATCTGCAGTCGCAATTCCATCCGCATTTTATATTTAATGTGCTGGAGATGCTGCGGTATGCGATCGTCGTAGACGACAAGCTCGCTCAGGATATCGTATTGACGCTCTCCCGGCACTTGCGCTACAGCATTGGCAATGAACGGGACCAAGTCGTCCTTGGCAATGATCTGGAATATATCGCGGGCTACATGAAGCTGCAGCAAATGAGATTTAAAGACAGGCTTCGGTACCAGGAGAAGGTAGGAGAAGCGGCTAAGGCTGCTCTCGTTCCGAGACTGATGCTGCAGCCCGTCATTGAGAATGCGATCAAATATGGTTATCGCCAGCGCCAGTCTGTTGCCATTACGGTGGTTGGCTATGTGAAAGCTGCCGATCTTATTATTGAGGTCAAGGACGATGGCGGCGGAATGAATATGGAACGGCTGGAGGAAGTGCGTGCGATCATGCTCTCACAGGATAACCGCGCGCCACATATCGGCTTGCATAACCTGCATCGCAGGCTTGTCCTCATGTATGGAGAGCGTTACGGTATTCAGATTGACAGCGTTGAAGGGGAAGGGACGACGGTTACTTTTGTATTGCCTTATCTGAAGGAGGATGCGGATGTTCAAGGTGCTGCTGGTGGAAGATGAGGAGATGATACGCAAAGGTCTGCGGTTCACCTTCGACTGGGTGGGGGCAGACTGCATCGTAGTAGGTGAAGCGGAGAACGGCGAAGATGGTCTTCGTCAGATTCAAGCTTTGCGGCCGGACGTCGTCATTGTAGATGTCAATATGCCATTGATGGACGGAATTACGATGATCGAGCGAAGCGTAGATGAGGCCAATTGCAGTTATATCATTCTCTCCGGCTACGATGAGTTCCGGCTCGCCAAAGAAGCCATCCGGCTGGGCGTTACGGAATATTTGCTTAAGCCGCTTGAGCAGGAGCAACTGCTCGCAGCCTTGAACCGCGCCAAGAGCCAGGTGGAGATGAAGCGCCAATATGCGGCGATGAAGACGGCAGGGAATGGTTCCGGAGAATCGCTGCAGGCCTCGGTCGTTAAGCTGCCTGGGAAGTCGTCCCGATACGTATCGAAGATGATTCAATATGTGCAGGAGCACTATGCTGAAAAGATCGGCATTAAGGATTTGGTGGAGAAGCTGGAGGTCAGTGCGACGTATTTGAACCAAAAGTTCAAGAGTGAAACGACTTACACGTTCAACGATTTCCTGAATCGCTACCGTATTCAGAAGGCGATGGAGCTGCTGCAGCGCAGCGATGAGAAGGTATATGCGATTGCGGCGGACGTAGGCTACAAGGATTATAAATATTTTATCGCGATATTCAAGAAGTACGCGGGCTGCACTCCAAGCTACTATCAGGAGAATTTCGGACGCGGAGCGAAGGAAAGCGGCGATTCGAAAGACTGATCGAACGAAGCCAGCCTAGTTGGAGTTCTTTAGTACGGTTAACCTTTCACAAGACTATACAAAGGCTGTTCAGGCTCTGTTTTCCAGAGTCTAAACAGCCTTTGATTTTATTCTAACCATCGTAAATTAGAGGGAATATGAGGTTTATTTCATATCTTCTATATTGTTTAAGCTGTATCATACATATAACGTTTCACATGTTCTTCGCCGTTTAGCTGCAGCTTCAACCCCAGCTTGCGGAAATCCTGCATCGGGATATACATGCGGTTACGGAAGGTGATCACTGTCTTGGGATCTGCCGTAAACTCTTTATTGTCCAGCTTCACAATAACCTTTTTATCCGAAACCGTCACAGAAGCACCGATCTTCGATGCAAAGTCACTGACGCTTACATACCATAAATAATTATCGGCCAAAAATACGCCTGGAGCTGAAAGATTCACATGCAGCGTATTATTCACTAGTATTTCAGGACTTCGTTCAGGTGACAGCAGCTTACTGAAGTCTCCCGAATAGGAGCCGTATGTGTCTGTCCACTCTCGATACTTGCTGACAAAAAGGCCAGTGGAAAGGTTTAAATAGCCGTCCCTCGCATAGCTATTGAAACTAAGCTCTACCAGTTCATCTCCGTACTTCCAATTATAAGTGAAATGAACATATTTACGATTGTAGGCTGCAAGGGTTCGCAGCACTTTTCCCGTCTGCCCATCGATAATAGTGGTTAGATACTCATTTGTTCGTTTCCCGGTTTTCGCATCTTTTTTAAACTCGGTAATCAGCATATACTTCAAATTCGGTGAAAATTCTACCCGAGACTCGGTACCTTTCTTAGTCAGCGGCTTGTAGCTGCTGCTTGATTTCGTCTTGTATCCAATCAACCAAGTTTTGCTTGCCTTATCGTAATAACTGCCATAAACAATAGTGCCAACTTTATTGGTCCACCCCGTTGTTGCATCCAAAAAATTCGACTGCTTATATTCAATCTGTTTTTTGCTGCCATTAGGAAGCAATTCATAATTGTTGAGTTCGTTATTCGTATAGGTGTTAATAATGAGCGAATTGCTCGCAGGCTTTCGATTGAAGTTCGTCCCTGTGCCCCCGCTTACTAGAGGATACGGCTGGAAGGCGTAGTCTGCAGTCGTAATCAGCTTCCCGGTATTTATATTGTAAATATCAAATTTGTTTAATACTCTCGCCGTTTTGACAGAAAACATTTCGGCTTGCGGGTAAACCTGTATGTTATAGCTTTGGCCGCTGCTGACCATCTTTTTAACTAGCTTCATCGTTTTATTTTTACTATTAAAATCAAACAGTTGATCATGCTGCTTGTCGCCTGCCGGATAAGAGATATGAATATAAAGATGATCGCCATTCTGATAATATTCGTCTAAAACCCAAGCGCTCCATATAAATTTGTCCCCATTACTCTTGTAGCTGTCGCTGCTATTCTGGCCGGCGACGCTTGGCATCTTGAACTTCAAGCCGGGAAAAGCATACTCATCCGATGTACGAGTGTAACCGTCCGCGTAATTGGTTTTCCCGATTTTTACTATAGGGTAAGCATTCCAAGTTGACTTGTCGCCAATGAGTTGAATCTCATAGTCTGTAACGATCGCTGGTTCTATCTGCTGCTCCGCACGTGCAGGAGCGGAAGGTATAACGCTCAGAAGCAGAACAATAGCGGCTGTTGCACCAATCAGCCGTTTCAATAGCTTATTCATCCAAGTTTTTCTCCTCAAAATAAATATATTGGGTAATTAGGTTTATCTGTGCTATGAATTTATATATGGCTTTGAATATATTATCATATTAAATATTTTTATCCAATTGATACTGAAAAGAATATAAAATATGTTTATTACACTAGTGAAATTAGAAAATCATTAAATTATCTAAGAATATTTATAAATCCCTGTATAGACCTTTCCTCTAGCGCACAAAATGTAATTGGCAATTAACAGCATTGGAGGAGGATTATAAGATGAATATCCAGCGGGCACAGGAAATTGCTGCGTCGCCAATTATGGAGAACGTGGAATACGATGGGGTTCAGATTTATATTCAGCATGTGAATGAGGAGAATGAGACAGCCAGAATTTATCCGATCGACCAGCCGGAGCAGGAACAAGAAGTGCCCTTGCGAAGCCTCATTGAACCTTCATCCCAAATGGCAATGGAAGTGGAGCAAATGGGATGCAGGCTTCCGAGCGATACATAGGATGAAGCAAAGGCCGTTCAGCCTCTGATTTTCAGAAGCGGAGCGGCCTTTGTTTTATCCGCTGCCGCTGCTCCAGCACTCTTTTCTTCAAATACAAAAATCTGGATATTATTCGACTGTAAAAGTCAAGATCGTCTCCTATACCTCTAGCGAAATATGTACGAACATGATAATGACAGGCTCCCGGCAGTTGTCGGCTCACTCGCGTAGATTTTGTATGATTTTGGGGCGGCAGCTGAAGAAATTCGTCAGAAAATGGCGAATAGATCGGGTCTGCAAGGAAAGGAGAATCGGACGGCCGTTCGGAAACGGAGGACAAGCTAGATTAGGCTACGCTACGCAAGCATGCACTTATTAAAAGCGAGGAGGAATAAAAATGATTCATGCATCTGACAATCAAGTCTATAAGAAATGGCTAGCCGCAGCGCTAATTGTAGCATTGCTGCTGGTGACGATGGCATTAAAACCGTCATCCGCGCTGGCAGCATCGGCGTTCACGCAGACTGCAGCGTCCAGCTATAGTGCACAGTCCGGTATTCAGCTTGAGGCTTCGAGCGAGGGCGGGCAAAATGTTGCGTTTATCGATAATGGTGATTATCTCCGATTTGACGGTGTTGATTTCGGAACTGGTGCAAACGCTTTCAATGCGCGAGTGGCGAGCAATGCCAGCGGTGGAGCCATTGAAGTGCGTTTGGGCAGCTTGACGGGTACTCTTGCAGCTACTTGTACGGTACCGGGTACAGGCGGCTGGCAGAACTGGACGACAGTGACTTGCTCCGTTAGCGGCAACCCGACTGGCGTACAGACATTGTTCCTGAAATTCACAGGAGGAGCGGGCAATTTGTTCAACATCAACTGGTTCCGCTTTAATCCGTCGACACCACAGACTACTGGCGGAGATGTTGTAGGCAAAGTGTTTGCGGGGTACCAAGGCTGGTTCAATGCTGCTGGTGACGGATCTCCGAACGGAGGCTGGATCCACTGGTCCAAGAACAGCTCTGCGCCAGGTACAGGCAGCAACGTCAATTTCGATCTCTATCCTGACCTCAGAGAATACTCGAAGCTTTACCAGACCAATCTGCAAAACTTGAATAACGGACAGCAGGCAAAATTGTTCTCGTCCTATGACCAGGAAACGGTCAACAAGCATTTTGAATGGATGCAGACCTACAACATTGACGGTGCAGCCTTGCAGCGTTTTGGCGCAAGCGCAAGCACATCGCCGGACAACTGGCGTACGAACCGGGACAGCGTTGCGGTTAAGGTGAAAAATGCGGCGGAAACCTATGGCCGCAAATTTTATGTCATGTACGACACTTCAGGCATGAATGCTAGCACCTGGGTCAACGATATCAAATATGACTGGACGAACAAGATCCAGAGCGGTATGAACCTGACTTCCTCTTCCGCTTACGCGAAGCAGAACGGGAAGATTGTCGTTAATATTTGGGGGATTGGCTTTACGGACCGTCCGGGTACGGCGGCAGAGGCAGCTGGACTTATTCAATGGTTCAAGGATCAAAATGTTTACGTAATTGGCGGCGTGCCAACTTACTGGAGAACGGGCGTTGAAGACTCCAAATCGGGCTTCTTGAGCGTATACCAGTCCTTCGACATGCTGTCGCCTTGGTATGTGGGCCGTTTCAGCGGCGAGGCTGGCGCGGATCACTTCAAAAACAATTTTATGCAGCAGGATTTGGCTATGACGAATCAATTGGGCATCGCTTATCAGCCGGTACTGTGGCCAGGCTTCTCTTGGTACAACCTGCATGGCGGTCCGCAGAACCAAATTCCGCGGCTGCACGGCGATTTCATGTGGCGTCAAGCGTATAACGTGAAAAGCCTAGGCATTAACACGGCTTATGTTGCCATGTTCGACGAGTACGATGAAGGTACAGCTATCGCTAAGGCGGCTGAGAATTCTTCGATGATTCCGGCCAACCAATATTTCCTGACGCTGAATGCCGATGGCGTTGCGGTATCCTCGGATTTCTACTTGAGGCTGACGGGTGACATCAACCGGATGCTCAAGGGTCAAATTCCGTTAACTGCACAGCATCCGACAAGTCATCAGTAATACTTAAAGCAATAGGTAAGGGGTTGTCTCCCGGCTGCGCAAGCGGCTGGAGAGGCAGCCCCTTTCGCATTCCAGGGAAACTTACATAGATTAAATAATGGATAAACATTTTTATGGTACAATGATACGAGCAAATTGAGCCATCTATCCTTTTAATGAGGCGCATACAGGAATGGAGATATAGAAAAATGAGTTTGTTGACTGTTGAGCAATTATCGCATACGTTTGGCGATCGGGTATTGTTTCGAAATGTATCCTTCCGTTTACTTGCCGGAGAGCATGTCGGGCTGGTTGGCGCGAATGGTACAGGCAAATCTACGCTTATGAATATTTTGACAGGGAAGCTGTTGAAAGACGAAGGCAAAGTGGAATGGACACCTCGTGTTCGTTACGGCTACCTGGATCAGCATACGAAGCTTGAAGCGGGCAAAACCATCCGGGACGTCTTGAAGGATGCTTTTTTACCCCTGCTTGTATTGGAAGAAGAGCTTAACGAGATTACGATGCAAATGGGCGATGCCGATCCGGATACGCTGGAGCAGCTTCTGGTGCGGATGGGAGAAATTCAAGAGGAACTGGAGATTGGCGACTTTTACTTGATCGACGTGAAGGTGGAGGAAATGGCTAATGGTCTAGGTCTTAATGCCATCGGTCTTGACCGGGATGTCACCGCACTTAGCGGCGGACAGCGGACGAAGGTGCTGCTAGCCAAGCTGCTGCTGGAGAAGCCGGGCGTCTTGTTGCTCGATGAGCCTACCAACTATTTGGATGAAGAGCATATCAACTGGCTGACCAATTATTTGAAAAACTATCCGTATGCGCTTGTTCTGATTTCTCATGAGACGGGCTTCATGAATCAGGTCGTGAACGTGATTTATCATCTGGAATTTACGAGGCTGACGCGTTATACAGCCAATTACGATAAGTTTCTGGAGATGTCTGCATTGAACAAAGCGCAGCATATCGATGCTTACGAGAAGCAGCAGGATTATATTAAGAAGCAAGAAGAGTTTATTCAGAAAAATAAAGCGCGTGCCTCAACTTCGGGCCGGGCAAAAAGCCGGGAGAAGCATCTCGACCGTATCGATCGCATTGACAAGCCGGAGGAAGCGGCTAAGCCGACCTTCAGCTTCAAGGAGTCCCGCTCAAGCGGCAAGACCGTATTTGAAGCGGAGGGAATGGTCATCGGCTACAACAGGCCGCTGCTTCCCAAGATGGATATGGTTATCGAACGCGGTGATAAAATAGCAATTGTCGGCTGCAACGGTGTCGGTAAATCCACGCTGCTGAAGACGATTCTTGGCGTCATCCCTCCGCTGGACGGCAAAACCTATCTGGGCGATTATTTATCTCCTGCTTACTTTGAACAAGAGGCGAAGGCGCCGACGATGACTCCGCTAGAGGACGTATGGGAGGAGTTCTCCTTCATGAGCCAGCATGAGGTGCGGGGTGCTCTGGCCCGCTGCGGTCTCAAAAATGAGCATATTACACGAGCTTTGAACCAGCTCAGCGGCGGGGAGCAGGCGAAGGTGCGCCTGTGCAAATTAATGATGCGGGAAAGCAACTGGATCCTGTTCGATGAGCCGACAAACCATTTGGACGTCGTTGCCAAAGCGGAGCTGAAGCGTGCGCTGAAAGCTTACAAGGGCACAGTCGTACTCGTCTCTCACGAGCCTGAGTTTTATGAGGATTGGGTAACGAAGATTTGGGATGTAGAAGCCTGGTCGATGCAAAGCCTTGGGTAGAAAATAGGCCTAGCCGCTGCTCCTGTTAAATACATCGCTGAGCGCTCTTGGCGGTGTATTTTTTATGCGGTGTATGGTTAGGGTGATTAATAAAGAACATTGGCGCAAGTGTGCGTGCTGAATGTGCAATGCTAGTTTTATGAGAAATGGGGAAATTTGATGTTTGGTGCAAGTATGAAGCAAATGGGCAACTGGTCACGTGCATTGCTGGCAGCAATGATTGTTATGCTGGCGGTAGTAATGGCTGGCTGCGGTAATTTAACGCTGAATGAAATAAACCCGCCAACGGCAAGCAGCTCTGCTGACACGGGGCAAAAGCAACAACAGCAGCAGCAATCGCAGTCAAAAGCACCGCTTACAAGCTTTAAGGAAGTGTCGGATTATATCCGGCAGCATCACAAGCTTCCGGACAATTTTATTACGAAAAAGGAAGCAGAGCAGCTTGGCTGGGTCGCATCCAAAGGGAATCTGAATCAGGCAGCGCCGGGCAAAAGCATCGGAGGCGACCGCTTCGGCAATCGGGAAGGGCTGCTGCCGAAGGAGAAGAATCGGATATGGTACGAAGCCGATATCAATTATAAGAAGGGGACGCGCGGAGCGGACCGGATTCTCTACTCCAATGATGGTCTGATCTATATGACAACGGACCATTACAAGTCGTTTACGGATATTACGAAGAAAGGGAGTATCCGAGAATGAGCAAGATTATCGAACTGAAGCAGTCAGAAGCCGAGCGCTTCCAGAACGTTCATGACTGGTTGAAGCAGAAGCTGGACTTGCCTGAATGGTACGGCGGGAACCTCGACGCATTGTGGGATTGTGTTACCGGACATTTGCCATTGCCGCTGAATATAAGATGGGTCGTGGATTCGGAGCAGCACGACAGCTACTCTGGCATCGTGGAAGTTTTTCAAGATGCTGCCGATCAATACGATGAAATTACTTTCGAGTATGTGGCTAACGTATAATCATATCCCAATATAAGGTCTGAATCTGGTTTGTACCGGGTTCAGGCTTTTTTTTGTCAGGTGCTGGAATAGGATGCTGTTCGTTCGATTGACAATTGCTGGTTTATAGTTATAAACTAAATCTGTTGGTTTATAATCATAAACCGTTAGGAGCAGCGAATGATGATGAACAATTTGAAGCTTTGCGAAAGCGACTACCGTTTTATGCTGGTGGTGTGGGAGAATGAACCGTTGGCATCCGGGCAACTCGTAACGCTATGCGCTGACAAGCTTGGCTGGAAGAAGCCTACCACCTACACCGTGCTGCGGAAAATGTGCGAAAAAGGGCTCGTTAAAAACGAGGATACGATTGTGGAAGCGATCATTCCCAAAGAGCAGGTGCAAGCGTATGAGAGCGAGCATTTTATAGAGCGTGCCTTTGAGGGCTCGCTGCCGCAGTTTCTCGTTTCTTTTTTCGGCAACAAAACGATTTCTGCTAAGGAAGCGGACGAGTTGAAGCGTTTGATTGATGCGCACAAGGAGGAATGAGTGTGGAATCGCTCTTTTTGAAGGTAGTCAACATGAGCATAACGGGAACCTATGTGATTGCTGCTATACTTCTCTTCCGCCTGCTGCTTCGGCGCGCGCCAAAGAAATATTCTTATTTGTTATGGGCTGTAGTGTTGTTTCGGCTGGTCTGTCCAGTGTCCTATTCCTCCGACCTTAGCCTCTTCAATATGAATCCTTTCGATATGACAACGGCGCAAAAGAGCAGTGACGTGTCGCTCAGCTATGTTCCAGCCGATATCGGATATACGGATTCTCCGAAGGTTACGGTGGGGATTCCGACTGTAAATGCCTTTGTTAGTGACAGGCTGCCGGCAGCACCGCCTGCGGCCAGCGTGAATCCCATGCAAATATGGATAGCGATTGGAACGACCATATGGGGTCTTGGCGTCTCTGCGATGCTCATCTATAGTCTGATTGCATACTTCCGTTTGAAGCGCCGAATGGCTACAGCAGTCCGGCTGGACCGTCATCTGTTCGAATCCGACCGCATCAGCTCGCCCTTCGTTTTGGGCTTGATTAAACCTATAATTTATATGCCATTTGGTCTCAGTGATCAGGAGCGCAGCTATGTGCTGCAGCATGAAGAATACCATTTGACCCGAAAGGATCATTTGATCAAACCGGTCATGTTTCTAATTCTCGCCATACACTGGTTTAATCCGCTCGTTTGGGTGGCGTTTGTGCTGATGAGCAAAGACATGGAAATGAGCTGCGATGAAAAGGTGCTGTCGAAGATAGGTGCTGACCACAGGAAGGCGTACTGTACGTCGCTGCTGGCTTTTGCAGCCAACCGCCGTTTCCCGTCAGGTGTGGCATTCGGGGAGGCTAACGTCCGAGAGCGTGTCGTCCACATTCTTAACTTTAAGGAGCCGAAAAGATGGGCAGCTGTCCTATCTTCTGCAGCCTGTATAGCTATTATAGCGGCTTGCTCCGCCAATCCAATCGCCACTAAAGAGCCTGAGGGTTCAGAGGGATTATACGGTACATACCGCTTTGAGAAGCAAATTTATATGAATCCGCTCAGCTCCTTTATTGCGATGGATGGGCATAAGGAATATTATACGTTGACGGAGAACACGCTTCTCATAACGAACGGGGCTGGCAATCAGCAAAGAACAGAGATCTCCTATAAGCGGACAACAATAGATGAGCAGCAATTCAACAATGATTTTATGATCGAGGGTATCGGCGTTCCCGATATTGCTTCATACAAGACTCGCTATCAGTACAGCTTGACCGATTCGTCCGCTTCTCCGGCTTATCGGCTGTATCTTCTCGATGATGAGATTTGGCTGGCAACACTGCATGCGGACAGCGTCAATACGCAGAAGAGCCGCTATTTCTGGAGCATCTATAAGATCGATAAGCTGAAGGGCAACGCAGCTGGAGAACCGTTGACGATTGCTGGAACCTCGAGTAAGGTGGATGCTTTTCTGGCGCTGCAAAAGAACTACGAGACGGGTTATGACAACGATACCTGTTATAACATAACGCCGGATTTTATCGGGGAAAACTCCGATTATATGATTTTTAAATATGATAAATCAGCCGCCTCGTTCCTGTTATATGAAGGTGTTGTCTATCCGCTCGGCGAGTGGTTCGGCGGCTTTGGCGTAACGAGCATGTCGCTCGCTGATCTTAACGGCGACGGCATGTCAGAGCTGTATTTTACCTATTCATGGGGCTCCGGGCTTCATCGCTCGCATGCGGCCTATTTCGATCCGGCAGCCAAAGAGGTTGTAAACTTTAACTATGTGCATCCGAATGAGGATTTGCTATTCGCGAATAATGCAGATGGCAGTCTATCACTGTTCGCAGCGACCTTGTCCGGCATGGATAGCTTTGTGAATTTTCAAATAGGGGAGAGCGAGTTTATCTCCGATATCGTTTATAAAAAGGGGCAAATCTCATTAAACGAGCCGCGAGGATTGTAGTGGCTGGATGCAGAATGGGGATGGTAGCTCCCATGACCATTGGAATGTTGAAAGGGCCGGAATCTCCGCAGCGGAGAAAGCCGGCCCTTTCCTGCTGTAATTGGAGTCCAAGAGGAAAAGGAGTTACATATTGTAAGAAATAATATATGATTGTTTATAAGAGAGAAAAAAGAGTATCGCTATCAAGGAGAGATATAAATTTATGAAACGCATTATGGGTCTGATGCTTATCCTGGTATTGCTTTTATCAAATGCTTCTTTATCTTCTGCAGCTGTTGTCAAACAGCCCGAGAAACAAATAGTGCTTGTGGTTAATGAAAAGAAAATCGAACAAAAGCCGGATCTAGTTTTGCAAAAGGGCACGATGTATATTCCATTAAATGTTCTTCGCCTTGTTGGTGCTCAATTTACGTTAAGTGACGAACGGAAAACGATAACGATAAATAAGCAGAATCATAAGCTGGCCATGAAAGTTAATAATGTATGGGCGAAGTTTGATGGAAATACAGTTAAGCTGAATCAAGCTGCAACATCAGTGAATGGCTCTCTCTATGTGCCTGCGAACATATTGAAGACGTTTTTTAACGTGGGTGTGAAATGGGATAATAAAAATTCTGTGCTTACACTGTTGGACTTTTTCCCTCAATTACAGGAGGCGATTAAGAGAGATGATCTTTCTAAGTTTATTTTTCTGCTGGAAGAGGGGCTAGATCCTACATACGCTTTGCAACAAGTCATTTTGTATCAAAAGGACGCATCCTGGGCTAGTGAAACGCTGGCTTCTGGTGCAGATGCCAATAAGCATTTTATTGAGGCAGTAGTGGGCAGGCAAACCGAGTTAGTAAGCGTAATGTTGGAGGAAGGAACAATTGATTTTAGCAAAATACCGGAGTACTACTCCAATTTCTCTTATTTATCTTGGGCGCATGTGGGGAAAGAGAAGGTTATTCGGAGAGATCATACGGGGAAAAGCTACATCATACAGACGCCAGCCTCGTTTGAAATTGCCGAATTATTATACGAGTACGGAGCCGTTGCAGATAATCTGGATGCTTATTATGCCATCACCGAAAGTAAGCCTGAGTGGTTAGAGTGGATGCTGAATCATGGTGCCGATCCAGAAGGTGAGACAATGAAGCTTGTTTTCCTGGATGAGTCAGAACAAAATATCCGATTCACTTATCCAAAAATTGCACCGGATAAAAATGCGAAACAAGAATTAATCGTCTCTGCCTATATGGTTGCTTCGTGGAATCCAAGCCCTGAAAATATGGAAAGTATTAAGCTTCTGGTCACGAAATACAATGTTAGTCTAGAGGCATTGACTCATGCTCAAAAGGAACGTTTGATGGATCTCGCGAAATCCATGAATGAGCGAGACTTAATCGATGCGTTAATTAGGGGCTAATTTTTATAGCAGGGTTAGAAGCGATGAAGGTAGGTGAAAATGTGAAAAAATCTATCAATTTCAACTATCTATTTATTATTACCGTTGCGTGCTTTATGGTCTTCTTCATTACTGTCACTTCAATTGAGAACTATCAAACCAATCAAAAAACATTGCTGATGGTCAATGGAACTAAAACATTGACTCTAGAGCAAGTTCAAAGATTAAAAGTCAATTCTGTATCCTATGGAATCTGGAAGGACGAGCAAGAGGAATTTCATACGGATCATCAGTATATACTGGTAAAAATGAAGTCGAGGAAATTGCTCGTAAGCTCGAACAATTTAGAGGATATTATTGAGTACACGAACAAGTAAGGAGCCGCACAGTAAACAGTACATGCGTGGGTCTATAAAATAGCAACAGAGCAAGGAGGCTGCAGCTTCCTTGCTCTGTTTTCTTGTTTAAGCTTCTGCAATAAGCCTATCAATAAATTGATGAAGCTGGTGGAGTATTAACGCATTCGTCCGGTCGAGATGCAGCAGTCCCTGTTCATCGTCCAGCCAATTGTTCCTCAGCATCGCGTTATGCTTGAAATAAAGCGCCCCGCCGTCCTCCAGTACGCCAAATGCGCCAACCGGGAGGGAGAGATTAAGGCTAGCGCAAGCTTGGAGCAGTGAATTGAATTGCTCCGGCGCGGTTGTTTCCCGTATGACTGCGAACGTCTGGAGCAAATAGACGCCTTCCTTCTCTAGCTCCTCTAAACCCGGGATAAAGCTCATCTCAACAACGAGCGAATCGTTGCGGGGGCCGATCTCATCGAATCCAATCAGAAGCGAAAAATAAGGGGCAGCTTCATCAGGCTCAGACAGCTTCACAGCCATCTGATGCTTGGTGTAATAATCGAATAATCTGGTGAGGACTGCGTAAGCGAATGATGATGAGTCTGTCATGGCGATGCTCCTTTATGTATGCAGTTTTTTGGCGATCAAGTCTTTGCCCGGTTTCTGCTTCGCCTTGTCGATCTTCAAGCCGATACCTTCAATAATTTGGCGGCTCTCCGCATCATCGCCCTTCACGCCGCTTTCGAACAACATGCCCGCCAGATCGGTAACGAGCTGAGTATAGCATTGCCCCACACTATTAAAGCCGTTTTTCTCCAGCAGCGCTTGCCGGACTTGATCCTTAGGGATGTCTTTGTTTGCAGGCAAAGCCATCGCTTCCTCGACTTTGAGCGCCTTGTCGACGAATGCTTCTTTCCGTTTGTACTTTCTGTAGAACTTCACAATGGCCGCGACACCGCCCAGAATGGCGGCAAGCGCTAGAAGAATAGGTCCTGCCGGGGAAGCGGCTGCGGCAATGAGAACGGCTCCGCCAGCGATCATCATTGCGCCTTTTACCGCTGTCATCCCGCTTTTTGACTTGTTCATTTCTTGCGTCGAACGTCCGAGACTGGCTGCCAGCAGCTTCTGATCAGTCTCCGCCTCGCCGGCACGTTCGCCAAGCTGCTGCTCGAGCTGACCGAGCTTCTTCGCATTGCGGCCGCTCTCGACATATCCGGCTGCGCCGCCGACCATATAGGCTGCCCCGCCTACAATAGCGCCTGCGCCTGCCGCAACGGTAGCAGCGCCATTCACAGCCATGCCGGCTGCTTCCCGTACACCATTAACCGAGCCTGCGGTGAATCTCGCAAGATCGGCTGCACCGCTCGCTCCTTCTCCAGCGACAAGACTTGCCTTGCCAGCTGTACTGAGTGCGCCATCATAGTTCTGCGTAGCGTTATAGATCTGCGAAACGGATGCAAAACCGCTCAGGCCTCCAGCTATTGGAGCGGCAACAAGTGCCGTACCCGCTGCGCCGCTAGCTCCCAGTGTTTTGCTGATTGTGGCTGAGCCGGAGACGCCGCCTGCCGCTGCTGATGTGCCAGTCGCCGTATAGCTGGCGTAATCGCGATCCTGGTCGGCGTTGTAGTTCCTCGTATCCATTTTCTTCGTCTCACGGCTAATGACCGAGAACTTGTCCCAATCGACCGACTTGGTGAAAATCCCGGTCATCATCGACTTCTTAACGGCGTCAACGGTGATATTCCGGGGATTGCCTGCCATGGAGCGGATAGCGCTCATCTTCTGCTCCGGCTGGAGGGAATCGAAGAAGCTGAATAATCCGGATTTCTTGGATGCTTGCGCCTGCTGCTTCAGCCAGCTGTACACTTCCGAATAACCGCCTTTTCCCTTCAAATCTCCTGGTATTTGAGGCGTAGGGATCTCTCTGACGGGAGCCGGTGCAGCAGGTGCTGCAGTTGCACTATCAGGCTGTGGCGACCGGGCTGGTGTTTCCGTCGATTGAAAAAGATTGCTTGCGCGTATGCCTTGCCTCTGAACAGGAGGTCTCGAGGAGGAGGCGCTTCGGCTGCTATACATCTGATTGACAGCTTGGTTGCCTACAGCCCGCTGCAACTGCATGATCTCAGCAGGGGACATGTTTCCTTGTCTCAAGTTCGTTAAAGATAATCCCGCTGCTGTTGATTCAGGCGCACTGGAAGCACGCTGGGCAGGAGCGTTTGAAGCGTTAGATTTGGGCTGCTGCGAATGGTTGGCTGGTTCGGGCATCGGTATCCCCTTCTGCGCAATGGCAATAAAACTTCCGTACTACTAGTCACAGACATCGTAGCATAAACCCAATGCTTTAGCACTAGTGTTTTGCATAGAATTAAGATGTTCGATAGCGGGGCGGGAGAGACGGAAAAACAGCCGTATGAATCGTACCTGGTTAATCAGAAAAGGTACAATTCACACGGCTGCATTTCTAGTAAGAATAATGTTTAGATAACAGATAAATAGTTACTTCCAGAATGTAATTCTATCCGCGTTTAACCGCACGGACTCATGTCCTTCCACTTTGGCTTTGCCTATTGAAATGATCATTACAGGAGCATACCGTTCCTCATCAAGATCAAATGCCTTTGCTACCTGATCCACTTCAAAGCCTGCCATAGGATTCGTATCATATCCATGTGCACGAGCAACTAACATAAGCTGCATGGCAAAAAGGCTGCTGTCGACTTTCGCCACTTCAACTTTCACTTCTTTAGGGAGAGTCGGATACATCGATAGAATGGTTCCGACCTGACGATCCCTTACTTCAGCTGGCATTTTTCCTTGCTCCACAGCTGTATTGTAAATATCCTCCACATTTAAATAGCTGTCCGTATCGCCAAAAATGAGCAGCATGGCCGACGAAGTATCATTTTGTTCGGTGTTGAAACGGACAAGCGGTCTTAGCTTTTCTTTTCCTTCCGGAGTATCCACGACGACCACACGCCAAGGCTGCATATTTGCAGAGGAAGGAGCCAGGCTGGCTTCCGCAATGATTTCGGTGAGCTCTTCCCTCGATATTATAACGTTCTCATCATAGTGGCGTACAGAACGCCGGCCTTTGACGATGCTGGTAAAATCATTATTTTGAATATGGTTAAACAATTGAATCTCTCCTTTTGATAACATTAAATTTTTTGACATTGCATATGTCGTTCGTTATCATATTTGCATTATGAACTATAAACTTAAGTTTATAGCAAGCGGACGAAGAGAGGCTGCAGGATGAGAATAAATGACGTTTCCAAATTAACGGGTTTGCCTATATCGACGTTACGATTTTATGAGCGCAAGAATCTGATTCCGGACCTATTTGTGCAAAGGGATGCCAACAATTATCGCGTTTACTCGGAAGAGGTTATTGAGTTTCTGAACGATGTGAAGGCACTGTTATCCGTGGACTTTTCTATAGAGGAGTTGAGCTTGCTGGTCAATCAGGAGCTGAATTTATCCTACGAGGTTAAGAAAAAAATGGTTGAGCAGAAAATTAAAGAAATCGAAGAGGTTCAGAAGCGATTGAAGAAGTCGAAGCAATTTCTGTATGCGGTCTTGGAAGGGAAAGCGAATTTTCAAACCAAGTGTTAGGGCCTATTGAGAAAAAACGAAGGGCAAGGGTTACCTTAAGGGTAAATCCTTGCCTTTTGTTTCTTTTTTGGAAGTATCATCTACAATATAACCCAAAGCAACCAGCTTTCTGGGGGAATATTTAGGGTTAAGAAAACCATTTGCTCCCTTTTATCGTGTTATGAAGGAAAGGGGGGAGAAGGCAGGTGATAGTGTCCTTGATATTCATGCAAAAACGATCTGAAGATAAGAAGTTAACCACGCAAGCAGACCATACAATTAATGCCGTATACGATCGTCACGTTAATGTCGTGTATCGGGTATGCTTCTCGCTTATGGGGAACAAACAGGACGCGGAGGATGCGGTCCAATCTGTTTTTATAAAGCTGATGGAGAACGGCAAGTTATTTGCTGATACCGAACATGAGAAAGCATGGTTAATTGTTACTGCACAGAATCATTGTCGTGATTTGCTGCGTAAATGGTGGAGGAAAAAAGTCGTTGATCTAGATGCTTATTCAATTGAACAGACAGGCTTGGACACAGCTTTAAGTCACGATCTGGCAGACAAACTTCGTAAGCTTCCTTCTACATACAGGTTAATTTTGTATCTTCATTATTACGAAGGTTACAAGGTAGCTGAGATTGCTAACATGCTGAAGCTGAATATTATCACGGTGAAAACGCAGATGAGAAATGGGAGAAAGCGACTCAAATTGGAGATAGGAGATGATCTGTATGAATAGAGAGGAGTTAGGTTCATTATTTGAAAGTATGACGCCTGATGAGGAACAAAAGGAGAGAATGAAGACGCATATTTTGAATGGGAAGCAGCCGGTAGTGCAAGCGAAGCTCCCAAGAAGGCGGCGCATAAGATGGGCGTTATCAGCCGTCTGTATTATATGGATTGCAATAGTCATTTTTATAAGTATTCCCTTTGGAGGAGGAGCTACGGTCTATGCCATTAACGTGAAAATCGGGGCAGACGGGCCTGTGTTCAAATTGCTGGATAATGAGAACAAGTCTGGCGAGGACGCCACAACGGTAAGCTACGTCGATGCCCGGCCTGGCCTGGAATTTTATATCGATGGCAAGGATATTGCAAAAATTGAATTGTCTGCTAAGAATGAGTACCTTTACGCTGTAGACTGGACGAAGACGCAGCATGAGAAGTATTGGAATATCGAATATTATCAGAAATTCGATGAAGAGCGGCAAGTTTCGATAGCGGATTTCGGTCTTCTGTATGATAAGAAGATGACGATGACTTTTGACGATACATTCACAGACTACGGGGACATTTGGTACCGCTGGACTGCATGGAATATGCACAAATGGGCCGTACAAGATAACTACTCGCATTTTCTGGGAGTGGGACAAGAGCCAGCAGATCTGAGTGTAGAAGAAAAAACGGAGCTGGCTGCCGGTAATGATGGTATCGGGCATATTCAGTTGGAAGGTTATCCAGAGAAGCTTAGGGAGGATGAGATTACAATCATCATCACAGACCGGCAGGGCAATCAGACCAAGAAGGTCATCAAGGTCAAAGTCAGCAACAATGACAAGCGGCAAACGGTCGTTACGGCTAGTTTGGTGGGGAAATAAGTGTTAGGGCGTGCAACATCTATGCATTCCAAGCGTCTACGATTATGTAAGTATTTGTTAATCGATGGGGTGAGGATGCTTGATAAATAAATTACTGAAGGCAGCATTCATCATAGTGCTTGCAGGTACAATAATTTCTTGTAAGGACAATTCGTATCCGCCGGAACAGCAACCGGTACCTTACGCCACGTCTTCTGTTGTTCCTTTAGCTGCTCCAGAAGAAAGGGCGGAATCGGATGCAGTGACAGATGCCTTTCTGCAACGCAACTATGCTAATGCAGTAAAGCTTCCTTCAGATGAATACGACTATGAGAATATGATTGCTGTCAGCCCAGAAGAAGTTGTATTGTTGGCGAGTAGCCGCACTTCGGAGTCCGCAAAGCTTATCCGTATGAATATGCAATCCGGCTTGTCGACCGTTGTATGGGAAAGCGGCGGGGAATCAATAAACAAGTATAGTTTGCGTTTGGTTAATGAACATGTGGAATGGGATACCTATGATGCTGAACAATCGGTGAATCGAACATACAAGCTGGCGAGTGGTGTAATTGAATCACAGGCTGGCACCCGCTATGCAAGTCCGGATGGCCAATGGGCGGTCAGCTATAGTGGTGATAACATCGGGAGCCTTATTACGCCTACAGGAGCAATCGAGCAGTGGAGAACTGGAGCGAAGGATTCCCAGCCTCTATGGCTGCCAGATTCCTCGGGTTTTGTTTATTTACATGATACGGGAGAACAAATTGGCGATGGAGCTGGCCCTTATTATGAGCTTGCCCTTTACGATGTCGCTTCCGGTAAATCCAGCATTTTGCCTTTTGCCAAAGCATACTGGGGAACAATCGAGTGGCTGGAGCCTGGCGTATCTCTTGTAGCGCATAACGGCTTTGACGATGTTGTCGCTTTGAAAATTGTAAATTTAGAAAGCGGCAAGGAGCGGCAAATCGTCAATTCTTACGAATATGAATATTTGAACAGCTTTGTCGAGCCAGTATCCAGACGGCTATTCGTTAGCAATGAAGGAAAGTTCAGCTTGTATGGCTCGGAGGGTCAGGTTATATCCGAGGTTGCATGGCCTGCCGATCTGGATGAGTACTCACGTTTGAATAAGGAAACATCAGACCGTTCAACGGAAAGAATTCACTATTATACAGGTGAAAAGGGGAGCGGCCGGTTTGGTCCCTCGCAAATTCAGCCCTCTCCGGACGGCAGTCAGCTAGCCTATTTGCTTGGCGCGATAGGAGAAAGTGTGGATGACCTCGTCACAGGGACTAGAATCGCTACAGCTAATGATGATGGAAATGGTACGAAGCTGTTGACGGAGGATTATATGTACATCAGTCTGTGCCGATGGTCGCCTGACAGCTCTCGTCTCTTCGTGCTCTTCTCACTGCCATCAGATCGGAAGCAATTGTATATTGGCGTTATCGATCTTTGAGTGTGTGTGAGGGAAGGAGCATCGAATATGAAAATGAAAGCGGCCGAGATAACTTCATTGCTATTATTGTTACTTAATTTGTTGATGATTTATCTGGTTGACGTTTTTACAATGGAATTGGCCCCGGCCAAAGCAATTTCCGGCAATGGAAATCCGGGGTTAATATTATGGTATATTGAGATACCGCTTTTCTTATTTTTCATTTATTCGATAATCTATATTGGTTACACAAGAAGCTTGTTAAAAGTTAGAGGCGTCACGTATCTCTTCACCTTGTTTTGCTTGCTGCTAATATTTATCTATTTACAATTTAACTACGCAATCAGCGTTTATAAAATGATCGATGGCCGTTTAGAGGGCTATGGCTTAATTAATCAATATACGAATACAGTATTTATAAACGTTTATACGTTTTTAATCGGGACATTATTAGTCTTAATCATGCAATTTATTGTTCAAAAGCTTCTTAGCAAATAAAGAGCTGCAATGGCAATCTATAAAAGAAATCCCCTCCATCACAACCGGAGGGGATTTCATCTTATTGCGGGTTTGTCGTCCAAATGCCCGCTGTTTTAATAAACACGCGCTCTGGCAGCTTAAGCGCTGCGATAATCAGCTCCGCCACATCCTCGGATTGCATCATGCGATCCTCATCGCCAATTTTCAGCCCGGCCTGCGCGGCAAGATCCGTATTCACTGTGCTTGGTGTAAGAGCAGTCACACGGATATTGAATTTACGAACCTCTTGGAGAAGAGATTCGGTTAATCCCATAATGGCAAACTTAGAGGCAACGTAGGCGGAGCCTGTAGCGAAACCTCGCTCGCCCGCTGTGGAAGCAATGTTAATGATACTGCCGCTTTTCTTCTCGATCATCGTCGGAAGCGCTGCACGGGTCACGTAATAGGTGCCCATCAGGTTGGTTTGAATGATTTGCTCCCACTGTCCAGGCTCCATATCGAGAAGTGTCTGGAATTGAGCAATTCCGGCGTTGTTAATTAGAATATCAATGGAGCCAAGGTGACCGATAAGCTGGGACACAGCTGCATTTACTTCCTCTATATGGCCAACATCAGCAGTTGCAATGTGGACTTGAACGCCATACTCCTGTACAAGCTCAGCTTGAAGGATCTCTAGATCTTTAGCTGTTCTTGCGATTAGTCCAAGGTGCACGCCTTCCTTCGCAAGAGCTATGGCAGTTGCTTTGCCGATTCCCTTGCCCGCCCCGGTAATGATGGCTGTTTTATGTTGCAGATTCATGAAAATCTCTCCTTCCGCTGTTGCCTTGCATTCGTTCACGTTTCAGTATGATGGATGTCCGAATGCAAAGCAAGCCGCGTGCAGAGCAGGCAAATCCTTATTTCTTAATTCCGTCCAGCCACGCTGCCAGCTCTTCCGTCTGAGCAAGGATAGCGATCGGGTCCCAATACCAGGAGCGGTCAGAGGTCCATGTAAACACGCGGTCGTTTTTCACAGCCTCCAGCGAACTCCAGATTGGATCTGCCTTGATATCCTCAATCTTTCGATCGGTTGTCAGAATAATATAATCGCCTGCGTATTTCGGCAAAGCTTCACTGGAGAGCGAGGCCCAGCCTGGATCAATCATCTCTTGTGCGACAGCAGCGGGCGGCTTAAAGCCAAATCCTTCATAGATCGGTTGGCCTCCTTTGCCGTAGCTGGCGCCTACTGCGGATACTTCCTTGCCTATCCATTCTAGTATGGAGAAGGTGCTGCCAGCCGGAACGGCTTGAACAGCTTTTTCCTTCGCTGCTGCAATGCGCTGGTCATAATCAGCGAGCCATTGCTGCGCCTCTTGTTCTTTGCCAAGCAGCTTACCGAAATAATCCAGCTCTTCATGCACTGTTTTTAAGGATGCAAAAGGAACAACAACGGTTGGTGCAATTTTGGACAATTGCTCGTTCAGCTCGATATAGGTGTCATCCATAATAATCAAATCCGGCGCTAGCTCCAAGATTTTCTCCAGATCACCATTTCCCTCTCCTAAATCCGTGACATCTTTACCTTCCAGTGCCTCTTTGAAATAAGGATTCTGAATATGATGGCTGGATGTTCCGACAGGAATAACGCCAAGAGCAATTAAGCTCCCCAAATATTCTCCAGCCACTACACGTTTGGGATGAAGGGGAACCTCTACTTCCCCGAGGACGGTCGATACGGTTTTGGTTTGAGGCTGTTCATTAGCAGCGGGGGCTGTCTCCGAAGCTGATGGCGCAGGCTGCGTCTCCGCTGTATTTCCCGCACCGCAAGCGCTCAACAATAGCATGAAGCTGAAAAGCAAAGCCGCCAGCGGCGGTCTGGAATCTTTAAACATCGTTAATTCTTCCTCTCCACTACATTGATAATCATTATCACCGACATCAGTATAGCGGAGCGGTTCGAGTGAGACAATGGAGGATCTCATGCTCGTGGAAGGACTATCTTCTAAGGTGTGCTGAGCCAAGTGTTCCATCCGGTAGCGTGTGGGCGATACTCCTTTATGCTTCTTGAACATCCTTCCCAGGTAAAAAGGGTCTTGATAGCCGACAGCGATTGCAATTTCTCTTAAATTGGCATCGGTTTCGATTAGCAGCACAGCCGCCTTATTCATCCGTATTTTAATCAAATAATCGATGGGACTGAGGCCTGTCCGGCTTTTGAAATAGGAGGATAGGTGGGCAACGCTGTAGTTCAGGCTTTCGGAGAGAGATTCCAAAGTGATCGCTTCCGCATAACGCTCATGAATAATAGCAATAATCTGGGCGGCTAAATCACGCTTTTCCGGCTTAAGGCCTTGTTCCTGCATCTGATTCAAGAGCTCATGGACAAAAGTATGAAACAACGCTTTTACATGTAATCTATTAAGAGAGCCTGTCTGATCCCATTTCTTGTGCATCTCTGTCAAGCTGTGATACAAGGGGCCAGGCAAAGCAGGGGAGAAGCCAAACTGGATATGAAACGGGCGGACTCGCTCTGCCAGATCAATCAAGCTCTGCCGTGCAGGGGGCGGTGTGCTTCCTTTATAGTAGACGGCATAGTATTCCAGTCCTTCTTCATTAGCACGAATATCCAGCACGGTGCCTTTGCCGGCATGAAACACTTTGAAGCGCCGGCATTGGTAGGCCGTTCCGTCCAGCAGGATCTGCGCATTTCCACGGATAGACAGCATAAAGAGGCTGGCAGGTATGACGTAGCTGCACTGGCTTTCATGGGAATGCAAGGTGATGCGGCGAACGTCTATGATTTTGCAATTAGCGTGCTCCCATAGGCTGATATGATCGTAAATATTCATTGCCTGCCACCTGCCTTTTTTGCTGCATTAATAACTCTTATTATAGAAGATACCTATTCTCTGTGAAAAGCAGGGCGGGTTTAATCTGATGCCGCCGCTGTTACCGGGCGGTTTGGATGAGTTTGTGGACGAAGTTGTGCCTGAATTACAGAAAAGGGGGCTGTTCCGAACCCAGTACAGCGGAACCACCCTCCGCGATCACTTGGGGCTAAGCCGTCCTTTACCGGCTTACCGGATATAGAAAGAAAAACGGCTTGCTCGACTAACGAGCAGGCCGTTTCTCTGTTTACTGCTTAGGCTTACCAGTTGTTCCCCGAAACCCGGTTAACCGTGAAGTTCGGGCTGCCGCTTTCGCCATAAATGGCGGCAACGCCAGGGTTGTTGATTTTCACATTCGTAAAGCTTGCAGAACCGCGAGCTGGTCCTTGACCGCTCTCTGCGCTGACGACGAGCTTAATGCCGTAGCGGGTCGGATTGTTGATGTTGACGTTCTCTACGCGAACGTTTTGCATCGACAGGTTTTCCGGCGATTTGGTTTGGAACATCAAGCCAAAGTAGACAGGGTTGTTAATGTCCACGTTTTTAACCAGAATGTTCTTGAACGTTCTGTCGCCTCCGAAGAACCAGATTGCGCCGAAGTTTTGGTATTCATTGATTTTGTCGTCTGCACCGACGCTGGTCCAGAAGTCTCCGCCAGTCCGGTCCAGCGTCACGCCGTCAATGACGGTATCCTTATCGCCGAAGCCTAATGTGTTATAGCCAAAGCTCAAGCTGCTGATTGTGATGCCCGGATAAGTCAGCGTATCTGCTCCGTACAGGTTTTGGTACAGGTTATCGGAACCGCCGTATACGGCAAAAGCGGCTGCACGTCTGACGTTGGTAGCCGTCAGGTTGGTAAATTTATTGCCGACGTTGTATGAACCGCCAGAATCGATGGCGCTGAACAAGGCGAAGGCATCATCTCCGGCACCTCTGGAGTAGTTGTTGTCAATGACGTTGTAGGAAGAGCCGTTCGTCATGTTGATACCGTCTGCAAACGTATTTTTAATCCGGTTGTCTTTGAACGTGTTGTAGGAGGAGTTAACACCCCAGTACAAGCAGATGAAGTGCTCGACCCAAACGTTCTGAACCGTTACATTTTGCATGCCGTTGCCGTCAATGAATTTGCCAGGTCCGTCAACACGGTATACATAGTTGCCCCATGCGGACAGATCTTTGATTGTGGAGCCGTTAGCGGCCGAGCTAATGTTGAAGCCTACATCGGTATTGCTTTGATTTTGCGGCGCTACCAGCTTGGTGTGCCATGGGCCGGCGCCAATAATTTCGGTTGCACGGCCATAGAGGAAGATTTTGTTGTTAATCGTCCACTCACCGGCAGGGATGAAGATCCCTTTTTTCGTTGAATCCTGTCTGAATTCATTCAGCGCTTGCTCGATCGATTTTGTTGCGGAAACTTGAACATATTTGCTAGGATCCGGATTCGATGCGGCAGGAGCAACATTTTCCGTCTCGATCATATCGACATAGATCCAAGGCACGTCTCCAGCGTCCTTCTGGATTTTGATCTTCGTTCCAGCAGGGTAGACCTGGTCGAGCAGCAGCTGGGAATCTTCATACAACCAGTAAGCAGTAAGCCCGGCTCCCGGCGAGTTGTCATAGCCCAGACGGCCAAGCGTGCTCGGCGTAGCATATACATAAGAGAATTTCGATGTTACGTTGAATTTGCCTTTGCTAACTCCGTTAGCATAGATGCTGATCGTTCCCGACGTATTGTCAGCGATCGCATTCCGAAGTACAAATGCGTTGGCTGCGGACGTGAGCGTAAACTCTACATATTGGCCTGTGGCATCCAATTTGACGGCGGAACGTCCGGAAGCTTCACCTGCAAAGTCGCCAGGCTTGAAGTTAGGAGCAAGCTTCGTACCGTTTGTCGTATTGGAGGACGACTCGGCTTCGATAACCGTGAACGGCATGTTAGCACCGCGGCCGGAGTACAAGCTAGTTGTGCTCGTATTGTTCGCTTGCTTGATGACCACTTCGTTGGCGTCAGCCGCAACGCTTGTTGTCACCGTGTAGCTGCCATTAACGGCCGTCCACGTTCCAAGTACAACATTGGCGGAAGCGCCAACGGCAAGAGAGCCGTTATACGAACCGTTCAGCGTTGTGATCGTTGCACCAGCGGCATTTTTTAGAACGAGCGTGATCGGATGAGCGCCGCCCGCAGATGCGATATTTCCATCGTTTTTAAGATTGACGGTAAAGGTAACAGTATTGCCTGCACTTGGATTGCTTGGATTCCAAGAAGCAGTAGCAATCAAGTCAGAGCTGGATACCGCAGCTACAGTAAGCGGTGTTGTGCTGGTGTAGCTGTTGTTGTTCTCATTTTGCTCAATGACCACATTGCTTTCGTCCACTTTCGCGCTTACTGTGTACGTAGCCGCATTTTTAGGGCCGACATTAAGCGATACGTTGGACGTTGCGCCAGCAGCCAGTGCGCCTACCGGAACCGAACCGGCAAGCTGAGTGCCGAGGTAGAAATTAACGGTCGTTGCGCCGGAGTTTGCCGTACCAATGTTGGCTACAGTTGCATTCAGCGTAATCGGATCCGTCTCGATCGGAGAAGCCGGTGTCCAGGACAAGCCTGTAATTGTCAAATCCGGATTCGGAGCTGGAGTTCCGAAGATTTGGAATTCGGCAACTTGGCCTGCAGGAGCACCGGAATTTGCCGTAATATTCAGTCTTACTTGTCTAACGGTTGCCGACACCGGAATCGTTACCGAGTTGCCGGTCGCTGGATTAAATGTATACGATTGAGCAGAAACGATGTTATTGAAGGTGGATGAGCTTTGATCGCTGCCCAGCACTTGAATCGTTTGTGTGCGTGTGCTCCAATCATTCCCCGGATTCAGCTTCAGAACGATTGAAGTCAGGTTGTGATTAGCACCCAAATCGACAGTCAGCGTGCTTGGATTGCTTCCGCCTTCCCAGTATGTAGCCGTGTTGTTGTCATTAGCATTAGTGGCTACGAATGTGAAGGTAGAGGAGGAAGCGGTAATGGCTTTGCCAATTGCCAGATTGCTGCCAGTTGGAGGCGTAGGTGTCACAGTAGGCGTAGGTGTTGGTGTAGCTGATGGTGTAGGCGTAGGCGTAGGTGTAGGTGTTGGAGTAGGCGTTGGTGTAGGTGTAGGTGTTGGTGTTGGTGTTGGTGTTGCTGATGGTGTAGGCGTAGGTGTTACTGTAGCGCCGTAGATTTCAAATTCGGAAATCTGCCCGGCCGGCCAGCCTGTGTTAGCTGTAAAGTTAAGACGAACATAACGGGTATTCGTGGCGGCGAAATTAATCGTGACCGAGTTGCTGCTGATCGACGGGTTAAATACGTAGCCTGCAGAGCCTACAATATCGGAGAACGTCGAGCCGTTGGTGCTGCCTTGTACGGATAATGTTTGTGTACGTGTTGCCCAACTCGAGCTGGCAGGAAGCTTCAGCACGATTTGATCAATGCTTGTGTTGGCGCCAAGATCAATTTGAAGCCACTGCGGAAAAGCGTTGTTCGGACTTTCCCAATAGGTGCCCTGATTGCCGTCATTTACATTGCTGGCTACATAGACATCTGCGTGTCCGCTGGCTGTTGCCGTTTTGCCTGCTGCCAGGTTGGGGCCGCCTGCCGCAGAAGAATGCGTAGGATACAGTGTGAGCTGCGAAAGCAGGATCAGTGCAGCTAGAGACCAAATAACGATTGGATTGCGTTTGGAATGCCTCATTAAAAACATAACCATCCTCCTAATCATTGTTTTAACCAAGAATTAATGCGCTTACATTATTAAGCAAGGCTGGCCCATGGTGTTTTTTTTCAATCGCCTCCTTTTCTTTAAAGGGTAACAGTCTCATTCAATCGATATTTGCCTTCAATCGACCTGCACAATGCAACAAAACCAATATTTAGCAAATATTGGTTTACGAAATCATGCGTCAACATGGCGCCATCATGCAGTTTTGAACGGACTTATGAACTCAGTATAAAACGCTTACATTTTTACCTAAAGATGTAATGCTACGATGATTATGTGTATTATTATGGATGGGCAGAATTACGATCACATGCGAAGTTTGGACAGGTTCATGTTATAATAGAGCCCATCAGTGCGAAATTCAATTCATCATTTGCCGGGCGCGGCAATGATTAAGGAGATTAAAAGTTGAGTAACCATAATGTTGAAGATGTTAACGAACAAGCAAATGTTTTTGAAGAGCTGAAAAAAGCAGTCAACCGCAAAGCAAGCTGGCGCGACCGGTTGAATGCCGTAAATGAGCTGGGTCAATTGGATACCGATCCGGCTATTAAGCTGCTGCAGCATGCGTTGTCCGGCGATCCTGTATTTCAAGTACGGGAGGCTGCATACCGCAATCTGAAGAAGCTCGGCGAGCCTGTACAAATGCCTGCCAAAACGAAAGGCGAGTTGTTCAAAGGGACAAACAAGATTTTGCTGCGGATTAAGAAAAGCTTGCCGGAGGGTCACACCTTCGAGGAGTTTAAGGAAAAGCTGCAAAAGACGCGTTCCGATATTTACGATACGTATGAAGGCGACAAGGGCGACGAATTTAATGGCTGGCTGAAAGCGATTTGGGAAGCGCCGTCTAGAAAATAGCATAAGAGGTTGACAACAAAGGGAGCACAGTATGGATCTGTGCTCCCTTTGTCATACACTGCTTCAATTTACTTCTTGCTTTCAAATGCTTTCACAATATCGTCAATGGCATACGTATCCGCTAATGGAGACATGCCTAGACTAAACCATTCCTTGCCTCCTACGACGTACACATGGTCGTTCTTAACCGCCGTCATGTTTTTCCATAAGGAGCTATTCACCATTTCTTTGTATCGGTTTTGAACTGCTTCGCTTGATTCATCATCCAACTGCAGGATCAAATGATCCGGGTTGTACTCGGGTATTTTCTCCAATGAAATCGAAAGGCTAAGCTCGGTTTGCGGAAAATCTTCTATCGGCTGCAAACCTAACGATTTGTGGATGAAGATGCCGCGGTCGCTATTCACTCCATAAATAACAATTTCCTTATCCATAACCATCATATATAAGACGGTCTCGTCTCCAATAATGGAGCGGAGCTTGGCCTTTGCTTCTTTTTCCTTCGTCTGCAAATCTTGAATGACTAGTTCAGCCTGATCTTGTTTGCCGAGAACCTCACTAATATCCTTAAGCTCATCACGCCAATTATCCCGCTGCGGCAATAGCACGGTTGGTGCGATTTTGGACAGCTGGTCGTAATCTTTATCGGCCCACCAAGTAGGGGCAATAATAAGATCCGGCTGAGAGTCCAGAATCGCTTCGAAATCTGGTGTTTGAGCAATTCCCATCTTTAACGTATCTTTAAAGGCTTCCTGCAAGTAGGAGGGGAAATCGTCATGATAATTTTGTACAGCTACAGGTGTTACGCCAAGCGCGTATAAGAACTCAGGGTAAACGACGGATAGTCCAATGACCCTTTGAGGGTCCGCCGGAATGGTGATATCTCCCTTTAGACTTGAAAAGACGCGTTCTTCTTTTTCTGCAGCCCCGGCATTTGTAGCTGTTCCGCCGGCGTTCTCCTTTGCGGCATTAGGTTCTGTATTATTAGCAGCGCAAGCAGTGCTTAGCATGACTAACAGTACGATCACGGTACTTCTAATCCAGCTTCTGTTACGTTTCATTCCCAGGTGCTCCTCCTGAAATAACAATTTAATAATGACTAATACATATATTGATAATCATTATCACATACGAGGAGTATAGTTGAATTCGCCAATTTGGAATATAGACGATAGAGACAATTTTTTATGCACGATACCGCCATAGCTTCAACACTTCATCGAGCAGAAGCTCATGCGTAAAAGCTGTATACTCCACCCAAGGATACGCAGGAAGGATGTCAATCCGATCATTAATAACGGCCTTTAGACCGCGCCAAATCTCGGAATTCAGCAGTGTTCGCCAACTGGACTGCGAGAGGGCATCCTCACCCACAATCAGCAGGAGCCGATCAGCCTCAAATTCGGGCAATTGATTCAAGCGCACCTCTTGAGCAGCATTCATGCGATCAATTCCAACAGCGGGCCTGACCCGTAAATCTTCATAAATAACGGCGCCTAAGCTTCTGTCTCCCAGAACCTGAAACTGAACTCCGGAAATTTGCAGTATGAGCAGCCGTTCGTTCTTCAATGTTTGTTTCACTTCTTCTCTTACAAAAAGCGCTTTTCGCTCGTAACTGTCGAGCCATGCTTCTGCTGCAGCTGATTTATCCAAAAACTTAGCGATGAGGCGCAGATGATCTCGCCAATTATGCTCCAGCCAAGGTACAAAAAACGAAGGTGCAATTTCCTGAAGACGGGTTTGCTCCTCAGCAGACACAAAGATATCGACACCGATTATAAAATCAGGTTTAGCCAGCTGAAGCTGTTCGCGTCTCTCTGTTTCATCAGCACTTAGCGCCACCACTGTATCCGATTGATATTTTCTTTTGTAATAATCCGTCCAGGGATGATCGGCAGGTGCAGCGCAAGGCGTAATTTGAAGAGCAATCAGTTGTCCAATGCTGGGAAAATGATAGGCAGCGATTTTTTGTCTGCTGTTTCTCATAAACGTTGCCGGGGGGACACCCGTAATTTGTTTAAATTTACGCCGGAAATAAATGTCGTCTTGATATCCGACATGCCTTGCAATATCCTGAAGGCGATTAGGGCCGCCCGTACGCATTAACCGCTGGGCTTCCTTAATCCGGTACATGGCTAAATAATCAATGGCCCCGCAGCCATACGTTTTTTTGAATAGACGCATGAAATGCCGCGAGCTTATTCCCGCTACTTTGGCCAAATGCTCAATCGTCAATTCTTGACGGTAGTGCTGCTCAATATAGGATTTAATGTGATCCAGCGAGGCTTCAGCATCGTTATCATATTCACGCAAGAACTCTTGCAGAATGGTATGCAGCAGCTCATGAAACGAGATTTGAGTACCGAATCGCTTTAATGGATCTTCATCTTGAAAGCTGTGGAAGATGTTCTCGCATAATGCGTTAACGGATACCGGGGAGGCAAGAATGACTTCTCCCTGAACCGGAAAAAGGCCTTTTCGGTTGATAGTTGTTGTGGCGTCAGCGGTTGATTGGCTTTCTTCCAATACATCGAAACGCATCATGTATAATCCGCGTTCATCCAATGAATAGGCGGCGGCTTCAATGAGCTGACCCGGCCTGCATAGGTATACATGGCCTTGCCGCAATTCAGTAAACTCTCCGTCAATCGTCAGCCAGCCCTGACCGCTCGCAACGGCTAGAATAATATGGGATTCGATAAACTGAAGTCTTAATTCCCACTCTTTCGTATGAGGTTCAATGAATTCCATTTCCCGCAGCTTGAATAACATGCTGTCTAGCGAGTGATATTCATTAGATTTAGGTTTATTTCCGTTAGACACGAAGATAGCTCACCGCCTTTAGGTCTGGCTAAGGATCATTTTAGCCCAACATCATTCTCATCGCAATTTCATGACCCGGCAAACTGAAGGAAGGATTATCGTCCTCTTCTGTGAAATTATACTATTTATGTTTAAAGGGTAAATCGCCAAATTTTGATTAGGAGGCTCTTATGAACAGAAGGTGCTGGAGCTTCACGCTTTTTGCTGTACTATTGCTTCTATTAACAGCTTGTGGGAACTCTAATGACCGGAAGGTGCATCTGATCCAGGAAACGGAGCATGGCTTATTCTATAGTCCGGATTCTCAAGAGACTGCCGGGCAGGCCATTTCGGTTCTGGCGGAAGCTTTCGAAGAAAACTATGAGAGAATCTCAGAAATGTTCCAATTCCAAACCTCAGGGAAGACCGTGAACTATGTATACACCGATAAACCAGAGTTTCAGAGCGTAATGGGCCGCGAAACAGAAGGAACCTATGATGCTTCCGATAAAATCATTAAAGTATTTACGCCTTCAAATCTGGCTGAGCCGATCGTTCAGGCCTACTATACAGATCAAATTGTCCATGAATTTGTCCATGCCGTAATTCAGCAGATTAATCCGGATATTGGCCAGGTCAAGTGGCTGGACGAAGGGCTTGCCTATTATGCCTCCAAGCAGCTTGAGCAGGAGCTTCAGCAGAAGCGAACCTTTGGCAGCCTTCCTTCATTGGAGCAATTTGCTGCTCCAGATTATTTTGACCGAGCGGGCGGAGATGCTTATTTCTATAGCGGGATGATGGTTCAATATATAATTGAAGTTTACGGCATAGAGACCATGAACGAAGTGATACGAAATCCGCAGCAAGAACAGATGGAACGGATTTTAGGGCTTTCAATTCCGGAACTATATGAACGGTGGCGAACGGATCTGCTGAACGAAAAGTGACCGGAACGTTACTATTATAAAATAGTTCTATCTTCGACAAAAACCGCGAAGGCTTGATGCTTCGCGGTTTTTTGCTGTTGTTACACCGCTGTCTTTCACTATTCTTTTATTGGGCGCTGCTACAATGAGAGGCGGCGGATTAACCATTTTTGAGAGGAGAACAAGATGAAGAAATTATGTCTATTAGTCGTTCTAATCACTTTCTGTACATCATTTTCACAGACTCCCCGCATCTATGCGCTTGGAGAGAATGATTATACGTACACGATTGCCAACAATGAAGCAACCATAACGAATTTCATTCGAGGAGCCGGTGTCGATATTACGATCCCTGCTACTTTAGGCGGAGTACCAGTAACAGCTATTGGAGAACTGTCCTTTTATATCACCGATCTTACCAGCGTAGTATTACATAACGGGATAAAGTCGATCGGCGATAATGCGTTTGGCTATAACTTTCTTACAAGCCTGAGCCTCCCCGGGAGCGTCACGAGTCTGGGACAAAGGGCTTTCTCCAATAACAAGCTGACAAGCATCTTTATACCGAATAGCATAACGAACATGGAACAGGAGGCTTTTTCGAACAATTTACTGACCAGTATCCGGATTTCGGAAAATCTGACGAGTATCAGCGATTTTGCGTTTAGAGGCAATCAGTTGACGAGCGTTGTAATACCAGCAAATATAACGAGCATCGGCGGTTATACTTTTCGCTATAATCAGCTGTCCAGCGTTGTCTTGATGGGCAAGACCGTCACAATCGAATCTAATTCTTTCAACAACAATCAAGCCGTTGCGGCAGATTTGAAGTTATTCGGTTATGCGGGCTCATCTGTACAAACCTATGCGAGAAATAAAGGATATACATTCGTAGATGGCACCTCACTGTTTGAAGCGATTGCTTCGGCCAAAAAGCTGCTGAAGGATCATAGTCCAGGCCCAATGGCAGGACAAGTGCCGCTCTATGCTCATGTGGCTTTGACGGTTGCGCTTAGCGATGCCAAGGCATTCGTTGAAGCGATCCGGAATACCAGTACGGCTGCCGATCTAAATGGAGCGGGGGCTCTGCTGCAAACCGCTATTCAAACGTTTAATGCGGCAATCATACAACCAGACGTAACGGTACTGCAAGCCGCGTTGACCGACGCCAATCAGGCGCTTGCGAACCACCCGGCAGGCACCGGCGTCGGTGAGACGACGGCTGCGGCGCGTTCGGTCTTGCAGACCGCTATAACAGCGGCGCAGCTTGTTGCCAATAATGCGGGCAGTCATACGCAAGGGCAGATTGATACGGCTGCTGCTGCGTTGCGAGCGGCGATTACTGCTTTTGAAGGCACACTGATCCAAGCGGGAGACGCATCTGATTTGGACGCGGTACTGGGCGACGCGAATCAGATGCTGGCGGATCACCCTGAAGGTACAGGCGTAGGCGAGACTACAGGAGCCGCACGTGCTGCCCTGCAAGCGGCAATTGATACAGCGCAGGCTGTCTCGGATGACGCCGCGCATCAAACACAGGTTCAGCTTGATGCTGCCTCTGCCGTATTGCGATACGCGATAGACGTATTCGAGGATACACTAGTTCAAGCGGGAGATGCCGCAGCATTGGAGGCTTTGCTGCTTGAAGCGATTCAGACGCTAGCGGATCACCCGGAAGGTACGGCCGTAGGCGAGACGACGAGTGCAGCACGCGCCGCGATGCAGACTGCAATTGACGCAGCGCAAGCCATTGCTGACGACGCCGCTAATCAAAGCGAAGCGCAGTTTATTGCCGCTATTGCTGCCTTAAATCAAGCATTGGATCAATTCGAAGCGACATGGGTTCAACTGGTGCTGCAGGCTCCGGCTAACGGACTCTATGGGAAAAGTGCAGCCCTCACGCTTACCGTTCACTATGGATACATGGTGACTGTAAGCGGAACGCCAACGATTCCGCTTATTATCGGCTCCGGCGGCGGAACGACGAAAACCGCTGTATATAACGGACCGCAGGGTGTGCCGTTGAACAAACTTACTTTCGTGTACAGTTTGGAGGAGGGGCTTGAGGATGACATTACCGCTTCCTCTGAGCTTGTGCTTCCGGCCGGTGCAAGCATTACCCGGCTAAATGGTGCGTCAGCCGCAACCGAATATGTTGTACCGGACATGAGCGGGGTCATTATTGCTTCAAAGCCTCCGGTTCTTACTCTGAGTGCGGGCAATGTGAGCAGCTCTGGCGCAGACGTGACGGTTGCAACAAGCGTATCCGGAAGCTTGAAAGGCAATACGCTGTCAGCACTGCTGTGGCTGCCGGGCAGCCGAAGTGCTGCTGAATTTGCAAGAGGTGCAGGAGCAGGGAATGACATTATCGCCTCGGAGAAATTCCATGTTACTTCAAACGGTATTTATACCGTGTATGCCATTGATGTATTAGGTAACGAAGCAGTTCAGGAGATCACTGTGTCCGGTATCGGGACGCCTTCGCCTGGTACTGGCGGGGAAGGTCAAGGACCCGGCGGCTCAGGCGGTGCAGGAAACCCCGGCATGCCTCTGCCGATTACAGCGAAGATCATCATTGGAGGTGTCTTGACGGAGGTGCGTGCAGTGAAGGAAACATCTGCGGATGGTGTGTCTGCGATAAAGCTTTTCCTGACCTCTGAGCAATTGATTCAAGCTTTCTCCAAAGGGCAGCAGCAATCGGTTATTGCAGTTGAGGGATTGGGTTCTGCAGTGAAAATCGATCTGCCAGCCGATTCGCTGCGCGACATAGCCAGCAGACAGCCGAATGCCAGCATTCAAGTTATGCTGGATGGCAACAGCTTGCATATTCCGCTTCAATCTGCTGCAGGCTTGCGGGAAGGCTCCACGTTTACAGTGACGATGGCTCCGCCTTCTGGTAAGGCAAGTGCCGATTTGCAGTCGGCGATCAACAAGCAGGGCTCGGCTGCTGTTCTTCAGCATCCAATTGTCGTTGCACTTGATACAAATGGCCAGACCCTTGCTAACTGGCAAGGTATTTACCTGCAACGGACGATAGAACTGACAGCTAAGCTTGATCCGAACAAAGCAACTGCCGTATGGCTGGATGCCGATAACCGGCTGCATTTTGTACCTTCGGTATTCGAGAGCGATGGGAAAGCAACGATTCAATTGCACCGTGCCGGAACCTATACAATCATTGAATCCAATCGAAGCTTTACAGATTTACAAGGTCACTGGGCTCAGGCAGATGTTGAGCTGCTCGCGAACAAATGGATTGCAGGCGGCTTGCCGGACGGCAGCTTTGCGCCGAATCACACCATTACCCGCGCGGAGTTCGCCGCTCTGCTGGTCAGGGCTCTGGGAGTGCCTGAGACTAGTGCAGGGCTGACATTTGATGATGTAAAAGCTTCCGACTGGTATGCCGGAGCGGTTGGCGCGGCTCAGAAAGCGGGCCTGATAGGCGGGTTTGAGGACGGCTCCTTCCGTCCGAATGCCAACATCACTCGCGAGCAAATGTCTGTAATGATCGCAAGGGCGTTAGCCTATGCGGGAAGCAAGCCCTCAGAAGGAAGCGGTGCAAATGCGCTGAAGTCATTTGTTGATGGCGAAGCTGTTGCAGCTTGGGCTGTCGGCGCAACGGAGCAGCTAGTCGGACTGGGCATCATCCAAGGGATGACGGATACGACCTTCGTTCCCCAAGCTAATGCGTCCAGAGCGCAAAGTGCCGTCATGCTGAAGCGTATGCTGCAATACTTGCACTATATTAATTAATGATGTAAAAGAGCTTCGCCTTTCCTTATAGGAGGGGAAGAGAAGCATGGCTGTCGGGAATATCTCGACAGCTTTTTTTAATTCTGTATGCGACAATACGCTGATTGAGGAAATAAAATCCATACAGCTAAAGGAAAAGCGAGGTAATTTCGCTAAAAGGTAGTTTATCCAGCTAAGACGCCTTCATTTCGATTGGTTTTACTTCCGTGCTTGGCGCTGACTGTACCAAATCGCGAATCAAAATGTAAAAGTGCAGGTTGCCAGCCGCTTTTTCGATGATTTATCGTCTCAAAATGCAAATGTGCATTTTGATTGGCCGAAAAGCCTCTTTTTCATGAAATGGAGCGATTTCAAATGCACTTTTGCATTTTGACCGCTAGATTCGGCCTTTTAGGGCTAATCTGCATGCACTTTTACATTTTGTAGCTTCATTAATTACCGAAGTGCTGTCATAAGGGGGATTTGCCATTGTGACAAGCCACGCGAACATTGAGATGTTAGCCCAATGTCTCTCTGCATATCGTGTGAGCGGAGGCTAGTTCTCTTCAACTGGAAAAAACCTTCGCTTTCCTCAAATAGGGAGGCGAAGGCTTTCTGTTTGCTTTTACAGGCTGTCTGAAGCTGCTGCTTGCTTAAGCGCGACGAAACGAGCGGTTAGCTCGGGATCCCATTGGGTGCCGCGTCCATCTTCCAGAATGGAGAGCGCCCGCTCGCGTGACATCCCCCTCCGGTAGGGGCGGTCGGAGGTCATCGCGTCGTAGGCGTCCGCAATGGCGATAATACGTCCAATTAGAGGAATGTTTTCACCAGATAGACCATCCGGATAACCCTTGCCATCATAGCGCTCATGGTGGGAGCGGATGCCGGGAAGGAGGTCTGCCATCGCATCGGCAGGCTCGATTTGCTTCAATATTTTTTCTCCCAGCACGGGATGCTGCTTGATCTGATCGAATTCTTCATCGGTCAGCTTGCCTTCTTTGAGCAGGACGGCGTCCCGCACGCCGATCTTGCCGATATCATGCAGCAAAGCGGATCGATATAAGATTTGCAGCTGGTTTTTTTCCCAGCCCGCCAGCTCGCCGATCTGCATAGAGTAGCGTGCGACGCGCTCGGAATGACCGGCCGTATAAGCATCTCTGGCGTCCAGCGCGGCAGCGAGTGTGAAGAAATAGCTTTGCAGCAGCTGATTGTTGCGCTCTTCGCGTTCTTTTAACCCCGTGACCATATGATTAAAGCCTGCAACGAGCTTGGAAAATTCGTCCGAGTAAATGTCGTCTGCGCGAGTATTCAAATTGCCAGCCTGCACGCTGCTCATGGCAGTCTGAATTGTATGTATCGGATCTTGGATGTTGCGGGACAGCAGCGAAGCTCCCAGGATGGAGAAGGATATGCCGATTATCAAAATAATGACGGCCCATTGCCAGTACGTTCCGTTACCTGCGCCTATCGTTCCGTCAAGACGGATTTGGGAGGCCAAGGTGAACAGAATCAATGGAAGTGTACCGATCAGAAATGCGCCTAGCTGGAACTTGGTCCGTATGGACACCAGCATCTCGCCGCCTAACGACAGATCCTGTCCATATAGCTCCATATGGCGGGTGCGGATATAAGAAACGACAGGACGAATGGCGGTCGTTGTCAGAAAAAATTCAATCATCGCATGCATGCTGGCGACCATTAACGCTCCGGCCCCTGCAATCAATAGATAGTGGTAGGGGATGGATACTAGCTCCAACCGGATCAACAGAAGGCATAGAATAATAGCCGGGAATGACATCCCCAGAAAATGAGGTCCAAACGTCCGTTTGACGGAAAGAATGGGGAACCGGTGAGTTTGCCGGTAAGCGGCCTTCAATTGCTCAGAAGTTGGCGTACCCGTTTGGAAAATCACACGAATCGGCTGCAGATGCCGATTGAACACGGAGATTTCGCATAGGAGCATAATGGTAAGAGAAGCAAGAAGTACACCGCTTAGCAGCCCGAGCTGCTGCATCGGTATGCTTAAGGTGTTGAATAGAATGACGCCTCCGAAGCCTAGCACGGCTACTGTTGATCCAAATAAATAGTTGCGCAGCAGCTGCTTGAAGAAGGATGCATACAAGGGATGTGATTTAACGGCACCGTGCCGTATTGCGTTCATAGTGTTCATGACATGCGTCCTCTTTTCAGGGCAAATGCTGAGAGATTATGGTTATCTACAGTGTACTGTGCATGCAGGGGGATGTACATTCAAAACTATGGAACAGCCGAATAATTTATACAGCAGCTATTAAAGAAAAAAAGAGCCTTCGGACTATTGTTCCGAGGCTCTTCCTTGGTAGAGGAATAATCCTCTACATATTAGTATGTGTGAGATCAGCCAGCAGCCCAGACATCCAGCTCGATTTTCAGCTTGGGCAGGCCCAGTGCTGTAATATAAGCGACCGTCATGGATGGCGGGGTAGGGCCGAATACACGGTTCCAAATGTCATAAAAGTGGTCCCAGTGGATTTCTTGAGTGGCCCAAATATTCACTTTAACGACATGATCGGGCGTTAAATTTTGCGAAGCAAGAATTTGTACAATATTGTCCATCGCGTAGGTAACCTGCTCATTGAAATCATCGGGTATAACATTATTGGGATCGATGCCGATTTGACCAGAAAAAACGTACATCTCGGCGTCTCTGCTTATTTTGGTAACATGGCTGTAGCTGCCTACAGGCTTGGCCAGGCTTTCTGGGTTGTATCGTTGAACGGTCGTATGTGCTGAATTTGTCATGTAGTAACGTCTCCTTATCGATTAGGAAGCACACAACGGCAGTGCCGCTATGATTCCACTGCATTTTTGTAGTTTTCATTCTTTTTTGGACAGACCTATCCCGTCGAAATGAATTCTAGAAAAAAAACAGCGGTAGAGTACCCGATGCCAGCAGATAGAAAAGCAATAGATCTCTTTTTCATCAGGTAGTCCTCCTTCATAAGATAAGCAGCGTACATAGCAAGGTTACCATCCATAGAATGGGATGTCCAATTTAGCAGTCGTTTTGTTCGTTGTTTATTGTTTTTATGCAATTTTTCTTAGTAGGCTGGTCTAGATGATTTATTACGGTTCCAATGAACTAGACGCATAGGCAACAGTAGAGGCGAATATGAATTTGACGGCAAGGCTGTCGTGATCGAAAGCAAAAGAAAGTACATACTTGTTTTCAAAGCCCGAAGATTGGTTGGCAGAGGAGTAATAGTCAATTGGTGTGAACGATCCGTCTGCGTTTTTTGAATAATAATAGCTTGCCAATCCTCTATCCATATATCCGAACGTTCCGTACTGCCCTAAAACGTCAATTAACGTGCTCTCGCCTACAATAATTCCTCTATTTGTACGCAAGCGCGGGCTTGTATGTGAGACCTCTTCGTCATCATCCTCTAAATATTTGGCAAACCACGCGTCCAGTTGACCCTTTTTATTGAAGTGGGCAGAGAAATCCGGATAACGATATAGTGAGAACATATCCTTTTCATTAGAAATTCCAAAAAGATCATCGATAGATTGCTTGGAAACTCCCCAATTCACGGCCGGGAATGGATCGGCTCCCAGCAGATTGAAATCTTCGCTTTCAAGTGGGACTTCACTGAAATCCGGTAAGGTTCCTATCGCTGAAGCTGGCAGAGAAGGAAGCAAATGAGGATCACTGGGAGCTTCCGGCCGTACTTGGATGGACAGCATGCCTCTAAGCGCAAGCTGCCGAATCCACTGGAGCGCCTCTGCTCGGGTAAAGGTATCGTCACCATGAAAGTCGTTTGGGGTTTTGGCGCTGCTGTTCGCCATTCCGTATCCGATCAAATAGGCTATAGCGTCTTCGCCGTTATAATGAACCCCGTTGGCAGAGCTAATGATCTCTGCAGCGTGCAGTTTGGTAATGGGCTCCGCTCTAAGCTTCTGATCTGACGCACCTTGAGTAGCATGATTGAAGTAAGTTGTTACTCGATAAGGGCCTTCGGTCCAATCAGTGCCGGGTTTCGGTCTGGTTGCCGTTGGTATAGCGATACCGAAGGCTCTATACAGCATTTTAAGAAATTCAGCTTCGGTAACGAGTTGATCGGGTTTATAGCTGAGGTCTGGATATCCGTCAATGATATGCTCTAGTTCAGCCCATTGGAACAGACGCTCTGCAGGATGGTTTGTAATATCCGTTTCCGGAACATATACGAAAACCTCATCGTCGTCGTCATCCTCCTCCTCAATCACGCTTTGGTTGAGTGGCTCGGCATAGGCGGCCGAAGCGCTGAATAAACAGGTAATTACAATGAAAAATACGGCAATACGCAGATGCTTCTTCACCATGAGACTACGTTCATCCTTTCAATTAACTAAAGTTATTTCCTATTTATTGAATGACTACCATTTCTGTATCGGCTAATGATTATCTTTAATAGATAGTGAAGTGCTTCTTATAACGGTAAAAAAACATAAAAAACAGCCGCTCCTCTATGCAGGAACGGCTGTTTAATCCGTAGCACGTCAGTCTTGGGCAGGCACCAGATGATTGGAGTGAGTCACCCGATTCCGGCCGCTGCTCTTGGAGACATAAAGGGCTGTGTCCGCCTGATGGAGCAGCGTTTCATCATTGTCTCCGGGGCCAACCGTCGAAGCGCCAATGCTTACAGTAATCGTATGTTCGCCGCATGGAGAGCTAGCGATTACAGACCGGTATTGCTCAGCAGTCAAAATGGCATCTTCCTCACGGGTACTCGGAAGAATGATGACGAACTCTTCGCCCCCAAAACGCGCGATGATGTCCGTGTCACGGGCCATCGACTTCAGCAGCCTCGCCAAATGGACAAGCACGGCATCGCCGGCCGGATGCCCGAACGTATCATTGATGCGCTTGAAATGATCAATATCGATAATGAGCAGCGAGAACGGCTTCCCGGTTTCCCGGAAGGACAGAAGCAGAGCCAGCAGGCTGACTTGGAAAAACCGACGGTTATGCAATCCGGTCAGCGGATCGGTGGAGGCCATCGTTTCGAGCTGCAGATTGATTCGCATCAACTCCTGCTGCTTAACCTCGTATTCTTCATGCAAAGCTTCAAGTTTATGATTGGCCTCGTTAGTAGCCTGATACAGCTCCTCTAGCTTTGTTTTCGTCCGAAGAATATCACGCTCATGTTCGATCCGCTTGCGCATCACGACGGCAACGCAATCCATAACAGTCTGTCCGTCGCGTTGGTGGCGAACTCCGTTCAGAAGGACAGGTAAATCCTGCTGTGAATTCGTTCGGAGCGAGAAGTACATCTCGTTGACATGGCCATGCATCTGAATGTAAGGATAAAAATAGGTATGGAAAAAAAGCTTGTTCGTCACCGACATTACGGATTCAATATGCCGGCCCAGCAATTCATGACGTTCATAAAGCAGCATATCCAGCAAGGTTTGATTCACGGTTAGTATGATGCCGCTGTCCGAAATGGAGAAGTAGCCGCAGGGAGCTGTATCTAATTGAATATCCATATGCCGATCCTCCAGATGCTACTTGCTTGCCAAATAAGCTTTGATGAGCTGAGTCGTCTCCTCAGGATGACTTAGCTGAGGGTAATGGCCCTTTGCCGTCATTTGTTGGAGCGTACTGTTTTTAAGATGAGCGTGCAAATATTGCCCGACTTCCACCGGGGCGATGCTATCCTGTGAGCATTGTAGAATAAGCGTCGGAACCGTTGCTTCTGGAAGGCTGCTTCTGCAGTCGGACAGAAAGGTCACTTCGGCAAACTGACGGGCAATACGCGGATCCCTGGAGCAGAAGCTTTGCTCCAATTCCTCTGTGAGCTCCTGACGCTCCGGATTTTGCATGACGATAGGCGCCAGATAGCTGGCCCAGCCGATAAAATTCAGCTGCATCATCGTCAGCAGCTCTTCGATATCGCTTTTTTCGAAGCCTCCATAGTAGTCGGGGAGGTCGTTCATATAGCGCGGCGATGGCCCGATCATGACGATGCGCTCGAAATAATCGGAGCCGCCGCGGATAGACGCGAGCAGGCCGATCATGCTGCTGACGGAATGCCCGACGAAAATGACATTTTTCAACGCCATCGCATCCAAAATCTCAAGCACATCTTGCGCATAGCCTTGCAAATTACTATATTTTACAGGATCATAATCATTAATTTGAGATTGTCCGGAGCCTACATAATCGAATAATACAACCTTGTAGTCGTCTATAAAGTTAGGAACGATATAGCGCCACATCGTTTGATCGCATCCAAAGCCATGCGCGAACACAATCGTTTTCGCACCTGTTCCTATCACGTTTACGTTATTGCGTACGAGGATGTTCTCGGTCATATGTATCTCCTTTTTAACCATGTGAATGTAGTAGATGAAATATTAATAAGCATATTTCTTATTTGTATTATATCGGAAAAGCTCGAAATTGGGAGAATCATCTTGTCGATTTGTTGGAAAATCATAAAAATAAATACGCATACATGCTAGAAAGTTGCAATTTTATGCTTTAGATGACAAAATTACTGCTCGATCAGCATGATAGCTAATTAACGTAAAACTTTGTTTCTATTCAATTCGGAAATGTCATTTCAATATGTTTACAATTATAGTAGAATGTAATATTGAATAATTTGCTAATGTTATAGTTCGAAAAGATTATTGCATAGGCCAATTATCCTGGTTTAAAAACTAAAAAAATTCGGAGGTAACAATATGAGACTGAAGTTCAAAAAAACTTCAAAAAAAGTATTTGTTTCTATGCTTACTTTAGTGGCTCTTCTAGTTTCTTTATTTAGCAGTAGCACGGTAACGGCAGCTCCAACTTCTGATACGGGGACGGTTACGGGGGTTATTAAAGATCTGGCAACCTACGATATCCTCAGCGATGTTACAGTTAAAATATTGTTGTCCAGCAGTGATGGAATATACAGAGAAGAAATAGGTTCGACTGTTACCGATATTAACGGCGTGTATACATTCAACAATGTACCTGCGGGCAAGTTCTATTTGAAATTTGTGAAAGAGGGATATGTATCCTTAAATGTAGCTCCTACTGGTAATACGGTAACTGCGGGCGCAGTCGTTACAGTCTCGCCATTCTTCATGAAACACTCTCTTATAGATGGTATAGTGAAAAATTCACAAGGAGCTGAACTCGGCGGTGTTGATATTCAAGTAACGGGTCAGCCGTATTTCACGGTTACACCTGAAGCTTCAGGATATTTTCATTTTTCAAATGTTCAATATGGAACATATACGTTGACCATTTCAAAACCTGGATACCAGACTCTGGTATCAGAAAGTTTTACAGTGTCTCCAGGTCAAGGCGCAAGTGCCTCATTAGGGATTATCACGCTTCTAGCTGATGGTGAGACATCTCCCCCTCCTAAGACAGTTGTCGAATTAATTGCGAATCGGCAGTCTATTGAGGTTGAGGCTGGTCAACTGGCATCGGTCTATATCACTGCTCATTATAGCAATGGTTCATATGCTGATGTGACGTCACTTGTAAGATGGACTTCTTCTAACCCTGCAATCGTACATGTAACTAATTACGGTGGAGTCTTTGGACTGCAAAAAGGAAGTGCAAATATAACTGCTGCGCTTGATGGCAAGGAAGTATCGATTCCCGTCGTTGTGACAGCAAGACCTGTGCCTGTAGCAACGGGAACCGTAACAGGGCTTGTTAATGACTTGGCAACCAATACTCCCCTAAGTGGAGTTGCAGTGAGACTCTTCTATGGGGCAATTGAAGTCGGTTCAACTGTCACTGATTCGGCTGGTAAATATACGTTCAACAATGTACCCGAAGGAACAATCTTTTTGATGCTTAGAAAAGATAATTATGTTCCGGTAAATTGGATGACTGATAAGATGTCCGTAAACGATGAGATCTTGACTATTGAACCGTATAACATGGCATTCTCTCAAATCACTGGTAAGATCACGGACAAATGGGGTTTTGAAATCGGAGGCGTTACGGTAAACGTTACAGGTACTGAATATCAATTGACTACATCAGAAGACTCAGGTTTTTTTAAGCTGGAGAATGTGCCACTTGGAACGTATACGCTGACTGTTACCAAGGAAGGGTATGAACCTTTGGTTACAGAAAATTTTTCAGTTACTAGAGGTCAGTCTACTACTCCGAGCGATCTCGTTCTTGTAAAAGAGGGAGAAATGGATCCCAAGACAGTTCTCTTTTTGACAGCCAATCCGAGTCAACTGGAGCTCCAAGTAGGTCAAACGGCAACGGCAGCGATTAGGGCTTTCTATATTACTGCAACCTATGGTGATGTGACATCAAAGGTTAGCTGGACCTCCTCGAATTCTTCGATTGCGAAGGTCTCTAGTACTGGCGTAATTGTTGGAGTGAGTGAAGGGGAAGGAGTTATAACAGCAACACTGGAAGATGGAAAAGTTGTGGACGATGGAGCTAGAACCATCTCTATTCCGGTTGTTGTAACAAAGGCAGCTGAATCACAGAAGACTGGCTCCGTAAAAGGGAAGATTAGAGATTTGGCAACGAGAGAGGGATTATCCGGTGCTTCGGTAAGTATTTATATTGGTGAATATCCTGGTACACTGTTTGAAACGGTAGTAACTGATGATAATGGCGTATTTGTAAGCGAAAATGTGCCTGCGGGAATATTCCATTTATCTGTAGAGAAAGCGGGTTATGTTTCATTTCATACTACACCAGATAACAATGTGGTTAACGAGAATGAAGTGACGTTAATACCGGATTTTAATGTTTTTTATTCACAAGTATTAGGAACAGTTCAGAATGAGAGTAATGAAGCAATAGACAATGCTATTGTTAGAGTTAACGGAACAGATACTGTTACGACAACCTTACCGCGTAGCGGCATTTTCTCTCTCATTAATATCCCGGATGGTACGTACACGTTAACGATTACAAAGCCGGGCTATAAAGATCTGACTACGGATCAATTCACTGTGGAGAAAGGCAATTCCTACAATCTGAACATACTTCGCATGGTTGCTGCAGGAAGCGGCGGCGGTAACAATGGCGGAGGCAACGGCGGCGGTCCTGGCGGTGGCGGAGGTGGCACTGGCGGCGGTATGCCGCCAGTAGCGACACCAAGTCCAAGTCCAAGCCCGACACCAACGCCAACGCAGAAGCCAGAAAAGCCTGCTCTTGATGAGAAGCTTGTCAAAGCAGAAGCGGTGAAAGAAAAGGTGAAAACAGCTGTTGACGCCGACTCCACGATATCATTCTCAGACGTGAAGGCGAATAGCTGGAGCGCCTCTGCAATCGAACTGGCTGCCAAAATCGGTTTTGTCAGCGGCTATGAGGATGGTACCTTCCAAGGGGATGCAAGTGTAACAAGAGCCGAGTTTGCGAGTATGCTGGTCAAGGCACTGGGAATCGAGTCCACGGGAGATGCTTCTTTTGAAGATACCCAAGGTCACTGGGCAGCAAGCGCAATTAATGCGCTGAAAGTCAATGGCATTATTGGCGGTTACAAGGATGGTTCATTCAAACCAAACAATGAGATCACCCGAGCAGAAATGGTTGCTATCCTCTCGAAGGTATTGCAGCTGGGTGAGGCCACAGGCGATTCCAAGTTTAAAGATGTAACAGGAAGCTGGGCGGAAGCCCAGATCAACCAGCTTGCAGAAGCCGGAATCATCAGCGGAAAAAGCGATGGCAAGTTTGATCCGAATGCAACAGCCACTCGTGCAGAGTCGGTCGTTATGATTCTCCGTTTGTTGAATGTTACGTTGGATCTCGGTCTCAAGCTGTAGCAACATCCGTTAAACAAAATTAGCGTCAACCTAAAAAAGCCGCTTAGCACATGCTGAGCGGCCTATTCTTTTCAGTAACCTGCGTGCTGTGGATGATCATCTCTAGCTAATCCTAAACTCGCAAATAGAATTGACGAATTGAGCGGAACTCTCAGGCTGACTTCAAGCGCGTCAATCCACGGAGTAAAGCGACCAATCGGAAGTGGCAGATCGGAAGAGATAATGCTCCACAGGCTGTCTCTCCAGGCCAATTAAGAAACAAAATGTAAAAGTGCATGCTGATTAGTCTTAAAAGGTCCAAAATAGCGTTCAAAATGCAAAAGTGCATTTGAAATCCACGAATTTCGCGCTATAGCCGCTTTTTAGGTCGATCAACTGCACTTTTGCATTTTGATGCGACGAATCGTCGAAAAAGCGGCTGACAACCTGCAGATTTACATTTTGATAGGGAAAGGGGAAAGGCAAAAGGCAAAAGGTGAATAGCAGGACAGTTAAGTCAGGTACTGGAGGCATTTATCTGAAATGCGAGTACAGTCAACTGGGCTATTGCTCGTACTGCGCCAGCATCGCTTCCAGCCTTGCTTTAACTCCCGGCCATTCTTCATCCGTAATACTGTACATGACGGTATCCCGCACATAGCCGTCGTGGAGAATGCGGTGATTGCGAAGAATACCTTCTTTGACGGCGCCAAGACGTTCGATGGCCGCTTGGGATTGAAGGTTGCGAAGGTCAGTTTTTATCTGCACGCGCAGCATATGGAGGTGTTCAAAGGCTTGGCGCAGCAATAAGTATTTGCACTCCGTGTTAACGCGGGTACGCCAGACGGAAGGGTTCAGCCACGTACTGCCAATCTCCAGACCGCGATGCTCTGCGGACAGATCGAATAAACGGGTGCTTCCGACGATTTTTTGTTCTGTATGATCCCAGATGACATAAGGAATGCAGGTGCCCGCAGCTTCCTCTTGTTTGGCTTTGTCAATGAAATGCTGCACGTCGTCAAGCGTTTGGAGAGGCTTCATGTAAAGAGACCAGTCTGCCATACCGTGTGCCGCTTCAAGCAAAGGCCAGGCATGGTGCTCGTCCATTCGCAGCAAATCGACTCGTTTTCCTTGTAGCCGCAAAGTATCTGTAGCCATCCGTATACACCTCTTGTTTTATATCGTTAATGAACAGTATAGAAGCGAGTGACCGTCAGCAAAAAGATCCAATTTCTTTTATTTTCAGTAAACCAGTTTAAGAAGCGGAAATGGAGACGCATAGCCGATGATAATAGAGCAGGCCACTATGGCGGATTATGATTATATTTTGGAGAGAGACAGACATTTGCTCCAGCATTTAATTGAAACCAAAATCAATGCCCAAGAAATATATATGCTTCGCAGCAAGGAAGGCAATAGCTTCGGATGGCTGAGATACGGCTATTTCTGGGACAATACGCCTTTTATGAATATGCTCTGGCTCGACGATGAATTCCGGGGGCAGGGGCTAGGCAAGCAAGCCGTTCTGTTCTGGGAAGAGGAAATGAAGCGGAATGGCCATAAGTTCGTGATGACATCGACACTGGCCAATGAAGAAGCGCAGCATTTCTACCGGAAGCTTGGCTACAAGGATGCCGGATGTCTGTTGCTGGAGAACGAGCCGCTTGAAATTATATTAACGAAGAACATCTCTTAATATTCATAATAAAAAAAGGTCAATAGAGATGCCGGCATTCGCCTAGCCTCCTCTATTGACCTTTTGCAGCTCCTGCTGTTACTTGCTATCCGATGACAGATCCAGCCACTCCAGCTCTTCCTTGGTCAACACAATCTGTGACCCCTCATCGCAAGAGCGAAGCTCTTCCAGCGATTGGGCGCCAATCAGGGCGCTGGTCGGGAAAGGCTGGTTCAGCACGTATGCCAGCGCAATTTGAATGGCTGATACGTTCTTGCGCTCACCCAGCTGCTTGGCCCGTTCAAGACGCTCCCAGTTGTCTTCGCTGTAGAAGACACGGACCAAATCTTCGTTCGACCGATCCTCTGGCGAGAATCTTCCGGTGAAGAAGCCTCTGGCCTGGGAAGACCATGAGAACAAAGGAATCTGGTTCGCCTCATGCCAAGCACAGGTCTCTTCGTCGGCGGAGATGCAGCCGGCCCAGAAAGGCTCATTGGCTTTCGCCAAGCTGAGGTTGGGGCTGCTGAAGGAGAAGCCGACTAAGCCGTTGGCAGCAGCATATTCATTGGCTTCCTGAATCCGCTGCCAGCTCCAGTTGGATACGCCGATCGCTCTCACCGCCCCAGATGCGATATGCTCGTTCAGTGCTTCAATGACTTCACCTGCAGGGACGGAGGGATCATCGCGGTGCAGCGCATACATATCGACATAGTCGAATTGCAGACGCTCCAGGCTGTCCTTCAAGTCGCTGCGGATCGCTTCGCGGCTGACGCGCGGGCCGTTCTGGTCATGATGCGCGCCTTTGGTCAGTACAACCCACTGCTCCCGGTTGCCCCTTTCCTTCATATATCGGCCGATCACTTCCTCACTTTGCCCGCCGCAATAAATATGAGCGGTATCAATGGAATTGCCTCCGATTGCAAAGAAAGCATCCAAATTCGCTGCCGCTTTGTCGTAAGCGCTATGATAGAAATAGTCAGAGCCCTTCATCAGGCGCGACACCGGTTTATCGAGTCCTTGTACATGTAAATAATCCATAGCCATGCTAGCCTCCTCGTTAAATATTACTCCCGTTAAATAGTTGCGATTATGTCTATTTGCTAGCGCTTACGGTTTCAGTACGACTCTTGTCCGTTCACGTGCGGACAGCAAGCAGGCGTCAATGACTCTCATATTGAGAATGGCGTCGGAAGCAGGGAACGGCAGCGGCGTACCTTCTGTAATAGAGCGGGCAATATGATCGGCTTGTGCGGTATAGGCATTCACATAAGGAACTTCGATTTCTTTGCGTTCTCCGTTTGCGTTCAAATAAATGGTGCCGCTCTCTTGCGATGGAGTTACGAAAGCAGAAGGAATCTCGATGATGCCATCGCTGCCCAGCACTTCGAGCGGGTTGCGGAAGGCAGACCACATGCCGCAGTCGAAGGTCAGTGATACGTTTCCTTCGAATTCGAGCAGGCCGGAAGCCATCATGTCGACATCATCATGCTCAGGCGAGAACTGGGCGTTCACCGTAACGGCTTCGGGTTCTTTGCCGAGCAGCAACCGAGCCGCGCTAATAGGGTAGCAGCCGACATCATAGATCGAGCCGCCGCCCCATTCTTTGCGGTAGCGGACATTCGCTGCATCCTTGGCATTGTTGAACGTAAAGGCGCCGCTTATGCCCCGCACATCGCCGATAGCGCCAGAGGCGATCAAATCTTTTATTGTCTGATAGCGAGGGTGATAACGGTACATGAAAGCTTCGGCAAGCAGAACACCTGCTTTGTCGGCGGCTTCGACCATTTCTGCCGCTTCGCTTTCTGTTAAAGCGAGCGGTTTTTCGCATAAAATATGCTTGCCTGCTTCCGCCGCCCGAATGGCCCATTCCTTGTGCAAATGGTTCGGCAGCGGAATATAGATCACGTCGATTGAAGGATCGGCAAGAAGCGCCTCGTAGCTGTCGTATGCGACTGGAATTTGCATTTCCTCGGCTGTCCGTTTTGCTTTATCTCCATCGCGGCTTGCGATAGCTGCTGCCTCATTCAATTCCGATAATTGCAGTCCCGGAATAACGGCTCCCTTTGCAATTCCGGCACAACCCAAAATGCCCCATTTCAACTTTTTGCTCATGATTCACCCTCGCTTTGTTTGTTGGTTTATGATTATATTGCGATTATAGGCGATGCGAATTAAAATTAAAATAATATTATTTTGCCTCCCATTAAAAGAATATTGTCATTGAGGTGTTTGAAGATGCAGCGTCATAGCTTATTGCTTACGTTACCTGCGATGCCATACTTTTGCTTCCCGGAATCGGTTGGTCAATATCGCGAAAATCCGGAGCATACCGTATCGAGGGAAGCGGGGGCGCTTAACAATTTCAATATTCATTACGTCGTTTCCGGAAAAGGATTTGTGGAGCTGGACGGAGTCATTCACGAACTGCGCGCAGGAGAAGCGGTGCTGTATTTCCCGCTGCAGAAGCAGCGGTATTACAGCAGCCAAGATGAGCCGTGGGATGTCCGCTGGCTGCACTTCTATGGAGGTAGCGGACTCCGCGATTATTTACTGGAGCAGGGCTTTCACAAAAGCCCGCTGTGGACGCTTCGGCAGCCTGCCCTTGTCGTGCAGGCTCATGAAGAACTGCTGACGGAAGCTGAGACGCATCGCATGCTTCATCCCAGTCGTCTGTCCCTGCTCACGTACGCGGTTCTAACTGCATTCGTCGAACAGGCTGCCGTGCTCAATCGGGGCAAGGCGGCTACCTCTGCCGACCGGATTATGGAGCTTCTTCCTCTGATGCAGCAAGAAGCATGCCAACCCTTTATTTTGGATGAATGGGCAGATAAGCTTGGCGTTACGACGTATCACTTCTGCAAGCTGTTCAAGAGTGCGACGCGGATGACGCCGATGGCATTCATTACCCGCTGCCGCTTGCAGGCGGCAAAGCAATGGCTGCTGGAGCGGGATGATGTTACGATCGGGCAAATTGCAGAGGAGGCCGGATACCCCAGTGTGAGCTATTTCAACAAACGATTCATGGAGCATGAAGGGATGACGCCTACAGCTTACCGCAGATTGTATGCGATACGGGGCAGCCTTTAGCGGCAGGGAGACGATCTATTGCAGGAGAGCTCCGCGTTGACTACAATGAAAAAATAATTACGCGGGCGGCATAAGGCTGCGCTGGCTGGACAAGGGGACGCGGATAACATGAATGCCGAGCAGTTTTTGAACGACACGATATTTGAGCTAATAGAAGCTCGAAATTCCGATAGACGACCCGATTGGGCGAGCGGCAGTCTGCCACTAGAGCATCATGCCCTTTTATATGTGGCGAAGGGGGATGCCTTTATTCAAGTGGATGGGATTGAAGCCAGACTGGAAAGCAATACGCTTCATGTGTTTGCGCCTGGAACCCTTCTTGAATTCCGGCAAGAACCGATTGTACAAGTCGAGTTAAGCTGGCTGACCTTCGATATTTTCCGTTTAAACGGGCGTCTGCAGCAGAAGGATGCAGGCCGGTTTTTCATTAGGGAGACTGCATTCCCGCTGCAAGGGCAAATTCTCTCCAGCACCCATCTGTTCAAAAGGTATTTCTATTTGCTGGCGGCCGAAGGCAAGCGCATGCAGGCGCATAACCGTTTCCAAGCCCAGCAGTATTTGCATGACTTGCTGAGAGGCATTTTGCAGCAGGCCGCACCGGTAGCGATGAACGATATCGAGGAGCGGTTGAAGCAGGCGATCCACTATATGCAAAGCCATTATCGTGAAGAAATTCGGGTAGACAAGCTTGCCAGTCTGGCAGACCTGCATCCGACTTATTTTTCCCAGCTATTTAAGCGGCGTTTGGGTAAAACCCCGGTTTCCTTCCTTACCCATCTCCGTGTGAATAAAGCCAAAGAAATGATGCTTCAGACCGGCAGGTCGATACGTGAAATTGCCCAGGATGTCGGCTATAGCGATGAATTTTATTTCAGCCGCCGTTTTAAGGAGATCAGCGGTTATCCGCCGGCTTTATTTGCCAGCAGCAAAAATGTGCGGATCGTCTCGCTGTCATATCCCTATACCGACCACTTGCTAACCCTTGGCATTATGCCTTGCGCAGCGCAGCTTCATGCTTATTTGCCGGACTTGGAGCAATCGCTTCGCTTGCCGCGGCATGGTACTGAATTGTGGGAAATTAGCCGTGATACATTCGCGGAAGTGAAGCCGGACTTGATCTTGTGCAAGGATAATGTTCACGGGAAAGCGCTGGAAAACGTGAATGATATTGCCCCTGTCATCGCCATTCCATGGACGACGAAGGATATCTATGCCCATTTGACCGCCATTGCGGAGCTCGTTGACCGGAAGCAGGCTGCTGAAGCATGGATAGCTGAGCATAAAAGCAAGGCCGAACAGCTTCGCCGCAAGCTTGAAGGAAAGCTTGCTGTTGCGGGTCCGACCGTCGCGGTATGCAGCGTGCGCGCCAAAGGACTTCGCATGTACGGATCGCGAAATATCGGACATGTCTTTTACCGGTCGCTGGGGTTTCAGCCGCCGCAGCGAATTCAGGAGCAGTTGAGTCTCTATGCTGAAGGGACAGGCTTTAATTGGACGGGCATCGCACCGCATGAGATCGGAGATTATGAAGCTGATTATTTGTTAGTTGCAGCGGAGACGAGCGAGGATCGTGAGCGGGTACAGCAATGGATCGTCTCGGAGCCAGCTTGGGCTGCGCATCCTGCAGTCAAGAATGGTCGTGTTTTTGTAGTGGATTGGGACAAGTGGATTCTCTATTCGCCGCAAATGATCAATTGGCAGCTGGAAGAGGCGTATTTACTGCTGTCAGGTGAGGCATCCTTACGATAAGGAGAATAAATCCATATGGAATAGAGCCGGAAATCTTGGAATTGTCCATGAAGGAAGCTTGGAATATGTCATGGACGGAGGAAGAGGGACGGTTATAATTAGATAATGATAATGATTATCAATATTATCTTTAAGAAATGGAGGCATCCTCGCGCGAAGCAGATGAACGGGAATAAAAAATGGCAAATAAGTCTATGGTTTGCGGCTGCAATTGCGGCCTTATTGCTCTCCATGTTTCTGGCGGTCTCCTATGGTGCTAAAGAGCTGACATTGCGGACGGTATGGTCCGCGATTTTTCACTATAACAAAGAAGATACGGCGCATCAGATTGTTCATGTGCTAAGGCTGCCCCGCGTCCTCGGCGCGGTGTTAACGGGAATGGCTTTTGCCGTGGCAGGTGCATTGATGCAAGGAGTTACGCGGAATCCGATGGCGGATACCGGTATTCTTGGCGTGAATGCAGGGGCGGCGTTTGTCGTCGCGCTTTCCTTTGCGCTATTGCCGGGTCTTGCCTATGGAAAGTTGATGATTTTATCTTTTACTGGAGCGGCCTTAAGCACGTTAATTATTGTCGCACTCAGCTCCGCCACTCGGGGCGGGCTGACTTCATTGAAGCTTACGATCGCCGGAGCGGTCGTCGCTGCTATCCTGCATTCATTAAGCAGCGGCGTCGCGATCTATTATGACCTGAGCCAGGATTTGGCCTTCTGGTATGCAGGAGGTGTGGCAGGGGTCAGATGGGAGCATTTGCAGTGGCTCGCGCCTGTTGTACTGCTCACGATTGGCGGCTCTATGGCAATGGGAAGGTCGATTACTTCCATGGCCTTCGGCGAGGAGACGGCTGCGGGTCTTGGCGTTCGCGTCGGGCGGATCCGTTTTTTCGGAATGGCGGCTGCAGTTGTGCTTGCCGGCTCCTCGGTAGCAGTCGCAGGGTCGATCAGCTTTGTTGGCCTCGTTATCCCTCATATGGCTCGCCGTTTAGTTGGCGTAGATTATCGGATCACAATTCCGTTCGCCGCTTTGCTTGGCGCTATCCTGCTGGTCTGGGCAGATTTCGCTTCGCGAATGGTTCACCCGCCGCGTGAATTCGCAATTGGCGGCATGGTGGCGATGGTAGGCGTTCCTTTCTTTCTCTACCTGGCTCGCAAGGAAAGGAGGGAGCTGTAGATGGACCGGATTCAAGCCAACCGGCTTCGGAATGCTTTATGGGCGTCCTTCACGCTTCTCTTATTAGCGATTGCAGTCGTGACCATCGCCCTCAATACAGGATCAATTCGTTTGTCGCCGTCAGAGGTCTGGAATACGTTATGGGGCAATGGGACGAGTGAGCAGGTGCTGATTTTATTCGAATATCGTCTGCCTCGCATTGTCATTACCGCATTGGCGGGAATGGGGCTTGGTGTAGCCGGTGCCGTGCTGCAAGGCGTATCGCGGAATGCACTGGCTGACCCCGGAATTTTCGGACTGCATGCGGGCGCAGCTTTTGGCCTCATCGTGTTCGTTTCTTTCTTTAGGACGATGGAGGGACCAGCAGCGCTGCTCATTCCGATCTTTACCTTCGCAGGCGGCGTAGTGACGGCCGTCATCATTTTTCTGTTTGCTTATGACCGGTTTAAAGGACTGCTGCCGATCCGGCTTATATTGGTTGGCATCGCCGTTGAGGCGGGAATTAGCGCTTTTACGCTGTTTCTTTCCTTGCGGCTGGACGAGGATACCTATTCCTTCACTGCGCGATGGCTGGCGGGAAGCGTCTGGGGCAGGGAATGGATTCATGTCTGGACACTGCTTCCTTGGATCGTGCTGCTGATCCCCTTCCTCTATAGCCAGTCGAAGAAGCTGGATCTGTTTGCACTGGGGGATGAGCTCGCTTCGGGAATCGGCAGCCGAGTCACCCGCAATCGGATTGTGATGCTGGCCGCAGCAGTAGCCTTGTCTTGCGCAAGCGTTGCGATGGCAGGCGGGATAGGCTTTATCGGGCTGGTTGCGCCACATATTGCCAGACGGCTGGCCGGGCCGCAGCATCGTTATTTTTTGCCGGTAGCCGCCCTTACAGGGCTTGTTATTCTAGTCACGGCGGACACGATTGGCCGGTCTATTTTGCAGCCTGTTGCAATACCGGCGGGAATCGTCGTTGCGATGGTAGGCGGACCGTACTTTTTGTATATGCTGTTTAAAACGAAATTTTAGAGAAGATGGAACAGGAGATGGATGAAGTTGAAAAAAGGTTTGTTTATGCTAACGGTCGTTATGCTCGTCATATTGCTCTCTGCATGCGGACAAGCAGCTAATAAAGGTACAGGCTCGAAAGAAGGTTCAAATACGAATACCAGCGGGGTCGAGCAAACGGGGCAATACGGCGATGCGAAAATCGCTTCCATGTCAATACATATTACGAACAACTTGCTTGCACTCGGCATTAAGCCGATCGGCTCGGTTATTGGCGGCGACGTCAAGGATTTTCTCCCCCATGTAAAAGATCGTCTGGAGGGCGCAGCGAAATATGGTGTCGTAACTGATCCCGACATGGAAGCCGTTCTGGCGTCGAAGCCGGATGTCATTTTTATCGATGAAGTATATACGGGCGAAGATGTGGGCAAATTTGAAAAAATCGCTCCGACGGTCAGCATCAATATGGACGAGGGAACCTGGCGTGATCATTTGCGAAGAATTGCCGAGCAAGTAGGCAAGCAAGCGGAAGCTGAGAAGTTTATTGCCGACTACGAGACCAAAGCTGCTAATGTAAGCACAATGATTCACGAAAAACTTGGCGCCGATGCCAAAGTGATGGCGATCCGGATGACGGCGAAGGAGCTGCGCGTCATGGGCATGAAGCGTCCGCTAGGACCGATTATGTTTGAAGATCTGAAGCTTGCGCCAGCTGCTGGTGTAGAAAAAATCGTCGATAAACCATACGCTGTCATCTCGCATGAGGTGCTGCCGGACTTCGACGCGGATGCAATCTTTGTCATTATAAGCAAAGGCAATGAAGCCAAAGCCAACTTCGATGAATTGGCCAAAAATCCGATCTGGCAAAATCTAAAAGCCGTTAAGAATCAGCATGTCTATGTGCTCGACGGGCAAAAGTGGCTGGACTACTCCTCCATCGGCCATTTCATGGCGCTGGAAGACGCGGAAAAGCTGTTTGCTAAGTAACTTTTAGGGAAGCTGGTGCTAATCGTCGCAGTATGGGTCTGTGACGACTGTACGAGCAGCTAGTTAAGATGCGATATGCGCCTTCTGCATCTGCAGAAGGCGCATATCGCTTTTCACAGCTCCAAGCTGTGAGATTGGCTCACGCATGCAATTCCATCCGCCGGCCTTTATGGCTACATGAACATCAAAATGCAAAAGTGCATGTTGATCAGCCTTAAAATGTCCAAATCATCGCTCAAAATGCAAAAGTACATTTGAAATCCTTCTATTTCACGCTATAGCGCCTTTTCGAGCCAATCAAACTGCATATTTGCATTTTGAAGCGAAAAATTGCCGAAAAAGCGGCTAATAACCTGCACATTTACATTTTGTTGTTCCCAGTAAGTGGTGTGACGTTACAGGATAGAGTGACGGCCGACCAATCGTACTGTTGTTTCAGCAGGTAGTAGATTAGCGGAGCGGTGTGGTGGTGCAGGATAGGATAATGGTTGACTCATTCGATAGTCGTTGCTAATGTAGCAGGCATCAAATAGCGTATTTTTGCTTTCTTGCACGAGATTGATGCGAGTGCCAATGAGGTCGGTCGTAGTGTCATCAAGAGTGAGGTATAGCTGCGATCGTCTTGTTTGGTATCTGAACTGAACCTTCTTGCTCTGAGACGATGCACGGCTGAGGGGGGAGAGCGGAGCGTTTTGAGTTCAGGATGCTTTTTTGAAGATTCTAGCCATTTATCATCATGTAGCGATGAGGCAAATGGAATCAAGAATAGCAGCATGAACCAAAATGCGCAGCGATCCCGTATACAGCTCGTCACTACAGCAGGGCTCTAACCGGGTCCTGTTTTTTCACTTCCATATCATCGATGTAATCTATCATTACAATAGAAACAATAATATTTACTTATAACACCCTCCGGATTATACTTTGTTCATCAAGCAGCAACACTAAGATTAACGAGCTACACCATTTGAAATCTAGGGAGGAAATTGCAATGACTACTACTATCGCCGATATTAAAATCCCGGACAGCAAGCTGGCGCTGGGCGCCGCTGAACTGCTTCGCGAGCACGGAAATGACCTGCTCTGGAACCATTCGCACCGCGTCTATTTGTTTGGAGCCCTGCAGGGTGCTAACAACGGAGTGAAATATGACAGCGAGCTGCTGTACATTAGCGCTTTGTTTCACGATCTCGGCCTGACGAAACATTACAGCAGCCCGGACAAGCGTTTCGAGGTGGACGGTGCGAACGCTGCGCGCGATTATTTGCGGAGCCACGGCGTTCCTGAGGAATCGTCCCGTCTCGTCTGGGATGCGATTGCACTGCATACCACAATTGGCGTAGCGCAATACAAAGAACCTGAGGTGGCCTTGATCTACTCTGGCGTCGGTTATGACGTCATGGGCGAAAACTTCGAAAGCCTGACCGAAGAAGTGCGCGGGCAAGTGGTCACTGCCTATCCGCGTAACGGATTTAAGAACAAAATTTTGCCTGCTTTCCTGGAAGGCTTCAAGCATAAGCCGGAGACGACGTTCGGCAATATTAAAGCGGATGTATGCGCGATGCTACTGCCTGGCTTCAAGCCAACTAACTTCTGCGAATGTGTCCTGCACTCGCCTTGGAAAGAGTAATCCCAATTAACGAACGATAGTTAACAAAAAGCCAGTACCAAGGATGTGAACTGTAGTACAGTTCACTACCGGTACTGGCTTTTTCGCGTCAGCGGATCAAATTAACGTTTAAAGTAAATGCGCGGTGCGCCGTAAGTGGCAATCGAGTTGGAGAACGGTGCCGCTGAGGTACTCTTGATAAGCTCCAAGCCGCCCCATTTGGAGACGATCTCCGTCGGATTGCCGCTTGCATCCCAGTTCGTTACCTTTGCAAAATGATAATTCGTGTAATAAATCGCATCCGGGAAGGCGATTGGCGTCATCGATGACGTTGAATAGCTAATGCCAGGGCGGGAAACGTGAGCACCCTGCTTTTTCATAAAGTTGATGATATCAGCATCATTGCCCTGCTGCGGGGATCCCGTGTAAGAGGTATCCGAAATATCTGCAACAAAATGATAGCACGTAAATGCGCTCGTCGCAGCACCTGCAAAGCTGTTATCCGTAGGCGAGTTGTAATACCATGTGGAGTCGTTGCGCTGGTAGTAGTTGTAATCCATCTCCGTTACGTAGATGGGCTGAGAGGCAACGACGACAGATGCGCCGCGAATATCGTTAGGGTAGGTCGCCGTTATTTTGAGCGTAGGCTTCTGCGCGTTTCGGGTGTCATAGTGCTCGTTGAACGTATAGTCCAGCTTATAACGGCCGATTGTACCGGGAACATAGGACAAATTGCCGAGTACGGTCGTGCCGGTGCTTGTTGTGACGGAAGCGACAACGGAGGTTGGTGTACCCTCTACATAAGTATCAATGGTATGCGTGCTGCCTCTGAGCAGATAGGACGAACCCAATCCAGCGAAATATCCGGAAGTGTAGGAGAAGGAACCGGGGCTGTAAATCCTCACTTCGCCGGGAGTGACTGCGCTAACCTCCAGCTGAGAGAGATTCAGGTTGGAAGTTCCCCCCGAGAAGTCATACATGTAGATATAGTAGTCCCCGTCCAAATAATTGGAATAGGAGCCAAAGCTGCTTAGCTGCTGCTCGTACATGGATTGACCGTCTGGAAAGTCGGGGGTGATTTTGGCGATGGCAAAATAAAAGGTGGTGCTGCCGGAGCTTCTAAATTTATAGCGGTATTTGTCAAAATGAAGCTTGAACCTTTTCTCATAGCTGTTGTAACGGTTAGGTGAATGAGGTGTATACGAGCTGCCATTGAACGTCTCTGATCCGGTGTAGCGGGTGAAGAGAGTGGAGCCGCTGTAATACGAAATTTCCCCGGGAAGCGCGAACCCGAGTGCCGGAAGCGAACTGAACCCCAGCAGCATTGCCATTAACAGAACACCTCTTCGTAACCATTTCATCATAATGCCTCCTTTGAAGGACAAGTGGTGAATCACTTACAGAATATACTAATTAATGGCAGATGAATAGCGGCTCTATGAAATAAAAAGACAGCCCTATTGTTCAAGAGAATAATAGGGCTGCCGGATAATGCTAGACAGCGGACGTCGTTTTATACACTTCGCGGATTGCGTCTTCAATATCCGGTTCCTTTACGCTTAAATCCTGAATCGGCAGCTTCTGCGACAGATCGGAGATCAGCTCCGCGGCAGATATCCGTTTCTTTTCGAACTGATACCAGATTTTCAGCCCATCCTGCTTGATGATGGTTGCAGACGGATGAACGAGATCCTCGCAAGGCTGCTTCAGCTCAACGACAAGCAGACGGTATGGCGCCAGCTTGTGAATGATGGAATCGATAGGACCATCCTCGACGATTTTGCCATGGTTGACCACAACGAGACGGTTGCACAGCTGCTCTACATCATCCAGATCATGGGTCGTCAAGATGACGGTTACGCCGCGGGTCCGGTTAATTTCTTTGATGAAATTGCGGATGGCATGCTTCGCATCGGCATCAAGACCAATGGTTGGCTCATCGAGAAACAGCACCGACGGCGCATGCAGCATGGCCGCTGCCAGATCGCCTCGCATCCGCTGTCCGAGCGACAGCTGGCGTACGGGTGTATCGATAAATTCATCGAGCTTCAGCACATCTCTCAGAATAGCAAGTGTCTCCTCGTAAGCCGCCATCTCGATCTGATAAATCCGTCTCAGCAGCTCAAAGGATTCGCCCAGCCGCAGATCCCAATACAGCTGCGTCCGTTGACCGAAGACGACGCCGAGCTTGCGAACGACTGACTTGCGGTCCGCTTGCGGCGATATGCCGCATACTTTAATCGAACCTGAGGTCGGATGGAGGATGCCGGTCAGCATCTTGATCGTTGTACTTTTCCCTGCGCCGTTTGGCCCGATATAACCGACGATTTCTCCTTTTCCGATTGAGAAGCTAATGCCGTCCACGCCGTTCACCAATGTTTTCTGAGGGAAGAGCAGGCTCTTGAGCGAGCCTCTTAGGCCGCTTTCTTTCTTCGTAATCGTATATTCTTTCACTAGATTATTAACCTCGATAACGGTTTCCATGCCAGATCACTCCCTACTTGTCTAAGAGCCAGCGCTCTCGTAATTTTTCATTCCGATTCTGAAAATCCAATGCGCCAGCAGGAAGCAAGCCAGACCGATAATAGGCGTCCATAATGCCAAACTGAGCGGCAGCTGCACCATACCGCTATCCTTGCCGAGAAACTCGACTGCGGGATAGAAGCTGATGAACCCGATCGGAATCAGGAAGGTGAACAACGCTTGCAGCACAAAGGGATAGATGCTAAGCGGGTACATCGTGGCGCGCTCCAGCATGGAGAGAGCGAAGCCGACCATCGAGCCGTTTCGTTTCGTCCAGAAGGCAATAGTGCCCAGACTGATAAACAGCGCAGCACGCAGCAGGACGCCTCCCAGCAAGACAAGCACCAGCTTCACAATATTGAAGAACGACCACTCGAAGCCGACGAGCTGACAGCCGTACAGAAAGATAATGATGCCGGGAATACAATCAATTAATCCGATAAAATTGACATAGCTAGCGACGAGCTGGAAGAACACATTCATCGGGCGCAGCAGCAGACGGTCGAAGCCGCCGTTAATGACCATATTGTCGATATGCCAGGTGTTGATGAAAAAGACGACGAATATGCCGTGGCTGACTAGTGCGAGCCCATACAGAAAGGTAAGCTCGGGAAAGTCCCAGCCGTTAAGCGGTTGAAAACGGTCGACGATAATTTTGAGCATCCATATTCCGGAGAAATATTGAATCGGAATCATGAGCAGCCAGCTGAACAGGAACAGCGGATATTCCAGCTGCCGCTGTACGGCGAGGCGTGCGAAGCAGGATGCGACGGATACATAGTGCCGGATTGATGACATCATGGCTGCTGTCTCATCCTCCCTGAATTAAAGTTTTTTTCTTCGTACGCTTCCAGCCTGCCGCAAGCAGAAGGAACAGAAGAAAGACCCATACGGCTTGAACGGCCAATGCCGTCAGAGCTTCCTTCGTTCCTATGTTGCCGATGTAAATGCCAAGCGGCGTCTGGTAGGTATACTGAAACGGCAGATACTTGGAGACTGTCTGGACGCTTTCAGGGAAAAACCAGAGCGGCACGATGCTGCCCGACAAGACGCGCACGATACTGTCCTTGACCATCCCCATGTTGCCAAGCTCCATCACCCAGAATGCGATTAGGCCAACCAAGGCGCTTAGCAGCCATAGAATGCCGTAGCTAAGCAGGCAGCTGGGGATGAAGAGCAGGAAGTTCAGGAAGGATGAGGGCCATGGTATTCCGAAAAATAGCGATGCGAATACGATGAGCGGAAGCGCTTTATTAGCCAGCGAACTGAGGCTGCCCCCGATATCGTCGGCCAAATAACAGGCGAGCAGCGGGATCGGGCGATAGAAATCGGTGACGATTTGACCCTCTCTGATTTTGTAATAGATCGTGTCCTGAACATCGCATACGAACATCGATGAGAGAATAATCGATAGAATCGTATAGGTAGTCAGATCTTGCAGGCTAAGCGACTGGACTTGTCCGATACCGCCTCCGTAAGCAGTCTGCCATAGGAAGACAGACGCCAGCATAATGATCAGGTTAGTGCCGACAGAAGTGAATACCTCAAACCGGTAAGCCAGATTGGTGAGCATTCTCATCTTTGTTATGTACCAATAGGCCTGTAGCATGTTGAACCCCCTTGAAATGTACGATTTTGTAAATTCATACAATTATAGATTCGATCCATTATTTAGGCAATACTTTCCTGATATTCACGACATGGATTGAAGCGGTTTCAATATCGTTTTCCTGTGCTATAATCGAATACACTATGCTGATATAAAAGGGGGAGCCTTATGTTGTGGAAACGCTTTATCGTTCATCGTAGAAGCGTGATGATGACATGGCTGCTATCGTATTTGGCGATCCTGACTGTTCCTGTATTAATAAGCATTTTTGTTTATGTACAGTCACAGGCTATTCTGAAAAGCGAGATTTATCGCGCCAACAACGTCCTGCTGAAAGAAGTGCGGGAAACGATAGATAATCAAATCCAGCTTGCGGAGAGGCTGACGACGGAACTGACTTGGAATGTCCGCATCAGGGGTTATCTCTATTCCAATCAATACAAGACGCCCGATAGTCTTGATAATGACTTATATGGCCTCCATAAGACCGTTCAGGAGATGGCGATCTATCAATCGTTATATCCTTCCTTCAAAACCTATTATGTCTATTTCAGAGACCAGGACCTTGTATTGGAGCCGGGTGTCTACCGCAGCAGCCGTCTGTCCTATGAAACGGTCCATGAGCATCAGACGATTTCTTATCCAGTCTGGCTCAACATTATGCAAAGCAATAATGCGGGCAAGTTTATTAAATTGGAAAATCGGGACCAGTCCGGCAGTACACTAGCCTATATCCAGTCCTTCCCTGGCAATCGTCAGGAGCCGCCGCCGGGAACAGCTGTTGTACTGCTGGATACCGGGAGGCTGATGGAGGTTATCCAGAATGTAAGCGAGTATAGCAGCGGGCAAGTGATGCTGCTCAACCCCGATGGCCAAATTCTGTTGTCCACGCAGCAGACAGATGGACCAGGCTTCCTGCCAGGCCCGGAGCTGGCGGGTGATTCGGGAACCTCTTTCACCGAAGTGAATGGACAAAGGTCGGAGTTTCTCTACATCAAATCGCAAAATTCCGAGCTGATTTACGCCACGGTCATCCCAAGCAATCTGTTCTGGAACAAGACGGATTACCTGCGCAAAATAACGTACCTGGGCCTCGGTATAAGCGTTATTGGCGGCCTTGTGCTTGCACTTGTCTTTTTGTACCGCAACTATAGTCCGGTGCGTTCGCTGCTGCGCATGCTCAAACATTCGCAGGGCAAGACGGCCAACGCCGACAATGAGTTTCTCTATATTCAACAGGCCATCTCCGATACGCTAAATGAACAGGAGAAAACGCAGTTCAAGATGAAGCAGCAGTCCAATCTGCTCCGCTCCAATATGCTTTCAAGATTGTTCAAGGGAAGGATGGAGCATCAGATCGGTCTGGATGAATCGTTATCCGCCTTCGATGTCCATTTTCTATCCGATCAATTTGCGGTGCTGCTATTCCATGTCGATTATGAGCGGTTTAGCATGCATCTGGACGAGCTGCCCGGCATTCATGATAAATCGAGGCTCATGCAGTTCATTGTGACTAATATTGTAGAGGATATGGCGGGTGCTGCGCATCGCGGCTACGTGAGTGAGATTGACGATCATATCGCTTGCTTGATCAGCCTGAATGAAGGTGAGACGGAGCGGCATAAGCAGGAGATTCGGGAGCTTGCTGAGCAGGCACGCGAGTTTCTGGGTCAGCACTTCAATATCCAGTCCGAGATTTCGATCAGCCGCATTCAGCGTTCTATAGAAGGTATCGCACTCGCTTACCGCGAGGCGCTGGACACGATGGAATATATGATGGTCGTCGGACAGCCGGGCATATTGATGATAGATGATATCGCACGCAATCCGGAGTCCGGTTTGCAGTACACCTATCCGATTCAATTAGAGCAGCAATTGATTAACGTCATTAAATCGGGAGACGGCGATAAAACGAAGGCGATGATTCATGCGATAATTACAGATAGCATGGAGCAGCAGCTCACACCCGATTTGCTCAAATGCTTGATGCTCAATCTGATCAGTACACTGGTGCGCATCATCGCGGAGGTTGGAAGCAATGAAGAGGTACTGCCGGTTAATAGTCCGGACTGGATTGCACATATTATGGCTGGCGAGTCGATCAAGGAAATGGAACAGCGTCTGCTGATCATTGTCAGTGATGTATGCGCCTATACAGCGGACAAGCAAAAGCAGCTGCAGCAAAGCTCCCGAAACCGGACACTCCAGCAGCTATCCGCGGAAATTAAATCGTACTTGGGCGAGCATTATCAGGATCCCAACTTAAATATTGCCATGATCGGCGAGCGATTCGGTCTGACGCCAACCTACTTATCGCGGCTGTTCAAGGAGCAGACGGGAAGCGGTTTGCTGGATACGCTCAACCTGCTTCGCCTGGAGCAGGCTAAGCAGCTTCTTCGCGATTCAGACAACAGCATCAAGTCGATTGCCGGCCAAGTCGGCTTTCATGATATTAATACGTTCATCCGTATTTTCAAAAAGTATGAAAGCATGACGCCTGGGCAATATCAAAAAATGATATAGATTATGCTGAAAAGAGGCTCCTAGAGCCTCTTTTTCGTATTTGATGACGCGATTCCGCAATTTGATGATGCCATTTACGGCTTTCACGATGCGTTTCCCGGTTTTGAGGATTGAGAAGGGGCTGTTCAGGCCTGATAATCGAAATTGTGAAGGGCGCCCCTTATCCACCAGTACGATGCATGACCGAATTGAAAATGCAGGGATAACTTATAAACAATACTAGGAGGGTTACACATCATTATGAAAGTAAAAAGAGGCAAGTTCACGATTCGTTATACCGCATCTGCAATTGCGATTATGATGCTGGTTGTTATACTGTCTGCTTGCAGCGGCTCAGCCGGCAATGAAACCAATAAGGGGGCTTCCCAGCCATCACCTGCGAATTCGAATAACTCGGGGTCGGCCGGTGAAGCGTCCTATCCATTGCAAACTACAGATACGCTGACTTACTGGGCTGAATACAATTCCTCAAAGTCTTCAATCGGCGAAGTTCCATTTTTCCAAGAGTGGCAAAAACGGACAGGCGTACCTCTCCGCTTCATTAGTCCTCCATCCGGTCAAGCTACGGATTCGCTGAACATTATGCTTGCATCGGGCGACCTGCCTGATTTGATTGAGTATGACTGGTTCAATTTCCCGGGCGGACCGGAAAAAGCGATAGCAGATGGCTACATTTTGCGCCTCAACGATTATATTGATCAATTTGCTCCAAACTTGAAGAAATACCTGGCGGAGCATCCGGAAGTCGACAAGATGATTAAGACCGATAACGGCAGCTACTATACGTTTCCGTTTCTGCGCGGAGACCCGATGCTGCAAGTGTACCAAGGACCGATCATTCGTCAGGATTGGCTGACCGAGCTGGGTCTGGATGTACCGGAGACGATTGCAGAATGGCATGACATGCTTAAAGCATTTAAGGAGAAAAAAGGTGCCGGAGCTCCCCTTTCCTACATGTTCTCGCCTGAATTTCTGAACAATGGCGCGTTCATTGGCGCTTTTGGCGCAAGCCGCACTTGGTTCCAGCAAGATGGTGTCGTCAAATATGGGCCAATGGAGCCTGGCTACAAAGAGTTTCTGTCCACGTTCCGTCAATGGCGTACGGAAGGACTGCTGGATAAAAACATTGCCAATGTCGACGGCAAAGCGCTTGACGCTAACATTACGAATAATCTTACAGGCGCAAGTGTTCTGAACTCCGGCAACGGCATCGGCAAATGGACGCCGCTGCTGCAGGAGAAGAACCCGAATGCCAAGCTTGTTGGCGCTCCGTACCCGGTGCTCAATAAGGGAGAGGTCGCGATGCTGGGTCAGAAGGATCCGATCTACACGACAGGAACGAATGTCGCGATTACGAGCAAAGCCAAAAATGTCGAACTTGCCGTGCGTATGCTGGACTGGGGTTACAGCGAGGAGGGACATATGTACTTCAACTTCGGACAGGAAGGCGTAAGCTATACGCTGGATAGCAGCAACCAGCCCATCTATACCGATCTTCTGTTGAAAAACTCTGAAGGTTTGTCCCCTTCCCAAGCTATGACCTTGTACATCCGTGCCAACTACGGTGGTCCTTTTGTACAAGATAAGCGCTATATTACGCAGTACCTGGCACTCCCGGAGCAAAAGGAAGCGCTTGAGCAATGGACCAAAACGAATGTCAGCGACCATAAGCTGCCGCAAATTACGCCGACACCGGAAGAAGCCTCGGAGCTGGCGCAAATTATGAACGATGTGAATACGCTCGTCGATGAGATGACACTCAAAATCATCTTGGGCAACGAGCCCGTGGATGCCTACGACAGCTATATGGCCAAGTTGAAATCCCTTGGCATTGATCGTGTAATTGAAATTCAGCAAGCGGCTTTGGATCGTTACAATAGCCGTTAATCGGTGAGATTGATAGACAACAAGCGAATGAGGCGTCAGCGCGTTGCTGCGCCTCATTGTTGCCGCACGAGGAGTGAGACGAATGAACAAACATGCCTTTGGACGGTTTCTGATCAAGGATCTGGTCGGGAATCGATACTTGTATTTGATGATGCTGCCTGTTCTTGCTTATTATTTGATCTTTCACTATGCACCGATGTACGGGGTGCTGATCGCCTTCAAGGATTATTCGCCGATGAAGGGAATATTGGGCAGCCCTTGGGTTGATTTCAAGCACTTTGAAACTTTTTTCAACAGCTACTACTTTTTGAGAGTGCTTAAGAATACGCTGCTAATCAGCGTGTACTCGCTGCTTTTTGAGTTTCCGGCACCGATAATTTTGGCTTTGCTTATTAACGAAGTGAGAAGCCGGTCGTACAAAAGAATCGTTCAGTCCATTACGTATATGCCCTACTTTATTTCCATGATCGTTATTGCCGGACTGATTCGGGATTTCACCGACAGCGGCGGCGTACTCAACTCGATTTATATGTATTTTGGCGGGGACGGCACTTCGATGCTCCAAAATGAAGGTTTATTCCGCCCCATCTATATCTTGTCGGAAATTTGGCAGAAGGCAGGCTGGGAGTCGATTATTTATTTGGCCGCACTTGCGGGAATCGACCAGGGACAATACGAGGCAGCCCGTATTGACGGCGCCGGACGCTTGAAACAAATATGGTACATCACACTCCCGGGTCTGCTGCCGACCATTGTGATTCTATTTATTCTACGAATGGGCAATTTGCTCAATGTCGGCTTTGAAAAAATCATTCTCTTATACAACCCGGTTATCTATGAAACGGCAGACGTTATCTCCTCATTCGTATACCGGAAAGGGCTGCTGGAGTTTAACTGGAGCTACAGCACGGCCGTAGGTCTGTTCAACTCGGTTATTAATCTGACTCTGCTTATATTGGCGAACTGGATTAGCAGAAGAGTCACGAACAGCAGTCTCTGGTAAAAGAACTGTGAAGCATTGCAGATTGAGGAGGTATCCTACGAATGAAAACCACGTTATCCGAAAAAACCTTTGTATCCGTCTTATACGTTTTTCTGTTCATCCTGGTCATCATTACGCTGTATCCGCTGTTGCATGTGCTGTGGGCTTCCTTCAGTGAGCCAAGCGCTATAATCGCGCATAAAGGATTGCTCTGGAAGCCGCTTGGCTTCAGCCTGGAGGCTTACCGGCTCGTATTTAGCGATCCCAGCATTTATATCGGGTACCGGAATACGTTGTTTATCGTTATCGTCGGGGTGGCGCTAAATTTGTTGTTAACGGCGCTTGGCGCTTATGTGCTGTCCCGCAAGCAGGTGTATTGGAACAATATGTTCATGTTTATCATTACGTTCACAATGTTTTTCAGCGGCGGATTGGTTCCCCTTTATCTGGTCGTCAAAGGTGTCGGGTTAACCAATACACTCTGGTCGACGATATTCCCGTTTGCAGTCTCAACCTTTAACCTGATCATTATGCGAACTTCGTTTGCAGCTGTTCCGGAGGATCTGGAGGAATCGGCGAAAATGGACGGCGCGAACCATTTTATTATTCTGTTTCGTATTATCGTGCCGTTGTGCTTGCCTGTTATTGCGGTCATGGGACTCTATTATGCAGTGGAGAAGTGGAACGGCTGGTTCTATGCATCGATCTTCATCCAAAATCACGACCTGTTCCCGCTGCAAATTTTCTTGCGCAAGGTACTGATTCTAAGCTCAACAGATTCCATGACCGGCGGCTCGGCTGCAGGCGAACAATTTCAGATTGGAGCAACGATCAAGTATGCAACGATCATGGTTGCTACACTGCCGATTCTGTTTGTGTATCCGTTTATTCAAAGGTTCTTTGTTAAAGGCGTGATGATCGGTGCGATTAAAGGATAGGAATACAGCTGTATACACTTTACAAAATCATCCAATCTGATTATCCTGTTGGTATACTTACTGGTTCTGAGTAATAACCGGGCGGGAGTGATCATTATCCAACTGACGGCTATTGCGGCGGCAGTTATTTTATCAGCAGTCGCTATTTTTCAAGTGCTTCTAGCTTTAGGTTTCCCACTGGCGGAATACAGTTGGGGAGGCAGGCATACTGGTGTTTTGCCGTTACGGCTGCGGGTGATGAGTCTGGTATCTGTTCTTTTTTTGCTGCTGATGGGAGTCGTTTGTTTGGCCCATGCGGGGGTTGGATTTGGTGTCATTGCCGAATGGCCGACGCGTACGATTTTATGGATCTTTACCGTTTTTCTGGGTCTCAATACGCTGGGGAATATGGTTTCGAAAAGCCAAAAGGAGAAGCTGGTTATGACACCATTATCGGCTGCAGCGTGTTTGTTATGCTTGCTGCTGGCATGGTTTGGATAAAGGAAAAGAAGCGGGCTGCAAGGGGACGAATGACTGTCTCTTTGCAGCTTTTTTTATCTTGACGACCCTAATTAATAATGATAATCTTTATCAATGATTGCTTCATGCAGTCAGATCAATCAGAATTTCACCATTGGGGGAGTATGGCTTGAAGAAGTATTTGCTCAATATAAGCTTATTGCTGCTTGTGCTAACGCTCGCAGCTTGCGGGAACGCGAAGTCGAATGGCGCAGGGAATAACGCGCCTAAGGAAACCGAGACTCCGTCAACGGAAAGCGCAGCGCCTGCAACACGGGTGTACAAGCATTTCTATGGGGAGACGAGCATTCCGGCCAAGCCAGAGAAGGTCGTTACACTGCAATATGCCAGCCAGATGATTTCCGTCGGCCTGAAGCCAATCGGCGCAGCCAGCCATCTGCTGGAGACAACCGATCCGGCCTTTCAAGGCATTGAAGATGTAGGACCGCCTGATGATATTAATTTCGAGAAAATTTTATCATTGCAGCCAGAACTGATCATCGCCGGTGACGTCGAGCAGGACGTATATGATAAATTGTCGAAGATCGCGCCAACCGTAGTTATTCCGTGGATGGATTATGATTTGTTCGGCCACGTTCAAGTAATCGGCGATATTCTGAACCGCCAGCAGGAAGCTGCCGCCTGGAAGACCGCATTTGATGAGAAGCTTGCTGTGGCGAAGGCAAAAATCGCGGATAAAATAACAGATGGCCAGACAGTCGCCATCTATCGTATTGATCCGAAAGAGTTTTACATTTACGGCGTCCGGAACATCGGCTTTACACTCTACAACGCGTTAGGCTTGCAGCCGCCGGCTATCGTACAGAAGGAGATCGACAAAGACCCGAATCTTTGGGGCATACCGATCTCGCTGGAAATGCTGCCGGACTATGATGCCGATTACGTATTTGTTACTTTGCTGGAAGGGGAAGAGACAAGCAAGCGGTTTGATACAATTCAGGCAAGCTCCCTATGGAAAAACCTGAAGGCTGTTAAAAATAATCATGTGTACAAAATCAGCATGGATACGTGGCTCGGCTACACGCCGCATGATATTGAAGTGCAGCTGAATGAAGCGGTTGAGCTGCTGACGAAATAATTACAAAGGCATATGCGCCAAAGAACGCAACGACCGGCATGACCGGAAACGTTGCGTTCTTTATTTTTTGCTGTTATTGCACCGTCTTTTGCTTGAAAATTTCATACAGACCAAGCGTGGCGGCACCCATTGCCGCTCCGTACATTTTCCAATGGAACGGAAGCACCGGCGTATCGCCGTAAGGCGAGCTTTCAGCCTGATGAATCAACGTGACGAGACGGTCGAAAAACAGTTTGTTGTCTGTAATCCATCCGCCGAGTATCATTTTCTGCGGATTGACGAGCAGCAGCGCTTTGCCGCAGTAATCGCTGATTTCGTGAAGCATATGCTCGGCTAGATCGTGATACGGCTGAACACCGTCGAAGGCCAGAGCGACAAAGGTCCGAATGACCTCTTCGGGCGTTTGCCCCTCGAACGTCTCTGGATTTTCCCGCCTTAACCGTTCTGCCAGCACCGGTGTGCAGTAAGGGGAGAAAAAGGGCGTTCGGCCCGCCGATCCTCCTGAACCATGATAGATTTGACCGTTAATGACGATGCCTGCACCCGTTCCGTAATCAATCATCAGAAAGATGATCGAATGATCGCCTTTGGCTGCGCCGCTGAACCGCTCCGCGAAGCCGGCTGCATCAAGGTCGTTCGTCAGCAGAATCGGAATCGACAGCTCGTCTTCCAGCAATTTCAGCAAAGGGAAGCGTTCCAGCTTTAAGTAATTGGACATGATGACGACACTCTGCGTGTCGTCAAGCCTTCCCGGCAGCGAAATGCCGATACGTTTGATCAGCTCGTACGGGATTTGCTGATTGCGGATAAAGGTACGGATCGTAGCAGCAAGCTCCGAGCGGATTTGCTCCTCGCCGATAACCGGCTTGAAGGTCTGGTTGGCGATGAGCTCGCCATTCAGATTCAGAAGCACGCAGCGGGCAGGGGAGCTGGACAGATCGACGCCGATTACATAACCGCCGTCAGCGCGAATATTGAGAAGCGTCATCTTGCGCCCAACGCCGCTGCCGGACGTGCCCGTCTCGTGCACAAGCTTCTCGCGAATCATGTCCTCAATCAGGACCGACACGGTTGTAGGACTGAGTTTCGTTTTTCGTGCCAATTCGACCCGGGATATCGGCCCGTGCTCGAATATGGCATGGAGCAGCGTCGAAATATTGATTTCCCGCAGCATTTGCTGATTTCCTATTTTGATCATATCAATTCTCCATATTCTATTTAGATGGCGTGCTAGAACGGCCTGAACAAGCCAGTCTGGAATCTGCCCGCGGCCATGGACCGGAAGGCGGACAGAAATGATGGTAGGTATGCCTATGGAGGATAGGGCCATTCAATCAAATATAATTCCGCGGCAGGGGGATAGGTAATTGTAAACAGATATCAAAGCGATTATATTGAATGGCCGGGCTCACTGTCAACTTTTGATAGAAATGGAGGTCTTATAAATGTCGAAAATGAGATAAAAACTAAATTATCTGAAAATTTAAAATAGCCATTGACAAGCGACATTCGCCGAAAATATAATGAACTCAAATAAAAGAAAGCGCTTCAAAAATTTTTAAGTAATTAATTTGTCCGGTGGAACAATTAATTATTAGGGGTGCATTTCAACGCAAAAAGCGTCCGTTTTCAAATCAGTCATCAAACTGAGGGGAAGGGAAAAGCCATGACGCCAAGGTTGAATCAGGCAGCTTTTCGCAAGCTAAAAAAATACAAAGTGCTGTACATCATGCTCCTCCCGGGTGTCGTGTATCTGCTCATCAACAACTACATTCCAATGTTCGGCATCGTCATCGCATTTAAGGAAATCGATTTTTCGAAGGGGGTATTCGGCGGGGACTGGGTGGGCTTTCGCAATTTCGAGTATCTGTTCAAGACGTCGGAGGCTTACATCATTACGCGAAATACGATTTTGTACAATACCGTATTCATCGTGCTGAATCTCATCATTTCCGTCGGGCTCGCCATTCTCTTGAATGAGCTGAAGAACAAGCTGCTGCGGCGGTTCTATCAAAGCGCAATACTGCTGCCTTATCTGATCTCAACCGTCATTGTCGGCTACCTCGTATTCTCGCTGCTCAGCATGGAGACCGGCTTCGTCAACAATACGATTATGCCGCTCTTCGGCAAGGATGCAGTCATGTGGTATACGGAGCCCAAGTATTGGCCGGTTATTCTGACGATCGTGAACATCTGGCATAGCGTCGGCTACCTGTGCATTATTTACTTCGCCGCTGTTGTCGGGATTGATCACGAATATTACGAAGCCGCCAAGATCGACGGCGCCGGCAAGCTCAAGCAAGTGCTGCACATTACGCTGCCCGCCCTGACGCCAGTTATTGTCATTATGACGCTGCTGCAGATCGGAAGAATTTTTCACGCTGACTTCGGCTTGTTCTATCAGGTACCGCTCGACTCCGGTCCGCTGCTTCCGACAACGAATGTTCTGGACACCTACGTCTACCGCGCGCTGCTGAAAAACGGAGATATCGGAATGGCATCGGCTGCCGGCTTCTATCAATCAATCGTCGGCTTTGCGCTCATTCTCTTCACCAATTACGTGGTCAAAAAAATAAACCCGGACAATTCATTGTTCTAAGGAGGCGTAACCTTTGCGATCCAACAAAGTGGAGCAAAGCATTATCAATGTCATCTTCGCATTGATCTCCGGCTTCTGCCTGATCCCGTTCTTGCTGCTGGTGTCGGCCTCGTTTACGGACGAAATGGTCATTATCCGGGAGGGCTACTCCTTTTTGCCAAGCCAGTACAGTCTGGAAAGTTATAAGTTTATTTTTGAAAAATCAAGCGATATCTTCAATGCATACGGCATTTCATTCCTCGTGACGACCGTCGGCACGTTCGCAAGCCTTGCGATTATGACGCTGCTGGCCTATCCGCTTTCCAAGAGAGATTTGCCGTTTCGCGGCTTCTTCTCCTTTCTCGTCTTCTTCACGATGCTCTTTAACGGAGGGCTCGTACCGACCTATCTCATTTACGCCAACGTATTCAACATCGACAACACCTTGCTCGCTTTAATCGTTCCCGGGTTGCTGGTCAGCGCCTTTTACGTCATTTTGCTAAGAACCTTCTTTACCGTATCCATTCCAGGTGCGGTGCTGGAATCGGCGCATATCGACGGGGCTGGAGAATTCAGAATTTTTCTGCAAATGATTTTGCCGCTGTCGCTGCCCGTTATTGCGACAGTCGGATTGTTTCAGGTCATTAATTACTGGAATGACTGGTTTAATGGCTTGATCTATGTATCGGACAGCCGCTTGTACAGCATCCAAGTACTGCTTAATACGATTTTGCTCAATGTCCAGTATTTGCTCGAAAATGTCGAGTATTCAACGCGAGTGGAAGGCGCGGCGATTCCAACACAAGGGGTGCGTATTGCCATTGCGGTAATCGGCGTGCTGCCGATTCTGATTGCCTACCCGTTCTTCCAGCGGTTTTTCGTCAAAGGCTTAACGGTTGGCGCAATTAAAGGCTAGCCAGAGAAAGTGGCGGCAGCTTGGAGAGGAGGTGGTGGGGCGGGCGGCCCGGGGAAAGGAAGCACATATAAACGGCAAGATTGTTCCAACAACAGACCAGGGAGGGTAAGCATATGAAAATCAGCATTGGCGGCTATTCCTTTAACAACACGATGAATGAAGGAAAGATGGATACGTTCGGCTATTTGGAATCCTCGAAATACAGGTACGGGCTCGACACGGTAGACCTGTGGAACGGAACGTTCGACAAGGCGCGTCAGGATATCTTTACACTGCCCAACGATTCGTATATCCGGAAGGTTCGTGAAGCGATTGATGAGAAGGGCATGAAGGTTATTAACATCGCAGTCGATGGCGCTCATCTCTGGGACGCTGACCCCGAGAAGCGGAAAATGCTTTTCGGCAACGCCGAGGCTTATATGAAAATTGCCTCTACGCTTGGAGCTGCAACGGTCCGCATTGATACGGGAGATAAAAGCTCCGATCCGGCAACGGAAGAGCAGCTTGACTATAACATAAGGCAGTTCCGGGTACTTAGCCAGCTTGCCGCTGATCTTGGCATGATCGTTGGACCGGAAAATCATATGGGGTCCTCGAAGGATCCGAACTATTTGAAGCAATTGGCTGAGGGCGTAAATCATCCGAGTTTTGGCATTCTGCTGCATATGGGCCGCTGGGCAGTGGATGAGGAAGTTGGCGATGCGCTGGTAGCGCCATGGGTTTATCATACGCATTTCGACGGCAAAACGGTGGCCTCTGATAAAGCGGAGTCACTTGTCCGGACGCTGCTGGATGCTGGTTATGACGGCTATTGGGGCATCGAATACAACTCCCCGGCGAATCAGTATATGGAAATGGAATGGGCGATTGCATCCGTGAAACGGATTTTGGCCAGTGTACGCGAGCCGCAGCCGCAAGCCTAACTAACTAAAGGAGATGAGTGGAATGAGCAGAAAAGTACGTATCGGAATCGTGGGAGCCGGCTTGATCGGCAAAGCACATTTGAGGAATTATGCCAATATTGCAGATGCTGAAATCGTAGCGATTTGTGACGTCAATGTGCAGGAAGCGCAAAGGGTAGCGGAGCAGTTCGGTATTCCGAATGTTTACTCCGACTTCAAGGAGATGCTGCAGCGGGACGATATTGAAGCGGTGGATGTCTGTCTGCACAACAACCTGCATTCGCCGGTAACGATTGCGGCTTTCCAGGCTGGCAAAGATGTCTATTGCGAGAAGCCGATAGCCGGCTCTTACAGCGACGGCGTTCAGATGCTGGAGGCAGCGAAAGCCTACGGCAAGAAGCTGCATATTCAACTGGGCACGCTGTACCGCAAGGAAACGAAAGCGGCGAAGGCTCTAATTGACGGAGGGATGCTCGGCAAGCTGTATCACGCTCGGGCGACCGGCCATCGCCGGAGAGGCCGTCCCTTCATCGACGGCTACGGTACGCCGGCTTTTCTCAATAAGGATATCGCCGCAGGCGGAGCGCTTATCGATATGGGCGTCTATCATATTGCCCAAATGCTGTACTTGCTCGATACGCCTAAAGTAGCACGGATATCCGGCAAGGGCTATCGCGAGATGGATATGGATGCGGCGAGAGCCGGTCAGGCGGTATTCGATGTGGAGGAGCTTGGCCTTGGCTTCGTGAAGTTCGAGGGCGGCGCCACGCTGGACATCTATGAAGCTTGGAGTATTCATCTTGGCAGTATTGAGGGCTGCAGCATCGTCGGCAACAAAGGCGGCGTAAAGCTGCCGGCTTACTCTGACCAAGCGGTGCTCGCTCCGTTCAGCTTCCATACGACGCTTTGCGATATCGATATTAACGGTATGGTCAATCTCGATGAAATGGACGGACGCTGGAATCATTTGAAGCCGGATTATGATGCTTATCAATCGTCGCAGCATCATTGGGTGGCGGCGCTGCAAGGGCGTGTGGAACTGCTGCCGACGGCGCATATCGCGTTGCAGACGATGCTGGTCAGCGAAGGCATCTACTTGTCAGACCGGCTGGGCAGAGAAGTAAGCGGCGACGAGATCGTAGAGCATTCTTTGACGACAGCGATTACGCTCTAATATCCGTGCAAGAAAGGGGTGAGGATTCATCCGATGACGGAACAATCAATTGAAGGCAATAATAAGTCGCTTGCAGTTCTGAAACGATTTAATTTCTTCTTATACGGTACGATTGCGATTCTGACCTCCTTTTTCCCGCTGTACTTTCAAGAGATCGGCTTAAGCAAAATTGAGATCGGCATGATCATGGCCGGCGGGCCTTTCATCTCGATCTTTGCGAATCCGTTCTGGGGCTATTGGAGCGACCGGACGCAGAACGTCAAGCGCATTCTGATTATGCTGCTGATCGGCAACTTGATCGCAACGGTGATCGTTTTTCAGACCCGGTCGTATGTGCTGATCTTTGTACTGATGCTTATTTTCTTCTTTTTCAACAGCCCGACTTTTTCTCAGAGCAACAGCCTCATTCTGAACGCTATCGAGAATACGAAGCATAAATTCGGCGCTTTCCGTCTGTGGGGCTCGCTCGGCTGGGCGATTATCGCGGTGCTGGCGGGGCCGGTGCTGAGCTGGATGGGCTTGCTCAATCTATGGGTGCTGTACGGTGCGATGATGGTCGTGACCCTGCTGTTCACGATTGGCCTGCCGCGAGGCAGAGTGACGACGAAGCCAAAGGGGGAGCGGCAAAGCTACTGGAAGGTGATGATTTCGAGCAAAGTGTTTTTCGTCTTTGTTATTCTGGGTGTCTTGATCTCGGTGCCGAACTCCATTAATCAGACCTTCGTGTCGCTGTATATATCCAATTTAGGCGGCTCGAATGAGCTGATCGGCTGGTCTGTGTTTCTATCGGCTGTGTTTGAAATTCCTGTTTTTCTGCTGTTTGACCGCTTTCTGAAAAAATCGACGAAGATGATGCTCGGCTGTCTGGTCTTAATCAGCATCCTATTCGTTATCCGGTGGCTGCTGATGTCGGTAGTCGGCGGGCCGATTCACATCATTTTCATCCAAATTCTTCATTGTATTACGTTTGGCGGTTATTACTATGTCGGAACAAGTCTATCCGCACATCTTATTCCGGGCGAACACCGGGCGACTGGCCAAGCGATTTACGCATTGACCTGGGGCGGCATTTCCGGCATCGTGGCGGGATTGTTCGGCGGATGGATGTTCGACAATCTGGGGCCGCAGATGATGTATCAAATATGCGCGGCTATTTCGGTAGCCGGCGTCATTGGGTTCTTGTTCATGTGGCTGAGAATGAGGAAACAGCCTCAGCTAACGTGACGAGCAGGGGAGAAGGCGGGTAGCGGCATTTCATTGTAAGAGTTGGGGTTGCTTCCGCCGCCCCTTCAGGCAGCAAGAGAGAAGCAAGAGCAAGAGAATCGGCAAGTTTCATCTCCATTGTTCAAGGATATTCAACAACACCTGTTATGAAAATCCAAGGGAGGTCTTACATGATGTATAAGAAGAAAACGGTTCACGCTTTGCTGTTCATGCTGTCGGTTTGTTTGGTTCTGAGCGCGTGCAGCTCATCCTCTAATGGAAGCGAAGAGAAGCCCGGGAAAGGAAAAGAGGAAGGCGGACTGAAGCCTTATGAAATTACACTGGCGTTCTGGGGAGACAATCAGCGTGATCTCGGGCTGGTTGAGGAGGCTGTCAGCAAAATTACGAAGGAAAAGATCAATGCTACGATTAAGCTGAAGCGAATCGAGCCTGCGGCTTGGACGCAGCAGAAGGTGCTGATGTTCTCGGGCAATGATAAGCTGGACATTATTTTCACGGGTGAAAATCAGTATATCTCTGAAGTCGCGCAGAAAAAGCTCATTCCGATGGACGATTTGCTGCAGACGGCGGGGCAGGGCATTGTTGCGGCATTTGATCCGGACGTACTGGCCGCTTCCAAGATCGGCGGCAAGACCTACGGCATCCCAAGTATCCGGGACTTTGCCTCGTATCCAACGATGCTGTTCCGGAAGGATATGCTGGAGCAAAACAATATCGACGTCAGCGGCGTGAAGACGCTCGAAGAGATGGAGCCGATCTACAAGAAGATGAAGGCGGCTCGGCCGGAGCTGTCGCTGATCGGCAAGGCCTCGGGCGGTGCATCGATTGCGTATCCGCTGCTGCTGACTACGATTGATCCGTTAAGCGATATGATCGGCGTATTGACGGATACGAGCAAGCTCAACGTGGTCAATCTGTATGAGAGCGATGAGTACGCCAAGTTTGTCAGCACGCTGCATGAATGGTATAAGGCCGGCTATATTCCGAAGGATATTGCTACTACTTCGCAAACCGGCCGGGATTATATGAAGGCGAATATCGGATTCTCCACGCCGAATAAAGGCAAGCCTGGCATTACGACGCAGACAGGCAACGCGGTCGGAACGGAACTGACGGAAGTGAAGCTCGCACCGGCCAAGATGAATACGCTGACGATTACGAATGCGATGCTGGCCATTGCTACGACGTCCAAGGACCCGGAGCGGGCGATGATGTTTCTGAACCTGCTGTATACGGATAAGGAAATCGTTAATTTGCTTCACTGGGGCATTGAAGGCAAGCACTACAAGGTGAATGAGAACGGCACGATTGATTTTGCGGATGGCGTAGATGCCAGCAATAGCGGGTATAACCTGAGACAGGGCTGGATGTTCGGCAACCAGCTGCTGGCTTATCCTTGGAAAACCGACAGCCCTGACATTTGGAAGAAGATGGATGAGTTCAACCGGGGGGCAGAGAAATCAGCGGCACTGGGCTTCATGTACAACCCGGAGCCGGTGAAGACGGAGCTGGCGGCGATCGAGAACGTCATCCAGCAATATGCGATGGGACTGGAGACAGGTACGCTGGACCCTGCGGAAAACTTGCCGAAGTTCAACAATGCCTTGAAGAAGGCGGGCATCGAAAAAGTGATCGCGGAGAAGCAGAAGCAGCTGGATGAGTGGGCCGCTTCGAAGTAATAGGTTTGGCAGTGAGAGTGAGGAGCCTGATGAGGCTCCTCTTTTATTGTCCTTATATTGAAAAGAGTGCTGTGGAAAGCAGGGGTAAATGGATTTTAGCGGAATTAACTATTAGTACTATAAAGTAGTTATGAATTATGGATTTAGAAGCTTAGGGGGTTGGTACAATGGGGATTGCAGCATTATTCATTGGTTTGACGGGGCTGCTTATAATAGGGAACCAATTAAGAGCAAAAGAGAGAAATGAACATCAAACGGTTGCATTGTTTCATTGGAAAATAAAGCTAAGAAGCTTTCTGCTCGTCTTGCTAGCTTGCCAAGCGGCTGCATTTGTTGCGCTTGCCATTGCAATGCTGGGCTCATCTTAATTACGAGGAAGGTAAGGAGTCAAAGAGATGTCCGGCATTCAGCATACACGGAGCGGTTTGCAATCGGAATGTATATAGTTTTTATGCTTTTCTATAGAAGCCGCCCTTACGGCGGAAACACGAAGCCGGACCGCTGGGGTCCGGCTTTTTCATGCGATTTTGCAAGGCTGAAAATGTTTTTTCACCCGATATGTCTAAATCATCACGAATATGTCAAAATCATTATCAATCGCTTTCAAACGATTCCAATCCAATTTCGTCTGCAGCAATATCCTCTATAATAGGAGGGCTAGCATGAATTTCTGCACGAAGGGACGGACAAGCATGTCCATATTCAAACAAGCGTCGCTGCGTAAAAAAATAATTATTCTAATGATGGTTCTATATATCCCGCTGCCGCTGCTCGGCCAATTCTGGTACGAGAAATCGTATAAGGCGATTAAGGAAAATGCGGTAAACTCCAGCTTTCAGCTTGTTAATCAGGTTAACGATCATCTGGACACGTACTTCAAAGAAGTACAGCGATGGACGTATCCGCTGCTGGTCAATGAGCTGACCTCGACTTTTCTCAATGATGAGTTGACGGAATCATTCGAACGTTTTCAGATATCTGAACAAGTTGAAAAAAAGCTGTTCAATCCGATTATGACCAACCGGGAAGATATTCACGGTATTTCGCTCGTCACGAGCAAAGGGATCGCCGTATCTTCCTCCAGCTACATGTCCGCGGAACGGCGGTTCAGTTTATATAATTCCCGGATTAAAGAGAATGGCAAGTTTACCATTATGGGGCTGGAGAAGGAAGAAGGCGGGCCGACCTTTCTGGCGATGGCATTTAAGTTCAACGGCTTGAACGGCAATCAGGACAGCAGCGGCATGCTCATTGTCGATCTGAAGCTGACGGAAGTGATCAATATTACGCAAAACGTCCGCATCGGCAAAACCGGCTTTATCTGGATTGCAGATCCGGAGCAAAAGACGGCTTACCACCCGAACGGCTATGGCGCGGAGCGATTGATTCCCGAAGCCTATCAGGAAGCGATGGGGGAGCAGTGGCGTGGCACGTTCACGATGCCGACGGATGAAGGCAATAAGCTTGTCGTCTTCTTCCGTTCCAGCAGCACCGGTCTGACACTATTCTCAGAAGTGCTGCTCAGTGAGCTCAATGAATCCTTGTTGAAGGTTAGCCGGCTCTCCACTATTTTATTTCTGGTGCTGTTCTTTATCGTCATGCTCATTGCCAGCGCCGTTATGTATTCATTAAGCAATTCACTGCTGACGATGCTGCGCCTCATGAAGCGCGCAGAGCTTGGCGAGCTTAGCGTGCGGGCACCGGAGAACAAAGGCGCCGAGGTTGGCAGTCTGTACCGCGGGTTCAACAAGATGGTAGAGGAGCTAAAGCGGCTCGTTGAAATCGTTCATGTCTCTGAGCTGCGGGAGAAGGAGTTGGAGGTCAAGCAGAAGGAAGCGCTGCTTCATGCCATGCAGGCGCAGATTAATCCTCACTTCCTATATAATACGCTGGAATTCATTAATTCTAGCGCCATAGTGGAGGGCAACGATAAAATTAGCCGGATGATCGTCTCGCTTGGCGATATGTTCCGCTACAACGTTCAGAACCCGAATGACATCGTCAGTTTGTGGGATGAAAAGCAGCATATCGAAGCATATTTGGCGATCCAGTCCGAACGCTTCGAATCCTTGAACTATACAATCGACATTCAGCAGCGGTATGCCCGCCGTACGCTGGCTGTTCGTTCCATGCTGCAGCCAATCGTGGAAAACAGCTTCAAGCACGGCTTTCAGAAGCATAAAATACCGCCGAACTATATTCGGATATCCGAGATGAACGTTGCGGCCGGGAGCTTGATCTCGATCGAGGACGGCGGCAAGGGAATGGACGAGTCTGTGCTCAAAGCATACAATGATCTGTTCGATCTGCCGCTCGACAAATTGATGAATCATGAACCGCCGCAGGATGGCAAAATGTCTATCGGGCTGATCAATGTGCATACTAGAATTCGGATGCTTTTCGGCGAGCCCTACGGCTTGTTTATCTCAACATCCGGAGAAGACGGCACTTGTATCGATATCTTATTGCCTTTGGAATCAGAGCAGAATGAAAGCAAAGGAGCGGACAGTGATGATCTACAGAATTCTTCTCGTTGACGATGAAGCGATGAGCAAAAAAAGCTTGCGAAAAATTCTAACGGGTGCAAGCCCGCATTATCGGATTGTGGGAGAAGCTTCTGACGGTGCGGAAGCGCTGCAAGCGGCGGAACGCGAGCAGCCCCATCTGATCATAACCGACATCAGCATGCCGGTTATGGACGGAATCGAGCTGATTCAGCACCTCCGCCAAGACGGCTTTGAGATGGATATTATTATTTTGTCCGGTTATGGCGAGTTTGAATATGCGCAGGAAGCACTGAGGCATGGTGTAGTTGACTATATACTGAAGCCAATGCGCCAGGAGCAGGTACTGCGGCTCGTGGAGAAGCGCTACAATCGTTTCATGAAGTCGCGCCAGTCGGCCATGATCAAGAACAAGCTGATTGCTCCGATCAGCTTGGCGGCGGAGCGCATCGGCAACGAGCTATGGATGGTTAACGAAGCAGGCGTCCGCGAGGATGTGAGCGGGCTGCTGCGGCTGCTCGATGATTCCGACGTTGCAGCCGAGGAGAGAGTCTCGCTGCTTCGTGATGCCGCTTCCTTGATTCAGACTCGCTTGCAGCCGCAATATCAGCTTAATGCGTGGGCATTTCCCTTCGATGCTTCCGATTACGGACAAGCTGCGGCATCGTTCTCGGCTTGGCTTGAGGCAGCGCTGCATGAGATTCGGGATAAGCGGAATTGGGGAAAACGCAGTGTGATTCAGCAAGCGATCGATTATTTGAAGGAGAATTTTTCCGACAGCGAGCTGAATCTGGAGAAGGTGCTGACGCCGCTTGGCATCTCACAGACTCACTTCTATCATATGCTGATGGAGGAGACCGGGATGTCTTACATCGCCTACTTGACGCACATCCGCATGGAGCATGCCAAAGAGCTTCTCCAGTACAGCGATTTGAAGACTTATGAGGTGGGTCAGCGCTGCGGTTATCCCGACTACCCTCATTTTACGAAGAGGTTCAAGCGGCAGATCGGACTCACGCCAACAGAATATCGTAAAAATATGCAGCACTTATGAAACCGCTAACATTCCTAATGAAAACGACATACACAGAACGAAAATGCCATTCTCATGGGGTTCCTCGTTTACTACAATAGCTTTTGCAAGGACATATCTATTTAACTAGGGGGATTCATCTATGAAACGGCAAGTCGCTCTTCTGATGACCATAATAGTTGGAACCGTATTGATTTTATCGGCATGCGGCACAGCGCAAAACGATGAAGGAAAATCGGATAACGGAGCGGGAGAAGGCTCGACCGGGCAAACTTCTGTAAACGCATTCGGCTGGCAGCTTCCGGCCAAAACGACGAAAATCCACTTCTATCAAGCGGAGAAAGGCAATCCGGATAAAATCGAGAAAAAGCAGGCTGCTTTTCACGATTACCTGTTGAAGGAGTTCAACGTTGATATTAAACGGACGACGCTTGATGTGGAACCGAAGGAAAAGTTGAACCTGATGCTTGTATCCGGCGACTATCCGGAAGTGATCGCAGGGCTCGATGATTCTGCGATTACGCAATGGAAAGCGCAAAACAAAATTATGGACCTGGCTCCTCTCGTAGACAAATACGGTCCAAACATTAAGAAAGCGCTGGGCGACCGTTATGCTTCCTACCTGGATGAGAACGGCAAGCTGTGGGGCATTCCACGCGGCTGGGGCTACCTGCCGATCCCGGACTTCACGGCTCATATCCGTTGGGATTGGTACCAAGAGATGGGCGCGCCGGAGATCAAAACGCCGGAAGATTACTACAATGTGCTGAAACAAATGGTAGCGAAGCATCCGACTAACGCCAACGGCGAGAAAACATACGCTTTGTCGTGGAACGCGGATGTGAAGGTCAACAATGCGATCGGCTTCTGGGGCTTGCAAGACGGCTACAAAGAAGATGCCGACCATAATCTGACGCACTGGCTGAATACGGAAGAAGGCAAGCAGGCTGTTCTTTTCTACAACCGTTTCTTCCTTGAAGGTCTGATGGATCCTGATGCATTCGTCAATAAGTTCGAAGACTGGAGAACGAAGTTCTCTAACGAGCGGATTGCCGGACATATCGGTCCATGGTGGCAGTCGTGGAATGCGGGCCATGAAGTATGGCGTACAACTGATCCGAACTACAAGGAAGACAAACGTTATGTTCAAGTTGCTTTCAAAGCGGAAGGTGCAGAAAAAGCATACCTGTCGCCTAAAGATACGCATGGCTGGAACTACACCGTCCTGACGGATAAAGCAAAATCGCCTGAAGACATCATTAAATTCCTTGATTTCACGATGACGCCAATGGGTACTCGCCTGATGGGCTGGGGTATTCCGAACATCACCGATTCTTACTGGAACTATGAAGAAGGCGGCAAATGGTCGTTCAATGATACGGCGAAGCAAGCTCTGCTCGCTGGAGATCTGGATTATGAGAAAACGGAAGCTGCTAACGGCAGCAACATTTTCTGGCTGGCGTATCCGCAAGGACTGCTCAGCGACGACAACAAGAGCACGGCTTGGTATGACCAGAACTTTAACGCAGATGACAAGTGGAAAAAGCTTATGCTCGACAATGTCGGCGACACCATCTATGAAAGCACAGAGCGCCGCGTAATCTTTGCCAACGACAACCCGCTGACGATTAAAAATCAGCAGATCGAAGAACTGATCAAAACTGGCTTCGCTAAGATCGTAATGTCGAAATCCGAAGCAGAAGCGGTTAAAAACTTCGAAGACCTGCGCAGCAAAGCGCAAAAAATCGGCTTGAGCGACATCGAGAAATACCGCACGGAAGAATATAAAAAGAATCTTGCAAAGCTGAAATAAACGGATAGCTGGAGGGAAGCCGAATGATGAACCAACTTAGACGCTTTTCCAGAGAGAGACAAATTTGGCTGATAAGCTTGCCTATCATACTGTGGGTGCTCGTCTTTTCTTACTTCCCGATGTACGGTTTGATCATTGCCTTTCAAAACTACGTTCCCGGACAGACGATGTTCGGGAACTGGGTAGGGCTTGACAACTTTATTCGGTTTTTCCAGGAACCTGATTTCTGGATGATTATGCGCAATACGATTGTTATTAGTATGCTTAATTTGCTCATCGGATTTCCTGCGCCGATCATTCTCGCTTTGCTGCTTAATGAAGTGAGAAACCGTGCGTTCAAGAAAACGATTCAGTCGCTTTCTTACATTCCTTACTTTATCTCCTGGGTCGTTGTCGCCAGCATCGCGTTTACGCTGCTCGGCAATGACGGAATTATCAATGATTTGCTGCAGCGTTTCGGCTTTATTCACAATCCGATTCAGTTTCTGGGAGAAGGCAAGTACTTCTGGGCGATCTTGACCTCCAGTAATGTCTGGAAGGATGTCGGCTTCAGCTCCATCATTTATATGTCTGCAATAGCGGGCATCGACAGAGAGCAATATGAGGCAGGCAAGGTTGACGGACTCGGGCGCTTTGGACTCGCTTGGCATATCACGCTGCCAGGAATCCGCTCTACGATCGTCCTGCTGTTCATCTTGGCGCTTGGCGGCATTCTAAACGCAGGCTTCGAGCAGCAGCTCTTGCTCGGCAGTCCGACAACAAGAGACTACTACGAGGTTATCGATACGTACGTTTACCGGTTCGGCGTTCAGTTCGGCAACTATTCCTACGGTACGGCGGTCGGCTTAATGAAGAGCTTAATCGGACTGACATTGGTCATCGTGGCGAACAAGCTTTCGAAACGCTATATGCAAACTGCGATTTTCTAGAAAGGAGCAATAAGGATGAGCGAACGTTCGACAACTATTCCTCAACGGCTATTCGACATCGTGAACGTCGTTGTCTTACTGCTGTTTGGCATCATTATGGCTTACCCGTTTTTGAATTTGCTGGCTTTGTCCCTGAATGACGGGGCGGATGCGGCAAGAGGCGGGATCTACATTTTCCCGAGGGAGTTCTCCTTGGATGCTTACAAGCTTCTGCTTCAGAACGATAAACTGCTGGAAGGCTTCGGCTGGTCTGTCCTTCGGGTTGCTGTAGGAACAGTTACTTGTTTGTTCGTGACAGGATTGCTTGCTTACATCGTAAGCATCCGTCATTTCTCCGGCCGCAAGTTTATGCGGATTCTGTTCCTCGTTACGATGTACTTTAACGGCGGCCTGATTCCAATCTACCTGCTGATGGTCAATTTGAAGCTGACGGATTCCTTTCACGTTTACTGGATTCCTTCGCTAATTAGCGCTTACTACATGCTGTTGATGTCCTCGTATATTTCCGAGCTGCCTGATGCGCTGTTCGAGTCTGCGAGAATTGACGGGGCTTCGGAGATGAAAATCTATCTAAGCCTGGTTATTCCGATGTCATTGCCGGTATTTGCTGCCGTATCGATCTACTCGGCGGTCGGTCACTGGAATGCGTGGTTCGATGTTGTGCTGTACAATTCCAGCGGCCATTTCGATACGCTTCAAGTCTATTTGCGGCGATTGCTCCTCGAAGTGGAAGCATCCCAGCAAATTATGGATCAGCAGCTGCTGTTCCAAAAGTTCAAGAGCATGACGCCTTTGACGTTGCGTGCGGCGACAACTATTTTCGTTACGGTGCCAATCCTGCTTGTCTATCCGTTCCTGCAAAAATACTTTATCGGCGGCTTGACGATCGGCTCTGTGAAAGGATAATCGATGATGACGAACAACATGAACAATTCCTTAGGCGCAATTGCATTCCAGTCGGATGATGAAGCGCTGAATGCCGGATTCGAATGGGCGAAAGATCAGGCGCTATCCTATGCGCATCATGGCGAAGACCCTGTCGGCCTCTGGTATGAGGCTGCCCTGCCAGGCAGAGAGGCGTTCTGCATGCGGGACGTTTCCCATCAAAGCCTCGGGGCAGCAGTTCTGGGCTTGCAGGCGCACACTCGCAATATGATGCAGAAATTCGCTGAAAATATTAGCGAGACGAGAGACTATTGCACGTACTGGGAGATTACGGGCGGCAATATCCCGGCTCCGGTCGACTATGAGAATGACCAGGATTTCTGGTACAACCTGCCGGCGAACTTCGATGTGATCGATGCCTGCTACCGCCAATATTTGTGGACGGGCGACCGTTCGTATTTGGATAACCCGGTGCTGCGCAAGTTTTACGATTTGTCCGTAACGGAATACGTGAAGACTTGGGATAAAGACGGAGACGGCATTCTTGAATACGAGGCGGCCTATGGACGCCGCGGCTTGGCTTCCTATAATGAAGCGGGCGAGTATGCGAGAATTGGTGCCGATCTGATTGCCATCATGATCGCCGGGTATGAAGCGTATGCCGAGATTGTGAAGTTAACGGGGCAAGGAGAAGCACGTGCCGTCGAATATTCGGCCAAAGCTTCTGAGCTGCGGAAGCGGCTTGAGGAGCAATGGTGGGATGAAAGCAACGGCTGCTTCTATATTGCTCTGAGCCAGAAGGGCGACTTCATTGCATCTGAAGCTGGAGAAGGCCAATTCCTGCCGCTCTACTACGGCGTTATCGATAATGCGGATAAGCGGGAAGGCGCGCTGCGTGAAGCGATCGCGCGAGGCGCTTCCAATGTGGAGGGCATGTCCTACTTGCCGGAAACGTATCACCGTGGAGGCAAGGACCAAGAGGCGCTCCGCAGCTTGAAAGCGTTGATGGAGCCTGGCCTTGACCGCCGCGAGTATCCTGAAGTATCTTACTCAGCGGTGGGCGCGGTGGTATCCGGCCTGATGGGCATCTCGGCAGACGGTATTTCGGGCGTGACGACCGAGGCTAAGCTGGCAGGAGAGCTGGCCTGGGCAGAGCTGTCGAATGTCCCGGTGCTTGGCAGGGTAATTGGAGTCAAGCATCAGGGCGCGGCTCATTCGGAATTTAGCAATCTTTCCGGAGCACCTTTGCGCTGGAAAGCCAAATTCCGCACGGAAGCAGCAGAAGGGCAGGCGTTGAGCCATAACGGCCATGCCATAGAGACGAGTGTAGAACGTGACGAGCTCGGCCGCACATATCTCGTGGCCGAAGTAGAAGTCGCGTCAGGCGAGACGCATACAATTACAGTTGCCTAACAGCGAAGAGCCGTCAGTCCATCCGTGGACTGACGGCTTTTTTGGCTGGCGCCCTTTGCGCGTTCCCGTAACCCTTCCTCTAGGAGCTCGCTGTCCGCACCAGCTCGAACAGACTAACTCAGTTGCTCGCTTATGCGCGTCTGAGCTAGCCTGTCTTTTAGATGCTCGCTGTCCGTACCAGCTCGAACACACTAACTTATTAGTCTCGCCTTGTGCGCCCGAGCGAACTTGCCTCTAGAAGCTCGCTGTCCGCGATTTACTCGAACGAACTAACTAACTAACCCCCAATGCACGCCTTCCTGCGCAAAGCAAGGAACAAAATGTAAAAGTACATTTTGATAAGCTTCAAATCGCCTAAAATGCCCCTCAAAATGCAAAAGTACATTTGAAACACCTATATTTCGCCCATTTGGGGCGTTTTCGGCCAATCAACCTGCACTTTTGCATTTAGATGCGATAAATCGCCAAAAAACCGGCTGACAACCTGCACTTTTGCATTTTGATTCGTCAGGAGGGGGCATATAGCGAACCTGCTTCGCAAAAGAGTGAATCAACATTCGCTATGCGAGAGTTATGATGTCACTACCTGTCATCACTTGCTCGCCACAATAGCGAACATCGGCCGATGGCGGTTCAGCACCTGTTCTGCCGGACTATACAGCCCGGCATCGAATCCATGCCAGGCAGTCACATTGGCGAAGCCGATATGGCTCAGTATATCGATGTCCCAGGCAGGGCGTTTCACATAGGTTAGCGGCAGTGTTAAGGCAATCTGATCGCCCTCCGAGATTTCTTCCTCCGAACGATAAGGCACATAGCCTGCCGCGACCGCTTCCTGTTTGGCCGCTTGGAACAAGGCAGCTTCCTTCGGATCAGTCAAGAACAAGTTCCAGTTGCCATCGAAAATAATCGTCTGCCCGTCCTCATCCAGCCACTGATGCCATTTCCGGTAGACGCCAACGGGATTCGGCAAAAACCACGTAACATTGCGGGATATGATCAGATCGAATTCACCATCCGGCTCATATTCCAAAATATCTGTCTGGACGATGCGAATATCGCAGCCGTGTTTTTCTGCATTTTTTCTCGCCTTGGCTATCATCTCTGAGGAGGAGTCAATAGCGGTGACCTGATGTCCCAACCGCGTCAATAAAATACTGAAAAAGCCCGGCCCAGCGCCAACGTCCAGCACTCGAAGCCCCTGCTTATCCTTAAGCAGCTTGCTCAGAATCGCCGTCCATTTCTCAGCCGACTCATCCGCAAATTCCTGCTCCACGATCTCCTCGTAGATATCGGCTCCCTTATCCCAATATTGCTGATGCTCCAATTGCTGCTCTTTGCTGATCGTCATAGAATCTCTCCTCATGTAAAAATCTCAGATAAATCCGTTATAAAAAATAAAGCTTGCTAATAGTAATTATTACGATTAAAATCTATCATCAGTTGGATATCGAAGTCAAGCACTACTTGTTCAGCTGCATTTTATATCTATTTTCCGGGAGGACATCATGTCAAAATCATTCAGAAGATCGGCCATTACAATCAGTACAATACTCCTTCTATTGCTGGCGGCCTGCTCGTCGCAGACGGAATCGGGTAAGGAGCCGGGTACAGCAGCATCGACGAATAAACCGGAGGTAACGGCCGCCAAGCGCATCACAGTTGCGGTTACTCAGGATTCTAAAGGGGATAAAATCGACGCCTCCACCTACAACGGAGCGAGAGCCGTCCATAGCGCAATCTACGACCCGCTCGTTGAGTTTGGGGAAGGCGGCAAGATCGAGCCGGGACTGGCAACAGCATGGGAAGTGTCGGAGGACGGCAAGACGTACACCTTCCACCTGCGGGAAAATGTTCAATTCTCCGACGGCAGCGCGTTCAATGCTGAAGCTGTGAAATTCTCATTGGCACGAACCGTGGCAAATGAGGAGAATGCATCACTAGAAATTGCTAGGAAGCTGGATAAAGTCGAAACACCAGACGACCATACCGTTGTGCTCCATTTCAAGGAGATGGCGACGCAGGCTCTGCTGGAGCTTAGCCAAGCCCGTCCTTTTCGGATCATGAGTCCCAATGCGGTTAATCCTGCAGGTGCTGCGGATGGAGAGTTTGTGAAGCCGATCGGCACCGGTCCATGGCAACTAGACAGTTTCAAGGAGGGAGCGGAAACCGTCCTGACCGCCAACGAGCATTATTGGAAGGAGAAGCCGTCTCCATACAAGCTGGTGTTCAAGGTCATTACCGACCCGCAGGCCCGCGTGCTTGCGCTGCAGAATGGCGAGATCGACATTGCCGGGGGAGAAGTGGGGAACATCCCGTATGAGAGTCTGCCTATTTTCGAAAACAACGCGAAGTACGCAATCGAGCAGCATGCGAGCACGATGTCTTACTTCATGGTCATCAACCAGAAAAACGCCTTCCTAGCGGATAAAAATGTCCGTCAGGCCATTAATCTCGGTACTGACACCAGCAAAATGATGAACGGACAAGGCGCTGATGTGTCCGGCCTTTTCCAAAGTACGGTCGCTTTCGTTACGCCTGCTAATCAGCCTACTTATAGCTTTGATCCTGATAAAGCTAAGCAATTGCTCGAGACTGCCGGGTACCAATGGAATGCGGGCAGCAAGCAATATGAAAAAGACGGCAAGCCGATTCAGCTTCGTCTGGTCATTCAGACCGAGGAATATCCGGAGTGGAAAGAGATGGCCGAGATTTTCCAAAGCGAGATGAAAAATATCGGCATCAAGGTGGAGATCGCCAATCTGGAGCGTGCGGCCTATTATGATACGCTGTGGACCAACAAGGAGTATGATCTGCTTCTCTATCGGACGTATACGGATGCGCAGCTGCCATACCGCTTCCTGACATCGCTGTTCTATCATACGGATAAAACGCCAGGCGTCGCCTATCAGGATACAACTCTGACGCAGCAACTGGATGATATCGCAAAAACAACTTCGAAGACGGAGCAGCAGGCGATCTTCGACCGGATCTTCAAGCGGCTGCATGAGGAAGCGATGACGGTGCCGATCTATTATACGAAGCAGACGTTTATCCATAACAAAAAGATCGGTAACTTCATTTTTGGCGATATTGAAGACAATCCGGTCGAATGGCATCAGCTGACGATTGAGGAATAGAAATGCTGCGCTATGCGGTTGGCAGGTTGGGTCTGCTGGTCTTTACTTTGTTTTTGCTGACGTTATTCGTATTCGCGCTTATGCGGCTTGCCCCCGGCAATCCTGCAGCTTTGCTGCTGCAGGGGATCGGGGCCGTTCCCGACGAGAGCTTGGTTGCACTCTACGAGCATAAATGGGGCCTGGATCAGTCATTTGTCCAGCAATACGTCACTTGGCTGCTTGAACTGCTGCAGGGCCATTTGGGCAATTCGTTTGTAACGGATCAGCCCGTTATGGAGGAAATCGCATCGCGGCTTCAGCCGACGCTGCTGTTGATTGCCTGTTCTTTTATCGTGACCATTCTTTTCTCGGTTCCACTTGGGATTGTCAGCGCCATCCGGGAAAATACGCTGCTGGACCGCGCCGTCTACGGAGGCTCCATACTAGGCCTTTCCGTTCCGCTGTACTGGCTGGCGATTTTGCTCATGCTCGGTTTTGGCGTGATATGGCCCTTGTTTCCGATTATCGGAAGCGGTTCGGCGAATCATTACGTGCTGCCTGTAGCGGCGATTAGTCTCGTTCAAGGCGCATATTTTGTCCGGATGGTCCGTTCCTTCACATTGGAATACAAGCATGCCTTCTTTATGGAGGCGGCGAGGGCACGCGGCTTGCGGCGGCGCATTTTGTACCCGTCCTATCTGCTTCGGTCGATGCTGATTCCGGTAATGACGGTGGTCGGAACGAGCTTTTCCGGCTTTTTCGGCGCGGCCGTCATGATCGAGAACGTGTTCAGCTTTCCAGGGATCGGAACTTATATGCTGGACATGATCTACAATCGCGATTTTCCAGCCATACAGGGCTGCAGCTTGCTGGTGGCAGCGGCGATCTTCATCTTGAATTTCATGACCGATCTTGGCTATTATGCGGCCGATCCGCGTGTAAGGCTGGATAAACAGAGGTGGGAGCTGTGAAGAGGTTTACTTCGTTTGCGCTTGAAAATAAATGGACAACGACGGCGCTGCTGTTTCTAGCCGGGCTGCTTGTCGTTGGTATGCTGGCTTCTTGGCTGCAGCCGTTTGATCCTTACGAGCCGCATTATGATGCCAAGCTGCAGCCGCCGAGCCATGATCATCCCTTTGGAACAGATTATTTGGGCCGGGATTTGTTGAGCCGCGTGCTTGCGGGTATTCCGTATTCGGTGTTTCCTGCGCTCGGCGTTCTTGGACTGGTTATGATCATTAGCCTCGTTCTTGGTACGGTAAGCGGGTTTTACGGAGGCCGCCTGGATATGCTGCTGATGAGCGTTGCAGATCTATTCACGGCCGTTCCCAACCTGCTGTTGACGATTGTTATTATCGGTTTTTTAGGCTTTGGGATGGAAAATGTTTATGCCGCCATCTTGTTGTCCTGGTGGGCCAAATATGTGCGGATCATCAGAGGCCTCGTTCATGATGTGAAAAAGGAGCCATATATGCTAGCCAGCCGGGTCAGCGGCTCCTTCGATTTTCATGCGATATGGCGACATGTTGTACCGAACGTTATGCCGCAGGTGTTGACGCTCATTATTTTGGACGTCAGCCGGGTTATTTTGACATTGTCGGGGTTATCTTTTCTGGGGCTGGGCGCTCAGCCGCCTTCGCCGGAATGGGGCGTGATGCTGCTGGACGGCAAAAACTATTTGCAGATTGCGCCTTGGATGGGCTTTTTTCCGGGATTGATGATCTTTATGACGGCTGTTGCGTTTCAGATTTGCGGAGAAAAGCTGCGGAGCCGGTTATAAATGAATTAGCGGATGATGGGAGTGGCGGAGTTGTTGGAAGTCCATAAGCTTACGATTAGTACAAAAGACAATAAGCGCGTGCTCGTCAAGGAAAGTTATTTCTCGTTGGATGCGGGGGAGACGCTGTGTCTGATCGGCGAGAGCGGCAGCGGTAAGACACTCACGGGCAAAGCGCTGCTCGGCATGCTGCCGTCCGGACTGCAAATGTCAGGAGAGCTTTCATTTGGAGGTGAAGCGATGTCGGGGTATGGCAAGCGGGAGTGGAGGCAGGTAAGGGGGAGGCGGATCGGCGTCATTTATCAGCATCCCGAGCAGGCGCTGCACCCGGCTATTCCGATTGGCAGGCAGCTGACTGACTTGCTGCGCAGCCACCTGTCTGTAACACGGCATGCCGCGGAGATCAGCGCCAGAACAATGCTGGACAAAGTGTCGCTGAAAGACGCAGACCGGCTGATGAAGAGCTACCCGTTCCAATTAAGCGGCGGCATGAACCAGCGGGTCATGATAGCGATGGCGCTTCTATTAAAGCCGGAGCTGCTTATAGCAGATGAACCAACGAGTGCGCTGGATTTGACGACGCAGTCCGAGATCATCGCTTTACTGAAGGAGCTTGTGGAGGAAGAACAGTTAGGCATGTTGTTCATTACTCATGATCTATTGCTGGCGGGTGAGCTGGCGGATACGATTGCGGTCATGAAGCAGGGGGAGATCGTCGAGCAGGGCCCGGCGGCAGAAGTGCTGCGCAAGCCTAAGCATGTGTACACGAAGCAACTGCTGGAGTGCCGGTCCTCATTTCGCTTCACTGCAGGAGATGGTGGTGTATACGTACATGCTGGAAATCGATGAAATATCGAAGGTTATCGGAAGCAAAACCGTGCTGGACGGAATCTCGTTGTCTATCCCAAGCGGCGGTTCATTAGCCATTGTTGGTGAAAGCGGCAGCGGCAAGTCCACGCTCGCCCGCATCGTTATGGCGCTGGAGCGTCCCGGAACGGGGGAGGTTCGGTTCAATGGCTGCGCGGCTCCTTATAAGAGGACTGCTGCATTTAAGGACTGGTACCGGCAAATTCAGTTCGTGTTCCAAAATACGACGGCATCGCTGGACCTGCGAATGACGATCGCGCAAAGCCTTGAAGAGCCGTTGTCCCGATTTACGGACATGGGTAAAATCGAGCGCAAGGAGCGGATAGCGGAGTACGCCGGTAAAGTTGGATTGCCGCTGCATCTGCTTGCCGAGAAGCCCGGACGGTTGAGCGGCGGACAATATCAGCGGGCGTGCATTGCTAAAGCGCTCGTCGTGAAGCCAAAGCTGCTCGTATGCGACGAGATCGTATCGAATCTAGATTTGCTTCACCAGCATCAGATTATTGAACTGCTTCATACGCTAAAAATCGAGCAGCGCTTGTCGCTTCTCTTCATTACCCACGACCTTTCGCTCGTAGCCGGGTTATGCGAGGAGATTGCGGTGTTGAAGGAAGGGCAATTGGTCGAGCGTTTCGCCTCCTCCGCCATTCATTCCCCCGGCCATCATCCTTACACGCAATCGCTGCTGGACGCAGCACGGTCACTCGGGCGCGCCGGAGGGGAGTAGCATACTTTCGCGAGGATGTACTCTGATAGTTTTTGCGTATAAAGACACAGTAGAATGGCGAACACGCATGATTGGTATGAACCGCTAAGCGAACCTGCTTCGGAAAACAGCCAATGAAAGCCATGAACGTGTGTTGCATTACGCTCTCAAGTAACTTATTAGCGAACCTGGTTCGCGAAACAATGAATCAAGGCATGAACGCGTCCGATTACGCTCTCGGGCAATATATAACGAACCTGCTTCGCAAATAGCAAAGGAAAGTCATGGACGTACCTCCTTACGCTCTCAAATGACTCATTAGCGAACCTGGTTCGCAAAACAGCGAAGCAAAGTTCGCTAATACTGAAGTCCAGCTCAGATGCGCATGTATTTCGGATAATTTGCGAAGCGTCCTTCGCTAAATAGCGAAG
>NZ_JBHVUY010000004.1:501982-659275 GCF_042883865.1 Paenibacillus sp. NPDC058174
GAAGTCGATTCGCTGTTTGATAGGGATGGGGCAGGATGACAACGTACATCGTTCAAACGATCGGCTAACTGACCTGCTTCTAGTAAATAGAGAGTGATTGTCATGAAAATGGTGCGCGGCGGACCTGTTAGCGAACCTGCTTCGCAAAACAGCGAAGCAAAGTTCGCTAAATGTCTACCTTTTGGCTGGTAGAGAGGCTACAGCGAAGAGAATTTCGCTATTGGTGAACGTAGCTTCTCCAAAAAGGAACTTCTCTTCGCTAATGCTGATGACCAGCTCAAATGTGCATGTATTTCGGTTAATTTGCGAAACGTCCTTCGCTAAATAGCGAAGTCGATTCGCTGTTTGATAGGGATGGGGCAGGATGACAACGTACATCGTTCAAACGATCGGCTAACTGACCTGCTTCTAGTAAATAGAGAGTGAGTGTCATGAAAATGGTGCGCGGCGGACCTGTTAGCGAACCTGCTTCGCAAAACAGCGAATCAAAGTTCGCTACATGTCTGCCTTTTGGCTGGTAGATAGGCTACAGCGAAGAGAATTTCGCTGTTGGTGAACGTAGCTTCTCCAAAAGGGAACTTCTCTTCGCTAATTGTGAAGTCCAGCTCAAATGCACATGTATTTCGGATAATTTGCGAAGCGTCCTTCGTTAAATAGCGAAGTCGATTCGCTGTTTGATAGGGTTAGGTGGTTTAGACAATTAGGTTGGGCTTCTCCGGGGCAACAGCCCAGTTATTGTCTTGTGCAAATTAAGGGGAGCGTAGTGTTTCGAGTTCAGGATGCTTTTTCGCAGGTTCAGCTCCATGTACATCGAGTAAGCGATGAGACCATGGAATCAAGAACAGCAGCATGAACCGAAACGCGCAGCGACCCTAGCTTTAAATCAAGGCTGAGCTAGCCTATGCCATATAGGGAAACGCGCAGCGATCCTAGCTTTGGATACCGGGTAAGGTTTAGTTAGACATGTGCCATATAGGGAAGCGCAGCGATTCGAGTTCAGGATGCTTTTTCGCAGGTTCAGCTCCAAGTACATCGAGTAAGCGATGGGAAATGGAATCAAGAACAGCAGCATGAACCGAAACGCGCAGCGACCCTAACGATGGACGCAACAAGGAAGTCTACAAATAATGCTTCTCCGTCTTAAGCTCAGCGCCGTCTTTGTCGAGCGCCGAGACATCCATATATCTGCGGAGGCCTTCAAGCCAAGAGTCCGGTATGCGGCTGAAGAAGAATGAGTCACCGGATGCGCTTCGAATGATATCCGCATTCACATGTTCGCCAGCTTCATTGGTCAGGCGAATAGCAGCGACGTTACTGTCCCTAATAATACCGATCAGTTGTCCCCTCAAAGGATCATTGCCCTCTCTGCCGATAGCTGCCATATTCAAAAAGTAGGCGTTGCCTTCGCTGTACGGTCCTGCGGTCCATTGCTTAGATACATAAGTACTCGTCGTACTTACCGATTTATATTCGCCTTCTGCGCTTCGCCTTACATTTGCGACTGCAATCCGGTATTCGTCTGTTGAACTCAATCGTTGGATGAGAAAGGCCAAAGTAGTATCCTCATTCAGCTTTTCCTGATGCACCATTTCAATAGAAGGATTGATTGAATTGCCGCTAAGAAGCGACTTCCACTGATCGGAGGTCAGAGCATGCAAGTCCTTCAAGTCTTCAGTATGGCTGTTGCTATTGTCATGCTGACTGGCTGCGCCAACCCGGTTGTCGGTGCCACCAGCTGGCAATAGGCGTTCAACTTGCTTCCATTGAATATCGCTTGCCCAAAACCCCACCGTAATAGCCACCACAATAGCAGCAGTCGACGCAACCATAATCCGTCTGCTCCTGCCGTGCCTATTGGGCCTTCTTTCAGCTATGATACTTTCCAGCGACACCTGTACCTGCTTAGCGGGAAGCGGACGTTCTTGCAGCTGCCGCTCCAAATCAAGATTATATTCCGTCATGCTCTTGACCTCCTTCATAGCTTTTCGCTAATTTGATTCTTGCATGGTGAAGACGGGATTTCACCGTGCCAACCGGCAACCGTAACAAGGAAGCAATTTCTTCATGAGAGAGGCTGTGATGCGCATGCAGCACCATCACCTCTCGCTGTTTAACCGGCAGCTGGAGAACGAGCCGCCATGCTTCTGAGGAGAACAGGTTATCCATCGCCTCAATCTCAGCAGAGGGAGAGTTGCTCCCATTCTCCGGCAAATCCTTCATTAATAGGACACGGCGAACGAAGCTGCTTTTTCTCCGGTTAAAGCTAATGTTGCGTGTAATCCGAAGCAGCCAAGTTTTAATAGAAGCTTCTCCCCGGAACGTATGCAGTTTTTCATAGACGGCCAGAAAAACATCCTGAGCAATATCATCCGCCATATGCGGGCTCCTCGTTAACGATAGCGCATAATCCCACACTTCGTTCCGGTAGGCCAGAATCAGATCGCTCAGTATTTGTTCCCTGTTATAACCGTCCGAGAGCGTCTCCAAGTATGTAAAATCCAATCATTCCTCACCTCCATAAGGGCGTGTCTGAAAACTCGTTCAGTGGCACCTTTCACCGCCTTTCCGCCCCCTGCTTCGTTGTACCCCCGGGTACGCCTTCACAAACGCGCCTTGCATGGAACGAAAATTCGGCAAAATTTGCTGCCCTCAGAGTTCTCAGACTCACCCTAAACAGACAACGCATAAGGCCATCAGGTTCATTTTTAATAGTATAAAGGATAAACCGCCCTTTACTAGAATTATTAGGATGGCATAGTAATGCTAGCTATAACTGATTTCCTGAAAGGGGCACACGGCCAGATGGATATGCAAGCTGCTGAAACAAAAGTGAAAAATTGGGCGATCGCTCATGCCTCATCACTAGGACTGAATCCTGCCCGGATAGACGTCCATTCGATATGGAATCCCGGCGGTTTGACCAACCAGTCCTACCGCGTATCGGATGGCAATACAACCCGCCATTTCAAGCTGGCGCCGCCGAAGAAGGCGGATCGCTTAAAGCGCTGGGCCAGTGTAAGCAGTGAACTTGCCGAGCGTTACCATGCACCGCGCCTGATCGCGGAAATAAAGGAAGAGATCGTTCCCGGCTATACGTACGGCCTTGTGTTGGAATTTATTAAAGGCAAGCCGCTAAGTGAAGCGGCAGATCCGGGTCCTGTGGCGATAAAAGTGCTGGAGCTCTTGCAGCGGCTGCAGCAGGATGAGCGGATTAGAGAAATACTCGCTGAAGCGGAGGCTGCCCCCTCCTATACGGACGCTTTTATCGAAGAATATATGGAGCGCTTTGAAGAGGATATGGAAGGGATTAGAGCGGAGAAGGAAAGCTTGGATTTTGTGACGGAGCCGGATTTGGACGGGTTTGACCGAGAGGTCGAAGTGCTGCGCCAGCTGGCAAGTGACAGTCCTGCATTTCAGCATACCGCCAACGATGTCGTGCATAACGACATTCATTGGGATAATATTTTGGTAGAGGATTCCGGCCGGTTCTGGATTATCGACTGGGATGATTTGTCGGCAGCCGGGGATGCGGCGATGGATTATTCCGTTCTGCTGTGGACGCTGCATGAGTCGGAGGAATGGCCGCGCTGGCAGGAGCAAGCTCTGGAGCTTGCGGGCAAAAGCACAGGTATATCCGAACGGCTGGAGCTTTACTTCAGGGCAAAGCTGCTCGATGATGTCATCGATGTGCTTGCCGATTATGTCGAGGCCAGTGGCGTACCGGAATGGATGGAGAAAACCCGGCAGCGGGCGAAGGCCATCCATCTTCGTGCTTATCCGGAGTACATTAAACGCTATGGCGCACTCGCAGCCCGTCCTTAGTATCATAGGCAAGCGCCCGCGAACAAGTGTTATAATCAACTAGACTAACGGAAGCAGAAGGGTGAAGCTATGAGCGTTATTCGGTTGGAGAACGTCACGAAGAAATATGAAGACGCAATGATCTTTCGCGAAATTTATTTTCGCTTGAGCCAAGGAGAACGGGTAGGATTGATCGGGCGCAATGGCGCCGGCAAGTCTACAGTATTCAAGCTGATTATGGGCCAGGAAGAGCCGACCTCCGGGAAGGTGGAGCTCGACCCGCAAGTGAAGATCGGCTACTTCTCGCAGTTTTCCGAAATGCGCGGCAATCTGTCTGTCCAGCAAGAGCTGGAGAACAGCTTTGAGGAAGTGGCCCGCATTGAACGAGAGCTGCAAGAGGTAGGAGAGAAGCTTGGCCTGGTCAGCGACGACGGCGAGATGGAAGCGCTGTTAACGAGGCAAGCGGAGCTGTTCGAGCAAATGGATCATTTGGACGGCTGGAACGTATCCGTCGAGATTAATACAGTGCTTACGAAGCTGGGCTTTAATGACCGGTCGCGTCATCAGCCGGTTGAAGAGCTGTCAGGCGGCTGGAGAAATCGCGCGGCACTTGCGAAGATGCTTATTGAACGGCCGGATGTTGTTCTGCTCGACGAGCCGACGAACTATCTTGATCTGGAAGGGATTGCTTGGCTGGAGCAGTGGCTGTACCGCTTCAAAGGCGCGATGCTTCTCATCTCGCATGACCGTGAATTTATCGATAAAGTCGTGACGCGGACGATTGAGATTGAGAACTATCATTTTCAGGAGTACGAGGGCAATTACACCGATTATATCCGTAAAAAGAAGATGCGCAAGAAGGAGCTCGACCGCCAGTTTGAGTGGGAGGAAGAGCTGCTTCTTATGGAATCGGAAGCGATCGACAGCCGTGCGAGCCGCAAGTCTTCTGCGAAGGACAGGCTGTCCCGCAAATTGGCGGACAACAAGAAACGGATTGAGCCGCATCCCGTTAATGTGCTCATTACCGATATTTACGAGCGGCTGCGGTTTCCGGACAAGCTGTGCGAAGTGAAGGCTATCGGGCAGTCATATGAAGGCCGGGAAATTTTCCGGGATGTCAGCTTTGATATCCAGAAGGAGGATCGGCTGGTGATCGCAGGACCGAACGGAAGCGGCAAATCGACGCTTATCAAAGTGCTCACAGGCACAGAGAAGCCGGAAGCCGGGGAAGTGGTCTGGGAACGGGGCGTCAGCTACGCGTACTTCAACCGGATGTGGGACGAGCTTGATCCGAAAGATACGGTCAGCCATGCTGTCAACACGTATGGACTTGGTCTGGATGCGCCGCGGAAAAAGGTCAACAAGTTTCTGTCTATGCTGCAATTTTCAGAAATAGATCTTAGCAAGAACATCAGCAGTCTGTCCGGGGGGCAGAAGGCCCGGGTAGCGCTTGCGAAATGTCTGCTGTCGGGTGCGGCCGTTATTATTTTGGATGAGCCGACGAATCATTTGGATTTAACGAGCATCCAGGTCATGGAGCAGGCGCTGATTCATTTCCCTGGCGCCGTTATTACAGTCAGTCATGACAGGTTCTTTATCGATAAAATCGGGACGAAAATGTTGAGCTTTGATCCAGTCACCGGAGTAAGTGAACAAAGTCTATAACGATCTAAAAAAAGACTCGAAGCCTCTTCAGGAGAAGCGGCATCGAGTCTTTTTTTTACAATAAAAATATGTAACCAGTCGGATTTTATGTTAGCTTTGTGTGAGAATCGAGCCTAATTCGATGTAATATTTTATAACCGATGCTTTTACTGGAATATGAAGCGCTTACTTCAAGCATCCAAAATTATAAGGGGCGAAAAATGTTATATATGTTGACACATCGCAGTTTGATGCTTTATATTAATAACATCACTGGAGAATATAAAGAGTAAAACCTTAAATTTAACCCCAATTTACCAGATAAAACATCATTTTCATGCCTTTTTTCACGCCAATTAATCCAATGGAGAAATTAAATAGGGGAATGAATTGTATGAAGCATGATCAGGACTTCATTAAACGACAAAACCGGCTGACCGTTTTTGAAATGATTAAAAGTCATAGCCCCATTTCACGAGCGATGATCGCGAAGCAGACAGGCATGAGTCCTACAACAGTAGGGCGTATCGTCGCAGAGCTGACGGAGCAGGGATACATTCTGGAGTCGGAGCAAGTGTCCGAGGGCCTGGGCCGGAAGTCAACGCTGCTTGGGATGGTCGATGCTTCGGTCATCACGATCGGAGTGGAGCTGGATCGTCATGAAATAAGCGTAGGTGTTGTCGATCTGCAGGGCAATTTGGTCCATAGCGAACGGCATGACCGGGCTCTGGAGGAAGCGCCAGCTGTCACCGTACAGCGGATTGCCGATGAACTGAACGGCATGCTGAATCGGAACATTGTCGCACGCAAGCAAGTCGTTGGTATTGGTGTAGGACTTCCCGGTATCGTCAACAATGACAATGGGGTCGTCGTATTCTCCGTCCAGCTGGGCTGGAAGAACGTACAGCTCGGCGAATCGCTAGAGAAGCTGACGGGCCTGAAGGTCAATGTCGACAATGAGCTGAAGGTTAAAGCGCTGGCGGAGCAGCTGAAGGGCTCGGCGATCGGCTCCAGCCGGACGGCGCTGCTGGGATTCGGCAATGGTGTCGGCTCGGCGCTCATTGTGGAAGGCGAAATCTATCGCGGTGAAATGAACAGCGCCGGGGAGATTGGCCATACTACGGTGGATCCTAACGGCACGTTATGTGAATGCGGCAAGGCGGGCTGCCTGCAAAGCTATATTACGATTCCATCGCTGCTTCAGGAAGCGAATCAGATCGCACCGATTCAGACGGTGGAGGAGCTGTTCGCTGCAAGAGATGCGGGTGAGCGCTGGGCGATTCATCTCATTGATAGGGCGCTCACTTATATGGCGATTACAGTCAATAACGTCGTATGCATGTACAACCCGGACAGCGTTATCTTCAGCGGTGAACTCGCAGATAAGTTTCCGGGCTTGTATGAAGAAGTCAAGGAGCGCTGCATGTCGCGCTTCGTATGGGAGCCGCTGCAGGATTCCTTCCGCTTCGTAAGATCGGAGCTGAATGTAGCGGGCGTCATGATCGGCTCCGGCCTGCTGGCGCAGACGCAGTTTTTCAAACTGGATTAAGCAACGGTCAATTAGATATAGAAACGATATAGCTTAAGGGGGAGTACAGCATGAGCAGCAGCTTTGTGCCATTGGTTGAGGAATATCGGGGCGGCGTTCTCGAGAACGTCCACTATGGAGCCGTAACGGTTGTGGACGAGACCGGGAAGATCATTTATCAGACAGGAAATCCGGAGCATATGACCTTTCTTCGCTCAGCGGCCAAGCCTTTTCAGGCGCTGCCGGGGATGAAACGGCAAATTGACGAGGTGTACGGCTTAACAGGCAAGGAAGCATCGTTGTTTGCAGCTTCGCATCGCGGCGAATCCTTTCATATTGATGCGCTTGAATCGATTTTGAGCAAGATGGATGTCTCCGAGAGCACGCTTCATTGCTGCTCGACGTACCCGCTCAATGAGCAAGCGAAGGCGGAACGGCATCAGAATCATGAGGCTCCGCGCAGACTGTTCCATAACTGCTCAGGCAAGCATTTGGGCTTGATTGGCCTAAGCAAGCATATGGGCTGGAACGCAGAAACCTATTATCAGCTGGATCATCCGGTACAGCAGGAAATTATCGAATCGCTTGCTTACTTGGCTGAGGTGCCGGCATCATCTATTCCAGTTGGGATCGATGGCTGCGGCCTCCCGGTTCACGCGCTTCCGCTTCATAAGATCGCGCTGGTGTACTTGAAGCTTGCATGTCCGGATTTGATTGCAGATGCCGACATTAGAGCGGCTGCTGCCCGAATCGCCCAACTGATGAATGAGAATCCCGATATGATCGCGGATACGAAATTTGTCTGCTCTGCACTGCTGAAAGACAGCAACCTTACCGCTAAGGGCGGGGCGAAAGGGGTTTACGGCATCGGTCTTCGCAAGGAGAGACTGGGTATTTCCCTAAAGGTATCAGACGGCTCCGAGCAAGTATGGCCATGCATTATCGCGACGATTCTAGAAAAGCTTGGTTACAGCGACCGTTCGACGATCGACCGTTTGTATGACATTGTACCTAACATCATTGTAAATGACGGGGGAACGGTAGTCGGCGAACGCAAGCCGGTCTTCTCGCTCTAAGGCAAGGAGAATATTCTTTGTGACGGAAAGCCTCAAGGTGCCGGAATGAAGTGATTCTAATAGATACACAATACTAGCATAGGGAGTGTGGCAGAATGAAATTCAAAGGAAAAGCATGGTCCATGTTAATGCTTCTTGTCATTGTTGCTGTAGTAGCCGCTGGCTGCGGATCGGGCAATAACGGTGGAGCAAATGCAGGAACGGACGGCAAAGGCACAAAACCGGCAGCTGGCTCGAAAAACGGCAACAACGTAGTTGTCGCGCTGAACGCGAACTTTATTACACTTGATCCCCACAATGCAGGCGACACAAACTCGATTTCCGGTGCAAGATCCATGTACGAAGGCCTGATGGGCTTTGATGAGAATATGAGCTTGAAGCCGGTTCTGGCAGAAAGCTATGCGATTAGCGAGGACGGCCTGGTCTACACGATTAAATTGAGACAAGGTGTGAAATTCCACGACGGCACGGATTTCAATTCGGAAGCTGTAAAAATCAACATCGCACGTATTCAGGATGAGAAAAACAACCTGAGAATGCGTAAAAGCTTTGCGAAAGTAGCGAAGGTTGAAACGCCAGATGCGAACACTGTTGTAATTACACTTAGCGAGCCGTACAACGCATTTCTGAACAAGCTGGCTATGGGTCTGATGATCAGCCCGGCTGCTCTTGAGAAATTTGGCGACAAAATCGGTCAAAATCCGGTTGGTACAGGCCCTTACAAATTCAAGGAATGGGTAGAAGGCGACCGCCTTGTTGTAGAGAAAAACGCAGACTACTGGCAAGCTGGTCTTCCTAAAGTCGACAGCGTAACGTTCAAGCCGGTACCAGAGAACGGCTCGCGTACTGCGATGCTGAAAACAGGCGAAGCGGATTTCATCTATCCAATGCCGACTGAGCAAGTGAACCTGCTTGAAACTGACAACAACATCGTTATCGACAAAACAGACTCCACAATCGTGCGTTATGTAACACTGAACACGATGAAAAAACCGTTCGACGATGTGAAGGTTCGTCAAGCAATCAACTATGCAATCGATAAAGATGCTTTCATCAAAGTTGTAAAATCGGGACTGGGCTCGGCGCTTGATTCCAGCATGTCCTCGAAAACGCAATACTACTCCAAGCAAGAAGGCTACGGCTATGACTTGGAAAAAGCCAAGCAATTGTTGAAAGAAGCGGGCTATCCAGATGGCTTCTCTGCTGAAATCTGGGGTGAGAACGACTCCGAGACAATGAAAGGCATGCAGTTCCTGGCTCAACAGCTGGCACTTGCAGGTATCAAGCTGGATGTGAAATCGATGGAGGGCGCTACGCTTTCCGATCAAATCAACTCGGCTAAAACGCCAGAAGAAGCAAAAATTCAAATGTGGTTCGTAAGCTGGTCGCCGTCTTCCGGCGATGCAGACGGTGCTACAAGAGGCCTGTTCAGCAGCGAAATGTTCCCTCCTGCAGGCTCGAACACAGCGTACTACAAAAACGAAAACGTTGATAAATGGATCGCGGAAGCGAATAAATCGACGGACGCAGAAAAAGCGAAATCGATCTATGCTGATATCCAAAAACAAATTTGGACTGACGCGCCATGGGCGTTCCTGGGTGTTGACCAAGTCATCTCCGGTAAACGCGCATATCTGGAAGGCGTAAAAGTTTATCCGGACGGTTCCATCAATGTTCGTGAAGCAGAAGTAAAGCAATAATTCAACAAGACCACGAATAATAGGAAGCAATAATAAGAGAGAGGGGCTGCTTCAGCATGGGTTTATTGAAGCGGCCTCTCTCTTTTTTCTAAGGAGGTTTCCAGCTTGGGAAGATATGCTCTGCAACGATTGCTGGGAGTGATACCGCTCCTCTTCGTCGTATCGGTGCTCGTATTTATGTTCATTCACCTTATTCCAGGCGATCCGGCCAGACTTGTTGCCGGCAAGGACGCCACGCTAGAAGAGATCAACGGCATCCGTGAACAGCTGGGCCTCAATGATCCGCTCTGGAGACAGTATATCGATTATATGGCCAAGCTGTTCCAAGGCGATCTTGGCAACTCCATTCGTTCCGGCCTTCCCGTCAGTGACATGCTGGCGAGCCGTTTCATGCCGACGATCTGGCTGACGATATTCAGCATGGTGTGGGCAGTTATTATCGGCGTATTGATCGGGATCATTTCGGCGGTTAAGCGCAATAGATGGCCGGATCACGTTGGGATGATTACCGCAATATCCGGTATTTCGGTTCCGGGCTTCTGGCTTGGTCTCGTTCTAATTCAAATTTTCTCCGTACAGCTTGGCTGGTTTCCGACCGGCGGCGTCGATTCCTGGTCCAGTTATGTACTTCCGTCCTTGACGCTTGGAGCCGGTATTATGTCGATGCTTGCGCGATTCTCCAGAACGTCGATGCTGGAATCGATGCGCGAGGATTATATCCGGACAGGCCGGGCAAAAGGGCTGCATGAATTCGTCGTTGTTGGGCGTCATGCGCTGCGCAACTCACTCATTCAAGTGGTGACAGTCGCAGGCCTGCAATTTGGCTTCCTGCTTGGCGGTTCCGTCATGGTAGAGACGGTATTCAGTATTCCGGGCCTTGGCCGGCTGCTTGTCGATTCGATCGCATTCCGCGATTATACCGTCATTCAAGCGGAGCTGCTGTTGTTCGCTACCGAGTTTATTCTGATTAATCTGGTCGTCGATCTGCTGTACGGCGTACTGAATCCGAAGATCAGATTCGATTCGAACTAGAGGAAGGAGAATCACTGATGAGTCAACAATCGACAACTGCAGAACATCGCTCATCCGGAGGCTCCGGAGGGGAGGCTGCACCCGCAAAGCGGAAAAGCGCAATGGCTGAATTTATCCGTAAATTCAGCAAGCAGAAGCTTTCGCTCGTTGCTGGAATTTTTATTGTTTTGCTGCTGCTGGTCGCTATATTCGGCCCGTTCTTGACGCCGTATGATCCAGACGCGCCGGACTATGATGCCATGCTGTCCGGGCCTTCGCTGAAGCACTGGGCGGGAACAGATGAATATGGCCGTGATATACTGAGCCGGCTGATTGAGGGCACGCGTCTCTCGCTTGCCGTTAGTCTAAGCGCTGTATTTATCGCTGCGTTCTTTGGCACCATCCTTGGTCTGCTTAGCGGCTTTTACGGCAAATGGCTGGACCGGCTTATTATGCGAAGCAGCGATGTGCTGTTCTCGTTTCCTGATATTTTGCTTGCTATCGGTATCGTGGCGATCCTCGGTCCGGGCTTGACTAACGTCGTTATCGCAGTTGCAGTATTCGGCATCCCGTCCTTTGCACGGATGATCCGAAGCGTTACCCTATCGGCCAAAGAAACGTTGTTCGTAGAAGCAGCCCGCTCGATGGGCGCGAAGGACAGAAGAATTATATGGCGTCATATTTTCCCGGAGACGCTTCCGAGCGTTATCGTCAACGTCACGATGAAAATCGGCGGAGCGATTCTGGCCGCATCGTCTCTAAGCTTTCTGGGTATGGGCGCAAAGCCGACGGAGCCGGATTGGGGCGCTATGCTCAGCATGGGGCGTGACTACTTGAGCATTGCTCCGCATGTCGTTTATTTCCCGGGTTTAATAATATTTCTTACGGTGCTTGCTTTTAATCTGGTCGGAGACGGACTGCAGGACGCTCTTGATCCCAAAATGAAAAACTAAAGGGGGACAGGCCGCGATGGATAAATTGCTGGAAGTAGAAGGGCTGAAAACGGAATTCAAGCGGGACGGCGGCAATGTAATGGCCGTCGCCGGATTGGATTTTCATATAAACAGCGGGGAAGTGCTTGGCCTCGTCGGAGAATCCGGCTGCGGCAAAAGCGTAACGTCCCTGTCGATTATGAGGCTGCTGAAAGGAACACCGGGCAGGAATGCCGGAGGCAGCGTGAAGTTTAAAGGCAAAGATTTGCTGAAGCTGTCGGATAAGGAAATGCGCAGCGTTCGAGGCAAGGATCTGGCGATGATCTTCCAAGAGCCAATGACCTCGCTCAATCCGGTGCTGCGAATTGGCAAGCAATTGGAGGAGCCAATCCGCCTGCATTTGGGCTATAACAAGGCAAAAGCGCGCGAGCATGCGATTCATATGCTGCAGCTAGTTGGCATTCCGCGGGCGGAAGGGGTTATGAACGACTATCCCCATCAATTGTCCGGCGGGATGAGGCAGCGCGTCATGATTGCGATGGCGATGTCGTGCCATCCGCAGCTGCTGATCGCAGATGAGCCGACGACGGCTCTCGACGTAACAATTCAGGCGCAAATTCTCGATCTGATGAAGCGGCTGAAGGAAGAGAGAAGCATGGGCATGCTGCTCATTACGCATGATCTTGGCGTAGTAGCAGAAATGTGCGACCGCGTAGTCGTGATGTACGCTGGACGGGTTGTTGAAGAGGCTCCTGTAAAAGAACTGTTCGCAAACCCGCAGCATCCGTATACGCAGGGCTTGATTCGCTCGGTGCCGAAGCTTCGCCAGAAAGTACGGCGGCTGGAGTCGATTCCGGGCAATGTGCCGGATCTGTCCCGCATGCCGGCAGGCTGCAAATTCGCGCCTCGCTGTCCGCATGTGATGCCGCAATGTCTGACGGCTGAGCCTGAACTGCTCGCGGCATCTGGCGACAGCACGCGCAAAAGCCGCTGCTGGCTGACGCAGGAGACGGAATTGAAAGGGGGGACCGGCGCATGAGCACGCCGCTTATCGAAGTAAAAGGGCTGCAAAAGTCGTTTCTCGTCAATAAAGGCTGGTTTGGCAACAACAAATACTTGCAGGCGGTCAACAATATTTCGTTCTCCATTGGCAAAGGCGAGACGTTCAGCCTCGTGGGCGAAAGCGGCTGCGGCAAGTCGACGACCGGCCGTCTCGTTACGAGACTGCTGACTCCCAATCAAGGCGAGGTCTGGTTCAACGGGCAAAATATTACGCAATTGAATGATAATCAAATGCGTCCGATCCGTAAGGAAATGCAGATGGTATTCCAGGACCCGTATGCGTCCCTTAATCCGCGGATGAAGGTAAAGGATCTCGTAGCAGAACCGCTGCTGATTCATACGAAGCTCAGCCAAGGAGAGCGGGATAAGCTTGCCTCCGAGCTGCTAGAAGTTGTCGGTCTGAACAGCTTTCATGCGGAGCGGTATGCGCATGAATTCAGCGGCGGGCAGCGCCAGCGGATCGGCATCGCACGCGCGTTGTCCGTTCGTCCGAGTCTGATCGTAGCCGACGAACCGGTATCTGCACTGGACGTGTCGATTCAATCTCAAGTGCTGAATCTATTACAAGATTTGCAGGAGCAATACGGCCTTACGTACCTCTTTATCTCGCATGATCTTAGCGTCGTCGAGCATATTAGCGACCGCATCGGGGTTATGTATTTGGGCTCGCTCGTGGAAACGGCGCCTAAGGACGAGCTGTATGAGCGTCCGCTTCATCCTTATACACAAGCGCTGCTCTCCTCCGTTCCGGTTCCCGATCCAAGCTTAGCTAGGGAGCGAATCATACTGAAGGGCGATCTGCCGAGCCCGGTTGATCCGCCATCCGGCTGTCGCTTCCACACGCGCTGTCCGGCTTGTATGGAAGTATGCAAGACGAAGGTTCCGGTGTTCCAGGAAGTGGAGCCGGGCCGTCAGGTCGCTTGCCATCTCTATGACGAGGAAGTTATGTCGAAGAACTAAACGAAGTATAAGATCGAGGTTGAACTTCAGGCGAAGAAGGGATAACGATGAATATTCGAATAGAATCGGCTGCCGGTTCCAAGATTCAGATTATGCTGGCTTATGCCGGCCAGCCATTTAAATATGAATTGCCGGACAACCGCCGGGAAGCCGGAGCAGTTACGTGGTTCTATGCCAGAACCATTCAAGAAGCTGATGAGCTCGTGCTGGGTATGGGCGAGGCGGACGGCTTGAATCTGGAAAAGCTTCGCCGGGCCGGCGGTTATGCGGCAAGAGCGCTGCACAAGGAAGGCCGCTCTAGCGGCGAGCTGGATATCGCAGCGCTGGCCGAGGCTTCGAGAGCGTTCAAGGCTGGCGTCTCTGCTTGTCTGCAAGCTTGGACGGAGGGCTGGCTGCTTGGCCTGTACCGCTATGACAAATATAGAGGTCTGACTGCATCGGATCGAACGGTTGACCTCTATCTCGCGCCGGCTGAGGAAGCTATGTCCGTTGCTGAATACGAAGCGGCAGTGGCAGCGGCTCGCATTCGGGCTGAAGCGGCGATGCTGACGCGTGATCTCGTGAACGAGACGCCGGAAGGTCTTAACCCGGAAGCTTTCGTTGCAGTCGTGCAGCGGCACTTCGCAGATTTGCCGGTTAAGCTGCATGTCTATCAAGGTCAGGAGCTTGTGGATCGCCAGATGAATGGTCTTCTCGCAGTCGGAGCGGGAAGCGTGCACGAGCCTGCACTTATTGAGCTGGCTTATGAAGGCGCGCCTGGCGAGCCGATGCTGGCGCTTGTCGGCAAAGGCGTAACGTTCGATATGGGCGGCATGAACGTGAAGACGGGCAGAGATATTAGCGATGCCAGAATGGATATGGGCGGAGCGGCTGCGGTTGTTGGCGCGATGGACATTCTGGCGAGGACTGGGGCAGCGGTTAACGTGACAGCACTGATTGCTGTCGTGGATAACTTGCCGGGCATGGAGGCAATGCTGCCGTCATCGGTCATCCGTTATCCGAACGGTTTGACGGTTCAGGTAGCCAATACGGATGGCGAAGGCCGTCTCGTTATTGCCGATGCACTGCTGCATGCCGCAAATCTTGGAGCGGCTAAAGTCATAGATATCGCTACACTGACAGGTAATGTTGGCGCAGCCTTAGGGCTTGGCATCGCCGGAATTTGGGGCGATGAAGAGATGACGCAGGGGCTGGTTGCGGTAGGAGAAAGAAACGGAGAGCGGCTGTGGCCGATGCCTCTGATGGATGAGTATGAATCCGAGCTTCGCAGCGATTATGCCGATCTGCGCAACGTAGGCACCGGCACACTGGCCGGTGCTATTACGGCGGCCTTGTTCATCCGGCGGTTTGTCGCGCCTTCAATGGATTGGGTTCATATCGATATGGCGGGCACCGTTCAGTATAAATCGGATGTCGGCTACTCTGGCGTCGGTGCAACCGGCTACGGAGCGCGGCTGCTGGCGGATTATGCGGAACGCTGTTTTGCAGCGGAGCATATTGTGAATGCGAATATGGGGGCGAGCCAAGGATGAGCCGGCATACGGTATTGGAAGTCATCGCAACCTGTGTGCAGGATGCAATAGAGGCGGAGAGAAACGGTGTGGACCGGATTGAATTGATTACGGCTATAACCGAAGGCGGTCTTACGCCTGGCATCGGAATGGTGAAGCAAGTAACGGAAGCGGTTCGCATTCCGGTTAACGTTATGGTCAGACCGCACAGCCGGTCATTCGTATACGATAAGCTGGACAAGGAGACGATGGCGGAGGAGATTCGGGCTATTGCCACTACGAAAGCTTCGGGCATCGTAATTGGCCTATTGAATGAAGAAGGCCGTATCGACACGGCCGGGCTGGAGGAGCTGCTGCCGCTGGCCGACCATTTGAATGTAACCTTCCACCGGGCGTTTGACGAGCTGGAGGATCAATTGGCAGGTCTGCGGGTGCTGCAGACTTATCCGCAAATTAATCGCGTTCTAACCTCGGGCGGATTAATGCCGGCGCCGCAAGCGATCGATCAGATTCTGGCGCTGGAAGAAGCGTCGCGGGGAAGCTCGCTGCGTATTCTTGCGGGCAGCGGATTGACGATTGAGGGGATAAGCGAATTTGTGGCCGCTACCGGCGTGTCCGAGGTGCATTTTGGCTCGGCGGTTCGAGTCGGATCGTCGGGTCTGGCTCCTATTGATCCGGAACGGCTTAGCCGCCTGGCGGGCATTTTGCATCCCTGATGGCGTATAAATAGAGTTGAAAAAAGGTGAACAGCTTTGAGTAACGATAACTATGTAGTTGGAGTGGATTTGGGCGGCACGAAAATCGCCGCTGCTATATTTGATGGGGCGGGAACCGTGTTGAACCGCGAGCGGATCGATACGGCAGACGCTTCGACAGCGCGTGAAGTGGTGCAAAGCATGATCGGCATGATTGAGCGTGTATCCGGCGGGAGAAAGCTGAACGGAGTAGGGCTGGCATCTCCAGGTGCGGTGGACAGCCGCGAGGGGATCGCGCTGAACGGCACGAATCTCCCGGAGTGGAACAATGTGCCGATCAAGCGGTGGATGGAAGCTGATCTGGGCGGCGTTCAAGTGCAGGTGGTCAATGACGCGAATGCAGCCGCTTGGGGAGAATATGTTCGCGGGGCCGGTATCGGTTCGCAAAATATGGTGTATGTGACGCTGAGCACCGGAATTGGAGCAGGTGTTATTCTGGACGGCAAGCTGCTGCTGGGCAGCAAGTCATTCGCGGGCGAGCTTGGCCATACGATTATTCATCCGGACGGCGAGCTTTGCAATTGCGGCAACCGCGGCTGCTGGGAGACCTTCTCCTCCGGCACGGCAATCCGCAATGAAGCACTGCGGCGTCTTGAGGGCGGCGTCTCCGCGATTGAGAAGATTGCAGCGATGGCCGGAGAAGAAATATCTTCACGCCATGTGTTTGAGGCGGCGAGTCAAGGCGATGCACTGGCGGGCGAGGTTATCGACCGGATGATCCGGTACACTGCAATCGGTCTGGCCAATGTGGTGCACACCTTTAATCCAGACCGGATCGTTATCGGCGGCGGTGTGAGCAAGGCGGGCGACCTGCTGTTCCCGAAACTGCGGGAAGAGACAGATCGCTACGTGATGGCCCCATACAGGGGCACATTCGAAATTGTGCCTGCAGCGCTCAATGACGATGTTGGCTTAATTGGAGCGGCCTCGCTCTTTAACATATAGGCATTAAGGACGCAGCGGAAGGCTTCAAGCCCGCTGCGTCCTTTTTTATACAGCTTTCGCCAGCATTTCATATTTTTCTCGACTATTTGTGGAAATTATTCCATTGTTTTAAATGGGACAGGCTTTATGATAAGGGTATAACCAGCATGAGAAAATGATGTTATTGCGGCAGATTGAGGCAGAACAAATGAAACGGAAGGGGGTGGCGTTAATATAAGGGAGGTCTAGGAATTGGTCTTGGTACACATAAATGTAAGCGCTTTATTATTTGGTTTATAAAAAATGAACCTAATGGAGGTTTGCGGAACCATGAAGCTAATGGAGAAGAAGAGTGGCTTTAAGAAGCTTGCCAGTCTGCTGGTAGTTGGGAGTCTTGCGTTTTCTTCCGTCACGGCTTTTATTGGAACAAGCGGCATTGCATCGGCGGCAGACAGCGCCGCGTCACAAGCTTTTAATACGTCAACGGGTGTATTGGATGTCGACTATGCCTCGTATTTGTCCAAGCATGATGTTGTCTTTCAATCGCCTGTATCGGATCCGAAAGGGGCTTTGACCGTCGGCAACGGCCGGGTAGGCGGAATGGTGTGGGATACGCTTAACGGCATTACGATGCAGGTATCCGGTGTGGATGCTTCCCAGCAAGGCTTTGCTTCACAAGGGCTTGTTAATCTGTATACGACCCCGGGGCTGAACACAGGCTATACGACGTACAAGCAGCGGCTTTCACTCTATGACGGCCTGCTGACGACCGAATACGATGCCAACCGTAAAATCACCATTATGGGCGCGCCCAATTCTGAAGTGATGGGCATTCATGTGGAAGACAGCCGTACGGGCCTGTCCAACGTATCTCTGGATTTAAGCCTGTGGGATGTGAGCAATTTCAGCGGCGGCGATGTGCCGAATATTAATACATGGAGAACCGTATCCACCTTTGTCGATCCGACGGTCGTTGGACTGAGCAGAGGGCAGACGGATGCAAATAACTTCGGTTACACGCTGGCAGCTACTGTAGAGGGTGCAAGCTTTACAACCCAAGCGGTTGGCGGCAGCAAAGTGAGATTGAACATTACGCCATCCTCCAGCTATACGATCTGGATCTCCAGCGCCAGCCGGCTTAATGCCCCAGGGCATGATTCGGTAGCAGCTGCCAAAAGCCAGCTGTCCAGTGTAAAGAACACAGGATACGCAGCTACCCTAACGAGTTATAAAAACTGGTGGCATGATTTCTGGGCCAAGTCCTTCGTGCAGTATTCCAACCCTTCAGGCGATGCGGATTATATGGAGAGCTTCTATTATTTGAGCACTTATATGATCGCTGCAGGCTCCTTCGGCAACTATCCGTTCCACTTTATTAATGGCGTATTTAGCGCCGTTAATGACAATGACAGCGGCAAATGGAGCAACGCCTATTGGTATTGGAATCAGCGGGATGTGTACCATTCCTTCCTCGCCTCCAATCACGCCGATATGGTGAACGTGTTTAACAATTTGTACAGCCGCAACTTCAATACGCTGAAATCGTATACGATGACCCGGTACGGCATCGACGGTATCTGGGTTCCGGAAACGATGGGCTGGAACGGCAGTGCGGAGGGCACGATTTACAGTGACTACACGAAAAACACGCTGTCTACCGCTGCGGAAGCGGCATTGAATATGTACGCGCAATACAAGTATACAAATGATACGAATTATTTGAGCGGCACCGCTTATCCGTTTATGAAGGAAGCAGCTAAGTTCTATGCCAAAATGCTATCCTACGATAGCGCAACCGGCAAATATTTCATGGCTTCGTCCAACGCACACGAGCAGCACTGGAATGTGAAAAATGCGATTACCGACTTGGCGGCTATCCGCGCGCTATTCCCGGTCACGATTCAGACGAGCGCGAGCTTGGGTGCAGATGCTGCGCTGCGTGCCGAGTGGCAAAATATATTGAGCAATCTGGTCGCTTACCCGGTTGACCCAAGCGATCCGAACAAATATGCGCCGCATACGCCGCCGATATCACAGAACCGGAATAATGAGAATGTGGTGCTGGAGCTGGCTTGGCCTTACAGCGTAAGCGGCATCGGATCAGCGGATTATCAGATGCTGGTGAACAACTACAACAGCCGACCTTATCCGTATACGTCCAACAATGTGTGGGATCCGGCTCCGATACAAGCCGCCCGCCTTGGTCTTGGCAATGAAGCGTATCTCGGCATGAAAATGATGCTGCAGCGCTACCAGCAATATCCGAATGGCAGAACGACTAATTCAAACGGCGAGTTTGAATATATGGGCGTCCATTTATTGGCGATGAATGAATCGCTGCTTCAAAGCTATAACGACAAAATCCGGGTGTTCCCGGCGCTGCCGACCGAAACGAATTTCGTCAGCAAGTTTACGCTGCTTGCCAGCGGAGGTTTTCTGGTCAGCTCGGAGAAAGCGGCCAATGAGATTAAATATGTCGGAATTAAAAGTCTGTACGGCAAACCGGCCACTGTCATCAATCCTTGGGGAACGCAGGCGGTACAAGTCCGCAGAACCTCAGACAATACCGTAGTCTCCACGTCCTCGAGTGCTGAGTTTACGTTCAATACGACGGCAGGCGCGGTCTATGTTGTGGAGCGGACGGCCAAGCCTTTCTCGAGCTTTGAGCATACGCAGCTTACCGCAACGGCCAATCAAGGCGTGAAAGCGTTAAGCGGCACGAATTCCAAGCTGGGCTTGGACGCGAATGGGGGCCGTGTCACCATTACGACCTTCTATGAGGATTCCAATTACTCGGGAACTGCGAGGACGCTGGCTCCGGGCAGCTACACGACAGCGCAGCTTGCTGCTGCAGGCATTCCGGACAACTGGGTGTCTTCGATCCGAGTGCCGCTCGGTTATACGGTAACGATCTATGACAATGACAATTTCACGGGAACGCAATGGATATTTACTGCGGATACGGATTTCCCAAGCAGCACCAACCCTAATGCGAATGACAAAATGTCATCGGTGGTCATCAGCTCCGGGAATGGCGGCGGAGGAGGCAACGGTGGAAATACCGGCGTGAAGTATGAAGCGGAGAATGGAACAAGAACCGGAACGGTAGGCATCTATGATGATGCAGCAGCCTCTAACGGCAAGGCAACGGATCACTTCTCCAATGTCGGTGACTCCGTGTCCATTGCCAATGTACAGGCGGGCTCAAAGCTTGTAATCGGGTATTGTACGGCGAACAATCCGGGTAGACTCAGTCTGTATATTAATGGCGTAGATAGCGGCAACATTACGTTCCCGTCCACCTCGACATGGAATACGACGTATTCTACCGCCACAGTGACAGTAGCGATACCGGCTGGAGCTACGATTAAATTGCAGCTCGACAGCGGTGACTCAGGAGCGAATATCGACTATATTACGGTAGAGTCGCAAAGCCAGAAGATCGAAGCGGAGAGTGGAACGCTGACCAGTGTCAATGTTACAGCGGATTCAGCGGCTTCTGAAGGCTACGAAGTAACGGGCCTGTCCACGCCTGGCAGCTCTTCGGTCGCGTTCACCAGTCCGAGCGCAGGCAGTCAGCTCACGATTGGCTACACGACTGCGAATACGAACAGCAAGCTTAGTCTCTACGTCAATAACACTTTTATCAAAAGTGTAAGTTTTCCCTCTACCGGAGTTTGGAGCGGTACGTACGCTACCGTCCAGACAGCAGTTACTATTCCAGCGAATGCAGTCGTCAAACTGCAGCTGAATAGCGGCGATTCCGGCGCGAACCTGGACTATTTTATCGTCCAGGCATAAGAGCTGGTTATATATGAAATAGAGAGTGTTGGAGGTCTTTCTGTCACCGACACTCTTTATTTTTTTGCACATAATCACACATGGTTTAAGGGCTGGAAGTATATGAACCGATTGCCCATTCTTATCATAAACTAGGCTAATAATCGCGTTATTCGAGAAAGGAAATTCCACATGGATGGATACGTAATAAATCAGCCTTATGGAACTGTTGCTGGCAGAGGTGACGGGTATATGAACGGCCAGACAGGGGGCCGGCCGTTTGTGCACGCGCAGCCCGGCGTTCACGGTTATTATCCGATGCTGCCTCGAGAAGCTGTGCAGCCTCTGACGTTTGTTCTTGTGCATGGCTCTTGGGCGAACGCTAGTTTCTGGAACGGTGTGGCCGCCGAGCTTCGAAGGCAAGGCCATATCGTTTATGCGCCGGAATACCCGGGACACGGAAGCGACCCGGATACGAATGTGACACATGCGATGATTTCAAGAGCGGTGGTGGATTTTATTATTGCTCATAACTTGCATGATATTATTCTTGTCGGCCATAGCTTCGGAGGATCGGTGATTCAGAAGGTGGCTGAACTGGTGCCCGACCGGATCAAACGGCTCGTATTTGTGGACGGATTCGTGGTGGCCGACGGCCAGTCACTAGCCGATCAGCTCCCTCCCCCGGTACAAGAGGCGTTCACGCAATTGAGAGAAATGTCGGCGGAAGATACGATTATGCTGCCCTTCTCGTTGTTTCGAGAAACCTTTGTCAATTTGGCTGACCATGCCCTTGCTTTCCAGCTGTATAGCGAGATTCGCCCAGAACCCGCTAAGCCGCTGTTCGAGGAGCTCGATTTGAAGACATTTTTCCGTTTGCAAATACCGCGCAGCTATTTGTATTTGACAGAGGATAATGTCCTGCCGCAAGGGGAAGGCTATGGCTGGCACCCCCATATGTCGAGCCGTCTCGGGGTGTTTCGCTTAATTAAATCACATGGCGATCATATGACCTTCTTTCGTACGCAGCCGGCGCTGCTGGCACAGAGACTTTACGAGGCTTCAAGGGATTAAGGAGCTGTCCGGCAAATTCAGAACCGTAAAAATGCCAATTGACTCTAGCGGGTAACCGCGGCTATAATGGGTGACATTATAGATCAGGCGAAGACCAAAGACATGATTTCCGTCAAGGGCTGTACAGAGAGAGGGGCGAAAGCTGAGAGCCTCTACTGCGACCGGATGGCAATTACCCCTTTGCAGCTGTGATGGTGAACCTGCGGATTTGTATGCCCGGCAGTAATCATTACCGTGTTATCCCCGTTACCGGATACCGAAGGATTTGTTGCGTGTCATGCTGACTGTATGTTCAGGTGGCCCGGGCAAATCGAATGAGGGTGGAACCACGAGCTGAACGCACTCGTCCCTATGTGGGAAGAGATGCGTTTTTTTGCGTTCAAAAAAATCCAAGGAGGTTTTTATTGTGGGAATCCAGATTACGTTGGCGGACGGAAAAGTAAAGGAGTATGTCCAAGGGACGACCCTCGCCCAAGTGGCGGAGTCGATAAGCCCGGGGTTAGGGAAGAGGGCCGTTGCGGGCAAAATAAACGGTGTTTCGGTTGACCTCAACAGGCCGATCGAGGCGGATAGCAGAATCGAGATCATTACGCTAGACAGCCAAGAAGGTCTTGAAATTTACAGGCACAGCACGGCTCATCTGATGGCGCAAGCGCTAAAGCGGATTTATGGGCAAAAGGCCGTAAAGCTGGGGATTGGCCCGGTCATCGAGGACGGTTTTTATTATGACATCGACATGGCTCAGTCGTTATCTGCTGAGGATCTGGCCGCTATAGAGGCGGAAATGCGGGTAATAGCGGATCAGGATTTGCCGATTCAGCGCCGGGTGGTGAGCCGGGAGGAGGCACTAGCCTTTTTCGGAGAGTTAGAGGACCCGCTCAAGCTGGAGCTGATCCGCGATTTGCCGGCAGATGCCGTACTCACGATTTATGACCAAGGCGAGTTTAGCGATTTGTGCCGGGGGCCGCATCTTCCGTCCACTGGACGAATCCGTGCTTTCAAGCTGCTTAGTGTAGCGGGGGCGTATTGGCGGGGCGACTCCAACAACAAAATGCTGCAGCGGATTTACGGTACGGCATTTCCGAAGGAAGCGCAGCTGAAGGAGCATTTGCACGCGCTGGAGGAAGCGAAGAAGAGGGATCACCGGAAGCTCGGTGCGGAGCTTGAGCTGTTTATGTTTTCCGAAGAGGCGCCGGGCATGCCTTTCTATTTGCCCAATGGGATGACGATCCGGACGGAACTGGAGGACTTCTCCCGCCAGCTGCAGAAGAAGCGGGGCTATGTTGAAGTACGCTCGCCGCTGATGATGAACAATCGGATGTGGGAGCAGTCGGGACATTGGGATCACTACAAGGACAATATGTATTTCACGAAAGTGGATGAGACGACGTTTGCGCTCAAGCCGATGAACTGCCCGGGGCATATGCTTATCTACAAAAACAGCCTGCATTCGTACCGGGAGCTGCCGATCCGTGTATCGGAGTTTGGCCAAGTGCACCGTCATGAATATTCCGGTGCTTTGAACGGCATGATGCGCGTGCGGACATTCTGTCAGGATGATGCTCATTTATTCGTCCGCCCGGATCAGATCGAAGCGGAAATTAACGGAGTTATCGCCTTGATCGAAGAGATGTACGAGGTGTTTGGCTTCGCCTACACACTGGAGCTGTCGACAAGGCCTGCTGATTTTATGGGCTCGCCGGAATTATGGGACCAAGCGGAAGCTTCTCTGCAAAATGTGCTCGACAGACGGGGAATCGACTATGTGCTGAACGAAGGGGACGGCGCGTTCTACGGCCCTAAAATCGATTTTCACATCCTGGATGCGTTAAAGCGCAGTTGGCAGTGCGGCACGATTCAGCTGGATTTTCAGATGCCGGATAAATTCGATCTCTCTTACATTGGGGAGGACAATCAGAAGCACCGGCCAGTCGTCATCCACCGCGCGATATTCGGCTCAATCGACCGCTTCATGGGCATATTGACGGAGCACTATAGCGGGGCATTCCCGCTCTGGCTGGCGCCTGTGCATGTGAAGCTGCTGCCGGTCTCCGACCGCTATAATGATTATGCGCTCGAGGTGAAGCAGGAGCTGCTGGAGGCAGGGATTCGCGTTGAGATCGATATGCGGACGGAGAAGCTGGGGTACAAAATTCGCGAAGCTCAGTTAGAGAAAGTGCCGTACATGCTTGTGCTTGGCGAATCGGAGCAGAGCTCGGGAATGGTGTCGGTCAGGAAGCGGGAGGAAGGCGATCTGGGACAGCAGCCGGCGGATGAATTCGTGAAGCGGGTTCTGGAGGAGATTGGGGAGAAGCTGTAATAGTAATTACCAAAGTTTCTTGATCATATGAGATGATGAGAAAGCCGTTGACCTTCTATAAGAAGACGTAACGGCTTTTTCGTTGTGCCAATTGTTTTACATAGCTCTATCTAAAATTTCTGTATTGAGTCGTCCTAGGTGTTGAGGAAGCCAAGTTTAATTTCTTCTTCCTGTGTGGGAGCTAGTGACTAGTCCCGAAATGCAGCATCAATTCCAGTTCAATATGGTGAGCCTTGAGCAGGCTACTATATTCTCGAATATCGCTTTTGTGACGGAGAAAGATGGTCTCTTCTTGACAGGCAAAGCTTGTGGCAAAAAGTCTATTCAAAGTTTTACATGAGGAGTATAAGTAGTTTTAATGCTTCAAAGTTTCTAGTCATACTTCATTCCATATTATGTTAATATTAACTATATGAAAATGAATTAGACAGGGGGGCTTTTAAATGGAATCTCTAATAATTAGTAAGCCTATTGCAGTATTAAACTCTTCTATGAAAGTGAATTTTAGTGATTTTTTCAGATTTCTAGGAAAAGCAGTAGTTGGTGGAGTATTTTTGGATTCTAAGGAAGTTGTGAGTAATAGTTATGAGGCACTACTTGCACTTGGGCTTGAAAAGGATATTAATCAAATTACTTGGTTATTAATATATCGTTCACTATCTAAAGCCATATCAAACTTAGTAGAAGAGAGTAATGAAACCTTAAATGAAACAGAAGTTGATTTAGAAGCCGTGATTCTTAGAATTGATTTTTCTCTAGAGAATAAAACTTTTAAGGTTGAACGGAATTTTTTTGAAAATCCTAAAGCATTAACAATATTAAATGATATTGCAATTCCCTTCGGTCAATGGCTAGATGGCTTTGGTCTGAATGAAAGTCAAATAAAATCTATAGTTGAACGTTTACCTAGTTACTTTGTCTTAGCTCTTCATGAGGAGTGGAGAAGTAAATCTGACGAATATAAAAGTATTGCCAATTTTTTTGAATCACCATTTATGAAAGCTAACGAGAGAGAATTATCATGGTTTCGTTATTCAGCATATTTACGTAAAGAAACTGAAAAGAGAATGTTTGATGAAACTTTTAGTTTGAAAAGAATATTTGTACCACTAAGGGCCTATTATAATCAAAGGATTATTGAAGTTGCAGATGGCGAAGATGTAGATTTCTCTGCTCCTCAACGAAATAGTAGAGTTGTCGTAGATTTAGAGAGAGAACTAGATTTCTGGTTAAAGACTAATGACAAAGATGATGCTATTCGAATTATTAGTGGAGGTCCAGGCTCAGGGAAATCTTCTTTTGCTAAGATTTACGCCGCTAAACTAACTGAAAGTCAAGCTGTCCCGGTTCTATTTATTCCCTTACACCATTTTGAATTGACAGATGATTTAATAGATGCTGTTGGTAGATTTGTTCAATTTGATAAATTCTTTGGTCATAATCCCCTTGACCCACAAAACGGAGAGGAAAAATTAATTATTTTCTTTGATGGATTGGACGAATTATCTAAACAAGGAAAATTAGCAAATGAAATAGCAGGACAATTTATCGAAGAGGTACAGCGCAAAGTTGATAGATTTAATATGAATGAACTGAGGTTACAAGTAATAATGACAGGAAGAGAACTTAGTGTTCAGCAAAATAAAGAACAATTTAGGCGTCCTAAGCAAATACTTGAGATACTTCCCTATTTTATTAAGAAAGGTGAATTACACAAGTATAGTTATTCTGATCCGGATAATCTTTTGGTAAGTGACCAGCGAGATATTTGGTGGAAATTATACGGGCTTGCAAGTGGAAATAATTACAATTCTATGCCAGATACATTGAGGGGAAAGAATCTTGAGGAAATTACATCTCAACCGCTACTTAACTATTTGGTGGCATTAAGCTTTGTACGAGATAAAATTGATTTTAGAAAGGAGAATAATCTTAATGAAATATATAAAGATTTATTACAAGCAGTGTATGAGAGAGGTTGGGCAAATAGTAAGCATCCTTCAATCAAAGACACTACATTGGAACAGTTTATTCGGATTTTAGAAGTTATCGCTGTATCTGCTTGGCATGGAGCAGGTAGAACAACGACTATCAAAGATATAGAAAACTATATAAATAATAATGGATTAAAAGAACTATTGAATAGATTTCAAGAAAATGCTGCCAAAGGTGTAACGAGACTATTAACTGCATTCTATTTTAGAGAGTCGGGGTTAAATAATTCGGGAGACAATACTTTTGAATTCACTCATAAGAGTTTTGGAGAGTATCTTACCTCAAGGAGAATCATTCAATCTTTAATTCAAATTAGTAGAATGATGTTGAGAAGGAAAGAAGATCCGGATGATGGTTGGGACGATAAGACATCAATTGTACATCTTATCTCTATATGTGGATTTGCAAAGGTTGATAAATATTTAATTAATTTCATTAATGGAGAGTTACGTTATTTAACTAAGGAAAAATTATTAGAAATTCAAAAATCGTTGGTGAAATTACTTAATTATTGCATTAAGCATGATGTTCCAGTTGATAGAATTGATCCTAGGCCCTTGTTTAGTTATGAGAGAATATACTCGAATAATACTTATGAGACATTGGTTGTTTTATTAAGTTTAACATCTAATCTAGTTAAATCCCCTGTTAAAATAGATTGGGGGGCTAAAAATACATTTGGTAATATTTTAAAGATGATTACAGGACAGCGTTCAAATGCTATAAATGGAAATGTTATGTCACATTTGAGGTTCCTAGACATTTCGAATCAATGTTTAGATATTGCTGATCTTTTTAGAGCAGACTTCTCTTTTACAAGATTTGAAGCAGGAGAGATGCATTATGCTAATGCTGTGAACTCTAACTTTGAAGAGGCAATCTTAACTAGGACAGTACTTAATTACTCACTTTTAAAGAAAGCAAACTTTACTAATAGTACGATGCTTGGCGCTGAGTTAATAGATGTAAAGGCGCAGCAATCAGTATTTAACAATGTAAATCTTAATAATGCTTCATTATACAAATCTGATTTTTCAGGAGCTATTTTCAATAACACTAGTGCTGTAAATATAAATAAGTCAATCAAAAGAAGGAGAAGCAGTGAAGCAGTGCTTTTCAATGATGCTGAATTATCAGATACTGATTTTACAAATTCCATGTTGAGAAATTGTAACTTCCAATATGCAAAATTAACAAATATTAATTTTTCTGAATCTGATTTATCAATGTCCGATTTTAATAATGCTAGCTTAATAAACGTGAATTTTCGAAACGCTAATCTAACATTAGTGGACTTTGAAAAAGTTTCTATTATAAGTAATTGTGTTTTTCTTGGTTCATATTGCGATTTTAAAAGAGATGGAGTAAATGATATACAATATAGTGAAGCAGAAGAATAAAATCTAATATGCCTACTGTGGCTGCTTGTATGGGGATTCCTTATAGGGAGGCCCAGTAAAAAGCTTAAACAGCACTGAAGTAGTATAAATATTGCATTGTAGCGTTTATGTTATTTCGTGAAGCGGGTTTTGGAGGAAATCATGGTGAAGCTGTCGTGAGGAAGGAAGTTTCAGGTTAGTAGATCGTCTTGTTTGAAGACGATGCAATCGGGGCAATCAAAAAAGGCTTTTTCTATGATTCGATGTACGTTAATAACAAGCCGATTCCTAATTACTACTACGAGGAAGAACAGCCTGTTACAAATGGAACGATCATCTTATTCGATTCATACGGGAATACGTTGAAATCAACCAACGGTATTACGTTCACGATGTCGAGCCGTCCTGATCTGTTCCCGACGAACGATTACCGCTCACCGATGTATAAGGTTGGCAAGCAGTATATGATTTTCATCTAATATTGGTATGCTTCTGGTGTTATGCGCTTAAACGTGCTGACGTCCACGGATAAGGTGAATTGGAAAACGACTAAGCTAAGCCGAAAATGTTCGTCTCACAAACGGGAAACATGCTGCTTGGCATCGCTGATAAGCGTGTTTTGCTATCGAGCAACGGCATCGATTGGAAGGTCATTCGATAGGATTATTTATTCAAAAAGTAAGTTATTAAAAGTCACATCAGATTAAATTCTGATGTGACTTTTTGCAACTTAGGACCGTAAAATCAACCGTCCGGTGCGGCGTATTTACCCGCGTCCGGCTCGAAAGCTGCTTCATTGGAGGGGTCTAACTCCACGAGGATAGTTCCGTGATCGTCCGTCAGCACGAGCATGCTCGTGCCGATGACGGGAACTCGGTCGGCGGTGGTGCGCATGCGCGCTGAGACGACACGAGGAGCACCGCTCGAGATATAACTTACTTCTACCTTGAACATAGGGTAATTCAAGAGCCAACTGTTAGTGAAGTTTATGGCGGTCAACGTCCCGATGAATGACGAGCCCTCCGCGCGAAGGCGCTGGATGTCCGCCTGACGCCGCCGGGCGTGGGCGATTGAGACGGGCAGCCTCAAGAGCATGTAGGCGGCCAAGAGGGCGAAGCAAGCCCCGACGACTACCCCGAGCTCTGGCGGAATTGTTGGGGAAGTAACTATGGCTTCGAGGTCGAAGGGACGTGACGGATTGCTTGTCAGCGTCCAGAGCAGAAGGACTCCCGCACCTGCAAAGAGACCCCCTGCGATCGCCAGCGTCGCAAACAGGCCGGCGACTCTGATTTGTCCGAATTGCTCGACCCCTCGTGAGTAAACTCCGCCAGTCACGCCGATTACGACGAAAAACAGCACCACGGCGACGCCCACCGTGACAGGATGACCGAGGAGCTTGCTGATCTCCGGTGTAGGCGCCAGGCCCAGCAGGGCACCGAACGGCACAGAGCCTGTCAGCGCCCACAGTATCGTGGCTGCAAACAGCCACGGCAGCACCGGAGCCACACGTCCGATGCGATGTCCCGGCAGGAGTGAAGTCATCTGTTCGTTCTTGTCTGTAGTGGAGAACAGCGGCAGCATATCGATATGCGCTAGCTGCCCGTGCTTATGATGACCCTTCGCAGTATCACTCATTGGCATGTACCTCCCGAACATCACTTCCAAAATTTTTCATTTATATTTTACCACATGAATGTTGTCCGCTGTAACTGCCTAAAGTCGCTTCCGCACTATTGGGCAATCACCCCTTCCACACAGTATAATTGTATTGAATCTTCAGCAGTTGAAGATCGTAATTGATTATTTTGGAGGCGGATTTCTTGCACTCAAACGACGACATGGCGCCGGAAACCTATTCAATTGGGAAAGTAGCCAAAATGATTGGATCCAAGGTCAGAAATATCCGTTATTATGATGAGATCGGGTTAGTAAAGCCCTCGAGTCATACAGAGGGAGGCCATCGTCTCTATACGGCAGAAGATATTTGGCGTTTGGAATTGACCGCAACGCTGCGTTATCTGGATTTCAGCATTGAAGAAATTAGCCAGCTGTTCTCTGGAGACTTATCGGTAGACAAGGCACTCGACTGGCAGATTGAATCGCTCTCCATTCAGGCCAGCGCGCTAACCAATATGATATCGATCCTACAGCAAGCGAAGCAGGGACAAGGGGATTCCATGCGCTACCTTTACGATCTTGTCCAAGCCAAAGCGTCTAATGTTGAAAAAAGAAACCGGTTCATTGCGGAGAGAGTGGAGGCTGGCGATCTCTTTAACGGAGTTCCTGCAGACTGGCAGAGCCCGATGCTGCATTACTTTAATAAATATATTGTCAATCAAGAGAAAACAACCGCTCAACAAATCGCCGCTTGGAATGAGCTGCAGGAAATTATCAACGATCCGCAATTTCTTGAAGATACAAAAAACACGGATTTCTCGTTCATTGTGAAAGAGCTTCAGCCCCGTTATGATGCCGATACGTGGATTAAGAAGCTGGATCAGTTTTATATCCGGTTGACCCAAGCGCTGGAGAACAAAAAGTCTGCCGACAGCCCTGAGGTTCAGGCAATTATTGAAGAGTCGCTGTCGCTTTATAGCAATACGGAGCAAACGATCTATAACCTGGAGTTCCTTAATGCTTATATGGAGCATGTCGAGTTAACCAGTACGCCTCTTATTGATCGTGTCAACCGGTTGTGTGCCATTATGAATCCGCAGTTAAACTTGCTTGCAGAAGGAAATAACGTGTTTATTCAAAACTTGCGGAGAAAGATGCAATCCGAGCAAGAAAACGAACAGCCCGAAAGCTAGGTTTCCGGGCTGTTGGTATGGTGTGTTTTAACCTTTTTGCAGTGTAAATTTCGGATGTTCGCCGATATTTTGCTCTAATAGCTTTGATGGCTTGTTTTTCAAATAATGATCGAAGAAATCCAGCGAATAATCGTTAATGAGACCTAATGCCTCTCGAACATCGGTTCCTTGCATCAATTGAAATAGCGGAGAGAACAGAACCATATCGGTAAAGCTGAGGTGATTCGTCTTGTTCAGAATCAGCCAGTAGCTGCCGCCTGTAGTTATATGTGCGAATCGCGGCCAAATTTCCTTCGACATATCCAGTTCGTTGCCTGTCGGCTTCTTCAAATTCTCTACACTGGAATCTGCACTCATCATCATAAACGGCTTCTTCAGCCCTTCTTCCGGAATACGAAGCTCACCATACAACGCTCCGTCCATATTGATCGCCGCTTTAATTCTTGAATCCGTCATTAACACTTGCACGCTTGTTGCTCCGCCGAAGGAATGTCCGAACATACCGACATTATTCATATCCATCCGGCCGGTAAAACGTTTCTCCGGATCATTCGCCGCCAGCTGCTCCACCTGATCCAGAACAAATTTGGCATCTTCTACCCATTGTTCATTTGCTTTATCCAAATCGGAGAATTTTTTGATTTCCGGCAGCTGCAAAGCGGCCACACGACCGTCCGGGAAGATCGAAGCGGTGCTGCTATAGGTGTGGTCGATGCCGACTATGATATAACCTTGACTAACCAATTGCTCGAGCTGGAAGGTGTTCTGCATTTTATTTCCAGTCAGGCCGTGTGAGAAAATGAGCACCGGGAAGGACGGCTCTGCATTAGTGATTGCTGCATTCTTGATGGCATGCGTTTTAACATAGCCAAGAGAAGTAAACAGCAGCTTAGGGAAACCAAACATTTTACTATAGCCCTCAGCGAACGCATCGACGTTAGTATGATAAGCTTGTTTCTTTCCTTTTGCTTTGGCATCAGCAGGATACCAGATTTGTACCATTAACTCGCGTTTGTCATCCGGATCGGATGTCAGAATTTCATCCCGTGAATTATCTTTCCAATCATAGGTGACTGTGCCGATTTTATACGGACCTGCCGGCTTGGCGAAGGTGAATACCGGAATCAGAATTGGCAGTGCAACGGTAACAGCTGAATAAATAACCGCCAGCACTGTTATTGCGATAAGCTTCAGCTTTGAACCTTTACGGGCGGTGCGTTCTTTTCCCGACTTGGATAATGATCTGACTACGAAAAGGATAAGAGGCAATGCTGTCAGCACATAAGCAGGAATCATTGGCAAGCGCATGCCCTCTATAACTCCATGTATCAGCATAAAGATGGCGGAAACGCCGAACCCGATTAGGAGAAAGCGCTGCGGCTTGTTTTTAGCGAAAATAAGCCAGCCCGTCAGCAAAATATTAATGACAATAAATATAATTTCCAAAGACCTCATAAGATTGAACCTCCAAATTTGAGTAAGCTGCTAGCTGCTAGCTAATTCAAATCTTACAATCTCCAGTAGCTGAAGATTCAAGTCTTTTTCAGTCTCTAAGTTATTAACTTTCTATAAACTGCGGACTTAATCCCTCTAATTCTCTTCTCCAGCAGCTCCAAATCCCACTTCTCTCCGGTAAAATGCAGTGTATCCGAATCCGGGTGCAGGGCAAGCCGATGCTTCCCTACAACAATAGGAATAAGGCTGTGATCAAGCAGCGGAATGTCAGCAACGGCGTCTCCCATGCTGAGCAGGTGAACGGCACCCGGAGCTTGTAAGAGTGGATGGCTTAGAATTCGCTCTTTGTCCAGTCCATAGTTACTGGAGACACGGCCTGTCAGCTTATCGCCCGACACTTCGAGCTGAAAGGCGAATATACCGCGAAGGCCGAACTCCTCGGCATAGGTGTTCAGCACATCAAATGGCGCTCCGCTTACGAGATAGGTATGGACGTTGTACTTTCTAAGCAACCGAAATAAGGCATGGACGTCTTCAAATAAAGCAGCTTCATTAAGAGGGCGATAGGACTGCACTGCTTCTTTATATAGAAGTGCGGAGCAGCCGCTCAAAGCTTGGGCGAATGACTCACAAGTCCGCTCCGTATATTCGGCATAGGAAATGCCTCCGGTCAAATAAAGCTGCTCCAGCTCCTTAAAGTGATGGAGCAGCCCGCGCGTCACGAGCCCTTGCTCCAGCAAATAATCTGCTAAACTATATATCGTATAGCCCCGGTGCAGCGTATTGTCCCAATCCAGCAATGCAATATGCATCTGTTTTTCCCTCCTGCGTGGTCTAGCATTCCATTATAATGAGTCCAACTCTTTCTATATTGGCATAAAACCGAATAAAACGCTTGACCCTCCAGTCGAATGGAGGGTTATTATTTTTTCATACCATATTAAATCTATCGGAATAGAATTTATTTTTGAAACGACGAGAGGGGAAGGATTGCGATATGAAACGGAGCTTATTGTTACTGCTCAGTCTGGGCCTGGTGTCCATAGCGGCATTATCCGCTTGCGGCAGCAATGAATCAAAGCAAGAGAATGCAGGAGGGAAAGGGCTGGAGCGAACAACAGTCATTCTCGACTGGACGCCAAATACGAACCATACCGGGTTATATGTTGCGCTCGAGAAGGGCTACTACAAGGATGAAGGGCTGGATGTAGAAATTGTGCAGCCGTCCGAAGGCACAACCTCGACTCTGATTGCAGCAGGGAAAGGCGATTTTGGCGTTAGCTATCAAGAGGACGTTACGTTTGCATTAACAAGTAAAAATCCGCTGCCGATTAAGGCAGTTGCGACCATTATTCAGCATAATACCTCCGGCTTTGCGGCGCCTAAGAGCAAAAACATTCAAAGCGTCAAAGACTTCGAAGGCAAATTTTACGGCGGCTGGGGTTCCCCTTCTGAGGAAGCGATTCTTCAAGCCGTTATGGAAAAGAACGGAGCCGATTACAGCAAGCTGAAGCACGTCGATATCGGCAACGATGATTTCTTCGCCGCCACGCTGAAAAATGTAGATTTTGCATGGATTTTCGAAGGCTGGACCGGCGTGAAAGCCAAACTCAAAGGCGTTGACTTGACCTATATTCCGGCGAGGGATCTTGATCCTGCGCTAGATTATTACACACCTATTCTGATCACGGGGACGAAGACGATCGCCAAAGATCCAGAAAAAGTGCGCAAGTTTCTGAAGGCTACACAAGAGGGCTATCAGTATGCCATTGATCATCCGGAGGAGAGCGCTGAGCTGCTGCTGAAGCATGCGCCGGAGATCGACAAGCAGCTTGCTGTGGAAAGTCAGAAGTTTCTAGCCGCTCAGTACATTGCGGATGCTCCTGCTTGGGGGCAGATGAAGACGGAAGTATGGAGCGCTTACGCGCAGTTTCTGAAGAACAGAGGACTATTGGAATCGGATTTGAAGCCGGAGGATGCTTTCACTAATGAGTTTTTACCGAAGTGAGCGGGCGCCGAGCCGAGCCGGAGACCATTAGATAAACAATTTATAGGCTAACCGAATGCCAAGAAACAGACCTTAAAGAAAAGGATGTTGCCGTATGAAAAATGTAAAAGTGATGCTGGAGTACTTTTATCCTTGGACGAATGCAGCCGGATTCTATTATGCCCGTGAGCAGGGCTGGTATAAGGAAGCGGGTCTGGATGTGGAATTTACGGTGTACGACCCTGAACGGGGAGACACACTGGCGTATCTGGCTAGAGGAGATGCTGATTTCGGTATCTTCCCCAGCAACCGGCTGCTCGTACAACGGGAGAAACTGCCTGTCGTGATCGGCGTAGCAGCGATTAACCACCGCGGAATGGAGACGGTGCAGACAGTTCGCAGCACCGGAATCCGGCGTCCCGCTGATTTGAGCGGGAAGCGGGTCGCGATGAATCCGACGCCGAGAGGGCTGGCAATGATCCGTCAGCTGGTGAAAGCCGATGGAGGCGATCCGGACGGCATTATTATTGTAAACAGTGGTGCACGTGAGTTAACCCCTGATGCTATTGCAGCAGGAGCGGCGGATGCGACCTTCGGCAGCTATTGGGCGTGGGAAATTCTAATGGATACAGCAGTTCCGGATGAAGAGCGAATCATATGGCCAGTAGACGAAATTGGCGCGCCGCCTTATCACAGTTATTTGCTTGGCACACAGGAAGAGGCAACAAAGCGGGATCCGGAGACAGTACGCGCATTTCTGGCGGCTACGGCACGGGGCTATCAGGCATTGGCGGCTGAGCCGTTGAAGGCCGCACCGTTATATGAACGCATTATTCCTTATTTCCCTGCCAGTCTCGTCGAACGTTCGCTGCCGCTTATTGCACCAACATGGCTGCATAACGGCGTATGGGGCGTGCAGAGAACGGAGTTAATGGCACCTTATGCAGAATGGTTGGCCGACCATGACATCTTGAAGAACCGCGATGGCTGGAAAAATGCCTATACCAATGCCTTCCTGCCTCAGGGGGAATAACGATGAGCGAGATCAAAGCGGCAGAAGTACAAGCGCATGGGATGGGAACGACGCTTGTCCGTCCGGACTGGGCGCCAATTACGCTGGAGGAGGCGAACCAGCTTCTTAGCCGGTATCCGGATTTGGAGCCGGCGTCCGCGCTTACTTGGCACAGTCCGCGTCCGTTCTCCAGTGCGACAATTGCGGCAACATTTTCGGAATCGTTATTTATTAAAAGGCATCATCATTCCGTCCGGGATAAGGCCGGACTGACAGAAGAGCACCGGCTGATCCGGCATTTGCGGGATCGGGGAATTCCGGTCAGCGATATCATAACCGGAGCAAGTGGGCAGACTGCCTTTGAAATCGGGGAATGGACCTACGAAATACACCGGTTAGCCAAGGGCGTCGACTTGTACCGTGATGCCGTCTCTTGGAGCCCATTTCTTTCGGAGGCTCATGCTTATGCAGCCGGAGACGCATTAGCACGAGTTCATCTTGCTGCCGAGGGCTACGACGCCCCGCCAAGAGCGGGTCGTCAGCTGGTGTCCAGCTTCTCGATCTTCGGATCGGCTGATCCGCGAGCGGCGATGGCTGCTTACATCGGTCAAAGGAAGGCGTTATCGGATTATATCCGCAATCGGCCTTGGGAGCAGGATTTGGAGACGGTGTTTATGCCGCTCTTCTCCCGCCTTGAGCCATGGCTTGGAGAGCTCGAACCGCTCTGGACCCATAATGACTGGCATGCCTCCAATCTGCTGTGGAGCGATGCGGAGCTTACCGGAGGAACGTCGCGTGTGGAGACGATTCTGGATTTTGGCCTCGCAGACCGGACGAATGCGGTCTATGATCTGGCAACCGCTATTGAGCGCAATGCGATTGAATGGCTTGCCTTGGAAGAGAGCGACTGCCAGAATGTCGTTCATTATGAACAGCTAGAAGCGCTGCTGAACGGCTATGAAACGATCCGCCCGCTCAGGAGTGAAGAGGCGGCAGCGCTTGTAGCGATGCTTCCTCTGGTACATGCGGAGTTTGCATTGTCGGAAATTGATTATTTTACCGGGATTGTTGGTTCAGTCTCCAATGCGGATATTGCCTATGACACCTTCTTGTTGGGACATGCGAAATGGTTTGCAAGCCCAACCGGTCAGCAATTACTTGCTTTTCTGGAGCAGCGATATGGCATTCAAAGCTAGAATGGCGGAGATTATCCGTTGACAGAATAGCGGGATGTTGTTAATTTATTATTAATCATATCGGAATTATAGTATATTGAATGAATAACATGAAAGCAATGCGACTAAGGGCGTGACTTACGTATGAATAGACTGAAGAAACTGGACCAGAGGATATATCCGATCGCTACCCTTTTCCTTGCGGTCATTCTGTGGCAGCTGATTGTTACTCTGGCCCATATTCCCTTATATATTTTGCCTTCTCCGCTGGACACGGTGAATGCGCTCGTTAGCGACTTTGGCGCTATTGCAGGCCATGTAGGCACGACGCTGTACGAATCGGTCCTTGGCTTTGCGCTATCGATCGCTTTGGCGTTCGTATTGGGCATTCTGATGGACAGCTTCCAGGTCGTGAAGAAGTCGATTTATCCGATTCTGATCGTCTCTCAGACCATTCCGACCATCGCCCTTACTCCGCTGCTTATCGTCTGGTTTGGGTTTGGAATTTTGCCGAAAATTCTTATTATCGTTATGGTGTGCTTTTTCCCCATTTGTATTAGTCTGGTGGACGGTTTCGAGAAGGTAGACAAAGATTACTTGAATTTATTTCATTCCTATAAAGCATCTAAGCTGCAGACGTTCATTCATTTGAAGTTTCCTTATGCGCTTGTCAATCTGTTCTCCGGGCTCAAAATCGCGGCAACCTATATGATTATGGCGGCGATTATCGGTGAATGGCAGGGCGGAACGAAAGGGATCGGCGTCTACATGGTACGGACTAAAAATGCTTATGCGCTGGATAAAGTGTTTGCGGCGATTTTGGTCATCGTCATCGTCAGTGTCGCCTTCATTTATGTGATTAACTATGTGGCCAAAAAAACAACTCACTGGAAATAGCGGAGGTTGCCATGCAGGATAGAGCGGTATTGGAAAAGAAAGTGCCGGCTTCTTCCGGCGATGAAGCCTTGATTACGCTGGACCGTATTAGCAAGTCTTACGGATCTGCGGAGATACTGAATAAAGTCTCATTGAACATCAGCAAAGGCGAGTTCGTATCGATTCTTGGACCAAGCGGCTCTGGAAAAAGTACCCTGTTCAATATCATCACGGGACTTGTACCGTCCGATGAGGGAGCGCTGCATGTGAACGGGGAAATCGGCTATATGCAGCAGAAGGATCTGCTTCTGCCATGGAAGACTGTACTCGACAATATCGTGCTGCCGCTGGACTTGAAGGGTTTCGATAAGAAGGCTTCCAGGGCGAAGGCGGATGCACTGATTGACCGGATCGGGCTTAGAGGCTATGAGCACCGGTATCCGAGCCAGCTGTCTGGCGGAATGAAGCAGCGTGCAAGCTTTTTGCGCACCTTCCTTGCTTCCGGAGAAATTATGCTGCTGGACGAGCCATTTGGCGCATTGGATTCTATAACGAAGGGGAAAATGCAAACATGGCTGCTTGAGGTGCAGAAGGAGCTTGGGGTTACGATTCTTTTTATAACGCATGATATTGAGGAATCGATTTTGCTGTCGGACCGGATTTATGTGCTGTCATCGAGGCCGGGGGTCGTGAAGGAAGAGATTTCGGTTGAATTCGACCGCAGCAACAAGCCGGGAAGGCTGCTGAATCCTGAGCTGTTAATGATGAAGGAAGCGATTAAAGGGCTTTTGTAGAGCGGGTTGGTCAATTGGTCAAAAAAAGGGGGGCTCAGCATGAAATGGTATACCATTGGGGAGGTAGCGAAGCTATGCAATATTCCCATTCGGACGCTTCGCTATTATGATGATATCGGCCTGCTGAAGCCCGAGCGGATCGCACCTGAAACCAACTACCGTTACTATTCCATCGAAGGCATGAGGAAAATACCCGTCATCAAATATTATAAACAGCTGGGCTTTAAGCTGGAGGACATTAGCCGGATGCTGGAGCGGTCTAATTTCGACGTGCTGGAAGATTATATGGCCAAGGAGCTGCTTATCGTTGAGAAGCAGATGGCGGAGCTGCAGAAGAAGCATTTTGCGATTAAGGAGTGGCAGCGGCTGTTGGAACAGGGCGAGACATTGCTTGCCGAACCAACAGGGGAAAATAAGATTGAAATTTCGAGCGTTCCCCGCTATCGGACCTTAAAGTTCCATTATGAGCTGGAGAAATCGCAAACCGTCGATATCGAATTTTTGTACAGCAACTTGCTGGTTGAAATATGCAACAAAAATAACATTTACGCCTATGGGCCGTTCATGCTGTATTTCGATAATGTCGATCAGCGTATTCATCATACCTTCACAGGAGTCGATTGCTACACTGCTGTCATCGAAGAGGAGACGAATGAAGCGATGACGACAGAGGTCGGCGGCTTCGAGGCGTTAAGCGTCGTCCATAAAGGCGATTACCGGACCATCTCCGACACCTACGGCAAAGTCCAGGATTGGGCAAAGGAGCAAGGCATACCGCTGCAAGGGGCTTCCTATGAGCGTTATATTATCGACCCATGGAGCACGACGGTCAGCGACAATTATATTACCGAACTTATTTTACCTATTGGGGGTTAACGCCAATGTCTTATTTAATTTCCGCCTCCGAAGCTTATGAGCGGCTTCATGATTCGAACACGGTATTCGCAGATGTGCGATTCGTGCTGGGTCAGCCGTCGGCGGGAGAGGAAGCGTATCGGCTCGGGCATATTCCCGGGGCGGTTTTTTTCGATTTGAACCATGATCTCTCGGGTCCCAAGGAGGAGCATGGCGGTGGGCACCCGTTGCCTGAAGCAGATCTATTTGCTCGTAAGCTGGGCCAAGCAGGCATTGATGAACATACGGAAGTTATTGTTTACGACGATCAAGGGGGCAGTATCGCTTCACGGTTATGGTGGATGCTGAAGCATGCTGGGCATGAACGGGTGAAGCTGCTGGCCGATGGCTTCTCGGGCTGGCAGGCGGGCGGATTTCCTGTTACAACGGAGATCGCTCTACCTGCTGCGAAGAAGTTTGTTCCACGCGTGAATGATAGTCTTCAAGTGACAATAGAGGAAGTAAGGGCCGGGATCGGTGCTGAGAATCGTGTACTGATAGATTCGCGCATTCACGGGCGTTACACAGGCGAGGATACGTCAAAGTATTTGAAAGCCGGCCACATTCCGGGCGCCATTAATCACTATTGGGAGGACGGCTCTCCAGAGGGTGTGTTCCTTGACGCTGCTCATCAGCGCGAACGCTTTAAGTCGATTCCGCTAGATCGGGAGATTATTGTCTATTGCGGAGCAGGGGTTACGGCTTGTCCCAATGTGCTTGCGCTGACGGAAGCCGGGTATACCGATGTGAAGCTTTATGTGGGGAGTTGGAGCGATTGGACTTCGTATGAGGAGAATCCGGTGGCGACGGGGGAAGGGTAAGAAGTTTTGTGTGATTTTCGGACAGGGGTTTTACTCCCCTCGCCTCCATCAATATGCAATTTTAAATTGTCTATTCAAATAAATAATTTAAGTAGAGGCTCGACAGTTGTTTGCACTGTCGAGCCTTATTGTGTATAAGACACATATAATTGTTCTAGCTATATCACTGGGTCAGAATTTTTTCTACACTCAGTTCAGAAGGTAATAATTGAGGTGGGTCAAATATGGATTTCAATGAAATAGTTAAGAAACATAACCAAGAAGAAAATCAACGAATGCAGTTTTCGGGTGCCATTTTATTTAGGGCTGAGGATGAAACAAAGTTTGAAAATAGTTATGGGTTTGCTAATCGAAGCGACAAGATTAAAAATAGACCGAATACAAGATTTGGAATAGCATCTGGCAGTAAAATATTTACCGCAATTGCTATTTGTCAGCTTGTTCAAAAAGGGCTTTTAGAATTTGACACAAAATTATGCGATTTAGAACTTAATCTAAATCAATTTGATCCAACAATTACAGTGCATCATTTACTAACCCATACCTCCGGTATTCCTGATTACTTCGATGAAGAATTCATGTCAGACTATGAAAGTCTTTGGAAAACAGTGCCGATGTATAATGTTAATTCACCAAAGAGTTTTCTGCCATTGTTTCGGAATAATCCTATGAAGTTTGAACCCGGAACTCAGTTTTCATACAGTAACGCTGGATTTATTGTACTTGGCTTAATAGTTGAAAAATTAACGGGATTAAGTTTTAACGATTATGTCGAAGAAAATATCTTTCGAGCTTGTGAAATGAATGATTCAGGATATTATCACATGAATCAGTTACCTGAACGTACCGCTATTGGCTATGTTGGCAACGATGATAATTGGAAAACCAACATTTACTCCATTCCAATTGTAGGTGGACCCGATGGAGGGGCGTATACAACGGTATATGATTTATCTAAATTTTGGAGTTCGTTAATGAAAAATCAATTATTATCAAAAAGCTTAACGGAACGAATACTTTCCCCGCACGTTCAAGATAGTGAGTTTATCCATTATGGCTACGGAGTATGGATTACAATGATAAACAACGAAATATTCAAGTATTTTGTCATGGGAGGAGATCCCGGTGTTGTCATGCAATCTTCTTATTACCCTGAGATGAAGGCGGAACTTCACGTTCTAGCAAATGTCGATAGAGGAGCGGGCTTAATTGCCACCCGAATCAATGAAGTGCTTTTAAGTAAATAGCTATAAAAGAAATTGTATGGTGTTTATAGACAATGTTTACGAGAAATCATTTTCATTTACCTTTATTTGTAACAAAACATCTAATTTTTCTTGGATCAAAATTTAAAAATATTCGTGGCTCCTTGTTGTCCAAACAATTGGAAGATGTGATTCCTGCTTAACAATGCAAACTAAGTCGCAGGTGGCTCATTTTGAAAGACTTTTGGTGTGACAGGGTTGCTATTTTACACAACTACAAGAATATCCACTGGATAACCTTCTAAATAGTTGAGAGTATTTAATGAATTTAGAATTGATTGTCGAAAAACTTTCTGTGAATTGTTTGGCTTGGATATCCGTCTGATCTTCTCTATCTTATCTGTATATTGTAGTGTATGCTGTATAATAGCCTTGAATTATAAATGTAAAAATGAGGGGTTTTTAAAAGGTAATATAATATACTTGGAAGGAGATACCAATGATTGGACCAATTAAAAAAATCAATCATGTAATTGAAATCTCAAATTTTGATATATTACAAGACAAGGTCAATGTAGCTTTAATCCAAGAATTATATCCGTTAAATCTTATTGATAAAAGAACAGATAATAGGATATATTCTGGGCAATTGGAAATGAATGAGATTGAAGTAATGAATAATGTAGAAGAAGTGAAAAAAACATTAGATAGGATATCTTCAGACGTAAATATTCTAATTCTTTCTGAGCATCCAGGGAATAGCGTATCTATCGATTTGTTTCAAGAACATTCTAATAAATATAATCGAATTATTATCGCCAGATTAGGCTATTATAAAAAACATAACGTTTATACAAATTCAATCGTTATTATTACTCCAGCAGAAGAGCCTGTATTTCATGATCAAATCTCTTTTTCAGTCGAAGATGAAGATAGAAAAGAAAAGAATGGGGATTTAGTAAGAGGATCATCTATACATATTTTTCATTCACCATTTGGTAAGTTTACTGTTTTAAATTGCCATGACTATACAGATGCGGGAGTTATGGATTTAGTTGTAGGAGAAGATTTGGATTTTATAATTGTTTCCTCTTTCAATCCTGCAACTCGCCTTTATAAAGAATATGCACTCTCTGATGTTCATAGGCTTTTTAGTTTTGTTTTGCTTTCCAATATTTCTAATTATGGTGGCAGTGGTATATACGGGCCAATTAGAAGAAAAGGTAAAAAGGGCGAGGGTATTACAGTTGGTGGGGAACTGTTTAATGCAAGTGGGGACGGAGTTGCACACATCCAGTATCAGTTACCCATTCGTACTTTAAGGGATTTTAAAGCCTACTTCTTACACAATACGATAAAAGAAGATTCTGTTTATGAGTTGATTTCACCGCCTGAATATTTTAGAAGCCATCAACCTAATTATAGAAACTACATTAATTCCCCTGACTTTATTAAAGAAATCGATCTGAATTCTATAAATTATAAATCTACAAGAAGTGATGATCTTCGTCAAATAAACATTGCTGTTGCACAATTAAACTCAATAGGGTTAGATGACTACCGCAATCATTATTACCATTTTTCTTCATCGCCTAATGCATGTAAATTTATTGAGAAATTAAAATTTGTAATGGATACATTTAAAAAGCGAATTGAAATTACTAAAGAGCGCGTAGATTTTCTTATTTTCCCTGAAGTATTTTTACCACAATCTATGCAAGATTACCTTGAAGATTTCGCGTTAAAATTTAATACGATTATTATTGGTGGTTTTGAATTTGATGAGCAAAAAGATGTTAATATTTTAGAAGATGCGAATGGCAAGAATAGATGTAATATTTTCATTCCATCCGCTAGAAATAATAAAGTGAAGATATTTGAATATCAGAAGCTAACTCGTTCTAAATACGATGCGCTAACACCTAAAAATACCAAATTCAAAATGGAGCAGGGTAGTTCTGTATATAGATTCCACCATGAATCCTTAGGTCGATTTGGTATATTAATTTGTTATGATTACAGTCATTTTGATATAGTGAAAAAAATAAATTCAATACCTTCCGGCGAAATTGATCCTCTGGATATTCTTTTTATTTCAGCATATAATCCAGATGCATCTCTTTATAAACATTGCTGTATCGCCGATTCACACCGATTTTATCAGTATGTTGTAATGAGTAATGTATCTCAATTTGGGGAAAGTGGTGTTTTTGCACCAATAAGATACTTAGAGGAAGATAAAAGGAAAATAGCTGTTAAACAAATATTATCTCAATTTGGTTCTGGAGTTGAAGGCATATCTATTACAACAGTAGATGTAGACGCGCTTAGAAATGCAAGAAGTAGACGTGCTACAGATTCAGACATATTCATGAAGTTGCCTGGTACTTTTCAAGTTTGAGTAAGTTTAAGGACAATAAATAAAATCAATTGTAGATTTTATCTTACTCACTTTACCGCACATAACCCCTTCAATGAAATCAGGGCTCTATTTGTTGAGTGCCCTGATTTTTTCACCCCACTAGGAAGGTGGAGTGTTCCCTAGTTGAAACGATTGGTTTAGTTATGAGGAAAATCCGATTGCGACGGGGAAGAGGAATATCGGAAAGATTGATAGCAATATGAACCATGAATACATCGCCATATGGCCAAAGCGCCCCGGCGATGTATTTTTCATTTCTCAAAGTCAACTTATTTATTTCTGGAAGTATTTTATCTGTAAAGCACTCGCAATTCTACTATAAAGGTGATGAGGATCGACTCAGGCAGTTGTTCATGATCTTATTGGACAACGCTATTAAATTTACGCAGGAGCATGGACAAATTGATCTGGGATGCGTCAAGCAGGGGAAGTCGGTTCTTATAATCGTTCAGGATAATGGAGCGGGGATTCTAAAACGTGATTTGCCGCTCGTGTTTAATCGCTTCTATAAGGGAGATTCCGCAAGAGATAGAGGGGATCAAGGAGCGGGCTTAGGGCTTTCGATCGCACACTGGATCGTCGATCAGCACCAAGGTTCTATCCGTATTAGCAGTGAGACAGGGCAGGGTACAACAATTGCGATTCGTTTTCCGCTGATTGGTTAGATAAAAAAGACGAGGGATTCCCCCTCGCCTCTCACAAACCGTACGTCTACTAAATTTCACTATGTTTTGGTTAAGCTATCTACGACAAATTTAAGCTGGGCTTCCATCGAAATAGGGTCACTAAAGACGAAGCCCCGGCTGTTTTCGCGATAAACGTGATTATTTTGGACAGCAGGGAGGTTAGCCCAGATACTGCCTTCAAAAACCGGCGCCGCATTTTTATCGTCAGTCCACCCGCTGATAAAGATATAGTCGCCTGCGTATTCCGGCAACAACTCAAGCGATAATTTGGCCCAGCCTGTGCCGCTGTCGATGGCTTCCTTCTGAATAATCGGAGGTGCTTTCAGACCGAACTCGCCATAAATAATGTCTCCGCCTCTGCCAAAGCTTCCGTAGGCATAAAATTCTTTAGGATTTCCCGAATCGAATATTGAAACGGTGCGGTCACCTACCGCTTGTTTCACGAGAGGTTTGTATTCTGCGATTTTAGCATCCCAATCTGCAATCCAGGCTTTCGCCTGCTCTTCTCTGCCAGTCATCTTGCCAAAATCCATTAATTGCTCCCGCAGAGGTACCCCGTATTCAACAGCGACAGTCGGCGCGATTTTGGACAAATTTTCGATCGTTTCACGGTCGTTCCAGACTACAATTAAATCCGGCTGCAGCTCCGTTATTTTCTCGTAAGGCACATCGCTGCCGATGTTGACAACGTCATCCAGTATTCCTTCTGTATAGCTGTTAAAGGACTCGTCACCGGTTCCCACAGGCTTCAGGCCCAGCGCTAGCAAATGTCCGGTGAAGGCTCCTGCCACCATGACGATCCTTTGAGGGTTTTTGGGAATTTGTACTTCACCGTTAACAGCGGAATAGGCTACCATCTCCGAGCTGCCTGTTGTATTTCCAGTTGCTGCTTTGCCGGAATTGCTGGGATTGCTCTCTGAACCAGCAGTTTGACTTGGAGCAAGGTTAGTGCCAGTCCTGCCGTTCGTGTTCGCTGGGCCGGCGCATGCGCTAAGTAATAGGGTCAGGCACAGCAGCAACGTAACTCCAACAGGTAATTTGCTTCTATACATCTGTAAATCTCCTTTTTCGCTATATTGATAATCATTATCATCTCTGATATCAATATAACGACGAAGCCTACGCGGAACAATGGATGATCCGAGCCTAATGATAGGACGATAGGAGCTTCTTGCTCCTTGTACGAACTCATCCTTGAATTGTTTGGGTGTTACTCCGGTATGCTTTTTGAACATTCTGATGAAATAGGATACGTCTGCATATCCGACACTTGCAGCAATCTCTTGCAGAGAAAATTCGGTCTGTTGCAACAGCTTCCCTGCCCGGTTCATCCTAATGCGGATTAAGTAATCAATGATGCTAGTTCCAGTTTCCCGGCGGAAATGCTTAGACAGATAGGGTACGCTGTAGTGGAATGTGCTCGCCAGTGATTCCCGGGTGAGCGGTTCGGCATAATGCTCCTGCATGTAGCGGATAAGCTGAGAGGCAAGGTTAGGCTTAACGATGCTGACTTGCTGTTGGTCCATCTGCCGAAGCAGCTCGTATACAAATTGGTAAAATAGTGTTTTGACATGAAGCCGCTCCAAACGTCCCTGTTCAAGCCATTCGTCCAGCATTCGCTCAGCCAGTTCATATAGAATGGCAGGGTGGAGCGGGATAAAACCGTATTGAAGGTGGAATGCCAATTGTTGATCTCCATGCCGGAGTGCGCGCTGCTCGACAGCTAGCGGCAAGGAGGCTTTATAGAAGATCAGGTAATAATGAAACGATTCATCCGTCAGGATAATGTCCAGACGGCTACCTTTGCCGCCATGAAGCATATAGAAACGCTTTGCAGTATGCTCGTTTCCGTCCAAAATTAGCGTTGCACTACCCTGCGTTACATACAGAAAGGCGCTAGCAGGGAACAGGTAAGGGGGCACGGATTCGCCGTCCTGTATGCCGATATGTCGTACATCCATGATTTTGAACGTGGCATGATTCCAGATCAGTATGTGCTCTTGTACATTCACGGTTGCTTTCATTGGAGAGTTGTCTTCCTTCCGTGAGCTGCTGAAGCCAGCCTTATATGTGGTGAGGCTATTATATCGCAGAAAAACGAATTTAAAAAAGGCCGCCAAAACTATGGCGGCGAAAAACTCCACGATATTAATATTTCGGCAGCTTGTGTATCGGCAGCAAAGCCGCCCTCAGAACCTTACGCAAATAGTAAGCTATTACCGTCATTGGTGTCCATGAGCTGCGCTTGTTCTGGATATAGTGATCGCTGATCATATAAGTCCGAGTGGAGGCAGGGCTCTTCAGACCAAGCTTTTCCCACTCCGCCGGATCATTCGAACCTCCGAGTCTTGCAAGTATATCCGCTGACTCTCTATCTATTTTAGCCGGAATTTGCTCATAGGCTTGGGTGATTAGCGCATGGAATTCGTCCATCGGATTGCGGCTGGCAAGGCTCTCTAAGTGGATGCCCTCGCGAATGTAAGAAGCGTATGCCAGATGATCCGCCCAGAACTCGTCGATATAAAAAAGCCGTACCCGCTGCTCCGACGGGCTCATCGGCTGCTCGCCGTTCAAAATTCTGAGCCGCTCCTCATACAGAATTCGTCTCTGATCCTCCACCATATCTGAATAATAGTTCAGTTCCTGGCGAATATCGAAGTTCTGGGCCATGGCAACGCGCTGGATATGCGAGATTTTGCCTTGGAGAACGGGTTCCTCAAGGGGCTCATCTTGCCTGCGGCCTCGAACCCATTTATCAATGCCGAACCGAAGCATTAACTCGTCTTCCAAGCTTATGAAAAATACAGACGAACCCGGGTCGCCTTGGCGGGCAGAACGCCCGCGCAGCTGATTGTCGATCCGCACGCTTTCGTTCACATGTGTACCTATTACATACAATCCGCCAAGTTTGGCTACAACTTCTGCTTGAGTAGGGTTGCCGCCGCCGAGCCGAATGTCGACGCCGCGTCCTGCCATATTCGTGGACACCGTCACAGCCCCGATTTCTCCCGCTTTGGCGATGATCTCGGCTTCTTTGGCATCGTTTTTCGCATTCAGAACATGGCAGGATATACGGGCAGCCGCTAGCGCATTCGCCAGCGTGTCCGACTCCTCGACGCTAGATGTGCCAATGAGCATCGGACGTCCCGTTGCATGAACAGACGAGATTTCTTGTACAAGCGCCTTAAGCTTGGCTTCTTTGTGGGTATATATCCGGCGCGGATGGTCAATCCGTATGTTTGGCCGGCTTGGCGGAATTCGCACAACCTGCAGCTCATAAATCGCTTCGAATTCCGATGCAGAAGCGTATGCGGTGGCTGTCATTCCGCAAACCTTCGGATAGAGGCTAAGGAAGTGTTGCAGGGTAATTGTCCCAAGAATTTTCCCGTCGGATGCCGACTGCAGCCCTTCTTTAGCCGTAAGTGCAGCTTGCAGCCCGTCCGGCAAATGCCTGTTCTCCGCCACGCGGCCGGTATATTCGTCGATCAGCTCGATTTTCCCGTCCCGGACGATGTAATCGACGTCTTTTTTCAATAACGTCTCTACATGCAGCGCGCAATTTAATGAAGACAATAAATGATTATTATGGCTTTCGTACAAATTGCCGCAGCCTAGCAGCGATTCTGCCTTTGCAGAGCCCATTTCATTCAAATAAACGTTCCGCATGGACTCGTCGAAGTCGTAATGCTCGATTTGCTCAAGCTGCCGGGCCACTTCAGCAAAACGAAAGGCTTCGTTGCCGAAAGAGCCCGACACGCCGGCGATGACTAGCGGTACCCGCGCTTCATCAAGAAGCAGCGAATCGGCTTCGTCGACGATGACGTAGTGGAAAGGACGATGTACGGTATCGGCTTCGCTCAGTGCAATCGTGTCACGCAAATAATCGAAGCCTGCCTCTTTTGCCGTAACGTAAGTGATATCCTTGGCATACGCCTCCCGTTTCTCGGGCAAGCTCATGCCCGCTTGAACCGAGTGTACCGTTAACCCGAGGAAACGATAGATCGGTCCCATCCAATCAGCATCCCGTTTGGCCAAATAATCGTTGAAAGTCAGCACATGAACGCCTTCGCCGGTTAACGCATTAAGATAAGCAGGCATGACAGCAGAGAGCGTTTTACCTTCACCGGTATGCTGCTCGATCAGAAATCTCTCGTGCAGAGCGATAGCAGCCATGATCTGAACATCGTAAGGCTGTAAGCTCAGTGTTCTCTTCGCTGCCTCACAGACTAACGCATAAGCATCGATAAGCAACTCGTCCAATGGTGTTCCGGACTTTGCTTCCTTTTGCAGACGGAGGGACTCCGCTAGAAGGTCACCGTCATCCCATGCTTCCAAATTCCGTTTCCTAATGAGCTCCACCTTGCCCTGATAGACTTTCAGTCTATTCTGATTCTCGGAATCTTTGAATTTCTGCATCAACTTGACGGCTGCATTCATAGGCATTTGCTCTCCCCTCGGTAGAAATACGAATAGGTAGAATTAGACGCGGCTATACTTCCACATGGTTAGACCATAGACGAGAAATTGGCCCAATCCTAGCAAGCCGAAAGTGATTAAAGTATAGACAGCATTAGGTGGAATTAACAGGATGGTTATCGCAGCTAAGGGTATACCACAGCCATAGTAAATATAGACGTTCCGGCAAGCTTTGAATGAGATCCATTGCTGCCCCTCATCGACTTCTCGAATTTCAAACGGGATTACGGCCCAGACACTAATGCGGTCTTTCGGATTTCTTCGATTATAAGTCCTTACAAGCAATACCCACAGCACGCCTAGAGGGATAGCAAAGATCGCGCAATAAATTCTTCCCGTCGTAGTCGAAAGCTCCCCTGTCAGCATCAGCTTTAATAGATAAGCCAAGCCTAACGTGCTGAGAAACAGGGTGAGTGAAAGTAAGGGCGAGCGTATAATCCGTGTTAGCATCTTATTCCTCCTCCGCCTTTAAATAAAAAACTTCCTCCACAGGTAATTGGAAAGCTGCGGCAATTTTAAGGGCAAGCGTAATAGAAGGGGAGTAGTCCCCTTTCTCAATTAACCCTACGGTTTGACGAGTGGCTCCAATGGCATCCGCTAGGTCCTGCTGCGACCATCTGAAGCGCGCTCGTAGTTCACGAACTTTATTAACAAGCATACAAGGGGTCCCTTCCGGTTAATGATTAGAAGTTATTGTAAGTTATGTATTGGAAAATGTAAAGGATATATTGCATTTTGGAAGTGATCATAGTCATTGGTGAGTGAAAAGAAGACGGTAACAGGTTCATCACAGTCTCATCTCATCTATGAATTATGGTAGTATTAATTAACATGAATTGAGCTGTGAGGAGGTTCACTCATTGAACAAGAAGCAACTGATTTCCAGGTGGGAGCCAGCTCAGATCGCTGCCGTCAACAAGGCATTAGCTGCTGTAACTGGAAAACAAAACTTGCACAAAAAAGACCGCTCTTTCCCTTCGTCCCCTTATGGCCAAACCGCTGACGGGTTAGAGGATTTTCGAGGGGTCGTTCTGACCGAGTCCATGCAGTATCTTACTGTACAAAACCTTGATCTATCATATGCAGTTTTCGAGCCTGGAGGGGGCTTAATCTATTCTACTTTTACGAATTGCCGTTTTGATGGGGTTAAACTAGATGGCAGATTCATCACGAAGATATTCAAACATTGTTCGTTTCATAAAACAATTCTCAAGAATGCTGCGTTTGGCGAACAGTTTGAGGATTGTGATTTTACAGGCAGCAATTTGAGCCATACGAAAGGAAGAGATGTATCCTTCGTCCGCTGCCGCTTCTCGGATGCTAACTTTCGCGGTGCTCATCTTATGTATTGTAAATTCGAGGGATGTCTTTTTGCAGGAGCAAAGATGGATAACGGATCTTTAGCCGGAAGCAGGTTTCTAGGGGAAACACAACATCTTCCAGATTGGGGCACGATGATCACAGAGCACGTCAAGGTTAATGGAGAAGCTTTAGTGCTTGATCCTAGTCGCGAAATTTAGAGGCCGCGAAACGCTACAAAGTGAACACATCGCTCCAAGCTATAGCAGCTTGAAGCGGTGTGTTTGTTTGTTCTCTGGTTAATATTGTACGGAGTTGCTTATTTTAAGAGGCCTTTGTATTTTCAACGAGTACATCTGCGGAGGCACGGATATGTTCTGCATACTTGCGTGCTTCCAATTTCAGCTGGTCATCCGTGGCTTCCAGGGTATCGTATATAACAAAGGCAGGCAAGTAGACAGCGCCGGTATATTTGATACTTATCTGTAAAGGCCTTAAGAACTCATTTATCGTGAACTCATAGTGGCCGGTTGAACGATAATTGTGTTCGCTGCCGCCTGCTGTTGCCGCCACGATGAATTCCTTGCCTTTCAGATTATCGCCGCCTGTCCCATACGCCCATCCGTACGTTAACACATCGTCCAGCCATTTTTTGAGCAGCGGCGGGGTACTGTACCAAAATAAAGGGAATTGAAGTACTACACGGTCATACTTGGTCAGCAGTTGCTGTTCTCTCTCGATGTCGATGTTCCAATCCGGGTACTCCTCGTGAAGGTTGTGAACATCAATATTATCATAAGGACTCAGTTCATCAATAAGAGCACGGTTGGCTCGAGACTGATCGAAGGACGGGTGGGTAACAATGACTAAAATTTTCATGGGAATCTTCCTCTCTCCACAAGATGGCGTCAGCGCTTGACTGCTCCATTATTGTTGAGGAATTAATTCCTGTAAAGTACGCTGTTTTCTCATACTAAGTCGGGTTGAAAGTACCTTCGTTACTGAATTTCCATTAGTATGCTAAAGCGTACTAAGTACACTTTTTGAGCGTATTGGTTAACCGCTTTTCTTTTGTTACAATAGCAGTACTCTAAAGGTATTACAAAAAAATATGAGTATTTGAGGGATCATCGATGGCCGAAGATATAAACAATTCTTATTTAACAAATGGAGTCATAGCAACTCTCCAAGTCATTGGAGGGAAGTGGAAGCCGATTATTTTATATATTTTGCTGACGGAAGGTACCAAACGATTTGGAGAGCTGAGACGGATGATTCCAACTATCACCCAAGGGATGCTTACCAGCCAGCTTCGTGAGCTGGAACGAGATGGCATGATCGTTCGGAGGGTGTATCAGGAGATTCCGCCTAAAGTTGAATATTGCATTTCTGAGCATGGGCAAACCCTCAGTACAGTTCTTAATGATATGTGCGGGTGGGGATTTCATCACATCGAGCATAAAAAGAACAAGGAAGATCGGGATCAGCCATCGCTTAATTTCACTGACCATGAAATCGATACCCGTGCTTGACTAGTTCAGCTTCGTCAGAAGCTATCTGGTTTCTCTTTAGATGCCTTTTCCTCTAACCGTGCTAGAGGGATTACTTTTTCTATATAATAAACATTTTCATTTAAAAAGTTTATATTGACACTGTAAAATTTGTGTATTACATTCACAACATACTTTTTATATGTTTATGTTTATTAAGTGGTCGGAATGGAAATTGGCACTGGCTGGGGGACAATCAGATGGCTTTATTATTCAGAAACAGGGGCATTATGCTGCTCCTGATGTTTAATTTGTTTTTGGTCTTTGCCGGCATCGGTCTGGTTATACCTGTCATTCCTAAATACATTACAATGCTGGACGTTAACGGAAGCATCGCCGGTTTGCTTACCGCCTCCTTTGCGTTCACACAGCTGGTCTTCTCGCCGCTGGCAGGGCGGCTGTCTGATTCCTTCGGGCGTAAGCGCATTATTATAGCTGGTATGCTGGTCTTCGCCTGTGCGGAGGTCATATTCGGATTAGCGGATTCTGCTCTGCTGCTCTTTGTATCCCGGATGCTGGGAGGCATTAGCGGAGCGCTTATTATGCCAGCCGTTATGGCTTATGCAGCGGATATCACGACCGAAGAAGAGCGTGCCAAAGGAATGGGTTTTATCAATGCTTCGATTTCGACAGGCTATATCATCGCTCCTGGTATTGGAGGCTTTATTGCGGAGTTTGGTATTCGCGTGCCGTTCTTTGCTGCTGGAGCAGCCGGACTGATTGCTGCAGTTCTGACGATGATTATACTACCGGAATCGCTGCCATCGATTGTGAAAACTGATAAGAACAGCGACAAGGCATTGTCTCACCCGGCGCCGAAATTGCTTCAGCAGCTGCGTTTCGCTTACCGTGAACCGTATTTTATAAGTTTAATTATTGTGTTCGTCATGTCGTTTGGACTTGCTAATTATGAAGCGGTGTTTGGCCTATTCGTCGACCACAAGTTTGGCTTTACACCGAAGGATATCGCCTTTATTTTCACATTTGCGTCTATCGGGGGTGCGGTCATTCAGCTGACTATTTTCGGCTGGGTCATGAACCGTTATGGTGAAAAGCTGGTCATCACATTATGCCTGCTCGCTGCAGGAGTGTTCGTGCTACTGACATTATTAGTCGAGCAATACTGGCTGATCTTCGCTGTAACCTTTGTTATATTTTTGGCTATTGATCTTCTGCGTCCGGCCATTAGTACGCAAATGTCCATGGCCGCCCAAGAACAGCAGGGGTATGTGGCAGGACTTAACTCCTCCTTTACCAGCCTGGGCAATATTATCGGACCGATAGCCGCAGGCATCCTATTCGATGTGAACCTGAACTTCCCTTATGTAGCTGCTGGAATTATTTTAATCTTGTGCTTTGGACTTACTCTGTTCACAGGGAGGAAGCGCGTACAGCATGCAAGTATCAATAGGATAAATGATATGTAATGACAAACAGATTTAACATAGAACCCCTATGGAAGAGGGCATTGTTCTTTGATCACCAAATGCTATGAAAATAAATGGAGCAATAGCTCTATCGAGTCTTGCGAAAAAAAGAGAACAGACCGGGGTCCAGCACCTGTCCCGACCTAAGTTGAGAGCCGCTCACCCTCTGCAGCCCGATGATAGACGCGGTTTGGATTGTTATCATTTGTAGGGCAAACAATCCAGTGCTAAAGGGGAACACACAAGTGAAAGCAGTATTGCGAGTTATGATTTATCTCATTCTATTTGTCATTGTCGTTGGAGGGACAGGGGCGGCAGGGTTCATTAACACAATGAATGCGGGCATGTCGATTTATGATAAGACGGCTCCATCTTTAACGAATGTACAAGTGCCGGAATATGACGCCGAAAAACCGACAGTGGCTGTGCTGCTGGCTAACGAAGTGACTGAAGTGTTCGATTTTCTCGTTCCGTACGAGATGTTTGCAATGACAGGAGCTTACAATGTATACGGTGTTGCACCTGACCGCAGCATTAAATCTCTCACCGGGGGACTTGATGTCGTTCCTCATTATTCATTTGATGAAATGGACGCGATGCTGGGTAAAAGCCCGGACATTATCGTCATTCCGTTTATGCCGATACTAGATGACCATAAATATGCGCCTGTCCGTGAATGGATTCAAAAGCATTCAAGCGTGAACACGACATTGCTCACCATCTGTAATGGCGCAGAGAATCTAGCGGATACCGGATTGCTGAACGGCAAATCAGCCGCGACGCATTGGGGGGATATTAACAGGCTGATTAAGAAATATCCTGAGGTTCAGTGGGTGAAAGACCAGCGCTATGTGCCGCAGGGCAATATCGTATCTTCTGCCGGTCTGACATCGGGAATCGATGCAACGCTGTATGTTATTTCCCAGCAGTTAGGCGATACCGCTGCGAGAACGGTAGCGGAACATATGAACTATCCTTCTTACGATTACGTGCAAAATCCGTATATGAAGCCATTCCAAGCCGGATTGAGCGATATTACATACGTAATGAATAATGCGTATCAGTGGAACAAAGTTAAAGCGGGTGTGCTGCTCTATAATGGCGCGGATGAACTCGATTTGTCCGCCGCATTTGATACGTATGCCGCTTCCGGAACGACAACGACACTAACGGTATCCAGCAGTAATGAAGTCATCGTAACGAAGCATGGCCTGAACTTGGTTGCGCGCTATCAGACTAGAGACGTGCCGAAGCTTGCGAAAATGATTGTCGTAGGGGCGGATGCTGAGACTACAGCTGCCGAGGACATCAAGCAATGGAATAACAGCGGGCATAGTTCGAAGCTGCTTTACTTGCATCGCGATCAGTCAGACCGCTTTGCCATGGACGCTGCATTTGAAGACTTGGCTGCACAAGAAGATGTCCGGACAGCGCAATTTGCGGCTAAGCGGCTTGAATACCGTGCTGCCGATCATTTGAAGCTGAAAGGCAGCTCATTCTCTTACGAAGCGTTTGGCATACCGGTTGTGCTCGGCATCCTGTCCTTGCTTATCGCTTGGTTCATCGATAGGCGTTTTATTAGCAGGAAACAAAGAAGAGCATAGTTATGGAGATAATTAAGGCATTTAGAAATTAGCAAGAGGCCGGTATGAGGGGATTTATAAGGCCTCATGCTGGCTTCTTGCTGAATTGCAGTGATTGTGCAGATTACACTAGTACTATAAAAAGTTGGAACTATCCGTAGACGGCTCCATCAGAGATTATGGGATATATACCCTATTCTACTGGAGGTGCACGGATGAACGACGTTTACGTGACAAGTATGGGAAAGTTCCTTCCGGGAGAGCCAATCGGCAATGAGGAGATAGAAGATTACCTGGGCCGAATCAACGGCAAGAGCTCGAAGTCCATGAGACGCATCCTTGAGCAAAATAAAATCCGCTATCGCCATTATGCCATCGATAAGGAGCAGCGCAGCTTGTACAGCAACGCCGAGATGGCGGCGCTGGCCATTCGCGATGCGCTGAATCGCAATCCGAACGCACCTGAGAACGACATCGATTTCCTTGCGGTGGGAACAACGCAGGGTGACCTGCTTGTTCCCGGCTTCGCAAGTATGGTTCATGCGGAGACGGGCTTGCCCGTCATGGAGATCGCAACTCATCACGGCGTATGCGCCAGTGGCATGCAGGCGATGAAAAACGCCTTTCTGCAAGTGCTGTCTGGCGAGAGTCGTATCGCGATATCCTGCGCCAGCGAGTTTCCGAGCCGCGTCTTCAAGCATACACGGTTCGAAGCGCAGCAGGCTTACCATGACAGCGCGGTGCCATTCGATACGGACTTTCTCCGCTTCATGCTGTCGGATGGTGCTGGAGCGGCCATTTTGCAGAATAGTCCTGCTCCGAGCGGCTTGTCGCTTCGTATCGAGTGGATCGACAACAAGTCCTATGCGAACAGCTATGACGTATGCATGTACGCAGGAAGCAATATGGATAACAAGGAACATGCCAGCTGGCAGGATTACCGGACGATTCACGATGCTGCCGATGATGGCGCGATCAATCTGAAGCAGGATATCCGGCTTGTGAATGAAATGCCGAAGGTGGGGGTGGACCGCTTCTTCGAGCTTGTAGAGGAGGGAGCAATTGATCCGGCTTCGATCGACTGGATGGTGTGTCATTATTCCTCGCACTTCTTCCGTGATGAAATATTCCGTCTGCTGCAGCTTGGCGGCTTAACGATTCCGGAGGAGAAATGGTTCACCAATCTGTACACGCGGGGCAATACAGGAGCGGCATCGATCTACATTATGCTGGAGGAGCTGCTTGGCAGCGGCAAGCTGACGCCCGGCGAGCGCGTACTATGCATGGTGCCGGAGAGCGGCCGGTTCCAGACCTCATATATGCTGCTGAACGTTGTTGGCTCTAAGGACGAAGTGCCTCAGTCAACCTTCGAGGAGCGGTCGCCGGAAGCGCCGAATTTGAAATATGACAGCACAAATGATGTGCAAGCTCACCTCGTTCGCCAGCTTGTGCGTGTATGGATCGATTTTGAACAGAAGCTGGCCCGCGTGCCGATTATTCATAAGCTGTATCATGGGAAATTCTCGATGAACGACTATAAATCGCTGATGGAAAATATCCGCCAGCAAGTTATCGACGGCTCGCAGTGGATCGCGCGTGCAGCGTCCTACATTCCGATTGAGCATATCGATCTGCGATCGACGTTCATTGCTCATGCACGCGATGAGCATCGTGATTTTCAAATTCTAGAGCGTAATTATGCAGCAGTTGGGGGAGATCTGACAGCCATTCAAGCTGGGGAGAAAAATATCGGCAGTGAGGCGTTGTCGGCCTACTTGTTCCAGCGTGCGAGCCGTGACAACCCCGTCGACCTCATCGGTGCTATGTGGATTATCGAGGGACTTGGCTGCCGGATGGCCCGTTATTGGGGAGAAATGATTCGCGATCAGCTGGGGTTGGACGACGAGCAGGTCTCGTTCTTGCTCTATCATAGCGATTCCGACGAGCTGCACTTTGAGCGGTTGGAGACGGTGGTGCAGCACCCGCTGCTAACAGCCGATATTGCAGACCGCATTGTCAAGACGGCCAAGACAACGGCACGGCTCTATTTGCTGCAATTAGAGGAGCTGAATAACGTATGAGCGAGGCGGACTTTTTTCGCAATATGGCACATGACCGTGACGACCCGAATCCTTTTCTGGCAATTTATCTTGATCAAAGCATTCCCTTCAATGAGGAAGCAAAGGCTGCCTACTTAAAGGATTGCTCAAGCCGGTCGCGACAGTTTCTGCTCCCGCTGCTTCGCCCGTTTGCCCGTCTCCTGATCATATTGCTGCAAATTTATAAGATCATCGTACCGAAGGCGCTCACGTCTTCCCGGGTGCTGCACCGCGTGCTGCATTGGGGCATGAAAACGTTCGTCAGCCCGAGCGCCAACTATATGATTCTGCGTCATTTCTATCTCGGGTCGGAGGTGCTCCAGTTCATTCGCGACAATGTTCCGGGCGTTAACATAACGATGAACCCGCTTAAGCCGACCAATCTGGAGCCGGTGAAGGACGATTTATTCCTTATTCATGATTTGAACCTGTACAACTTCGTCATTAACTTGAACAAGGAGCTGCTGGATAAAGGGATTGAAGTTACCAAGCAGGAACGTCTAAATTTCTCTGCCATTACGTCTACGCCATTGCCTATTGATGCCATGCCGAAGCGTTGGACGAACTTTATGGATCTTACGACCGCAATTGAATGCTTTACGCCAGTCTACCAATTATTCCTGACCGATAATGATTTCTGGCGGGCGACCAATTCCTTGCAGCTGGATGAAACGATAGGCATACTCGCTTCGAAAATCATCGGAAGCAATGACCGGCTTGCGCTCATTAACAACAAGCATCCGATGGTGCCGCTGACAACGCTAAGAGCCGGGTTTCGTTTGGTGCTGCATGGACTCGCGACAGAGCAGCTGCACGCTTTGCTCGTTGAGCTTAAGGAAAAGCAGGAGCGGGAGCTTTCTGCCTGATGACTCGACACCGCTGGAGTGATCTAGCGGTGTTTTTTTCTCAATTAGATGATAGTGTTCAAAGATTGTATTTGGTAAAATATCCATATATTTATAATCATTTAAGGATCATAGGCGGCTAACTCATATTGCGAGGAGAGAGGTTCATGCAGAACAATCAAATCGAGATCGTGACGCTGGAGGCGAAGCATTTCGTTGGCGTTCCTGTAACGAATGTTTTTAAAAGATTCGACAAGGGAAGCATTAACGAAGCAAATCGATTATTTCTGGAAAGAAAGATTGAAATTAAAAGAGTTTTGAATGAACATCAGTATGTATGTCCTCATTTTGCGAATGATGTACTTTTTACCTACATCTACTGTATGGAAGTTGAGAATATTGAGGATATCCCGAAAGGCATGATCGGCTTCACTGTAGACAGCCAATCCTATGCCAAGGTGAGAGCTGTGGATCAGGACCCGTATGTACTAATCAAAACGTTCTTGAAAGAAAATGATCTGAAAAATAATACGTTGGCGCTTGCGCTTGAAGTATTCAAATTTGGAGAAGAACAGCATTTTAATAACGCGGATATTTTTGTTCCGATACTTCAGGGAGAGTAGAGGCTTCAAAGTAAAAAAGCTAGGGGAACACCTTCCCACTGCTTGAAGCAGTGGGAAGGTGTAAAAACTAAACTTACAAATGAGAACCGCCGCTTGCATCAATTAATTGTCCGGTAATCCAGCGGCTGTCTGCTGAAGCGAGAAAAGCAGCAATGTCTGCAATATCTTCAGGCTCTCCCCACCTGTTGAAGGTTGAAAGGCTGGCAGCATATTTTTGTCCATTTGGGTCTTGCAGCGTGCCCGCATTCATCTCTGTGTTAATAATGCCAGGCTGAATCGCATTGACGGTAATATTACGGCTCCCAAGCTGCTGGGCTAAGGCCAGGGTAAACGTATCGATAGCACCTTTGGACATACTGTACGTAAAAACGCTAGGGGAAGCTGCGCGTGTAACAAATGATGAAATATTAATAATGCGTCCCCCGTCATGGAGACGCGGTAAAGCTTGTTGAGTAACAAAAAGCGGTGCTTTCACATTCAGGTTCATGACTTCATCAAAACTTTGCTCGGTTGCTTCCTCCATGGTTAGTATCTGACCGATTCCAGCGTTATTCACAAGGATATCAAAACGATTATCTCCTGTACGTTCCCGCAGCGCTTCATCGAAAGCTGCGTATAAATCATGAATACCATTGAGGGAATTGAAGCTGGCACCGAGCGTGAAAGCAGTACCCCCGCTTTGCTCAATTTCATGAACAACTTCAGCAGCCTCATCTTGCCTTTTTCCATAGTGTACGGCAACAACTGCACCTTCTTGAGCTAGACGCAACGCGATACCGCGACCAATTCCCCGGCTTGCACCGGTTACTAGAGCGATTTTGCCTATCAGTTTTTGCATATTTTCATCTCCTAATTTCAATTTCATTGTAACTATATCACTAGGCGATGTTTGAAATGTTGCGCTCTCATTCCGGGCAGGGAGGGTCGTTAGTTTGGTATGCTAGTACTATCTCTGAAGTGAAGGTTTGGCTTCAAAACAAAGAATGGTAAGGCCTTCCTCACATCAAGTAATGCTCGAATAGAAAAAAAGGAGGTTTTAAATATATGAAGACCTATCTTGTGTTTGGTGCAAGTAAAGGCTTAGGAGATGCATTCGTCAGAGGAGTGCCCCAGCAGGGCGATAAGGTGTGGGTGGTATCCCGCAGTAAACCTGACAGCTTGAACTTGGAGGATGGTGTGCAACGGATATGGATCAAGGCAGATTTGTCTGAACTAGATGCCGCTGCAGTTGTTGCCGATGAATTGCGTGAGGAAGTATTGGACGTTCTCATATACAATGTCGGCATTTGGGAAAAGGAGGGCTTTGAAGATCACTATACATTTGATAAGGATGAGCCTGCCGATATAAGCCAGCTTATTCATGTGAATGTAACCTCCACCATTGTATGCGTGCAGGCATTGTTGCCCGCTCTTCGCAAATCAGAAGCTGGGAAAATCATTCTAATCGGCTCGACCGCTGGTTTAAATAATGCAAATAGTACGCAAGTCGCTTTTGTCGCATCCAAATTCGCAATACGTGGCATTACAGAGGCGCTGAGAGAGCATACGAGACAAGACAGCATTGCCGTTACTTGTATTAACCCTGGTGAACTGGCTGCCGAGATTCCCTATGAAGAGGGAAGTGAACGGGCGCTTTCTGCCTATAATGGGACACGTATTCCGCTTCAGGATATCGTTGCTCTGGTAAAATGTGTAGTTAGCTTATCCAAAGCTGCATGTGTGAAAGAGATTAATATCCCGGCACTAACGGATATGAACACATAGAAAAAATAGAAGAAAGAACAAGTTAGGAGAACCACAATGATAATTAGAGAAGCAAGTGAACAAGACTACCCGGAGCTAAGAAAGATCTATCTGGAATCACGTCAGCAGAACTTTCACTGGGCGAATAGTAATGAGATGACACTGGAGGATTTTGACCGGGATACGGTTGAGGAACAAATTATTGTAGCAGAGGACAATTCACGTATCGTCGGTTTTTCCTCTCTCTACTTGCCGGAGAACTTCATTCATAACTTATTCGTACAGCCTGGCTATACCGGCAAGGGCGTGGGGGCGGAGTTGCTCCAGCATGCACTAGAAACAATGAACAAGCCTATAAGGCTTAAATGTGTATCCGAAAATCATAGAGCCTTGAGATTTTACGAAAGTAACGGCGGGAAAAAAGTTGTGGAAGAAGGCAACCCGGGAGAAAAGTATTGGGTTGTCGTATTCGAATAACGTAAGTCAGGGGGCACATATGATAGAGCCAGGCATATACGTAAGAGGGGCAACAAGAGATGATGCACACCATCTAGTTGCCCTGAGCGCTCAAATTATATACTGAAAGACTATGTTATTTTTAAAAAGAGGCTATAAGCTAGCGTGATTCTTGTCTGCCCCACATTATTCTATGTCAGATGGCAAGTGAAGCTCAGAGCCGTTAGCGGCTTGCTTGAGTATCGTTATTAAGTTTTGATTCGGATGGATGTATATAGTCGGGTAGTCGATCTCTCCGCAATGACTCCGAATAGGAAAGGCCAGCTGCTCTTTATCGATAGAGAATTGGGCGTTTATTCCCGTTTTATTGCCGCGGGCATCCAACCGAATCCATTTGTTTAACGTGCTTAAATAGACAGCGTTTAACCCATGGAGAGCATGACCTGCGTCCGGTGTGTCTCCATAGGCAAGCTTTTGGTAGCAAAATCCCGCCGGTATGCCTTTATTTCTTAATATAGCCCCTAGCAGTATCGATTTTGCATAACACAATCCTTCCTTGTGCTGGAGAATATCAGATGCTTTGTAAGTAACACGAGAGCTGCCAATATCGGCAGAGTGAAAAACTTGATCGCGGACATATTCGAAAGCGGCCTGTACAAATTCAACTTCATTCTTAGCGCTGCTGCTCAACTCATTTGCCTTTTCTGCTATTGAGAAATGGGAATGGTCGACTTCATCCGTCTCTATTAAATAGTCATTCATATTGCCCGATTCAACGATTAATTGCATAGTTCCGGTTCCTCCGTTTCTAATTCATTATAATCGGTTGTCATTTGCGACCCCGTTGTAATCTCTCTAACGCAGCACGCAGCTCCGCATTCTCTTTCTGTAACCTTTGCACATCCGGGATATCCTTACCGGAAAACCAGCCAGGCAGTTTCTCTGCATACTGGGGCAGTTCTCCCCGAATGACCCTATGAATGTGCCGTTCATCCTCAACATGAAATACAGGTATGTTTTCAAATACGGATTGCTTGAACGCTTGATACTTCTCATAGCTTTCATTTTGGGTGAAATCATACGGCTTTTGCCTCAAGGCCTCATCCGTGAGTACAAAAGCAAATCGCGGTTTTCCGAGCTCTCCGGCATAATCATATTCCCAGTGCGTGTAGCTTTGTGATTCATCAGGAAACATCAAGCCGTAGAGCCCTCCAAGAATGAGAATATAAACATCGGATTCGCTGATCCATCTTTTTAGCGTAGAAAGAGGGCTTTCTTTAGCAAATTGCTCAATTCCAGCAGGAATGTGGCCGGCATGAAGCACCGCTTGCACAGCGGCATGTCTTTCCTCTACTAGATCGTTGAAGGTAGAAGATATATAGACTTGTAGTTTTTTTCGCATAGGTCACCTGTATGAAATGAATTTAAGTTGTACCATAAGCAGCAGTATCGCAGCGATTAGCCTTTGGTATGAATATTATAGCAAACTGTAATTTGTAGAAGCTATCTACGCATCAAAATGTAAAAGTGCAGGTAGATAGCCGGTTTTCCGGCCATTTATCGCCTCAAACTGCAAAAGTGCAGGTTGTTTAGCCGAAATCAGCCGAATAGAGCCGCATAGACCGATTTCAAATGCACATTTGCATTTTGATCGTTGTTTTAGCCATTTTGGGGCGAATCAAAATGTACTTTTACATTTTGAGACGCAAGAGCGATCGGCTATTCGTACAAAGTAACAACTTTTTGCCGAAATGGCACTATTTTTATCCGAAAAATCTATTGTTTGAGCCATGCCCCCCTCCTATAATGAATGTAAATGAGAATTATTATCAGACAGATGGAGGGTCAACAACGATGCAAGCACGCAGAATGAAATATGTATGGATGGGCGTTGTTCTTGCGCTTATGGTGGCTGTGGTCAGCGCCTGCGGCGGAGCAGCCAATAGCGGGAAGAAAGAGAAAACCCGTGTTGTCAGCACGGTGAACGGTGATGTGGAAATTCCGGTAGAGCCTAAGCGAATTGTAGCTTTGTACTATCATAATATTTTGCTCGCATTCGATATGAAGCCGGTTGGAGCGAACCTGACCTGGTGGGGAGGCAGCCCGTTTCTGAAGGATGTTGAAGCGGACGGAATCGTAGATGTAGGCGGCCCGCCGTCTCCGGAAGCGGTAGCCGCACTGGACCCGGATCTGATCATTATGAACAGCAATAACGCGGACGATTATGAGCAATATGCCAAAATCGCCCCATCGGTGCTCATTCCTTACGATCCTGCCAACAGCGTCTATGACGATTCGAAGCTGCTTGGCGAGGTGCTGGGCAAGCCGGAGGCAGGCGAGAAGCTGCTCAAGCAATTTGAGGAAAAGGCTAAAGCCGCAAGAGAGAAGCTCGCTGGTAAAATGGATGAGAATGCGAAGGTGGCCATTATCCGGATCGATGCAAAAGGCGGCCAATTCTCTATCTTTGGCTATAACTACGGAAGGGGCGGCTGGTCGGTGTATAAAGGCCTGAATCTGAAGATGCCGGCCAAAATCGAGAAGGAGCTTAACGATCAGAACGCGCAAATCGTTCAGAAGCTGTCGATCGAGCTGCTCCCGGAATATTTGGCTGATGCCGACTATGTTCTGGTATCCAATGAGGGCGAAGGGATGGACAGCCTTGCGAACCGCGATGTCTGGAAGACGATCCCTGCTGTCAAAAGCAATAAAGCAATCGAGCTTGACGGCAAACAATATTTTTATTTCGATCCGATATCGATTGAAGCTCAGCTTGACTTGATTACTGAACTGCTGCTGCAACATTCTTAATCAGTTCTGCAGGCCATTAAGACGCACCGGCTCCGCATAATAAGCGGACTGGGGCGTCTTTTGCATTTTACACGATTCATGGTTGCTAGAGTATGCCCGTCTCGTTAAAATAAACCTATCACAACTATGATAATTGTTCTCAATTGTTTGCAGCAAGGAGCTGATTCTTATGAATGATTTGCCTTTCCAGACTTGCTTGTTCACGTTTGCGGAGATGGACTATATCCATTACCGGGCTGAAAGCACGCCTATGAAGATGTTCATGCATCATTACACGTTGATCGGAGTCATGCGTGGAAAGGGAACAGGGGTCATCGACGGCAAGCGCTGCAGGCTGGCGAAGGGCAATTGTTTTATAGCTTCGCCTGGCGTTCTAGTGGAAGTGGATGGTGCCGATTCGGAAGAGCTGGCATTTTACCGGCTGTCATTTCGCGCGGAACGGGTAGCAGCGTCGGATGAGGCGCCCGCCGCTGGGGGAATATTTGAGCACGTGATTGTACAGGGCGGCAAGCTCAATGTTCAACCGTTCGGAAAGTGGTCTGCCATGCTGGAACAGCTTTATTTGCACCGGGCGAATACAGCTGGAATAGAAGGGTATCGGCAGTTTATCCGGCTGCAGGAGCTGCTCTATTATTTGTGCGAGCGGAACGCCGTACATGCCGAACATGATCCGCGGAGTGCAGTCGGACGAACGATTGATGAGCTGCACGCTGATATTACACAGAGCTTTACTGTGAAGCAGCTGGCGGAAAAAGCAAAGATAGGCGTCAGGCAATACAATTATTTGTTTAAAGAACAAACCGGACAGAGTCCGATGGATTATATAACGGAGCTGCGTATGAATGAGGCGAAGCAGCAGCTGCTCGTTTCTAACGATCAGTTGAATGTCATAGCCCGTAATGCCGGCTTTGAGGATGTCTATTATTTTAGCAGACGGTTCAAGCAGGTGGTCGGGATATCTCCGAAGCATTTCGTAACGAAAAGGCGGCGCGAGCTGAAGGTTGTAGCTCTTTATTATGCCGGCATTCTCATGTCCATGGGGGTAAGGCCGGTAGGCGCGAATTTGACGTGGTGGGGCGGCAGCGACTTCCTGAAGGAACAGGAGAAGGGAATTATCGATGTCGGCGCACCGCCTTCTCTGGAGATGATCGCGGAGCTCCAGCCCGATCTGATTCTGATGAACGATAACCACTCCCAGCAATATGGCCAATATTCGAAAATAGCGCCTTCAGTCGTCATTCCCTACGACGGCAAACGAAACGTGTATGAGGATATCCGTCTGGTGGGCAATTTAATCGATAATACACAGGCGGCAGAGCAGTTTATCGCGCGCTATGAACGGAATGCGGCGGCTTCACGGTCTAAAATTGCAGCGGCAGGTATAGCCAAGGGCAATCCAACCGCAACGATTATCCGGGTCGAAGGGAGCGGCAGCCGGTTCTCTGTATTTGGCGACAACTACGGACGGAGCGGCTGGGCGATATACCGGGGATTAGGGCTTAAAGCGCCAAGCAAGGTGCATCAGCTCATCGAGAGCGGGAGGCAGATCTCGCAGAATATGCCAATTGCCATGCTGCCCGATTATGCAGAAGCCTCCGATTATTTGTTCGTCATTAATGAAGGTGAAGGAGCTGAATCTATAGCAGACCAGGACATGTGGCACCGCCTTAGAGCAGTGAATCACAATCATGTCTTTGAACTGAGTAAGGAACGCTTCTCGTATTTTGACCCGGTATCGCTGGAGGCTCAGCTGGGGCTGCTTACCGATTTATTGCTGAAGCGAAGGGAAGAAAGCTGCACCGTTTCAAGCTAAGATGCTTGAACGGTGTGTTTTTTTATGCGATGAAATGATTATCTGGTGCAAATTACATAATAAAACAGGTTATAGGGCTCTCGTTTGGTTTCATAAGCCAAAAATAACTAATAGAGTTTATAATTGTCTCACTATAAAAGCGCTTACATTTGCTGTACACTATTGATGCGTTGCTCATTTACAATTTTTACATGTTGAATGCCGGGAGGTGAAAATTGACGAATAGACGCTATTCATGTCTTTACCGTGAAGGCCTGCTGTAGTTGTCAGCCGGAATCGCATTCCGGATACTAGTAATGGGGAGGTAACACTAATGAAAAAAAAGGTTATGAATCTGTTTTTGTCAGGAGTTATGCTGCTGTCTATTTTAGTCGGATTCAGGTACTCTTCATCAGCTGCTGATCCCGTCGTCAAGTCCGGCAATCCAATTTTCACAAGTATTTTTACCGCTGATCCCTCTGCGCATGTGTGGAATGACGGGCGTATTTATGTGTATGCGTCGCATGATATTTTCCCTTCCAGAGGCAGTGATTTAATGGATAAATACCATGTCTTCTCGTCGGACAATATGGTCGATTGGGTGGACGAGGGTCAAATCCTCAGTGCTGCCGACGTATCTTGGGGACGCCCTGAGGGCGGCTTTATGTGGGCGCCGGATGCGGCCTACAAGGACGGAACCTACTATCTCTACTTCCCTCATCCGAGCGGAACAGACTGGAACAACACTTGGAAAATCGGGGTGGCGACAAGCAATAAGCCGGCTTCCGATTTCACAGTCCAAGGCTATATAAACGGCTTGCCGGGCAGTAGCTTTATTGATCCTGCTGTATTCAAGGATGACGATGGCAGCTACTACCTCTATGGCGGCGGAGGCGGCAACAGCTACGGTGCCAAGCTGGGCAGCAATATGATGTCACTGGACGGTCCGCTCAAGCAGTTCACTGAGCTTTACGACTTCCATGAGGCGAGCTGGGTCTTCAAACGGAACGGCATCTATTACTTGATGTATTCCGACAATAATCCTAGCGGCAATCAGATGCGCTATGCGACGAGCAGCAACCCGCTTGGTCCTTGGACGAACCGGGGCGTCATTCTGGACCCTGTCAAAAATAGCGGAACGTCCCATGGTTCCATCGTAGAATACAAAGGCAACTGGTATATGTTCTACCATAACGCCGAAATTTCTTCGAACGGTACACTGCGTTCCGTTTGTGTAGACCAGTTGTATTTCAATGCAGACGGTACGATTAAGAAAGTTGTTCAGACGACAGATGGCGTTCCGGCAGTCGGGCCGCGCTCCCATGCTACCGAAACGAAGTACTATGATTTGGTGAACCAGAACTATTCCGAATATACCCAGAAGACCGATTATGCGATGACTGCAAGCAATGTAACCATTGGCGGCGGAGCGACTAGACCAGGCAGCAATGTGGAGAATATGCATACCTCAGGCTCCTACATTCAACTGAGCGGTATTAATGGGGGCGCCGGCGGAAAAGCGCTGGTAACCGTAAATTATGCTTCCGGCGATGCCGGAACAGCCTTTAAGGTCGATGCCAGCGGTGATACGTCGGGAGACGGCTATTTCCTTGCCCTGCCTGGCACCGGAGGCTGGGGCAATTACACGGGCAAGACCAGCCGCTTAATTGATCTTAACCCGGGAACGGCTAATACGATTAAGCTTAGCGGCGGCATGGGCGGAGCCAATGTGTCCAGCGTCAGCGTATCGCTGAAACCGCAAACGGTAACCCAGACAGAATATCCGATGAGCGGCAGCAATGTGACCTTCGGCGGAGGAGCGACCCGTTCGGGAGGCAATATTGAGAATCTACACATTGCGGGCTCTTACTTCCAGCTGACGGGAGTGAACGGCGGCACAGGCGGCCAGGCCAGTGTAACTTTGGTCTATGCCTCCGCGGATACTTCGACTACGTTTAAGATTAATACGAGCGGCGACACGACGGGGAACGGTTATACAGTCACACTGCCTGGAACAGGCGGCTGGAACACTTATACCGGCCAAGTCACTCGTTTGGTTAATCTGAATGCGGGGGCGAACAACACGATCAAAGTCAATGGCGGGCTCGGAGGAGCCAACGTCTCTCGTGTCATTGTGAAGTTGAATCAGTAGATGATGGCATCATAACTGGTGGCAGTGGCAGGTTGCTGAAGGGCAGCCTGCCACTGCTTTTTTAGTTGAGCAGAGACCCGCGCCACGCACGTCTTCTGCCCGCAAGCGGGAACAAAATGCAAAAGTGCATGTTGATGAGCCCCCAATCGGCCAAAAAGGCCATCAAAATGTAAAAGTACATTTGAAATCACCGGATTTCACCGAATTGGGGCTTTTTAAGCCGATCTGCCTGCACTTTTACATTTTGATGCGGTAAATCGCCGAAAATTCGGCTTGCCACCTGCACTTTTGCATTTTGACTTATGAAGCTGCTGGAATTTTGCTCCTTACATGCATCACTAGTATATCCAAATCATATAGCTAGACAGATTGACGGTATTCAATACCAAATGTATACTACTCATAATACATAGTGGACAAGTTGGTTTTATATAAAAATTTATACATACAAAGGGGATTATACGATGGCTGCTGTTAACACGTTCAAAGCAACTGCGCATTTACAGGATGGCGTTAAAGTAAAAACGAATGTTAGACAATTCGAGCTTATCATCGATGAGCCTGCAAGCTTGGGAGGAACAGATACGGGGATGAATCCCGTGGAGGCTCTGCTTGCGTCACTAGGCGCATGCCAAGCTATCGTTGCGAGAGTATATGCGCCTAGGTTTGGTGTAAAGCTGGAGGATTTCCGCGTAGAGGTTGAAGGAGATCTGGATCTCGATGGATTTTTCAACAAAGCGCCAGTCCGTCCGGGTTATTCCGATATCCGATATACATTCCACATTAAGACGGATTCTCCGAAAGAGAAGGTAGAAGAGTTCGTGCAGTTTCTGGAAAGCAAATGTCCGGTAGGGGATACCCTTGCAAACCCTGTAAATTTGAAATTGGCAGGTATCATTATCGAGAATTAAACTGTGCTAATCGCGCGATTAGAGGGCTGCATCAGATTGCTATTAGGCAAACTGATGCAGCCCTATTTGTGTTATTCTTTCCACATAGAGCAAAAAAGGTCAAGAACATTTGTTTGTATGCATCTACAATGGAAGAGAAGAGAGGGGGTCAACGGGTGCCAACTTATGAAAGTATCATTCAGCATGTGGTGGATGAGATCGAGGTCAGACTGGAAGAGGAATTGAAATTTGCCGATCTCGCGAAGCTGTCGAATTTCTCGGAATTTCATTTCCACCGTGTCTTTCAATCCATAGCAGGCTTGCCCGTAATGGAATATGTTCGCAAGCGCAGGCTGGTGCATGCTGCGTACAGCGTGGCCAATACGGACGATAAGCTGCTCGATATCGCGCTAAAATACGGCTTTGGCACGCCGGAAACCTTTATTCGCGCTTTTCGCAAAATGTATGGAGTCACTCCTGGTGAATTTAGAAAGCGCGGCATTTGCCCGCCTGTCTATGCCAAGGTGAATGTGCTCGAGCGAAGATTTAATCCCTATTTAGGAGGAATTCGGATGAACTATCAAATCGTTACGAAACCAGCGTTTAAGGTAATTGGTTATTCCATTCGTACACGGAGTGCAGACGGCCAGAACCACCGGGACATTCCAGCTTTCTGGAGCCGCTATATGCAGGAGGGAATGGGCAAGCGTCTGTATGAACTAACCTGCTCGAATGCAGAGTATGGTATTTGTGATGAATTTGATATGGAGTCAGGCGAGTTCAGCTATATAATCGGTGTCAAAGCCAATGAAGGAGCGGAAGCGCCCGAAGGCACGGTTACCCGCCACTACCCGGAGCAGACGTATGCTGTATTTACGACGCCTCAGGCGGATTTCGATCATTTCACCGATTCGATTCAAACTACTTGGTCGGCTATATTCAACGAATGGTTTCCTCATTCCGGCTATGAGCATGCGGGTGCTGTAGAATTTGAATATTATGACGAGCGGTGCTGGCGTGACCGCAATACGCTGCTGGAAATGGATATTTACATTCCGGTGAAGCGCAAAGAAGAAGCTTAATAACCCGTTATATGAAAAAGGGCGATGACCGGCTGCTGTGAAGCGGACTGTCATCGTCCTTTTTCAGTTTCTATTCGTGGTACTATAGAAGGGAACGCTTCATAGGGAAGGGTGAGTCGAATCGAACGACAGCAAGAGGAGCCGCAGTGGATTGCACATTGGCAATCGACAAAGCCATTAGAGGATAAATGGATGGCCGCAGGTGAAGTGCATTATTTTCCTTGTCCGGCCTTCCTTCTCATTACAGACGGTCAAGCGATGTGGAGCATCAACGGACAACTAGTGCACGCCGCATTTGGCCAATTAATCGCTGTTGAAGCGAGCTCGGTAATAGAGGTTGTCGAGGGCGGGAATTTGGATTTGGCAGGCTGGCTCATTCAATTCCATGCTTTCGCTTTAAATAATGATGAAGCATTCGAATGGAAGGTGCCTGCAGGGGATACGTTTCAACAAGTGCAATTGACAGGCGGTTTTCTGACTGGAATTAGCGATTATTTGAACGAAGAACAGCCGGAGCAGACGAGCAGAATGCTGGTTGAGCATCAATACTTCTTGTACGGATTGCTAAGAAGCTTGTATCAGAAGCAACCGGATGAGCGGCAGACGACGAGAGCAGGAATTTTACGATCCATTGCCTATATGCAGGAGCATTATGAAGAGGTTATAACGCGGGAACAGCTTGCACAAATTGCTGGCATTAGCCCGTGGCATTATTCCCGGAAATTTAGCGAATGGTGCGGCAAGCGTCCCTCGGACTACCTGGCAGCCTACCGAATGTATCGCGCGCAGGAAGAACTGCTGTTAACCTCAGCGAAATCTCAGGAAATTGCCAGAAAAACAGGCTTTGAGGATGTTCATTATTTTAGCCGCCGCTTTAAGCATATGACAGGCGTATCGCCTAAAAATTATGCCCGGACGCTGCCGCAGCGTAAAATCGTATCGTTGTCGCCGCTTTGTGCTGAAGTGCTAATTGCATTAGGCGTCACACCTCATGCCGTAATGGCAACTCCGCTGCTGCTGTCCGGGCATCACCGTGACCTGTTCGATAAGCATCAAGTCAAGCTTCTCGAAGTGCCGCAGTATGTTATTCCTGTCGAGCTCATTGAGCAAGCGGAGCCTGCACTCATTGTCGGACATTTTTTAACAGAGGACATGAAGAGGAGACTGCGCACAATCGGACCGGTTCTTACGGGGCTTCCGGTCGATATTGCACCGCTGCTTGAGCGGTTTGCGGAATTGTTTGATAAAGGTGCGGAAGCACAAAGCATCCAATTGCGAATGACGAATGAAGTGAACGCAGCGCGGCATCGGTTGAAGGCCGTAATTGAAGCTAAGGCTTCTGTAATGGTGCTGCGCGTGGAGCCCTTCGGATACCGCTATCTAGGAGGAAACTCCAGCGGCGTGTCTCAATTGCTGTATCATAAGCTGGGGCTGACGCTTCCACATGGCTTAAAGGCGGGCAAGGCTTGGTTCAATCCTTGCTCGCTGGAGCAGCTTGCTGCTGCCGACCCGGAGTACTTGTTCATAGAAAAACGTGTTATGGAAAACTTCAGCGCCGAGGAAAATATGGAGAAGCTGATGGACAGCAGCTGCTGGGCAAATCTAAGAGCGGTTAGAAACGGCCGTGTTTTCTATGCCGATACTAGAATTTGGGTAGACGGCTGCGGAATCGCCGGGCAGAGTATCATTCTGAATCAAATTGTGTCCGGCCTGACGGAAACACGTCAGGAAGCGCACAATAATCCAATCGAATAGGCACGATTTGCTATGGAACGGTATCTCCTTATTTGATAATCTTTGATAGTGATTATTATTATCAATATGAGGAGAGAATACGCAATGTTCAAACGTTCCATGCTGCTGCTGGGGGCAGTATTCATACTAATTATTGCTGCTGCTTGCTCCAACACACCCGTGAAGCAAGAGCAAAAGCAAGAGCAAGAGAAAGAGGAGACACCAGCAGCAAACCAAAATGAAACTAGAGTAGTGCAGGATATGTTCGGAGAGGTAACGATTCCTGTCAAACCGAAAAATCTGCTCGTATCGAGCTCCAACTATGCCGAGTATTTAATCGAAATGGGGATAGCCCCGCAATATGCGCTCGTCGTTCCTGAAATTGAGCCGGATTACCGCAAGCCCTACTTGGAAAAGAACGGCGTTGAATTAATGACAACGCAGCAATATGACTTCAACTATGAGAAATTGCTCAGCCTGTCGCCGGATCTGATTATCGTTCCCGGGCAAGGGATGGAGAAAAACGTCTATGACGAGCTGTCGAAAATAGCGCCTACCGTTGCGCTGGACGCGAATAGCGGCATGCACATAGCGATGTCCAAGCTAGCTCAGCTATTCGATAAGAAAGCAGAATCGGACAAGGTGCTGGTTGAATTTGATAAGAAGGCGGCAGAAGCCAAAGAAAAGATTCACCAGGCTATCGGCGATAAAACGGTTCTTGTATTGCGAGTGGAGCCAAGGCGTTATCGTTATCTGGGCCCGAAATCCGAAGATGATGTCAGCAAATTCTTTTACGAAACGCTTGGATTAAAAAGCCCTGAGCTTATTAAAGATTCAACGGAATGGTTCACACCGCTCTCCTTAGAGCTGCTGCCTGAGATCAACCCGGATTATGTATTCCTGGAAAAAAGAAGCATGGAGAACTATGACAGCTCCGATTCGTTGAAAGAGCTGGAAGACAGCTCTCTGTGGAAGCATCTGGACGCCGTCAAAAACAATGGCGTATTCCCGCTCCGCACCAATGATTATATTCAAGCAAAAGGTCCAATCGGAACAAGCATGCTGATTGACTATATTGTAGAAAAGTTGGTGCCATAATGAGTAAGGATAAACGTGATATTTATGAGGTTACGATTGTCGGCGGCGGCCCGGCAGGCATGTATGCGGCTTTCTACAGCGGCATGAGAGCGATGCGTACGAAATTAATCGATGCCAAAGAAGAACTGGGAGGCTTCATGCGCACCTATCCCGAGAAGCTGGTATGGGATGTTGGCGGTGTCGACCCTATTCGCTGCGAGGTATTAATCGATAAATTGGAGAAGCAAGCCAAAACATTTGACCCCACTATTGTGCTGGGCCAGGAAATCGCGCATATGGAGCGAGGAGATGACGGTGTATTTGCTCTAACCGCAAAGACGGGCGAGCGTCATTACACCCGTACGATCCTGCTATGTGCGGGAAGGGGAATGACACAAGTTCAGAAGCTTGATGTAGAAGGCGCAAGCCGTTATGAACTGACGAACCTGCATTATGTAGTGACAGACTTGTCACGGTTCAAGGATAAAGTAGTGCTTATCTCGGGCGGAGGCGATTCGGCAGTCGATTGGGCGAATGAAATTATTCCATTGGCGAAGGAAGTTATCGTTGTTCATAGAAGGGATCAATTTACGGCGCATGAGCAGCCAGTGTCCCAAATGAGAGCGTCTGCGAAAGTGGTTACGCCCTATCATATTTCACGGCTGTACGGCGCCGGCGACCGGCTGGACAGCGTAGCGCTTGAGCACTCGGAGACGGGTGAAATTCTGCGCATTGAAGTGGATGAAGTGATCGTCAGCCATGGATTTGACCGTGATTTTGGCGAGCTGCTGAATTGGGGACTGAAGAAGGAAGATTATGGCCTAACGGTCGATCCGAAAATGCGCACAAGCATTCCCGGCATCTTCGGAGCCGGAGACTTTATAACGTATGGCAGCAAGGTCCGTTTAATTGCCGGTGCGTTTAACGACGCGGTGCTTGCGGTGAATAGCGCCAAGCTCTACATGGAGCCGACAGCGACGGATATGGCAGGCGTGTCTTCTCACAATGCCCGGTTTTTTGAGAAAAACAAAGAGATTTTGAAAGAGTCATCCCTAGCGTAATCAGTTGCGAGATTAAAAAGCCATTCCTCCTTAGTTTGAAGACGGAATGGCTTTTTATTTTGTTTCGAAATCTATTATTTTCTAATTGTGGTAATATTAAAGTGATGAAGTGTAGAAGGAGCTGGTTAGATGTGTACCATATTCAAAGCAACTCAGAGTGGGGTCACACTGGTAGGCAACAATGAAGACTACTCCGATTCCAATACAAAAGTATGGTTTCTTGCACCTCAGGACGGTAAATATGGAAGAGTATACTTTGGCTATTTCAATGGTTGGGCTCAGGGCGGTATGAATGATCAAGGCTTGTTTTTTGACTGGGTTTCCGGATATGAGGAAGAGTGGAACTCTTCTCCGGATAAGTGCAATTTTGCGGGCAATTTGTCTGAGAAAATAATAGAGGAATCCTCGTCACTAGCTCAAGTTATTGAAATATATGAAAGGTATAACGAACCTTCTTTTTTCAATGCTAAAGTTATGTATGTGGATCAGACGGGAGCCTCTGCCGTTATCGGTTTTGAGAACGGACAGCTTCATATCGACTATGGTAAAAGCCATCAAACGCTAGGCTATGCCTATCATACGGCTAATTCTGCACTATGTGAAATTAGTAGCCAATCTATAGCGGCTTTCGAAAACCTATTGCAAAGCTGTTTGCAAACGGGGGAAAACCCTACGCAATATTCTAATATCTATGACCTTTTGAAACGCGAAGTGCGTGTTTATGATTTCCATGAAAGCATCCAATGCTTTACTTTCAATCTGATGGAGGAACTGAAGGGAGGCAGTCACTGCTATAACCTACATCAGCTTGCTAACCAATTAGAAGAGCCGCTCATCCAAGATTATAAAACGATAGCATCCGAATTGGCTCCATTAACGTTTACCGAAGAATTTCTAAATATATTTGAAGGTACTTATGAGCTGAACGAAAAGCTTCAATTTACTATAAAAAGCGATAAAGGATCGTTATATGCTGCTGTTAATAATCGCCCTAATGCCGTTTTAATACGACTCATACAGGGAATAGGGAATGAGAGCGAGTGGTATGCACCCTCTCATGATGCGCGATTTACTTTTGTAAAAAGTCATTTGGGTCAATATGAGCAAATCATTCTTCAAGGTGGTATTACGAGTGGCAACACAGGGGTGAGTCAGGATCTGTTGCTGCATAAATTGAGGTAATTGGATGAAGCCGGCAGCTTGCCGGCTTTTTTGCTTATTTCTCTACTATTGGTGACAAAATGGCAACAACTGTAGACTATAATTAAAAGATAGATTTGCAGTCTGGAAGCGAGGTAGCACGATGCAAGAGCAGAAGCCCAAGAAACTGCTAGTTATAGAAGATGATGAATCGATCCGGGATTTATTGACCTATGCGCTAAGAGCCGAAGGATATCAGGTGATTGGGGCTGCTACCGGAAAAGGCGGCCTTCGTCTGATCCAGCAAGTGGAGCCTGACGCTTTGCTGCTGGATGCGATGTTGCCGGATATGGACGGCTTCGATATTTGCAGGGAGGTATCGGAGAAATATGCGATTCCCATTCTCATGCTTACAGCAAGAACTGATACGATCGATAAAATCGTTGGTCTGGAGCTAGGCGCAGACGATTATATGACCAAACCGTTCGAGCTGAGGGAGGTATCCGCCCGAATCAAGGCGCTGCTGCGTCGGAAGGATAAAGCGGTAAACCGCAGCGGCAATGGGCGGGCGCAGCTGCCGGAAGGCGTGGAGCTCGACAAGAAAGCCTATGCGGTGTACAAGCATGGGCAGGAGATTAAGCTTAAGCCGAAGGAGTTCGAGCTGCTGCTTCTTTTCCATGAATACCCTGGCCGCGTGTTCTCACGGGAAGAAATCGTCGATCATGTGTGGGAAATGGACTATGACGGAGATCTCAGGACGGTGGATGTCCATGTGCAGCGCATTCGCAAGAAGCTTGACACCGCTTTAATCGAGACGGTCTTTGGCGTCGGTTACCGGATGAGCGGGCGTGGGGCAGGATGAGAAGGGGATCTTCTTTGCCTATCCATTGGCGGTTCACGGCAGGGTTTATCGTCATTTTCACAATTGCGACCTGCTGCCTTTATTTCTATATGTCCTACGTGTTGACCGAGCAGACAAAGATGACCATCAGGGAGGACATGAAGAAGCTTCAATCCTTCGCCTATGATCACATTCAGCAGTATGCGCTGCTTAATCAAGGCAATGAGGAACTAGCGAGGGAGGAGAGGGACAGGATGACTCCGCTTCTCTATGGCATTAGCCGAAGCACGGGGCATCCCATTGCCTACTATGACAAGGAAGGGAACTTCATAGGCGAAACTCTTTTTACTAAAAACGGCAGCGTCCGGCTGGAGCAGCAGCCCTCCGAGGTCCTGGCCTATTCGTTTGAGGCAGACAAGGCGCTAGCTCTAGACAATAAATCAGTCGTTACGATGACGGAGAGTAACGGCAAGCATCTTGTGCTGCTAACTTTTCCTTACTATTCCAATGAACGTTATGAAGGCTTTTTTCGTATGACCAGCGATTATTCGAGCCGTTACCGGCATAATGATGCGATATTAAAAAGCTTTTCGTGGTTCGCGGCTGTTCTTTTTGTCGTAGTCACTCTGTTCACCTACATTTTATCTAGCAGAATGACACGTCCATTGTTCAAGCTGTCTCTTGCGATGAGGGGCTTCGGGGAAGGCAAGCAGACGAAAGCGTATTTGCCGGTTGGCCGGCGTGATGAAGTGGGGCAGCTGTCATTAAGTTTTGAGCGAATGAGGGAACAAATCGAGGATCAATGGGCTCATCTAAAAGCGGAGCGTAACCGGGTAATGGAGCTAGAGCAAAGCAAGAGACGGTTCTATCAGCATATTACGCATGAGTTGAAGACGCCGCTGACATCCATCTCCGGTTATGCGCAAATTATCGGCAAGCCGGATTTCAATGATCCCGTATTTCTGGCGCGTGCGGCTGAACGTATTAAGCTGGAAAGCGATAGACTGCACAGTATGGTCGTGCAAGTGCTTGAGCTCGCCCGCAGGGAGGAAACGGGTAGCACGCAGCTGGTAGTGCCGATTGATTTATCGGCTCAGCTCGAAGCATGCTGTGAAGATATGGAGATTAAGGCGCTGCGCTATGATATGAAGCTAGAATGCGAGCTGCAAGAGGCGGTAACGGTTGTTGGGCAGCAGGAGGAGCTGCGGCAGGTGTGGGTTAATTTGCTCGACAATGCGATTAAATATGGCGCAGCAGGGACAAGCATTCATCTAAAGGCAGGCCAGACAGCTGAATGTGCTGTTGTGCAAGTGAGCAATGAACGGGATCAGGATCAAGTGCAGGAAATTGACGAACGGCTGGTTTTCGAGCCCTTTTACCGGGTGAATGAATCTGAAATAAAGGACCACGGTAGTATGGGGCTTGGATTGGCGATTTGCCAATCCATTATCGACAGCCATGGGGGGACGATCGCTTTTCGCCAAGAGGGAAGACAGGTTCATGTTCAGGTAGAGCTTCCGCTCTGGACATAAGTTGGCAATAACGGGCATCAAGTTGGACACAACCCTTCGGTATAGTGATCGTAAGAAACGATCAAAAGGGGTGCAGGCGGATATGATTATGGGTGCAGCTGCAGGGAGGAACAACGGGATGGGGAACAAGCGGGGCTGGTGGATTGGTCTGCTTGCGGTAGTGATTGCTTTGAGCGGTTGTTCTTCAGTCGGCGGGGAAAAGCAGCAGTCAAGCTCATTTCTGTTAAGCGAAGACGTGAAGGCGGACATTCGAAGCATGAAATCTCCGCTGTTGGCAGGCGATTTGCTGACGTTAAGCGAGGGACTGAATGCTGATGATATTTTATCTGTCCAGAACGGCATTATGCTCTACAATAACAAGCAGGGCTTATACGCCGTTAACATTGAGGATAACGGGAAACGAACCCCGGTCCGTCTGCTCGACAAGCCGGCAATCGAAGTGTCGCAGGATGGCAAAAAGGTGCTGTACGGAGTAGGTACGGCTCCCTATCTTCTTGATCTGGAGAGCGGCAAGAGCAAGGAAGTGCTGTATAAGAAGCGGGGGACACCGGCCTCTAATTCAATGGGCTACCGGGATATGAAATTTGCAGATGCGGAAGGCCGCTATGTGCTTTTTGAGATAGCAGACACCATCCACGAAGGCGAAATATCGATTACCGATACGTTGACTGATGAAGTCTATCCGATTCGGCTGAATGATTTTATACAAACGTTTGGATATACAAGTGATTTTAAAGTTTATCAAAACGAGCTGTATCTGCCCATCGTTGTAAAAACAGGCAAACTATCGAACTTGTATAAGCTGGATTTGCAAAGCTGGAAGTTCACGCCTGTTATCGAGGGCGATGATTTGTATATGGCCGGATACCAGCCGTTGTCTGACGGCAAGCTATTGTTTAATGGCCAGTTCAAGAATAAAGAAGGCCTGTTTCTATATGATCCTGCTACCGGTAATTGTGTGACGCTGCTGAGTGAAGGGGAATTTGAGATTGGAAAGATTTCGTATGCCATTAGTCTGTCGCCAGATGAGAGCCGCATTCTGATTCAAGATCGGGTCAATGAAGATGTGTCGATTGCGGAGCTTAAGGAGGGACAACTGGTTCACAAACGGTTTGTGATGCGGGGTTATTCCATGTACGCTCACATTTGGGATGTGACGAACTGGAGTCCCGACGGGAAATCTTACTATATTAACCTGGCTTACGACGAAGGAAGCACTGCAGCAATTACTGTGAAAAATATCGTAAAATTCAAAGCTGCTTCCTAAGCAGCTTACACTTGAACAGGCCGGCACCTATTGAATAGGCTGCCGGCTTGTTTTGTTTCCTGATATGGAAGGAATATGAACGCGAAGAGCGAACTGTTGTATAGCATTGATGCTGAGATAACGATTGGGGGTATAGCTTTCATGAGTGTTTCATTAAGCAAGTCCGGATTGGAAGATGCAGCAGTTATTCATGCGATGCAGATTAAAGCGTTTCTGCCTTTGCTGGAAAACTATCGGGATTATGATACAAGTCCGGCCAACGAACCGATTGACCTTATTGTGAACCGTATGAATCAATCCTTCACCCAGTATTACCTCATCAACAGCGATGACGAGGCAGTTGGCGCCATCCGAATTGTGAAGAGGGATAATCAGGTTTACCGGATCAGCCCGCTATTTGTCGTACCGGAGCATCAAGGAAAAGGCATTGCACAGCAGGTGTTCGCTATTATTGAGCAGAAGTACAGCGACGCTAAACGATGGGAGCTGGCGACCGTACTGCAAGAAGCGGGTAATTGCCATCTCTATGAGAAGATGGGCTACAAGCGAACCGAGTTTTCACAGGTCGTGAACGATAAAATGACATTAATCGGTTATGAGAAAATAATGGAGATACAGCGATGAAAAAAAAGCCGCCATATTATTGGCGGCTGAATACTTATTCTTTTCTCACAGCTTCATATACAAACTTCTGATTTCCGCTGCTGGGAGCTTTGCCGTATTCAAAATCGGCTGAGATGACGACATTAGTGAAGCCGATGCTCTCCAACACAAGCTTAAATTCTTCAACGCCGTACCAGCGCAGCGCCAATCGCTGCAATTCGGTTTGCAGCAGTACGCCGTTGCGCCACTTCTCATATTTCAGATAGGATATTTTATATTGATGAAACAGATCGAATTCAACAAGCTTGCCTTCCATTGTGATGATATCGCCGTCCGGCAAGTGGAACGTTGAAGTTCCGCCAAATTGATTGCCGTCGTTAGCGGAATCCGGCAGGAACAGGTCGAGCAGAAGACGTCCGCCCGGTTGAAGATGTTCGTACAGGCGTCTTAGGACGTTTAACGATTCCTCACGTTTTTCGATAAGCAGAAAAGAACCGCCCGGAATAATAATCGCCTCATAACGTTGAGGCAAGGAAAGCTGCTGCAGATCGGCTTCAAGCAAAGTTGCCTTCAAACCGCGCTCCTCACACCGCTGCCGGCAAGAGGCCAGCATTTCGGGCGAATAATCAACTCCGTCTACCTGCAATCCGCGCTCTAGCAGCGGAATCAGGACACGCCCAGACCCCGCCATCGGCTCTAGTATACGCCCCTTACAATGCTTGAGTCGTTCATAGTAATATTCGATATCCCCATTGAAGGATTGACCAACTTTTTTCGTATGATCGTAGACCTCTGTACATAATGGACCGTAGTAGCTAAAAGACATGCATTTCCCTCCGCGTGGATAATTGTTGCGGAAGGGATTATTCGATTTATCCCTTCCGTACCTCAGAGATGGACGTATCGGATTTGTGCATTTGCATGAAAATCACTCGCTTTCCTAATAGTTGAAATTATTGTAATCGATTGGTGAAATGTGGTCAATTGTACGGTTTATTTTCTGCTGTTTAATCGAAAGAATCGTTTTGCAGGTTAGTGTTGGGATGGCAGGTTGGCGGGTTGGCAGGATAACGAAGCAGCTTCGCAAATTAACGAAGTGAACTTCGCTGTAAGGGGTACATCCCCCCCCCCTATTCCGCCGATAGCGAACCTAGCTTCGTTACTGGTGAACCTGTGTTCATGAATAGCGAAGCTAGGTTCGCTCGAAGCCATGACATGTACGTTGGCGGTAGGCATTAGCGAATTTGGATTCGTTAATTAGCGAGTCTGCTTCGCTCGAAGTCATGTCTGCACTTCGGCGGTAGGCATTAGCGAATTTGGATTCGTTAATTAGCGAGCCTGCTTCGCTCGAGCCATATCTGCACTTTGGCGGTAGGCATTAGCGAATTTAGGTTCGCTAATTAGGGAGTCTGTTTCGCTAACTGCTCTCCTAAGTGACAATAAGGCGGCACAGACGTTTTGCAAGCTTATGTTAGACGGTCACGGTTACTGCTGCATCAAATTGCTGTATCTGGCGGCTGCCACCTAGTATCTTCAACGCGGAGGTTCTTGCCTCACGGCAGAGGAATTCAATTCGGCTATATCGAATTTTTCTACAAAGCGGTCGATTCAGGCTCCTCTTATTCGTCGCATAATGGAAGCGAAATAAGAGGCCTGCCTTAACAGCGTTAATAGTAAACGGCCATAACTGGGAGGAACGAATATGCGGTTTATGATGATTGTAAAAGCGACGGAGGATACGGAAGCGGGCGTTATGCCGAGCCAAGAGCTGTTGGAGGCGATGCAGCGCTACAATGAGGAGCTGGTTAAAGCCGGCGTGCTGCTCGCGGCGGACGGCTTGATGGCCAGCTCGAATGCGATCCGCATCTCTTACCCGGAACCAGGAGGCAAGCCCAAAATTACAGACGGCCCATTCACCGAAGTGAAGGAAATCATCGCGGGCTACACGCTCATTGAGGTGAAGTCGCGGGAGGAAGCCATTGAATGGGCGATGCGCATGCCCGATCCGCATGGCAATGGAGCAGGCCAGATTGAGCTCCGTCAAGTATTTGATCCGATGGAGCTGTCGGACAATCCGGAGACGAAGGCTAAGGAAGCCGCGCTGCGGGAGCAGCTGGAGCAGAATAGCAAAGGATGAGGACGGCTGCCGCGGAAAGGATCGACGCAATCTGGCGTATTGAATCGGCCCGCTTAATTGCCGGGCTGATGCGTATTGTACGCGACGTTTGCCTTGCGGAAGATTTGGCGCATGACGCGCTGGTCGCTGCGCTGGAGCGATGGCCGGAGAGCGGCATTCCCGATAATCCCGGCGCTTGGCTCATGACGACGGCGAAACGGCGGGCAATCGACTTGCTTCGAAGGAATAAGCTGCGTGACCAGAAATATGAGGAGTTTGGCCGGGGGGCCGAGCTATACACCGTGCAAGATGTAGAGAACGCGCTTGATGGCGGGATTGGCGATGACCTGCTGCGGCTAATTTTCACGACTTGCCACCCCAGTCTGTCCCAAGAAGCGCGGGTAGCGCTGACGCTTCGGCTGCTAGGCGGGCTGACGACCGAAGAAATTGCTCAGGCGTATCTTGTGGCGGAGTCTACGATTGCACAGCGGATCGTACGTGCGAAGCGAACGCTGAGCGCAGGGAAGGTTTCTTTTGAGGCACCAGAAGGCGCGGAGCTTGCAGAGCGGCTGTCTTCAGTACTGGAGGTCATCTATCTGATGTTCAATGAGGGATATGCCGCATCGTCGGGAAGCAGCTGGATACGGCCGCTGCTCTGCCAGGAGGCGCTTCGGCTCGGCCGGATTTTGGCGGAAATCGTGCCTGGGGAGCCGGAAGTGCACGGTTTAGTCGCATTAATGGAAATCCAATCTTCGCGCTTCAAAGCACGCGTAAGCGGCGGCGGTGAACTGATTCTGCTGATGGATCAAAATCGCGCGCTGTGGGATCAGCTGCTTATCCGCCGCGGCTTGGCGGCGCTCGGCCGGGCACGGGGGCAGGGCCGTCCACTTGGTCCCTATGCGCTTCAGGCAGCAATTGCCGCCTGTCATGCAGAGGCGCGTACCGCGCAAGAGACCGATTGGGCGCGTATTGCCGCTCTTTATGAGGCGTTGTCCCGTGTCATGCCGTCACCGATCGTGGAGTTGAATCGCGCAGTAGCAATCGCAATGGCCTTTGGTCCAGCCTTTGGTCTTCAATTGATCGATGCGCTGGCCGCTGAACCGGCGCTGCAAGATTATCATTTGCTGCCCAGCGTACGCGGTAATTTGCTTGTCAAGCTGGGCCGGACGAAGGAAGCGCGCTGTGAATTTGAACGCGCCGCATCACTAGCACGCAATGTACCGGAGCGTGATTTGCTCCTTCGGCGTGCGGCCGATTTGGGTACAGATGGCACTTAGCGGTGTTATGGACAAAAAGTAATGGTTTAAGCTAAAGATTACATCCGGATACAACCCCTATAATCGGGGTATATCCGGATTTTTTTATTTTACTGCGGAGGTGAAGCCAGTTGAACGCATTTAGAGGGAAAGTAGCGGTACACGCCATTACCTGGGGCGATAACCATCTGCAAGCGATAGAAGAGGCTTCCAGAATCGGTTATCGGGCAATCGAGCCATGGCCGCACTTTGCACTGCAATATGAACATAATATTGGCGAGTTTAAGGAATTGCTGGCAAAGTTCAGCTTAGAATTGACAGCGCTTTACGGCGGCGTGCCGGGAGACAGCCGATTTGCTGATCCGTCGAAACGTCAAGATATTGTGGATTATAATGTCCGGCTGTCCCGAATACTGAAACAATGCGGAGCTGGACATGTCGTGCTGGGTCCTGGTTCCCGTAGAGGACCTGCCACTCTGGAGGAACTCAAGGCTGCCGCTGCAACAATTGCCGAGACGGCGGAACGAACGCTTGAGCTTGGTATTAAAGCTTGTCTTCATCCGCATCTATGGACAGAAATACAGGATGAGAATGAAGTCGATGCCATCATGGAGCTATGCAATTCTGATGCTGTCTTTTTCGCGCCAGATACGGCTCAACTGACGGGAGCGGGAATGAATCCCGCCGAACTGATCCGACGCTATCGTGAAAGAGTTGCCTACGTACATCTCAAGGATGTAACGAAGGACGGCGCGGTAGCGGCAGACTTTCCGTTGATGGAAGGCAATGATGTGCCGGTGTTCTGCGAGCTTGGCCTCGGGAAAATCGATTTCGACCCGATTATCGAAGCTTTGAACGAAATTCAATATGACGGCTGGCTGACGGTTGAGATCGACCATTCGACGAGCACGCCTTACCGCAGCTTGGAGATTTGCAGAGATTTCGTCGAGCAGAGACTGGGAATACCGGTTAGGGGATAGGCAGGATTGGACGGGCCGAGCTTCGGGGCTGTGATCGATGCAGGGAATGGATTATAGTAAGAGCATAATCTAAACGGCATGGAGGAACGACGGATGGAAGCCTGGTTGAATGCAATTTCCCCTTATGTAAGAGTCGTCAAAATCGTAAAATCTTCCTCGCTTGCCGGCGAGTGGATTGACTTTGACCATGTCTTTACCTATATCGAGCAGGGCGAAGCAGACTTTATATTAAACGGGGTCAAATATCAGGCCAAAGAGGGCGATCTCTTTCTGATGCCTCCGCTGCTTCCGCATATTATCCGAACGACGTCGGACGTTCCGCTTATTCAGTATATCGTTCATTTCGACCTTTTCTACGATGAGATCCGGAGCGGGTGGAAGGAAACAGGGCTGATCAATGAGCTGACGAGAGCGGTTCCTGAGAGAGAGCAGGGACTGGCAACCGTCTTTCCCGTTACGCACTTGCGGACGGCGGATCGGATGGATGTGAAGCGAAGATTTTTGCTCATGCAGAAGGTGTTTCTGGATGAGAAGGCTAATCGCGATTTAGCGACAAAGGCGATCGTCATCGAGCTTTTATATTTTTTTCTCAAAGGCCAAACGGGACGCAACGAGCAGGAGGGTAAGCTGACGAAAGGATGGGGTGTGCTCGAACGGGCAATTTCCTACATTCATGAGCGGTATGCTGACTCGGGTCTCGACAATGCGACGATAAGCGGACATGCAGGTGTTTCGACTAATCATTTGTCTTTTTTGTTCAAAGAACAATTGCAAATTACGATTCAAAAATATATTACCCACGTGCGGATCGAACAGGCGAAGGCGAAAATTATGGAAGGGCACAAGACGATCACAGTCATTGCGGAGGAGGTAGGCTTCTCCAGCATTCATTTGTTCAGCCGGTCGTTCAAAGCGACGGTTGGCATTACGCCCAGCCAGTTTTACGCTGCTCATTCGACGGTCCGCAAGGATGGCTAAGAAGAGGAGCATTCCAGGATGCAAAACAAACAGATCGTATTTACAGCGCCATGGCAGGTTGAACTGCAGGACGCATCACTATCCGCTGCCAATATTGGAGAGCATGATATTTTAGTGAAAAAGAAATTTACGCTGATCAGCCCCGGAACGGAGCTCGCCTGCCTGTCTGGCAACGAGGGATGGTTCGGTATGCCGGGCGTACCCGGCTATGCGGCGGTAAGTGAAATTGTGGAGGTAGGCAAGGGCGTTACCGCATTTAGCCCCGGCGAGAACGTGTTCCACTATGGTGATCATTCGGCGTACCAAATCGTGTCGACGAACGACTTACTTTTGAAAGCGCCTAACAATATTCCGCTCGCTTGGGTTCCATTCACTCGGATGGCGACAGTTGCTTTTACCTCGACACGGGTATCGCAAATTGAGTTGGGCGACAACGTAGCCGTTACAGGTCTCGGCTTAATCGGCAATATGGCTTCCCAGTTGGCCACATTGCAGGGAGCGAATGTATTCGGAATCGACTTATCGGAGCAGCGGTTGAAATTGGCGGAAAAGACGGGAATCCGTGCAGCATTGCATGGGGGACAGACGAATGTCCGTGAAGAGATTATGAAGCTGACTGGCGGCGAAGGGGTATCGACCTTGATCGAGGCTACTGGCGTGCCTAAAGCAGCCATTGATAATTTGCCGCTCATCGCCAAGTTCGGCGAGCTGATTTTCCTCGGCAGTCCGCGCGGTGAATACCAGACGAATGTAACCGAAATATTCAATTATGTGCATTTGGCGAACTACGGCAGCATTACGTTCAAAGGTGCGCATGAATGGCGTTACCCGGTTGGCAGAGACGGTTTTGTTAAGCATTCGCTTGAGCGCAATTCGAAGATTGTATTCGGATTGATGGCGGACAATAAGCTGAGCATTGAACCGCTCATCAGCCATATTTTGAAGCCAGAGGAAGCGGCATCCGCTTATGAAGGACTGCGGAACGACAAGGAGCATTACTCCGGCGTTCTGTTCGATTGGTCTTAATTCCATTTAATTCTAATTCTATTCAACTCGTGTACAGATGGAGATGATAACGATGCTAAAAGGATTAACACGTGCGGGTCTCTGTGACGTCGGCGACGATAAGCGGCTGCTGGAGCTGGCCTCGAAATATGGCTTCCAGGCTGTAGAGCTTGATGCAGAAGGTCTGATTAAATCAGAGGGATTAGACGGAGCCAGAGAATTGCTGCAACATTACGGAATCGTCATGGGCGCTATCGATTTGGGCCTGGATTGGCGAAATGGCGAGGAGGACTTCCAGGCAGGCCTCGAGCAGCTGGGACGCCGTGCCAAGGCAGCCGCTTTGCTGGGCGGCGACACTTGCACCACGTATATATTGCCTTCAACGGATAATTCGCCTGCGGTACTGGCTGTACAAGCCGTCAATCGGCTTCGGCAATGCGCCGATATTCTTGGCGAACATGGAATAAAGCTGGCGCTTGAATTCGTTGGGCCGCATCATTGGCGGACAGCCTTCCGTTATCCGTTCATCCATACGATGGAGGATACGCTGGCGCTTGCTGCTGCAATCGGCAGACCAAATATCGGCTTGCTGATGGATTCCTACCATTGGTATACCAACGGTCTGACTACTGCTGATCTGGAGCAATTGACGGCAGATCAAATCGTTTATGTTCATCTGAACGATGCCAAACCGCTGCCGATTGAACAAGTCATCGATCATGAGCGGCTTTATCCGGGCGAGGGCGTTATCGATCTGGGCGGGTTCTTGAGCAGCCTGCAAAAAATCGGCTACACGGGCATCGTTGCGCAAGAGGTGCTGATGCCGCAGGATGCCGATGCTCCGGCAACGACGGAAGCGGCGTTCGAGCGGTCAAAGGCCGGGTTTGACCGGGCGTTCGCGACGCTCCAGAACGTTTAAACAGTTTGCGGTATGTGTTTGAAAAAAGGCTGTCGAGAAAATCTCGACAGCCTTTTTTTTATGTAACTGCTTGGGCATCGGCTGCACTCCATAAGACCCTGCGAGGGCTTTATCGACCTCCCATAAAGTTAAATATAACGGGATAAGACCCTCTGGAGGCCTTATGCACAAAATGGAGCTGCTTTTTTTAACTGTTTTGCCCTTGTGTGAGGCCGTTAAGACCTTGCGAGGGTCTTAACGGCCTCGCACAAGGGCAAGTAACGCACGATAAGACCCTCTGAAGGCCTTATACACAAACACGATTCGCTTTTATGAACTGTGTGGCCTTTTGCTACACTCGATAAGACCTACTTCAGTTCGTTCGTTGATGTCGGCTAAAGGCTTTCCCCTACAAGCTGCTCGTTAAGTGTCAGCAAGATATGGACTATATAGAGACTGTGAATGCTGCATGCATTCGCAGTTTTTTTATAGAGATGTCGATTACTGCCTCATTCGTTCGTCGTAAGAATAGAAGCGGAAATGATTTGGAGCCGTCTCAGCGCAATGAGTAAAGTAGGAGGGAGGATGATTGAATGCGGGATGGAAACTGTGATAGAAACATCAATTCGAATGCAGACTGCAATAGCATGCCGAATCTGGGCGGAGACAGTGAAAGCATACCGGCGGCTGAAGGGACATTAACTGTTCAGCCAACGGAGATGCCGGGGCTGGAGAGTGATCTTCACGAGCATATCGACATGCTCAAAAAAAGTTAAAAAGTTTTTTTGACTCGATGTCGATTATGGCGGATCCCGTTCGTCGTATGAATAGAGACGGAAATGAACGGGCGGTTTTTAGAATCGCGCAGAATGCGTCTACTACTACTAAACATGAGAGATTGATGAAAAATGGGAGCACAACTTACACCGTATATTTTATCGGAGGATGCTAGAGCGCAGGCGGCTTTTTATACAAAGGCGCTGGGCGGAGAAATCTTGTCTGTGGCTACTCATGGTCAAATACCGGGCACACCTGAAGCTATTAAGGATAAAGTAATGCATTTGAGCATGACGGTGGCAGGCAGCAACAGCTTATTTATGAGCGAAGCATTTGGTCCTGTTTCTTTCACAGGAAGCTTGAATCTGTCGTTAACCTATGACAATGAATCCGAGGCACTCGCAGGCTTCACGAATCTTGGAGAAGGCGGCAGCATCAAATACCCGTTCGAGCTTCAGCCCTGGGGAGCTTATTATGGCGAGGTTGTGGACAAATTCGGCGTTACTTGGCAAATTGTTAAGCAGTAGACAAGATAAGCAAAGTAATTCAAAGTATAGTAAAGCAGCCGTAAATCCAGAGTAAAGCATTAACAACGATATACGAGCAAATTAACCAACAAACATAGAGGTACAGAAAAGGAGAACAGACCGATGAATCAGGAAGTAACGGATTTTATTAACGCAGTTAAGGAGAATTGGCAAGCCGAGCTATGCAGCCGTCTGCGTGCCGTCGTCCAGGAGACGATTCCTAATCACCAGGAACGCATGCAGTATAAGAAGCCTCATTTTCTGAAAAACGGCAAGTATGCCGCTGTTATTTCCACCTCAAAGGATGCAGTCAGCTTTACGATCTTTAATACGAGCAGTCTGGAATTGCCGGAAGGGCTGTTCGACGGTCCTCCCGAACGGAAGACAATCAAGCTGCGTAAGGATCAGCCGGTTGATTTCCAGCTGTTATCCTCATTGCTCAATCAGGCTGCAGCAACTTTATCATAAACAAGAGAACCCCCGCCTTCCAGCAACAGCCGGAGCGGGGGTTCCTTAATTAGCGTTTCATCGCAGCGATAACAATCCGGTTGCCGTCCGGGTCGAGAAGCGTAACCTCGGATAGATCATCGAAATGCTGCGGCTCGCTAGCGAGCTCAATTCCATGCTCCCGTATGAATGTCAAAGCACGGTCGAAATCTTCCGTCTCGAAATAAAACAGCTCCGTGAATTGCTCCTGATTCCGATGCCGGTTTCCGTCCAGCAGCAAGGCCGCCCCTTTGGTCACAGGAATCGGATAAATCGGTGCCTGCAGCCGGGACTCCTCCAGCGGCAGGCCGAACAGCTTAGAGTACCAGCGAGCTGCGGAAGCCACTTCCTTCACATCAAGGAAAACGCCGCCGATGCCTGTAACCGGACTGTCCGCCGAGGGACGGATTGTCGCCTCAGCCGTCGCCAGATTGCGGCAGACCATTAACGAGTTGCCCTCTGGGTCGCGGAAGGTAAAGAATGCCACCGGATCAAAATGCTGCGGCTCTGTGAAAGGTTCGCCCAATTCCTGCGCATAGCGGTATGCCCCATCAATATCATTCGTCGCCAGCATAAGCCGGGGCTTCATTTCCTCGTGCCAGTCCGGGTTTCTGCGGTTGTTGACGTTGGAGTCAAGCAGGATCTGAGTGCCTTCCAGCTCGAACCAATAGACGGGCCCATCCAGCCGCTCTTCCCGAAGAGGCAGGCCTAATAATGTGCTGTACCACTCTGCGGACCGTCTTAAGTCGGTGACATGGACAAATACGGAGGCTACACGGTTCTCCACCGGAGCAGGCTGCGCCAGTTCAATCGGACACCAAATTTCCATGACCGATTCCGGGTTATCGTTGCCCAAATAACGGTCATCGTAATACTCATACTCAATGCCGCTGCTGCGTGTTACGTAGCCGGAGGCGGGAAGCCATTCCTCCCAGTAATAACGGAAAGCATCCCGGATGCCGTCGATCACGCCTTTCCGTGTCACTACCGCATACAGCCCGGCAGGGATTGTGACGGTATCCATTCCTTCCGGCAAGCTGTCAGCAGAGGGAGGCTCTACGCCGATTCCCGCCATGTAATGAAAGGGCCCGCCAGGTAAACAGCCTTCCCCGAACAGATTCAAACCATAGGTTCCGCCTGCAGCATTACGGATTTCGGGCACACGGCTCATAAATCGAGGCCACAATGCGGATATTTCGTTTTCCGACGGAAGAGCCGGTATCGAAGGGTCGAACCGGATGATTTCTCCTACGACTTGCGTTTCACTTTCCCAGACAATCCGTGTTTCATACAATAAGGGGATCCCAGCCACAATGAACCTTCTCCTTTATACGGAAAGTTAAATGCGAATATACATTCGCCTTTTTGCTGTGGAAATCCTCCCGGAATGATCATAATTTGGAAAATTATTTCATAACCGTCTATTCGAACGGTACAGACAGCTCTCTGCCTCCTGCCGCGGAACGGCCGGCCGTGTCCAGCACGGCAATAATCCGCCGTGACTCTTCAGGCTTAACGACAAGCTCTTCGCCTTGTGTCAGGTGGGCTGCTATATTTCTATAGTAGCTAATCCAACTGCTTGGAATGGAAGGAACCTTCGTCTCCACCCTTTTCCCGTCTACATCCTCGTATAAAATAACTTCCTCATCGCCGTTGCTGATAATCGCACCTTTTGTACCCAAAATCCGGCGGTTTGGTTTAGGCGCATAGGCGATTGATGAAACGGACAAGCTTGCCGATGTACCGTTCTCGAAGCCGATGAAAATATCCATGTGATCTTCATTCGTCACATCATGCCACTTCAGCTTGTGCGTAAAGCCGCGGACTGTCGTCATCCGGCTTGGAACAAGGCCGAGAAGCCAATCGATGTAGTGTGCGCCCCAGTCATAAGCGAGCCCGCCGGAAATACTTTTGTCAGCGCGCCACCAATGACCTGGATGGCCATGTCCGCCGATATGGAGCTCCACGGCGAAAATATCGCCTAGACGCCCCTCGGCAATCAGCTGCTTGGCGGTCAAATACCAGGAATCCCATCTCCGGTTATGGAAGACGGAGAGCATGACGTCTTTTTCCTTCGCTTTACGGACGAGCGTATCGCCTTCCTCCGCCGTAATGCTCATCGGTTTTTCGAGCACGCAATGCTTGCCGCTCTCCAGCACTTGCATGCCCAGTGAGTAATGGGAATTATGCGGAGTAATGACCGTTACCAGATCGATATCCGGTTGTGCCAGCAGCTCTTCTACTGTGGCATAGCCGCGAATACCGGGAAAATCATTAATCGCTTGATTGAGACGCTCTTCATTCATTTCACAGACCGCAACAAATTCCATACCGCATTGCAGCATGTGATCGGCATGCATTTTGGCAATATTGAATGCACCCCCGTAGCCGATAACGGCCGTTCGTACCGCTCTTCCTTCAATCGCTGACATCATCTTTTCCTCCTCGTATCTCAAACAACCTCTATCTGGGTTGCGTCAGGCTGTCTGATCGGTATTGAATGCCCTTATTTTAGAACAATGGCCGCCCCGTCCCTAGAAGCTAAACTTAAATTTTCTGTTTCATTATTGGCTTATTGGCTGTTCTCGGCTTTGTATAATTACAAAACAGGATTACAGTTTGTCCATTGCCTCCGTTATTGCTTGCGGTCTACAATTTTAATTGAGAATGACTCTCACAATTAGGCAATGGAGGGATAGGCGTGAAGGAGCAACTGGAATTATATGATGTGACGATTATTGGCGGCGGTCCTGCGGGGTTGTACGCTGCTTTCTATAGCGGTATGAGAGATATGAAGACGAAGCTAATTGATGCGAACGAGAAGCTGGGCGGAAGAATGCTCATTTACCCGGAAAAGATGATCTGGGACGTAGGCGGCGTCGCGCCAACCTTATGCGAGAAGCTAACTGTTACGCTGGAGGAGCAAGCACAAACCTTCGAGCCGACAATCGTGCTGGGGCAGCAGGTTGAGCGTCTGGAGAAACAAGAAGATGGTACTTATATATTGGAAACACTTAGCGGGGAGAGGCACTGGACCCGGACGATTATTTTGGCGATTGGCAGAGGCATCCTGAAAATGGCGAAGCTGGAGCTGGAAGGGGCCGAGCGGTACGAGGTGTCCAATTTGCATTATACGGTACAGGAGCTGGAACCCTTCCGCGGGAAAAAAGTGCTTATTTCCGGGGGAGGCAATTCAGCAGTAGATTGGGCCAACGAGCTGGAGCCGATTGCGGAGAAGGTGACGGTGGTGCATCGGCGAAACCAGTTTGGCGGACATGAGAGCCATATCGCGAAAATGATGAACTCCTCGGCCGACGTGCGGACGCCGTATGAGGTTAGCCGGCTGTTCAGCAGCAATGGAGAGGCAATCGATCAGGTAACAATCAGTCATATAGAGACAGGTGAATCCGAGACGATCGTCGTGGACGAAGTAATCGTTAACCATGGATTGAAATCCGATTTCGTCGGAATCAAGGACTGGAGCTTGGACATGGATGATTGGAATGTGTTCGTAAGTCCGAAGCTGGCGACCAATCTTCCGGGTATTTATGCGGCGGGTGATTTTGCATATTTTGAGAGTAAGCTGAACCTGATCGCAGGCGCTTTCACCGATGCAGGAATAGCAGTTAACAGCGCAAAGCTGTATCTGGAGCCTGAGGCTGCTAGAATGGCATACGTGTCCTCTCATAACGAAAGATTTAAAGAGAAAAACAAAGCGCTGGGTGTTGTAGAATCTTAAACGGCTAATACCGTACTGCAAAAGACTAGATTCCCATATACCTTTATCTATTTCCTTTTTCTACAATTAATCGGATACGGATAAAGGGAGGGTCACTCATGCCGCTTATAGAGGTACAAAATCTGCGCAAGGAATTCAAAAGACAAAAGCGTCGTGACGGGTTCTGGCCGTTGATGAAAAGTCTGGTGTACCGGGAATATGAGCAAAAGGTAGCGGTCGAGGACATTTCGTTTACGATCGACCAAGGCGAAATTGTCGGCTACATCGGGCCAAACGGAGCAGGCAAATCGACCACGATCAAAATGATGGTCGGCATTCTCGTCCCGACAAGCGGGGCAGTGCATGTGAACGGACTGGTGCCGTTCGAGAACCGGATCGAGAACGCGCGGCGAATCGGCGCGGTGTTTGGCCAGAAAAGCCAGCTATGGTGGGATACGCCCGTCATTGAGTCGCTTCGGCTGACCAAGTATATGTACGATATACCAGATGATCGCTATCAGCAAAACATGGCGCTGTTCGGTGATATTCTCGGGCTGGATGAATTTAAGAATGTAGCCGTACGGTCGCTTAGCTTGGGGCAGCGGATGCGGGCTGATCTTTGCGCGGCATTGCTTCATGATCCCGACATCGTCTATCTCGATGAGCCGACGATTGGCCTTGATGTCGTCGTGAAAGAGAGAATCCGCGAATTCATTCGCGAGATTAACCGGGAAAGAGGCACGACCGTCATTTTGACGACGCATGATATGTCCGATATTGAGAAGCTGTGCAGCCGCGTTATGGTAGTTGATCATGGCAAACTCATGTATGACGGGAATTTATCAACGCTCAAGAATGACTACGGCAATATGGAGACGATGGAGCTGGATACCGAGGAAGTTTTTGTCATGGACGATGCGCTGCTGCGCATGGGAATTACGTCCTCCCAGACCGAAGAAGCCCGCACCCAACTCGTCTACGACAAGAAAAATATTAACTCCTCCGCTGTTATCAAATGGATTATGGAACGCTACTCGGTTCGTGACTTTAAGGTCAAGGAAACCGAAATTGAAGAGATCATCCGCAATCTATATGCGGGCTTCAGTCAGGAAGAGCGGCCGCGTCAGGAAGTGATGGCATGAGAATCGCTCTTTACCGGGAAATGACGATGAATGCTTTTCGTACGCATCTCGCTTTCCGGGCTGAGGTACTGCTGTTCCTGTTCGGTCAGCTGTTCAAAATATTCGTGCAGGTCTATATCTGGCACGCATTGTTCGGCGACTCTGGCCAACTGGCCTCACAGGCCGGATCGATTTCCATTCAGGAAATGATTACGTATGTCGTCATCAGCTCCGTCATATCGGTATTTGCTACGAATGACGTTATTTTTAAAGTCAGCTCCAAGGTATCCTCAGGAGAGATCGCGATGGATCTTATTAAACCGATGAGTTTCCGGTCTGTCGTCTTTTGCCAGACCTTCGGTACGAACATGTACCGGATGCTGTTTGAATTAGTGCCTCTCGTTATTGTCAGCCTGCTATTCTTCCACGTACAGCTTCCTTCGCTTGCAAGCGGCATCGCCTTCCTAGTTCTAGTCTTCAACGGCCTGATTCTTAATTTCCTCATTACGTATACGATTGGACTCATTGCGTTCTGGTATATTCTGATTTGGCAAATCAACACGGTGCTTAACGGGCTGATCCGGTTGTTTTCCGGAGCGTTTATTCCGATCTGGTTCTTTTCCGATTCGCTGGTGCAGGTTTCCTACTTCCTGCCGTTCCGCCTCATTTACTATGAACCAATCTCCGTCTATTTGGGCAAAGTAACGGGCTGGCAGGAGCTGCTAGCAATCGTTATTCAGCAAGTGGCATGGATTATAGGCCTGCTGCTGCTGCAAAAGTGGATGTGGTCGAAAGCGGTTCGGCGGCTTGTCGTTCAGGGAGGCTAAGGGGGAGGTTATCATGAGATACTTGAAGCTTTACGCACGGTTTATTCCGATTTATTTCAAAAGCAAAACGGAGCATGGTTTCGGCTTTTATATGGACTTTGTCGGCTTTGCCCTCTCCCATATCGTCAGCTATGCGGTCATTTGGGCGTTAATGAGCCGGTTTCAGACGATTAACGGCTGGAATATGTACGAGGTCATGATCATTTATACGCTCAATATGTTCACTTACGCCATCGCAGCGGTGTTTTTCTTTTTCCAAATGAATGATGTTGAGGAGGACGTCCATAAAGGCTCCTTCGACAGTCTGCTGGTCAAGCCGATTAATCCGTTCATCCATATGATTATCCGCAGCTTCGGCCATTTCTTCTTGGGCGATATTGTGATCGCGATTCTGATGCTCGGATTCTGCTTCAGCCGTCTTGATCTTCATCCAAGCTTGGCGGCTTATGCCGGATTTGCAGCTTTGCTGCTTGGAGCGGTGCTCATTCAAGCGGCTTTCATCGTTATTACAGGCTCGATGTGCTTCTGGATCGTGCGAGCCCGTTCGGTGATGAACGTCGTTATTTTCGGCATCCGGGGCTTTGCCGATTATCCGATTTCGATCTACAGCAAAGTGCTGCGGGTCATATTGACGTTTATCATTCCTTACGGCTTCGTCAATTTCTACCCGTCCCAGCTTATTCTGGATAAGGAAAGCGGCGGGTCGCTGTTCGCGTCATGGCTGCCTTATGCTACTCCTGTTGTGGGCGTCATTCTATTCTTTATCGCGTATCGAGTGTGGAATGCGGGGTTGAACCGGTATCAAGGTACCGGAAGCTAGGTTTAGTGATAGTGAGCAAGCGGCCATTGCGGCCGCTTTTTTTGCGTGTATCCATCTCTTAAATTTCGCCGGCGGGAAAATAAGAAAATCTTAAAGGTTACATTAGAGTCTCTTTAACAGTCTTCCTTATACTAAGTGAATCAAATGCGGCGATTGGCAGGGTTGATTTCGCTGCGCCGCGTTCAGAAGGAGAGGCAATAAGGAATGGCTATAGAAAATGTTATCGAGATGAACCATGTATCTAAAATATACGGGGGAAAAACCGAAAATCAGGTTTATGCCTTGAATGATGTTTCTTTTACGATGCAAAAAGGCGAATTTATTGGCATTATGGGCGCATCGGGCTCGGGAAAAACAACGCTGCTGAACACGGTTTCCACGCTGGATCATCCAACGGAGGGTACAGTCGCTATTGCGGGTACGGATATCACACGGATGAAAGCGAGGGAGCTGTCGGATTTCCGCGCGCAGCGTCTAGGCTTTATTTTCCAAGAGTTCAATCTGCTCGATAATTTGACGGTTTACGAGAACGTTGCTTTGCCTTTATCGCTGCAAGACATGCCTGTACATCAAATTATGGACCGAGTGGGCAAAGTGCTGGATCAGCTTGGCATCGCAGAGCTTGCGGATAAATATCCCGCAACGATATCGGGCGGACAACGGCAGCGGACGGCGGCTGCAAGGGCCATTGTGCATGAGCCTGCATTGCTGCTGGGAGACGAGCCGACGGGATCATTGGATACGAAAAATGCGGTGGGACTTCTGGAGCAAATGAAGCGGCTGAACGAGCAGCAGCAAATCTCTATTCTGATGGTGACGCATGATGCTTTCAGTGCGAGCTATTGCAGCCGAATATTGTTCATACAAGACGGACGGCTGGTGCAGGAGCTTTATCGGCTGGGGAGCCGCGAAGCTTTTTACAAGCAAATCCTGAATGTGCTGGGCGATTACGGCGCGGCGGCAGCTGAAGCGGCTGCCAAGGAAATATCCGCTGATGCGGATAGGGGGTAGGCTGGCATCATGTTGATCAAACTCGCCTTATCCGGCATGAAGAGCAAGCTGAAGGATTACTTGGTGCTGCTGGCCGGACTTGTTATTTCAATATCGATCTTCTATATGTTTCAGACGATGGCTTGGAATCGCAGCTTCACGGAGAACAATGCGGTAATTAATTCAATTCAGCTGGTATATGTGCTAGGGACCATCTTGTTATCAGCCATTACATTTTTTTATATTTTGTATGCCAACGGATTTTTGCTTTCGCTCCGCCAACGGGAGTTTGGCCTTTATATGGTGCTGGGGGCCAGAAAAGATAAAATACGCATGCTGATGTTTATCGAGACAGTCGTGCTCGGTATGGTTTCTATGGCCGCTGGACTCGGTATCGGCTTCGGTCTTTCGGCGCTGGTTGGGCGTCTCATGGCGCAGCAGCTTCAAGCAGATCTGACAGGCTATTATCCGGTATACGGTCCGGCAATCGGATTTACCGTTTTGTTTTTCGTCGCGTTGTTTGTGTTCTCGGCATTGTGGAATCAATTGAAGCTGGCGCGTATGCAGGTGCTGCAGCTATTGCATGGCAGTATGAGGGCGGATCGACCTTGGCACAGCAACGGCTGGAAAAAGGTAATGGTCGTTGTTGGCGTTATCGCCATCGTGCTTGGGTATCTGTCCTTGACGTTCATGGAACAGCTGCGCGAGATCGGTTTATTCACGGCAACCATCATGACGCCGCTCGGCACTTATCTGTTGTTTATGGCGTTTTTGCCGCCGCTTGTTGCCAGGCTGAAGAAGAGTCATCAATTACGCGGCATCCGGGCATTTACGTTTGGTCAGCTTAGTTTTCGCATTAATGGACTGACGAAGCTGCTCGCTACAGTGGCGATGCTCATTGCGCTTGGAGCGGGAGCTATCGCGGGCGGGTTAGCGTTCTGGAATGATGCGTTTATACGAGGCGAGACATACCGGGTTTACGATGCGACCGTTCATGATCCGAATGAAGCGGAGACGAATGTGCTTGCGGGCATTCCGTTCAAAGAGCGGTTCACCTATCGCTATAAGCTGGACAATGAAATTCTTTATTATGCGAAGGAGGATCTGGAGTCGCAACGGCCGCTCGTTCATTCGGAGCAAGGGCGTGATTATTGGGATCAGTTGAAGCGATTGGCGGATCCGCTGCCGAAGGCGACGGCCGATTCTGCAGGAGAGGCGGCGGCTGGTGAGAGCGCGGGTGGCTCTGCTGGGGAAGTGACGGAAGAGAGCACGGATGGAGCTGCTTCGAGCTATGATACGGGAAATGAAAGTAAAGCTAATGTTGTAATAAATGACGGGAATGTAAGGGGAGAAGGGGAGAACCATAGTGGGGAGTGGACAACCTTTCTGTGGCAAATTGCACCTCCTAGTCTGTCCTACTCCGACGTTCGTTTGGCCGATAACGCACAATTTGATGCGTTGAAGGCGAAGGAGCAGATTGTCGTAATTGGCAGAACAGATGACTTTCTGGCATACCGTTCCTCGTGGGAGCAGTTAGACCAACTTGCAATGAAGAAAAACGAGGGGATGGGAGTTACCTGGAGCAAATATGAGAACTATCAGCGGGCGCTCGGCATTTCAAGCGGCACGATGTTCATGGGCTTCTTCCTCGGCATCGCCTTTCTGGCGATGATGGCCAGCTGCCTGATGTTCAAAATATTGTCCGGAGCAGCCAAAGATGTTCAGCGCTACGAAATGCTGCATAAGCTTGGCGTACGGAGAGAGAGGCTGTCTCGTTCGATTTACACGGAGCTGCTGCTCGTCTTCTTATTCCCGGGCATTGCCGGTTTGCTGCATGTGTTGGTGGGCATGCGTCTCTTCTCGTTTATTTTGGCGGAGCCGTATTACCGGCTCTGGCTGCCGATTCTGCTGTTTGCGGTAATCTACTCCGCTTACTATTTCATAACAGTGAATTTGTATAAGAGAATCGTGCTGCGCTAGCAGCAGTAGGTAGGGCAGGCTTCGCTTGATAGCGAAGTCTGTTTTATTTTGCGTGTGGGGAGTTGCTGCAGAGGAGCTAGTTTCACTATTAGTGAAGATAGCTTCGTAAATAGTGAAACCAGCTTCGCTGAGAAGCAACGTTGGCTCCCAGAGCGAACCAGCTTCGCAAATTAACGAAGCTAACTTCGTTCGGCGATGGTTCCACAAGTGTCCGACAGTCAACAGCGAACTAATTTTCGCTACTGGAGAACCAAGGTTCACGGATAGCGAAATTTAGTTCGCTCCAGACACAGGCGCACGCTGCAAAGGTTGGATTAGCGAAGTCAGGTTCGTAAAAAAGCGAAGTTGGTTCGTTCGACGGGAAAGTCCGTCCGAGCAGCGAACCAGCTTCGCAAATTAAAGTAATTTTTTCGTTAGAAAGTACTGTGGAGTTTAAAAGGGAACCAGCCTTCGCAAATAGCGAAGTCAGCTTCGCTGTTCAACGACGGTGGCTCCCAGAGCGAACCAGCTTCGCAAATTAACGAAGCTAACTTCGTTCGGCTATGAGTTCATGAGCAGCTGTGAGGCAACAGCGAACTAAATTTCGCTATTGGAGAACCAAGGTTCACGGAAAGCGAAAATTAGTTCGCTCCAGACACAGGCGCACGCTGCAAAGGGCCAATTAGCGAAGCTAGGTTCGTAAAAAAGCGAAGCAAACTTCGTTATGCGATGAGTTCATGGGCAGCTATGAGGCAACAACGAACTAATTTTCGCTACTGGAGAACCAAGGTTCACGGAAAGCGAAAATTAGTTCGTTCCAGACTCAGGCGCATGCTGCAAAGGGTGAATTAGCGAAGATAGGTTCGCAAAAAAGCGAAGTTGGTTCGTTCGAGAACAGCGTCCGTCCGAGCAGCGAAGATAGGTTCGCAAAAAAGCGAAGTTGGTTCGTTCGAGAACAGCGTCCGTCCGAGCAGCGAAGATAGGTTCGCAAAAAAGCGAAGCTGGTTCGTTCGAGGAAAGAGCCCCTACGAGCAGCGAACCAGCTTCGCAAATTAAGGTAATATGACGCCCTTTAAAGCGTCGCGCCACCATTGTCGATGCCCAGACCAGCCCTGCCCAGCTCTTAAAACAGCGGCCCGGGGACCGCGCATCCGGGAAAACCATTAATATCCCGTACGGTATTGAACGGATATTGCTTGGTAGCGAATTGACTTTGGTACAAATATTCTTGCAGGACAACGCTGCCGCCTGTAAGGCTGCACAACACGCCAGTGACGCCCTGCCCATTCGTCAGAGACACGCCGACAGGCTGGCCGACCAATCCCAATGCTTTGGAATACCATGCCATTTGCAGCATCGCGTATTCACCTCCACTACATTGTATGAAGGGCCTTTGCGGAGGTGAAAAGAGGATTTAACTAAGTAAGAAACAGTCCTGTACGCATGTGCTTTACCTTGTGCTTGGCTCTGCAATGCAATTATAGGGCATCCCCAGCTGCGCTAATGAGGCGTATTAGCGTATTCGTCACTACTGCCGCACCTCTTCCAGCCATTCCGCAGCGCACACATCTCCTAATGCGTGATCCCATCACGATAAGAGTTGAAGTCACACGTCTGCGGTCAAACGATACGGCCCTGCCCCCACACAAAAAAAGAAAGGCCCAGAAGCAGCTAAGCGCTTCTGAGCCATAATGAGTACAAATAACTACGAGTCGATCTGCTGCGACTGATCCGGCTCACTCTTCCTGTCTTTGCGGGCAACAGTGCCGACGAACCGTCCGATAATTAAGAACAGCGGCGAGGCTTCGATTTCGGCCACATTGATCATTTCCACCCAGTTGAAAATGACTAAAAACGGCAGGAGTCCGATTGCGATGATGCCGAAAATTAGACCGACAGAAACATTGCGAAGCATTTTACCCAGCGTCATACGATCATCTCTCCCTTCACTTCTTCCTCACCCCCACATTATACGCCCCTTCCTCGCCAGCATTCAAGCCCATGTCATTTTCCTTCTCGCAGCAAGGTAAATCGCCTCTCCATAGGGGAAGCCTAGTTGATGAAGGAATTCTTCTTGTATCCGCAAATAGCCGTGCAGTATGATTAGACGTTGTAACGAACATCGTGATGAGACCTATATGCATGCACGGGAAAGGAGTCTGTTTTGAAAGGCAGAGGCTTATACGACAGCTATCTTAAAAACAATCTGTTCATGAAAATGATTCTGCTGTTCGCGCTCATTACGACGGCAACAATCGTGACTTTTTCCTACTTTATGTTCAATGTGATGACGCAGTCGATCATTGGCAATGATCTCGAAAATCAGAAAAAGGCGATGGAGAGCGTCAATAGCTATATGACCCGCAAATACGATTCGGTGCAAGCCATTATGCGCGATGTGTACCGGAATGAAGCGCTGTCGATGCATCTTTCTTATTTTCTGCAGCATCCATTTGAGGATTATGTGAAGTATCAGCTCGACCAATATGCAAGCGGAGCGGATGTTGATGTGCCGAAGGGGCTCGATTATTTCAACAATAAGCTGGAAAATGACATCGACATCGAGAATCTGCTGCTGTACAGCTCGGAAAAGCAATTCTTATTTGTTTATAAAAAGGATCATGTGAACAAATTAATTTCAACAAATGCTTCACGTTCCTATATTCCTGATGCCATGGCGCTCGAGAACAGTGCAATGTCCGTGCCCAACGAATGGGTCCGTCAAGCAATCGATCAGCATGATCCGAAGCTGTACGCGATGCGCGTTCCGATTACGGATAAAAACACGCTGAAAAATCTCGGCCAAATGCTCGTCTATTTTAATTCGGACGGCATTGCTCAAGCGCTCGAAAGCTATAGGGAGCAGCTAAAGGGCTATATTCTTGTGCTGGGACCAGCCGGCGAGGTGCTGTTCGACTCGTCCAATCGTTACTACGGCAGCCGTTATCCTTATGCGGACCGAATCGATCCGCTTAATGACACAGCGATGCTGGAGCAGGAGTCTCTAGTTACGACGCTGTCGCAAAATCAGGCCGGCTATATGGTCGTCGGAGTTGCTCCCAAAGCAGAGATAGCTTCGTCCTACCAGGGACTCAAGCAGACCATTATTCTCATAAGCGCTATCTGTATCGCAATAGTGCTGCTTGTTCCGGTGCTTGTCGTCATCAACTATGCGAAACGTACGAATAAAATTATCCGCTTCATGCGCAAGGTGGAGAGCGGCGATTTGTCGGCTCGTATCCATGATGAGAAGGAGGACGAGCTGGGACAAATCTCCCGCAGCTTCAACGATATGCTTGAAGAGCTTGCCCGCCACATTGATCGCGTCTACGTCGCGGAGATTAAACAGAAGCATACGGAGCTGGCGGCGCTGCAAGCGCGGATTAATCCGCATTTTCTGTACAATACGCTTGAAGTCATTCGCATGCGGGCTATTTCGCAAGGGGCGAAGGATGTCGGCGACATGATCTACAGCCTGTCTGTCCTCTTCAAAAGTTTCGTACAGCCCAAAGGGGAGAGCACAATTAAGGAAGAGCTTGAGACTTCCCGGCTTTACCTGGAGCTGTTCCGCATCCGCTACAAAGACAAGCTGTCCTATGACATCCAATGCGAGGAGAGTCTTGGGCGAAAAAGGATTATGAGGATGGCTCTGCAGCCGATCATCGAAAACTATGTCGTACATGGCCTGCAGCCCCATCGAGCTGATAACCGGATCGAAATTCGCGTATCGGAACAGGAAGGCCGGATCCGCATCGAAATGGAGGACAACGGCAGCGGGATCGAGCCTGGGCGGCTGGCGCAAATCCGCCATTCACTGGATGCTATTGAAGAGACCGGAGAATCCTTCGGACTGCGAAGCGTCCATGAACGGTTAAAGCTGCTGTACGGCAATGAATACGGACTTGAAATGACAAGTGTGCCGGGCGAAGGTACGAAGGTGAGCATCGAGTTTCCCGGACAACAGGAGGGACAGCATGTATAGAGTATTCTTAGTGGATGATGAGCCATTCATTATCGAAGGGCTGTACGATATTATCGATTGGCCGGCTTACGGACTGGAAATCGTCGGCTCTGCGGAAAATGGCCGGGATGCGCTGGAAGCGCTTAAAGGGCTGTCCGTCGATATTTTACTCACGGATATCTCCATGCCGGTCATGGACGGGTTATCTTTAATACGCGAAGCCCGGCAGTTTCATCCGGAGCTGAAGGTCATTATATTAAGCGGCTACAATGAGTTTGACTATATCAAGTCCGGGCTCAAGCTTGGTGTAGAGAACTATTTGCTCAAGCCAATCAATATTGAAGAGCTGCAGGAGACGCTTGCGAATACGATTAACAAGCTGGATCAGAGCCGGCCGGACCGGATGTTTAGTGAATACGATATTGGCATTCTTAGAGATAATATATTGTATCGCTGGCTGACTCGCCGAATTGCGTCATATGAGCTGAACGAACGGACGGAAATGCTGAACATTCGGCTGGATGCCCCGTATCTTGCCGTTGCAGTGCTCCGTACAGACAGCCCGAGCAAGCCTTTTTATGACACGGTGCAGCAGCTGGCTGACGAGGACAAGTCGATCCTGCCTTTCGTTGATATTGACGGGGATCAGGTCATTATCTTCCTGTTCTCGGATCGGGAGCAGGGCAAGGCGAAAGCGCTGGATGTCCTGAACAGCCTGCAGAGCAGAATGTCATCAAACCTGGTGCGCATATCGCTCGGCAGTGTGGAGCAGACAGAGGACGGAGCACCGGCCAGCTACGCGCAAGCGAAGGAAGCGCAGGAGTATTTTATGCTGCATGACGAACCGGTCGTGCTGGATTATGAATCGCTGTCCGAGCGAAGCGGCAATAGAAGCCAAGCGGCGGTTGCTCTGGACTGGTCGCCATTCTCCAAGCTGATCAAGGCCAAGGAGCTGGGGCAGCTGCATGAGGCGATTGATGCAGAATTCGAGCAGATTCAGCTGATCGACGGCGTAACCCCAGCTTATATTCAAAGCATGGCAATTGAGATGATGATCCGCTTCAAGATGGAGCTGAAGGAAATTAAGCGCACCGATCAGCCGGAGCTGTACAAGGCCGGTTTCGTGCAAATTATGCAGGCTGACAAAATCGAGGAGCTCGCCGCTGCCGTGAAGGAAGCAGCAACGCTGACAGTGGATTCGCTCAACAGGGACGTAAAGAGTCCGATTATCCAGCAGCTTCTTGCCAATGTGCATGACAATTATGCGCAGCCGCTGTCGCTGAAAACACTCAGCCAGCAGTACAACATCCATCCCGTCTACCTCGGCCATCTGTTCCAGAAGGAAACGAACGAGACGTTTACGGAATATATCAACAAATACCGCATCGACAAGGCGAAGGAAATGCTGAAGGACACCCCATTGAAAGTACAGGAAATTGCCATTCGAGTGGGATATTGGGAGACTGGCTATTTCTACAAACAATTTAAGAAATACGTCGGCATCTCCCCAACGGATTACAAAGGACTGCTCTAATTTAAAGATTGGAGCAGTTTTTTCTTTAATTTGTACATCATATCTTTACTTTGTTGTCTTTTTGAAACCCTTTTCATCCGGTACTTTTATATTAGCCTTTGAAAACGGATTCTTGAAATGGGGGCGGGCAGTTAACCGCTTTCTCGAGGGCTGCATCATGATGATTCGCATTACGATACACACGGGAGGATTACGATGAGCAGAAAGAAAAAAGGCTTCATACCGGCGCTTGCGCTGCTGATGGTCATGTCGATTGTGTTAAGCGCTTGCGGGGGCAAGGACAAAGTGGAAGGCACGCCGGAAAAGCCGGTTGAGCTGCTATGGTACACGATTGGCACGCCGCAGAAAGATGTAGATAAAGTTATGGCTGAAGTAAGCAAATATACGGCGGAAAAAATCGGCGTTACCATCAAAATGAGCATGGTAGACTGGGGCGACTACGCACAGAAGCTGCAAGTGATGACTGCTTCCGGTGAAGCGGTAGACATTATGTTCACAGCTTCATGGGCATTCGATTACGTTCAGAACGCTAGAAAAGGGGCATTCCTGCAGATTGATGATCTGCTTAAGGAATACGGCCAAGGCATCATAGATGTTCTTGACCCGGCGTTCCTGGAAGGCTCCAAGGTTGATGGTCACAACTACGGCATTCCTGCCAACAAGGAGCTTCCTGCTCAAGAAGTATGGCGCTTCAACAAAAATATGCTCGACAAGTACAACTTGGATATTGCCAATGTGTACTCGCTAGAAAGTCTGGAGCCGCTGCTCCAAAAAATTAAGGCTAGCGAGCCGGGCATTTATCCGCTTGCCGTAGATAAGAATCAAATGCCTTACATTCCTTATGATTACGTCATTGAGAAGCTTCCGATGGCCGTACCGGTTAACACGACCGATTTCAAAATCGTGAACGTACTGGAAACGCCTGAGATGAAGCAAATTTTGAAAACGATGCACAAATACTATAAAGCCGGCTACATCCCTACGGAAGCAGCAACGCTGGATTCGCTGACAGATCTGCAAGCGACGGGCAAATGGTTTGCAGACCGTGCAACTTCGCAGCCGTTCGCAGACAATCTGTGGTCCGCAAGCTACGGCTATCCGGTCGTATCCACACCGGCCAGCGACGCTTTGATCTACAACTGGTCCGTAATGGGCTCGATGCAGGCTATCTCCGCTAATACGAAATACCCGGAGAAAGCGATGCAGTTCTTGAACCTGTTGAATACCGATCCTGTTCTTCGCAACATGATTGATTCCGGTATCGAAGGCGTTCACTACAAGAAAGTAAGCGACAATGTGATGGAAAATCTGGATGAGTCCAAAAACTATGACATGCCGACATTCTCGTTCGGCAACGTTATGCTCACTTACTTGAATCCGACTGACCCTGCGAACAAGTGGGAGGAGTTCAAGAAGTTTAACGATGCGGGCACGAAAGCTCCGCTGCTTGGCTTCAACTTCGATACGTCGAAGGTTGCGACGGAAATTGCAGCCGTCAACAACGTGAAGCAAGAGTTCTGGGCGGCATTAATGACAGGTACGGTTGACCCTGATGTGTACCTGCCGCGCGCTATCGAGAAATTCAAGGCAGCCGGACTGGATAAAGTGACGGCTGAGGCGCAGCGCCAGCTTGACGAGTGGAGAGCTGCCAACAAGTAATTTAGCGGGAAGGTATGGGTCGGCAGTCTATCGATTCATACCTTCTCTCATTCATTTAACAGCAGAGAGGTGATCACATGGGAGCCTTTGGGCGTTTTTTCAAAGACATCAATAAAAATAAAGCGATGCTGGTTATGGTACTGCCGGCGACGCTCTGGTTTATCTTATTCTCCTATTTGCCGATGGCCGGCATGGTTATCGCATTTAAGGAATACCGCTACAGCCGGGACGGGTTTCTGGCCAGCATTATTGAGAGCAAATGGGTAGGCCTGCAAAACTTCAAGTTTTTGTTCAGCACGAATGACGCTTATATCATTACGCGCAATACGGTCGTGTACAATATCTTCTTTATCGTGCTGGGACTTATTATTGCCGTTGCGATGGCGATTGTTCTGGCGGAAATTACGAATAAGAAGCTGGCGAAAATTTATCAGACAGGCATGTTCCTGCCTTACTTCCTGTCCTGGGTCATCGTTGGCTATTTCGTATTCAGCTTCCTGAGCGTGGACCGGGGCGTCGTGAACCGGATTGCCGGATCATTCGGCCTTGATCCCGTGAGCTGGTATTCCGACCCCACCTATTGGCCGATTATTATCGTCGTCGTCTTCTTGTGGAAATCGGTCGGCTATAACAGCGTTATTTACTTGGCGGCCATTATGGGCATTGATAAATCGCTGTATGAAGCTGCAATGATTGACGGCGCAAATAAATGGCAGCAAATCCGCAACATTACGATTCCGATGCTGACGCCGCTGATGACGATATTGACGCTGCTTGCGATCGGCAAAATCTTTTACGCGGACTTTGGATTGTTCTATCAAGTGCCAAGGGATTCGGGAACGCTGTACAGCGTGACGAACGTTATCGATACGTATGTGTACCGCGGTCTGAAATCGACAGGCGAGATCGGGATGAGTACGGCTGCAGGCCTGTATCAGTCGCTTATCGGCTTCATTCTCGTCATTACTTCGAACGGAATTGTCCGCAAATTCAACAAAGACAATGCTTTGTTCTAGTCCTTCCGGCTATCCAGTTGAACAGTTAAGCATTGCGAGGGGAGGAAAACCGCTGTGTCCGCTCAAACTCAAATTCAATCTCAATCGGCGAAAGGCCGTGATTTTCATAAGCTAAGCCCGGTATGGAGCGTTATTTTTCATGCCATGGCCGGTATTTTTGCTCTCATGTGCGTCTTTCCTTTCATATTCGTTATGGTTATTTCCTTTACGGACGAGAATACGCTCGCTAGAAACGGCTACAGCCTGTTTCCGGAAAAGTGGAGCGTAGAGGCTTACAGCTATTTATTCAAAGCAGGCGACCAATTGCTTCGCTCCTATGGTGTAACGATTGCTGTAACGGTGATCGGCACGGTCATCGGTGTCGTGGCTACTGCGCTTTTCGCTTACGCGATATCGCGCCGTGACTTTAAATACCGCAATTTCTTTGCATTCTTCGCATTTTTCACCATGCTGTTCAACGGCGGCCTGGTGCCGACCTACATTATCGTTACGCAATTGCTAGGGTTGAAGGATTCGATCTGGGCACTTATTTTGCCGCTGGCGGTCAACGCCTTCTATATTATGATTTTGCGCACGTTTTTCTCGACGATGGTGCCGGACGCGATTATCGAATCGGGCAGAATTGATGGTGCAGGGGAGTTCGGCATCTTCTTCAAGCTGGTGCTGCCTTTGGCGCTGCCGGGTCTGGCCACAATCGCTTTGTTCAGCACGCTGGGCTATTGGAATGACTGGTTTAATGCACTCCTGTACATTAATACGCCGAATTTAGTGCCGCTGCAGTCCATGCTGATGCGGATTGAAAATAATATGCAGTTCATTATGCAGAACGCGCAAAATACGTCGCTTAGCGTAGGCGTACTGCAATCGATGCCTCAGGATACATCGCGTATGGCGATGGTTGTGCTGGCAACAGGTCCAATCGTATTCGCTTATCCGTTCTTCCAGCGTTATTTCATTCAAGGCTTGACGGTTGGCGCCGTTAAGGAATAGTTTACTCATCTGTCTGCAAAGGAGCATCTAACTACTATGGAGCAATTTAGACTACCGAAAATCCCGATGCCGAAGCTCACACTGCCAAAGGCCGTACAAGACGTTCTGGAGGAAGCGGAGCAGAAGCTGGCGCATCGTCCGAAGCTGCTGCAGCTGTTCAAGAACTGTTTTCCGAACACGCTTGAGACGACTACGAAGCTGATGGAGGACGGCACGACCTTCGTCATTACCGGCGATATTCCGGCGATGTGGCTGCGCGACTCCGTTGAGCAGGTTATTCATTATGTACCGCTAGCGAAGCAAGACAAAGAGCTTCAGCGTATATTGAGCGGTTTGATTAAGCGCCATATCGCATACATTCAGATCGATCCGTATGCCAACGCGTTCAACGAGACGGACAATGACTGGCACTGGAATACGACGGATGAGACGGATATGTCCCCATGGGTATGGGAGCGCAAGTTCGAGCTCGATTCGATCTGCTTCTCGATGCGTCTTGCCCATGCTTACTGGAAAGAAACCGAGCTGACGGATATTTTCGATTCCGGCTTCAAGGCCGCGATGCGCACGATCGTCTCGCTGTGGAAAACAGAGCAGCGCCACTTCGAGCTGTCGCCGTACCGTTTCGTTCGGGATAACGGCATTCCGACCGATTCGCTGCGCAATAGCGGACTTGGCATGCCTGTCAATTATACCGGCATGATCTGGTCGGGCTTCCGCTCCAGCGACGATGCCTGCGATTTCCACTACAACATTCCGGATAATATGTTTGCTGTCGTCGCGCTTCGCCAAATGAGAGATATTGCGGAATGGGTATTCCGTGATATGGATCTGGTGAAGGAGCTGAAAAAGCTGGAGGAAGACGTGGATCATGGCATTCAGCTGTACGGTATTTACCGTCATCCGGAGTTTGGCCCGATCTATGCTTATGAGACAGACGGCTTCGGCAACTACTGCCTGATGGACGACGCCGGTACGCCGGGTTTGATCTCTATCCCTTACTTGGGATATACGAATGCAGACGATCCGATCTACCAGAACACAAGAAGATTCGCGCTCAGCAAGGAGAATCCGTTCTATTACGAGGGGAAAGCGGCCAAAGGAATCGGCAGCCCGCATACGCCTCCAGGCTATATCTGGCATATGGCGCTCTCGATGCAAGGCATTACGGCAACGAGCAGCGAAGAGAAGCTCGCTTTGATCGATATGCTGGAGGCAACCGATGCAGATACCGGCTATATGCATGAAGGCTTCCATTCGGATGATCCAACTCAGTTCACTCGCAAATGGTTTGCTTGGTCGAACAGCCTGTTCTCGCAGCTTGTGTATCAGGCGATGAAGGACGAGCTGCTATGAGCCATAACGCCATCATTTTCTACGATCCCTCATTCCCGGCGGCATCCCGCCCCGATTCGGCAGCAGAGCAGCTCCTTGCGGGGAGCTTGCTTGCCGTTGACGCTAACGGTCTAGGCGAAGCGCTCGCTGCGGATGGCGGCGGCAGCTTTATTAATCTGCACGCGCCTTACTTCCCGAAGGCAGCCTGGAGTGATATTATCTCCTACCTGCGGCGCGGCGGCGGTCTGATCAGCGTTGGCGGAGCGCCGTTTCAAATTCCAGTATCGCGTAATGAAGCTGGGGTGTGGGAGGCGGAACCTGCGCAGACAGCTTATCACCGCGAGCTGCAAATTCATGAAGCCCTGCCGGTAGATGCCGCTCCAATCCGCACGCTGTCGGCTATGGCGGATATTCCGCTGCTAGCGGGCAAGGAATCGCTGTTTGAAGCTTCGCCTACGTGGAATCTGGTGCCTCATGTATCCAAAAGCAGTGACTTGCCGCATCAAATGGGGTCGGCAGGTCCGATGGATGCTCATTTGTATCCGCTGCTTAAGGGCGTTTCTTCCCAAGGAAGAGAAGTTGCCGCCCCTGTACTATTGTGGGAGAACACGAAGGGTGCCTTCGCCGGTGCCCGTTGGCTGTTCGTTAACCAGCCGTTGACCGAAGCCTTCTGGCAAGGCGGCGGCGTTCAAGAGCTGCTTCGCTGGGCGGCTTATTGCAGCGCAGGCGTAACAGAGCTGTGGCTGAAGCCAAATTATGCTTCCTACGAGCCGGGTGAACGGGCGATGCTGACGCTGCAAATGCAGCAGCTTAGCTGTCATTACAGTGCAGATAAAGCTTCTGCAAGCTGGAGTTTTATTGTCTCTGTCGAGCATGAGAACAATTCGGAGCAGCGTTGGTCGAACCGTCTGCAAGAGGAAGCGACAAGCAAGCAGCTAATTCTTCGCTTGCCTGTTCCGCTTACGCTTGAGAGCGGCTATTACAGTGTCGAGTGTATTGCCGAGTCATCGACGGGTGAGCGGCGCGTGCTTCGTCAAGGCTTCTGGGGCATGGATCGCGAGCTGCTTGCCTCAGGCAGCCCCGTTACTTGCGAACGTGATTACTTCATCAAGGACGGCCGCCCGATGCCGGTTGTCGGCATGACCTATATGACCTCAGATGTGGCGCGGAAGTTTCTATTCCTGCCGAATGCTTCGGTCTGGGAACGCGATATGGTGCAAATGCGAAAGGCCGGCATCAACTGGATTCGTACCGGCATATGGACCGCCTACCGCAATGTGATGCAGGTAGACGGACATGCTTCCGAGGAAGCGCTTCGCGCAATCGATGCCTTCCTTTTAACCGCAAAGCGTCATGATCTGCAGGTGACCTTCACGTTCTTCTCCTTCACCCCGGAAACCTGGGAAGGGAAAAATCCGTATCTGGACCCGCGGAGCGTGGAAGCTCAGAAGCGGTTCATCCGGTCGATCATCTCCCGTCACAGTCAATCGAAGCATGTCGACTGGGATTTGATCAACGAGCCTTCGATGTTTGATCCGCCGCGGATTTTCTCGGACGGTCCAAGATCGGCGCGTGATTCATTCGAGCAGGCTGCCTATGCGGCATGGCTGAAGGAGCGTCATGGCTCCATCACAAGGCTTCAGAAAGTATGGAACATGACGCCGGAGCAATTGCCGGATTTCGAGTCGGCGGTACCGCCAGAGCCGGAAGAAATCAACTTCGACGTTCAGGATATGCACCAAGGCAAGAAAGGGACGCGCTGGCTGGATTACGTCCTGTTCTCCATGGATATGCACAACCGCTGGGCTAAGGAATTGTATGATGCTATCAAAGAGGAATGCCCGGACCATATGGTAACGGTCGGTCAGGACGAGGCGCTTGGCGCGCAGCGGCCTTCTCCATTCTTCTATGGCGAGGCGGTTGATTACACGACCGTTCATTCCTGGTGGCTGAACGATTATCTCGTCTGGGACGGCATTTTTGCGAAGACAGCGGACAAGCCGAACCTTGTGCAGGAGACCGGCATTATGTACGTAGAGACGCCGGAAGGCCGGGCGAAGCGCTCCGAGGCTGAGCTGCGGAACATACTAGAGCGCAAATATGCGTATGCATTCTCGACTGGCGGCGCAGGCGCTGTGCAGTGGATCTGGAACACCAACTTCTATATGGACAATGCTAATGAATCTCATATCGGAGCGGTTCGCGCGGACGGCACGGAGAAGCCGGAGGCCGATGTATCCTATGATTTCGGCCGGTTCATGGCAGAAATCCGGGATTTATTCACTGGCCGGGAGCTGGAGGATACGGCAGTCGTATTCCCGTACTCCAATGACTTCTCTAACCGCAAGCTGGCCTTTGATGCAACGACGAAAGCGACAAGAGTACTTGCTTATGAGCTGAACAAGCCGTTCCGCGGCATATCGGAATACCACTTGCATGAGCTGGAAGCGAATCCTGCCAAGCTGGTCATTTTGCCAAGTGCCCATAACCTGGATGACGCGCAGTTCGAACAGCTGCTCGGCTGCATCGAGAAGTCGGGAGCGACATTGCTGCTGACGGGACCAACCAGTCTGGATGCGTATTGGCGGCCAATTGACCGTCATTCGGAGCTGTTCGGAGAAAGAGAGCTTAAGAACGTCGTGCGCGAGGAGCAGCTTCGTATCGGCGACCGGGTATGGCCGGTTTCTTACGGCAGCCGCCGGATTGCGCAAGTGTGGAAGGAATCCCGTAAAGGCGAGACCGATACAGATGCAGACAATTTGAGAGAATTGCCGCTTGGCCAAGGACGCATTATCTGGTGCCCGCTGCCGGTAGAGCTGAACGATCGTACGGAGACACTTACAGCACTATATAAGTATGCTTTAGCCTCCTCGGGCTGTTCACAGGAGCTGCAATGGATCAAAGGCGGCGACTTGCCTGGCGTATACGGGCGCAAGCTTCAGTTCCAGAACGGCTCGCTGTTCATCTTCGTTTCGGAATTTGGGCGCCATGCAGACATTGAAGTGAAGGATCCTGTTACCGGCTCCGGGTATGCTTTCGAGCTTCCGAAAGAAAGATCGGTATTGTTTGCAACGGATCCCCAAGGCCGGCTGCTTTCTGTCTATCGGCCTCACGAGTCTAGTATTACGGTGACCTCGCTTAACAGCTAAGAATTAATGAGTATAGAAAGGGGTCTGAACGATGACCTACAAACGGACTGCTCATATCATCTCGCATACCCATTGGGACCGGGAATGGTATTTGCCATACGAGAAGCATCATGTACTGCTCGTCAAATTAGTGGATACGCTGCTTCATACGCTGGAGACTGATCCGGAATTCAAAAGCTTTTATTTGGACGGACAAACGATTATTTTGGAAGATTATTTGCAGGTTCGCCCGGATAACCGGGAACGGCTGGAGCGGTATATTAAAGAAGGCCGAATCGTAATCGGCCCTTGGTACATCCTGCAGGATGCCTTCCTGACGAGCAGTGAAGCGAATGTCCGCAACCTGCAGATTGGACATCAGGATGCAAGCCGCTATGGTACGATTGCCAAAGTCGGCTATTTCCCGGATACGTTCGGCAATATTGGTCAAGCGCCGCAGCTGATGCGCCAAGCAGGCATTGACAACGCTGTGTTCGGAAGAGGCGTGAAGCCGACAGGCTTCAATAATACAGTAGCGGATTCGGAATACGAATCCTCGTTCTCGGAGCTGATCTGGGAAGGGCCGGACGGTTCCCGTGTACTCGGCATCCTTTTCGCGAACTGGTATTCCAACGGCAATGAAGTGCCGGCGGACGAAGCAAGCGCCAAGGAATATTGGGAGCGCAAGCTTGCCGATGCGGAGAAATATGCCGCTACGGGGCAATTGTTGTTCATGAACGGCTGCGACCACCAGCCGATCCAACGGGATTTGCCCGCTGCGCTGGAGATGGCGCGGAAGCTATACCCGGACACGGAGTTTGTTCATTCCAACTTCGAGGACTACTTGGCTTCCGTGAACGCATCGATGACCCGCGAGCTGTCCGTCGTGAAGGGCGAGCTTCGCAGTCAGCGTACGGACGGCTGGTCAACGCTCGTGAATACGGCATCCGCACGGGTGTACTTGAAGCAAATGAATCAGCTGGGACAAGCGATGCTGGAGCGCGTAGCAGAGCCGCTCGCTGCATTTGCTTACTCGCTCGGCCATGAATATCCGCATCATTTGTTTACGTATGCTTGGAAGACGCTGATGCAGAACCATCCGCATGACAGCATTTGCGGCTGCAGCGTCGACGAGGTTCACCGCGAGATGGTGACCCGCTTTGATAAGAGCCGCCATGTAGCGAAAGCGATCATCGACGAGAGCAAGCAAGTTGTCGCTGATGCTGTCGATACTTCCGTATTCCAGCAATACGGTGAGGCGGCTGTTCCGTTCGTCGTCTACAATACGACGGGCTGGAGCCGCAGCGGCGTCGTGAGCATTGAGCTCGATATCGAGCGCATCTATTTCCGTGACGGCCACTTGCTGGAGACGATGAATCAGATGATGTACGCCGTTGATGTGACGGGCCGGGAGCTTGTTGACCATAACGGCGGCGCAGTTGCTCACAGCATGACCGATATGGGACTTCACTTCGGCTATGAGCTGCCGGACGACAAGTTCCGTCAGCCTTATATGGCTCGCAGAGTACGTCTTACGTTCGAAGCAAAGGACGTTGCAGCGCTTGGTCTGGCTGCTTACGGTTATGTCCGCAAAGCTGCTGTAGCTGCAACAGCAGCAGAGCAGGCCTCCGTATCACTGGCATCTGGCCAGAATGCGCTGGAAAATGAATGGCTTCGGGTCGACATCAATAGCGACGGGTCGTTCCAATTGACCGATAAGCGCAATGGTCAGGTCTACACCGATCTTGGCGTATACGAGAATACCGGCGATATCGGCAACGAATATATGTACAAGCAGCCGAACGGCGAGCAGGCATTGACGACGAAGGGATTGCCGGCACGCATTCGACTGGTGGAGGATACGCCATACCGCGCTTCCTTCGAGATCATTCATGAATGGGCGATTCCGGCTTCCGCTGAGCCTAATTTCGAAGTAGAGAAACAAGAAGCGGTCTATTTCCCGGACCGCAAATCGCAGCGTACGGAGACGACGGTTCCGCTTGTCATCCGCACTGAGATTGCATTGACCCGTGAAGGCAAAGGACTCGAGTGGAAGTCTTCCTTCAACAACCAGGCGAAGGATCACCGGGTTCGCGTATTGTTCCCGACGGATCTCGCTTCAGCATACCACCATGCGGATTCGATCTTCGAGGTTGTCCGCCGCGACAACGAGCCGGCGCCGGAGTGGAGCAATCCAAGCAACGCTCAGCATCAGCAGGCATTCGTTGACGTGAGTCACGGAGGAGCAGGTCTGACGGTAGCGAACCTCGGCCTGAATGAGTACGAGGTGCTGCGCGACGGACGCCAGTCCATCGCCGTTACACTGCTTCGCGCAGTTGCCGAGCTTGGCGACTGGGGCGTATTCCCGACACCGGAAGCGCAATGTCTGGGCGAGCAGCAATTCAGCTTAGTCATTCTGCCGCATAACGGAGACGGTGCCGCTTCGGGCGCTTATGCGGGGGCTTACCAGTTCCAAGCGCCTTGGACGGTCAGCCAGACGGGCATTCATTCCGGAAAGCTTGCTCCGGCAGGCGCTTTGTTCCAGTGGGAAGGAAGCGGCCTGGCGTTCAGCTCGCTGAAGGTAAGCGAGCAGTCCGGCGATTACATGGCGAGATGGTATAACATGAATGCAGCTTCTGCCGAGCTGAAGCTGGCGGGTGCTGCTTACGCAACGGTTGAAGGGGCGTATAAGAGTGATGTGCTGGAGCAGGCAGGCGAAGGTCTGACTGTTCATGCAGATGGCAAGTCGCAATCCTACGTGCAAGTGCCGGTCGGGCCTTGCGAGATTGTGACCATTGCCGTTAAACATTAAGGCGATTTATTATTAGGTATGCTAAAAAAAGCATCGGTTCCTCGGATCAGCTCCCTGGAATCGATGCTTTTTATTTGCTTTGCAGTCCGGCAAGCCCGGCGCTTTATTGCCACCAGACGGAGGCAGGGAAGCGCGCGGAGCGCATAGCGACCGGTTCGCCGATTCGCGGAGTGGCCAGCTCGATGCCCCGCTGCTCAGCCGCTCGTACGACCCGGTTAATGGGGTCATGCCAGTCATGGACGGCGAGCGTGAATGCGCCCCAATGAATCGGCACCATCCGTTTCCCCCGAACGTCGAGATGGGCTTGCACCGATTGCTCGGGCAGCATATGAATGTCGCGCCAGCGCTCGTCATATTGGCCGCATTCGATCAAGGTGAGGTCGAACGGGCCATATTTTTCCCCGATTTCACGGAAATGAGGACCGTAGCCGCTGTCACCGCTGAAGAACAGCTTCGCTCCGCCGCCTTCAATAATCCATGAGCACCATAGAGAGGAATTTTCGCCGATGATATTGCGCCCTGAGAAATGTCTGGCTGGCGCGCAGACGAGCTTCAAGCCTTCAAATTCGGCCGTTTCTCCCCAGCCGTATTCTTCAATCGCTTCTTGCCGTACGCCCCATGCTTCCAAATGGATGCTCACGCCCGCTGGCACGATAAAGCGCCGGACCCTGTCCTTCAGCTTGCGAATCGTGCCGTAATCAAGATGGTCATAATGGTCATGCGAGAGGACGACGGCATCAATCATGCCCAATTGGCTAATATCAAACGGCAATTTACGGCTGTAGCGGCCGTTGCCGAATATCGGGAACGGCGACGGAGAGCGGCCAAACATCGGATCAAGCAGCAAGGTCTTGCCTGCAAGCTCGACCCATACTGCCGAATGGCCGAGCCATACGACGCGGGCTTCGCCTGTTTTCTCCGGACGGAACGGTACGGTTTCTAATGGACGACTTGGCTTTCGTAAAGGATCGCCCTTGGCCATATCGGCCATCACCTTCGCCATTTCGGATGGCTTCATGCTTTTCGAGGTGGGAATCTCATTATGGAACTTGCTGCCATTATAATTCGGATAGCGCTGATACCGGCTGCGGAGCAGAGCCGAGGGCCTTTTTCCAAGCGGAGGATATAGAACAATTATCAAGAAGGCTGCCATCAATACCAAGATGAGCAGGGAAATGAATACAATCACGGGTCAGCCTCAATTCTTTTTTTGTTGCCATTATAGCATGAACGGACAGCGGAATCTTTCTGCCTGACCCGCAGCAAATAAATGGTATAATAACCTCAATATTAGGCCTTCTAAGGGCCAATTGTAGAGGATGAAGTACACGAGTGAAGCTAGAACGTCTCATATCCATGATTTACATGTTATTGAACAATGAAGTCATTTCGGCTTCCGCGCTGGCTGACAAGTATGAAGTGTCGCAGCGAACGATTTATCGCGATATTGAAGCGATAAGTGCGGCAGGCATACCGGTCGTATCCTATCAGGGCGTGAACGGCGGTTACGGCATTATCGACTCCTATAAAATGGACAAAAGCCTGCTGAATGCTTTTGACGCGGAAACGCTTATTACTGTACTGAGCGGATTGTCGACCGTCTTTGAGGACGAGCAGGCGATGGATACGGTACGCAAGCTGCAAACGATACAAAGGGATAACGCCGATCCGGTGCTCAATCTGGAGATGGGCGGCCACCCTTCTTACAACCAGCTACTTCGCGACCTAAGAGAGGCGATTAAGAAAAGGACGGTTATTCAATTCGATTATATCAGCTGGAAAAACGAGCGGACGAAGCGCAGCGTAGAACCGGCTAGTCTGAAGTTCAGACGGCAAGCGTGGTATTTGTACGGCTTTTGCAGGGAACGGAATGATTTCAGAGAATTCAAGCTGTCGCGAATTTCGGATATGAAGGTGCTGGCGGAGCACTTCCAGCGCAGAGTCGAGCTGGCTCCGGAAGACCGCAGGCCCTATTTCCATAATGAAGGCGCCGAGCCTGTGGACGTTGTGCTGCGTTTTACGAAACAGTCGCTTGCCATGGCGCTGGATTATTTCAACAACCAGGAACGAGCCTATCACGAAGACGGATCGATGACGATCAAGCTGCAGCTTCGCGATGCAGACAATTCCAGATGGCTCATCCGGGTGCTGCTCAGCTTTGGCGAGGATGCAGAAATTATCGAGCCGGCTGGCTTGCGTCAGGAGCTGAAAGATACGCTGGGGAAAATGCTGCAAATCTATTCGGAAGATGTCTAGCGAGCGATTGCCGGATCAGTAAATTGACACGTCTAGTGAAGCTTGCTAGAATGCTAGTATTCAAAGCATATCGGATTAATAGGGATATACATATCGATCAGGCTTAGGCTTTTCGGCAAGGGCGGCAATGCCGGCAGCTTGCTGCGAAAGCCTTTTTCTCCATCATTAGGGAAGGTGAGCCATGAAACTCAAGCTGCGGCACAAGCTGGTGCTGTTCGTCATTATCGGGGCCGTTGCCATTAGTTTTGTCGGCCTGCTGTATGTTCAAAGAATGCAGACATTATATGAACGGCTTGTCTATGAGGAAGCGAGCGACAAGCTTTATTTGTATTCGGAGCGGATGGAAGAGAAACTGAACGAGATCGACAAGTTTACGCTCACCCTCGTCAGTGATCCCGATATTCAAGAGCGGCTGAAGCAGATCAAGCATGAAAAAGGGACGCTGGAATATTTGACAGCGGTCAGCGCCTTGAAGCAAAAGCTGCTCACCTATCCGTTTCACGACTATTCGATTAAGTCGATTGTAATCGTGGATACGAGCGGCAATGAATATTTGGCGGGCTCGCTCGCTGATGCCCCGGTGCCGGCGCATGACTCGGAGATGCTCCGCCTAGCGGCCGATAAAGCCGGTGCCAGCTATTGGGTCGGGGGCAAGGAGCCGATGACGTTTTTGTCGGTACGGCAAATCCGCGCCGTTCAGAATATGGACTTGCAGCCGCTGGGTACGCTTATTATCCGGGTGGAAGCCAGCCAGGTGGTTAGCTTGAAGGATAAGAAGAGCACCCGCTACAATACCTCGCTCATCATTCAGGATGGAGAGAAGCCGGTCTATTCCGACACGGGCGAAGCTTTGTCTGTCGAGCTGCCGGCCGGCTTCCGCAATGGAGAGAAAGCGGGAAACCCGGAGCCGTACAGCATGCTTAGCGTGAAAAATCATAAATATTTGGCAACCTACTCAACGCTTACCTATACAGGCTGGACGTTCATTCATCTTGTTCCGTATGAATCGTTATTCGAAGCCGCGGTCTTTATGAGGCGGATATTGCTCGTCTTGTACGGATGTATCTTCGCCGTGCTCATCTGGTTTGGACTTATTTTCTCCAGAAGCATAACCCGCTCGCTGGAGGAGCTGACGCTTCGGATGGCTAAAGTAGAGAAAGGGGATTTCTCCTCCATCCACCCTGTTCCGGTGAAGAAGCCGGATGAAATCGGTCTGCTTACGATTAATTTCTCAAAGATGGCGGACCGGCTTGATCATCTGATTAAAGAAAACTATGTGAAGCAGATTCATCTGAAGGAGTCGCAATACGAGACGCTTAAGGCGAAGCTGAATCCGCATTTTTTATATAATACGCTAGATTCGATTAACTGGCTGGCTAGACGGAACGGACAAGCTGCCATTTCGAAAATGGTCAAGGCGCTTGGCGACATGCTGCGCAATACGATTAGCCGCAAGGAAATCGTCACCCTTGGGGATGAGATCACTCATCTGAACAACTATTTTTCGATTCAGCAATTCCGGTTTGAGCACCGGCTGCGCTATGAAATTGAGATTGCCAAGGAGCTTCAGGAGCTGTATTTGCCAAGCATGATTTTGCAGCCGATTGTGGAGAACTGCATGAAGTACGGCATCGATGAGATGACGGGCGAATGTGAGATATCGATCAGCGGCGAGAGATTCGGCGACCGGCTTGATCTATGGATTACAGATCGCGGACCGGGTATGGACGCCAGTTATTTGGATGCGGCCGAGGGCAGGCCATCTGCAGCCGCTGGTGCCGGAAGCAGCAAGGAAGAGCAAGGGAAGTCAAGCGGAGGGTTTGGCTTGCGGAGTATCCACGAGCGAATCCATCTGCTGTATGGGGATCAATACGGGATTAGCATTCATCGGGGACTGGATCAAGGAACGACAATACGGATATCTTTGCCGGTCATCACGGAGAGCGAGGCAGCGGGATGAGCAATTATAAAGTGCTGGTAGTAGATGACGAACGGATGATCCGCGAAGGGATCGCCGAAATGATCGATTGGGAGTCGCTTGGACTGACGCTTGCGGGAACGGCGCCGGACGGTCTGTTGGCTTACCAGGCAATTGCAGAGCAGCGTCCGGATATCGTCATTACCGATATTAAGATGCCGAAGTTAAGCGGTCTGGAGCTTATTCAGAAGACGCAATCGGAGTTTTCCGGCACCGCCTTCATCGTCCTGTCGGGCTATGGGGAGTTTGAGCTGGCCGCGCAGGCGATGAAGTTCGGGGTTAAGCACTATTTGCTGAAGCCAAGCAATGAAGAGGAAATTATCGAGGTGCTGCATGAGGTGACAGCAGAGCTTGATGTTCATCGGAGTAAGGAGCGCGAGTGGGAAGGGATGCAGCAGCAGTTGGCCGAGAGCGGCGGCATCAGTCAACAGGCTCGTGTGAATACATTTTATGCAGCGGCCGAAGGCGGAGAGGCAGTCTCTGGTGACCATGAACCTGTGGCTGCTGCGAATGCAGCGGTCTGGTCCGCTGAAGAGGATGAATATGTGCGGGCCATTGCGGCCGCAGTTCGGAACGGCGAGGCAGCGGAGGCCAAGAGCGGCCTGGCCGTATTTTTCCATGCGCTGTACGAGAAGCGACCAGAGGCGAAGTTTGCGACAGGCCGCTGTATGGAGCTGCTTGACGCTGTCTTTAAGGAGGCGGCGCTTGCTTTTGGCTATAAGAAGGAAAGTGACGGTGTCCGCATCTGGCAAATGAAGACGCTGCAGGAGATTCAGCACTATATAACGGAGGAGCTGTCTGCCATTATAGAGGGCCAGCTGCGCTCGGATAAGCGTTCACGGGTCATCGCCCGGATTAAGCAGTTAACCGATGATCACTTGGACAATCGTCAATTATCGCTGCAATGGCTGGCGCAGCATCACCTGTTCCTGAACTCTGAATATTTGGGCAAGCTGTTCCGTCAGGATACGGGGGAGAAGTATACCCGTTATCTGACGGTCAAGCGGATGGAGAAGGCGAAGGAGCTAATCGAGTCGCTGCCGCAGTTGAAAATGTATGAAATCGCGGAGCGGTGCGGCTTCGAGCAGGACCCGCAATATTTTGCCAATGTGTTCAAGAAGATCTATGACTGCTCGCCTGCCGAATACCGGAAACGGATAAGCGGCGTGTCGGAATAAGAACGGATTTTTACAACAAAGAGTACGGTTTTTTACCTATTTTCGAATAGGTATTAGGCTTAATATAGGTATAAAGCACAGTAAATTCATCAGAAATATGGGAAAGGCGGTAGGGGTGAACATGACTCGACCCGGTACACCAGATGCATTCATCCGCAATGAACGCGAAGCGGAAATCGCGGCAAGAGCGGACCGGCTTGCGTCGATATTCGCGGAGAGAGCTCCCAAGCATGATCTGGAGGGATCGTTTCCGTATGAGAACTTTGAAGACCTGAAGGATTCGGGGTATTTGAAGCTGACCGTCCCGCACACCTACGGAGGAGAAGAAGCATCGGCGTACGAAATGGTGCTGTCGCAGGAGCGGCTAGCCCGCGGAGACGGCTCTACGGCACTTGCTGTCGGCTGGCATCTTCATATGATGATGCAGCTGCGGCTGTCCCGCGCATGGCCGGAATCACTCTATGCACAGCTTTGCAATGACGTTGTCCAGAACGGCGTCGTCATTAACGAGCTGGCAAGCGAGCCGGCGACCGGCAGTCCGACCCGCGGCGGCAGACCGGAGACGACGGCTAGACGTACAGAAGGCGGCTGGCTGATTACCGGACGCAAAACGTTCAGTACGCTTAGTCCGATTCTGAAGCAGTTCGTCGTAACGGCGGGAATCGAAGGCAGCGACAAGGTCGGCGCCTTCCTCGTGCGAAGCGGGTCTGGCGTAGAGGTCGCTGAGACGTGGAATACGATGGGCATGCGGGCGACCGGCAGCCATGACGTCCTGCTGCAGGACGTATTCGTCCCGGACGCGGAGACGATTCGCGGACTGGAGCAGTCTGCGGCGGGTACGCCGTCTGCTCCGACTGAAGGCACGATGCTGCATATTCCGGCCTGCTATATCGGAATTGCATATGGTGCCCGCGATTTTGCACTGGCCTTCGCCCGGAAGCATAAGCCGAACTCGCTGACCGTTCCGATCGCAGAGCTGCCTAATGTGAAGCGCCAGCTGGCGCAGATCGAGATCGATCTCATTACCGCCAGAAGCTATCTGTATCAAACGGCGGACCGCTGGGATAAGGAGCCGGACAACCGGGCTTCTCTGCGAACTGATCTCGGCTTGGCCAAGTACATCGCGACCAATGCGGCCGTTCGTATTGTGGATCAGGCGATGCGCATCGTCGGAGGCCTCAGCCTGTCCCGCAGCCTGCCATTGGAGCGCATGTACAGGGACGTTAGAGCGGGCTTGCACAATCCGCCGATGGACGACATCGTACTGACGAATCTAGCCAACCGGGCTATCGCCGAAACGGACTAGAACGGAAGCTGAGACTTAAATTGCGGAAGGGCAGTAAGTTTATTCGTAAAGGAAGCAGCGCTATGGTGCACATGAGGAAAATCGGAATCGGAATATTGCTGCTGGTGGCGGTCGTTCTGACGCTATGCATGAGCGCAATGGGCACGGGCTCGGTATTCGACCGGGAACGGATGTCTTCTATCCGTGCGTCTGAAAGTCCGGAGCCCGTAACGCTGAGAATGACTTATTGGGCCAACTCCCAATTGACGGTCGAGAAGAATGAAGCGGTCATTCGATTGTTCGAGCAGGCGCATCCGAGTATCCGTGTTAAGGCGGAGTATTTCTGGGGCGACGCGTATACCGGCAATTTGTCGGTAATGGCGGCGACGAACAGCCTGCCCGACATCATCCGCATCGACTACACCGATATCTCAGAATATATCGAGAAGGATTTGCTGCTGCCTTTGAATTCGTATATTGAATCGAATGTCATTGACCTGCGGTCAAGCCATCCGGTTCATAATCAGGGAGCAACCGTCAACGGACTCACTTATGGCATTAATATCGGCAATAATGCACTCGTTATGTTTTACAATCCGAGGCTGCTGGAAGAGGCAGGGGTGGAGCCGCCCGGCCCGGACTATACTTGGGAGCAATACGAAGACGATCTTCGGATGATCAAGCAGCGTACCGGCGTATACGGAGATACGACGCTGACCTTCAAGCACTTTCAGGTGTGGCTGAGACAGCAGGGCAAATCCTTGTACAACAGCTCGCGGAGCGGACTAGGGTATGAGGATGACGAATTATTCGTCGCCTTCTTCAAGCAGCAGCTGCGCTGGATGGATGAGGATCTTGTCAGCACAGCGGCGCTGGAGCAAAGCACGAGGGGATTGGATGACGGGGCCTTTCCAAAAGGCTTAACGGCGTTTGGTGCGCAGACGTATTGGAGCAATCAGATCGATATTATGGAAAATCAGCTTGGCTTCCCGATCGGACTTGCCATGTATCCGGGATCGGGAGAGCGGGGCATGTACATTAAGCCGTCCTTCTACCACGGAATCGCGAGGAGCTCGGCACATCCGGATGAAGCGGCGCTGTTCATCGATTTTTTCACGAACAATATTGAGGCGGCGAAATCGTTAAGCGGTTATTTTGGACTGCCATACAATCCTACCGTTATTGCCAGCATTAAAGATTCCCTTTCTTTAACGCAAAGAAAGGTACTGGATTACCTCGCTCTGGTGGAGCAGCGGGGAAGCCCGATCGATCCGCCGGAATCGGCGGCCGGGGCTGAGCTGGTTAAGCTGTTCAACTCGCTGCAGCGGGAAATTTTGTATAAGCGGATTACTCCGGAGGCAGGCGCTGCCCGTTTCCGAAGCGAGGCTGCGGGCAAGCTGTCCGGCCAGTCAAATCCGACACCATAATGAGAATGGAGACTAGGACGACGATGAATAAAAAAATACAGTTCACGTTGATTTGCCTGTTGCTGGCTGCATTTACGATTGTAGCAGCCGGCTGCGGTAAAGCAGCGAATAACGAGAGCAGCACTAATAGCAACGGCGGTAAAGCTTCGGGCGACGGCGTTGTGAAGATCGAGTTTTTCCAGCAGCAAGGGGAAGAAGCGATTCAGAGCGCCTACAAGGCAGTTATTGAGGACTTTTCCAAAGAATATCCGAATATTAAAATCGAGATGAACACCGTGCCTGACTCTGTTAAGGTGCTGACAGCGAGAGTCGCTTCCGGCGATATTCCTCCGTTGTTCACAGACTGGCCGACTCAACTGCAATTTAAAGAAAAAGTGAAAAACGGCTATATCGAGAAGCTGAGCGGACAGCCGTTCATCGAGAAAGTGAATAAATCGTACTTGGCGATGACGCCTGCGGAAGACGGCGAATATTACTCGCTCCCGTATGCCCGCAACTACATGGCCGTCTATTACAATATCGAGCTGTTCGAGAAGAACAACGTTGCTATTCCGACGACGTATGCCGAATTTATCGAAGCCTGCAAAAAGTTTGCGGCGAGCGACGTAACTCCGCTTTACCTGCCGATTAAAGACGTCGGTCACATTTTCCAAGCGACGAACATCGCTTACGTGCCAGGCGGCGTAGAGGAAATGGTGAAGGTTGCCAAAGGCGAAGCTCAAGTGGCGAACAACCCGGCATTCCTCGCATTCGGCAACAAGCTGAACGAGCTGTTCACTTACGCCAATAAAGATGCAGCTGGCGCTAGCACGGCGATGATGCAAGAAGCTTTCGCTAACGGCCAGGTGGCGATGATTATTTCCGGCTCTTACGGCCGCGGCAACATTAAGCTTGCGAATCCGGACCTGAAATTCGGGGCATTCCCGCTGCCGAATGATACGGTTGAGACGACAAATGTGCTCAGCGGTGTGAACGCGGCTCTCTCCGTATCCGCGAAAGCGAAGCCAGAGGAGAAGGAAGCAGCGATTACGTTCATTAACTATCTTGCACGTCCGGAAGTTGCGCAAAAATGGTCCGATCTGTCCGGGGAGCCTTCCATTATCGAGGGCACGGTATATGATGATGCCAACTTGAAGCCGCTGCTCGATTTCATCAACAAAGGCCAAGTGCATGACTGGATGGCTTCCACGATTCCAAGCAACATCGTAACAGAGCTGTACAGCACGACGCAGGCATTCCTGCTGGAGAAGCAAAGCGTGGAGAAATATTTGCAAAATATCGACGCTACGATTAAGTTAAACGCCGCGAACTAACGCGCCGTAAGAAGCAAGGGGACGATCATTTGAAGCGCAACAATTCAATAGTTGTCCCCTTCCTATTTCTATCCGAATCCAAAGGAACAGAGGTGCGGCATGAACAAAAAGATAGTCTTCTCATGGGACCGTTTTACTTATTTCCTGTTTTCGCTTCCTGCGGTCATCTTGTATTCGTTCTTTTTCGTATATGCCGTCATCGTCGGCATCAATTACAGCTTTACGGATTGGAACGGGATTAGCAAAAGTTACAATTACATAGGTTTTGATAACTATTTGAGTCTGTTCAAAAACCCGAACTTCTGGCAGTCGCTTGAGGTTACGGGCAAATATGCGTTGATGCTCGTCATCGGCGTGATGGTATTATCCTTGCTGCTGGCAATCAGCTTGAATTCACTCAAGCGCTTTAAGACGTTTACCAAATCCGTCTTTTTCTTGCCGGCGATGATAAGCGCCGTTACGCTGTCCCTTATCTGGGATCAGATGTTTTACCGGATCGCGCCGAAAATCGGCGAGGCGCTGAATATTGCAGCTTTATATCAAAGCCCGCTGGCGAGTCCAAAGTATGCGTTGATTGCGATTGTGCTGGTCAACATTTGGCAGGCGGTGGCGCTGCCTACGCTTATCTTTATCGCGGGACTGCAGTCAGTGCCGGATGAGCTGTACGAGTCTGCCCGGATCGATGGCGCCTCGACATTCAAACGGTTCCGGTTCATTACGATGCCGTTTCTCGTGCCGACGATTACGGTCAACATGGTACTGGCGATCAAGGCGGGGGTTACTTCCTTCGATTATGCTTATACGCTGACCGGAGGCGGGCCAATTAAGGCGAGCAACCTGATTGGCATTATGATCTACAACGATGCCTTCCAAAATATGAAATTCGCAATGGCCAATGCGGAGTCGGTCGTGCTGTTCGTCATCATCGCCGTCCTGTCATTTGTCCAGATCTGGCTATCCCGTAAAGGCGGTGTGAACGGAAAATGAGGCTGACAATCAAATCCGAAGGCTTGGGCTGGAGAATACTTCGCAACGTCGTTCTGGCGCTGGGCATTATTATCATACTTGGTCCGCTGTATCTCGTTCTCACGAACTCCTTCAAGACGCTGCCGGAAGCGGGAAAAAACTTTTTTGCGCTGCCGCAGAGCCTGAACTTCAACAATTATGCCGAGCTATTGTCCAAAGGCGAGTATTGGGGTTATGTATGGAATACGACCTATATTACGTTCTTTGCCATTCTCCTAGTCGTGCTGATCAATCCGACCGTATCCTATGCGATAGCGAGAAACTCGCATAAAACCTATTATAAAATCATTTATTTCTATTTATTGCTGGGCTTGTTTGTACCGTTCCAAGTTATCATGCTGCCGCTTACGAAAATCATGACCGGCATTCAGCTATTGAATCCGTTTGGCCTTATTATTTTGTACGGAGCGCTCAGCTTGACGAGGGGCGTATTTCTGCTGGTCAACTACATCCAGCAAATGCCGGCGGAAATTGAAGAAGCAGCCCGCATTGACGGCTGCAGCACGTTTCAAATTTACTATTCGATCATTCTGCGGCTCATTGCCCCGATGCTGGTAACGCTGGTTATTATGGACGCTCTGTGGTTCTGGAACGACTTCATGCTGCCGTTGCTGCTGCTCAATAAGGCAAAAGAGTTCTGGACGCTGCCGCTGTTCCAATACAATTTCAAGACCGAGTATTCCTTCAACTATACGATGGCATTTACGTCTTATTTGCTGGCGATGCTCCCGATTATTATCGTCTATGCCTTTGGGCAAAAGCACATTATTGCAGGACTGACCGAGGGTGCGGTAAAAGGTTAATTGAAGTGGAAAGGGGCAGGCGCCGTTATGCTGGAAGCGAGAATTGATGAGTGGATCGAGGCGCACCGGGAGCAATTGCTTGCCGATATCGGCAAGCTTGTAGCGATTCCGAGCGTAGCAGAGGTAAGCGCCGAGCCGAAAGTTTATGGCGAAGCTTGCGCGGAAGCACTGGAGACGATGCTGACGCTGGGCGGGCAGTATGGTTTCCAGACGTTCAACGCTGATTACCGCTGCGGTGTGATTGAAGCCGGACAGCAGCGGGCGGGTAAAAGCGTGGGCATTTGGGGACATGTGGATGTCGTCCCGGCCGGCGAGCATTGGATTCATCCTCCGTTCGAGTCTACACGGAAGGGTGATTTTCTGATCGGCAGAGGCGTGCAGGACAACAAAGGGCCTGCGGTCGCTGTGTTGTATGCTTTGCGCTGCATCAAGGAGCTGCAAATTCCGCTACATTATACAGTGAAGCAAATTGTCGGCTGTTCGGAAGAGGCGGGCATGGAGGACGCCCTTTATTTTGTTGAGCATCATGACGTGCCGGATTTCAATATTGTGGCGGACAGCGGGTTTCCGGTCTGCTACGGGGAGAAGGGCATTATCGAGGCGGAGCTGGCTTCCGCAGATTGGAAGAGCGGGAGCAGCGCTGTCGTCGATTTCCGGGCGGGCAGCGCCTCCAACATCGTGCCGGGCGATGCGGAACTAACACTGCGCTGGGATGATGCGTTGGCGGGCAAGCTGGAGCATTTGCCGGCGTCCATCGTAATTGCGCGGACTGTGGTAAACGGGATGGAAGTGGTAAAGCTAGCTGCAACAGGCATCTCCGGCCATGCCGCATTTCCTTCGGTCTCGGTTAATGCCATTAACCTGCTGCTGGATGCTGTTTTGTCTGCGGGGCTGCTGGAGGACGCTGACGATAGCGCGTTCCGCTTCATTCGCTCGATCTGCGCAACCAATGACGGCGCAGCACTCGGTATCACATGTGCCGATGAGCTATCCGGCGAGTTGACCTGCGTGGGAGCGGTGGGAAGACTGGAGGATGGCGAGGTTCGTCTCGCGATCAACATTCGCTATCCCATTACAGCCGAAGCTCAAGCCTTATTAGCTTCGTTACGCCAATCAGCCGAAGCTGGCGGCTTCAAGCTGGCAAGCGTTCATATTAATGAAGCGAATCGCGGCAATAAAGATGCTGCCGAGGTCCGGCTGTTGAACGATACGTTCAACCGGGTAATGGGAACGCAGACGGAGCCCTTCGTCATGGGTGGCGGAACTTACGCCCGGAAAATCCCGAACGCTGTTGCCTTCGGCCCCGGATTACCAGCAGATATTGGCGTGCTGGGCATGCCTGCCGGTCACGGGCAAATTCACGGCCCGGATGAAGCGCAATCGATACCGAATCTATTAACGGCATTGAAAATTTACGTCATGGCGCTTATCGCATTGAACGAGGCGATGCAGCCGGATTAGGCAAAAGCCCTTTTATCTGAGGATGAAAGGGCTTGTTTTATGTGTGAGAGGGCGGGCGATTTGATAGACTTCTTCGACAACAACTTGAAATGTAAACGTACATTTTGATGTGCCCAAAAAGACCTGAAAAAGTGATCAAAATGCAAAAGTACAGTTGAAACCTAATATTTTGGCTCATTCGGTACGTTTTAGCCCGATCAACCTGCACATTTACATTTTGATGCCATTAATCGCCGGTAAATCGGCGAACACATTTTGATTTGTTTTGAGTGCTTTTCTGTCTGTTTTGTTTATCTCAAAACGGTTGGAAATGGACAATATGGGGATCCGCTGAACAATAGTAACCTATTGTATACTAACTAAACTTTCTATAATATAGTGACTTTGTTTTCCCTACTTACAAATCCGGACAAACTTCTCTAGAATGGAAGTGCAGGGCAGCAGTTGAAGCCCGCAACCTGACTAGAGGAGTGACTGCAAGTGCCAAAGGTAGTTGTAACAGGCGGCAGCGGCATGCTGGGCAAGTGGGTAGTCAAGCATTTCGCAGAGCAAGGGTATGAGGTGCTGAATGCCGACGTGAAGCATCCGGCAGAACCGGTTAGCCGCACGGTCATTGTTGATTTGAATAACCTGGGCGAGGTATATGGCATATTGGCGGGTGCAGATGCCGTAGTTCATCTGGCGGCTATACCGGTAGCCTACTCTCATCCGAATGAAGTGACTTTCCATAATAATGTAATGTCTACTTATAACGTATTGGAAGCAGCGGCAGGGCTCGGCATCCGTAAGGCAGTTATCGCCTCCAGTGAATCCTCGTATGGACTCGTATTCGCGGAGCATCCGATTGGACCGCAATATGTACCCGTTGATGAGGCACATCCGCAGCTGCCGCAAGACAGCTACGGCTTGTCCAAAATCGTCAACGAGCAAACGGCGGATATGTTCAACAGACGGACGGGCATGCAGGTTGTATCGTTCCGGCTAGGCAACGTTATCGCGCCTGAAGCGTACGAGCGGTTCCCGCAATTTATTCATGACCCTGAGCAGCGAGAGCGTATTCTTTGGAGCTATATTGATACTCGTGATGCGGCACAGGCGTTTCAACTGGCAATAGAAGCCGATGGACTAGGCAGCGTTGCGTTGAATTTGGCGGCGGATGATTCCAGTATGGCGATTCCAAGCCGGGAGCTGATGGCTGCCCGCTATCCGGAGGTTAATGACTTCCGCAAGCCGCTCGAAGGCTATGAGTCGCTGCTGAGCAATGAGAAGGCGAAGGCGCTATTGAACTGGCAGCCGAAGCATGCTTGGCGGACTTATGTAAAGGAATGACTTCTGTAAGCATATAAGCCGTAGGAGGGAGCTTATGCACCACCTCCAATGGCGTTTTTTGATACATGCCGTATGAATATGCTAGAATCGATTTCATAGAGCGGGTCTTATAACGGCCTCTTTGAAAGGAGATTTCTAGTTATTATGAGCAATAACATCATCCCTTATCGAGCAGAAGATCATGAGCAGCTTGTTGCCATTTGGCATCGGGCGGTGACAGCTACCCATCATTTTTTGACGGAAGAAGATATTGAGTTTTTCCACGAAATGGTTCGGAATGAAGCGCTGACCGGTGTTGAGCTGTGGACCCATTATGATGAAACTAACAAACCAACGGGCTTTATCGGGCTCGACGGAACGAAAGTCGAAATGCTGTTTGTTGATCCCGTTCGTCATGGCCAAGGAATCGGCCGTGCACTGCTTAAGCATGCCGAGGAGCTGAAGGGAAATGTCCTTCAAGTCGATGTTAATGAACAAAATGAAGGGGCCTGCGCCTTCTATCGGCATTACGGATTTGTTCAGACGGGACGTTCAGAGCTGGACGGCTCCGGCAAGCCGTTCCCGCTGCTTCATCTGGAACTGCGCCCATCATAATCTGTACTAAATGAGTGAAAGCCCCGTCAGAGCCCTGAATATCAGGTCCGGCGGGGCTTTTTTCTATCATTTAGCGAGGCTTTGCAGAATCTGCGGAGCGCCTTCATCTGCGAAGGAGACAGCTCCGCTATTCTTTGATCCAACAGTTCAAGGGCATAACGATACAACTCCATATCCGCTGCGTTTTTCGCTTGAATCCGCTCGATCGTCTCTACCGCACACTCACTTTGCAGCACGCGATTCGGTGTCTCATTCAATCTCGGATAAGACTTCAGCTTCCAGCCCATCTGCCGCGACAGCAGAAACTGCGATTCGGCATACCGTTCTGTAATGCCGATGAAGTGGAAGTGATTCCGCAGGTTGGCTTTAGCCAGCTCAAGATCAGGCTGTGTCGTACATAGCTCGCCACTGACGAACCGGGTCTGCAAATTGACATATTCAAGGTCAAAACGATCATCGTTAACAAAGTAGTCCAACGTTATTCCGATATTGTAGGATTCGGGATAGTCCGGATTTTTATATTTGAAGTAGAAATGGGAGATGATCTGCTCTACGGGATCCCGCAGCATCGTCATATAGCGGTAAGGACGGTCCGTAAAGCAGTGAAGGCCAAATGGGAAATGCCCGCAAAAGGCGTCTGCTTCCTGCAGCTTCTCCAGAAGAAGCATCTGATTGTCGGCAACTTCAAAATAGTATACCAGTTCAGGGAAACGGTGGAGAAAAAGCTGCGTAAGCGAAGTTCCCCCTGTCTTGGGGATGTGCATGAACAAGAAAAGGCTGTCATTGTTATTTACATTCGCCAAGGTTATCCGCCTGCCTTTCCTTCAGCAGGCAAGCAGCCCCGGCTGCGAAGATAGTTAAGAAGAATAGAGACTGACTCCGCTACAGTGACCTTCTCGCTATTTATTTCAAGCTCCGGATGCCGGGGTGCTTCATAAGGAGCCGAAATGCCGGTGAACTGGCGGATCTCGCCTGACCTCGCTTTTCGATACAGTCCTTTCGGATCCCGCCGTTCGCATTCTTCGATCGCACACCGGACATACACTTCAATAAATTCATCCTGCCCGAACCGGGTACGCAGAAGCTCTCTATCGGCTTGGTAGGGCGTAATGGCTGCGGCCAGTGTAATGAAACCGGCATCAACAAACAGCCTGGCTGTCTCACCTATGCGCCGAATGTTCTCAGACCGGTCGGCTTGGCTGAACCCCAGCCCCCGGTTGAGGCCGAGTCGCAAATTATCGCCATCCAGCACATAGCTCTTGCAATTGAGCTCATGCAGCGCAAGCTCCAGCTCCGCTGCCAGCGTCGATTTGCCGGAGCCGGACAGCCCCGTAAACCACAATACGCAGCTGCCGTGACCGTTGGACAACTGCCTGCTTTGTTTGCTTACTTTGGAGGAATGCCACGCAACGCGGTCTGATTCAAGCTGCATGTCTTCACTCACCTCGCTCCAGACATTCTTTTCCTTAGTTTATGTAAGGAGAAGGGGAGTGTATATAGACACAAGACGCCCGTTTTTCCAAGAAAAGAAGCGGACTGCAAGAGGTTTCTCCTCTCATAGCCCGCTCCTTGATCTTAATGCCCGTAAGCTTCCATTTCAGCTTGCGGGTCATGCTTTTTACGTCCCATTGCAAGGGCTGCTCCGACAGCTAGAACGGCGGGAATGAGCCCCCACAGAAAAATGTCTGTAATCGAAGAGGAGACGCCGTTCAACAGCTTGTCTAGAATGCCTTCTGGAATTGCAGCGCGAGCGGAAGGCTCCATGAGCACATAGGGATCTTTGAGATTGACGTTTGACGGAACGTCCGCCATCCCGCCGCCTTGGAACATGTCAGACAGTTTACGGGTCATCAGATGATTTTGCAAAATGCCGAATACGGTTATGCCCAGCATCATTCCAAACGACCGGAGGAAATTAAGCGTCGAAGTGGCAGAACCCCGTTGAGTCGGAGGGATATCTTGAATCGCTGCGTTGCTCAGCACAGAGAAGGAAGCACCGATGCCAAGACCAACAATAATCATATAGATGGTAATAACGAGGCGTGAAGTGTCAGCCGAAATGGTTGTCAGCAGCGCGAGACCCATGACTAGCAAAGCCAGTGTTGAGGCAAGGATCGTTCTGTAGGACAGACGTGCCATCACAAAGCCGCCAAGGGTGGCCGTTACGACAGTACCCAGCATCATCGGCAGCAGCATGAAGCCTGAGTTGGTAGCCGTGCCGCCAAGTACGCCCTGAATGTAGATAGGCAGATAGACTGAAGCGGCAATGAATGCGGCTCCGCTGAGCACTGCGATTAATGTGCTGCTCGCAAACAGCCGTACTCTAAACATCGCGAACGAAATAATCGGTTCCATCGCCCGTCTTTCTGCAATGATGAACAGAATGGACAAGATGATAAAGCCCCCGAGCAATCCGATAATCGGCAGTGAATTCCATGCGAACAGCTTGCCGCCAAATTCAAGCGAGAAGATCAGGCAGACAATCGCTCCGATTAGCGATAGAGCGCCAAGCCAGTCGATCTGCTGTTTGGAATGAGCGGTTGATTCTTTATAAAATTTGGAGACCAGCACCAGAGCAACAACACCGATCGGCAGATTAATATAGAAAATCCACTGCCAGCTCCAATAGTCGGTTAGAAACGCACCGAGCAGCGGTCCGAATACACTCGACATACCGAATACGGCGCCAAACAATCCCATAAGCTTGCCGCGATTTTCAGGGGATACCGCATCCAGCAGTATTGTAAACGTGATGGGCACAAGCGCCCCTGCACCAATACCTTGAATCGCGCGGAACAGACTAAGCTCTGCGATCGAGCTTGCGGTGCCGCATAAGGCGGAGCCAATCATAAAGACGATAATTCCAAACAGGAAAAACCGTTTGCGTCCATACATATCTGACAGCTTGCCAAAGATCGGCATGCCCGCCATCTCCGCTACCATATACGCCGAAGTAACCCAGACGAACTGATCCAGTCCGCCAAGCTCCCCTACAATTGTCCCCATAGCCGTTGCGACAATCGTGTTGTCCATAGAAGCCATCAAGATGGAGAGCAGCAGGCCGGCTACAATCCACCCCGTTTTACTTCCGTTTTTCGTTGTCATCATTCTCATATCTTCCTCTCCGGCTGATCCGTTTGAATGATCTTATTGTAGCGGACGAAGTCTGACAGCAGTATGTCAGTGTTGAATGCGGTAACCAAACTTATTCTGTTCGTATTCTCGCTTGGTTCGCGTTTAGCCGGATTTCCCAATGGTCATAATGGGGAGTAGATGCAACGCAGAGAGAAGGTGCAGCCTCATGGAACGGAAGACATCACCTCAATCGAGACAGCCCGATAAATCGCAAGTTTACCCGGAATATGCGCATATCCCCATTAGACGCACCATTGAGAAAAATGTAGAGCAGCTTCGGCACGACTTAGGGGAGAGCGACGATGTTATCGTCCGCGAGATTCCATACGACGGAAAGAATACGTTCGCAGCCGCAGTCGTCTATATCGACGGAATGTCGGATTCGGTCATTATTAATCAATATATATTGGATGTACTAATCGGGAATATGAGAGGCATTCATGATCCCGGTCTGGAAGATCGGCCATTGGAGGGCGACCAGACTGCTTTGGCAAGAGAATTGCTCATTGGTGTTGGTTCAATCCGGACGGTATCGGACATGGGTTCCTTCTATAGATGTCTTTTATCAGGCGAAGCCGTCATTTTGCTGGAAGGAAGCGATTGTGCTTACTCTGCCGATATTCGCCAATGGAAAAGCCGGGACATCTCCGAATCGACGAATCAGACGTCCATTCGCGGACCGAGAGAGAGCTTTAATGAAACACTGCGGACCAATACAGCTTTAGTCAGGCGGAAAATCAAGGATCCCCGTCTGAGACTTGAAACCTATGCGATTGGCACCGTGACGAAAACCGATGTCACGATGATGTACATTAAAGGTATTGCAAAAACCTCCGTTATCGATACAGCACGCTCCAGGCTGAAGGCCATTCAGATTGACAGCATACTGGACAGCGGCTACATTGAAGAATTGGTAGAGGACGGGAAATACTCGGTCTTTCCAACGGTGTACAATACCGAGCTGCCCGACAGCGTCGCATCGCAGCTGCTGGAGGGGAAGGTCGCGATTTTGGTAGATGGTACGCCCAATGTATTGCTGGTCCCGACGCAATTTGTTTCCTTCTTTCAATCGACGGAGGATTATTACCAGCGTTCCATCTATGCGAGTTTGCTAAGACTGCTGAGATTTATGAGTTTTTTTATTTCACTGTTGTTTCCATCGCTGTATATCGCTATTACAACATTTCATCGGGATATGCTTCCTACCTCGCTCTTGATCAGTCTGGCCGCACAACGGGAAGGCGTACCGTTTCCAGCCTTTGTCGAAGCGTTTGCTATGGAAGTGACGTTCGAGATTTTACGGGAGGCGGGCTTGCGGATGCCTCGTGCGATTGGTCAGGCCGTATCGGTTGTAGGCACGCTCGTTATCGGACAAGCTGCCGTAGAAGCCGGCATCGTCTCGGCTGCGATGGTTATCGTCGTGGCGGTAACCGCAATCTCTACCTTTACAGTACCTGCGTACAGTATGTCGATTCCCGTCAGGATATTAAGGTTTGTGTTTATGATGGTCGCCGCCAGCTTCGGACTGTTCGGCATTATTATGGCTTTTTTCGTCCTGCTGCTGCATCTCTGCTCGCTGCGTTCCTTTGGAGAAGCTTATATGGCCCCAATATCTCCGCTTGAATCGGTAGAAATGGATGATTCGCTGTTGCGATTGCCTCGCTGGCTGCAGTTCAAGCGTCCGAAGACATCTGTTGCAGGCGGTTCAGAAAGGCTTCGCAGACCATGAGGGGGCACGGGATATTTTATAAAACGACAGTAGTTCTGCTTTGTTTGCTGATGCTTAGCGGCTGCTGGAGCCGGAGGGAGCTGAACGAGCTGCTTATCGTGCTTGGAGTTGGCTTCGATTGGGTGGATGGCGAATATCTCGTATCGTTTCAGGTTGTCAATCCTAGTGAGATTTCCGCGCAAAAAAGAGGCGGAGAGCGCCCTCCCAGCACCCTGTATCAAGGTCGTGGCAAGACGATGCTGGAAGCTGCGAGGTCTTTGACAGCAGAAGCGCCCCGGAAGGTATACATGGGACATTTGCAGCTGTATGTCATAAGCGAAGAACTGGCAAGAATGGGAATCGGCGATTTTATTGACAATGCCCTCCGCGACAACGAGCAGAGAATGGATTTCAACCTTGTCGTTGCGAGAGGGACGAGAGCGGAAAATATACTAAAACTGTATACACCTCTCGATAAGCTCCCGACCAACAGCATGCTGAGGTCGCTTGAAACGTCTGAGAAAAACTGGGCGCCAACTGTTTCCGTTACGATGGATGATGTGCTTAAGAAGCTGTCTGCCGATGGAATTGAGCTGACACTGACAGGCATCAAGCTGATCGGCAGTCAGGAGATGGCGGAATCCAAAAAAAACGTCGAGACCTTTCTTCCGCAAAGCCGCTACCGCTACAAGGGGATCGCTGCCTTCAAAGGCGACAAGCTGGTTGGCTGGCTGAATGAGACCGAAAGCAAAGGCTTTACGGATGTTACCAATAAGCTGCAAAGCACATCGATTGAAATTCCTTGCAAAAAAGATACGTATATCGGAATTGAGGTTACCTCTTCCAATGCCAGTATTGAATCGAAAATCGTCGGGGGAGAGCCGGAGTTTACGATACATATCCGATCGGAAGGCAATATCGTCGATAGGGGCTGTCGAGATGTTGACATTTCTGACCCTGCCACGATCAAGAAGCTGCAGCTTGAGGCTGGAAAAATCATTCGAGGACATGCCGAAGCGGCAGTGAAGAGATCAAAGTCAATGAAATCTGATTTTCTGGGTTTTGGCGCTCAGCTCCAAAAGGATCATCCATCCGTGTGGAAGCAAGTGAAAACAGATTGGAACGACACCTATTTGCCGGATATTAAAATCTCCTATAAGATCAAGCTTTTAATCCGCAAAACGGGAACGACCGGCAATTCGACCTTGAAGTAAAGGAGCTGCGATTATGTCATCAGTCTTTGCTGTGCTGGCATTAGCCGCAGCTGCCATCGGATTGGAAGTGCCGGGACTTGTCAAACGGAAACGCAAACGGGAGCTGGCCGTTTTCCTCATCCTGCTGTTCATAGGCTCCGGCTTATTCATTGCCTTGGCTCTGGAGACGGAGCTTCCGAACCCGTTCGGCCTATTGAAATTCGCATTTGGAGGGACGACAGGCTAAAGGGCGGGCTAACCGAAAGGACAAACGAATGGAACAATTCGCTAATGCTAAAATATCGGTTCGCCAATTTACAATTCTCATTATAATCGGAGTAATTGGCGACTCCATTCTAATCATGCCGACCATCGTTGCTGCATCCTCCAAGCAGGATGCATGGCTGTCGATGGCAATCGCTGCATTGCTAGGGCTTGTTCTGGGGGCTGTGTTTGCAGCGATCGCCAACCGTTTGCAGCGGCAGAGTCCCATAACAGCTCTGAAGAGCCGGATTGGCAAGGCGGCAGGCGGTTTTATAGGACTGCTGTTTTTGATTAATTTTTTTATGTGCGGACTCACATTAATGAGTGAAATGAGCCAGTTCATGACGACGCAAATGATGCCGGAGACACCGGTCAACGCGATATTGCTGCTGTTTATGACCGTAATTATTGTTGCGTACCGGTATGGTATTGAATCGTTTGCGCGTGTAAGCGAGCTGCTGTTTCCTTTATTTCTGTTTCTATTTCTGTTTTTGGTCGTTTTATTGATGCCTCAAGTAGATATCTCTAATATGAAGCCGATGGTAGCACGAGGGCTGACTCCTGTTATAAAGGGTATAATGCCTGCTTTTGTAACCGGGTTTGCTGAAATGGTCGTATTGCTAATGCTGGTCCCCCATGTTGCCGGGAAGGCCAAGCTGACGAAGCCGATTTTATGGGGCTATGCCATCGGCGGCCTGATCCTGTTCATCGTGGTCGATTTATGCGTGCTTGTGCTCGGACCTAGTCTGATGGAGACCAAATATTATCCGACCTTTGTGCTGGCGCAAAAAATTACGATTGGACAGTTTTTGGAGCGGCTTGAGGTCATCCTCATGTTAATATGGATCATTACCGTCTTCTATAAGACGCTGCTTTTGTTTTTCGCGCTTGTGGCGGGAACTGCGCAAGTATTGGGTCTTAAGGAGAGCCATATGCTGACGATACCTTACGGCATGATTTTGATCGTCGCGACAATAGTCGGTACGCCGAACATTTCAGAGTATAATCAATTGCTCATCTTTTACTATCCTTGGTTTGACACTTTGTTCTGCATAGCGGTACCGCTTGTCGTTCTGGCCGTGCTTGCGGTTACCGGTAAAGGGAAGAAGGCTCAGACCGGAGGGGGAGGAGCAAAGCCATAGCAGGGGCATACGTATAAGCGATATTCGAGTGCATAGCCGAGTAATGAAGGAGGCCTGGAGTTTGTCCAGGCTTTCTTTTTTTTTTCATACATAGACGGTGAATCTTGCAATCTAGTAAAAAGATACAAGCATGACTCTAGCATTCTGCATATTTTATAGAAGCATAGTGACAAGGAGTGATAGGAATGTCCAGAAAGGAAGCGGGAAGCTTAGGCGGCTACAGCAATAGCTATGGATGTAAGAGCAGCGGCGGCAAAAGCCATGGCAGCAAGAGCCATGGGAGCAAAAACCACGGCAGTAAAAGCGGAGGCTGCAAGAGCCGGGGAGACAAGTATGCAAAAAGCGAAGGGAACCGGCAGCATGGCAGCAGCGGAACACTAAGCTTTGCGCACTGCATTTTGAAAAAAATCGGTGTAGGCACCCCGAATATTCGAATTCATTTTGACGGGGTTGCGCATACCGGGATCTTTCTTGGGATCGAGGGAGAATGTGTCATCCTGAATGCGAGAGGCGTCGTTTCTTATATTAAGGTCTCTTCAATAACGGCTGTTGATGTGGGTGTCGTATCCAAGCCGAAAACAAAGTGGAAGAAACACTGCAAGTAAAAGCGGAAATCAAATGGCGAACAGGTTTTGTACGGATACCGGATCGCCATTTTTTGTGTTGGTGCATGAAGCAGCACTAGGAACCGGTGGAGCGGTAATGGCGAACGCCAATGCGCCACATGAACAGGCAAGGGATGAGGAACAGAAACCCGGCAAGCGGGATAAATGCATAAAGCCCTTGTTCCTCGCGGCCGAGAATGTACAGCAGCGGAAGATAGTTGAAGCAGGCGAACGGGATGATAAAGGTGAAAAACTGTCTAACCCGCTTGGTATAAATATCGAGCGGATATTGTGTCATTTCGCGGCCGCCGTCGGTGAAGATATTGGCGATCTCGAGTCCTTGCACCGTCCAGAAGCTGATGGATGCGGCCAGAATGAAAATGCCGGTGAAGATGAAGACGCCGCTAGTGATCATAAGCAGAAGGGCAATGGCTTTGAGCATCGTCCAATCGATTTCAATGGAGGAGACGGCCCATGCGAGCACAATTCCGCTGAGAATCAGTCTGCCGATGCGGGCAAATTCGAATTTGGAGCCCAATACTTGAACGACTGTGCCCCGGGGTCTGACAAGCAGCCGGTCGAAATCCCCTGTTACGATAAGCGACGAGAAGGAATCAAAGCCCCGTGCAAAGCATTCCGTAATCGTGAATGCGATATGAGTAATAGCAAAGCATAGTGCTACCTCATAGAAGCTCCAGCCTTGCAGCTGTCCGAATTTATCGAACATAAAGTAAATGCCTGCGAACACAGTAAACGGCGTTAAGCATTGCCCGATGGCAAGGAAGAAGAACGAGACGCGATATTGCATCTGTGATTTAAACAGCATCAGCATGTATTTCAAATATAAAGTCATCGCAATTACCCTCCCTGCACGACGATGCGTCTCAGCGCTTTTTTCATCGTAAAATATCCTAAGGCAATTAAGGCGGCTAACCACACGAGTTGAATCAATAAGCCGGTCGAAGCCTCTTCGATTCCAATGTTGCCGGTGAATACCCGGAAGGGAAAGTCGGCCGTCCAGTGGAAGGGCAGTACATAGACGATTTTTTGCATCCAGTCCGGCATGAGCGGAACGGGGATGACAAGTCCGGCGAAAAATTCGCCAAAGACGCTGAATAAAAGCAATGATCCTGCTGGAGACATCGTAACGAACACGGATATGTAGATGAGCATCGAGATCGCGACCAGCATGAGCAGCCCGGCAATCAGTACTGCGAGGAACAGCAGCAGCGAAGGCAGGTCCGGCGGCAGTTTAAGCCGGTAAGGCTCGGGAAGAAAGATCGTGACGATAAGGATCGGGAAGCAGCGGAGCAGGGCGCTTGAGATGCGCTGGGCAAGGAGCTTGGCGTACCAAAGTCCGTAAAGGCCGTTTGGCCGACAAAGCTCATAGGCGATGTTCCCGCTTGTGATGAGTTGAAACAGCTCGTTATCCCGCAGCCATAGGACAACAAAGGCCAGGAAAGCCTGCTTGAGCCAGGTGTAGGTAATGACCTCGGAAAGCGTCATTTCAGGAGGTGCAGCAGCATGGGCGTAAAAGGCTTCGAAGATCATAATGAAGATGAAGCCGAAAAAAAACTGAGTCCCGATTCCGGCAAGCGCTGCCGCCCGGTATTGCAGGCCGTTGTTCAAGCGCATTTTGAAAACAGAGATATAGGCCTTCATTACAATTGGTACTCCTTGTACATTTGGACGATGATGTCCTCGATAGGCTGTGTATCGATGGCGACATCCAGCAGCTCGACCTGGCTGGACAACTGGGTCAGCAGTTCCGCCATCAGAACCTGTTCGGTATCTACGCTAATGATTGCCCGGTCTGGCGTCCAGGACAGAATGGATGCGCCTGGAAGCTGCAGCGGAACTGAGCTCTCGCGATAATCCGCCGTAATCGTCCGCTTCGTGCTGAACCGGCCGCGCAAGCCTTGTACGCTCCCGTCGTAGAGCAAGGTGCCTTTGCCGATTAGCAGAATCCGATGGGCGAGCGCTTCAATGTCGTTCATGTCATGCGTGGTGAGAATGACTGTAACGCCTTTCTCCTTGTTGATTGTCTTGATGAAGTTGCGTACGGCGATTTTCGAGACAGCATCCAGGCCGATCGTGGGCTCGTCAAGGAACAGGATGTCGGGGCTGTGCAGCAGCGAGGCGGCAATTTCGCAGCGCATCCGTTGTCCCAGACTGAGCTGCCTTACAGGCATGTGGAGAAGGCTGCCCAGATCAAGTGTATCCGTCAATAAGGCGAGCATGCTGCTGTATCCGCTCTGTGGAATCCGATAAATATCGCGAAGCAGCTCGAAGGAATCGATGACCGGCACGTCCCACCAGAGCTGGCTTCGCTGTCCGAATACGACGCCGATATTTTTTACGTAGGCTACGCGATCCTTCCATGGCGTATGACCCATAATGGAGCAACTGCCGCGATCCGGCACCAGAATGCCGCTCATCACTTTGATGGTGGTCGATTTGCCGGCTCCGTTGGGTCCAATGTAACCGACAATCTCTCCCTTGGGGATATGGAAGCTGATGTCCTGAAGCGCTTCTACCTTCGTGTACTCCCGGTGGAATAACGATTTGACAGCATGCTTAAGACCTGGCGGCCGCTTGGCTACCAGAAAGGTTTTACTTATTCCTTCTACTTGAATCAAGTGTAAATCCCTCCTAACCTTGTAAATTTGACAGGGAGAAGATATTACCATTTGATTGTAATCGCTGTCAATAAAAACTTTAATTGGCTTAATTCCGATAAAATCGATAGGATAAATAAAATAATATATTGACACTGTGTAAATACGCCGTTAATATAAAAAAACAGGATGTAAAGTTTACCATCTTGATCGGATAACATTGGATGATAATCTACTGGACGGCCAGAGATTCAACGATGAGCGAATACTGCTCTTTGTTGAGTCTTCTTTTTTTATCCACAAAGACAAGAACACAGCAGGGTCATAGCAAACATTAAGCTCAAAGAGCGAAACGAAAGGGTTGTTTTATATCATGAAAAAGCTCGGGACAAAAAAATTAACGGCATCAATTATTGTTGCCTCCGCAGTCGTTCTTGTTGTGACGTATGCGGCGGTATTCGCAAATAACGGATCGGGCGATCGTTCGGCAGCAGCTGCAACGAAAGAACCTGCAGCGCAGCAAGCGACGACAGCTGGAGAGCAGCCAAAGGCGACAGAGGCACCGGCAGACGTGCAGCCGAAGGCGGCAGCAACAGCGGCAACAGCAACGACGGTATCGGAGGAAACAAAGCAGCCGGCAGCGGAGACAGCTGCTAAGCCAGAAGTGAAGGCAGCGGCAGCAGAGCCGGCTGCAAAGTCGGAAACAAAGCAGCCAGCAGCAGCTGATGCAACGGCGAAGCCTGAAGTGAAGACTTCAGAGCCGGCAGCAAAACCGGATACAAAACAGCAGCCGCAAGCGGCAGCGAAAGGCGATGACAAGCCAGCAGTACAACCAACTGCTGCTCCAAAAGCAGAGGAGAAACCGGCGAAGCCGCAAGCAACAGCTAAGCCTGTTGCAGAAGTGAAGCAGCCGCAAGCGAGCGCGCCAGCACAAGAAGCTCCGGCACCTGCGCCAACTGCTCAGCCAAAGGACAAGAAATCGGGCAGCTTCGTTCAGAAGGAAGATAAAAAAGCGGCGCCTTCCGGTTCGTCGGAATCCAGCTCTTCTTCTAGCTCCGGCTCTTCGTCTTCTTCCTCCGGTTCGGGTTCTTCCGGTTCTAGCTCGGACGAAGAAATTTGCTAATTTGCAGTTCACTCCACCTAGATAAATCATACTTAACCAAAGGAGAATCGAAGCAATATGAAACTAGCCTACAAATCTAAAAAAATCGTAGCTTTGCTTCTGACCGCGTTGCTGCTCGTGCCGGCTTTCCAAACGCCAAGCGTGTCGGCAGCTTCATCAAGCGTTGTCAGCCATTATAATTATTTCAATTCTGTATACAGCGGGTTAAATGACGAGAACCATGTGTTCAGAACGGCCACTTATGAGGATATCGTTCATCTGTTTGACAGCGCAGGCACCTTTGCCGTCCTGATCGGCGGGGCTTGGAGCGAAAGCACACAGGAGCATATCGGAATTATTAATGAAACGGCTAAGCAATACGGCGTTCATACGATTTATAATTTCGATACGAAGCTGGACGGCGCAACGCTGGATATTGCAGACAGCAGCAGCCCGTTTGCTGATTATTACGTGGAGCTGGTTAATAAATATTTGACCAACCTGCAGACGGCTTCGGAAGCAGCAGTCAGCTATGATAAAGCTGGCGTGGGAGCAGTGACTGCACCGAAAGTGAATGAGCCATACTTGTTCATTTACAATAAGGATCATGTAGATGAAGAAGGCGGCCGTGCTCCAATCATCGCTTCGTTAGAGGCTGGTGATTTGGCGGCAGATAGCTACAAAAGTCAGGTAGAAGCGCTTTTCGATCAAGTTTCAGAGGAAGCTGAAGGGGTAAAGACGGCTAAAATCGATACGATTAACGATTTTGACTATTTTACAACGGCCTTTAATACGAACGGAAAAGCGACGATTTTTGACAGCGCAGACCAATCAATCGTATTTGAGCATGTAACTTACGATCAATTGTTGGGCCTGCTTGGCAGCGAAGGCAAGTACGCGATTCTGTTCGGCGGATCATGGTGCCCGAATACGCAAGCAGCGATCAAATTCATCAACAAATATGCCAAAGCCTACAATGTCGATAAAATCTACATGTGGGATCCGAAGCTGGATGCGGGCGTATACGCCTCCGACCCAACGAATGACCCGCACGCAAATAACCGGCTGCAAGTTCGTGCAACCGGCCATCCGGATGCGAATCTTTACGTCGATCTGGTCAATACTTACTTGACGAATATCGTAACGCTCTACGACAAGTCGAGAAACAATGTAAGCTATGTGGATGACAACAACAATACGGTTGTAGCGAATAAGCTTCAAGTACCTTACTTGTTCACTTACGATAAAGACCATAAAGACGGAGAAGGCAAAGCGGCTCCGATTCTGGGCCATGTTGAGCTTATGTACTCATGGACCAATATTCAACCGAACTATGTACGCAACGGCGCTACAGGCGTCAATTACAACAACTATACAGAAGGCTTGGACAATCTCTTCCCAACGTTAACAGGTCAATCGGCGCAGACAGCTCCTTCTTTGCCATTTACGGCATCGGCGCCAACTTCGGCAAGCAATAATGACGGCAAAATTACAGGTGCAGCTGTCGGCCTTGAGTACAAGCTGGCGCAGGCAACGGCCTACACTCCAGTTACGGATACTACAATTACAGGTCTCGGCGCTGGTACTTACTATATCCGATACGCTGCCAAAGAAGGCTTCAAGCCAAGTCCGTCCGTGAAATTGGACGTTCCGGCATACGTTCCTCCAACGGGTGGCGGAGATGGCGGCAACAGTGGCGGAGGTAACGGCGGTAACGGAGGCAATGGCGGCAACGGCAACACAGGCGGCGGTACGCCTCCAGCTTCCGGTGGATCGGGTACGACAAATCCGGGTACTTCCGTATCCACAACGATAACAGCGGTATCCACTTCTAATGCAGCAAAGGGTACAACAAGCGCAACCGTGTCGGCGACTGCGGTGACCGGCCTGCTCGAGAATATTAAGAAAGTAGAAGCAGAAGGGAAACCGGCGCTTGCAGCGATCAAGATCGATGCGCCTGCGCAAACGAAATCCGCAGATGTAACGATCCCTGGCAGTGCTTTTGCCCAAATCGGAAGCGGCACAAAAGCGGCTGTACAGTTTGATTTTGCAAATGTGGGTACGATTGAGTTTGACGCAGCAGCCGTTAAAAGCATCGGAACGGAAGCGGGTTCGAACAACATTAACGTAAGAATTTCGAAGGGTGAGCTTACTGCAGAAGGCAAGGAAGCGCTGGGCGACCGCCCGGTATATAACTTGACTATTTTTGCAGGTGATAAGGAAATCACTACTTTCGGAGGCGGTACGGTTAACGTAAGCATTCCGTACACACTCAAAGCTGGAGAAGATGCGAACGCGATTGTCGTTTACTACGTATCTGAAGAAGGCTTGGAGACGATCCGCGGCCAGTACCGTGCGGAGACGGGAACGGTACAATTTGCGACGAAGCATTTCTCGCAATACATTATCGGTCTGAATGCAGTAACCTTTGCGGACGTATCGCCAGCCGCTTGGTATGCTAATGCGGTACACTATCTGGCAGCGAGAGAAATCGCTAACGGAACGGACGACACCCATTTTAGTCCGAATGCAACGATTACTAGAGGCCAATTTATCGTCCTGCTGCTTAATGCGTACGGTATCGAGGCTGACAGCAATGCAACCGAAAACTATTCGGATGCAGGCAATACGTATTACACGCCATACCTGGCGGTTGCTAAGCGTCTGGGCATTGCCAATGGCACAGGCGACAACCAATTCGAGCCAAACAAAGCGATCTCGCGTCAAGATCTGTTTACGCTGCTCTATCGTTCGCTGACGATTATCGGTGAGCTTCCAACCGAGAAAACGAATGCGACGATTGCAAGCTACAGCGATGCGAATCAAATCGCAGGCTATGCTGCTGAAGCATTCAAAGCGCTGGTTGAAGGCGGAGTTGTCTCCGGCAGCAACGCCAAGCTTAACCCGCTTGGCGTTACGACAAGAGCAGAAGCAGCTCAAGTCATTTACAACTTGCTTAGCAAATAAGAAAGAACCAAACAAGGGCAGCCAATCGGCTGCCCTTGTTTGATTGCGCGGATGTGCTTAGGCCGGGAGGAGACACAGAGTTCTACACATGCTGGTGTGCGGAAGAATCTAAATGGCGTACAGTCGCAGACGAGCCAAGTTACTTGGGCGGCTAACCGAAGAAGTATTGTTTATTGGGAGTAAGGTAGAGGTAGGAGTTAATGGGACTGTTGGGAGCAAGTTAGAGGCAGGAATTAACGGAACTGTATGGCGTAAGGGCGAATAAGGATTAGCTTGGTTAAGCGACGCAGTAACTTTCACGTTATTTAGAGTAACATGTGATTTTGTTCTGCAGCGAAGCAGCTTCGTTAAATAACGAAGCAAACTTCGCTGCAGATCAGTGAGGCAGAGACATATTGGCGGGTAACGAAGCTAGCTTCGCAACTGGAGAACCTAAGTTCGCGAATAGCGAAAATAGGTTCGCTCCAGGAGAGGGCGCATGCTCTTAGGTACGCCAGAGCGAAATTAGGTTCGCAAATTAGTGAACCTGCTTCGCTGTAGGTCTATGAAGTGAGGCATATGAGCGGATAGCGAAGTAAACTTCGCAAAATAGCGAATCGGCTTCGCTGTGGGCGTTATTTAACTGTTAACAGCAATGCTTGCCCTTGGTTTAAGGTTTACGATAGTGGCGACCACTGTCGTAAACCAAGCAATACTGCTTCTAATGAACTGAGTCATTAGAGTCAGCCAACAGCGAAGCGGCTTCGTTAAATAACGAAGTAAACTTCGCTGTAAGCTAGTGAAACAGAGCCATATCAGCGGATAGCGAAGCTAGCTTCGCAACTGGAGAACCTAAGTTCGCGAATAGCGAAAATAGGTTCGCTCCAGGAGAGGGCGCAAGCTGTTAGGTACTCGAGAGCGAAATTAGGTTCGCAAACTAGCGAACCTGCTTCGCTATGGGCTTATGAAGCGAGGGGAATCAGCGTATAGCGAAGCAAACTTCGTAAATTAGCGAACCTGCTTCGTTATTGGCTAGTGAAGCGGAGGCGGATCAGCCTACAGCGACGAAAACTTCGTAAATTAGCGAACCTGCTTCGTTATTGGCTAGTGAAGCGGAGGCAGATCAGCCTACAGCGAAGCAAACTTCGCAAATTAGCAAATCCGCTTCGCTGTCGGCGTTTTTCGCTGCCAGCAGCAGCGCTCGTCCTTAATCTAAGGTTTGCGATTGTGGCGTAATACGAGTGCCGCAGTTTCCAAGTAACAAAAGAGCTGCCCCTATCACCATCGGTGATCAGGGGCAGCTCTTTTGCAAGCCGGCATTAAGCCGGGTTCAATTCCAATTCATCGTTGTCATTGCTGTTGAAAACGTCGCGGTCGAGCTCGCCTTCGGAGTTGGCAACGAGTACCGCTGTAACCGTTGTGCCTGTTGCGTTAACTGCAGTACGGCCCATGTCGATCAGCGACTCAACGGCAACAACCATTGCAAGTCCTTCAAGCGGAAGGCCAAGCGCCGTCAATACGACAGTTGTCGAGATCGAGGCAGGTCCAGGTACGCCTGCAACGCCGATAGAAGAAATAATGCTGACAGCTACGATAAGGATGTAGTCGGTAAAGCTTAATTGAATGCCATACACGCTAGCAACGAATACGGAAACGATAGCCGGCCAGATGCCACCGCAGCCGTTGAAGTTCATGGTAGCGCCAAGCGGAGCAACAAAGCTGGCGATTCTCGGAGATACGCCGAGGCGTTTCGTAATAACTTCAAGGTTGATTGGCAAAGTTGCGTAGCTGCTGCGGGTTGTAAAACCAACGGCAACTGTCGGGTAAGCCTTTTTAAAGAAGCGAAGCGGATTCAGCTTGCCAACGAAAGCCACAAGGCCGCCGAATACGAAGACAAAATGCAAAATCAATGCAATGTAGCTGACGAGAATGAGTGTTGCCAGCGGCTTCAACGTTTCCAAGCCGTATTTCGCTGCCATTACGGCGATCAGTGCATACACACCGTATGGAGTGAAGCGAAGAACGAATTTTACAACTTGATGCAGCACTTCAGTTAGGGAAGCGAACAGTGCTTTAACCGGCTGAACGGCTTCTGGCTTTTTAGAGCCTACTTTAACGATTGCAATCGCAATGAAAAGGGCAAAGATCAATACCGGAAGGACTTTGCCAGTAGCGGCTTCGTTAACCGGATTGGATGGCACCAGATCGAGAATAACCTGGAAGAAGCTTGGCACTTCACGGGCTTCGAATCCTTCAGGCTGACTAGCCTCAAATGTGCCGGCCGGGTTGATTGCCAGTGCAACCAGCAAGCCGATAATAGCAGCTACGCCAGTCGTGCCGAGGAACCAGGCAACGGTTTTGATCCCGATTTTTTTAAGAAAAGCGATGTTGGTTATCGAAATAATACTGTTAATGACGAGTACAAATACTAGCGGAATTACGATCATGCGGATCAAGCTGACATAGATGGAGCCGATTGTGCCGACGCCTTCAAACTTCAGCTGGAAGTTGTTGAAGATAACGCCTGCAACGAGGCCGAGGCCGAGTGCGACCAGTACCCGAGTACCGAAGCCGACACGTTTTTTAGCCATAAAATAAAGCAGTGCAAGAAGTACTGCGGAAACGCCTAGTGTAATCCAGTTATCCTGAAAGGCGGTGACCAGATTATTTTCCATGATGAACATCCTCTCTCGAAATAACATAGTATTTGAATAAAGCCGACCTGATTACTATGCTTTAGAATGAAAACAATATATCACCCGTTTAACGAGACTGTCAACGATATTTTTTATGTAAAGCAATCGTTTCGGTTGCATTTGGTATCGTTGCGATTGCGGATAGACTCTTCAATATATTGCCTGATCCGGTATCATTTTATGTTCTCATACTGGCGGATATTCTAGTAACAATAGGCTGTCCATCAGGCATAGTTAAGCTTTTGGACAACGCTTGCATTCTGCATGTTTATGCGATATATTGCGAAGAAAAGATAGAGAAGGATGAGCTAAATGCCGGTACCGAAAGATTTTGCTTCGCCGATCCGAATGACGGCCAAAGAGCGGGCGTTCTCCCAGCTTCAACGATGGATTATCGAGGGCACTTTGCTGCCGGGTGAAAAATTGCTCGATGCTGAGCTTGCGGAATCTCTTGCGGTAAGCCGTACGCCGATCCGGGAGGCGCTCCAGCTACTTGAGGTACAAGGGCTCGTCTCCATGCATCCGGGCAAAGAAACCCGGGTCACGCTTATCGAGAAAGATGATATTCTGAAAATGTATCCGACGATGGCCGTGCTGCACGCCCTAGCTGCAGAGCATGCCGCTGCCCTCATCACGCCGCAGCAGATCGAGACGCTGAAGTCATTAAATGAACAATTCGGCGCTGCAATCGATAGCGGACAGCCGTATCAAGCGATGGAGATCGATGAGCAGCTGCACAATATAATCGTAGAAGCGTCGGATAACGCCTACATCGCCTCGTTCAGCGCCTCACTGCAAATTCATATTCGCAGATTCAAGTATGTGTTTTTGAAGCAGCCGAATACGTCGACATTAGGTTCAGTCGAGGAGCATGCCGCTTTAATTTCCGCGTTGGAAAATAGAGATGCCGCCGCAGCTTCCGCCATTATGAAGCAAAATTTAATCCGGCCGATGAATGAGTTGTACTCGCTCATTTAGGCCTATCTAAAAAAAACGCCCGAGGGGCGTTTTTTATTTTCCGTAATGTGTAATTTAATATATCGGGGCGTAAGCTGTTTATGTTGGCACCCATAGCTGAAGCCGAGTAGAGCCAAAGCAAGAAACAAACCTCTTGCATTCCATATATGTATGCGATATATTGCATATATCATAACAACCGTGTAGTCCTATTCACAATCAAATTATGATGAAAGGAAGGATCAGCATGACAACCGGGAAGGATTTAAGAATTCGGAGTAAAGTAATCAGCGAGGGCGCTAATCGGGTGCCAAACCGGGCGATGCTTCGGGCCGTTGGATTTAAGGATGAGGATTTCAAAAAGCCGATGATCGGCGTTGCCAGTACATGGAGCGAGGTTACGCCATGCAATATGCATATTGACGGACTGGCCCTTCATGCGAAAAAAGGAGTTCAGGCGAGCGGCGGTGCTCCGCTTATTTTTAACACGATTACGGTATCCGACGGCATTTCTATGGGACATGAAGGCATGCTGTTCTCACTGCCAAGCCGGGAGACGATTGCGGATTCCATTGAGATTGTAACGAATGCGGAGCGTTTCGACGGTCTCGTTGCGGTAGGCGGCTGCGATAAGAACACCCCTGCCTGCCTGATGGCGATCGGAAGAATGAATATTCCAGCCGTATATGTATACGGAGGAACGATTCAGCCTGGCAAGTTGGATGGCAAAGACGTCGATATCGTTACTGCTTTTGAAGCGGTTGGACAGTATCATGACGGTAAAATGACCGATAAAGAGCTGCACAAAGTCGAATGCAGTGTATGTCCGGGGCCGGGCGCTTGCGGGGGCATGTATACCGCCAATACGATGGCTTCCGCCGCAGAAGCGCTGGGGATGAGCCTTCCCGGTTCTTCGTCGACGCCGGCGATTTCGCCAGGCAAGGCTGTAGAATGCGCTGAAGCTGGCAAGCAGGTACTAGAACTGCTGGAGAAAGAAATCTACCCAAGAGACATTATGACGAAAAAAGCGTTCGAAAACGCCATAACCGTTGTCATGGCACTCGGCGGCTCGACTAATGCGTTTCTTCATTTGACTGCCATTGCTCATTCGGTTGGCGTCGATCTTACGTATGATGATTTTGAACGGATTCGTCTGAACGTACCGCATATTGCAGATTTGAAGCCAAGCGGCAAATACGTCATGCAGGATTTGAACGATATCGGCGGCGTGCCTGGGGTTATGAAGCTGCTGCTGGAGCAAGGGCTGCTGCATGGCGACTGCTTGACCGTAACAGGCAAGACGCTGGCGGAAAACTTGGCGGATGCCGAACCGCTGCAGGCTGATCAAGAGATCATCCGGCCGTTCGACCAGCCTTTGAAACCAACCGGACCGCTGGTTGTTCTGAGAGGCAATTTGGCTCCAGAAGGTGCGATTGCGAAAATGTCGGGCATGAAAAAGCTTCGTTTTACCGGCCCGGCCAAAGTGTTTGACAGCGAAGATGAGGCAACGGCAGCGATTTTGAACGATGAAATCCATAAAGGGGATGTTCTCGTTATTCGTTATTGCGGTCCGAAGGGCGGTCCGGGTATGCCGGAAATGCTGTCAGTAACGGCGTTAATCGTCGGTAAAGGATTAGGCGGAGAAGTAGCGCTGATTACGGATGGCCGATTTTCGGGCGGTTCGCATGGCTTTGTTATCGGTCATGTCGCGCCTGAAGCGCAAGTGGGCGGGCCAATCGGACTGCTGCAAAACGGCGATCAGGTCGTCATTGACAGCGAAACACAGGAGATTGGCTTCGAGGTAACCGCGGAGGAGCTGGAGCGCCGGGCCAAGGCATGGGTTCAGCCGCCGCTGAAATTTTCGAAAGGGGTATTGGCCAAATATTCCAGGCTGGTGTCCTCCGCTTCGAAAGGCGCAGTAACCGATCTTTTTGAATAGAGGAGAGCGGAAAGCCTCGTCCGGATGAGTCCGGCGGGGCTTTTTTTGTCGTTGTTGGAAGGGCTGGTGCGCTATACTATAGAAAGATTAGCTGGGAGGGTGGAAAGCGAATGGAGACAACGGGACGTTCGGACAGCCGCTATGCCGTTATTTTTACGAGCAAACGGACGAATGGCGATAATGGATATGGGGAGATAGCGGAACGAATGGATGAGCTTGCATCGCAGCAGCCCGGTTTTATCGGTGCCGATAGTGTAAGAGATTCTTCCGGAGCAGGCATTACGGTATCCTACTGGGACAGCCTGGAGGCGATTCGCGCATGGAAGCGGAACGAGGAGCATCTTACCGCTCAACGGAACGGCCGGGAGCAGTGGTACTCCAGCTATCAGGTAAAAATATGCAAGGTGGAAAAAGAATATGATTTCTACTCCTCGGAGCTAAAAGAGTAGGGTGATCGATATGGATTATGACGTAACGATAATTGGTGCCGGAGTCGGCGGCGTGTTCGCGGCTCATGAATTGGCGAAAATGCAGGAAAAGCGGGAACAGAGTGAACAGAGGCCGCTGAATATTTTGCTGATCGACAAGGGGAAAAGAGTAGAAGAACGTCTTTGCCCGCTGGACCGGGGGGAAAGCTGCGACTGTGTATCCTGCGCCAAATACATCGGTTTTGGCGGTCTGGGCAAATCGGAAGGAAAGTTCAATTATACGAATGATTTTGGCGGCGGTTTGGAAAGAAAGGTCGGCCGCGAGAACGCCATGGCTTTAATGGATGAAGTGGATGCCGTGCTCTGTGAGTATGGCGGGGATGCTGCTGCAGATTACAGCACGGAAAATCCGGCGTTAACGGAGCGTGCGCGGCAGGCCGGGCTATCGGTGTTAACGACGAGAACGCGCCATCTTGGCTCGGCGTTGTCGTCTGTCATACTGGAGAAGCTGCAGCGCTATTTGCTGAGCAGAATCACAATGTCGTTTGAGATGGAAGTGGCGGCAATTCAAGTGGTGGAAGGCGGTTTTAGGCTTGAGCTTAACGTTGAAGGTGCGGAAGCGGGGCGGACGCTCACTACACGGAAGCTCGTTTTTGCGACGGGGCGAAGCGGAGCCGACTGGATGGCTGCGCAATGCCAGGCGCTTGGTATTGGACAAGACTCGGCTAGAGTAGACCTTGGTCTGCGTGTAGAAATGCGTGGTGACCAGTTGGATACTATATTGGGGGAAACGTTCGAGACAAAGCTGCAATATGCGAGCGAGGATTATATCGCGACTACCTATTGCATGAACCCGAGCGGCCGCGTCATTCGCAAGCATCAGGACGGAATGGTCATGCCGGACGGCCAAAATTTCCGGGAGCGAGATGAGGGAGGTTCTTCGAATCTGAACTTTACATTGTTCGTTCCGAGATATTTTGGTTCCATGGAGGCCGCCGATAACTTCGCACGCGGCGTTATTGGAGGCATCAATCGCGGCGGCGAGCGGATTGTCGCCCAGCGGCTTGGAGATTTGCGGCTCGGCAGAGCGACCGAGCCGGAGGCAATGCGGCGGAACCGTGTAACGCCAACGCTTCAGGTTGACCCCGGGCGGCTGACGGACGAGGTTCCTTCGTTGTATACGAAGGCGCTGCTTGATTTTTTGGCAGCGCTGGAACGGCTGCTTGGCGAGCCGATTGACGAGGATACGATGATCTATGGTATCGATGGCAAGTTTTACGCGCCAAGCATAGAGATGAACGGGGCGCTGGAGACGCGCATCCCGGGATTATATGCCGCCGGCGATTGCTCCGGCGTCACGCATTCGCTGTCGCAAGCGGCAGCGAGCGGCATTCACGTCGCCCGTCAGGTCGCCCGGCAATTAGCGGGCGACCTGGCGGAAGCTTAGGCGGAGCAGGCACGCACGGTTGTGATGGGAAGGCGCTGGGCGAAGCAGGTTCGCGAAAAGCGAAGCTGCATTCGCAAATAGCGAAGTTGCATTCGCTGTGATCGCGTTGCGAGTTAAATAGCGAAGCAGATTCGCAAAATAGCGAAGACATTTTCGCTGTAGGAGGGTGTGCATGAGCCAACCCAGAGAGTAGCGAAGCAATCTTCGCTACTCATGAACGCAGGTTCACGGATAGCGAAAATCTCTTCGCTAATGGGAGAATGGCCTGTTGCGAGACGGTCTATAGCGAAATTTGGTTCGTTAAAAAGCGAACTAGCTTCGCTAATTCGATTCACGCGTTGATGCGAGGTCTACAACGAAGCATGTTCGCAAAATAGCGAAGACATTTTCGCTGTAGGAGGGTGTACCTCGCGCCTCCTTGGAGCACAGCGAAGCAATCTTCGCTACTCATGAACGCAGGTTCACGGATAGCGAAAATCTTTTTGCTAATGGGAGAATGGCCTGTTGCGAGACGGTCTATAGCGAAATTTGGTTCGTTAAAAAGCGAACCAGCTTCGCTAATTCATTTCGCACGTGAATGCGAGGTCTACAACGAAGCAGATTCGCAAAATAGCGAAGACATTTTCGCTGTAGGAGGGTGTACATCGTCCCTCTTTAGAGCACAGCGAAGCAATCTTCGCAACTCATGAACGCAGGTTCACGAATAGCGAAAATCTCTTCGCTAATGGGAGAATGGCCTGCTGCGAGGCGGTTTATAGAGAAATTTGGTTCGTTAAAAAGCGAATCGGGTTCGCTAATTCGCTTTACGCATTGATGCGGGGTCTACAACGAAGCATGTTCGCAAAATAGCGAAGACATTTTCGCTGTAGGAGGGTGTAGCTCACGCCTCCTTAGAGCACAGCGAAGCAATCTTCGCTACTCATGAACGCAGGTTCACGGATAGCGAAAATCTCTTCGCTAATGGGAGAATGGCCTGCTGCGAGGCGAACTGTAGCGAAATTAGGTTCGTTAAAAAGCGAATCGGGTTCGCTAATTCATTTCGTACGGTTGTTCATGTTGAGCTCACATGATCCAAACCTGCACCATAAAGCCAATGCTGCTAATTCCGCCATAAACCAGCTAACTAGGTTACTTTGGATTTGATCATTGTTACTAAACTTCATGGATAGAGGCGTACTAGGTAAATTAGCGCACTACACATCACCTACCTGGGGAAGCAGCTTTGCGAACGAATGTTACTTATAGAATTGGAACGGCCAGATACAGCTTCAGACAGCTGTGTCCTTATGGAGTGGAGTTCAATTGCTTGAACGCAGTTCTCGGAAAAGTTTTGCATGAAGACTGCTTAGCTCGCGGTCTGGTGTTAGATGACGGAGATGAAAGCTGCGTGAGAACAAAATGAGTCGCGTTGTTTAAGAGAAACCATAACGCCTTATAACTTGATCTCCATTCGTTTATAATGGAGGATATTAAGCGATCAATCCATAAGGGGGATTCTTAGCGTGGAATGGAACTACTACAATACCTTTATCAAAGTGGCGCCGGATTGTCCGGCAGAGCAGGGCCTGGTTCCGCCTGAGAAGAAAACCGGCAAGTCAAAGCCCGGTATTGAGTACGAGCTTGTTGCTGATCATCCTTATCAATATAGCCAAGAAGATTTGCTCTATGAGGTGCACGTTCGCCATAAGCAGATACCGCAAGAGCAGATCGAGGCTAACGGAACGCAGCTTAAAGATGAGTTTTACCAGCGGCCGACGGCATGTCTAAGAGCTTCGATGCTGCCGAAAAAGTACGGCTGGGGCATCCATTTCAACGCCGAAGGCAAATTGGCTCTATATGAAGTTGGTTCGCCCGAGTATGAAAGATTTGCAAGCGGGGAAGACAAAGCTATAACTGTAGTAGCGGCTATGAGAAACAGCAAGCCAAAATAATTCCAACGTACCAGGTTCGTTATTGAGCCGCGATTCATTATACAAAGAAGCCCCCTACCACTTAAGGCGGTACGGGGCTTCTTTTGCTATATGCTTCTAAGGAAGCAAAGCAGGCGCTTTGCGGTTATGCGTGCCTTGCTCGTAAGCATAAGCCAGCTTGATCAGTGTTGGCTCGTCGAACGACCGTGCCATAAATTCAATGCCGACTGGCAAGCCTTCCAGAGTGAAGCCGGCCGGAACGGAAATAGCAGGGAAGCCGGTGAATGCGCTAAGGCGGTTGTTGACGCCGGCATTTTGGCCTTCGCCGATTTTAGCCGCCGTTTGGCTTGTTGACGGATATACGATGGCATCCAGGTTATTGTCGGCCATCAGCTTCAGCATGGCATCGCGGTTTTGCTTCGTACGGTACAAAATAATATCCTTGTACTCTTGGGTTTCGAGCTCTGTTCTCGCGTTGCGGGCTTTCATGGATTCCAGCTGCGATTTAAGAACCTGGCCGGAATCGATAATTTCCGTCAGTGTGTGGTAAGGAGCTCTGTCACCCAGCTCGGCCAGGTAATCATTCAGTTGAAACTTGAATTCGTAGCCGCTCAAGCTAGGGTATCCCAGCAATGTTTTGATGTTCGGAATTTCAATCGGAACAGCTGTGCCGCCGAGCTTCTCGATATCTTTAATTGCAGCTTTCACGATATCGGTTACCGGCTTCTCTGCTGCGGTCTCAGGCAGCAATTCTACTGCTACGCCGATGCGGGCTCCTTTTAAGCCGTTCACATCGAGGTAGTTGGTATAGCTGCTAGGAATATGTCCAACTGCATATGCAGTTGCAACATCGTCCTTGTCATAGCCGGCTGTAGCATCCAGCAGAATTGCTGCATCCGTTACTGTGCGGGCCATTGGGCCGCCAACGTCCTGAGTCAGTGCGAGCGGGATGATTCCGTCACGGCTGGACAGACCGACAGTTGGACGAATGCCGACGAGGCTGTTGAACGAAGACGGAATACGAATCGAACCGCCGGTGTCGGTGCCAAGTCCTGCGAGTGCGAAGTTTGCAGCGATAGAAGCGCCGGTGCCGCCGCTTGATCCGCCTGGGTAGTGGTCAAGCGCGTAAGGATTAAGCGTTTGTCCGCCAAGCGAGCTTTCGGTTGTAATGCCGAACGCGAATTCATGCAGATTGGCTTTGGCAAGGATAATCGCTCCTTGTTTTTTCAACAGCGCCACTTGATCGGCATCTTCCTTAGGAATCGAATCCTTCAGGCAAAGACAACCGGCTGTAGTAGGCATGTCGCTAGTGTCGAAATTGTCCTTTACGATGATTGGAATGCCGTGCAGCGAACTGCGCTTGCCTTTCACTTTGCGTTCCTTATCAAGCTCTTTAGCGATTTCGAGCGCTTTAGGATTAATGGTAATGAGAGCGTTGATCGATGCGTTCTGATCATCATATTTTGCGATACGATCCAGATACTGCTGAACGAGCCCTTCGTAGGTCAGTTTCTCTTGGTCAACCGCTTTTTGGATCGAGCTGATCGTCGCCTCTACCAATTCGAACGGTTTAATATAATCATAGATCCGATAGGCGAGTGCATAGGCTTGCTCATAAGTGAGCTTTCCTGACGGATTAAAACGATCCTCAGTTGATCCGGTCATAATTTGGAAGGCGGACACTGCACCAACAGCCGAAGCATAGGCTTCTTTGTCCGGAACATCCTTATAGGATTCAGGCTTAGCCGGCAGCTTTAGCGTTCCTGCAATTAGCGTTGCAGCGTCTTTGCGGGTTACGGAATCGCTGTTTTTCAGCTTAAAGCTTTGAGTACCGCCGGCAGCTTTTGCAGCTTTGTTAAAAATAGTGTTCAGTTCGGAGGCTGTAACGAGCTTGTTTTTGGCCTTGCTCTCAGATCCGAATTGAAGAGAGATAGCTTTAGCTGCATCCCCCGTGTACACGGAGACTGCTGTTGTAGCTGAAGCTGGTGATGCTGCAAATGCGGAGAGCGGCGCTGTCGCCAGCATGACGCTTGTCACGATGGCAAAGGCTGCTTTCCGGGTCCATCTTAGCTGTTTGTTCATGAAGTATGCCCCATTCCTTTGTGTAAGGTATTCTAACATTAAAGTGATTATAGTAGTAGAGTGATATAAGGGGCAATGCCTATATTTAATAAAAAAAGAGAAGTGAAGCGGCGTTTTCTCTACGAATCTTCCCTATTCTCTTTCATTCTCTTCAATCAATTATTATGTTATAAAATATAACGTAATATAAAGAAAACTCATTAAATCTATCAAAAACAAAATAAAATATGTCATGTAATATAACATTTAAATAAGAGGCCGAAAAAACCATAAGCTATTTCTATACCCCTGATAAAAAAGCCTTTGTAATTCCGACTATTCCGATATATAATAACTCGCAAGAGGCGAATGAACGATTAAATAGGCAGGTATTTATACTCGGTTAGGAGGAATAGGAAATGGCCAAAAGAAACGGAATTTCAATCAGTACGATTGTAGCGGTAGGCATCGGATCGCCATTATTCGTCATTCTGGGAAGATTCGGATCCATCCCGTCCGGTCTCCCGGATACGAATATTGAAACGACCTACGCATTGCTTGCGCTTATAGCGGTGCTTTACGGGCCGATTGCAGGCGTATTGGTGGGATTAATCGGTCATACGCTAAAGGATGCAATCTTTTATGGATCGCCTTGGTTCAGCTGGGTCATCGCATCTGCTGTTGTTGGACTCATCATTGGCTTGGCATCCGGCAGGTTGAAGATTGAGGACGGCCAATTTGGAGGACGGCAAATTTTGAAATTCAATCTGTTCCAAATCGCTGCGAACGTCATTGCATGGCTTGTTGTAGCGCCTTTCCTGGATATTCTCATCTATGCGGAGCCGGTTAACAAGGTATTCGCGCAAGGTGTCGTTGCAGGCGGGAGCAATATTGCAGCAGTAGGCGTTATCGGTACGCTGCTCCTGCTCGCCTATTCCCGGACGAGAACGAGGCAGGGGAGTCTGACGAAAGAAGTGTAAACGACCGGCCGGTCCTGCCTGCCTATTTGAACGTCATCAGTCTAGATGGACCGGAACTTGATAGGTTAAGAGCGAAAGCCGGTGAACTGCACCGGCTTTCCTATTTTTCAACAATGAAGAGGAAACTGACATGAGCGAGAGAAAACCAGTCATCCATTTCGAGAATTTTACCTTTCAATACAGAGCGCAAGCCGAGCCGACGCTTCACGCTATCAATCTGACGATATACGAAGGGGAAAAGTTGCTGATTGTTGGTCCTTCAGGCTCGGGTAAAAGCACACTTGGCCACTGCATCAGCGGCCTGGTTCCTGCGTTTTATCCAGGTGAGATTAGCGGCTCGGCTGTTATTCAGGGGAAACCGTTAAAGGAGCTTGGCATATTTGAGCTCTCCGAAATGGTCGGAACGGTGCTTCAGGATCCTGATGGGCAGTTTGTTGGACTAACAGTAGCCGAGGATATCGCCTTTAAGCTGGAAAACGAAGCGATTGAGCAAGCCGAGATTCACCGGAGAGTGGCGGAAGCGGCGCTGGCTGTCGGTATGGAAAAGCATTTGGGCGCTGCTCCGCAAAATCTGTCAGGCGGTCAAAAGCAGCGCACCTCGCTTGGGGGCGTGCTCGTGAGCGATGCCAGCATTTTGCTGTTCGATGAGCCGCTCGCCAATTTGGACCCTCATACAGGCAAGCTTGCGATTGAGCTGATCGATCGTGTGCACCGGGAAATGAAGAAGACGGTCGTCATTATTGAGCATCGGCTCGAGGATGTGCTGCATCGTGACGTTGACCGGATTATCGTCATGCAGGAGGGGAGCATTATTGCTGACCAATCAGCCGGCGAGCTGTTGCGCTCCGAGCTGCTGAGGCAGACCGGTATTCGGGAGCCGCTTTATATTACCGCTTTGAAATATGCCGGCTGCCAGCTGCGGACAGAGATGAAGCTGGAGCGGGTGGACGGACTTCAGGTCGGGCATTGCTCAGCAGAATTGCAGGCGTGGCAGGATGCCCAGTCCGAGGAGGAGCGTCCGAAGGAGAGCGAGCCTTTGCTGGAGATTGAAGATCTGACGTTCGGATACGATCCGGACTCCCTTATTTTACAGAATGTGTCCCTGCGCATTAATAAAGGGGAAATGGTCAGCATCGTTGGCAAAAATGGCGCGGGCAAATCGACGCTTTCCAAGCTGATTTGCGGCTTCTATCGGCCGAGCTCCGGCGTGTTGAAATATAAGGGTGCGGACATGCGCTCCGATACCATTAAGGAACGTGCTGAACGTATTGGCTTCGTCATGCAAAATCCGAACCATATGATCTCCAAGACGCAAATTTTCGATGAAGTGGCGCTGGGGCTTCAGGTGCGCGGCGTAGCGGGAGAGGAGCTCCAGCGGCGCGTTCATGAGGTGTTGAAAATATGCGGGCTGTATCCGTTCCGCAATTGGCCGGTCTCTGCCTTAAGCTTCGGGCAAAAAAAGCGCGTAACTATCGCGTCGATTCTCGTGCTGGAGCCTGAGGTCATTATTTTGGACGAGCCGACGGCCGGCCAGGATTTTAAACATTACAATGAAATGATGGAATTTCTGCGGACGTTGAACCGAGAGGGCATGACTGTAGTGATGATTACGCATGACATGCATTTGATGCTGGAATATGCGGATCGGACGATTGTTTTGGCGGACGGCAAGAAGCTGGCTGACAATGCGCCTGCCCGTATTTTGACGGATGCCTCTATTGTGGAAGCGGCTGATTTGAAGGAGACGTCTGTCTTTGAACTAGCGAAGCGGGCGGGACTTGCGAAGCCGCGGGAATTTGTCAGCCGATTTATTGCATATGACCGGAGGGTGAGGGGCAGATGAAGGTACAAATGCTAAGCTATAAGCGTCTGGATTCGCCCATTCACCGGCTGGCAGGCTCGACGAAGCTCATTTTTTTCGCCTTATGGTCCGTCGTTTCGATGATTACGTATGATACCCGCAGCCTGCTAGCGATGTTTCTGTTCAGCTTGATCATGTTCGCTATTTCGAAGGTGAAGTTCCGCGACTATTCGTTCGTGCTCTATTTAATTCTGTTTTTCTTTTTGCTTAACCATATCGCGATCTTTTTATTTTCCCCGCATGAGGGCGTCAAATTATACGGAACAACGCATGAACTGTTCCATATTGCCGGATGGTATAACGTCACGCTGGAGCAATTATTCTATCAGTTCAACATTATGCTGAAATATTTGACCGTCGTTCCAATTGCGCTGTTGTTTATTCTCACAACAGATCCAAGCGAGTTTGCGGCGTCGCTCAACCGGATCGGGGTCAGTTATAAAATATCGTACGCCGTGGCGCTGGCGATGCGCTACATTCCCGATATTCAGCGCGACTATCAGAATATTTCCTTTTCTGCGCAAGCACGGGGGATTGATACGTCGCGAAAGGAAAAGCTGTTCAAGCGGCTTAAGAACGTCGTTTCGATCCTTTTGCCGCTCACTCTCTCCAGTGTGGAGAGGATTGAGGTAGTCAGTGCAGCCATGGAGCTGCGCGGCTTCGGCCGCCATAAGCGCAGAACGTGGTATAACGCTAAGCCGTTCACCGCGCGGGACTATGCCGCGTTTGCTGTTATTGCAATCGTATTGGCGGTGTCCATTGTGTTGACAGTTAGCAACGGCTCACGGTTTTATAATCCGTTTGTTTAACTTGGACAACCGGGGTGAGACGGTGCGCGGCACCTGCCTGTCAGCCGCACGCTTCACCCTAAAGTGAACTTTGCTGTTCTGCTTAGCGAAGCAGTTTGCTGCAGGCGGCAGCATCGCGAATCAAAATGCAAAAGTGCAGGTTGTGAGTGGCGAAATCGCTGATTATCCGCTTCAAAATGCAATAGTGGACCTCTGTCAAGAAAGTAGACACTGCTTAAGTGTATCAACTTACTTTTTTGTAATAATTCAACTCAAATTGATTGGGTGATAAATAACCCAA
>NZ_JBHVUY010000005.1:0-171606 GCF_042883865.1 Paenibacillus sp. NPDC058174
TGTTACGTGGCTGCTTTTCCATACCGAACACCTCTCCTCGTTAACCTTATTATCTTTCTACACTTAAGAGGTGTCCACTTATTATTCTAATTGCATAGTGCATTTTGATTGGCCCAAAACGGCTCGTTTGAATGAAATTCTGCGATTTCAACTGCACTTTTGCATTTTGAGGGCGGTTTTGGGTCATTTTGAGGCTTTCAAAATGTATTTTTGCATGTTGACCATTTATGGCGGGTACAGAGGGGCGGCAGGCGGTACCCGGCCAAACGCCGGCGTTCAAAACGTATGGAGGGGAGAGGTAGAAAAGCTCTTCCTTAAAGCAAAGAGGCTGTCCTATCGGACGGCCTCTTTGTATTAACAACCTTTATTTTTTGTTCTCTTCGCTTCTAGCGATCAGCATATCGACGATCATGTCAATTTGGCCGGTAATCGCAATCGGATCATAACGATAGAAGGTGTCGAAATCATTGTAGAAGATCGTGTTGTTCTTCGACGCGTCGAGATTTTTCCATACGGGGGAGTTTTTCAGCTTCTCGATCTCTTCGCCTTTTTTCTCTGGATCGTAAGTTGTCAAGAACATATAGTCGGCTGCATATTCCGGCAGCACTTCAAGGGAAAGCTGCGTCGTTGCTTTATCTGCGGATATTTTGGCCGGCATTTTTAACCCCAATGCATTATATACCGCTTGGCCGCCTCGTCCGGCGTTGTCGCCGAATACCCACAGCTCGCCTTTCTCAGTCAGCTCATATAAGCCGAAGGTTGCGTTCTCGTCGATGATGCCTTTCAGCTTCTCGCGTCCTTCCGCTGCTTTTTTATCGAAATTGGCGAGGAATTCATCGGCTTTCTCCGGTGCGCCAACGATGTCGCCGAACAGCTTCACGGCTTCAGAAATGTTGCTGGTCGTACCATATGGGATATGAAGCGTAGGGGCGATCTTGGAAAGCGCCTCATAGCTTTCGTCGTACATCACGACGATGAGATCAGGCTTCAGATCAAGCGCTTTTTCCGCATTGATTGGCGCGCCTACTTCTTTAGCATCCTTCAGCATATCTTTCAGGAACGGATTATCGAACGTAGTTGGCTCTACGCCAACTACTTTCGCGCCTACCGACAGCAGCTCGCCGCCGTAGTAGTCCGTAACAATTCGCTGCGGCTTAACCGGGATTTGGATATCGCCTTTATCGGTTTTATAGGTGCGGAATTGCCCTTCGGCTGGGGGAGCGTTAGTTGCCGCCGGCGCAGCCGTGTTCCCGCTGTTGTTGGTGGAAGTGTTGCCCTTTGAATTATTCGATCCGCAGGCGGATACGATGGCCGTCAGCACGAGCAGCAAAGCGGCGAGAGTGAGTAAAGATTTTTTGTTTTGCACAGGTGAAACCCTCCAGTTTATCAATTGAATGCCGTTTCGATTCACACAATACATGATATTGCGAATCATTATCAAATGAATGATAACAAATATCATTTGAGATGTCCACTGAAATGATCGGGAGAGGGGGGCCAGAAGATTTGGTTACTTAATAAGTAGGCAAATAAAAAAAACAGCCCGGCATTATAACCGGAGCTGTCCATCCATACAAAATTATAGTTCAATCGTAAGCGTCACCGGGCAGTGATCGCTGCCAGTAATATGAGGCTCGATGTCCGCGCTCATGATAGCAGGCTGCAACTGAGAAGAAACGAGGAAATAATCGATGCGCCAGCCGACATTCCGCTCCCGTACCTTCGGCATGTAGGACCACCAGCTGTAGGCGTCCGTCCGTTCGGGATGGAGATGGCGGAAGGAATCGGTGAAGCCGGATTGCAGCAGCTCGGTCATTTTGCCGCGTTCCTCCAGTGTAAACCCGGAGTTGCCGAGATTTGGCTTCGGATTTTTCAGATCGATCTCTTCGTGGGCGACGTTTAGATCACCGCAGACGATAACTGGCTTCTGCTTATCTAGTTCTAGCAAAAAGGTGCGGAACCGGTCCTCCCATTCCAGACGCAGTCCCAGCCTTGAGAGATCGCGCCGGGCGTTCGGCGTATATACATTAACGAGGTAAAAGCCTTCGAATTCGAGAGCGACGATCCGTCCCTCGGATTCGTAGTCTTCTTCCAAGCCATATCTTACCGACAATGGCTTCACCCGGGTGAAAACGGCAGTACCGGAGTAGCCCTTTTTCTCCGCATAGTTCCAGAATTGCTCGTACTCCTCGCCAATCTCCAGAGTGATTTGACCTTCTTGCAGCTTGGTCTCCTGTACGCAGAAAATATCGGCATCCGCTTCTTTAAAATATTCAATGAATCCTTTGTTGACGCAGGCCCGCAGGCCGTTCACGTTCCAAGATACGAGCTTCATTCGCGCATGTCTCCTTACCATCTGTCATGTTGATTCTAGTGTAACATACAATCCCTGAAGCATGTTCTGATAGAATAGAGGAAGAAACAGGAATGGGAACGAGGCTCCTTAATGATAGCTTTGATCGAAACCGGGTAAAATGAACAGCTATGCGCAAGACAGCGAGTTTGACAAACATTAGCGGCATTCGTACTATGAAGCTGTACATACAAGCAGTTGTTACGGAAGCAGAAGGGATGCGAGATAAAATGAATCAGCCACATATTGTAGTAATAGGAAGCTTAAATATGGATATTGTTGTCCAAATGGATCGGTTCCCGGTGCATGGAGAGACGTTGACTGGCCGCGAGGCGCACTTTGTGCCAGGCGGAAAAGGGGCCAATCAAGCCGTGGCGGCGGCCCGTCTTGGCGCACGTACGACGATGGCAGGGGCTGTCGGGGGCGATGCATTCGGCAAGGAACTGCTGGAATCGCTGTATCGCAGCGGTGTCGATCACAGCCAGGTACGGCAATTAGAGGGAGAGTCAACGGGCATTGCCTCCATTATGGTATCGCCTGACGACAACATGATCGTTATCGTGCCGGGTGCCAATGCGCAGTGTCTGCCGGAGCATGCGGCGGCGCTCGAACCGGTCATTGCGGCAGCGGATACCGTGCTGCTGCAGCTCGAAATTCCGCTGGAGACGGTGACAGCCGCAGCGGTGCTGGCGAAGAAACATGGCAAACGGGTCATTCTCAACCCGGCTCCAGCGCAAAAGCTGCCGCAAGAGCTGCTCGATTGCGTCGATGTCATCACGCCTAATCGCTCCGAGCTTGAGCTGCTGACAGGTCTCAAAGCTTCCGAGGGCGAGCTGGAGCAAGCGATGGATGCCATGCTGGCAATGGGGCCGGATACAGTTGTAACGACGCTTGGCGGAGACGGTGCGGTATTCAAGCAGCGCGGCGGGGAGCTTCATTCCCAGTCAGCTTACACGGTGCCAGTCGTTGATACGACGGGAGCGGGTGATGCCTATAATGCCGGACTGGCCTATGCGCTGTCGATCGGAGATGATATTCAGGCAGCTGCAGCACTGGCATCGAAGGTGTCGGCGCTTGCAGTGACGAAGTTCGGAGCGCAGGACGGCATGCCGCTGATGGCCGACGTACAAGCTTTTAACACTCACAATTAAATTAGAATTTTCAAATCCCCTTATTTGGAACGGGAATTGCCATAGTCGGGTCTTGCCGGATGGACGTATTCGTAATATGCTGGAATAGAGTTTGCGACTACATAGGTTAGGAATCGATGATACGATGACAATCGGTTTTTTCGACTCGGGGATCGGCGGCCTTTCGGTGCTAGCCGAAGCGCTGCGGCGGCTCCCTGCACAGGATTATTTGTATATGGCGGACACGCTTCATGTTCCTTATGGCACGAAAGAGAAAGATGATGTTAAAGCTTACGTAATGGATTCCGTCAGCATGATGATGGAGCGGGGGATCGACGCGCTTGTCGTTGCTTGCAATACGGCGACAAGCATTGCGGTGAATGAGCTGAGAGAGGTGTACTCGCTGCCTATCGTCGGCATGGAGCCGGCTGTGAAGCCTGCAGTAGAGATGAACCATGCTACGGGCAAAAGAGTGCTCGTATTCGCGACGCCGCTTACGCTTCAGCTGCCAAAATATTATGCGCTCGTCTCACGTGTGGACGAGGGCGGCATCGTCGATTCGCTGCCGCTTCCGGAGCTGGTTCGTTACTGCGAGAATTTGCAGTTTGATAAAGAAGTGATGGCGCAATATTTCCGCGAGAAGCTGGCAGATTATAATTTGGACGATTACGGCATTATCGTGCTTGGATGCACGCATTATCCTTTTTACAAAAATGTGCTGCGGGAGCTGCTGCCTCCGCATATTCAGATTGTTGACGGCAATGCTGGCACGGTTCGCAGGCTGTCAGCCTTGCTGACCAGATCCGGCATTGCGCATAACGGTACCGGACGCGTCAGCTTTATGTGCTCGGGCAACGAGCCTGCTTATTTGGATAAAATGCAGACTGCGCTCGCTTTTGTCCGGGAGTTGAACGATTAGCAGAAATTTGCGCTGCTCTAGGGAAGAGCAAATGAAAGAAGCCGCTGGCATTATGCCGGCGGCTTCTTTTTTTTGCAGGTTAACAGGTTGTTAAAATCGGAAGTATCATCGTCTGTTAGCAGCGCCGCAAGACTCGCGAACGATCAGCTCCGGCGAATGGTTGAGGCTGATCGTTTCATCCGAGCCGTTGATGGCGCTGATTAATTGCAGTACGGCCATTCGCCCTAGATATTCATTATGCTGGTCCATTGAGGTCAAGCGCGGAATGCTGTAATTACTCTGCTGGAACTGGTCGCAGCTCGCAATGGCAATTTGCTCCGGGCATGACAGTCCGCGGTCCTTCAGCGCACGCATAGCGCCGATGGCAACCATATCGTTCATGGCGATAACGGCGGTTGGGAGACGGTCTGGATTGCTGTCCAGCAGCCGGATCATGGCTTCATAGCCGTCGGGCGCATAATAATCGGACGGTACGATGTAAGAAGGATGCACGGTTTGGCCAAGCGCCTTCATTGACTGTGTAAAAGCTTCTATCCGCGACGTCGTGATGCGAATGCCCGGCTCACCTCCGACAAAGCCGATACGCTCATGGCCCAGCGCGATGAAGTGATGGACAAGTGACGTTACGCCCTGCTTCAAATTCCGCTCTACGAACAGACAGCTGCAGTCCTCGATCTTGGAGCCCATAATGACGACCGGCACCTGCCGATGGAGCTGGTTGAGCGCTTCGACGAACGAGGCCGGGACGTCTTCTTTGTCGATTTGGCCGCCTAGTATGAGAACGCCGTCGACCTGCTTCTCCAGAATGATTTTGAAATAATCCTCTTCTGCAATGGTTTCGTCATAACGGTCGGCGTTCCGTGAGAACATCGTGTTAAACAGCAGCGTCGCATATTGATTTTTGAGCGCAAAGCTCTCCACCTGCAGGAAGAGGGAGGCGAAGTAAGGATTCGTAATGTCGGGCAGAATGACCCCGATGTTTTTCGTTTTATGATTAATCATGCCTCTGGCGAAAATGCTCGGTGTATAGCCGTATTCGTCTATAACCTGCTGAATCCGCTCCCGTTTCTTGGGCGAGACGGAAGGGCTGTTGTTCAGCACCCGCGATACGGTAGAGACGGAGACGCCGCTTTTCTCGGCAATTTCCGTAATGGTAATCTTGCTTTTCAAAAATGCCACATCCTTTAAGCTTGCTAGCCGATGCTTCGATTCTAGCGCAACTTGGGGATGACTGCAATAGGAATTTGGTATCGTTACCAAATTGAATGGTGAATGATTGGTGTTTTGAATGCGGATAGATGAAATAGCTGTTAATGACGTGAAATATAACGATTGACAGTCTATTTTTCGTCTGATAATGTTTGCAGTAACAGCATTCTTTATCATTTCATTTGGTAACGTTACCAAATCAATCAGGAGGTGCATCACTTTGATTAAAGAGATTACGGAATCCGTCCTGGCGGTCGATCTCGGGGGAACCAGCATCGTTGTGGGCGAGGTGACGCCGGGCGGGGAAGTTCTGGGCATCAAATCCTATCCCAGTGATACGACAACACAGTCGTTTGCGCTGGCAGCCATTATGCGGGCAATAGACGATTATAGTCTAACTATAGGACTTCAAGCGGAAAAACAGCTCGCGATCGGCATCGGTCTCGTGGGACGGGTGGATGAGCAGCGGGGCATATGGATCGAAATCGAGCCGGGCAAGACGGAGGTGCTTGATGTACGAGGCATCATTGAGCAGCGTTACGGACTGATTTGCGGCATCGACAACGACGTCGCTTGCGCCACGAAAGCGGAACAGCAATTTGGCTGGGGCAAAGAATCGCAAAACTTCATCTACCTCAACGTCGGTACAGGTATAGCTGCTGGCGTGGTAGCAGAAGGGCAATATGTGAATGGCGCCAGCTTTAACTCGGGAGAAATCGGTCATATGGTCGTTTCCATGGACAGCGATGTTGCATGCGGCTGCGGACGCAAAGGCTGCGTAGAGCGGATCGCATCGGGCTTGGGCCTGCATGAACGGGTGACGGCCCTCAGAAGCCAGTATCCGGGAACCGTGCTGCCTGAACCGGCAGGCAGTGAACGAGTTGCTGCGGAGGTGATATTCGAGGCAGCGCAAAGCGGCGACGAGCTCGCGCTGAAGGTGAGCGAGGATGCAGCCAAAGCGCTGGCAGCGCTAGTGATGAATCTGGTGCGGGTCAGTGACCCGGATACGATCGTGCTGGGCGGCGGCGTTGTAAAAAATAATTATTTTGCCGGACGGGTTCGTTCGTATTTGAATCCGAAGACGATGCGCTTTGTTGCTCATCCTCTTGTACAGACGAAGCAAGCGACGACAGAGGTCGGCTTGGCAGGTGCCGCTTTGGCCGGCTGGCGGGCTAGCCAACGACACGGAGAGGAGATGAAAAGTCATGGATAAGCAGCTATTGGAGGATATTGTGAGGTCCGGTTATATTCACCGGCCGCTGCCGCTGTATGAGGACCGTTCGTTGGAGCATAAGCAGAAGGCCGAGCCGGTGCTGGCGGAGCTGACGCTTATTGGAGAAGGCTCCGGGGAGAGCTCCGGCTGGGTGCATCGTGGTCCAGGTAATTTAATCTTCACAGAAGAGCAGACGGTAACGTTAAGCTCACCGACGCTGATGCCGCATTGGCCGGAAGGAGCTCCTGCTGACGGCGATTACGTCAACTTCGGCATCGCATCAATGGTTAAGACGTTTGAGCGCGCTAATTGGGAGGAGTATAACCGGATCACGATCGAGGTTTATCCGGATTTTCCCGGCGTACCGAATACGTACTTGTACATGAAGTTTAAGAATGAGGGCGAAATTGCGATACCGGATATTTATCATCGTGAAGGCTATCATGGCGTCAACTTGAAAAACAGGCAATGGAACGTCATTCATCTGGAAATCCGCGAGCTGCCGAGAGATGCTGTTACCGAGCTGGAAGTCGGCTATTACTTGAACGGAAAAGACCGTGCTACGGGTGACCGGATGGAGCTGACACTGCGCGCAGCTAGGCTGGAGAAAGTCGCCGGTCATGAAATCTCGAAGGGCTGGACGCCAAAGCCCGGCGACATCATTTACTCGCATAGCGGCTACAACCAATCCGGTGTGAAAACGGCTTTTTCGGCTGCGGATGGGGCTAAGGGCGAGGGTAGAGGAACAAGTGCGGGTGCGGGACGTGAGTTCTACTTGAAGCATGCCGGAAGCGACGAGATTGCTTATACGGCTCCAGTTGGCTATATCGATACCGGAATAGGACGGTTTGAGACGTATGACTTTTCCGCGTTCTCGGAGAGCGGTCTTTACTGGCTGCAAGCGGGAGAGCTGTGTACGGAAAATTTCGCGATTGGCAATGCAGCGGAAGTCTGGCAGTCCTCGGTATGGAAATCGCTGAATTTCATTTTTTGCGAGCGCTGCGGCTATCCCGTTCCAGGCATTCACGGCAGCTGCCATGCCGATATCGTTGCCAGACATGAAGGAACGGTTCTTTCCTATAATGGCGGCTGGCATGATGCAGGTGACGTTTCCCAGCAGACCGTCCAGACGGCTGAAGTGGCGTTTGCGCTTTTTGAAATGGCGGAGAAGGTTGAGGGGCTGGACGGCGATTTGTATTTGCGTCTGATCGAGGAAGGCGAATGGGGACTGGACTTCCTGCTGAAGACTCGCTTCGGCGACGGCTATCGTGCGACCAGTGCGGGCATTACCCGCTGGACGGACGGGCGTATCGGCAATATGGATGACGCAGAGGCGCGCGTTCACAATCAGGCCTATGAGAATTTTTATCTGGCTGGCATTGAGGCCTATATTCATGAGCGGCTCAAGACGTTAAATCCGGCCCTGTCCGAGCGGCTGCTGCGGTTTGCGGAAGAGGATTTCGAATTCGCAATGACCGAATTTGCGAAGCACGGGATGGATCAGAAGCCGATTTTCTGGGAGCACACCTATCAAAGCTCGGAGAGCTTGTATATGGCGACTGCCTCTTGGACGGCTTCGATGCTGTACCGTTCGACGGGCGACGAGCGTTATGCGGTTCATGCGGCCAAATTTATCGGCTACGTGTTGGAGAGCCAGGAACAGGAGGGTCTCTCGCTCGATGACGGAACGACGATCGCCGGTTTCTTTTACCGCAATCCGGACAAGAAAGTCGTACAGCATTTCAATCATCAGGCTAGGGAGCATCTGTATTTGCTTGCTCTGACCGCGATTCGCGAGACGCAGCCGGGGCATGAGGATGCCGGACGCTGGCAGGCGTCTATTGAAAGCTACGGTGATTATCTGAAAAAGCTGGCCGCCTATACGGCGCCTTATCCGATGATTTCGAGCGGAATCTACCACGTTGACGAGCATCTCGATGAGAAAAGCTTCGGCTATCAGCACCTGCTGACGGATGAACGGGCGCGTGAGGATTATGGTGTGCAGCTGGGACATGGCGTTAAGCTGAACGACTCCTATTATTTGCGCCGTTTCCCGGCTTGGTTCTCCTTCCGGGGCAACAATGCGATCCTGCTCTCGACGGGCAAAGCGGCTTCGCTGGCCGGTGCTTACTTGAATGATGCGGAGCTGATTGGCATCGCAGAGGGACAGCTTCAATGGATCGTCGGGAAAAACCCGTTCGCCCAGTCGCTTATGCATGGCGAAGGCTACCGCTACGCGCAGCAGTATTCGGTGCTTGGCGGAGAGATGACGGGGGAAATCCCGGTTGGTATTCAAACATGGGGCAATGAGGATGAGCCTTATTGGCCGCAATTCAACAATGCGACTTACAAAGAGGTATGGACAGGCAACGCCGGCAAATGGCTGTCGATCGTAGCCGATCTCTATGCCAATGATAAGAAAAGCGAGGGATCACGATGATGAAGCCAACGATGATGACCTATATTCATGAGGAGCAGGAGATGGTGGAGAGCATTCTGGCCAGCTATCCGGACAACGTCCGCGCTTTCGCGGAAACGGCGCTGGACAAGACGGACTGGCTCGCTTTTGCCACAGGCTCCAGCTATAATGCAGCGCTTAGCGCCAAATATTATATCGAAAAATGGGCGGATGTCCGGATTGATGTGAGGGAGCCGTTCCACTTCACTCATTACGATCGGCTGTCGCCTTATACGGATCTGGCACTGGGCATTTCCCAGAGCGGGCAAAGCACCTCGACGATTGGCGCTTTGCAGCGCGTGCGCGGGGAGCGGGACATCGCCGCAATCGCCTTGGCGAGCGATATAGGAAGCGCGATTTCGGAAACGGCGGATGTGACGATCGATATCGGCTGCGGCAAAGAGCGGGTCGGATATGTAACGAAAGGCTTCACAGCTACCGTGTTGACGCTTATGCTGGCAGGGCTTCATCTGGGTGAACGCAAAGGGAGAGCAACGGCGGCGGAGGTGGAGGGGCAGCTTGCTGGTTTCCGTAAAATGGCGGCTGCTATTCCTTCGATTATTGCGGGGACGGAAGCGTTCTACGACCGCTACCAGTCCGAATTCGTCAGCGCACCGCGTTTTACCGCTGTGGGCAGCGGCCCTGCCGTCGGCACGATCAAGGAGATCGAGACGAAGTTTTGCGAGACGGTTCGGATGCCGTCGCAAGGTATCGAGCTGGAGGCATTCATGCATGGCCCGTACTTGGAAGTGAACCCGGAGCACCGGATCTTTTTCCTGGAGACGGAAAGCGCGGTGAAGGAGCGGCTGGAGCTGCTGCGCAGCTATGAAAGCCGGATTACGCCGTATACGTATACCGTTAAGCTGGCGGCCTCCTCGGAGGAACGTACGCTGGGGCTGGGCGTCGAGCTTGACGAATTCCAGGCGCCGCTTGCGCTCATCATTCCGTTTCAAATACTGGCGCATCATATCGCCGGAGGCCGCGGCATCGACCTGACCAACCGGATCTACACCGATTTCGGCATGGCAATGCGGAGCAAAACGCAGCCGGGCGACTACGCTTAAGACTCTGCTGAGCTGCACAAAAGAAAAGGACCACATTCCCGCTAACAGCGGTTGAATGGGTCCTCTTTGTGCTTGGCATGGGGAGCGCTGTATGCAGACTCTTAGAGTGAGTCCTTGCATAGGTAACTTCGTTACGTGTTGTTAAGTCACACATTGCGTAGGTAGCTCTGTTGCGCGTTGTTAAGTTACACAATACATCGACAAAATGTACCTCGTCGGGCCTCTGTTACGTGTGCCATATAACTAACTACATGTGCATCATTAAGTCCATAAAAGCCCATGCTGCTGCTCATGAAGCCAACATTATGCACCGCTATACCGTCGCTCGCAGCATCAAAATGTAAAAGTACATTTTGATTTTGCTTTTTTCGCCCAAAAAGCTGCTCAAAATGCAAATCTGCAGTTTGATTTGGCTTAAAACGCCGATTTCAGGCAAAACCGGCCGATCAAAATGTACTTTTGCATTTTGAAGCGTAAAAACGGCCATTTTCGACGAAACAAAATGCACTTTTACATTTTGAACGGTAGGTGCGTAAATGCCGCTTATCGCATGGTATGGAGCACTGGGAGCAAGCCGCCTTTTGCAGGGAAAAGGCGGCTATTCGCGTAATGCCTTTCCTCTGCAAGAAACGGCTATTCGCTATGCCTGTCCAGACACGCGGCAGGCTTGCATCCGCTTCATGCAGCGGAAAAAGCGCGAATGCGTTTCATGCAGCATAAGTGGGCTGTTACGCTTCATGTTGCGGAAGAAGATTGCCTATCACTCTAGGCTTCAGCAGGTTCCTTCTCTTTGCCGTAACGGATGAACAGCCATACGCCGAACAGGATGAACAGTCCCGCGCCAAGCTGATAGCCGGTCAGCGGCTCCTTTAGCAGCATCCATGCGAGCAGCGATGCGATGACCGGCTCGCCGAGCACAGACATCGATACGGCGGCAGCCTTCATGTACTGCAGCAGCCAGTTGAACAAATAGTGGCCGAACAGTGTCGGCACGATCGCCAGCAGCAGAAAAATGCCCCATTCCTTGCCGCTGTAGCCGCCGAAGGCGTTGCCTTGGACGAGGTTGTACAACGCCAGCGACGTTGCTGCGAACAGAAACACCCAGAAATTATAGGCGAAGGCATTCACTTCCTTGCGCAGTTCCTTGCCGATCAGCATATGGACGGCGACAGCGGCCGCTCCAAGCAGCGACAGCAAATCGCCAAGCAGCGCCTGCGGCGACAGTCCAAAATCGCCCGAGCCAATCACGACCGAGCCGATTAAGGCGATGCCCATGCCGAGCAGCATCATCCGGTTCGCTTTTGTCCGGAACAGAAAGTAAGAGCCGATCATGACGAAAACAGGCTCCAGCGTAAGAATGACGGTGGAGCTGGCGACGGTCGTCAGCCGGAGGCTGGCCATCCAGAGCAGAAAGTGAAGCGCCAGCATAGCTCCTGAAGCGGCTAGCCAGCCCCACTGCCGGGCGCTTAGGCGGAACATGCTGCTGCGGTATTTCCAGACGAAGGGGAGCAGCAGAAGATTGGTCAAATACAAGCGGTACATCGCAATGACAGCGACGTCAGCCTCCGACCAGCGGACGAAAATCGACGAGAACGAAATACCGATAATGCCGATTATAAAAAGCAGCTCATGGGTGGTGAAAAGTTTGACGCTGCGGTTCATATTTTGTGCGGTTTCCAATGACGATAACACTCCAGACGGGATGAACTTCGCCTGTAATACTACTACACCGGGAAAGCCCGTTGCAAATGGTAATTTCATCGGTTGTCCCCATCAGGGCCAAGCCAAGGCTCAACGAAGAGCGGCAATTCTGTTACAATAGGAGCAGAACCTGTCGGGAAAGAGGAGATTGGATGAAATTCAGGCCATGTATCGATCTGCACAGCGGTAAAGTGAAGCAAATTGTCGGGGAGACACTCGACGCGAATCCGCAGCAGGTTGTGGAAAATTTCGTATCGGAGCATGACTCGGCTTATTACGCTAATATGTTCAAACGGGACGCCTTAACCGGCGGCCATGTCATTATGCTGGGCGGCGGCAATGAGGAAGCAGCGATTCAAGCGCTGCGCGCTTATCCGGGAGGCCTTCAGCTTGGCGGCGGCATCAAAGCCGAGAACGCAGCCTTTTATCTGGAGCAGGGAGCCTCACAGGTCATCGTAACGTCCTCCATTTTCCGCGACGGCGAGCTCGATTGGGACAGCCTGAGACGGATCGTCTCCGAGGTCGGCAAAGAAAGACTTGTCATTGATCTCAGTTGCAAACAGCGGGACGGACAATGGCATGTCGTTACGAACCAATGGCGTACGTTCAGCAGCCTGGTCGTGAACGAAGCGAACTTGCGGGAGCTGGAGTCCTACTGCAGCGAATTTCTTATCCATGCGGTAGATGTGGAAGGAAAGCGGACAGGCATTCTGGAAAGCCTCGTTCAGCAGCTTGCGGAGTGGGTAACGATTCCGACTACCTATGCGGGCGGAGCGCGCTCTATGGAAGACCTCGAATTGTTCCGGAGGTTGTCGGGCGGCAAGCTGGACATTACGGTCGGCAGTGCTTTGGATATTTTCGGCGGCAATCTGTCCTACGATCAAGTTGTCGCTTATTCGGCTTCGATTCAATAAATCAGACGTGAAAAAAGAGAGTCAGCTGCGGGGCACATGTATATTGTGCGTGAAGCGGCTGGCTCTCTTTTTGCGGTTGGCTCTTAATTTGCAGTTGCGGAATCGGCAGTGGCTGCCGGTGCTTTTTGCGGCTTCTGCTGCGCTTTTAGCAGCTCGGCATCGAAGCATTCGCGCAGCTCGACGATTTTACGCAAATCGGTCAATACGACCTTATCTTTCAAATATTTGTCATGGAACAGTTCCCAGGTCGGGGCTGTTTTTTGCGCCATCAGCGTACGGACTGCATTTTTAACCATGCGTCTTTCCTTCGCGTTGGTGTATGTATCCTTGTACAGCTGTTTCCGCTCGAAATCGAGGTTCTGGAATACGGCACGGAATACATCCGCCGTCATGCGTGCGTCGTCAAGCGCCCGGTGGGCGGTGCCTTCTGGCGTAATCTCGAGATCCTGAAGAGCCGCCTCCACGCTGACGTCGTTCGTGACGTTTTTATAGCGCAGATAGCCTTTAAGCAGATCGAAATAGTAGGCAGACATCCAGAAGCTGTCATCGAGCTTGTGCATGCGTGTATCAAAGACGATACGTTTCAAATCCTCGCCGCCCCAAGTGAGCAGAAGAAACTCTTCTTCACTCCGGTTCAGCCATGCGATAAAATCAGCAATTACTTTTTTAAAACCGCTGGCACGGTCGATATCTTCTTGCGGAATGCCTGTTTTTTTCTTGATGAAGCTATTTAGCTTGGAAAAGTAAACCGGCTTGATCAAAGCCGAAAATTCATCGGTCTGACGCAATTCTGAATTAAGGCGGACAGCGCCGATCTCGATGACTTCCATAGGCAGCTCGCTCGCGAACTTGCGGCCGTTGAACTCAATATCTAGTACGATATAATCCATCGTTTTACCCCCGAATAAATGACTCCCTGCTATTTTACCACATCAGGCGGGGTAAGCACTAAATTTGACGTTTTAGTGCCTTTTTTTGATTAAATTTTAGAAAAAAGCCAATCCATAGTTTACATCCCATGTCGCATCTATATACTTAGTAGATGAATCACTGTGGTGATCTACACCATTGAAGGAGGAATATTTATGCAAAAAACGATTAAAATCGGCATTGTAGGATATGGAAACCTGGGTAAAGGCGTCGAAAAAGCGATCGCTCAAAACCCGGATATGGAGCTGACAGCGATCTTTACGCGCAGACAGCCAGATCAGCTTCAAAGCACAGGCGGTGGCGCGAAATTCGAGCACATCTCCGCTGCTGAGACGTATAAAGGAATCATCGATGTTATGATTCTTTGCGGCGGTTCGGCAACAGACCTTCCAGAGCAAACGCCAGTACTGGCGAGTATGTTCAATACGGTCGACAGCTTTGATACGCATGCGAAAATTCCTGAGTTTTACGAGTCGGTTAATGCAGCGGCTAAACAAGCTGGCACGCTCAGCGTCATTTCTACGGGCTGGGATCCAGGCTTGTTCTCGCTTAACCGCTTGCTCGCGGAAGCTATTCTGCCAGAGGGCAAAGACTACACGTTCTGGGGCAAAGGCGTTAGCCAAGGCCACTCCGACGCAATCCGCCGCGTACCAGGTGTAAAAGCCGGCGTTCAATACACCGTGCCTGTACAAGCTGTCATCGACCGTATCCGTTCCGGCGAAACGCCAGAGCTGGAAACGCGCGAGAAGCACCTCAGAGACTGCTACGTGGTAGCTGAAGAAGGCGCGGATCTGGAACAAATTCGTCAAGCAATCGTGACGATGGAGAACTATTTTGCCGATTATGATACGACTGTTAACTTCATCACTGAAGAGCAGCTGAAAGCTGAGCACCAAGGCATGCCGCATGGCGGCTTTGTTATCCGCAGCGGTGTTACGGGAGAGAACACGAAGCAAATCATCGAGTTTGGCTTGAAGCTGGAGAGCAATCCGGAATTCACAGCCAGCGTTCTTGTCGCTTGCGCGCGTGCGGGCTACCGCATTAGCCAAGAAGGCGGCACTGGCGCGAAAACGATCTTCGATCTGCCGATCGGCTACCTGTCGCCGAAATCCGCTGAAGAGCTTCGCCGCGACCTTCTGTAATTCAGAGGGAAGCAGCATATCGGCCATCGAGAAGAGCCTTGTCCTCGGAAATTCCGGGACGAGGCTTTTTTTTTGCGTTAGAAGGGCTTACACAGTCATGTGGCTTTGTTTGGCATGTGAGCTTTTCCGTTCGAAGTTTCTTGTTTTGATTGGTTAAGAACATTCGTGTTTAGTGCGGGAAATTTAATTTTGGGCTGGGTTTTGCAGATTAGATTGCGTCGATTAACGATGTTCCGGAAGAAAAACAGATGGGGAAAACGATCGGGATTTTAGTATTTTTGACAGGGGGAGGTTTCCTTACATTTCCTTTCGCAGCCCTTAAGGGGCTTGATTTTAGGATCGTTTCACTTTCTTAAATTATTTAAATTTTAGGAATTGTAAAAGTTTGAAAGCGTTTCAAATCCTTTAGTAAAGCCGAACGATGTCAGGTTATAGAACGAATTAATCAAGGTAAAAAATAATTTTTATTGGCATGTCAGAATATATATGTTTTAGTATTTATGCAACAGAGTACAAAGTATCTTCAAAAAGTGCAAATGACTCGTGAGCCAGCCAAATAAGGAGTGTTGATGACCTTGACAACAGCGGTAACTGAACAACAAGCGACGGCAAAAAAATACGTGCAATCGGTTTTTGAAACGATCTCCAAACGCAATCACCATGAGCCTGAGTTTCTTCAAGCGGTGAAAGAAATCGTAGATTCGCTTATTCCAGTGTTTGAAAAACAGCCCCAGCTTATGGAACTCGGTATCCTGGAAAGAATCTCCGAGCCAGAGCGTGTCGTGTATTTCCGCGTACCTTGGGTTGACGACAAAGGTAAAGTGCAAGTCAACCGCGGCTACCGCGTGCAGTTCAACAGCGCACTTGGTCCATACAAGGGCGGCCTGCGTTTCCATCCTTCCGTTAATGCCAGCATTATCAAGTTTTTGGGCTTCGAGCAAATTTTCAAAAACAGCTTGACCGGCCAACCGATCGGCGGCGGCAAAGGCGGCTCCGATTTTGATCCTAAAGGCAAATCGGACAACGAAATCATGCGCTTTACACAAAGCTTCATGACTGAGCTGTACAAATACCTTGGACCAGACGTTGACGTACCAGCAGGCGATATCGGTGTTGGCGCTCGTGAGATCGGCTACATGTTCGGTCAATACAAGCGCATCCGCGGCGGACACGAAGCTGGCGTGCTTACAGGTAAAGGTCTTGGCTACGGCGGCAGCTTGGCTCGTAAAGAAGCTACAGGTTACGGTACTGTATACTTCGTACAAGAAATGCTCGCTTCCAAAGGACTTAGCTTCAACGGCAGCCGGGTAGTCGTATCCGGTTCCGGTAACGTATCGATCTATGCAATCGAAAAAGCGCAGCAGCTGGGCGCTCATGTCGTTGCTTGCAGCGACTCCAACGGTTACATCATCGACGAAGACGGCATCAAGCTTGATACGGTTAAGCGTCTGAAAGAAGAAGAGCGCAAACGGATTAGCGATTATGTATTAGAGCATCCGAATGCGGTTTACGTGGAAGGCTGCCAAGGCATTTGGTCGGTCGCTTGTGATATTGCACTTCCTTGTGCAACGCAAAACGAAATCGACGAGAATGATGCGGCTAAGCTGATTGAAGGCGGCGTAAAAGCAATTGGTGAAGGTGCAAACATGCCTTCGACGCTGGAAGCAATCGACGTATTCCTGAAAAACGACGTACTGTTTGGACCAGCAAAAGCTGCCAATGCAGGCGGCGTAGCGGTTTCCTCGCTGGAAATGTCGCAAAACAGCATGCGTTTGTCTTGGACTTTTGAAGAAGTTGACGCAAAACTGCATGTCATCATGAAAAACATCTACGACAACAGCGTTAAAGCAGCTGAAGAATTCGGCTACCCGGGCAACCTCGTAGTTGGCGCTAACATCGCAGGCTTCATGCGTGTTGCCAACGCTATGGTATCCCAAGGCGTTGTGTAAAATATACAAATTGTAACGAATGATTGGACCTTATCTGGTGGCGTAAAGCCATTGGATAAGGTCCTTTTTTTGCGTTTGGCGTTGTTGGCAGGGGGATTGGCGGAGGATGCTGCGGAGCTTATGACGGGTGTGTCAGGTACTGTGTCAGCAAGCGTGTCACAATGAGCGTACGGCAGCTGACATGGCGGCCAAGCTGGGGGGACGCGAACTTGGTTCCGGTTCGCTATTTGCTAGATCGGAGTCAGCTTGGAGGCGGTAGCGAAGCTGATTCGCTAAATAGAGAAGCTGGATTCGTTCTAGAGGCTCATTAGAGGGAGGGGAATGGAAATAGCGAAGCTAGCTTCGCTGTCCATGAACCTTGGTTCACGAATAGCGAAAAAAGGTTCGCTGTACGCTACGATGGTAGCAGGCGAGGCTGTGGCAGCGAAGTTCACTTCGCTAAATTGCGAACCCAGTTCGCTAAATGTAGAGTCGAAGCTGGCTTGACGGCTGTAACGAAGTTCGTTTCACTAAATTGCGAACCCGGTTCGTTAAATGCAATGTCGAAGCTGGCCGGGCGATTGTAAGGAAGTTAACTTCGCTAAATTATGACTCTGCTTCGCTAACTGGCTTGACGGCTGTAACGAAGTTGGCTTCACAAAATAGCGAACTTAGTTCGCTATTTGCTAGATCGGAGTCGGCTTGGAGGCGGTAGCGAAGCTGCTTCGCTAAATAGAGAAGCTGGATTCGCTACAGAGGCTCATTAGAGGGAGGGAAATGCTAATAGCGAAGCTAGCTTCGCTGTCCATGAACCTTGGTTCTCGAATAGCGAAAAAAGGTTCGTTGTACGATACGATGGGGGCAGGCGAGGCTGTGGCAGCGAAGTTAACTTCGCTAAATTGCGAATCTGCTTCGCTAAATGCAGAGTTGAAGCTGGCCGATCGGCTGTAACGAAGTTGGCTTCGCAAAATAGCGAACTTAGTTCGTTATTTGCTAGATCGGAGTCAGTCTGGTGGCGGTAGCAAATCGGGTTCGTTATAGCAACGGTGTCAGGACCGGTCTAGAGGCAAAAGCGAACGTAGGAGTGCAAAGGGCATCTAGTCTGGCAAAGCAACTTCGCTGTGGCAGGCTGCAGCTCATAACGAGAGGAGGGGAGAGGTAAGTTTCTGGATTAGTGAATGGCAGGGAGTAACTGCAGAAGCAGTATGTTGGGCGCGAACTTATATGAGCAAAGCACGTTACTTGAGTAACCAAATTGTGTTGGCGGAAGCAGCTCATGATGAAGCGGTAGCGAGATGTTAGATGTCTGAGTTACGGCGAGTAATAGTTAGTTTGAGAGTCGGGGTATAGTGGCGAGGTTAGACGGTTGACGGAATAGCGTGGTCATAGAGGAAATTGTCTGCTAACTAATTAATTTGACGGCTTGATGAGGTCGTATGATGAAGAAATCAGCGAATATTGAATTTGAGTAACTGTAGCTAACAGAGTAGTGTCAGATTAGCTGAGAGGTGATCTACACTGAACTGAGCTGAGCAGACTGAACAGCACTGGATTGGTCTGAACTGATCTGGGTTGGTCTGAACTGATCTGGGTTGGTCTGAACTGATCTGGATTGGTCTGAACTGATCTGGATTGGTCTGAACTGATCTGGATTGGTCTGAACTGATCTGGATTGGTCTGAACTGATCTGGATTGGTCTGAACTGAACTGATCTGAACTGGTCTGAACTGGTCTGAACTGGTCTGAACTGAACTGAACTGAACTGAACTGAACTGAACTGAACTGATCTGAACTGGTCTGAACTGATCTAATCTAATCTAATCTAATCTAATCTAATCTAATCTAATCTAATCTAATCTAATCTAATCTAATCTAATCTAATCTGCCTTGCCCTGAACCACGCTGCAATGCATAGCTCTGAACTGCCTTGAGCAGAACATTGAACTTCCCTGTCTTAGCTATAAAGCGACGCCTGCCCAGCAAATTATCCGTTATTACATCTCACCTACCGAGTCTACCCGCAGAAACCATCAAGCGGCCCCTTCACAAGGAGGCCGCTTGCGCTAGCTACTAATAATCACCGCCAAAGCGGATTTCCCGCTGGGCCGCTTCAGGTTCGGCGAAGGCAAGCAGACGCTCGCCTTCGTCGGCTAACGCTTCTTTTTCCGCTGCTGAAAGCTCACGGAACGGTTCAATATGAAGAACGGCAAGAACGCAGTCCTTCTCTTTCACAGTTTCCAGCCGCCAAAGGCCGCTTACGAAACCGTCGACCAGTATCGTCGCTTTAATGATGCCGTTCACGGTAAACACGAGCGGTTTGTATTCGTCTGGCAGGATGCGTGATCTGTCCGCATAGGAGAGAAGCATGTTGTCGAACTCGGACAAAAATCGCGGTGGTACGGGAGTGTCAGGATCGGGCAGTGTGATGTCCGCCAGATCGAACAGTTCTATGCCGTTGTCATCGCGATAGATGACAAGCTGATCGCGCAGCCGCTGCACATGTGCCCGCAATCCGGTAAGGCCGCACCAGGCCTGCATATCTTTAATAGAAGCTGGACCGAAGGCGGCAAGATAGCGGAGGATAAGCTTCTCGGGTTCAATAGTTTGAGCAAGCGGGCGTCCCAGCCAAGCTTCTGCGGTCGTATGGCGGGCTTGTCCGCTCTTACCCCATATGCCCCGAGGAGGCACCTGTACGAGCGGCAGCACCGCCCTCGAGATTTGGGCCAAAGCCCCAGGCTCCCGCCCGGGAGCCAGAGGCGACAGCAACTCGCCAAGCTCCTGAAAGCTAAGCGGCGCTTGCTCCACATGGACGCGGCTTGCCTCTGCTATCCTATCTAGATCTACGCCCTCGAGCCGTTTGCGATAGGCGCTCCGGAACGCCTGATCCAGCATGGGCTGCAGAACGGGACGCATCCATAGGCAGTCTTCGGCGCTGACGAGATGAATCGTCGAACGCATGAGACTGATTCGGATGGCCTGACGACTCACCAGCAATTCAGCAAGCTGCTCTTGACGGAAATCATGAAGCCGAGTCCATAACGCAAAATAAGGCGGGAGCGGCGATTGAGACTGCAGGCCGGCCAGATGCCCGATTGCATCCAAAACACCCATGCCGGAACGGCTTATAAGGAGCTGGCGGTCCAGCAAAGCGCGGTTAAGGGCCTTGCGGCTTAAACGTCGGGGCTCCATTGAAGCAGAGCGTTGCAGCGGATTCTTTTCCATAACGGAGGCTCCTTCCTGCCTATATGCAGCCCTATAGGGCAACCTGTCTTTTCCAATTATTATAGTTAACTTTATAATGGATGAAAAGAATAACAGGGGGATCGATGCTATGGCAAAACAACCGCTGCTTACCGAGCGAGAGCTGCAGGAGGCGTTGTCAGATGTGGAAGGCTGGAGAGTGGAGGAGGAGAAATGGCTCGTAAAATCATACCTGCATTCTACATTCCTAGAAGCAGTCGACTTTGTTAACCGGGTAGCCCAAGCTGCGGAGGAAGAAAATCACCATCCCTTCATCACGATTGAATACAGGAGAGTCCAGTTGAAGCTGACGACCTGGTATTCAGGTGGCTTAACCCGACTGGACATCATCATGGCTCAGAGATGCAATTCACTTTTCAAAAAATAATACCTACTATTCTCATTGGTTATATAGTACAATGTGACTAGATAAACAACGTGATTTCACATCTCTATCATAGCTAATGGAGGATTGAATAACATGACTCAAACGGAAACGACGCCTGTTCCTTCTGTTCCGCTCCCGCTGGTGCGGTTTAACACTTGGGTGACGCTGGCTTTTGTAGTAGCCAGCTGGCTGGCTGGTCAGGCTTGGATTCTCATAGTGCCGATTGTGTATAACGGACTTGGTGCGGCGGCTGGCTGGAATCCGCTTATTGTATTGGCCAAACGGTTCTTCAACAGGCCTCCATCCTCATACGTATCGGAAGAAAAAGCACAGCTGCGCTTTAATCTGACGCTTAGCACCTCGATGTTAGGGGCTGCGCTCATCAGCTTTTTGGCGGGCTGGACTGTCGGCTATTACATTTTTACAATCATGCCTGTGCTGGCGATGATTGCGATGCTGGCCGGCTTTTGCATCGGCTGCGTAATTCGTTACCGGTGGCAGCAATACCGTTATGCGAAAAGCAAAGCTAGTTAACGGCGAGACGTATTCGATACTCAGCGCCACATACGCGACCAAAAAACCGTTCCATACCGGAACGGTTTTTTGGTGCGTACCATTAAGGATTGGCATGAACATAAATGATATTGGCGTAAAAGATACGCAGCTCATACGTAAAGCCGCTCTCCTCGAAGGAGACAAGAATATAGTCGTTGCCGACGCGTTCAAGTGTTCCGACGACGGCAAGCTGGCCGAATCCGTTGGTTACGACCGTTACTTCTGAGCCGATGAGCGGAATTAAATCGCCGGAAATCGTAGTTGCCATTTGCGTCACACTCCTTGCGGGCTTAAATCCTCGATATTCGTGATGAAAGCTAGAGGGATCGTCATCGTCGTTCCTGTGCTGGTCAGAAACGTGGCGATGGTCTGCTGCACGCTTGTAACTGTGCATGCCATGCCGGTAGGCTGACCAGGCGTCATGACGTTAATAAGCGTCTCTGCGTCCAAGTAGCCGTTCAGCAATGCGATCAGCTCTGCAAAGTCACCGGAAGGTCCGGGAGGCCCTGGCGGTCCAGCAGGGCCGTCTGCACCAGGTATCCCCTGCGCCCCTTGCGGTCCAGCGGGACCGGCAATGCCTTGCGGACCGGCCGGTCCCTGCAAGCCTTGCAGCCCGTCTACGCCCGGAAGTCCAGGGTCGCCTTGCGGCCCTGACGGGCCAGCGAGGCCTTGCGGTCCAGTTGGCCCCGGCAGGCCCTGCGGACCGGATACACCCGGCAAACCGGATGCGCCTGGCGTGCCGTCGGTCCCGGCCGGTCCGGCGGCTCCGCGCATACCATCCGCTCCCGGAGGGCCGGAACTGCCGGACGATCCGTGAAATCCTCTAGGCCCTCGTTTGCATTTGATCACTTTAATAATCGTTTTCTTGCGTTTATGAGAGCATTTTTGGCGATGATGCGGCTGACGCTTCTTTCTTTTTCGTACGGGCTTGCATCTTCTTTTGCGTTTTTTCTTCTTGTGATCCCTTTGAACAAACTCCACAAGCCTAACCAAAGAATTAGGGTCCTTCAGCCAGATTAAGTTACGCTGCGTACGCCTCCGTCTTATCGGAGCAATCATCAGCCTATATCCTCCTCTGCAAAAGCTGTTTCTATTAATTTATCCGTTGCAGCGGTGGAGCGGACTAGTGATATGTCCTATTTTTGCGCACATTTTCGAAATCGGTTAGGAGGGTGACAACCATTGCTGAAAACGCTTAAAACGAATATAATAAAACGGTAATGATCATACCTTTTCGAACAAATGCACACGCAATGCGCCGACTTCAAGTCTAATCCACGTAATTGGCGCACAATATGAGGGGGATTATCGAGATGAAGAAGATACGAGTGCTCCAGCAGCTGGCCGACGCAGGCGTCGTTGCCGTTCTCCGCGCCGACTCGCCGGAGGAAGTAGCTGATATGGCTCGTCACGCTATTAAAGGCGGCATTAAAGCGATTGAAATTACGATGACCGTTCCGTTCGCGCTCCGCGCGATAGAAGAACTGTCTAAACAATATTCGAGCTCGGCTCCGCCGGACGCAGACAACTTTGCTATTATCGGCGTTGGAACGGTGCTTGACGCAGAGACAGCCCGCGCAGCGATTCTGAGCGGTGCGGAATTCGTCGTTGCTCCGGCTCTTAATCCCGATACGATCAAGCTGTGCAACCGCTACTCGATCCCGGTAATGCCGGGCACGATGACGGTTCATGAGATTCAAAGCGCACTGGAGCTCGGCGCAGACATCGTCAAGCTGTTCCCTGGCAATCTCTTCTCGCCAAGCGTCATTCCGTCCATTAAAGGACCGCTGCCGCAAGCGAATATTATGCCGACTGGCGGCGTATCGCTGGAGAACTTGAAGGATTGGATCAAAGCAGGCGCCGTAGCAGTCGGCATTGGCTCCGATTTGACGAAGGAAGCGGTTCAGAAGGGCGATTTTACGCTCATCGAGAAAAAAGCCGGTGCATATATGGAAGCTTACCGCAGCGCCAAAGGGCTGTAATTGCAATTGCAGCATAGCCAAGGCACAACAAGCGCTGCCTTAATAGGAGACAAGCCTCTTGCAGCCCCGGAATATCCCGGCTCAGGAGGCTTTCTTTATGATACAAATGCATGCCGGCTCCCGTAAGAAATAAGAAGATTCGATGAAATAGCGGACGCCGTATTGAAATGGTCGCTTTGTTATGTATAAAGTAGTATTATGTGCAAGGAAAAGACGAAGGAGGCTGTATACATGGAATTTCGGATTGAGAAAGACACGATGGGCGAAATCAAGGTTCCTGCGGACAAGCTGTGGGGCGCGCAAACGCAGCGCAGCTTGCAAAACTTTAAAATTAGCGGCGAACGTATGCCGATTCAAGCCGTCTATGCGATGGCAATCGTGAAGAAAGCGTCGGCTAATGCCAACCTGAAGCTGGGCGTGCTGGATGAAGTGAAGGCAGGCGTGATCGGCGAAGCGGTCGACGAGATTTTGGCCGGCAAATGGGATGATGAATTCCCGCTCGTTGTCTGGCAGACAGGCAGCGGCACGCAAACGAATATGAACGTGAACGAGGTTGTTGCACACCGCGCCAACCAATTGCTGCAGGAACGCGGCAGCTCTGTACGCATTCACCCGAATGACGACGTTAACCGTTCGCAAAGCTCCAACGATACGTTCCCTGCTGCGCTGCATATTGCAGGCGTTATTGAAGTAGAAGACCGTTTGCTCCCTGCAATTGACGTACTTAGCCGTACGTTCCAGGAGAAGCAAGAGAAGTTCGCGAATATTGTGAAAATCGGCAGAACGCATTTGCAGGATGCAACGCCGATTACGCTTGGTCAAGAAATTAGCGGCTGGTACGCGATGCTGGAGAAAACCCGCAATATGATCGTACAGAGCGTGGACACGATGCGCGAGCTGGCGCTTGGCGGTACAGCCGTCGGTACAGGCCTGAACGCTCATCCGGATTTTGCTGTGGAAGTAGCGGCTGAAGTGACGGCGTTGACGGGCAAAACCTTCATCACTGCGCCGAACAAATTCCACTCGCTGACGAGCCATGATCAAATTACTTACGCTCACGGCGCAATCAAAGCGCTGGCGGCGGATCTGATGAAAATCGCCAACGACGTCAGATGGCTGGCCAGCGGTCCGCGCTGCGGCATCGGCGAAATTTCGATTCCGGAGAATGAGCCGGGCAGCTCCATTATGCCAGGCAAAGTAAACCCGACGCAAAGCGAAGCGATTACGATGGCTGTATGCCAAGTGTTCGGCAACGACGCGACGATCTCGTTCGCGGCAAGCCAAGGCAATTTCGAGCTCAACGTATTCAAACCGGTTATTATATACAACTTCCTGCAATCCGTTGCTTTGCTGGCGGACGGCATGATTTCCTTCAACGACAACTGTGCGGTCGGCATCGAGCCGAACGAAGCGGTTATCAAACGCAACCTGGATCAATCGCTCATGCTCGTTACGGCGCTCAATCCGCATATCGGCTACGAGAATGCGGCAGCTATCGCCAAAAACGCGCATAAAAACGGACTGACACTGAAAGAATCCGCAATAGCGAGCGGCTTGCTTACTTCCGAGCAATTCGATGAGTATGTGAAGCCTGAAGCGATGATCGGCACGCGCAAATAAGCTCAGAAGCTGTCAAATCCCTCTACCTTGAAAGCATGCTAAAGCGTGCTGCCGGGATAGGGGGATTTTATTTGCGGCAAATGCTGCCGGAATGGCCCTGAACCGTGATCGTTAACGCGGATTATGGTATGATACGGTTGGTAAGCCGAACCAAGGCGAACCATCAATCCGATGCAAAGTAGGTTGTACACATGCATTTATTATCTGTTGAACATATAACGAAAAGCTATGGCGAAAAAATGCTGTTTGAGGACGTCACATTTGGAGTCGAGGAAGGCGAAAAAATCGGCATCATCGGCGTCAATGGCACAGGCAAGTCGACGTTCCTGAAAGTGATCGCGGGAATTGAGCCCGCCGACTCCGGCAATATCGCTATAGGCAACCGCGTGACGGTGCGGATGCTGGCTCAAGATCCGGCATTCGAGCCGGGTGAGACGGCGCTGGAGCATGTGCTTGGCGGCCAGTCGCCGCAGCTTCGTGCAGTCCGGGACTATGCTGATGCACTGGCTGCAATAGAGTTAAATCCCAACGACGAATCCCTGCAGCAAAAGCTGATTTCGGCGAACCAGCGCATGGACGAATGGGATGCGTGGACGCTAGAGAGCGATGCGAAGGTGGCGCTTGCCAAGTTAGGCATTTTGAATTTCGACGACAAGGTCGAAACGATGTCAGGCGGTCAGCGCAAACGGGTTGCGATGGCGGCTGCACTGCTGCAGCCATCCGACATTCTCATCCTGGATGAGCCTACCAACCATATCGACAACGATTCCGTTGCCTGGCTGGAAGGCATGCTGCAAAAGCGAAAAGGCGCGCTGCTTATGATTACGCATGACCGATATTTCCTCGATCGTGTCAGCAACCGCGTCATTGAGCTGGATAAAGGTCGGGCTCATTTCTATGAGGCCAACTACAGCCGGTTTCTTGAGCTGAAGCTGGAGCGGGAAGAACGGGAGGCGGCTTCGGAGGATAAGCGGCAAAACCTGCTTCGCAACGAGCTGGCTTGGATCCGGCGCGGTGCAAAAGCGCGGACGACGAAGCAGAAGGCGCGAATTGACCGCTTCGAGGCGTTGAAAGCGCAGGCTCCCAAGCAATCGGGCGGCAAAATGGACGTATCGGTCGCTTCCTCGCGGCTGGGCAAAAAGATTCTTGAAATCGAGAAGGTGTCCAAGCGCTTTGGCGAGCGCACGCTCATTCGTGATTTCAGCTATATTGCCGTACCGGAGGATCGTGTCGGCATTGTAGGCCGCAACGGCAGCGGCAAGTCGACGCTGCTCAAGCTCATTGAAGGCAGACTGCAGCCGGATGCAGGCTCCGTCGTGCTGGGGCCGACGGTTAAGCTCGGCTGGTTCTCGCAGGAGCATGAAGAAATGGACGAGTCGCTGCGCGTCATTGAATATATTCGCGAGGGTGCAGAGCAGGTGAAAACGGCAGACGGGCTGATGATCTCGGCCGGGCAAATGCTGGAGCGCTTTCTATTCCCGCCGGCCATGCAGTGGTCGCTTATTGCGAAGCTGTCGGGCGGAGAGAAGCGCCGTCTGCAGCTGCTGCGCGTGCTGATGAATGCCCCTAACGTGCTGCTGCTTGACGAGCCGACCAATGATCTGGACATCGCGACGTTGTCCGTATTGGAAGACTATTTGGACGACTTCCCGGGCGTCGTATTCGTCGTGTCCCATGACCGGTACTTCCTTGACCGGACCGTTGATAAAATATTGGCGTTTGAAGGCGAAGGTGCCATTACCCAGCATACCGGCAATTACACCGAGTATCAGGAATACGTCGCCAAGTATGGCGGCGATGCGGCAGCAGCTGGAACGGTCAAAGCCGCTCCGGCCGGAAAGCCGAATGCAGGTGCTGGCGCCGAGAAGACGGAAGCAGCACCCCGCTCATCGGAGCGGGCACTGCGCATGTCCTATCAGGAGCAGAAGGATTATGAGGGGATTGACGGCTGGATCGCAGAAACAGAAGAGGCGTTGAATGCTGTGGCTGAACGAATGAATGCATCGGGAAGCGACTCGCTGCTTCTGCAGCAGCTAGTAGAAGAGCAGCAGCAGCTTGAAGCCAAGCTGGACCAGCTGCTGGAACGCTGGACGGAATTAAATGAGCTGGCTGAGCGGATTGCGGAGCAGAAGAAAAACTAGCTGTTGTCAAACAGCCACCTAATAGCGATAGACATCAAGAGGGCTATAGTGCCCGGGAGGAGACGTGCGGAATGACGGATCAAATTCGCAATATATACTGCATCGGGCGCAATTATCGCCTGCATGCGCTGGAGCTTGGCAATGAGGTGCCGGAATCGCCGCTCGTCTTTACGAAGCCGTCTCATGCGGTGGCGCCGATGAACGGCAATGTCGTCACACTGCCAGCCGGTCGCGGTGAAGTGCATTTCGAGCTGGAGCTCGTGCTGCACATTGGCAAAGCGCTCCACCCCGGCATGAAGCCGGATGAGTGCGTCGACGGCTTGGCATTGGGTCTGGACTTGACGCTCCGGGACGTTCAAAGCAAGCTGAAGGCGAAGGGCCAGCCTTGGCTCGAAGCCAAAGGCTTCAAAAACTCAGCGCCTCTGGGCGGCTGGATGCCGTTCCCGGGTGAAGAACAATTAAAGGCACACAACTTTAAGCTGATCCGCAACGGCGAGCAGGCTCAGCTGGGCAATTCGGGAGATATGCTGTTTGGCATCTCCGAGCTGATTACTCACATCGATAACGCTTACGGACTCGGTCCTGGCGATCTCATCTTTACTGGAACGCCTGCTGGCGTAGCGGCATTGCAGGATGGAGATGTGCTGGAAGCTTATTGGAATGATCAGCTGGCAGCGAACTGCACAATCAGCTTGGTCTAACATAGGATGGAACAAAAATAGGGGCAGTCACCGTAGGGAATTGAATCCGACGGTGACTGCCCCTATTTTGCCGGGAGCCTTATCTATCATTTATTAAGCATTAAAGGCTCTGAGCATCCATACATGCTTCTCAAGCGTCGTGTGGACGGCGAGCAGCATGTCAGCTGTCGTCTCGTCTCCGGCTTCTTGCGCAATGCCCATTCCTTCTTTCAGCTCCGCTATAACAGTGGAAAAGTCGGCAATCAGCGAATCGACCATTTCGGTTGCGGATTCCGCACCGCTGGCTTCCTTAATGCTGGAGGTTTTCAAATACTCCGACATCGTAGCGAGCGGTTTGCCCTGCAGCGCCAGCAATCGTTCGGCGAGCTCATCGACATGAAGCGCAGCCTCCTCGTAAAACTCTTGGAATTTTACGTGCAGCGTGAAAAACTGCGTTCCTTTTACATACCAGTGATAGTTATGAAGCTTAACGTAAAGCACGCTCCAGTTAGCGATTTGTTTGTTCAGAACGGCTTGTGTCGAAGTTGTTGTCGTTGTAGTCATCATGATCTCATCCCTTCTCCGCTTAGTGTGCGCCCTTCCAGCGCTTTCATGCAAAGGAAGCAGGCAACGTTATTGTTTATATTAATTACTTATTTATAATTATTACAAATAACGAAGCCGATGTCAAGCATCCTGAATCAAATTTACCCTCAAACCAGCGGTATGAAACAAAAAAAGGTACAACCGCCGTTTTTCAACGAGGTTGCACCTTTTCAATTACGGACGGAGGAATCGTCCTTATACAAGATAGCATTGCCATTTATTTTAACTCTCAACATGTTGAGTATACTACGTTCTGAGGCAATAGACTACCTTTTTATGCGAAAAATATTAAGCTTTAACGGCTGTTTGCAGACTGTGTGCCTCTTCCAGGTAGCGTTCGCAGTCTAACGCCGCCATACAACCGCTGCCTGCTGCTGTAATCGCTTGGCGATATTTATTGTCCTGTACGTCGCCGCAAGCGAATACGCCTGGAATATTCGTCTCGGAAGTGCCAGGCTTCACGATGATGTAGCCTTGCTCATCCGTATTGATTTGGCCGTTAAGGAAGCCGGTGTTAGGCGTATGGCCGATTGCGATAAAGACGCCGTCGGACTCGATCAGCTCTTCTTCGCCAGTCTCATTATTGCGGACCTTCATGCCTTTCAGCCCTTGCTCGCCTGCTACAACCTCAAGCGGTGTGCGGTTCAGGTTCCAGCTGATTTTCTCATTGCTGCGGGCGCGGTCCTGCATGATTTTGGAAGCGCGAAGCTCTTCGCGGCGGTTGACGACCGTTACTTCCGATGCGAAGCGGGTCAGGAAACCGGCTTCCTCCATTGCGGAGTCGCCGCCGCCGACGATGATCAGTTTTTTGCCGCGGAAGAAGAATCCGTCGCAGGTTGCGCAAGTGCTGACGCCGCGTCCAATGTTGTCCTGCTCGCCTGGGATGCCCAGATATTTGGCTGAAGCACCTGTCGAAATAATAACAGACTCCGCTTTCAGCTCGCCGATGCCTTCTACATCAAGCGTATATGGGCGTTCGCTGAAGTCAACGCTTTTCACAGAGCCCGTGCGGAACGCAGCGCCAAAGCGCTGCGCTTGCTTGCGCATATTGGACATCAGCTCGCTGCCGAGAATGCCTTCCGGGAAACCCGGGAAGTTCTCAATCTCTGTCGTTGTTGTCAGCTGTCCGCCAGGCTGCCAGCCTTCAATAACGAGAGGCTCCATATTAGCGCGCGCCAGATAAATCGCCGCTGTTAATCCGGCAGGGCCGGTTCCGATAATAATTGTTTTGTGCATCGTAATCCCTCCATTTGTTGCGGTTTCGTTTCTGTTCTGTAGTTTAAAATTATTGTAATCTGGAATAAAAGTCAACAATGTTCATCTTAAATTCATGTAGCTATATTACTGTTAGAAAGAATGCCGTAAACAGGGGGAATTGCAATGCCAAAAATACTAGTCGTCGATGATGATCCGAATATTCGCGAGCTGGTTATTCTTTTTTTACGCAGAGAAGGCTATGAGATTGTTGAAGCCAAGGATGGCGAGGAAGCGCTGGCCAAGCTGGAGGAGGTGCGTCCTGATCTTGCGGTCATTGACGTCATGATGCCGCGTATGGACGGGTGGGCGCTGTGCTCAGCTTTGCGGGAGTTTTATGATATGCCCATATTGATGCTGACGGCTAAGGGAGAGACGGCCCAGAAGGTGAAGGGTTTCGAGCTGGGTGCCGACGATTATGTGGTCAAGCCCTTTGATCCGCCTGAATTGATCGTACGGGTCAAGGCGCTGCTGAAGCGGTACCGGATCGCTTCCTCGAAGACAGTGGACTTCGGACGAATCGCGATGAACCGCAGCGAATATCAGACGCTGGCGGGAGGAGTCGAGGTGGCGATGCCGCCTAAGGAGTTTGAGCTGCTGTTCAAGCTGGGCAGCTACCCCGGCAAAACCTTTTCCAGAGAGCATCTGATCGAGCAGCTGTGGGGGATGGACTATGAAGGAGATGAACGGACGGTGGACGTGCATATCAAGCGGCTTCGCGAGCGGTTTCCCGAAGAGAAGTCGGGATTCCGGATCGTGACGATTCGCGGGCTGGGCTACCGGCTGGAGGAGTCGTTATGATTCGCAGTTTGTATGTCCGCGTCACGATCACCTTCCTAATTATCGTGCTGATCAGTATGGGGATCGCTTTTTTTATGGCTAATCTGCTGTTTCAACGGGATATGAAGGGCCGGTTCGGCAATTCGATGGAGCACACGATTGACCGTATCGAGCAGCTTTATACGGGCTCCTCGCCCCGCTCGCTGCCTGTATTTCTGGAGCAGGTGGCCAACCTGCAAGGGCTGACGCTAGTTGCAGTTGGACAAAACGGGATGCTTATTTCAGTAGGGCTGAACCGTGATTCGCTCGTCAGTCACTTGACGAGGGAGACGCTCACCAGCGTTTTTGCCGGGCAGACGGTACAGGTTGCAATAGACGAGGAAGGGGAGAACAAGACGAGCAAGCCGCCGGCATACGGAAGGACTGTCCGGTTCGGCAACATGGAATGGGCGTTGTTCGTGACGCCTGACCGCGCTATGGAAGTGAAAAGCTTCCAGCGCAATACGTTCACGATTCTGACGACGGTGCTGGTGGTCGGAAGCATTTTGATTCTGGTGGCTGCCCGATATTTGGTGAAGCCGCTCAAAATGATGACAGCAGCAACGACGAGAATCGCCAAAGGCGACTTCGACGTCCAGCTTCCGCTGCAGCGGGGGGATGAGCTTGGCGAGCTCGCTGACAGCATTAACCGGATGGCGGTCGGTTTGTCGCAGCTGGAGATGATGAGACAGGACTTTGTCTCCAATGTCTCGCATGAAATTCAATCGCCGCTGACCTCCATCGGCGGCTTTGCCGAGGCGCTGCGGAGCGAGCAATTGACCGAAGCGGAGCGGGGAAGGTATGTCGGCATCATTAAGCAGGAGAGCAGCCGGCTGTCGAGGCTAAGCGAGAACCTGCTGAAGCTTGCATCGCTTGATTCTCAGCAGCATCCGTACGCCCCGATGCCGTACCGTCTGGACCGGCAGCTTCGCGATACGGTGCTGTCATGCGAGCCGCATTGGGTAGCTAAGCGGCAGACGGTGGAGCTGTTTCTGGAGGAGACGGTCATTACAGCAGATGAGGATCAGCTCAGTCAGGTATGGATTAATCTGCTGACGAACAGCATGAAGTTTACGCCGGAGGATGGACATATTTCCTTTCATTTAACAGAGCAGGACGGCTTCGCGATCGTGAGGATTGCCGATTCTGGCAGCGGAATTGCGCCGGAAGACCGCGAACGTGTATTTGAACGCTTTTATAAATCGGATGCATCTCGTGATCGCACGCTTGGCGGCAGCGGATTGGGTCTGTCAATCGTCCATAAGATTGTGAGCATTCACGGCGGGACAATTGAGATTGAGGAGGGGGAAGGCGAAGGGGCGGTATTCGTCGTTCGTCTGCCAGTTGAGCTATAGGGATGGATAAATATTGGAAGACGAGTTATGATGGGAGCATATATTTTTCTGGAGGACAGGGGGGCTAGCCGGATGAAACAAACGGTACGCAAAGCGATAATACCTGCTGGCGGTTTGGGGACGAGGTTTTTGCCTGCAACTAAAGCGCAGCCGAAAGAGATGCTTCCGATTATCGACAAACCGGCCATCCAATATATTGTGGAGGAAGCGGTGCAGTCGGGCATCGACAGCATCGTCATTGTAAGCGGGCGTCATAAGCGGGCGATCGAGGATCACTTTGACAAATCCTTCGAGCTTGAAGCCGAGCTGGAGGAACGGGGCAATGAGCAAATGCTGGCCATCGTTCAGGAAATCTCGAAGCTGGCCGACATCTACTACGTGCGTCAGAAAGAACCGCTTGGTCTTGGTCATGCGGTGCTGTGCGCAAGACGCTTCATCGGCGACGAGCCGTTTGCCGTGTTGCTCGGTGACGATATACTGAAATCCGATCCGCCTTGCTTGAAGCAGATGATAGACGTATATGATAAGCGGCAAACCTCCGTTATCGCCGTTACTGAAGTTCCTTGGGAGCAGACGCATAAATACGGTATCGTCGACTTTGAGCCAGGCAATAAGGACGGTCTGCTGCGCGATTTGGTGGAGAAGCCGATGCAAGGGCATGCGCCTTCCAATTGGGCTGTTGTCGGACGTTACATACTGGAGCCGGCGATTTTCGATTTGCTGGAACGTGCTGTTCCAGGCAAAGCCGGAGAAATTCAATTGACTGACAGCTTGCAGAAGCTGAATCGGATTTCGCAGCTTATTGGACATCGTTTTACTGGCAAACGGCATGATGTCGGGGACAAGCTGGGCTTCGTGCAAGCGACGATTGATTTTGCGCTGGAGCGTGAGGATTTGTCTGCTGATGTGAAACGGTACTTATTAGAGCGGTTAGCTCAATTATCCTAAAAGCAATTAAAGACGTTCCAGCTTGTGAAGGGAACGTTTTTAATTCGAATTTTTTGAAAGCGTTAACAATCTAGAGTGGAGGAGATTTCATGAGCCGAAAATATGCAATTGGCATCGATTTCGGAACGCAATCCGGCCGTGCCGTCCTGGTGGATCTATTCAATGGAGAGGAGCTGGCGGAGCATGTAACGCCCTACCGGCATCTTGTCATCGATGAGCAGCTTCCAGTCTCCGGAATTAAGCTGGAGCAAGACTGGGCGCTGCAGCATCCTATGGATTACATGGAAGTGCTGGAGCGGTCCGTACCGGAAGTGGTTAAGCAATCCGGCGTTGCGGCGGAGCATGTGATCGGAATCGGCGTTGATTTCACTGCTTGCACCATAATGCCGATTGACGCGGCAGGCGTTCCTCTATGTTTATTGGATGCGTATCAGGCTAATCCGCATAGCTGGGTGAAGCTGTGGAAGCATCACGCCGCACAGCCGGAAGCGAACCTTGTTAATCGAATTGCGGCGGAACGCGGCGAGCGGTTTCTGGAGCGCCATGGCGGCAAAGTGTCGTCGGAGTGGATGATCGCGAAGGTGTGGCAGGTGTTGAATGAAGCTCCGGATATTTATGAGCAGGCGGATCAGTTCGTTGAAGCGGCCGATTGGGTCATCGGTCAAATGACCGGCCATATCGTCAGAAACAGCTGTACAGCCGGCTATAAGGCAAATTGGCATAAGCAGGAGGGCTATCCTAGCCGGGAGTTTTTTGCGGCCTTGGATGGCCGGCTTGCTGATGTAGCAGATACGAAGCTGCGAGGCGAGGTATTGCCGCTTGGATCGAAGGCTGGGGAGCTTACAGCGGAGCAGGCCGGACGGATGGGACTGATGCCGGGTACAGCGATTGCGGTTGGCATCATCGATGCGCATGCGGCTGTGCCTGGTATCGGTGTCGTAACACCCGGCAAGCTGGTGATGGCGATGGGGACTTCGATTTGTCATTTGCTGCTTGGAACAGAGGAGAAGCTGGTAGAAGGAATGTGCGGTGTCGTCGAAGACGGCATCATACCGGGTTATTTCGGCTATGAGGCGGGGCAAGCCGCAGTGGGTGATATATTCGAATGGTATGTCGAAGAAGCGCTTCCCGCCTATGTGCGTGATGAGGCCGAGCGCCAAGGCGAGAGCGTTCACGCTTATCTGGAGCGGCATGCATCTCTTCTGAAAGCGGGACAATCCGGGCTGCTGGCGCTCGACTGGTGGAACGGCAACCGGTCTGTATTGGTCGATACCGATCTGACGGGGATGATTATCGGCCTGACGCTGTCATCGAAGCCTTGGGAAATCTACCGGTCGCTGCTAGAGGCCACCGCATTTGGAACGCGTAAAATCGTTGAAGCCTTTCACGGAAGCGGCATAGAGATTCATGAGCTGTACGCTTGCGGCGGCCTGCCGCAAAAAAACCGGCTGCTTATGCAGATTTATGCGGATGTGACGAACCGCGAGATTAAAGTGGCCGCCTCGAAGCAGACAACGGCTATTGGGGCGGCGATGTTCGGAGCTGTTGCAGCGGGGGCTGAACGGGGCGGCTATGACAGCATCGTGGATGCCGCGGAGCGTATGGCCCGGGTTCAGGAGGAGACGTATAAGCCGATTCCAAGCAATGTAGCGGTATACGACAAGCTGTATGCGGAGTACAACGCGCTGCATGATTACTTTGGACGCGGCGCCAATGATGTAATGAAACGGCTGAAGGCGATAAAAGAATCGGCTGCCGTCAAAGGAGCAGTACCGGAGTAAATGAATGAGTAGCTGTCTCTGGCTCAGTGCTTAGGGACGGCTATTTTTTATGGAAAAGCGAAGGCAAGGCATGCTATAATTTGCTCAACCTAGGCTTTAGGAGGAGATTCAGATGATTGGAAGACCTCTAGCGGAAGAGTATGCAGGATACAATAAAGCCTATGTCGAGCTGGTGCCGGATTGCAATATCAGCGACTATTTGGGCAAGCAACTGGATGAAATGACCGCTTTCTTGAGCGAAATTCCCGAAGCGCTGGGCGATTACAGCTATGCGCCAGGGAAATGGACGCTGAAGGAAGTCATTGGACATATATCGGATAATGAACGAATTATGAGCTATCGCTTGCTCGCCATTGCAAGAGGAGAACAGCAGGTGCTGCCTGGCTATGACCAGGACCCGTATATGGCGACGGTCGATTACAGCGGGAACACACTGGGGCAGCTGATTGAAGATTTCACGCTGGCACGCCGTTCTTCGCTGTCGATGATCGGGCTGCTCTCCGATGAAGCGCTGCTTCGTACCGGAACGTCAAACGGGAAAGTATCAGCCCAGGCCCTCGCTTATATTTTGGCGGGGCATGCTCAGCATCATTGGAATGGCATTGCAGGCAACTATTTGAAATAACGAACGAAGCGGCAGTCCGGAGCTTGCTGGTGGAGCTCATGAAGGGCTGTCTTTTTCTATTATTTTAATGTGAAAAAGGGGAAAGACAGCTAGTTTGATAGAAAAATGATCGTTATCTTCCATTTTTTAAATTTTTCCATCATTTAAAAATGGAGATCATTTACTTTTTCAAGTAGAATAGAAAGAAGCATGAGAGAGAGAACTACGGCGGCAGGAGTTGAATAGAAGTGTATTGCCAGCATTGCAATAGAAAGCACGAGCCCGACGCAGTATTTTGCAGCCAATGCGGCAAGAGACTGACGGCTGCGGAGCGAGCGAATGAAACGTCGTTGGAGGAGCAAGCCCGGCAGCAGGTGAACACGGGTATGACGCAGTCTGGGGCCGCGATAGAAGCGGACGTTACGATACGGAAAAAGGCAGGCGGCAAGCCGGTTATGATCGGATTGATTCCTGTATTTATCTTCATCTTTACAGCAGCGGCTGTATTCTCCTATTTCCTATATGAAACGAAGCATAATGAACAGGTCAGTCAATGGCATGAAGCCGCGAAGCAGGAAGCGCTGCTCGGGAAGTACGAGGAGGCGCTGCATCATTTGAAAGAAGCGTCCCAGCTGCGCCCGAAATATGAAGCTCTGGCAGCTGATACCGTTGTTGTCGAGGAAGCAATTGCGTTCCAGCAATCGATCGACGACATTAGCGGGCGGATGAGCCGCAATGAGCTGAAGGATGCGGAGCCGCTGCTCAATCAGCTGAAGCAGCAGCTTCGAGGCCGGGAAGAGCAAGCCTTCACCGTTATTCGCGAGCAGCTCTCAGAGCTGATTGTCCGGATGACAGTCGGCCAGATCGAGAGGGATTTGGACTCGCTTCAAAGCATTGAGGCGCTGGCCACCAAGCTGAACCAAGTGAAAGGACTGTCCGGCAAAGAGGCGCTTTCGCTGCAGCAGCAGATCGAAGCGAAGATCGTCGCGATCAGCTATAAGCAGGCTGAATTGCTGATGAAGAAGAAAAGCTTTTCCGATGCTTTGTCGACGGTACAGCTGGGGATGAATTACGCTGCGGAAAACGAGCAGCTAACGGCGCTCTATGGCCGGATTCAGAAGGAAAAACAGAAGTTTGAACAGGCGGAGCAGAAGCGGATTGAGAACGCCATGCAAAAAGCGGCCGAAGAGGATCTGATTAATCAGACTGCCGCCGTCGAAGTGCTGCATGTCAATACAAAGCGGGACGAGAACGGAGACTTCCATATTGAAGGACAGTTGAAGAATGCGGCAACAAGGCCGATTTATTCCGTCTCGATCGAATATACGGTTCATGACAGCCAAGGCAAAAAGATCGAATCGGGCAAAGTTGATGCCACGCCTAAATATATAGAGGCCGGAGAGACGTTCAATTTCACTGCAGTTGTTCATGGCGTGGAGGACGAGCATGCCAAAGTTGTAATTGATCATGCGACCTGGTATTTGGACTAAAGGATTGCAGGGGCGGGAGACGAGAAGATGAGAAAAGCAACGTGGATCAGCATCCTTGCATCTGCTGCCGTATTGCTGGCGGGGTCAGGGGCGGCTTATGCCGTTCATACTGAGGTTCCTAAGCAGCTTACGGGCGGCCCGCTGCTGGCCGATACACAGCGCGGCAGCGCGCCAAAGTCGTTAAAGGATATTATTTATGAGACGCAAAAGCTGGTCGTTATGATTGAGACCAAGGAAGGGACGCAAGGTTCCGGTTTTCTCTATAACAATCAAGGCGATCTCATTACGAATGCGCATGTCGTGAGCGGGGTCAAAAAGGTCATTATTAAAACGGCCGACGCCAGAGAGCTGGAGGGCGAGGTCATCGGCATCAGTACAGACATCGACGTGGCCGTCGTCCGAGTTCCTGATCTTGCGGGGATGGAGCCGCTGCAGATGGTGCGCTCGGAGAAGGCGGAGGTTGGCGACGAGGTTATTGCCGTCGGAAGTCCGCTGGGATTTCAAAATACGGTCACGACCGGCATTATTAGCGGTCTGGGCCGCAGCTTCGAGATTGAGCCATATACGTACAAAGATTTGTATCAAATATCGGCGCCAATTGCGCCAGGCAACAGCGGCGGTCCATTGGTCAGCAAGCGGACGGGCGAGGTGCTGGGCATCAATTCGGCAGGCATAGAGGAGAGCTCGATCGGCTTCAGCATTCCGATCATCAACGTGCTGGAGCTGGCGGAATCTTGGTCGGCAGAGCCGATGACTACGCTGCCTGAGCTGGCTTTTACCGATGACAATGGCGTTGCACAGCAGGATGCCTCGATAAGCGAGTATGCCGGATATCTGGTTACCCACTTCTACGACAGCTTGAACAATGCTGATTATGTATATGCCTATTCACTGCTGGGCGGCAACTGGAAGCTCGGTACGAGCTATGAGGAGTTTAGAGAAGGCTATATGGGCACGCGCAACGTCGTCATTGACGATATGCATGTGACGCCCAAAGGCGATGATGAAGCGACGGTTACGGCAATCCTATCCGTTGACGAACGGGTGGACGGCGAGTATAAGCTGAGCAAGTATCAGGTGACCTATGAGGTTGGCTACGAGAACGACCAGCTGAAGCTTATTATTGGCAAAGGGAAAGCGATTTTGCAGGATAAGAAAAAATCCTGATTCCTTGCGGGATGATTCAGTTGCTTTGTGTAAAAAGAAGTGCAGTTGGAATCGTTACAGACCGGCCTATGGCGCGGTTTGCGGCGAGTTCAACTGCACTTTCTTTATTAACGATTATAACGATCTGATCCGCTATCCCCTTCATCATACACGGCTTGATTGCTCTTCTTTTTTTTGACCGAGCTGAGCGATACATCGGAAATATCAGCAAGCTCCTCGTCATCGGGACGTCCGGATGGCGCATATTGGAGCTCTAAGGTGACGCTATCGTTTAATTGAAGCGGGAAGTTCAGCAGGGTAGTCGGAATGATGCGTCCATTGAGGCGCAGTACATAGCCGATCGGCCCGCCAATCGGAATGCCGCTGACGGATTCGATGTCACCGTTGAACGAAAACTGGACGACACCTGTGGCGGCAAGCGCCTGGAAGATCGATAGTCCCGGTTGATACGGAATCCGGTAGCCTTGCGTTACGTTAGGGAAAAAGCTTCCGCCGTTAATCCATACGTTGACCGTGCCGACCGGGAAAGGTCCGGGTCCCGGTCCAGGTCCGGGGAAGGGAACGGGAAATGGGACAGGAAGCGGGAACGGAAAAGGGAAAGGCCCAGGTCCGGGCGGGAAAGGGCCATGCCCCGGCGGATGCCCAGGCGGGAAATGGCCGTGTCCTGGCGGAAATTGTCCATGCCCAGGCGGAAACCCTCCCGGTCCTGGAACAAATTGTCCCGTACCGTGTCCGTGAGGATGCATCGCTGCGGCACGTCCGCCTGGAGGAAGCATGCGCGGCCCGCCGCAGCCGCAATTACGCACTTCGCTTCCATCCAGCGTGTTAATGTATTTGTAAGTATACCTCATGCAACAGTCAGACTCCTTCGCATTGCAGATTAGGCGTTTATCCTCATCCATCATATGCGGCAGATGCCTATCCCTGTGCATGGCGCCGGATACAGAAAAAAGTGGCGCTTTCTCCTGGGAGAAAGCGCCACTTCAGTTGTTAGCGGATATTACAGAGCTGCTTCGTAGCGTTTGCCAACTTCAGCCCAGTTTACTACGTTCCAGAACGCCGCGATGTAGTCAGGGCGTTTGTTTTGGTAGTTCAGGTAGTAAGCATGCTCCCAAACGTCCAGACCAAGCAAAGGCGTTTCGCCTTCGAAGATCGGGCTGTCTTGGTTAGGCAAGCTGGATACTTTCAGTTTGCCGTCTTTCACGGAGAGCCATGCCCAGCCGCTGCCGAAACGAGTAGTTGCCGCTTTAGCGAAATCAGCTTTAAAGTTTTCGAAGCCGCCCAGCTCGCTTTCGATTGCTGCTGCAAGAGCGCCAGTTGGTGCGCCGCCGCCGTTTGGTCCGATTACTTCCCAGAACAGGGAGTGGTTCGCATGGCCGCCGCCATTGTTGCGTACAGCTGTGCGGATAGCTTCAGGAACGATTGCCAGGTTGTTGGCAAGCAGTTCTTCCAGCGATTTGTCTTGCAGCTCAGGAGCGGATTCCAGAGCAGCATTCAGGTTCGTTACATAAGCATTGTGATGACGATCGTGGTGAATTTCCATCGTCAACGCATCGATATGCGGTTCCAGTGCGTTGTTAGCATATTGCAGAGCAGGTAGTTGATGTGCCATAGTTAACAGCCTCCTAATAGTAGATATGTAGATCTCTTCAATCATTATCCCCTATCCGAGTGAATAAATCAACATTTATGTTGAAAAAGTCGGAGCTAGGTAAAAGGGCGTATAACAACATTAGAATGGCATGATTTTGAAGCATTTATGCAATAACGCGAGCTTTTCCGTCAAAACATGAGAAAACATGAAATAATATCATTGTAAGCGCTTAATATAAAGCGTTTTCAATGAATATTCGAGAATTTATTTAAAATTTTTAAGATTTTTTAAATTTTTAAGCAGGAAATCGTTTTTTCATGTCGTATTTTATATACTTGCAGCACTATGACAAGGTATAGAAGGTGTATATGTAATGAACGTTCGTTCCTTCCAGTTATCGGACTACAGACCACTAACGGCACTTCTTGAAGATGTACTAACCGAGGAGTGTTACGAGCAAACGATGGAAGCTTTTGCACGTCAATTGTCATGGGACAGTGAATTGGTACTTGTCGCTGTCGAACAGTCGGAGATTGTAGGTATGATTATCGGTACAATAGATAATAACAAAGGTTACTACTATCGTGTTGCTGTCCTTCCTAGCCATCAGCGGAGAGGAATCGGCAAGGCGCTTATCCAATCTTTGCGTCAGCGCTTCGAACAGCGTAATGTTATGAAGATCCTGATAACAGCTGACGAATACAATGAACCGGTGCTTCCGCTGTATGAAGCAATGGGCTATGCCGCGAACGATTTTTATCGTTCCTTCCAAAAATTGAGTATTATTGCAGGCTAAGCGGCTTCGTTGCTGCGAATAGCCATATGTGCAGAGCATATCTTTGCCGCCATTGCTTTTGGCGGTGAGATATGCTTTTCTATTTATATAGCAAACAAGTACGAGGAGATCGGCATGAACAAATACCGGCACTGTGTCATTAAAAGCTTTAAGCATGACGGACATTTGCACCGAACCTGGCAGCGCAATTGGCTAGTACCGAATGAGCGTCTAGCCGCCGCGCAGAGAGATGAGAATATGATAGTGCTTATCAATCGCCAGACGCCGATTCAGGAAGCTGACGGCAAGCTGTGGATTAGCCGGGTGCCGGCCGTTTCTTTTTTATCCCCGGAGAATGGTATAATGTCGTTGCATTGCTTGAGGATGCCGGCATTCGTTATTACTGTAATGTGGCGTCACCGCCGTTCATGCAAGGGGATGTATTAACCTACATCGACTATGACCTCGATGTCATTCGTACCGCAGACGGCAGCAGGCATATCGTGGATCAGGATGAGTATGAGCTGCATAAGCTTGCCTATCATTACCCGAAGAAAGTCGATGACCTGGTCTGCCAGGGGCTGAGATCGCTTCTGCTGCGTATTGACCGGGGACAAGCGCCGTTTGAGGAAAGCCAAGTGCGCGCTTATTATAAGGAATGGGACGAACAGTTTGATGAAAGCGAAAGCGAGGGATAAGCAGATGAACGTCTCCTCACCGGAAAATACGGCTCCAAAGCCCGCGTGGCTGAAAGAGCTGTGGGATTGGACGAAGACGATTGTAGTTTCTTTTGCTATCGTCATGGTGCTTCATTTGTTTGTATTTAATCTGTCGACCGTTCAAGGCCATTCCATGGAGCCTACGCTGCATGAACGAGAGTGGCTGTTTGTCAATAAACTAGTCTATATGCTGGGAAAACCGAAGGTAGGCGACATTGTCATTTTGGAAGATCCAATGTCCTATGGCGACAAAGAGGAACTGCTCGTCAAACGGGTTGTCGGCGTGCCTGGAGACCGGCTTGAAATATTTAATAAAGAGCTCTATCGCAATGGAGAGTTAGTTGAAGAAACCTATATCGATTCGGCTATTGAGGACCTGGATTTTATGCCGATTCAACTGGCAAAGGATTCTTACTTTGTCATGGGGGACAACCGGCATGCGAGGGCGAGCAAGGACAGCCGGATTTTCGGAACGGTGAAGGAATCGACCATTCGGGGAAGAGCGGATTTTATCGTGTGGCCGCTGGGCAAGTTCAAAGCTTTGTAAAGGATGTCGGCGAATGAAGGACGTTATGATCTATACAGACGGCGCTTGCTCAGGCAATCCCGGTCCGGGCGGCTGGGGCGCAGTGCTTTTCTACGGGCCTCACCGGAAAGAAATTTCCGGCGGCGAGAAGCAGACGACGAACAACCGGATGGAAATTGCGGCGGTTATCGAAGCGCTGCGGCTGTTGAAGGAGCCCTGCAAGGTGAGCGTATACAGCGATTCTGCCTATGTAGTGAATTGTTTTCAAAAGGGCTGGATTCACGGCTGGCTGCGCAACGGCTGGCGCAACAGCAAGAAGGAGCCGGTCGAAAATCAGGATTTGTGGAAAAGCTTGTGGGAGCTGATGAAGCTTCATCAGGTGACTTACATTAAGGTTAAAGGACATAGCGACAATGAATGGAATAATCGCTGTGATGAGCTGGCTCGCGGAGCGATCAAACAGCTCGCTTAGACACTTAAGCGTGCTATTAATAGAACATACAGATGTCGCAGGCAAGGAGGGATAGGGATGACAGACAAGGATCGCTGGACGCGGCTAAAGGAAGAGATGAATGAAGCGGCAAGGTCGCTTGGCATTGATAAAATCGGCATAACCTCCGCAGATCCGTTCACGTCGCTGAAGCAAATACTAATTCGTCACCGCGAGCTGGGACGCGAATCAGGCTTCGAAGAACCGGATCTGGATAAAAGGACGAATCCGGCTTTGCTCTTCGAGAATCCGCAATCGATCATAGCGATTGCCATCGCCTATCCATCCAAGCTGCATAATCCGCCGAAGTCTGAGCCTGGTGCCAGACGGGGCATCCTCGCCCGCGCTTCATGGGGTGAGGACTACCATAAAGTATTGCGTGACCGGCTGAAAAGACTGGAAGACTGGCTGCGAGAGCGGGTTCCAGAGCTGCGAGTAGAGAGCATGGTCGATACGGGGGCGTTGTCTGACCGCGCGGTTGCAGAGCGGGCAGGGATAGGCTGGGGCGCTAAAAATTGCATGATCATGTCGCATGAGCTGGGCTCCTGGATTTATCTGGGCGAGATGATTACGAATTTGCCGCTTCCGCCGGACAAGCCCGTTATAGAGGGCTGCGGCGAGTGCACGAAGTGCATTGATTCTTGTCCGACCGGGGCGTTAGTTGGCCCTGGGCAGCTTGATTCCAAGCGTTGTATTTCGTTTGTAACGCAGACGAAGGAGTTTATATCGGATGAGTTCATGCGCAAGATCGGCAACCGGCTCTATGGCTGCGATACGTGTCAGATGGTCTGCCCTATAAACCGGGGCAAGAACTGGACGCATCAGCCGGAGCTTCAGCCCGATCCCGAGCAGGTGAAGCCTTTGCTGGTTCCGCTGCTGACGATCGGGAATAAGGAGTTCAAAGAGAAGTACGGCAGCACTTCGTCGGCATGGCGCGGCAAGAAGCCGATTCAGCGGAACGCGGTTATTGGGCTGGGCAACTTCAAAGAGAAAAGCGCAGTCCCGGATTTGAAGCAGGTGCTGCGGCAGGACCCTCGCCCTGTGCTGAGAGGCACGGCCGCGTGGTCGCTTGGCCGTATCGGCGGAGAAGAGGCGGAAGCCGCTCTGCGTGAGGCGCTGCCTCTGGAGAGTGATGAAGAAGCCAAAGCTTATATTGAGCGGGCGATCGCTGTACTTGAAGCTTCCGGGGAAGCAGAAGGAACGGTAGAGATCTAATAGCGGGTGGATGACTCGTTCGAAACGGCGGATAAAGCTAGTAAAATTTACTTTTATAGCGCGGTTTGCGAAGGTTTGCTTTCCATGCTATTATAGGGGACATTATTAGACATATGAGAGTTTATAGCGGGAAAGGGCCAGGTGAATTTTGAATGGGAGTATGGGGTTATATTATTCCGATTGTAACGTTGATCGTAGGGGCGGTCGGCGGATTTTTCGGCGGCGTATTCTATTTGCGCAAGCAGCTGGAACGCATGCAAAGCGATCCGGAAATGATTCAGAAAATGGCAAAGCAAATGGGCTACAACTTGAATAAGCAGCAAATGCAGCGTGCGCAGCACATGATGAAAAATCAAAAAGCGCCGCGTAGATAATAGCGCAATTCGTGAGAGGTAGCCGGAGAGGAGAATGCGGAAATGGCGGGAAGAAAGGATTACGTCAATTCGGCTGTATCTCGTAACCGGGAGCAAATCGAGCACCACGTAAAAGAGATATTGAAGCTGATAGGCGAAGACGTGGAACGAGAGGGACTGCATGAGACGCCTGCTCGTGTTACGCGGATGTACGAGGAGATTTTTGCCGGTTATGAGGTAGAGCCTCGCGAGGTGCTGGGCGTCACATTCGACGAGCAGCATGAAGAGCTGGTCATTGTAAAAGATATTATCTACTACAGTCAATGCGAGCATCATATGGCGCCATTTTTCGGGAAGGTGCATATTGGCTATCTGCCAAGCGGCAAAATCGCCGGCTTAAGCAAATTTGCCAGACTCGTTGAGGCGATAACGCGCCGTCTGCAGGTGCAGGAGCGAATCACGACGCAAATTGCCAATGTGATGGAGGAAGAGCTTCAACCGCATGGCATTATGGTTGTTGTCGAGGGTGAGCATCTGTGCATGTGCTCGCGCGGCGTTAAAAAACCGGGCAGCAAGACGGTTACATCGGCGGTTCGCGGCGAATTCCGTTCTAATCCGGCGCTTCGCTCGGAATTTTTGTCCTTAATTAAAGAATAATCATGCAAGGCGTAAAAAAAGGACCGTTGTCCCTCCGCTCTGAGAGCGGGAGAACAGCGGTTCTTTTGTTCGGTTGCTACTTTAGACGGCATCGGAAGCGAAGGTTTGATTGACTTGGCTTAAGAACAAGGCAGCGCGTTGAATATATTCATTCGGATATTCCCGGAACAGCATCTCATGCTGGCCTTGCGGAACGATCCATGAGCGGGATAACGGATTGCTTTGCTCCGCGGCAATAGTCTCAGCTGTCTGGTAAGGCGCCTTAGCATCGCTTGTGCCGTGAATGATGTACAGCGGGATGTTATAGCCTTTGCCGTTCATAATGCGGTCAACCGGAATTTGCTTCAGGCTGGCGCCGGACCAGATTGGCATCATCGATTCAATTAAGGTCATCGACGGGAAACGCGGCAAATCTACGATTTGCTTAACGTTGTTGTACAGCGTATCCGGACTCGCGATAAACAGGCTGTCGAGTATCATCGCGTCGATCTCGTCAGTTTGCAGCGCGGCTTGCAGTGCGGTGCCTGCTCCCATTGAGAAGCCCCATACGACGATCTCTTCCGCGCCGCGGGATTTGGCGTAATCGACGGCAGCGAGCAGCTGCTGCGATTCTTCCAATCCGCCTGTAGCCGGCGCTTTATATTCATAGGATGCATAGCCGTAGTCGAAAAGAACTACATTATAGTTCAAGCTGTGCAGCAGATTCGTTAACTCATACATAGGCACCCATGTTTCTTCCCGGTTAGCCCCATAGCCGTGGCTGAATACGACGGTCCGGGTTGAAGAGACGGCCGAAGCGTTGGCAGAGGAGGCAAGCGTTACGCCATCCGAGTCGCCTGCTGCCGGAACATACCAGCCGCTGACCATCGTTTTGCCGCTGTGGCTTGGGATAACGATGTCTTCATAATCCAGCCCGATCGCATCTTTCGGATTGGACGTAAGCGGTGCTACGTAAGGGTGGGCAAGCATCCATGCAACATAACCATGAAATACGACGACGAGAAGAAAGCACATTGCGGCAATCGCAGCTGTCCACGCGGTGAGCAAATGGTAGCGCCGCGTTCTTGCTTGCGGACGCTGGCGATTCAGCAGGCCGTCAATCGGCGGAAAAGGCTGCAATACTTGGGGGAAGCCGCTTTCCAGCGGTATCGGCGTCATAACGGTTGTGCTCATGTCGTTGTCCTCCCTGCATGTTGGATGAGTGAAAACGCTTCAAAAGATCTAGTACTTTTATCGTATTCCGCTAGATTAGGCCTGTCAATTGATGTCGACGTAATGTTAAGCAGTTGTAATGATGCTGTAATGAAGTAACTTTTCTTTACGGGCAAGACAGGATTGGGGTATACTGAACGAGAATCATTTTCACTGTGCGGAACGAATGAACAGTGGTGGTCAGAGGAGGTGCGGCAAGGATGGAAGAAGGCAAATCGCATGTGCGCGCGGTTGACCGAGCGCTTGATATATTGCTTTGTTTTACGACGGGAACGAATCTGGCCATGACTGAAATTGCCGAGAAGGTCGGGCTGCATAAAAGCACCGTGCATCGGATGCTTGCTACGCTGGAGGATAAAGGCTTCGTCGAGCGGGACCCGGTTTCCGACCGTTATCATTTAGGTATAAGGGTGTGGGAGCTGTCCGCCCATTTATCCGGGAGCGATGAACCGGCTATTATCTGGCAGCCCGAAATGGAGCGGCTTCGTGATCAGTTGGGCGAGACAGTCAGCATCTATGTGCGTGACGGGCTTGAGCGGATTCGCATTCAGGCGGTGCAGAGCAATCAGCCTGTACGCCGGGTAGCGCCTGTAGGCGCAAGGCTGCCGTTATATGCGGGCGCGTCCAGCAAAGTGCTGATCGCTTATGCGGATCTTATTGTAAGGGAGCGGATCATCGGCGATCCGTCTTGGCCTTCTATTATTGATTTGGAGCAGTATCAGGAGCAGCTGGAGGAAATACTTACTCAAGGGTATGCGACAAGCTTTGAGGAGCGCGAGCCGGGCGTAGCCGCCTTGTCGGCGCCAATCTTCAACCGCAACGGCAATTTGTCTGCGGCCCTGTCCCTCTCCGGCCCGTCCAGCAGGCTGACGATTGAGATGATGCGCGAATACGCGCCTCTGCTCATGGAATCCGCCAAGCGGATGGGGACGATGCTGAGGTAATATTTTTAATGAAGTAACGGAAGCGCTATGTAATAATATTGCATAGCGCTTAAAATATATATAAGGGGGGCGAGCATGTTGGAAGCCTTGCAAACATTGACGTACCTTACACCGGAGTATATAAAGCAATTTCAATGCATTGGCTCAGCTTGCGAAGATACGTGCTGTTCACTATGGGAGATTTCAATAGACAAGGACACGTATGAGAAATATCAAAATGTTGCAGATCCAAGTTTCAAGGAATCTCTGATACAGAATATACAGACCAACAACAGCAGCTCAAATGCTGTCTCTTTTATAATGGATGAGAAGACGGGAAACTGTTCGATGCTTTGTGATGGATTATGTTCAATTCAGTCTACGCTTGGGGAACAATATTTGTCTCAAACCTGCTCTACGTATCCAAGGGTGCTCAACAATATAGGGAGTACTACTGAAATTTCCGCTCTGTTGTCCTGTCCCGAAATTTCACGCGCGTTGCTTCTTAACCCAAACGCCATGGATTTTGACAACACATTCAAACCAACAACACCGAACCTCAAGGTTGATAAGATTGCTTATAAAGAACACATCAATAAGGCAATAGATGACGTTAGACTTTTTGCGTACGATGTGATGAATGACAGGAGATTTTCCTTCCAGCATCGTCTCATTCTGCTAGGCGTTTTCTTTGATAACGCAGATGATTATCTGGAAGACGGGCAATATGCCAGAATTCCAGCTTTTATAAACGAGTTTAAGACAGAGATCGAGAATAACCTGGAACTTCGTGACTACGATGCGTTTCCGCAGGATAATGCGTTTCAATTCGAGTACTTGCATAATACACTAATGGAAAACTTAAAAGCGTTTATCTGGAATAAAAGATATACGGAATGTGTTAATTCTTACATGCGTGGAATCCAATTGAATAATACTTTGCTAGAGGATTATGTTAATACATATAAAGACTGCAAGAGCGCTTTCTTAGAAGGCTACATGAATGAGAACCCTCATGTTATGGAGAATTATATAAAAAATTATATTTATCAATATCTTGGCGGCACTGTACACAGCGGTAAAAAGTTTTTCGACTTTTATATCAAAATGGTGATGGAGTATGCACTTATCAAATTGCATTTAATTGGCATTGCGTCTGAACAAAAGGGCTTGAACGATGAGCATGTAGTAAAATTAATTCAATCCTATACAAAGAATTATAAATTCTCAGATAAGTTTATCGATATTGTATATGATAAGGTAAAAACAAACGGATATAATTCACTTGGGTATATGTCGTTATTGATTAAGTGAAATAAACCGGATTTATTCTATTAAAATGGAGAAGGCCTGCCCACGATAACTGGGCAGGCCTTCCATTTGTTAACGAATAGCCCCTCTAATTCCTTCATATAATGAACCAGCTAATGAGGATTGGGAGGGATAGCTATGTCTTCGCGAACGGTCAAGCAAGGAACGGGCGGCCGCATCGACCGGCAGCCGAAGCAGCCGTTGTTGAGAGGGACGGCTGCGAATCAATCACCGCCGTCGCCAGTCTCGCCGCAGTTGCAACCGCAACCGCAGCAGCAAGCCAAGCCGGTGAAGCCGCAGGCCAAGCAGGCTAAGGTGTCTGCGGACAAACAAGTGATGGCTGCTGCCGATCAGAGGGCAGCTTCCAAACTAACCTCTCTATTGCGCTCTTCGGATTATATCGCTGGCAGCCGGGATCGCCATGACGGCTGGAAATCGGCAATTCATCAATATGTCAGCCTGTACAATCAAGCAGAGACGGAGCAGCATGTTGCTGCTATTGACGATTATGTATCTGACCGGGATCACTGCTCAAGACTGCATGGCAGGCTGGAGCGGCTGCGCCAGCGGGATTTGCTGCGCGGCTGCTTGCCTTCCCGAGGTGAGACGAAGGCGGAGCTTGTACGCGTGAACGAATCGGCTGCTGAAGTTTCCGTTCTAGTGAAGCTGCATATCAAACGACAGATGGAGCAGTCGGGACTCTACTATATCGAGGAAAGAACGGAATCCGAGCGTATATGGCTTGCCCAGTCCGGAGGGTATTGGCAAATTGTCCGCATTGAGCCTGTCATCGGAGAGAGACGGCCTCGCTTTGGCATCTCTGAATATGCGAACGGATTTGAGGAAGCGGAAGATTATATGGCAGAGGGCAATTCGCTCGTCCGTTCGACGCCTTTTCTCAATTACGAGCTGTTTCCGCAGTTGAAGCACCGGCAGGCTGGCATTCCTTACAGGAGGGATTTGGCAGCCGCTTATGCGGATCAGTGGTGGAATCAGCCGAACCCTGCCTACGAGGAATTTGAGGTGAATTGCACCAACTATACTTCGCAGGCGATCTTTGCAGGCAATGGCCCAATGAACTATACTGGTAAAAGAAGCAGCGGCTGGTGGTACAAAGGCCGCAATAAAGGCGGCGAGTGGTGGAGCTACAGCTGGTCGGTATCGAATGCGCTGGCTAATTATTTGACTGCGCCCCGCAGCTCAGGTATGCGCGGCAGCGTCGTACAATCAGCGGAGGAGCTTCAGCTTGGAGACATAATAACGTATGACTGGAACGGTGATAGACGCTTTGAGCACAGTACGATCGTGACGGCTTTCGATGCGGCGGGCATGCCGCTTGTTAACGCCAATACAGTGCCGAGCAGGCATCGCTACTGGGATTATCGGGATTCCTACGCGTGGACGGAACAAACGAAATATCGTTTTTTTCATATTGCGGACCTATTATAAAAAATATAGAATCCGGAGGAGCGTCCATGGGGAAGAAAGTGCATGTAGGACTCGTTTACGGGGGAAAGTCTGGCGAGCATGACGTATCGCTTCAAACGGCATTTGCGGTAGCAGGGGAGTTTGATTATGCTAAATACGAAATCACCCCCTTTTATATAACGAAGCTTGGCGAATGGAGACAGGGACAGCTTCTGAATGCCAAGCCGGGCAGCATCAGCGAGCTGAAGCTGACGGCTGCACAGTGTGCAGTCCCGGCCGGGTTTCCGCTTGCCCCGCTTTTTGAACAGTTGGGAGCGGGGACGGCCGCGGCAGGCATTTCGCCAATTGATGTTGTTTTCCCGCTGCTCCACGGTACATTTGGCGAGGACGGGACGATTCAGGGGCTGCTGGAAATGGCGAATATTCCATACGTGGGAGCCGGTGTTCTTGCTTCCGCAGTTGGCATGGACAAGATCACGATGAAAAAGGTGTTCGCTTACGAGGGGCTGCCGCAATGCGTCTTCCGCTACTTTAACCGGACGCAGTGGGAGAAGGACTCCGCTTTTTTCATTATGGAGGTCGAGGTCTCGCTTGGTTATCCTTGCTTTATCAAGCCGGCCAATCTCGGTTCCAGCGTCGGCATATCCAAAGCGAAAAATCGCGAGGAGCTGATTGCCGCCGTCGATCATGCCTTCCGGTTCGACCGCAAGGTCGTCATCGAGGAGTTCGTTGACGCCCGTGAGATCGAAGTAAGCGTGCTGGGCAATGACGAGCCTAAGGCTTCCGTGCCGGGTGAAATTGCGCCGTCCAACGAATTTTACGATTATAAAGCGAAGTATATCGACGGAAAGTCAACGATACAGATTCCAGCCCTGCTGCCATCTGGTGTAACGGAAACTATTCGTGAAATGGCGGTTCAAGCTTTTCTGGCAATTGACGGGTCAGGGTTGTCCCGCGTCGACTTTTTCTTGCGCAAATCGGATGGACAGCTGTTTATTAACGAGGTAAATACGCTGCCGGGCTTCACTCCTTTCAGCATGTATCCGCTGATGTGGAAGGAAACCGGATTGCCGTACCGGGAGCTGCTGGATAAGCTGATCGAACTTGCGTTCAAGCGTTATGCCGACAAGCAGAGCATCGATTACGGCGGAAGCGGCAATTAACATTAGAGGAGGAAGCATGAGATGGGTTTTGCAACAGAGTTTAATTCCGTGTGTAAATTTAAATCAGAGCAAGAGCTCTATGAATTGTTGGAATATGGTCGGGGTAAAATGGTAAAGAACGGCTTCCGGGTCTTTCCAACCGGTCAGAAGGTTATTGCTTATACACCAAATAACGAAGCGATTGCGATTGTCCGCATTCTCGCTTCGATTGCCGAAATTAACTTTCAAGGCGATGAGGTTACCGAGGTTGAAATGGAGCTTGTAAGAAAGCTGACGGAGGAAGAGTCGCGGATCCAAACGGCGCTTGCTTTTGAGATGTTTTTCGGAGAGCGTGCCTAGCGGATGATTGTCAGATTCGGATTTGTCGCTATGAGCTTATTGCTTGAGAACGCTTCGCCTTCCCGCACGATGACCTATACCAATTTCGCCAAGCTGCCTGACCGGGAAGCGGGAATACGCAGGCTTGAACAAATCGCCAAAGATAATTTGCACAATACGCTGCGTATTTTGAAGCATGCTGCAGCGCATGATATCCGGCTGTACCGGCTTACCTCCAAAATCATTCCTCTAGCAACTCATAACGGATTGGCGGATTGGAATCCGTATCCCGAGCTTCAGCCTTCTTTTGCCGAAGTGGGTGAATATGTGCAAAAAGCAGGGATTCGGGTTTCGTTTCATCCCGATCATTTTTGCGTATTCAGTACGCCTCGTCCAGAAGTGCTGGTTAACTCAGAGAAGGACCTGGACTACCATGTGCGTATGATTGAAGCGATGGGTTTGCCGGAGACGGTGAAGAACAATATTCACATTGGCGGGGCATACGGCGACAAAGCTGTCGCCGGGGAGCGCTTCGTGCGTCAGTTCGGGGCGCTTGAGCAGCGGCTCCGCAACCGGGTCACGCTTGAGAACGACGATAAAACGTTCAATGTTGTAGAGACGCTTGAAGCAGCGGAAGCTGTTGGCGTGCCTATGGTCCTGGACATTCATCACCATGATTGCAATGACGGCGGAATTTCGCGGGACGAGCTTGCCGGGGAGCTATGGCAGCGGATCTTGGGCACCTGGAGGCGTGAAGCGGACAGGCTGGGCTGGGACGCGGTGCAAGGCGCTGATGCGCTGCCGCCAAAAATCCATGCGTCAAGCCCTAAGAACGAATCGGAACGAAGAAGCCATGCCGACGGCGTAGAAGCTAGGCCTTTGCTCCGCTTTTTGCAGGAGATTGCAGGCTCAACGAGTCGGGTGGATTGCATGCTGGAGGCGAAGCACAAGGATGCGGCGCTGCTGAAGCTAATGGAAGATATGAAGGAACTGGAGGCGCTCGGTGAGGGCGTCCGTGTAATCGACGGCGGCAGTATTGAAGTGCTGTAGCTATTTCGTTTTATTGGATTTAGTGTTGAATGATGTGTGAGGTGTAAGCAGAAAGCGGGGTATTGAAGTTGCTGGAATGGATATTGCTTGTCCTGCTAGGCGTAGTTGCAGCTATGTTCGGCAGCATCGTTGGCCTTGGAGGCGGCATTGTTATTGTGCCGGCGCTTATGCTTCTTGGACCGCAGCTTACTGGCGGAGAGATTGATCATGCAACTGCAGTGGGCACCTCGCTGACGATGCTTATCGTCACTGCACTGGCGTCAACGCTGAGCTATGCGAAGAAGAAAATCGTTGATTTTCGCAGCGGGCTCCTGCTATTTATAACTAGCGGACCCGCCGCCTTAATTGGCTCGGCATTGACAGGGAAGCTTCAAGGTGCAGCTTTCTCCTTAAGCTTCGGTGTTTTTATGCTGCTTATGGCGGGACTCCTTATCGCTCGTGATTATATGAAACCGGTTACGCGGCAATGGCCGATTGAGCGTACGATTACGGATGCGTCTGGACAAGTCCATACCTATGGCTACGGACTGCTGCCACTGCTGCTTATTGGCTTCGCCGTCGGTTTAATATCTGGATTGTTCGGTATCGGCGGAGGCTCCTTGTTCGTGCCGGTTATGGTGCTGCTGTTCCGTTTTCCGCCGCATCTGGCGACGGCAACATCAATGTTCGTTATCTTTTTATCATCTATACTGGGCAGCGGCATGCACGGCTGGCTGGGAGAGATTCATTATTGGCTGCTATTGGCGCTGGTGCCGGGGGCTTGGGTTGGCGGCAAGCTTGGCGCTTTGGTGGCAGGACGCATGAGCGGGAAGAAGCTGCTGTGGCTGCTTAGGATTACACTGCTTCTGCTCGCTTGCCAGCTGATTATCGAGGGATGGATGGAGCTATAGCCCGTTTCCATCCCTCAGCGGGACATATTACGAAACTTTTAAGGCCTCATCTCGTATTTCTATACGATAACTATTATTTTTTCAATTATTCAGACAAGTAGAAGGTAGTGTGATGCACAGTGAGCGATCAGCAGGATGCAGCCGTTATCGGCAGCAAAAGCTTTACTGCCGTAGCGATTAACTGCGCGGCAAAGGCTGGCGAATGGATTAAGACAAAGCTAGGAAATTATGAGAAACTTGATATAAAATACTCCTCGACCGACCTTGTAACGGAAGTGGACAAAGGGTCGGAGACGCTGATTAAGCGGCTAGTACTGACCCATTTTCCGCATCATTCCTTTCTTGGTGAAGAGGGCGTTGAACCGGGACCTGAAGCTTCGGCCCGCGCGCTTGAATCCAAGCTGGAGAATGAATATTTGTGGATCGTCGATCCAATCGACGGCACGACGAACTTCGTACATGGCTTTCCGTTTTTTGTCGTGTCGATAGCGCTTGCTTATCGGGGAGAAGTCATTGTTGGTGTCGTATACGATCCGATGAAGGATGAGCTGTTCCTGGCGGAGAAGGGCAAGGGTGCGTACGTTCACGGCAAGCGAATGAAAGTATCCGGTGAGGATACTTTGAGTAGCAGCCTGGTGGCAACCGGCTTTCCGGCAGATCAGCAATATGCGCTGCCATTGAATATGAAGGGCCTTCAGGCCGTTGCGCCGCAAGTGCGCAATATCCGTTCCGGCGGTTCGGCGGCGCTGCATATGGCGTACGTAGCTGCTGGAAGACTGAGCGGCTTCTGGGAAATTGGGCTGAACAGCTGGGACCTGGCAGCAGGTTCGCTGCTCATTCAGGAATCAGGCGGCACGGTTACCGATTCGCTCGGGCAGCCGTACCATCTAGGTGTCCGCAACGTAGTCGCATCTAACGGGTTGATCCATGACGAGCTTGTCGGAGTTTTGGACAAGGCCGAAGCGACGGTATAGTTGGAGAGTAAGGAACAGGCATGGTGCAAGTGAAATGCAGCCCCCACGTTTGAAATAAACGTGGGGGCTTTTTGATTTAAGGAGATGTATGTAAATTGTCATTGGCGGCTAGTAGAGAGCTGGCTCGTACGGAAAAGAACTCAAGGCAGCTTGTAGCAGGCCAAGTTACTCAAAGGACTCAAAGGACTCAAAGGACTCAAAGGACTCAAAGTAACTCAAAGTAACTCAAAGTAACTCAAAGTAACTCGAAGTAGCTCGAAGTAACTCGAAGTAGCTCGAAGTAACTCAAGAATGTTCAAAAACCTCAAAGTAACCAAAGCGCCTCCAGTAACCAGATCTCTTCGTTACGCGGCTTGTGGAGCGATAACTCGAGCTCGGAGGGGGATTTGACTGACTGTATGCGGTAACGAAAGCAATTTCGTTGTTAGCCGCTCTTTTTTCCTTATTTTCTGGCCGATGGAGCCGTATTTGAGCGAATTTGTCCATATAAGTGACATTTTTTCTTTATAAGGAAATGAAATGCCGCGCTTATGAACTTTTTTACCTTAGGTCGTCAAATTCCACTTTCGGCTAAGGGAATAAGGAAATTACTTACTTAACAGCGAAATTGGGCACCTGAGCAGCCCACTAGCCTCTAAATAGCTTAGTTGGTTACTAAACTTGGTCGTGCCTAGCGACAGCCAGCATCATCATGCCATTCAGCATTGCCATCATGCGAGCGTGCCGGCACGTCACCATCATGCAACCAGCATCCCAGCATGCAGCATCCTAGTCAGTATGCTCCTGTCAGTCGGCATGCCAGTGTGCCAGCACGTCACCATCATGCAACCAGCATCCCTGCCATGCATCATCCTAGACATTCTGCTCCTGTCAGTCGGTATGCCAGCGTGCCAGCACGTCACCAGCATCATGCCATTCAGCATCCCAGCATACATCACGCCAGTCAGGATGCATCATCCCAGCATCCCGACCAACCAACAACAAACTGCAGCCCTACTGCAGTTTGTTCCGGTACTCCTGCGGCGTGAGGCCGTAGTGTTTTTTGAACAGCTGGATGAAGTAGCTGGGTTTCTGGTAGCCGAGCATTTGCGAGATTTCATAGATCTTCTCGTCCGTTTGGGACAACAGCTGTGCTGATTTCTCCATTCGGGCGCGGAGCATGAATTCGCTGATGCCTTCGCCGGTTTCAGTCTTATAGATTTTGGACAGATAGGATGGATTCAAGAACACATGGGACGAAATCGAGTGTAGGGAGGCATTCTCCAGATGTTCGTGAATATACTCCTGCACTTTGCGGATGATACCGGAACGGGAATCCTTTTCCTCGGTACTGACGGACGTTTTATAGTTTTCGATGATGCGGTAAGCCCATGTTCGCAGCTCGTCAACGGCGGTAATCGGCCGCTCGTTGGCAAACGCGTGGAAGTCGTCGCCGATCGTGTCGGACAGCCATTGCTTGTTTTTGTGGACGAGGGCGGCAAGCGTTGCGGCGATGGTGAAATAGGTTTCCAGTACATGCTCCTGGGAGTCGCGCCAATCTGTCTCCAGCTCGTGGAAAATCGTATCCAGCTTGCTGCGCGCCGCATCCCACTGACCAACCTCTAGCAGCTGGAGGATGGTCGGCGGGCGATGCAGCTCGTTGATTAGTTGAGGAGCGCCGCCGCGGGCAGGCTCCTTGGCGAGTGAGATATATAGATCCTTCTCGCCGCCGATAAAGTGGCGGAAGTTCGTAATCGAAGCTTGATAGAGCGGCGCTGCCTCGGCCGGAAACAAACCGGATTTGCTCGTCAGGACGGAGATGCCGACACGTAAATACGATTTGACGACATGCTGGAGTTGGAACGCTCTCCGCTCGATCCATTCTTCCACGCTCTCAGTCGTACTGACTTCAGCCGTACTTTTTGCTTGCAGCAGGCAAACGAGAAAACCATGTGTATCCTTCGCATGCCAGAGATGCAGCTGCTCTCCGAAAACCTCCTCCGCCATATTGGCTAAGGCATAGTCAATCAGTGCTTCGCTTTCGCCGCCTTCATACAGCTTTTCGCTGTCGTCCAGCCGCAGCAGCATAATGTGGACCGGAATGCCCTCGCGGAACGGAATTTCATACATCGTAAGCTTCGGCATCAGCCGCAGCGGCTCGGCAGACTGCTTGCCGCTCAGCAGATCCAGAAGCATATACTCGCGAAGCTTAGGCAATTGCTCCCGCAACGAATACATCGCGCGCTGGACGGAGCTGATCTCCTGCCACTCTCGCTCCAGATCGCCGATTGCTTTGCGCACAGCCCCAATTAATTCATCGTCTGAAGCCGGCTTAAGCAAGTAATCGCTGGACTGCAGCTGCAAAGCCTGCTTCGTATATTCGAAGTCCGAATAACCGGATAGAAGAATGCATTTGGTATGCTTCCAATTCCGTTTGACTTCCCGAATCAGCTCCAGACCAGACATGCCAGGCATCCGGATATCGGTAATGATGACATCGATCGGCTGTTCATTCATAATGTCCAGCGCTTCTTGCCCGGAATACGCTTTATAGACATTCGTAATTCCGGCTTCCCCCCATGGAATCATATCCGCCAGATCATCTGCCAAAATAGACTGGTCATCGATAATGAGCAACTGTCGCATGTCCTATTCCTCCTTTGATTTTCCGCCGTTCGCATGAGCCTCGGCTGCGGCTGCAATGGAAGCGGCAGCTTCCCTGACGATATCTGGTTCATTCGGCCAATAGAGCTCGACAGCGACCCCGCCTTCATCCCTTTGCAAAATGCGAAGGCCGGCTTCCTGTCCGAATTGCAGCAGCATACGCTGCCGGGTATTCCATAACGCGCAGCCCTTGTCCTCCGTAGGCGGCATGGACATTTGCTGGCGCAGCTGCTGCAGCTTTTCGTCACTGACGCCAATTCCGTTGTCGATGACGGAGATAATGTTGTAGCGGTCATTTTGCGAGCCGATGATCCGAATATCGCCTTCGCCAACCGGCTCAATACCGTGGATCACCGCGTTTTCTACGAGCGGCTGAAGAATAAGCCGCGGCAGCTCCAGCTCCGCCATTGCTTCTGGCACTTCAATACTGAAGCGCAAATCCTGAACGTTCATTGATTGAATCGCCAGATAGCTCTGGACAAGGTCAAGCTCCTCGCGAAGGAAAGCGGCCTGTTTCTCCGAACGTGTTGTATACCGGTAGTAGCGGCTCAAGTGCAGCGCTAGATCCATAACGGATTCTTTCTTGCCAAGGCGGGTCAAGCTGCGGATCAACGTAAAGCAGTTGTATAGAAAATGCGGATTGATTTGCGATTGCAGTTGCTTCAAGTTGGCGTCTCTGGAGCGAATTGTCTCCAGATAGACATTTTGGATCAGCGTCTCGATCTGTGCGGCCATATCGTTGAAGCTGACGAGCAGGAAGTGAAACTCGTTATTCGGCCGGAAGACGTTCAGCTTCGGATACTCGCCCTTTTTCAGCTTTTTCACGCCGCGTACGAGCTCCCGGATCGGCACCTGCACATTGGTATAAAGCACATAGGCGGCAATCGTGCTTCCGATTAATAGGAAGAAGATTGAAATGTAGAAGAGCAGACTGTTCGTTGTAATCGGGCGAACGACGTCGTCGATTGGCAAGTAGTCGAAGAGGTACCAGCCAAGCTCCGGCATCCACACGCTGCTTACCGTATATTCGACTCCGTTCAGCTTGACGCGTTCATACTGCCGATGCGAGAGCGATTTGAGCTCGACATGAGAGAGAAGCGCAGACTGCAGCTCTTTATCGGAGCCTTTGACGGACAGAATCTGATAGTCTTCGGAGACAAAGCTGGCATCTCCCTTGCCGCCTTGCTTGAAACGATCAAGCGCTTTCACAAGCTCGTCCGCCGCGAAGCTGACCTCGACGATCAAGCCTGCTTTGCGGGCCGTACTGTCGAAAGGCTCTGTAATAAAGCGGACGAAGCGGGGCTGACCCCGATAATAGGGAGCGACGACATTGGTATATTTCCATACGCGTGAATAATTGCTGTCAACCAGATTGGCATTGTATTCGAGATAAGTATTAGTCGATACGAAGGTTTTGGTCGCTGGGGCATAAATGCTGATGGTCGTATCCCAGGCTGAAGAGGCATTAATTAAACGAAGCTTGTCGTTGACGCGAAGCTTCTCATCGGTCTGCTCGTATAGGGAAGCGATTTCGATAAATTCCAGGTTGCGAACGTTGATGTCCTCGCTGATGATGAGTCCGCTTTTCGCCAGCTGGGAGGCAGTTTCGTCAGTTTTGGCCGCAAAATAGGACAAGTCCTTATACATCGATTTCTCGACCTCGTTCATCACGACATCGAGGCTTGTCCGGTTGGAAAACCAATAGAGCACGATGATGGGAATCAGCAGCATGACGATCAGTCCCATTACTTTTGTAAACGTATTCACACGAAGCGACATTGCCGCTCTCCTCCTCTTATCGATTGAGATAGAGACAAATAATTGGGTATCGTTCTAAAATGTTTGGCGCAGACGAGCGAATTTCCAGATTGCTATACTTACTATACAGCATGTTAATTGTCTGTCAATGAACAAAAAAGAGTATGCGGAGAGGAACGTGGGAATGGAAACAACAGTAAAGGAGACCAGCGGCAAGCAGGGCCACGGGCGGCAAGAATCCGCATGGAGCAAAGGGTGGAAAGGATTTCTGAGACGAACATGGCCGCTTCATTTAATGCTGCTGCCAGCAGTGCTTATCCAGCTCGTGTTTGCCTATGTGCCGCTCGGCGGACTCATAATCGCTTTCCAGGATTATAAGCCCCAGCTGCGGTTCGGCTCGCCTTGGGTAGGGCTTGACCATTTCAAATTTATGTTCGAATATCCGGACAGCAAGCAGGTTATTATCAATACCGCGCTGATTGCCGGGTTAAAAATGATTTTCAACATCGTCGTGCCGTTCTCGTTTGCGCTTCTTCTCAATGAGGTGCGGATCAATCCGTTCAAGCGGACGGTCCAGACGTTAGTATATTTGCCTTATTTTATTTCATGGGTATTTCTCGGCGGCATTCTTAACGACATGCTCTCCTCCGACGGCATCGTCAATACGCTGCTTCACAACTGGTTCGGAATCGAATCGATTCTGTTTCTGGGCGACGGCAACTGGTTCCGGTTTACCGTTATTCTCAGTGACGTGTGGCAGCAGTTCGGATTCGGCACCATCGTCTATTTGGCAGCGCTTGCGGGGGTTAACCCGGCTCTGTACGAGGCGGCCGAGGTGGATGGCGCGAACCGGTGGAAGCAGACGATCAACATTACGATTCCATCGCTTGTACCGATTGTTATCGTTGTAGGGACGCTGGCGCTGGGCAACATTTTGAACGCAGGCTTTGACCAGATATTCAACCTGTACACGCCGCTTGTCTATGACAAAGGCGATATTATCGATACGTTCGTCTATCGGACCGGTATTCTGAACGGGCAGTACAGCTTCAGTACAGCTGTCGGCATTTTCAAATCGCTTGTCGGCTTCGTTCTAATCGTTGTGGGCTACCGCTTGGCCTATAAACTGGCGGATTACAAAATATTCTAGAAGGAGGCTCCAGACTTGTACCATAAAACAGTAGGCTATAAGATGTTCTCGGTGCTCAACTATTTCATCCTGGCGGCTGCGGGCCTTCTATGCGTCCTGCCGATCGTTCACATTCTGGCCATCAGCTTCAGCGCCAGCGCTCCGGCCAATGCCCATCTCGTCGGCCTGTGGCCGGTAGATTTCAATCTTGAATCGTATACGAAAACGATGAACAATCCGAACTTCCTGCGCGCCTTCTGGATCGCAATCGGCAGAACGATTCTTGGAACGTTCATCACGATGAGCGTCATCACGCTGGCGGGATACGCTTTGTCCAAGGACAATAGAATTTTTAAAAGCCGCTCCAAATACGCTTGGTATTTCGTATTTACGATGCTGTTCAATGGCGGGATCATCCCGTCTTACATTCTCATTCGCGAGCTTCATATGATGAACACGATCTGGGCGCTCGTATTGCCAGGCGCAGTGTCGGTCTTCAATATGATTCTGCTGATGAACTTCTTCCGGGCTACGCCTAAAGAGCTGGAGGAGGCTGCATTCATTGACGGAGCCGGACATTTCTCGATTCTGTTCAAGGTCTACATGCCGCTGGCGATGCCGGCCATTGCGACCATCTCGCTGTTCACCATCGTTGGCAACTGGAATGCTTGGTTCGACGGGCTGCTCTATATGACCGACTACCGCAAATATCCGCTCGCTACATTTCTGCAGACGATCATCGTACAGCAGGATTTCAGCAAGCTGAATCCGGACGTTAACGAGCTGAAAAACATTTCGCAGCGGACTGTTAAAGCAGCGCAAATTTTTATCGGCATTATTCCGGTGCTTGTCATTTACCCGTACCTGCAAAAATATTTCGTAAAAGGAATTGTGCTAGGCGCTGTAAAAGAGTAGAAATAAGAAGATAACAAATTAGCATCACACTCAAAAAAATGGTATTTATAAAAAAATAATCCAGTTCTATAGTTAGGTTAGAGCGTTGCTAAAGCGTTCTCATTAATTTACGGGGGGAAAAAAATGCGCAACTCATGGAAAAAGGTTTTGCTCTTATCGCTGGTTACCGTTCTGGCATTTACGCTTGCTGCTTGTTCAGGATCGAATACGAACAACAAGCCAAGCAATAGTCCGACTGCGGCACCGACGGAGGGCACAGATAACGGAGCAGCAGCTACGGACAGCGGCGTAGACGCAACAGGCTGGGACGGTTCGAAATATACGACACCGATTACCCTTTCGACAGTGAAAGGCATCGGCACCAACTACTTCTTCAAAAACGGCGAGACGATGGAAAACAACGTCCTGCACACTTATATGAAAGACAACCTTGGCATCGACGTGAAGTACGACTGGGTCGTAACGGACACGAATGACGCTTACAAAACCAAGCTGCGCCTCATGCTTTCCTCGGGCGAGAAAATGCCGGATGTCGTCACCTACCGCGGCGACTTGGAAACGGTCAACATGCTGATTGACTCCGGTCAATTCATGGATGTAGGCGAATTGTTCGATCAATACGCCGGCGACAAATACAAGCAAGCCGTAGACTTGAATGCCGACACTTGGCTGCCGGTTGTACGTGACGGCAAGCGGATGGCGCTTCCAGTACTCGACTATGCGTACAATGACGACATGGTGCTCTGGCTCCGCCAGGACTGGATGGATAAGCTGAACTTGCAGGCTCCGAAGACGGTAGCGGATCTGGAAGTGATCATGGATGCTTTCGTGAATCAGGATCCTGACGGCAACGGCAAAAAAGATACGATCGGTTTGGCGCTTGGCTTTAAAAACACGTTCCTGAACTGGATGAGCGATGTAAGCTGGCTGTTCGGCGCTTACGGAACAATGCCAGGCCAATGGAATAAAGGCGCAGACGGCGCGCTCGCATACGGCTCCATCGATCCAGGTGCTAAACAAGCTCTCGCAACGCTGAAAACATGGATGGATAAAGGCTACATTTCCAAAGATTCCGGCTTGAAAGACGATGTATCCGGTTCTGAGTTCTTCACGAAGGGTCAAGCAGGCGCAATCGTCGGCAGAAACTGGCTGCCAGACTGGCCGTTTGGCGATTTGATCAACAACGTGCCAGGCGCGAAATACAAAGCATACCCGATTCCTGCAGGACCAGACGGCAAAATTGGCGCGCAAAGCGGCAACCCGTCGGTTAACGGCTGGATGCTGGTGAACAAAAACGCAAAAAATCCTGAAGCTCTTATTCGTTACTACAACTTCTTCTTCGACAACTGGGCGAACCCTGAAAAAGGCAGCACGTTCGAGAACGGCTTTGCAGAGGGCTATGACTGGGCGAAATTGCCGGACGGCACGATCACGAAGGAGCCGGAAAAATACCCGGATTTGTTCCCGGACTATGCCGACCGTACGCACCTTGTAGAGCCAATCTATTACTCGTTGACATTTGAAGGTGCACGTATCCCGTCGCTCTATGCAGATACGATGATCAAAATCGGCAACGGCGAAGCGCCAACTACGCCATATGAGGCGCAAACGGCCGCAGTTCGTAAACCGGAAAACGTAGACGCAATGAAGATTGTGATGGAGCAAAAGGACATTCGGATGAAAAACTACTTCCAAGGTCCATTGACGGAAACGATGAAACAGAAAAACGAGCTGTTGAACAAACTGCTTAACCAAACGTATTCGAAAATCATTTATGGCCAATCGCCAATTGATGAATTCGATAAAATGGTTGAGAACTGGAAGAAATCGGGCGGCGAGCAAATTACGAAAGAGGTTAACGACTGGTTCGCATCCGCTTCGAAATAATCCAATGAATCTAGCGCGTTGAACAAAGGAAAAGGAATGCCTGCATCTTTAGCAAGGGCATTCCTTTTCTGTTGCGCGGATTTATTAAAGCCATTAATTGTTAGCGCTTTCAAATAACCGAAGGAGGCTGCAGCATAATGAAATGGAAGAGAAATGCAACGAAAAAGCTGGGCAGGAAAATTGGGGCATTCGCACTTTGCTTGACGATGTTAGCGGGTTACATACCGGCAGTTCAAGCGTCATCCGCAACGGCCGGCGAGCCGGATGCAAGCTTAAATGGACACTGGGCTTCAGCGCAGGTCAGCAAATGGTCGTCGAAAGGGCTTGTCAGCAGCTACCCGGACGGACAATTCAAACCGGATAAGCAGATTACTCGCGCAGAGTTCGTCAAGCTGGTTAACACATTGTTCGGATTTCATGCCAAGGGAAAAGAAGGGGCAGCCGGTTTTTCCGATGTAGGGAACAAAGCCTGGTACGGGGAGCAGGTCGATATCGGCCGCCAAGCGGGCTACATCGCCGGATACCCCGATGGCACCTTTAAACCGGATCAGGCCATCGCAAGACAGGAAGCCGCTTCGATTGCTGCTAGCCTCTTTCATGTGAAGAAGGCAGGAGAGACTGGCTCCTTGGATGGATTTGGCGATAACGCGAAGGTAGCTGCTTTTGCCCGCGAGGCGCTTTCCGGCCTTGTATCCGGCGGTTACATGAAAGGCTTTGCCGATGGCACGATCCGGCCGCAGCAGCCGATTACAAGAGCAGAAGCGGTCGTGCTGCTGGATCGTTTGGCAGGGGAAATCTATACCGGGAAAGGAACATTCGGCGAGAAAGCGACAACGCTGGCAAGCGCACTGATTAATACAACAGACGTCAAGCTGGAGCAAGCAACGATTAATGGCGGACTGATTCTTGCGCCGGGTATTGGCGAAGGCGATGTGACGCTCAAGGGAATTCAGGCGAAGGGCACCGTGTATGTGAACGGCGGCGGCGTGAACAGTATTCATGTAATCGACTCCAACGTGAACCACATCGTGATTCATCGAACGGATGGTCCGGTGCGCGTCGTCTTTTCCGGTGATTCCAGTGCGGATACGCTGGATATTGAGACGAATGCCATAATTGAAGCAGGCAAAGACTCGGATATCGGCAAGGTACACAACGGATCGGGTTCTGCGACCTTCAATGGTGAATCACTGAAGGACGGCGATAAGTTTGAGGTGAAGCAAGGCGTACCGGTTCGCAATCAGCAAGGAGGCTCAGGGTCTGGGTCAGGATCAGGAGGTTCCGGTACGGGTTCAACGCCAACTCCAAGCTCAACAGCAACTCCAAGTGCCACTCCTGGTCCAAGCACCGGGCCGTCGGCAAGTCCGAGCCCAAGTGCTACTCCAGATCCGAGCACTGGACCAAGTCCAAGTCCATCGGCAACCCCGAGTCCAGGCCCTGGTGAACAGGATTGGGACCTCGTGTGGAGCGATGAGTTCGACCGGTCAGGCAGCAATCTGGACAGCAATGGTGTCGATCTGGACAAATGGGGCTACCAGCTTGGAACGGGCTCGCAATACGGCCTGGATGGCTGGGGCAATCAGGAGCAGCAATATTATCGTTCGGAAAATATGATCGTTGAGGACGGAAAGTTAGTCATTACCGCTAAAAAAGAAGGCTTTGGCGGCAAAGACTATACGTCCGGCAGAATTTATACACAGCCGACCTTTACGAAGGCGTATGGCAAATTCGAAGCGAAGATTACGATGCCAGTTGGAAATGGGCTGTGGCCTGCATTCTGGATGATGCCGGCGGATAGCGAATACGGCGTCTGGGCAACTTCGGGCGAGCTGGACATTATGGAAGCGAAGGGGCGTCTGCCTGGCGAGGTTGGCGGCACGATTCATTACGGCAGAACATGGCCGGGCAATAAGAGTACGGGCGCCACTTATCATTTTGAAGAAGGCAAAAGCATTGCGGAGGAGCACGTCTACGGCGTGGAGTGGGAGCCGGGCGAAATTCGCTGGTACGTAGACGGCGAAGTTTATCAAACGCTGAACAATTGGGACAGCACCGGTCCGGATAAGCCTGCGAAATATGCGTATCCGGCACCATTTGACAAGCCGTTTTATATGATTCTGAACTTGGCGGTAGGAGGCACGTTCGATAATGTCGCCGTCGATGATTCCAAAATTCCTGCGCAGATGAAAGTCGATTACGTTCGTGTCTATGAGAAAAGCACGCCTTATCTCAATCCGTCTCAGGAGCCGGTTGTAGAGAAGGAGCCGCTCCCCGAGCCGCATAAAGAAGCGATTAACGGTAACTATGTGCATGATGTTGCCTATAACGAACCATTCAATATTGTGGCAAGCGCGGGTGCGCAGCTGAATACGGAGAATTGGAATTTCGTTCATATGCCTGATTTCTCCGGCAACGGCAATGTGTCGGTCGATACGGTGAACGGCCAGCGTTTTGCCAAGGCTGATATTAGCGCAAGCGGTAATGCGGCGCATTCGGTTCAGCTTATTCAGAACGTAACTGTTGGCAAAGGAAGATGGTATAAGCTCAGCTTCGACGCCAAAGCTTCTGCCGCTCGTCCGATATCAGCTAAAATTGGCGGCGGTGAAAACCGTTCATGGACGACGTATTCGGACAGCATCACTTTCAATCTGACAACTGAGCCGCAGCGGTATGACATGACGTTCCGCATGACGGAAAACTCGGATACGTTGGCGCGGCTGGAGTTCAATCTGGGACTGAATACAAATTCCGTCTGGATCGGCGGAGTGAAGCTGGAGGAAATCGAACCGCTTGATCCGTTTAATGAGCTGCTGCCTAAGGAGCCATTGGCCGGCAACTACATTTATAACGGCAGCTTCGATCTTGGCCGGATGGACCGGATGACCTATTGGAATTTCGATGTGAAGGCGGGCGCGTCTGCCGCAGCCTCGGTTGATCCTGAGGCTCGTGAATTGCTTGCCTCAATTGCGAATGGCGGTACTTCGGCTGATGCGATTGCTTTGTCGCAGCGGGGACTGAAGCTGCAGGCGAATAACACTTACAAATTGACTTTTAAAGCAAGCGCTGATGCGAGTCGAATGATCGTTGTAGCTATTCGCAAAGCAGATGGCACGGATATCGTTGAGCCGGTTCCGGTATCCTTAACATCAGCTGCAGCCGAACATGAAGTGCTGTTCGAAGTGGGAGATGCGGGTGATTCCAACGGCAAAATCGTCTTCTTGCTGGGAGGCTATAATGCCAATGTCTGGCTCGATGATATTACAATGGTCAACCTTACAGCTGCAGAGGCTGAGCTGCCGCTTTCCGAGCAGTTTCCGGTGAAGAACGGCGACTTCTCAAACGGCAAGGAAGGATGGACGGACTTTGTTCTCGGCCGTTATGAGAATAACAGCTCCAGCGCCAACTTTACGACAGCGACTGATGAGATGAAGATTGCAATTGCGAATGAAGGCACTGCTGATTTCAACGTCATGCTGATGCAGAACGACTTCCAGCTTCGCGAGGGTAAAACGTATGTCGTGACGGTGACGGCCAAATCTAGCACCGCCAGAGAGACGGAAATCGTCATCGACGATGCTTCCTATACCAAATATGTCTCGCAAAAGGTACAGCTCACGAACGACTACCAGACCTTTACTTACGAGTTTAAGCCGAATGCTGACGTACTCGCTTCCTTCAAGCTGCTGCTTGGCAAACTGAGCGGCGCGAATGCGCTTGGCGCGCATGATGTGTACATTAAACAAGTGCGCGTGGAGCAGAAGGGAGCGCGTGACAAAGCGTTCCTGCTTAAAAACGGATATTTCACCGACGGTTTCGAGCATTGGGGCAAGCATGTTCAAGGCGATTATGACGGCGATTCACGGGCAGTTATTGCCGCAGCCGGAGGAGCGCTAAAGGCTGCAATTGCCAACACAGGAGCCAACCCATGGGATATTCAATTGTCGCAAAGCGGCTTGGAGCTGAAATCGGGCAAAACCTATCTTGTAACCTTTGACGCCCGTTCAACGCTGGCCCGTCAAATTGAAGTGATAGCGGAAAATGCCGTCTATCATCGTTATCTGAATCAGCCGGTTCGGATCGAAGAAACGACAAACAGCTATTCCTTTGAATTCACAATGCCGCAGGATGATACGGCAGCTTTGAAGTTTTTGCTCGGCCAGCCGCAAGAAGCCGGGGAGAAAATTTCAGCAGCGCATGATGTATTTATCGATAATGTGCGCTTCGAGCTGAAAGGTGCGAAGGAAGCGGCAGGCGAGAAGGCTGCAACCGCCAATCAAATTCGGCTCACTGCTCCTCCTGCTTTGTTAGAGGATGCGGACGGCAATTCGGTTGGCGAGACCATCGCTGTAACGTTCACGAACAATGCTGCATCACAGGCATGGCTGACCGCCATTACTGCGGTGAAAATCAACGGCAGCCTGGTCGATAGCGGCAGCTATACGGCAAGTCCCGGCAAAATCGAATTTATCCCGGCTGTTTTTCCAGCCGCAGGCAACTATAACATCGTGATCAGCGCCGCAGGTTATGAGCTTGCCTCCGTACGCCAGCATATTGAAGCTGAGAATATGTGGAGCCTCACTTGGTCGGATGAATTCGATAGTTATGATCCATCTGCAAACGTGGATACGAATGGAATCAATCTGGACAAATGGGGCTATCAGCTTGGCACAGGCTCGCAATATGGCCTTAGCGACTGGGGCAACGGCGAGCTGCAGTATTACCGCCCCGAGAACCTGACGGTGGAAGACGGGAAACTGACGATCACAGCGCGCAAAGAGAACTTTGGCGGGAAAGGCTATACGTCGGGCCGGCTTTGGACTCAACCGACGTTCACACAAGCCTATGGCAAATTCGAAGCGAGAATGAAGCTGCCGGAAGGCCAAGGCTTATGGCCTGCATTCTGGATGATGCCTGCCGACAGTGAGTATGGCGGCTGGGCGTCATCGGGCGAGCTGGATATTATGGAAGCGAGAGGAAGATTGCCGGAGGAGGTTGGCGGCACGATTCACTTTGGCAAAGGCGCGCCGAACAACCGCAGCACGGGCAAAGCTTTCATTTTCCCGGATGACGGGAAAATTTCGGACTTCCATACGTACGGTGTGGAATGGGAGCCGGGGGAGATCCGCTGGTATGTGGACGGAGAACTCTATCAGACCGTTAACAACTGGCATAGCTGGGGAGCAGATCAGCCGGATAAGTATGCATTCCCGGCTCCATTCGACAAACCGTTCTATATCATTCTGAATCTTGCAGTTGGCGGCGTCTATGACGGCAACAGACTGCCCGATGATTCGAAGATTCCCGGCGAGATGGTGGTGGACTATGTCCGTGCCTACGAGCTGACAGGCAGACCTTACAAAACGCCGGTCGAGCCGTCGCTGGACAAAGAGCCGATGCCGGCAGACGCGAAGCCTGCAATCGACGGCAACTATATCTATGATCCGGCATTTCTGAAAGGCTTGAAGGATATCGATACGGCCGATAAACCGCTGGACAGCTTGTATTGGAACTTCCTTCATACGCCAGCCTTTGGCGGAGCAGGCTCGGCTTCGGTAGAAGGGGGCTTTGCCAAGGTCGACATTACGAGCGGCGGCAATGCCACGCATGCACTCCAGCTTATTCAATATGCGACGCTCGTTAAAGGGCATATGTATAAGCTCAGCTTTGATGCGAAAGCGTCCGGCGACCGCAGCATTAGTGTCAAGCTGGGAGGCGATGAGGACAACGGCTGGGGAGCGTATACGGACAATTATAGCGTTCCGTTAACGTCAACAACCGGACATTACGAGTACCGGTTCCAGATGACGGCGGACACCGACCCTACCGCTCGTCTGGAGTTCAACCTCGGCGGCAACACGAAGTCGGTATGGATCGGCAATGTGAGGCTTGAAGAGGTTGATGAGCTTGTGGATTTGGACGGAGCGAAAGCGCCGATGGGGAATGGCGAGCATGTGTACAACGGCAGCTTTGATCTCGGTACGATGGACCGGATGAACTACTGGAAGCTGGAGGGTGCAGACGGTTTCGTCGATGCTTCGCGCAGACAGCTGGAAGTGTCGATTCCGCAAAGCGGAGCAGATGTTAATGCCGTTAAGCTGCGGCAAAAGGGTATTAACTTGCAGCAGAGCGATACGTATGAGCTGACGTTCTGGGCTAGCGCTCCTGCTGCTCGAACACTGGGCGTTGAGCTGAGAAGCAAAGACGGCGCTTCGCTCTATGCTTCGGAAGCGGACATCGCGATTGGAACGACGCTGGCGAAGCATACGCTTCAATTTGATATGGAAGACGGTGTAACCGACCCTGAAAGCCAATTGATCTTCCTGCTTGGCGGTCAGGCGGGTATTGTCATACTGGATCAGATCAGCTTGATCCGGCTGACGGACCGCAATGTCGATTTTAGCGGCATCGATCTTTACCCGATTCAGAACGGCGACTTCTTCGACGGATTAAACCACTGGGAGACCTATACGGAGGGGGCAGCCAGCTATTCTTCCATTAATGGAGAAGCTAGCATTCAAATATCGAATACAGGCGCCAACACCTATTCCGTAATGCTTAGCCAGTCGGGCTTGAAGCTCAAGGAAGGATTGAATTACGAGCTTTCCTTCGATGCGAAATCAACGGCAGCACGCGATATTCTGCTTACGCTCGAAAATGCAGGTTATCAGCGCTATGCATCGAGCTCCTATTCTCTTGGAGCGGGCGTTTCGCACTACACCTTGAAGTTTAGAATGCCTGCCGACGATACGCTGGCTTTGAAGTTCCAGCTCGGCAAAACTTCAAACAGCCCTGCAGGCGCGCATACGATCACAATCGATAACGTGGTGCTGAAGGTGAGGAATGCGCCGCTGCTTCAGGCTCCGACTGTCGTAGCAGATAAGACGGACAACAAGGTCGGCAATGCCATTACGATCGCTCATGCGGGCAATAGCAGCTGGCAGCAAGCATTAACGGGTATTGAGGTTAATGGTACGGCGCTGGCAATTGGAGATTATGAGGTTGAACAGAATGCGGTCGTCATTCATTCCAATGTTTTTAGCCATGACGGCAATTACGAGATTCATCTGAAAGCAGCCGGCTATGTCGATGCTGTCATTCGCCAAGCGATCTATCCGTCAGACGGCAATCTGATCTTGAACGGCGACATGTCGAGCGGCAAGTCAGCTTGGGAGTATTGGACGGAAAATGCCGATTACTCGGAGTATACCGTCGAGGATGGAAAGGCACGTCTAGATATCCACTATCACGGGGGTATTCACCCGGAGTGGAATGTGCCAGTCAGCTGGTCGACGCAATTTATGCAGTCGGGAATTAAGCTGGAAGCTGGCAAGGCATATGAGCTTAGCTTCCGTGCCTGGTCCTCGGTTAATCGTCCGATCGAAGTGGAGCTGACCGGCTATAACAACGGGGAAAAAGCGGCATTCAGCTTAACAGGCGACGATTCCGTAGTGCATAAGAAAACGCTGATTCCGCAGGCAAATACGACCTTAACGGTCAAGTATTTGCTCGGCAACATCATTATCGGCGATCAAAGTGTGCCAAGCGGCAGCCATACGATTTATATCGATGATGTCGTATTGAAGGAAGTGCCTGCTGGCCCAGTTGTTGCGGCAGATAACACGGATAACAAAATCGGTCAGAATATCGAGCTGACCTTTACCGATCAGCCGGCATGGCGGGGGGCTATCACGACAATTACCGTCGATGGCATTGCGGTTGATCCGGGCAAACGGGTCATTGAGCCTGGCAAAATCACATTGGACGCATCATTGTTCACAGCAGTGAAGAACTATTCAATCATTATTAAAGCGAACGGTTATGGCAATACCGAGGTTACGCAGCCGATCAAGACGAACGCAAGCAATGTAGCACTTAACAAAACAGCAACGGCATCTTCCAATGTTCAACCGGCAAGCAATGCAGTTGACGGACGGGGAGCTGGACCAGGCGGAACCCGCTGGGAGAGCGCAACGTCCGACAATCAGTGGATTGCTGTCGACCTGGGCCGGTTGTATGCGCTGCAGAGCGTCGTTCTAAGCTGGGAAGGCGCTTTTGGCAAAACGTATAACGTCCAAACCTCCGTTGCAGCCCAGCCTGGAGAGGGAGACTGGACGGACGCCTATACAGAAACGAATGGCAAAGGCGGAATTGAGACTATTCCGTTAGCCGCAGCTGAAGCAAGACATGTCCGGATTCTCGGACAGACGAGAGGTACGATCTACGGTTACTCGCTTTGGGAGCTGGAGGTGTATGGAACGCTGGTTGGCGCTCCGGACCCTGAGCTGCTGGTTCCTCCGGCCGTAACAGCCGACACAACCGACAACAAGCTGGGAAGACCAATTGAGCTGACCTTCACGACAGATGCGGCATGGGAGGCTGCCATTTCGAAAGTGCGATTGAATGGAGCTGAGCTGACAGCGGGCGTGGATTATAGTGTTGCTCCGGGCAAGATCACATTGTCTGCCAGCCGCTTTAATCAATCGGGAAGCTTTACCGTTGCAATAGAGGCTGAGGGTTATCGGACAGCCGAGATCGTACAGGTAATAGCAGCTGAAATCAATCTTGCGCTGAACAAGGCCGTTACAGCCTCCAGCAGCAATACGAATTTCGATCCGAACGTAATGACGGATGGAAACAGGCAGTCACGCTGGGAGGCGAAGTGGGAGGACAATCAAGGAACGCCGATGAATCCGGAGTGGATTGTCGTCGATTTGGGCAGTGTCCAGTCTCTGTCGAAGCTGGTTCTCGTATGGGAGGCGGCATATGGCAAGACCATCGCCATTCAAGTTGCTCAGCCCGGCGACGACATTTCAGCGGAAAGCACAGCCTGGCAGACCGTTGCGACGGCAAGCAGAGAGCTGCAAGCTGAAGCGAGAACCGAAACGATCGCTTTGAATGAAGGAAGCGCGGGACGTTACATCCGTATCTACATTACTGAAAAAGGGTTTGCTCCTTACGGGCCGTCCTTGTACGAAATTGAAGCCTATTCGTAAAAACAAACAAACGCGCGCCGAGTCCGGCGCGCGTTATTTGTATGGAAAGCGATGATTAATGCAATAAAAAATAGTTATACACATGTGGATAGCCTGATGCAAATACGCTGATTTCCGGTATTGTTTTGCACATGTGCATAGAAAATGAATGCAAAGCGTGGTGCAAGCCGGAAATCGGAGCCCAGCAGCTTCGTTACCCCCAGATTGTCCGTTATTTATGAACAGATGTGAATAAAGGGGGCTTTCTACAGTCTGGAAAGCGCATAGTCGGCAGCGGCGATTGTCGCTGCGATATCCTCTTGCGTGTGGGCAATTGTTAAGAACCATGCTTCGTATTTCGATGGCGCGAGATTGACGCCCTGATCCAGCATCAACTTGAAGAAACGTCCGAACAGCTCGCCATCGGTATCCTGCGCCTGATCATAGTTCGTTACGGGATGATCGCAGAAATGGGCTGAGAAGGAGCCGCGGATGCGATTAATCGTAAGCGGTACGCCGTGCTTCGATGCCGAAGCTGTGAGCCCTTCTGCCAATTCAGCTGCCAGCCTGTCCATCCGCTCGTAGATGCCCTGTTCTTGCAGCACCTCCAGACAAGCGATACCGGAGGAGATCGATGCAGGATTACCTGCCATCGTTCCAGCCTGATAGGCGGGACCAAGCGGAGCTACCTGCTCCATGATATGTTTCTTGCCGCCGTAAGCGCCAATAGGCAAGCCGCCGCCGATAACTTTGCCAAGGGCGGTCAAATCCGGCTCAATTGCCGCGAAATCAGGGAAGGCAGCGAAGGTTTGCGCAGTGCCGTAATGGAAACGGAAGGCGGTAATAACTTCATCGTAAATGACAAGCGCGCCAGCCTCACGGGTCATGCGGCATAAGCCCTCGAGGAATCCGGGCTCTGGCATAACCATGCCGAAATTGCCGACGATTGGCTCCACCATAACAGCGGCCGTCTCATCACCCCAGCGCTCCAATGCGAGCTTAAGCGAGTCCAGATCATTGAAAGGCACAGTAATGACCTCTTGGGCGATGCTGGTAGGAATGCCGGCGCTGTCGGGAATGCCGAGCGTCGAAGGACCGGAACCTGCCGCGACAAGCACAAGATCGGAGTGGCCGTGATAGCAGCCGGCAAACTTAATAATTTTATTGCGCTTCGTAAAAGCGCGAGCGACACGGATTGTCGTCATGACAGCCTCTGTGCCGGAGTTGACGAACCGTACTTTGTCCAGCGAAGGAATCGCTTCCTTCAGCATGCGCGCCAGCTTGATCTCCAGCTCGGTAGGCGTGCCATATAGGACGCCGTTCTGTGCGGCGCGAATGATCGCTTCTGTAATATGCGGATGAGCATGTCCAGTAATGATAGGGCCGTAAGCGGCAAGATAATCGATGTAGCGGTTATCGTCTACATCCCAGAAATAGGCGCCTTCCGCCCGTTTCATAAACACCGGCGCACCGCCGCCTACCGCTTTGTACGAGCGGGAAGGGCTGTTGACGCCGCCGACGATGTGTTCCAGCGCCTCGTTGTATAACGTTTCAGAAGTTGTGCGTTGCATAGCCATATCGATAAATCCTCCTTCGGGAATGTTGGATATTACGCGGCAAAAACGGCCTCATTCCCAGTATGGAATGAAGCCGTTTCAAGCCATTGAACGTTATTTCTTGCGGTTAGTTCGTGCCCGTTGTGCCGCTATTCGTGCTGCCGCCCTCGGCATCTGGTGAAGGAGAAGGCGTCGCTAGCGTTTCGTCCTCAGCAAGCTTTTCCTGCACGAAAGTAAGCAGGTTATCCTTGTTCTTAACAGCCAGTACAGATGCGCCGCCAACGTTCTCGTCAGCGATCATATCCATCGGAGGAACCTGTGCGGTACCTGCTACATGGCTCTCTACGCCAAGCTGTCCAAGCTTGAGCATATCGCTCACTTCCAGATTCGTCTCGATGTAAGGGGAGACGCTCTGCAATATTTTTTGCATTTTCAAAATGTTCCAAGTCGATTGAAGCTCTTTCGCTACCGCCTGCAGCAGGTTGCGCTGGCGTTCGGTACGAGTGAAGTCGCTCATCGCATCGTGACGGAAACGCACGTATTGGAGCGCCTTGTCGCCGTCCAGCAGCTGATAGCCGGCTTTCAAATCGATGTCGTATTTATTTTTATCCGCTTTATCGGTATAGTGCATATCCTTCTCAACATCGAAGTTAACGCCGCCAATCGTGTCGATCAGCGCTTTGAATCCCTCGAAATCGGTATACACATAATATTGAATGTCCAGGCCAAGCAAGTCGCCTACCGTCTTCATGGCAAGCTGTGGTCCTCCGAGCGTAATGGCGGTGTTAATCCGGCCTTTGCCTCGCCCATCAATGTCGACGTAAGTGTCGCGGAGAACGGAAAAGAGATGAGCTTTTTTCGTAACGGGATCAAATGATGCTACCAATATGGAGTCGGAACGCGGTACTTCATTTTTTTCCAAGCCGCGTGCATCGCCGCCAAGCAATAGAATGTTTACACGTTCTTTGCCTTCCCACTTAGGAGTAGCTACTGTCGGATTGTCTTCAAACTGTCCGAAACGGGATTCTTCCTTCGGTTTGCTGAAGCCATCCAGTTGTTTATATATACCGGATCCCCAGACTATTGCCGCAGTAACGACAAGAGCAAGAACGACCAGAATACCGGTAAGGATCCAAATCCATGGACGCCTTTTCTTTGTTGGCTGTTTTTTGCGCATGATGGTACAAGTGCTCCTTTCAGCATGTAAACCTAATATGTGGTTTGTGGTCTTGCCGTTTACGCTTCGCAATATCTAATGTAATATTACATATCATAAAATTATAAAGCGGAACGTCATTAGGAATCAAGTTTTATCATTTACAATGGGAATATCTCGCAATTTCCCGGGAAATGTCGACCGTTCCAACGGAGAGGGGTTAAGAAGCAATATGCTGGCCATAGATGTAAAAGACTTAAGAAAGCAGTTTAAGGTGCAAAAAAATCGCGAAGGGCTGTCTGGCGCGCTAAAGGATCTATTTAAAAGGGAATACAATGAGGTTCGTGCCGTCAAAGATATTTCATTCCAAATTCCACAGGGCGAAATTTGCGGCTATATCGGAGAGAACGGAGCAGGCAAATCGACAACGATCAAAATGCTGACCGGTATTCTCGTGCCGACATCCGGGGATATTCGGGTTAACGGATATATTCCATACAAGGATCGTGAAAAATTCGTCGGCAATATTGGCGTCGTCTTCGGTCAACGCTCGCAGCTGTGGTGGGATATCGGCGTTATTGAATCGTTCCGGCTGCTGCGCAAAGTATACGGCGTCTCCGAGCATGATTTCCGCAGACGTCTGGATCAGCTGGTTGAACGGTTAGACCTTGGTGACCTGCTGAACCGTCCGGTTCGTAAGCTTAGCTTAGGACAACGGATGCGCTGTGAGCTCGTCGCTTCACTGCTGCATAATCCGGCGATTTTGTTTCTGGACGAGCCGACCATCGGTCTGGACATTGTAGTGAAAACCGCGATTCGCGAATTCCTTCAGGATTTGAACCGTGAGGAAGGCACGACAATATTGCTGACTACGCATGATTTGCAGGATATTGAAGCGCTATGCTCGCGGGTCATTATGCTGGACGACGGCCGGATTATTTATGACGGCGGATTGGACGAGCTCAAAACCAGATGGAGCCGCGGCCGCGAAATTCAGTTCCAGTTCGCGTCGCATACGCCGCTGGCTAAGCTGGAGCAGCTTACTGCCGGTCTCGGCGTAACTTGGAAGCAGGAAAGCGACCTGAATGCGACGATGTGGCTGCCGCATACGACGAATGTCTCCGATGCGCTGTCCATCGTAACAGGAGGCACGGCCATTCGCGATATTAAAATCATTGAGACGAACACTGACGAAATCGTCCGTGAGATTTACCGTTCCGGCTCAGCGTCCGCATCGGCTGCCGCTACACTGCTTCGGGAAGAGGAGCCGGCTTTACGATGATGAGCGCTTATATTGATTTTATCCGCATCCGGTTTCTTACGATGCTCGCTTACCGCGTTAACTATTATAGCGGCATTATTATTTATGCCATAAACATCGGTGCTTATTACTTCCTATGGAAAGCTATTTTTGGCGAAGCCGAAGTGCTGCAGGGATTTACGCTGGCTCAGATGACAACTTACGTGGCCGTCTCCTGGATGGCTCGCGCCTTTTACTTCAACAATCTGGACCGGGAAATTGCCAATGAGATTCGCGACGGCAGCGTGGCGACGCAATTGATCCGCCCGTACTCCTATTTGCTGGTCAAAATGATGCAGGGCTTTGGCGAGGGCTTGTTCCGCATGCTGCTGTTTATGGTGCCGGGCATGCTTATCGTCTGCTTTATTTTTCCGGTCCGGCTGCCTACCGATCCGCTGACTTGGGCGGTGTATCTGGTCATGCTGCTGTTCAGCTTCCTGATCAATTCGCAGATTAACATTTTGACGGGACTGTTCGCCTTTTTCGTGGAAAACAACGAGGGCATGATGCGAATGAAGCGTGTAATGGTCGATCTGTTCTCGGGCGTGCTCATTCCGATCGCTTTTTTTCCGGGATGGTTAAGTGCGGTTATGCAATGGCTGCCGTTCCAGGCGATTACTTATTTGCCAAGCGCCGTGTTTACCGGCCGGACGCCGCTTCATGAGGCTTATGGAGCGATCGGCCTGCAAATCGTCTGGTTTGTGCTGCTGCTCTTGCCAATCTGGTTCGTATGGCGGGCGGCGCGCAAGCGGCTGTTCGTGCAAGGAGGATAACTGAAGATGAGATATGCCGTTTTACTGTGGGAGTATATTAAGAACTATGCCAAAACAAGGCTGACCTATCGTGCCGACTTTTGGGTTGAAGTGTTGTCGGATTTAATGTTTCAAGGGATGAACCTGTTCTTTATCCTCATCGTGTTCCAGCATACGCCGTCGCTCGGCGGCTGGACGGAGGCCGAGGTTGTATTTGTATACGGCTTCTTCATGATTCCGTACGGGCTGTTTACGACGTTTTTCAATATGTGGAACTTCAGTGAGCGTTATATTGTCAAAGGGGAGATGGACCGGATTCTGACCCGTCCTGCGCATAACCTGTTTCAGGTGCTGCTCGAAAACGTCGATCCGCCTTCCTTGATCGGCTCCGCGGTGGGAGCGATTATTATGGCAGTCTGCTGGAATGACCTCGGCCTTGCTTTCCATGCGTACGATCTGCTTATGCTGCTGTTGTTCGTCATAGGAGCCGTGCTCGTATACGGAGGCATTTATACGGCGCTGTCTGCACTATCCTTTTTCTCGGATGCGCCGACAGGCATCGTGCCGCTCATTTACAACATTCAGAACTACGGCCGTTATCCGGTCAATATTTATAACAAAACAATCCGCTTTATTCTGACATGGGTATTGCCGTTCGCGTTTGTCGGGGTGATTCCGGCTTCTTACTTCCTGGACAAGAAATCGGACGACATTTCGCAGCTGGCGCTGTTGACGCCGGTTGTCGGCATCGTGTTTTTTATTCTGGGCCTGTCGCTGTGGAATTATGGCGTGAAACGTTACCGGGGTGCAGGATCATAGAGGGTGAATGTTATAGTTTGTGATATAGAAGGTTTCAGATGAAAGCAACTAATTGTATTCAAAGTGCGTTACAGTTAAGGAGAGATGGAGCATGACAACGAGTAAGGCAAAAGCGGAGGTCGGACGTAAAGCTCCGAATTTTTCGCTGGAGGGTTCGGGCGGCGAGCAAGTCAAGTTAAGCGATTATGCAGGGAAAAAGGTCATTGTCTACTTTTATCCGAAGGATGCGACAACGGCTTGTACGCAGGAGGCCTGTGATTTTCGCGACGCATATGAGGCGCTGGCGGGACATGGTGCAGTCGTGCTTGGCATCAGCCCCGATCCGATCAAATCGCATCAGCGGTTTATAGAGAAGCAGGAGCTGCCTTTCCTGCTCTTGTCCGATCCGGAGCATAAGGTATGCGAGCTGTATGGGGTCTGGCAGTTGAAAAAGCTTTACGGCAGAGAATACATGGGAATCGTTCGTTCAACCTTTCTGATCGACGAGAAGGGGAAGCTCATTGCAGAGTGGCGCAACCTGAAGGTGAAAGGGCATGTGCAGAAGGTGCTGGAGACGCTGCAGGGTTAGGCAGTGTTGAGGAAGTGCCGGGGGATGTCTCAGGGCAAAGCAGGGCTAGCCAGAGGATGGGAATAGACCGCGTCATGCAGAAATCATCACACTCTGTGAGCTTGTTAGAATAAATGGACGGACGGTATCCCTTTGTTGCGGAAGGAGCAATAGGGATTTGAATAGGAAGAAGCATATGAATGTGAAAAAGCTTGCGGTAACGATGATGGCTTCCGCTATTGTCGTTGCTGGTTTCGGCGTGAATGGCGCTGGTCTGCTGGGTGCACCGTTCGCTAATGCAGCATCTGCTGCTGTACAGGCGGGCGCAATGACAAAAGCTGTGGTCACGATAGACGGCAAGACCGCGAACTGGGTCGGACAGCCTTTCGTGCAAAACGGAACGACGATGGTTCCGCTGCGGGAAGCGGCAGTTTCGCTTGGCGGAAGCATCTCCTGGGATCAGGCTAGCCGGACGGTGACGATCCGGTTGAATGGAGATGTGATTACACAGCGATCTGGTGATTCATTTTTTCTAGTCAACGGCATTCGCTTTGATATTTCCGGGCCGTCCCGGGTCGTAAACGGCAGCCTGATGGTGCCGCTGCGCGGGCTGATGGAAGCGATGAAGGCTTCTCTTCATCTGTCGCAAACGGCCGGAACAACTTCGATTACAATTGCTACGGATAAAATGACGGTAATGCCGAAGTCGTTTGGCGAGCTGGACAGCTATTTGAAGTCGAGCTCCTATTCGGGGATGGCGCTTGTGGCGAAGGACGGCAAGGTGCTAATGCGCAAAGGGTATGGCATTGCAGGTGAAGGCAAGCTGAACCGGCCGGATATGAAGACGAGGATCGCTTCGATCACGAAGTCTTTTACGGCTGCATCTATTATGCAACTAATCGAAGCGGGCAAGCTGAGTCTGGACGATCCAATCTCAAAGCTCGTCTCCGGCATACCAAGCGGCGATAAAATTACGATACATATGCTGCTGTCGCATACGTCGGGACTGCCTTCGGAGTTTACACGCAAGGATGGCATTACGATCGAACAAACTGTAAATGAAATCCGCACGAAAAAGCTGGAGTTCGAGCCGGGCAGCGCCTACAAATACAGCAATTGCGGCTACGTGCTGCTGGCGTACGTTGTCGAGAAGCTCTCAGGAATGAGCTACGCCGATTATGTGCAGACGAATATGCTGAAGGCGGCGGGCATGACGAATTCCGGTACGGCAACGGCTAAGACGCCGACCAATGACGGTTTTGTGCTAAGCAAGGGTGCGTGGGTAAAGGCTCCTTACTACGTCTCCCAATCGGGTACGGGAACCTTGTATTCGACCGTGGACGATCTTGTAAAATGGGACAGCCTGCTGCGTTCCGGCAATCTGCTTGACGATTCCTCGCTGGAGGCGATGTATACGCCGCATTCGGAGAAGGGCTACGGCTATGGCTGGATTGTACGGGAGACGCCGGAAGGCAAAACCGTGTTCCACAACGGCAGCGGCAGCGGCTTCTCCACTGGCATGTCCCGGAATCTGGACAATGGCGTGACTGTTATTTTGCTGGGCAATCATGCGGGCATCGATACGGCCCTGATGATGGAAAAGCTGCAGACGCTGGCGGCGTCTGCGATATAGGTGATGAGCGCCTACCGATGTTGGCGCTTTAGGCAAGAGCGGGTCCCAAAGTCGAAAAACGACTTTGGGGCTTTTTTTGTTGGCGGCAGGAGATCTGCCTAGTCTGGTGATGGCACAGACCTCAAACATAGTGATTTATCTCCATCTTTAACCTGTTAGTGGGCGGGGATGGATTGAATAAACCAAACAAAATGCAAAAGTGCAGTTTGATTTTGCTTTTTCGGCCCTAAATGACGTTCAAAATGTAAAAGTGCAGTTGAAATGGCTGAAATCGGCTCGAATCGCCCGATTTTGGCTAAACAAACTGCACTTTTGCATTTTGAGGGGGAAAAGAGAGCGAAATGAAGCGATCAAAATGTACTTTTACATTTTGATGGTGAAGCAGGGGGGGATGGTAGTTACTGGATCGTATGCGAACGTGTGGAGGTGGAGTGGTTAGTAGCGGATACATATGCAAACTTGGGAAATATGAAGCGAGCAACTGGGGCGTTATCGGATATCAATCGGGCGCGTGGCATTTTTTTATAGGGGGCAACTCTATCAGGTCTAAACCGGCTGAGAGCTGGCGACACTGGAGATAGAGTAGATCTTATACGTTCGGGAGGTTGAGGAATACGATGATAGCGCCTAAATTTAACGATAATGTTCGGGGAGAGCGGCAGCATTGGCCCGAGTCGCCGCAGGTGCTCCTGCAGCGTTTCATTCATAGAGTAGAGAGTGTACTGCTAGGCAAGAGAGAGACGATTAAGATGACGCTGACTGCGATGCTGGCGGGCGGGCATGTGCTGCTGGAGGATGTGCCTGGCGTTGGCAAAACGATGCTGGCGCACGCTTGCGCACGAGCGCTCGGCGGTGAGTTCAAGCGGATTCAATTTACTTCGGATATGCTGCCTGCAGATGTTGTGGGAGGGGCGGTGTGGGACAGCCGCAGCGGCGAGCTGATCTATCGTCCGGGACCGATCATGGCCAATATTGTGTTGGCGGATGAGATTAACCGGACGTCGCCGCGTACTCAATCCGCATTGCTGGAAGCGATGGAGGAGCGTCATGTGACGGTGGATGGGGACACTCGCGCGTTGCCTAAGCCATTCATGCTGATTGCCACGCAAAATCCGCTGGATTACGAAGGAACGAATCCGCTGCCGGAAGCGCAAATGGATCGTTTTATGATGCGGTTGTCGATTGGTTACCCCGAGCAGCAGGATGAGATTCGCCTGCTCTCCCAGTATGCGGACGGTCAGCGCAAGGAGCCGCAGCAGCTGAGGCCGGCGGTCATGCCTGAGGAATGGCTGCGTATGCAAAAAGAAGTGCAGCTCGCCTATGTGCACCCTGAGCTGCTTGAATATATCGTCAAAGTCGCCAATGCGTCGAGACGTTCGCAGCAGCTGCTCACCGGTCTGAGTCCGCGTGCCGGACGCGACTGGCTGCGCGCGGCCCAAGCCTATGCTTATATTGAGGGACGCTGCTATGTGCTGCCCGATGATTTGCTGGCAACTGGCGAAGCAGTGCTGATTCACCGTTTGGAGGCTTACCCGGGCATGAATGGACTAGGAGCTGGAGCACATGGAGGAGCAGCCGAAACGCTGCGGCAATTGATACGGGCGATCCCGCATTTGAACAAGCCGGCTGCCCCCGGGTTCAGCCGAGCCGGAGGCCGCTATGAATAAAAGGACTGAAGATGTCAGCCGCTCCATCACGACTGCAATGAATAATGCGGCAGCAGCTATGGAGCCTGCTGGGCCTGGTGCTAAGCTGGCGGATTCGGCGGATATGTTTGCGGGGAGCTTGGCTATGCCGGCTCCGAAAAACGGTGAGACCGGGCAACAAAGTAAAAATGAGGAAGCGGCGGATATCGTACTTCCGCAGCATCGGACCTACCGGACAAGATGGGTGGCGTGGTCGGTACTACTGCTTTCTTGGGGCGCAAGTTTGAGTGCGCTAATTGTACGCGGGGGCGAGCTGGAAGCCTTCATGCTTGCCGTATTAAGCGTCATTATGATCATTGGAGCGGGAGGCCCGCTGCTTGGGGCCTCCGGGCTGGAGGCTGGGCGCGAGATTATGGCGCGAAAGGTTAGAGACGGCGGAGAGACGAAGGTCCGTCTGACGATTAGACGATCATTTCCCGTCCCGTTAGTGTGGTATGCGGTTGGCGAGAAGCTGGTCAACCGGACGGGAAACAAGGGGATGGAATATCGATATATTGCAGCTCCGCTTTTTCGCAAGGAGCTGACAATTGATTATTCACTGCATAATGTCCGGCGAGGCGAGCATGTATTTCGCGAACTGACGGTAACAACTGGTGACTGGCTTGGCATGACAGCCATCACCCGGAAAATAAGCTGCCCCGGCGAATTGCTCGCTTTGCCGGCGTTGCCGGAGGCCGGCAGCCTGCGCGTCGATCCCGAGGGCGGCATTGTCGTTGAGCGCGGAGCCGGCCAAGGCGTAGCGGGTATCGAGGGGGCGCCGGGAACGACGGCGTCACGGTATAAGAAGCGGCTTCCGGGCGTAGGTCCGGAAAGCCGTCCGTACCGGCAAGGCGATTCGCCGCGCCATATCGATTGGAGAGCCGCGGCGAAAGGGCGCGGCCTCTACACGAAGCAGCATACGGCGGAGCAGCCCGCCGAGCTGGCTGTCATTGTCGACACGTCGGCCGCCGCATATGGCGGCGACGGTCGGCTGTTCGACGCCTGTGCGGCGTGGGCAGCGCAGGCTATTGATCGCGCGGCAGCGGCTGGCGGAGCTGTGCGGCTGCTTGCCGCGCAAGACGCCGCCGCAGAGGATGCGGGCGGCGGCAGTGAAGCGGGAGGGCGCAGCGCTCGCGTGGACGCTGCGGCAGCGGTGCAGGGCTCGCCGGAAGCTTTGCAGGAGCGGCTGGCGAGGCTGCGCCTTAACGGCGGCGACAGCAAGGCAGAGGCGGCCTTGTATCGGCAGGAGCTAGGCAGTCTGCGGCCAGGCGGCAAGCTCCACGCGTACACTGCAGATTGGAAGGAAGGCAAAGGCTGGACGCAGCTGGCTGCACTGGCAAACGACCAGGGCTGCCGGCTGGAGCTTCATATCGTGACGAAGCAGTCCGTGTTAACGTATGCGATGCGGGAGCAGCAGCGGTTGCTGGAGACCTATGGCATTCAGCTGCATTGGCTGCCTTTTCCCGAGCGGATGATGGAGCTGTCATACACAGCAGAGGGAGGGAGCTCGAATGGGCGCTAATTACGACAATCGGCAAGCCGAGCATTCGCTTCGCTATCGGCTCCTGACAACACTGCTTTTATTCGGCCTGCTGGCGGAGTGGATGATTCCGTGGGTCGACAACAGCGAGTGGGGGGCAATCTACCAGTTAGGACCGCTGCTTGTCATTATCGGCTGTGTGTTGGGGGCGGGACTGTTCCGGCCAACATGGTATATGTCATTCCTATTTAATAGCGGGCTCTGTGTCATGAGCTTGATGTGGCTGTTCAAAAGCGGCGATGAGACCGCTCTGCAATGGCTGTCTCATTTTCCGGGAATGCTGTGGCAAGATATCCGCTTAATGATGGAGTACGGGCTGTGGACGATGTCCGGCGAGCTGCGCACGCTGCTTCTGTTCGTGGGCTGGGCGCTGCTTGCGCCGGCGCTTCAGGCTTTAATGTGGCTCCGGCAGCTATCGCTTGGTTTTGCTGCGGCAACGGCGCTTTATTTGCTAACGCTGCATGTCTGGCTTGGTATGGACGTAACTCCGGGCTTGCTGAGGACAACGGCAGAAGGACTGCTTCTGGGCGCGCTTGTCGCAACGAGCAGGGCGCAGCGCATTCATGGCGGTGTACGGGAGAGAGGCTTGCGAAGCGGCACAGGCTGGCTGGGGGCGTCTATTTTCGTAGTTGCGATATGCGTCGGTGCGGGGCTGCTTTTATCGGGCGGCAAGCCAGCTTATCAGGAGCCAGCCGCATGGACGGCATCCTTGGCAAGCCGTTTGGAGCAGGCGGTCATATCGCTTGGCAGCGGCGGAAGCTCTGCCGTACTCCAGGCAAGCACGGGAAATGTCGGAATGACCGGTTACGGCTTCGACGACAGGGAGCTGGGAGGGGCGCTTGTCCAAGATGACAAGGTTGTGTTTACCGGCTTGTCTCCCGTTCGTGCATATTGGCGGGGTGAGGCTAAGAACAGCTATGACGGACGGGGCTGGAGCGATACGTGGAGCCGCAAGACGCTGCTTCCGGTTGACGAGGCAGGCGACACTTCTGAGACTGCGGGGGCAACGGGCAGCACAGAATCTTCTAACATGCCGAAAGGGGAGACCGAGCTGGGAAAAAGCGTTACCCAAACGGTAATGCTTGCTTCGCCCGGTCAAGGCTTGCCTCTGTTTGCGGCTGGAGCTTCCGGCCATGTGCAGCATCTTGAGGCCGCTGACCCGCGCCGTAAGCTCAACACTTATGTGCGCAACGAAGCGACTGGGGCTTTGTTTGCTCCGTCCGATACGGCAAAGGTTGAAAAATATACCGTCCAAAGCAGGCTGCCCGTAACTGATGAGGCGGTATTGTCGAAGACAGGCAAATATTCCTTCGGAGCAGAGGCGGCTGCCGATGACAGTGATTTGGAAATCTATCTGCAATTGCCGGATACGCTGCCAGGCCGCGTGTCTGCCCTTGCGGCAGAAATCGCAGGCGGAGGCGTGACCAGCCGATTGGATCAGGTGAAAGCGATTGAGACTTATTTAGAAAATAACTACTCCTACTCGCTAGACACGAAAGCTCCTCCTGCCGGGGCGGATCTGGTGGATCATTTTCTGTTCGAGCAGCAAAGCGGCTATTGCGTCCATTTCTCTTCTTCTATGGTCATTCTGCTGAGAACGCAGGGTATTCCGGCTCGCTGGGTGAAAGGCTTTACTTCGGGTACCCCCGTGTATGAGGATGCAACGGGAATAACGACGTATGAGGTGCGGGGAAAAGATGCGCACGCTTGGGTTGAGGTGTATTTTCCCGAGGCAGGCTGGGTGCCGTTTGATCCGACGCCGGGCTTTAGCGGCTCGGGAAGCGGGCCTCTCGTTGCGTCAGTTTCAGGCGGAGCATTAGGCGCCGAAAGTGGCGGCGCAGCGGTTACAACAGCAGGTGGAGTATCGAGCAGCACGGCAGGAAGCAGCAGTATGACAGATAATGCGTCAGCTGTATCTAGAGCTGACGGATTATTGGCTGCGGCAAGACAGGGCGCAGCAGCCGTCGCAGAGTCGGCAAGGAATGCAGCGCAAACGATTGCCGAAGCAGCGCCTGCGGCACAAGCCGCACTGGCGTCGGCAGCATTAGCGCTCGTCTGCGCAGCGATCGCGATGCTTCAGCGGCATAAGCTGCAGCTGGCTCTGGCATTGCGCCGATACAATACGGCGTATGCCAGAATGAACAGCGGCAGGCCTGGATTAGGTGCTGCTGCATCGGAAGCGGCAGGGGCGGTTGCTGCGGAGTATGGACGGGTTCGGGCTTTAATTTCGGGTGGCACGGCCGCAGAGCAGGCGCGGACAACCTTCCACGCTGCGCCGGCACCGCCGTCTGCGTCAGCAGAGTCAGCTGCATATGTTCGGTCAGATCTCTCAGCTCCAGCACCAGTACCAGCCGAAATAACAGCATCAGCGCTGCCTGGGCAACAGGCGCCACAACTTACTGCGCCAACTGCAACAGCGTTAGCGTCCTCCGCTGCGCCAGCCCGTACAGCTGCATCATCGGCTGCCGAGGCCGCTCGCGAGCGGACGCAGAAGCGCTTCACAGCGGTGTCAGCCGCGACATGGAAGCTGCTGCAGCGGCGTATGAGCGTGCGGACGCCGCATCAGACCGCGCGTGAATACGCAGCCGCGGCAAAAGCCGTGCTGCCGCCAGCACGCGCGGCAGCGCTTGAACGCTTCATCACTTGGGACGATGAGGCGAGGTTCGGGCAGCAGGCGGACTGGATCGCTCCGCCGCCGAAGGAGCTGGCGACGGCGATTCAAGCGCTCCGCTCCCGCAAATAAAGCAAGAAGCGCCAGGCTGCTCCGGTATAATCGGACGGGCAGCCTGGCGCTTCTTTTTGTCACACCTTTAAGTCTCAATCCAAAACCGTTTCACTACGCTGCCATCCTCAGCGGTAAAGCTAACGTCCGGAATACCGCAGTTGCTCAGTATCGTGCGCTCGGAACCAATGTTGTCGGCGTCACAGACGACAAGCGCCTTGCTGATGCCCAGCTTTTTAGCCTCGTTCAATGCGAGCGCCAGCAGAGCTGTCGCGTGTCCCTTACGTCTTGCCGAAGGCCGGATGCCGTAGCCGATATGGCCGCCCAGTTGATGGAGTTTTTCTGTCAGCCGATGCCGGATGTTTACCGCCCCGAGGATGGCGTTGTTTTCGTCCAGCAGCCAAAAGGTCGAATCCGGAACCTGGTCGTAGGGACGCGCCCCTTCCTTTTCGTTATCGAGAAGAAATTGAACCATCGAGCGGAAATCGGAAGGATTCTTGCCGATTACCCAAGGGACCATATCCTCGCCGCTTTGTTTCCATTCCTCATAAAATTCAACATAGGGCAATTGCAGAGCAATAGTCGGTTTTACTAGCAGCAGCTTTTCCGTCATCTCAGGTTCACTCCATTCTTATTGTTGTTTTATAGCGAAGGAATGTCAGCCGAACATTACATTAAAGTCCGGCAGGCGTCCCTTTCGTTGTTTCTGCTGCAGGCCTCTTCCAGCGCAAGGCAGTCCATGCGCGCAGCAGCCGTTCGACCGGACCGATCCGGAAGTAACGCAAGTACAGCTGGCTGGCGAAGCATTGAACAATGAATATCCCAATGGCGACGGCAATGCCGCCGATGATGCCGATTTTCGTAAACTGCCCAAGCCCGAAGCCGTAAAAGATAAATACGCACACGACCGTCTGCAGCAAGTAATTGGATAAGGACAACCTACCTACGCTTTCAAATCGGATAAGCCAGCCTTCCAGCCAGCGCGGTCTCGTACTGAACAGCCAGGACAAGGCGGATAAGTATCCGATTGCCAGAATAGTGCCGCCCAAGGCCGCCATTGAGCCTGCCCAGCCCAAATCCGGCAATAAATATTTACAGAATTTGAGTAATAGTCCGACCGGAATCAGAATGACTGTCAGCTTCCTGTACAGTTTCTTCTCCTGCTGCGGCTGATGAAGAAGCTTGAGCTTCGCCGCGGCCATGCCGAATAGAAACATTGGCGCGATGAGAATCGGAGAAAGCATGAGATTGATTACTTGGTAAAAGCCGTACAGGCCAAGCGGGTCGGAAAGCGTCCGGTGCCGGATGATTTCAGTAAAGGAGCCGCTGCCGTAGATGTCGACAGTCTTATCATTGAATTTCTCTAACTGCGACAATGGAAGGATAGGGCTATTGCTGGCCCCATATTGGATTAGAGCAGCTAGAACGGCAAAAACAGCGCCCCAGATAAACAGCGTTCGCGGCTTAGCCGGAAGGAACAGCAGCATGCCGAAGCCCGTTATCGCATAGCTGACGAGCACATCGCCTTCCCATAGTAAAATGTAGTGGGCCAATCCAAGGACGAACAGGAACGTAAACCGCCTCGCCAAATGAGCGGCCGGTATTCCGGCTAGGCCGTGGCGGCGCTCCACATTTTCCTTTATTTTGACCATGCCAAAACCGAACAGAAATGCGAAAATCGGCATAAAACTTGTCTCCACGACGATTTTCACGATGGTGTGGGCCGCCGAGTCGGCAGCAGACAGCGAGAATAAGCTCATCTCCTGCATGCCCCACATCCCGTATTGAAAACAAAGCATATTCGCCAGTAAAATGCCCAGCAAACTAAATCCTCTAATACCGTCTATATTCCTTAATCTGGGAGACGGGTTGCTCATCTCTAATCACCTCGGATAATGTTTACGCACGTTTATCCGAATTGTTTCATTTTCCCAAATTTGAGTGAATCAATGGATATTGTTGAGCGGATTGCATCTTTTTAGGCGTAAAATGCGGGTTTGCGGTCTGCGGATGGCAGAACCGTGAATGTGGAGTCTGCAAATATTGTCGGAACCTGTCTCTTCACCTTGACTCGGTTTGAGCGGTATAGATATAATTACTACATTAATTGAGGGAGGCTCGGTAATGAACAAGCCAAATGAAATCATCGTTGTTCTCGACTTTGGAGGACAATACAATCAGCTAATCGCACGCCGCATTCGTGATTTGGGCGTATACAGCGAGTTGCTGCCATTCAACACACCGGTGGAGCGGATCCGCGAACTGCAGCCGAAAGGCATCGTGTTCTCGGGAGGACCGGCTAGCGTATATGAGGAAAAATCGCCGCTGGTCGATCCGGCCATTTACGATATCGGCGTACCGATCTTCGGCATTTGCTACGGCATGCAGCTGATGGCGCATCAATTGAACGGTAAAGTAGAACGCGCAGGCAAGCGTGAGTACGGCAAGGCAGAAGTTGACTTCACGGCTGACAGCCATCTGATTCAAGGTCTGGAACAGCGTCAAACGGTATGGATGAGCCACGGCGACCACGTTGTGGAGCTTCCTGAAGGCTTCAAAGTGGATGCAAGCACAGACCATGCTCCTATTGCTGCAATGAGCAATGCGGATCGCAAGTTCTTCGCGGTGCAATTCCATCCGGAGGTTCGCCATTCGGAACACGGCAATGAAATGATTCACAACTTCCTGTACAACATTTGCGGTTGCGACGGCAACTGGACGATGGAATCGTTCATTGAGGATACGATCCGCGATATTCGTGCCCAAGTCGGCGACAAAAAGGTACTTTGCGCGCTGTCCGGCGGCGTAGATTCCTCTGTAGTCGCGATTTTGCTGCATAAAGCAATTGGCGATCAATTGACTTGTATGTTTATCGACCACAACCTGCTGCGCAAAGGCGAAGCGGAAGGCGTTATGGAAACCTTTGTCGGCAAATTCGATATGAAGGTTGTCAAAATCGACGCTCGCGAGCGCTTTATGAGCAAGCTGAAGGGTGTAGACGATCCGGAGCAAAAACGTAAAATTATCGGCAACGAATTCATTTACGTTTTCCAAGAAGAGTCGGCTAAATTCGATGACTTTGAATTCCTGGCTCAAGGCACACTGTACACGGACATCGTGGAAAGCGGAACAGCAACGGCACAAACGATCAAATCGCACCATAATGTTGGCGGTTTGCCTGAAGATATCAAGTTCAAGCTTGTTGAGCCTCTTAAAGCGCTCTTTAAAGATGAAGTGCGCAAAGTCGGCGAAGAGTGCGGCTTGCCAGAAGAAATCGTATGGCGTCAGCCGTTCCCAGGTCCGGGTCTTGCGATCCGCGTACTTGGCGAAGTAACGGAGGACAAGCTTAAGATCGTTCGCGAATCCGATGCGATCCTTCACGATGAGATTGCCAAAGCCGGTCTGAAAAGAGAAATTTGGCAATACTTCACCGCCCTTCCGAACATGAAGAGCGTTGGCGTTATGGGTGACGCGCGTACGTATTCGTACACAGTCGGCATTCGCGCCGTAACTTCGATCGACGGCATGACAGCAGACTGGGCGCGTATCCCTTGGGACGTGCTGGAGAAAATCTCCGTCCGTATCGTCAACGAAGTCGAGAACGTCAACCGTATCGTGTATGACGTGACTTCGAAGCCGCCTGCTACGATTGAGTGGGAATAGGCTGGATGCAGCTATAAATATTTAATAATGACTCTCTTTTATTTGTGTTTTATAAGCAGATAAAAGAGAGTTTTTTTGCGTGGATGTGGGGATAATTCCTTATATTGGGTCTCAAATGTTCAAAAGGCGTGTGAATTTCCTTTACCGCTAAATAAATTAGAAACGTAGTTTTATTGGGTGCGTAAGAAGTATAATTAGTTTAATGACTTGATGAATAATGAATGGGAGAAGTGAGGAAGGCACATGGGATTTTTAAGAGAGTTTTTTTCCAATCACATCGTGAAAAGGATATTGTTTTTAGCAATAGTTGCACTTCTGCTGTACATACTACGGCATATGATCAATTTAATACTTCTAGTGTTCCTGGTCACTTTTGTATTAGGGCGTTTAGAGGGATTTATTACGAAGAAGCTTTCCCGGTTTATTCCTATATCTCCGATTGTCGTAAATATCGTAATTTATGTACTCCTTATTTCTGGTATCGTAATTGGTTTTCTGAATTATGTGCCTAAGCTCGTGGTTCAAGTTGCAGGACTGTATAATTACAGCATAAATTTCCTAAATTCTCCGCCGCAAAATGAAACAGCTCAGCTGATTGTCGATATGCTTGAAAAACTGGATTTCCAAAGCTATTGGGGCAATACCGTCAACTATATTTTGAAGCTTGGCAAATCGGTAGAAATGATTCTTTTCGTCATTGTGTTGAGCTTCTTCTATCTTATGCAGAAAAATAAAGTCGTTAAATTCACAGAAAAGTTCAGCAGCAGTAAAATAGGATGGCTGTATAAGGAATTCAAATATTTCGGTGGAAAATTCACCTCTTCTTTCGGTAAAGTGATTGAAGTACAGCTTATGATTGCGTTGTTTAATACGGTGTTGACCATTGCGGGTCTATGGATATTAGGTTATCCCTATCTATTTGCACTTACCATTATGGTGTTCTTATTGAGCCTCATTCCTGTTGCGGGTGTTGTCATTTCCTTCATCCCAATAGGTATGATTGGATACCAAATTGGCGGACTTTCATTGGTCATCTGGTCAATCGTTTTGATTGTTGTTATTCATGGAATTGAGACGTATGTTTTAAACCCAAGATTATATGCGCAGAAAACAAAATTGCCAATGTTCTATACGTTCATCATCCTTATATTTGCCCAGCATTTCATGGGCATATGGGGATTGATTATCGGCATTCCGATTTTCATGTTTTTGCTTGATGTGCTTAATGTTGATCAGTCTGGTGAGAGTTAAATTTGGAAATAAAGAAACTCTACGTAAAATGTAACAATAGAGCACTAAAAAAGAATCTCGTTTATTTGCGTCATTTGGCAAATAAACGAGATTCTTTTGCTTTTAGAAATACTGCTGTTACGAAAACATTACTACCATTAAACTCCTAGACCAAATTTGTCGATAATGATAGTATTGTGGAAAATTATGTTGAGGAGATGTATTTGTGAAGAAATCTATTTTTTTGTTACTAATTTTGGTTTTAATGTTCAATTTAATTCCAAATAAATCGTTTGCCGAAGGTTCAAAGAGTCCACAGAATATTGTTTACGTTAATGGTGAACGAGTAATATTTGATATTGCTCCAATTGAAGAAAAAGGTGTTAAATTGGTTCAGTTTAAACCGTTATTCGTTGCACTGGGACTATCGGTTAACTTTGATTCAAAAACTAAAATTATTACAGGAAAAAATAAAGATTATGAAATTGAATTACAAATTGGAAACAGTAAAGCAAAGGTCAATAATAAAGAAGTGACGCTTAGTGTTGCACCAAAGACGATAAAAGGTAATACGTTTGTTCCATTAAAGTTTGTTTCTCAAGTGACGGGTAATAAAATTTATGTAGATGCCGACACTAAGAGGGTTATGATTGGTTATTTTTGGAACTACAGTAGAGATCGATATTTCGAATACAACTGGAGAGTCTCGTCTTCCGATCTGATGAAAACGACTGATAGGACAATCAAAGAAAATTTTATTGAGTCTGATGGATCTGGGATGGTGGTCTATGATTATAAATTCTCAAATAAGGTTCAAGGCAGCCTGGTGTATTCTTTTAGCAGTAGTGGGTTAGGGAATGTTATGTATTCAACTGAAGAAAGTGATAATTTAGCTGATATGGAGCTGATTTATTTAAGCTTTTTGAACTATTATTCTAAGCTATATCATGAAGACCATTTTTCAAGTTTATATTCTATATATTCATTTGGTGAAGCGATTACAGTTAATGTAAGTCTAAGAACAAATAAATCAGTTACAAATCCTAAGTATTCTGTTGAAGTTTTGTATCATGAAGGTATCTAATTCACAATTGCTGAGCGGGAATTAATCCTCAGAAGATTGAAACAGACAGGTACAGGCGGAAATTGAATTGAACTTAAGTAACAAAAAAACGCCCGCAATTTGCATAAGATCCAGCAAATTGCGGGCATTTCTTCAATCTAGTAAAGCTGACGCACCTTCATCTTCTTAAGCGACATCAACACAGCCGCAATAAACAAGGTTAGTGCAACCAGTATGCCAGACTCGCCTGTCCACAATAGCGCGTTCTTCCCTTGGGAGAAGGCGTCGAAGACGTCTTGGATGACGGCGTTCCAGCATGCGTGCAGAAGCACGGCGGCCCATAAGCTGCCGGTAGTCATCCGTACGCGTCCGATGATGTAGCTCATCGAGGTACAGCTAATCATGAACAACAGCGCCGATAAAGCAAGGTTAGGGCCGGAATAGTACAGCCCCATAAACAGGACGGGAAGATGCCACAGTCCCCAGATGATACCGCTTGTCAGCATTGGGGCAGGAATGCGAGCGTCGATGAGTCGGGTAAGCATATAACCTCTCCAGCCCAGCTCCTCGCCGAAACTAGTGAGTATACCAATAGCGGTGCCTGCTACCATTTGACCTAGCAGAAGACCTGCGAAGATAACGGCAGGCGGTGCTTTAATAAAAGTATCCGGAGCAACAAAGTCGACAAGTCCTGCTGCCCAGGCCGTTCCGTAGGCAATAAGACCGATGATAACCGGTAATAACAGAATGAACGGAAGTCTCTTTAAGAACTGGCGACCTCCGAACCGCAAGGAAATATCGGCTGAGCCTTCGCGCATCATGATGCGGGCGAAGATGGAAGCCAAGGCTGGTGACCACATCAGCAATAATATAGACATTGGAGTTTGCTTCGATACTAGCACATAACTAAGAATAGAGAGCGGGATGAGCATGGCGAAAAAGTAAAGCAGTCCCTTCCGGGCTCTGCGGATTTTTTCATTGTTTCCCTCCCTTGGTATGGGGGTAAAGCTGCCAGTCGTTGTGTTCATGATTGTGCTCCTTTGTTTAAGTATGTGTTTCCAAGAAGTAGTATATCAATCGCAAGCCCGACATTTGAACAACTCCAGCCCAGTCTTTCGCCCCGCCTAAGGACCAGTCCTTCGTGCGATTCGGGTCGGGGCTCTTCCTTCTGAACGGGTCGCTTTGCTATAATTAGATCATATTAGTGGCATGGCTAAATCGCGGCAAAAGGGAGGGATCGGAATGAAAGGACATCCAACCGTAATACGGGACCATATCGAGCTTCCGGCCTCTTTTCCGATACTTATATCGCAGACCGAAGGGGTAAGCCCGCCCTTTCAACGGCTGCATTGGCATACGGCTCTCGAAATCAACTATATTGTAAAAGGCAGCGGCCACTACTTAATCAACGGCAACCGCTGCGACTTCCAGCAGGGCGATATCGTACTGATTAATTCCAATGACTTGCACCGCGGCTTTGAAAATGAAGGGCTTGTCATGCTGATCGTCATGTTCGATCCGGCATACTTGGCGCTGGAGCAGCGGTATGATACGGAACTGCTTACACCGTTCCGCGAGATGGGCAGCCGGTTTGAGAATGTGCTTGACCGCAGCCATCCGATGCTGGGACGCATCGGCTCCGTTCTATTAGAGATGGAAGGCGAATACAAAGCGAAGGAGTCGCATTATGAAGCGGTCGTTCGTGCACAGATGCTTCGGTTTCTTGCTTTCGTCAACCGCTATTTTGCGAAGGCGGACGGCATGGGGGCGAGCCAGTCACGGGGGATGGAGATTATCCGCCAGACGCTGCGCCGGGTTGAGGATCATATCGGTCATCCATGGACGCTCAAGGAGCTGGCTGAGACGGCACATCTCAGCCCTTCCAGATTCAGCGCTTTATTCGTACAGACGGTAGGCACTTCGCCGATGGACTATTTGATTCAGCTGCGCCTGTCTCATGCGGTAGCATTGCTGGAGACGACGGATGCGAAAATAATCGAAATCGCGGCGGAATGCGGCTTCCGCAATTTATCCAATTTTAACAGACTCTTCAAACAGCACATCGGGAAATTGCCCTCGGAGCTCCGGCTCACTCTCAAATAAACAGTAAGATAGTATTAGAACATCGTTCATTATCATTAGAGAACGGTGTTTTTTTGTTCTAGAATAAAGGTATAGAACACACGAAGGGAGCGTGGGCTTTATCCTTTTTCTAGGAATTGACGCTGGCGGAAGCAAGACGCATGCTTTGTTGACAGATGAGACAGGGCGCGTGCTTGGCCGTGGTTACGGCGGGAACGGAAATCATCAAACCGCTTATGCGGAAGCAAAAAATAGTATCGAGCGTGCTTGCGCGGAAGCGCTGCAAGCGGCTAATGCCACGAAGGAAGATATTACATTCGCTTACTTCGGTCTTGCCGGAGCAGACCGCGAACCGGATTATGTTATTTTGCGTCCCATGATTGCTTCGCTTGGTTATGAGCGTCATGCGATTGCTTGCGATACGATGATTGGCATGCGTGCGGGAACGAAGCGTTCTTACGGCGCAGTAATTATTAGCGGTACAGGCTTGAACAGCGCGGCTCGCAATGCCAAAGGCGAGGAGCTGCAATATGGCGGCTTCGGTTATTTGTTCGGAGACGGACACGGGTCGGGAAGCGATTTGGCGGTTCATGCTTTCCGCACGGCGATCCGCAGCTGGGAAAGACGCGAGCAGCCGACGATTCTGACTGAGCTTGTGCCGCGTCAGCTTGGCTATCAATCCGTTCAGGAAATGTATGACGATGCGCTGGACAACGGCAAACGGCCATCCTATGAGCTTGCCAAAACGATGTTCGAAGCGGCTTCCCAAGGCGACGCTGTGGCGATTCGCATTTTGGAGGAAGTGGGCCTAGAGCATGCGAATGCAGCGAATGCGCTGATCAAGCGTCTGGGCATGGAAGAGGAGACCTTTGATGTTGTACTGGCCGGCAGCGTGATGTCGAAGGGCAGCTCGCCGCATTTGGTTGATTCTATCAAGGTTGGCATTAAGCAAGTGGCGCCTAACGCATCGGTTGTCAAGCTGACGGTAGACCCGGTCATCGGCGCATTAATGAGTGCAATGGACAATGGCGGTATTGAAATCGACGAGCGCACGGATGCCGCACTCCGCAGCATCACGCTCTAAATTCGAAGGAGGGCATTTCGACATGGAAAAGAAAGCATTGAAAATTGCAGTAATCGGAGGCGGCTCCTCCTATACACCTGAGATCGTGGAAGGCTTCATTAAGAAATATCCGGAAATGCCGATTCGCGAGCTTTGGCTCGTCGACATCGAGCAAGGACGGCATAAGCTTGAAATCGTGGGCGAGCTGGCAAAACGCATGGTGGAAAAAGCAGGCTTGCCGATCGAGGTGCATCTGACGCTGGATCGCCGTGAAGCGATTGCGGGCGCCGACTTCGTCACGACGCAAATGCGTGTCGGTTTGCTGGAGGCGAGACGCCGTGATGAGCATATTCCGATCTCCTACGGCGTGATCGGCCAAGAAACGACGGGACCAGGAGGCATGCTGAAGGCGCTTCGTACGGTTCCGGTTATTTTGGACATTTGCAAAGATATCGAAGAACTGGCTCCGAATGCGTGGATGCTCAACTTCACCAACCCTGCCGGTATCGTAACGGAAGCTGTGCAGAAATACAGCAAAGTAAAAACAGTCGGCCTCTGCAACTCGCCGATCAACTTCCAGAAGTTTCTCGCGAAGCAATACGGCGTGACCGAGAGCGAAGTGCTGCCTGAATTTGTCGGCATCAATCACCTGCACTGGGTGACGGCCGCTTATGTCCATGGCGAAGACAAGCTGGAGGAAATGATCAACGGCGGCAAGGACTATTCGGCAACCAACGTAACAGCGTTCGACTGGGATGCAGATTTCCTCACTTCGCTGAATGCGATTCCGACGTATTACCTTCGTTACTTCTATATGACGAACACGATGTTTAGCGAGATGAAAGCGTCGCTGGAGAAAAACGGAACACGCGCAGACGTCGTCAGCCGTGTCGAGACAGAGCTGTTCGAGCTGTACAAGGACGTGAACCTGTCGGAGAAGCCGAAGCAGCTGGAGCAGCGCGGCGGCGCTTATTACTCCGAAGCGGCTGTCAACCTGATGCACTCGCTCTATACGGATAAAAAAGACATCCAAACGCTGAACGTCCGCAACAACGGCATTCTCGACTTCCTGCCGGATGATGCCAGCATTGAGGTTAACTGTGTCGTTACGGGACAAGGTCCGATTCCAATCCCGCCGCAGCGCGTGCCGGAAGGTATCAAAGGATTGATTCATACGGTGAAAACCTATGAGGCGCTGACCATTGAGGCGGCCATAAGCGGCGACAAAGGCATTGCGCTGCAAGCGATGGTACATCATCCGCTCGTTCCGGACGTTGCCGTAGCGAAGCCGATGCTGGAGGAAATGCTGGAAGCGAACCGCAGCTACTTGCCGAACTTTTTTGACGGGAAGTAATCGGGACTATTGAAGACGGCCTGCGCAGCCAAGAGGAGTGTATTTATGCTCCGGCTGCGCAGATCGCTTCTAATTTTTTTTAAAGCTTGACAACTTCTTCTTCCGGTTCTATTGTTTAATTAAGTTTCTTAATTAATGAACAGGTTGAATGAAATGGGGCTTCCTTTTGGCAAAGAAATCAGCAAAGCAGCAGTTTGTTCGCATTACGAACCAAAATTTGATTATAGATACGATCCGGCAGCGGGAGAGCGCGACACGAAGCGAGCTGTCGAAGCTGCTGAATCTGAGTGTTCCTAGCGTATGTACGAACGTAGATCAGCTAGTCACGCTGGGCATCGTCCGGGAAACGGAGGATGCGTCATCCGGAGTTGGCCGAAAGGCAAGCCGGCTGCGGTTAAATGAGCAGTTCGGCTACATTATCGCGGTAGATCTGAGCAATCCGTGCGTGAACGTGGCGGTCGCGAACTTGAAGCCGGAAATCGTACAGGAGCTGAAGTTCGATATCGAGCAATATGAGCTGGGACAGCTGATGGAGCTGCTGACAGGCAAAATCGAAGAGCTTCTTGCAAGCTCGGGAATTAGCCGGGAGCAGCTGCTGATGATCTCAATCTCGGTGCCCGGACAGGTAGACGGGGAGAGCGGACTGGTGAAATGCGGTTCCTACCTTGAATCGCTAGGAACAGTTAATTTCAGGGAGTCACTATCCGAGCGCTTTCTAACGAAGGTGCTGGTGCAAAAGGATATTAATGCCGCGATTATCGGCGAGATGAGCTTCGGTTCCGCTCAAGGCTGCAGCAACGCTGTATTTCTAAGCGCAGACGTTGGCCTTGGACTCGGCATTGTGCTGAATGGCAGGCTTTATCCCGGAAGCTTTCATGCATCGGGTGAAATTGCAGGCTATCTGGTTGGAACAACTGCTCCAGTTCGTTTGCAGGATCAGGTATCGATCGGGGCACTGGTACGCGACGTCCGGGCTGAACTGGCAGCCGGTGCGGCCAGCAGCTTGCAGCAGATCTCCGCTAGCAAGCCGGTCAGCTTCAACGACATTATGGGAGCTGTGCATGCCGGTGATGAGCTGGCTGTCCGGCAGGTGAAGAGACGTGCGCAAATGCTGGCGGCAGTCGTTGTGAACCTGCTGCAAATGCTGGATCTGGATACAATCGTTCTGGGCGGCGGGTTCGTGTCATTGGGACCGGCATACACCGACACGCTTAAGGAGGAAGTAGCGGCACTGATGCCTTCCTCGAAGGCTGCAATTGTTCATACTGCCTTGAAGACGAAAGCGGTTCTTATCGGCGGCGTGGCCATCGGCTTAGAAACGATCTTTACCGAGCTTCTGGAGGAAGCGGAATCTAATTGACTCGTTCATTAGATTTTGTTCAATTAATTAATAAAGTTAATTAATTATAATAATGGTTGGTTCCCGGCAAGAGCATCACAGCATTAGGCGCTCTCCGGGTTTCAATAGATGAATGAACAATAAAGGAGAGCTGAGCGATGAAGAAGACGGGGAGCAAGGCAACAACGGTCTTATTGGTGCTTGTGGCGGTTATGGTGTTCATGGCGGGGTGCGGAGGCGGCAGCAATGCCGGAGAGAAAAACAAGGGAGAGAACAAAGGCAAAGACAAAGAGATTACGCTGCGCGTAGCGACAAGCTTCGCGGGTTCGGACCCTTGGGTGCCGGCGTGGACGAATGCGCTTCAGCAGTTCAAAGACAAGCATCCGAATGTGAAAATCGTGGATGAATCGACACCGGTCAACAATGAAGCGCTCCGGACGAAAGTAAAAGCGGATGCGGCGACGGGCAACCTGGCGGACGTCATGTTTTACTTCAATGGCAGCGAGACTGCGATCTTAACGGAATCCGGCGATATCATATCGTGGGAGGATGAGCTGGCTAAGGACGCGGATTGGGCGGAGCAATTTAACAGCGGCATTATGGACAAGGTTAAATACAACGGCAAATTGTATGCGCTTCCTTACATCGGCTTTTATGAGGGGCTGTTCTGGAACAAAACCCTGTTCGACAAGTATCAGCTGGAAGCGCCGGCAACCTACGACGCATTTATGAAAGCAGTAGATACGTTTGCGGCGAATGATATTATTCCTTTCGCGACGTCGCTCACGACCCCTTATTTGCAGGAAGCGCTTGTGCTCTCTCAAGTAGGGCCGGAGGGCCAGCAAAAGGCGTATGATGCTTCCTGGGCGCCAGCACTGAATATCTTCCGCGAGCTTAGCGAGAAGAAGGCGTTCCCGAAAGATGCGCTGACGCTGGATGACGAGAAAGCGCAGGCTTTATTCTCCGGAGGCAAGGCGGCGATGATGTTCAACGGTTCTTGGACGGCTGCCGGCAACAGCAAGATTGAAGGGATTGAAATTTTGCCGTTTCCTCTTGTTCCTGGCGGCAAAGGCGAGAATATGATCGTATCGGGCTTCGGCTCCGGCTGGTATATGAAGAACAACAAGGATCAAGACAAATATGCAATGTCGCTGGAGTTCATTAAGTTCATCACCTCCCCCGACGTTGCGGGCAAATTCGCTGAAATCGGCGGCACGTATGCGGTACAGGCGACGGCGACGAATGCAACGGCTAAGCTGTTGACCGACGGCAATGCGATGGTCGCTGCGGCTAAGGACTTTGTGATGCCGATCGACTCTTACGTGACGCGGGAATCGTATACGGAATTCACCAAAGGGCTGGCGTACCTTTCCGGCGGCAAGAAGACAGCTGAGGAAGTGCTGGCAGAAGCGAAGAAGTTGAACGATAAAGCGACCAAATAGGCTGCGCCCCGCGATCCGCTCCGGTACGTTCTCGCAACAGACGTGCCGGGGCAGTCATGAGGAACGATAGAAAGGGAGGCGTTCAGCCGTGATTTTCCAAGATAAAAGATATATCGTACTGTTTCTGGCGCCAACGATGCTGCTGCTGGCTATATTTCTGCTGTACCCTTTGGGGCAGTCGGTCTATTACAGCTTCACAGACTGGTACAATTTCTCGAATACGAAGCATTTCAACGGTTTGGCCAACTACCGGCAATTGATTGAGGATCCGGTTATTGGCATTGCGTTCAAAAATACGTTTATTCTCGTTGCCGGCGCGATCCTGCTTCAAGCGGGCGGCGGGCTTGTGCTTGCATTGCTGACAGACAGCATCAAGCGCGGCTTTAAGTTTTTCCGTACGGTGTTCTTTTTCCCGATTGTCATTTCCGGTACGGCCATCGGCTTGATGTTCTCTCTGATCTATAACTACGACTATGGCTTGCTGAATGCGCTTGTGCGGGCCTTCGGCTGGGGTGAGCAGGTGTGGCTGACGGAGAAGAGCGCGATCTATCTCGTTCTCATTCCGATTCTTTGGCAGTATGTCGGCTTTTACTTTGTTATTTTTCTGACGGGCATGTCCAAAATTCCAGAGGAAATATACGAGTCCGCTACGCTCGACGGCATTACCGGCTACCGCCGCTCGATCTATATTACGATTCCGCTATTGCGGGACGTCATCGCTTCCTGCTTGACGCTGGCGACGGCCGGGGCGCTGAAGGTATTCGACGTCGTCTATATCGTGACAAAGGGCGGACCGCTTAATTCGAGCGAGCTGCTCAGCACCTATATGTATACGAAAGCGTTCAACGGGCAAAACGCCGGTTATGCGAGTACGATCGTCATTGCCATGATGGTGCTGGGGATTGTGATTACTGTAGCGCTCAATCGGCTCGTGAAAAAAGAGGCTGCCGGCTACTAATGAAGCCAACAAGCAGTCTGCTTGAGAAGGAGATACGGATATGGTGAATAAGGGGCTTCGGCCAGGCGCAGCGAAGCTGATGGTGTATGCGCTTCTCGTATTGTGGGCGTGTACGACGATCTTGCCACTGCTGTGGGTGCTGCTCAACAGCTTCAAAACGTCGGATGAAATTTTAATGCAGTCCTTTGCGCTGCCTCATCAATTTAATTTTACGAATTATTGGAAGCTGGGCGAATACGGCAATATCAATATCGTTAAAGGCTTCTTCAACAGTCTGATCATATCGGGATCTGTCGTGCTGGGCGTAGCGCTGTTCGGCGGATTGGCCGCTTTCATATTAGCGAGATTCAAGTTTGGGCTTAAGCCGTACTTTAATTATTTATTTGTCATCTGTATGCTGCTGCCGCAATTCGCGGTCATTATCCCGAACTTCGTCATTATCGAGAAGCTTGGACTGAACGGCACGTACTTATCGGTCATTTTGCCCCAAATTGCCGGCAATCTCAGCTTCGCGATTATGATGATGACCGGCTTTATGGCTTCCTTGCCGGGAGAGCTGGAGGAGGCAGCAGTCATGGACGGAGCGGCAATTTGGAAAATCTTCTATTGCATCACGCTGCCGCTGTCGCTGCCGATCTTCGCGACGGTGTCGATCATGGTCTTCCTATGGTCGTACAACGAGCTGCTGCTGCCGCTCGTCTACTTGCCGGTTCGCGATATGCAGCCGATCTCGGTGCTGCTGTCGCTCGTATCGAATGCTTACGGTACGGATTACGGGGCGATGATGGCGGCGATCGCGATCTCGATTTTGCCGCTGCTTGTGCTTTATATTTTCTCCCAGGAAACGGTAATTAAAGGGTTGACGGCTGGCGCGGTGAAAGGTTAAGAGAAGCTCAAAAGAATTAGAAATTCTACAAGACATTACAATAAACGATGCACAATGAGGAGACACGAACCATGACAAAACCTATTAACGTAATTATTATTGCGGCTCATCCTGATGAAGCGGAGATTTATGCGGGAGGGACGTCGGCGCTGTTCGCAGAGCTGGGCCACCGGGTGAAGTTCGTCTCGCTGACGAATGGCGATTGCGGCCATTATGCGATCAGCGGGCAAGAGCTGGTAGATCGCAGGGCGGCGGAGGCTGTGGAGGCGGCGAAACGGCTTGGGGTGCTGGCCTACAGCATTTTGCCCATCTCAGATGGCAGGCTGACGACGGGATTTGAGGTGCGGGAGGAGGTCATCCGGCAAATTCGTGACTGGCAGGCAGATATCGTCATTACCTTCCATCCCGAAGGGACCGGACATGTCGACAACCGGAATGCAGGGAGACTGGTGCGCGACGCTGCCGATTTCATAGCGAAGGTGCCGAATACGGTGCCGGATACGCCGCCGCTCGACAGCTCGCCGCTATTTCTTCTAATGCCGGATTACGGCAAACGTGCGTTTTATACGGCCGATATTGTCATCGACATTGAAACGGTGCTGGAGAAAAAGCTGCTGAGCTGCGATGCCCACGCATCCCAGTTCTATGAATTCGCGCCTTGGCAGCGGGGCTTGCTGGATCAGGTTCCGCAAGGCTGGGAGGCGAGGCGGTCATATATTCTGGAGCACTGGAGCAGCTTTCTGGACGTGTCGCCGGAGATGACTGCGACTTTAGAACGAGAATATGGCGCACATGCAGCCAAGGTCCGATATGCTGAACCGTTCGAAATTGCGGATTATGGCAGAAGGCCTGCCGATGATGAATTGCGGGCCTTATTGCCAATGCTTGGTTAAAACCGAATATTGCAAGTGATTGTGTGGGTAACGTTCGTGAAATCTATTGACAAAAGGAATCGTTGATCTTTAGAATAAGAGACGGCAAACATATAACTTTATAACTCTTTTCGTATAATCTCAAGAATTGGCTTGAGAGTCTCTACTCGATCACCGTAAATGATCAGGCTACGAAAGGCGAGGGAAAGTCCGTCGGTCCACGGAATACTTTTCCGCGTTTTGCAGAGCCTAGGAGATGAGATTTGCGGTAGTCCGCATGTCCCAATTCCTAGGCTCTTTGTACTGCTTGCACACATTTTTGGGGGGTTATGTTAATAATGGAACGTTTCTTTAAGCTAAAGGAACACGGTTCTAACATCAGAACGGAAATTATGGCCGGTCTGACGACATTTATGACGATGGCTTATATTCTGGCCGTCAACCCGATTATTCTGACGCCAGCCGGCTTGGATTGGACAGCGGTATTCCTGGCAACGGCTTTGTCAGCGGGTATTTTCTCCATCGCAATGGGCTTGTTCGTGAACTTCCCGGTGGCGCTTGCGCCTGGGATGGGGCTTAACGCGTATTTTGCATCGGTCATCATTTCATCAGCGGCAACGAACAAGCCGATCTCGATTGAAATGGGTCTGACTGCCGTCTTCATTTCCGGTATTATCTTCATTATTCTGACGCTGACGCAAATCCGCCAGATGATGATTACAGCGGTACCGGACAGTCTGAAACATGCGATTACGGTAGGTATCGGCTTGTTTATCGCGATTATCGGTCTGAAAGGCAGCGGCCTGATGACGATTGCGGCAACGACTTTCCGCGATGTGCAAGAGGGTGCCTACACAGATTTGGCTGGCGCGGAAACGGTTATTCACTTGGGACATCTTGCTTCGCCTGATGTGTACATGACGATTGTTGGTCTCGTTCTGATCGCAGTTCTGATGGTGCTGCGCGTGCCGGGTGCAATTTTGTTCGGTATTGTCGGCACAACAATTATTTCCTTGCTTACGGGTCAAACCAATGTGAAAGAAACGCTGACAGGCAAAACATGGGTTCCTGACTTCAGTAAATTGAATTTCGTTCATTTTGATTTTGCAGGCGTTATCGAAGTAGGTCTTGTAACGGTCATCCTGACCTTCACGTTCGTTGAGCTGTTCGATACGTTCGGAACGCTTGTTGGTACGGCAAACCGTGCCGGCCTGATGAAAAATCAGGAAGAAGGCAAAAAACGCGTCGGCAAAGCGATGTTCGTCGATGCAATCGGCGTAAGCGGCGGCGCAATGCTGGGTACGAGTACGGTAACGGCATTCGTAGAAAGCTCCGCAGGCGTGGCGCAAGGCGGCCGGACAGGCCTGACGTCGGTTACGACGGGTCTTTGCTTCCTGATCGCGATCTTCGTAGCACCGGTCATTGCACTCGTTCCGGGTTCGGCAACGAATGCTGCATTGATCATCGTAGGCGTACTCATGATGCAATCGATCAAAGAGATCGACTTCTCGGATATGGTCTATGCAATTCCTTCGTTCTTGACGCTCGCTCTGATGCCTTTCACTTACAACATTGCGAACGGCATTTCGTTCGGCGTAGTCACTTACGTATTGCTTGCAACAGTTGCTAATGTAACGGGCAAAGGCAAATACAAAGTTCACTGGCTCATGTGGATTATTGCTCTGCTCGTACTTGGACGTTTCATTTTCCTCGGCGGAGAATAAGCGAAGCTACAGGCTAGAATTGAATAGGCTGGAGGCGGACTGGACCGGCGCCCCGGCAATAGAAAGAAGCGGCACCCAAGGGCAATGTCATTAAGGTTAGTTAACTTAATGGCATTGGCTCAAAGGGCGCCGCTTCTTTGTTTTATACGGAAATGTATAAGTCCGTACCTATTTATTTGAAAAATAGAAAGTTGGTCGGCAGCTTGCGAAGCTGGCCGTCGGAAGGCTTGTTAATGATCCGTCCATTCCAGACGAGAGAGGAGGAGCCCCCTCCGTCCAGATTGTAGCCGTCTACTGCGCCGTAACGTTGCAGCAGAATTTGAAGCTCGGCCAGCGTAGCGCCTGAGCTGCCGCCCTCATTGCGCCCGTCCACGACGAGAACAAGCAATTGATCGTCCTTGTAGTTGGCAATGACGGTACGCGGAGCCCGGGCGGGGCTGGACTGCCATTTCGGCGGAATTGTCGTCGACATGCCGTTTTTCAGCAGGACGGGGACGAAGGAAGCTCCGAACTTGACGTTTTTGTTGTCAAGCTCCTGACGGTTCGTGAACTTGCCGCCAACGAGCTTATTGCTCTCATTCAAACCGACGAAGAAGAGATCGGAGTAGGAGGGCTCGAATCCGTCTACATATTCACCGTCCAGTATCGTTGTGCTGAGCGGATAGCGCTTGCCGCCGCCATCGGCGAATCCCCCTGCATTAACACCCGCAAAGGCTCCTGTCCGTTTGACGGCTTCCAGCGTCGTCTCGGCACCGCCGTACCGGTCGCCTCCAAGCGCCATCTGCATAGCGTCTCCCGTCTTCAGCTTTAGCTTCAGCGCATAGGCATTGAAATAATCGGCCTGTATGTAGAACAGCTGCGCTCTTAGTTTGCTTGTATCGATGGTGCCGGAAGGCGAGCCAAGCTTGGAGGTAATGATGCGGTCATAAATCTCAAAAGGCCGTTTGGCTTGCGTGGTCGCCTTATTGACGATTTGCTTCATTTCTTCGTTCGTCTGATTGTACAGCTTGATTTGCTTTTTGATCGATTGGCTCGTCTCAGAAGCAGTCTCCTGGGCTTTGCTCAGTCCCTCTGCCGCTTTGGAGGCAGGCTTGGGAGCCTGCTCTTCAGTTGCGCTTGATTCCAGCTTGGGAAAAGCGCCTTCGCCCATGACGACGGCTACATCCGAGAACAACAGCCATACCAGCATGCCTAGAAAAGGTGTACAGGCAAGCAGCAGCGTACGGTTCAAATAGCGGACACTGTTGCTGCTCATTTCAGCACATCCAAGCTTTTTTGCAGTTCATTCAGCTTCTTCTTCACTTCATTTAACTGGCTATACAGCTTATTGCTATTATCTGTTTTGACATCAGCATTGTCTTTTGTAAAGGTAAGCAGCTCATTAAGCGCGTCGACTTTCCCTTCCAGATTGGCGAGGTCCTCTTTGTAGCTGGCTTCCAGCTTGTCCAAGCGCTCCTCGTATTGCTTCTGCATATCGGCGATTTGCGAAGCGGTCTGGCGTTCCAGGTCGGCGGCTACTTGCTGCTGAATATGATCGCTGTAAAGCTTGGCGCCGGCGATGCCGATTAGAATCAGCATGAGCCAGACCATTATAAATAAGAAGAAATACTTTTTGCTTCTCCGGTTCCGGGGCGATCGTTCGTAAATCGAGGATGCCGCCGATTCCAGCGGTGCATGACTTGTCATTGTTAGCGTTCACCTCTTCTGTGGCGTAATTGATTAGGAAGATGGGAAGTGAACGAACTGCGTTCAACCAATAGCTATACAATAAAACGGTCGAATGATGGCGAATGTTGCGGGTGTCACTACATTGTAACAAAGAAAAGCGCCCAGGTTTGCCCAGCAGTTTGTGGGATTGACTAGATGCGTTATAATAAGAGTCAACAGAGCTTGAAGGATGAGCTCATGAAGCAGGTTTTGCTTCCGTAAAAACGGGGTATATGCTTGCTTAGGCGCTTCCGTAAAAACGGAGCGCAGGTGTATAACGAAGCATACGCTTACGGGCCTAGTATGCCTCGTGAAAATAGTAATGGGCTTACGAAGTAAGTTTTGCTTCGAAAAACTTTTAGGAGGGTTCGATAAATGAGTCAGCAAGTGGAGCAAGCGATGTTTGCAGGAGGCTGCTTCTGGTGCATGGTGCAGCCGTTTGAGGAGACGCCGGGCATTTTGTCTGTTGTATCCGGCTATAGCGGAGGCCATAAGGAAAATCCGACTTACGAAGAGGTTTGCTCGGAGACGACAGGCCACGCGGAAGTCGTTCATATTACGTTTGACCCGCAAGTATTCTCTTATGAGAAGCTGCTGAACGTTTATTGGCGCCAGACCGATCCTACTGATGCGGGCGGACAATTCCATGACCGGGGCGATTCGTACCGGCCGGCTATCTTTTACTATACAGAAGAGCAACGGATACAAGCAGAGGCTTCCAAAGCGGAGCTTCAGGCGAGCGGACGCTTTGACCGCCCGATCGTAACTGCGATTGAGCCTGCGAAACCTTTTTATCCGGCAGAGGACTATCATCAGGGCTATCATCATACGAATAAGCTTCGTTATAAAATGTATCGCAAAGGCTCGGGACGCGATGCTTTTATCGAGCATAACTGGACGGCCAACAAGGACAAAGAAGCGCTGAAAAGCCGTCTGACACCGCTGCAATATGAAGTGACGCAAAATAATGCGACGGAGCGCGCTTTCACCGGCGAGTTCTGGGATCACAAGGAAGAAGGGCTGTACGTCGATATCGTCTCTGGCGAGCCTCTGTTCAGCTCCCGCGAGAAATACGATTCCGGCTGCGGCTGGCCGAGCTTTACGAAGCCTTTGAAAGAAGCGGCAATAAAGGAACTGACGGATACGAGCCATTTCATGGTCCGTACGGAAGTTCGCAGTACAGAGGGAGACTCGCACTTGGGGCATGTGTTCAATGACGGTCCAGGCCCGAACGGGCTTCGCTATTGCATTAACTCTGCGTCGCTGCGTTTTATTCCTCGCGCGGATCTGGAGAAAGAAGGATATGGGGAGTACGCTAACTGGTTCAATTAAGGTTGGTTCTACTATGAAATAGGTGAATAAGGGAGAGGTTGAAATCGTGAATTTAGAAGAAGCTATCCGCACCAGAAGATCGATTGGGCGACTGAAGAAGGACCCGGTTGATCGGGCTCTGCTAGAGAAAATACTGGAAGCCGCAACTTGGGCTCCAAGCCACTTCAATACCCAGCCTTGGAAATTCATCGTGATGACTGGCGAAGGAAGAGCGAAGCTGGGCGAGGGCTATGCCCGCGTCGCACTCGCATCCCTGGATACGGGGATCGGCGCAGCGCTGGAAGAGCGTCTGGAGAAGGAGCGTGCGAAGGCATTCCGCAGCCCTGTCGTAATCGCTGCTGTATGCTCGCCGTCTGACGATCCGCGGGCCACGCTGGCTGAAGAGATCGCGGCTTCCCATGCGGCTGTTCAGAACCTGTTGCTGTCCGCACATGCTAACGGTCTTGCTGGTGTATGGCGCTCCGGAGATCCGATGTATCATCCGCTGATGAAGGATACGTTCGGACTGGATGCCGAGGAGCAGCTTGTCGGTTTAATCTACCTCGGATATGCCGATATGACGCCTCCAGACGGCAAAAGAACGCCGGCTTCCGAGAAAACAGTATGGATTGACGCTTAAAACGGCGCGATAACGAGCTTTATCAAGATAAAAGCCTTTTGCAAGGTCATATGCCGACGACAGACGTCTGCAGCCTTGCGGAAGGCTTTTTTTGTCAATTGACTGCTTTATGAAATAGATATATAGTAGTAAATACTTTGCTGTTAATTGTTTTAGTTCTAAAGTAATTCGCCCGAGCGTAAATGATAAATTAGGCTCCTGCAATTGGAAAGGGGGGATTGGAATGGACAGAAGCGCTGAGCTGATTGCATTCTCAGGGCAGTTCCGCAGTGTGCTTCGTTCCATTAATCAAGAGTGGAATAAACGAATGACACATAACTTATCCTATACGCAGTTCAAAATGATGTTCCGTCTTCATTTGGAAGGCAAGCTCAAAGTCTCTGAGCTGGCGGAGTCAATGGGACTTACATCCGGCGCTATTACCGGCGTAGCCGACAAGCTTGTAGCTGAAGATTACGTTATGCGCGAGCGTGCAACCGATGACCGGCGAGTTGTTTACATTGAAATTACGCCAAAGGGCAAATTAATGATTGAAGAGCTGCTCGATTCGCAAAGAGAGACGATTTTATCGCTGTTTACCCGTTTGCCTGATGAAGACATTCAGCATTTGAAGCGCATTTTTGCGCAGCTGATTGCGAATATAGAGAAATTATAATCATAAGGAGAAAAGACAATCATGGAGCACTTATCAAGCAAGCGCAAGTTAACCATTATGATCGCCATCATGGTCGCGATGTTCTTCGCAGCCATTAACCAGACGATCGTAAGTACAGCAATGCCGCGCATCATTGCGATTTTGGATGGGATGGAGCTGTATACCTGGACGATTACAATTTACATGCTGACCTCGACAATTGCTACCGTACTGGTCGGCAAGCTGTCCGATATTTACGGAAGGAAGCCGTTCCTGCTCGTCGGTATATTATTGTTCGTTATCGGCGCTTTCACTTCGGGCCTCGCGACTGACGTTTATCAGTTCATTACGTTCCGCGGCATTCAAGGCGTTGGTGCCGGTATTATTATGGCGACTGCCTTTACCGCAGTAGGCGATTTGTTCCCGCCGCGCGAGCGCGGCAAATGGACCGGTCTGATGACCGCAGTATTCGGGTTCTCCAGCGTTATTGGACCAACTCTCGGCGGTTACATTATCGACCACCTTGCTTGGCACTGGGTATTCTGGATCTTCCTGCCGCTGGGCGTTGTCGCTTTTGCGATGATCCTGTTCCTGTTCCCGAAAACGGCTCACAAAAAAGGCGAATCGATCGATTACCTTGGTTCGTTGTTCCTGACGACAACTATCGTACCGCTTCTGCTCGCTTTCACTTGGGCAGGCTCCAAATACGAATGGGCTTCGACAGAAATTCTCGGTCTGTTCGGTATTACACTCGTTTCGTTAATCATTTTCCTGCTGATCGAAAGATCGGCGAGAAACCCGGTTCTACCGCTTAATATGTTCCGAAACAAAACCGTTACACTGTCTAACGTAATCGGCTTTATTATGAACTTCGGCATGATGGGCGCGCTCATCTACCTGTCATTCTTCGTACAAGGCGTATTGGCGATCTCGCCGACACATGCCGGCTATGTTACGATGCCGATGTCGATCGGTATGGTTATTACGAGTGCAATCGGCGGCTCGCTGATCAGCAAGACAGGCAAATACAAACGTTTTGCGTTGATCGGCATGCCGATCATGCTTGCGGGCATGGTTATCATGGTATTTATGAATAGCGTCTGGATGGCTGTTCTGGCGATGATTGTTTTCGGCTTAGGACTTGGTCTTGGTATGCCGGTCTTCTCGCTGACGATCCAAAACGCAGTACCGCATAAAGAGCTGGGCGCTGCTACAGCGACAATGCAATTGTTCCGTAACCTTGGCGGTACGATTGGTATCGCGGTAATGGGTACGGTACTGGCTTCAAGCTTGAAGCATAACTTGACCGATCTGGCGAAAACCGGACACGGCGCAGATTTGTCGAAGCTTGATCCGGCTGTTGCGGAGAAATTCGCGAAGTTCGCGAACCCGCAAATGCTGACGGACCAGCCGGCGCTGAAAAGCACGATGGAAAGCTTGCCAGCTGACATTCAGCCTATTTTCCAAAAGGTTATTGACATGCTGCGCGATGCGCTTAGCTCCTCGTTGTCGACTGTGTTCCTGACAGGCGCACTTATTCTGGTCGTTGCGGTTGTACTGACATTCTTCATCAAAGAAATTCCGCTTCGCACAACGAACAAAGCTCCTGAAGAGGGGAAAGCCGAAGGCGACAACCTTGTGAACGGCAAGCTTGCGAGCCAAGGCGAGTAAGGGGCAGAGAGGCAAGAAGGTTAGGTTATTTAGAAAAAACGAACCCGGTAGCTATCATCGAATGCGATGATGGCTGCCGGGTTTTGTGCTGTCTGGCGGTGGGGAATTGATGAGCGCCATGCTGCTGCGAAAAGAATTTCGCTATTAAGTCGTCTGTTTTCTCTAAATGGAGTGAATTTCGTTCAATCGGCGGCCATTTTGCGATATAAGGCAAGTTTTTTCTCAGTTCGGAAATCAGATGCCGCTGATATGAACTTATCGACCTTAATAAGGAGAACCCGTCATTTTGGACGAAAATAAGGGAAGAGGACGACATGACTAGGAAAAAACCTGCCGATTGGCGGGCTGCAGCTATTTAGAGAACATAGAACATAGAACATAGAACATAGACCAGCGTGAAATCAACAGCTGACAAGAGGCGATGCAAAGTTGGGCTGCAGGATGGAGAAGTAATTCCCTTGCCATGCGCTACAGCAGCTTCTTAATCCGGAAGTTTTCCTTAAGCACGTACCAGTTTTGCGGAAACGGCACGCCGAGCACCCAGTAGCTGACACCTCGGAGGTTGAACAGCTTCACGATGTTTAATTTGGCTTGCACGCTGCGGGCGTCCTCGTACCAGACCACATGCTCATGACCTTGCTCATCATAGTAGTGATAATATGGCGATTGCGATTCGGGATCGTAATGAATTTCTGCGCCATACTTCGCGGCTTGTGCAACTGCTTCCTGCGGACTGATAGACGGCGCCCACTTATTGCCTTTGGCGTAGGGCAATGTCCAGTCATAGCCGTAAAGCGGCATGCCCATAACGATTTTGTCCGCTGGAATGACGGACAATGCATATTGCAGCACTTTGACGACCTCGTTCAGCGGGGCAACCGCGAGCGGCGGCCCGCCGGACCAGCCCCATTCATAAGTCATCAGAATGACGAAATCAACGATGCGTCCATGTGCAGCGTAATCATGGGCTTCGTACAGCGTTCCTTGCTGATCTGCCGTCAGCTTGGGGGCAAGCGCAGTAGAGACGAGATAGCCATACGGATGAAGCGTATAGACGAGACGCTGCAAAAAACGGTTGTACAGCTCCCGTTCCGCTGGCGCAACATATTCAAAATCGACATGGAGCGCCATATAGCCTTTATATCGCATCGTACCTATAATATTGGCTACAAGCTGGTTTTGAACCGCCTGATTCGTAAGCACGGCGTGGGCGATGGCAGTACTGAAATTGTCTTCTTCGAAGTTGGTAATGACCATCATTGGTGCTGCTTTTTGTCCATATGCGGCTTGTATAACGGCAGTATCGTCCAATGCGCTCAAGGATCCGTCAGGCTGAACGCGATAGCTGAAGGGACTTATGTAGGTGAGATAGGGGGCGATTTCATTCGTTATGGCGACGCCCTGTTCACCGAATTTCTCCGTGTAGGCGTTCACTTCAATGACCGGCTTGACCGGTTGAGGAATACGGATGATCTGACCGGGGTAGATAAGGGCGGGATTGCTTAACCCGTTTACGATAGCAAGCTCCTGCAGCGTTGCTCCATATCGCTGAGAGATGGACCATAGCGTCTCACCAGGCAATACTGTATGGCTGCCGGCGCTCGTCGGAATGATGAGCGCCTGGCCGATGACGAGTCTGTTCGGGTTCTCCAACCCGTTCACCCCGGCAAGAGCCTCAACGCTCACTCCGTATTGTCTAGCGAGCTGCCAGACGGATTCTCCTCTTCTTACGGTATGTATTTGCACCCGCCGATACCTCCCGACTTGTCAATCTACTATTACTCTATTCGGCGGGTGTGCATAATTTAACCATTATTTCGTCGTCGTTTGCTTTAGTTCGTCTCCAGCCGGTATGCCCATAAATATCCTTTGGATTCCAGCAGCTGCGCATCCGGACGCTCCTTCGGCTCTAAGATGACACTGTTGTTGGCATTCATCATGTACCCGTCGTTTATACGGTCGATGACGATGGGCACATTCAGCTCCATGAATAATTGCCGCATGCGGTAAATTGTGTTGTACAGGTTAGGGAGAGCGCGGTTTTCGTCGACATTCGGCCATAGATCATCAATGATCCGCCACTTTAAGCACAGCTTATTGTCATGCAGCAGAAAATAGTAGAACAGCTCCTCTGTTATACGAGTAGGCCATTTCACAAGCTGCTCGCTCTTCTTGGCGTAAGCCTCCCCATACAGCTGAACTTCAAGCTCCTTCTTGAGGGGAGGCTTCTCTTTCTTGCCGTAATATTTCTGAAGGCGCTCATCGAGCTGCTTCACCGTATTTGGAGTCATCGGCTTCAAGAGATAATCGAGCGCTTGTACACGGAAGGCTTGAACAGCATATTGCTGATGGGCCGTTGTAAATATAATTGGCACATCAATGCCGCTCTCCACTAAGCTTTGGGCAAGCTGAAGCCCTGTCATTCTCGGCATTTCGATATCGAGCAGCAGCGCATCTACATTTAGCCGCGGGATTTCCTGCAGCGCCTCGAACGGTGATTCGAAACGGCCCACAATTTCAAAGGGACCGTAGGTTTCAAGCAATCTGGCATGCAGACCCAGTATCGGTTTTTCATCCTCAACGAGAATGACTTTCCACATCGTCTAGTCCCTCCTTAACAGGTATCGTAATTTGAATGGTGGTTCCTTTGTCCGGCAAGGAGTCGATTTCCAGACTGCCTTGGGTAAGATCAGCCACGCGCCGGCGCACATTCGTAAATCCGATTCCGACGTTGGCAGTTTCTCCTTCCAGCAATTGAGCGCGGCGTTCCGCTGTCATGCCTACGCCATCATCAGTGACTCGCATATGCAGGAGAGAATCGCGGGCGCTGATTGATACCTGCACATGTCCCGGGCCTTCTTTGTCGAATAGGCCGTGGCGAATGGCGTTCTCGACCAAAGGCTGCAGAAGCAGGCTTGGAATCCGAATGTTCTCGGTGTCGATAAGCGGGTCGATGTCATAGGCGAACGTCAGCCGCTCCCCGAATCTGGCTTTCTCCACCTCGACATAAGCCTCAATGATTTCAAGCTCCTTCTGCAGCGTTGAGAATTGTCCGTCCCGGCTCGTTTCGAAGATATAGCGGAGGAAGGAACTGAGCATCGTCAGCAGGTAAGCAGCGCGTTCGCCATCCGTATAGCAGAAGGAAATGATGTTGCTTAACGCATTATACAGAAAGTGCGGTTTAATCTGAGTTTGCAAAAACGCCATCTCATATTTGATCGCTTTCTGCATCGATTGCTTCGTCTGTTCGGCAGCGTTCAGCCTCGCCATTAACGTCTCTTTCGAGAATGGCTTAATGATGTAATCGTTAGCGCCTGAGGCAAAGATTGCCTCAATATGTCTTGGATATTCCGATGAGATCATCATCATAACTGGAAGCTCCATTAGAGAGGACTGCTTGCGGATTTTCTGAAGCAATTCAAGACTGTTCATGCTGCCCGGAATAATGTCGTCGATCATGATCATCGCGATATCCGGATGATTGCTGTAATAGTCCAGCGCTTCTTGCGCCGTATAAGCAACTCGTACTTGGTAAGTATCGCTCAATATGCCCCGCATCACTTCTCCGTGCATGACATCGTCGTCTACTATGAGAAGCGTCTGAAGCTCACGCTCTTCAGCGGATGCGGCAGCTTGTACACTGTAGACGTGTTCCGTAACGGTATCCGGCTCCTTGCACTCGCTGAAAGTCAATTTGAGAGTGAAGGTGATGGCGTTCTCCACACGTTTATATTGAATGCTTCCATTCATTTGTTGAGCGAGCTCCGCTGTCATCATTAATCTTGAAGAGAGCTGCCGCTCTCCGCCTGCGCTGATAGAGTTGCGGTTTGTCGTCACATGAAGCAGGATGTCCCCTCCGGCCATGACTGCTTCAATCGTCAGGCTGTCTTCCGCCGTATCGTGAGCAACCTCGGTCATCATGCGCAGAAGCACTTGTGCCAGAGCCTGCTCATCTGCCCATACGTAAAGCTGCTTCGATATTTTTTCGTTGATATGAATCTTTTTCTTCGCCAACGTAAGCTGCATCAGTTGAAGAACATGATGCATGACCATCCGGAGATTGGTGGACTTGAGCTGAATGGCGTAATCGTCAAATCGGATGCGGGTAAAATCATTCAAATCTCTCAGTACATACACCATGTTGCCAATAAGCTGCTCGGCTAAGTACAGCTGCTCCCCCTGCTTACGGTGATTGCGCTCCCGTACAATCGATTTAATCAAGTGGATGGCGTCATGCAAAGGCTTCTGCAAATCTTGCGTAGCGACCTTCAAGAAATCATCCTTCGTATCGTTCGCCTTCTGCAGCCGGCTGGTTAACTGCTCCGATTCCTCCGTCCGGTTCATAAGACGGATGCCGAGAAACACGTTCATCACCAATACGCTTCCGATCAAGCCAATTCGGTTCCAGCTGTTGCGGCCGGAGAAGAACAAATTGTCCGACGAGCTGCTTATTGCGAATAGGGCGAGAAACAGCAGCATCATGATAAGAATAACGGCTTCGTTTCTGCGTATGGAAATCCGATTTTTAACCGTTAAATAACCTATGCGAGCGATAAAGATGACAAATAATCCATCCATATAGTAATAAAACAGATATTGCATACCCGACAAGGTTCTTGCCGGGAGAATGGCATTTAATGCTGCGTAGAGGAGGAGCGGAAGCAAAAGCAGAAGCAGCGTCCGCTGCTTCATGGCCGAAGGAATTATTTTGGCAATAAAGACTAGCAGTAAGCTGGAGATCAAGTATGTACTGGCATCCTGCAAGCGAAAGTAAAGCTCGAAAGGAAATGACGGAAATTCACGTATGAGCAGCCGCTCTCCGCGGAGAGCGATAACGAGTGCCAGTATTAGAAAATATAGTCCGCTGTATAAGAAGGCCTCGTCCTTCGTCCGCAGCAAATAGATCGTTAAGTGGTACATTCCGAATAACAGCAAGCATAGGACGGCAGCCCATTCCAGGGAAAGATCCCGCTGCACGTCTTGTTTGATAGCCTCGGCATCTCCGATGTCGATTGGAAGCACGATTCCGCCTCTTACATTGTAGAAGTTGGAGGCATGGATGGTAATAACAATCTGCCGGTTCTCCGGTCTGAAGTACGCCTCATAGGAAGGATTGCTTGGAACCGTATCCTGTTTGGTGACGGCAGTCTTTCCGATTTCCGCAATGATTTGGCCGTCGACATAGATCGTATGAGCGGACCAGATGTTCCGAACGCGAAGACCGACGTCTGACCAATCAGCAGGCAGATACACAGTGAGCTGGTAGGTGCCCCATTGCGTATTTGGCGTCCATGGCCCGGGAACCGGCACATGCTCCGCTTTTTTCGATAGTTCTGCCGGAGAGGTGAATGAGCTGCTGGTAAATTTCCAGTCGCCGGCTAACGATGCGAAAGGAGAATCAGACAATCCCCGCAAATCGAGTACGCCGTCCACCGCTTTGATATGGACGGAGCTTGTATCCTCATCGCTAAAAATCATATAGAGAATGGCGATTAAAGCGCATGCCACGCCCAAACAGCCGATCCATTTCTTCATATGTAGTCACACCCCTATATTTACTACTATACGTGAAAAATCTCTCAAAAAACTACCAATTTCCGCACCATGCGCCAAGCAGGCGCGCGAGATACGGGCGGGCATGTCGAATAAAGAAGAATTTGAGAGATTTTTGAGAGAAGCCTCTGCTATGTTGGAACTAACATCTTCAATAGTTTGGAGGGGTGTGGGGTTTCGCAAGGTGCTTAACGCTTAATTTGGGTAGTTCTATCGGCAGATGTCATTAGCTGTTGAGGAATGAGACGCAAGACTTTGTTGTTAATCTTACAGAATGGGTGGATCAGATGAAGAAGAAAATGTTTGCAATGGCAATGGCTTTCCTGTTGCTGGTTACAAATGCATCAATGACGTACGCACTGTCGCCAGTAGCCGAGGTGTACTATAATCTCGGTGAAAGTACAAAAACTTATGATACGAATATGCTTGAAGGCTTCTTAAATGATGCGGTCAAAGCCAAGCTGGCAGCAGCGGGCGTCAATCCTAAGTATGTATCGATTATGGACGCAAGTGCAGATCCGGCATCTGTATCGGACTCACACGTACATTCCGGCTACGACAGCTGGTACATTAATAATGGATGGACAATTACTCCGTCCGTTGAAACGGCGGATTACAATCACGTTCAAGTGTCCAATAACGGCAAAACGCTGACTTTCTATGGTTACACCCAGCCGGCCTATAAGGACTTCATGCTGACGAGCGGAACGCCTTCCGGCAAGAAGATTATTACCTTCGATATGGATGAGTCCAAAGTGGATTATCACAGTATGGAAGGCGGCGGCTTTCTTTTTAATACACAGATCGATGGAGCGGGCAAATTAAGCGGCTACGCTATTCTATATGTACAAGGCGCTATCAAGGTTTACAGCATAAACGGCGTGGACGCAGCGGCTTTGCACAACGAGACAGGAAGAACTTTAGCCTCGATCCCAGGCGTTACGCCAATCGGAAACTATCCGAAGGGTACTTCTACTCATCATACAATTAAAATTAATGTAACAGAAACGAAATTGAATATGTGGGATAACGGAGAGCAGCTCATTAAGGACCTCACACTTCCAGCGGCTTACGGCAATGAATTTGGTCCAATTGTCAGCTATACAAGCCATAGCTGCGAGATCATCTCGATTTTTGCTTTTGACAATATGAAATTGTTCTCCACGTCAACCAAGACTTTAGACAAAGCCGTTGACGATATTGTATGGGATACGCATGCGCCATTGCGCTATGTCGTAAACATTAGCGATGACCCGCAATCGAGCCTGGATGGAGGTCCAAACCAGTCCAAGCTGAAAGACACATTGAATAACAACGGCGCACAATATGTAGGTGTTACAGCTTCGGTCTATTCGGAAACGAACCAAAACTTTATCGATGAGCTTATCAATGGCGGCAAGCATGTAGATTCCGGCCAAGATATTCCTGATATTATTGATGAAATAGCCGAGCGTGTTGCGAACCAGATCATTTCGGACTATAAGGAAGCCATTCTGGCTATTGAAAAGGCAGAAGACAACACAGATATTGAATTTAGTACGGGCGATTATAAAAATTCCGTAAAAAATAATATTACATTTAAGCAAGACGAAGATGTAACTACCATCTGGTCCTCCGATCAGCCTTCCATCATCGCACCGGACGGAACGGTTACTAGACCGGTTACTTCACAGCCTGGCGTCTATGTGAACCTGAAGGCGACGATTATTAAAGACGGGCTTACAAGCGAGAAAGTATTTACCGTTTATGTAGCTGCAGCAGCTCCAGGTCCCTTGACCACTCTGTCGGCTGTTTCAGAGGACGGACAAGTGACACTGAAATTTCCGGCTCTTACTGATGCTGAGGACGGAGATATCGTAGTTGAACAGTCTGCAGACGGTACCAGCTTTACACCAATTCTTCCGCAAGAGATTTTGAACAGCATTTCAAAGAGCGCTACAATTGGCGGTTTAACAAACGGTGAAAAATACTTCTTCCGTCTGGTAGTCAAATCGGGATTCTATAAAGGAACATCCAATGTAGTCCAAATCTCGCCAGCCGAGAAGCTGACCGCTCTGACAGCAACTAGGGGCAGCAGCAAAGCGACCCTGACGTTCCCGGCTTTAACCGGAGCGACGAATATCGTAGTTGAACAGTCTACGGACGGCGTGAACTTCACGCCTGCGACAACGACTGAAACGCTGGATGAGACTTCGACGAGCGCGACTGTAGCGGAATTGACGAACGGCACAACCTACTATTTCCGCTTGTCTATTGAGTCGGGCAAATATGCGGGTGTATCCAATGTCGTTACGGTTACGCCTTCTGTACCTTATACACCGCCAACACCTGAAATTGAGCAGCCAATGAATACGAAGGTGACGGTGTCCGATGGCGGTAAAACCGTTCAGGACAAAATCACGAAGCTTGTTGGAGAAAACCTGAAGGTATCGGGTAAAATCAAGTCTGCCAACGGTCAAGAAGTGAATGTGCCAAACATTGTAATGAATGCAGACGGCAGCTTTACGCTTCCGAAAGTTGCTGCGGGCGAGTACAAGCTTGTATTGAACGTAATTGCGCCAAATGGTGAAAAACTGGCTGGTCCTACAGGCAAGCTTGTTGTTGACAGCAATGGAAATGCAAGCTTGACGGTCGACCTGGTCGATCCGTACGGCACGATTCTTGATACGATAACGAATGAGCCTATTGCTGGCGTTAATATGAAATTGTACTGGGCGGATACCGAACTGAACCGCTCCAAAGGCAGAACCCCTGGAACGCTTGTTAATCTGCCGGAGCTGCCGGATTTCGCACCTAACAAAAACCACAACCCGCAGATCAGCTCGGAAAAAGGTGAATACGGCTGGATGGTATACGCCAATGCCGATTACTACTTCTTGGGCGAGAAGGACGGTTATGTTGTATTCGACAGCCGCAACGATAAGCGCGAAGAGAAATTTGGAGATGACAGCTTTATTAAGGGCGGAGTCATTCATGTCGGCGAAACGATCGTGAAGTTCAGCTTCTCGGCGGATCCGAAAGTGAAGGCTTCCGGTACTCATAATCCGTACATGATCGGTTATCCGGACGGAACGTTCAAGCCGGACCGCGGCATTGTCCGTGCGGAAATTGCTACGATCCTGAGCCGTTTGTACAAGCCATCCACGAACTCTAAGAAACTATCGTTTACGGATGTGGACTCCAAATACTGGGGAGCGGATGCAATCGCAATCGCGACGAATAACAAATGGATGGTAGGCACCGGCAAAAATACGTTTGAGCCAACCAAACAAATTACACGTGCAGAATTTGCGCAATTGCTGACGAACCTGTATAAATGGGACGTTGAGAAAGAAAGCAGCTACACAGATCTCTCCGGACACTGGGCGGAGAAAGCCATTGCAACGGTTGAGAAGCAGGGCTTGCTGTTTGACTTTACGGATAAGACATTCAATCCGAACAAGCCGATTACGAGACTAGAGGTTGTCCGGATCTTTAACCGCCTGCATGAACGCAAACCATGGCATGTTGAAGTTGACGCGAAATGGTCTGACGTTCCGGCAAGCCATGCATACTATTCGGATATTATGGAAGCTTCGGTTCAGCATCCGTTCGAGCAATTCGAGACGGGAATCGAGAGCTGGAAGAAATAAAATAAGTTGTTGAAAAAGCAGCGATCGCATTCGGCAATGTCATTAAGTTAAGCAACTAATGACATTGCCGTTGCCGGTCGCTTTTTTTCACAGCAGTGTTTACGGATCAGCCCTTAGCCGACAATAAAGCTATCCGGACTTTGGTGGAATTTATAAGCTGCAAGCAAGCGAATGGCAGAATGGCAGGGGATTGGAATTATCTTCCTATGTACACAGCGGATTACAAGTTAATATGCTGCTTCTTTTGGCGGACAGCCTGTATATTTTGATACATCTTGACACAAAAACGAACTTTCTTAATTTGAATGCACAGAAATGTTCGTATTTTATTCTTAATTCATTGACAGCTATGGAGGGATTGGATAAACTAGAATAGGTCAAGGCGGAACATTCCGCCGCAATAGTCGAACACTCGTATATCCTCGGGATTTGGCCCGAAAGTTTCTACCCGAAAACCATATTTTCGGACTACGAGCACGCTGAAACAATTGAACGGGTTGCCCTTCCATAGGGCAGCCTTCTGCTGTCTTTGCGTTATCGCATTAGCGAAGTAAAGCCAATTGTTGCCAGCAACCGCATCGAATCGCCTTTTCATTTAGAAAAGGCGTATACGATGCTCCGCTCGGGTCCGGTTAAGCAATCGTGTATATTCTACGGCTGCAAGCCGGACTTTTGTGCGTTTAGGGCCAAGTGCCGGGAATATCAAATTATAAATGAAGGAAGGTTTAGCGCATGTCTGCGAAGGTTGGCGTTATCATGGGCAGCAAGTCCGATTGGGACACAATGAAATTAGCTTGCGACGTGTTGGAAGAACTGCAGGTTCCATATGAGAAAAAGGTAGTCTCCGCACACCGTACCCCGGATTTAATGTTTGAGTACGCAGAAACAGCCGCTGAACGCGGGTTAAAGGTCATTATTGCAGGAGCAGGCGGCGCGGCTCATCTTCCAGGGATGGTAGCGGCCAAAACGCTGCTGCCGGTCATCGGAGTGCCCGTCAAGTCATCGAACTTGAACGGGCTGGATTCGCTTCTCTCGATCGTGCAAATGCCAGGCGGCATTCCGGTAGCGACGGTTGCAATCGGCAACGCCGGGGGCACGAATGCCGGATTGCTGGCGGCGCAAATGCTGGGCGCTTTTGATCCCGAGCTGCTGGCGCGTGTTGAAGCGCGGCGCGCACGCATTCAGCAGGAAGTGCTGGAAAGCAGTGAAACGCTATGACAATAGAAGCAGACAAGCGCATGAACGCTGAACGGACGATTGCGCCGGGCAGCACGATTGGCATCTTGGGCGGCGGACAGCTTGGCCGGATGATGGCGCTGGCGGGCAGCGCGATGGGCTACCGGTTCGTGGCGCTTGATCCGACCCCGGACGGGCCTTGCGGTCAAGTGTCGGAGCAGATCGTAGCCGCTTACGATGACCGCGAGGCCGCTAGAGAGCTGGCGAAGCGTGCGGACGTCATTACTTACGAGTTCGAGAACGTAGATGCAGGCGTAGCAGCGATGCTCATGGCTGAATCGTACGTGCCGCAAGGCAGCGAGCTGCTCTACACGACGCAGCACCGCTTGCGGGAGAAGCGGGCGATCGAAGCGGCAGGCGTGCAAGTAGCTCCATACAGCGAGATTCGCAGTGCAGAGGAGCTGAGAGCGGCTGCAGAACGATTCGGTCTGCCTTGCGTGTTGAAGACCGCTACGGGCGGATATGACGGCAAAGGGCAATGGGTTATTCGCAGCTTTGAGGAGATTGATGAAGCTTATGAGACGCTGAACCGCAGCGGCGCGGAGCTCGTGCTGGAGCAATTCATCCGGTTCGAGAAGGAATTGTCCGTTATCGCGGCGCGAAGCCCTCAGGGGGAGATTAAGGCATTCCCTGCGGCGGAAAATATTCATATCGACAACATTCTGCATCTGTCCATCGTGCCTGCCCGTATTTCTAATGAAGTTCAGCGGGAAGCCGAAAAGCTGGCGATGCGGATTGCTGAAGGGCTTGGCGTTGTAGGTCTGATCGCCGTCGAGCTGTTCCTGACGACAGACGGCGAGCTTTACGTCAACGAGCTGGCGCCTAGGCCGCATAACAGCGGACATTATACGATGGAGGCCTGCCGTACTTCGCAATTCGAGCAGCATGTGCGGGCGGTATGCAACTTGCCGCTTGGCGATACCTCATTATTGACACCTGTTGTGATGGTCAATGTGCTAGGTCAGCATGTCGAGCCGCTTCTAGCCCGCGTACAAGAGCACGATGATGCAGCGGAACGTTTGAACGTAGCACCTAAGCTTCACTTATATGGAAAGAAAGACGCGGTGCATAAGCGGAAGATGGGCCATATGAACGTATTGGCCGACAACGTGGAAGCAGCGCTGCAATGGATAGAAGAGACTACAATTTGGAAGGTGTGACCCGTACATGTTAGAGCGTTACAGCAGACCGGAAATGAGAGCGATTTGGACGGAGCAGAACAAATTTCAAGCTTGGCTTGAGGTGGAATTATGCTCTTGCGAGGCGTGGGCCGAGCTTGGTGTTATCCCGAAGGAAGATGTAGAAGCGCTGCGCAAATCGGCAAGCTTTAACATTGACCGCATTTACGAAATTGAGCAGGACACTCGTCATGACGTTATCGCCTTTACGCGCGCTGTATCCGAAACAGTTGGTCCTGAGCGCAAATGGGTGCACTACGGCTTGACTTCGACAGACGTCGTCGACACAGCGACTGGCTACTTGCTGCTGCAAGCCAATGCCATTCTGAAAAAAGACATCGAGCGCTTTATCGGCATTCTCCGCGAGAAAGCGATTCAATATAAAGATACGCCAATGATGGGACGTACACACGGCGTTCATGCAGAGCCAACGACTTTTGGTCTGAAAATGGCGCTCTGGTACGAGGAAATGAAGCGCAACCTAGAGCGCTTTGAGCATGCGGCAAACGGCGTGCAGTTCGGTAAAATCTCCGGCGCTGTCGGCACTTATGCCAACATCGATCCTTTCGTTGAAGAATTCGTATGCAACAAGCTTGGCATTACGGCTGCCCCGATCTCCACGCAAACGCTGCAGCGTGACCGCCATGCCGAATATATGGCTACGCTGGCGCTGGTTGCGACTTCGCTTGATAAATTCGCAACTGAGATTCGCGCCCTGCAAAAATCGGAATTCCGCGAGGTTGAAGAGCCGTTTGCAAAAGGCCAAAAGGGCTCCTCGGCAATGCCGCATAAACGCAACCCGATCGGCTGCGAGAACATCTCCGGCTTGTCCCGTGTTATCCGCGGCCATATGCTGACAGCTTACGAGAACGTACCTCTATGGCATGAGCGCGATATCAGCCACTCGTCCGCAGAACGCGTTATTTTGCCGGATGCAACGATGCTGCTTAACTACATGCTGAACCGTCTGGGCAACATCATCGGCAACCTGACTGTATTCCCGGAAAATATGAAACGCAACATGCAGCGCACGTTTGGCGTACCGTTCTCCGGCCGCGTCATGACGAAGCTGATCGACAAAGGCCTCAGCCGTGAGCAAGCGTACGATACGGTTCAACCGCGTGCGATGCAAGCCTGGGAAGAGCAGCGCCAATTCCGCGACATTATCGAGTCGACGCCGGAAATTACAGGCCTGCTGTCCTCGGAAGAAATCGATGATGCTTTCAATCCTTCGTGGCACCTGAAGCATGTCGATACGATTTTCACACGTCTTGGATTGAACTAAGCCTGGATTGAACGAAGGGGGATAAGAGGAGAATGACTGCGCAATCGCAAGCATTGTCTACCGCTGCGGAGTATGTAAAAGCGCCGCTGCTCTATAAAGGAAAGGTACGCGAGCTGTACGATCTCGGCGAGCATTATCTGATCGTCGTCACCGACCGCATCTCCGCATTCGACTATGTGCTGGACCCGGCTGTGCCGGAGAAGGGCAATGTGCTGAACCGTCTGTCGGCATTCTGGTTCGAGCAGACCGCTTCGATTCAGCCAAACCATGTCATTCATACGGACGTGGAAAAGCTGGGGGATCTCGTTAGCGAGCCTGAGCTGCTGAGAAACCGCATTATGGTGACTCGCAAAGCAGAGCGGATCGATATTGAATGTGTTGTCCGGGGCTATATCACTGGCGGAGGTTGGAGACAATACCAGCAAACGCAAGCGATCAACGGCATCGCGCTTCCGGCCGGCATGCGCAAAAACGAACGTTTTGCACAGCCGATCTTCACGCCGGCAGCGAAAAACGACGTTGGCCATGACGAAGATATTCCGTTCGAACGGATGCAGGAAATGGTAGGCGCCGAGCTCGCTGAAGAGCTTCGCGACCGCAGCATCAAGCTATATGAATTTGCTCATGCGTATTGCGCAGAGCGCGGCATCATTCTCGCCGACTGCAAATTCGAATTCGGACTTGTGGACGGCAAAGTCATTCTGATCGACGAAATCTTTACCCCGGATGCATCGCGTTTCTGGGCCGAGGGCAACTATGCGCTCGATATCGAAATCGACAGCATGGACAAGGAACCGGTTCGCACTTATCTTCTCGGCTCCGACTGGGATCGCGACAGCAAACCAGCTCCGCTGCCGCAATCGGTCGTAGATGAAACAACGAATCGTTACCTAGACATCTACCGTCGTCTAACGGAATAAGACGGTTCAAAAAGCTTGAAAGCTGGCTTTATGAACTTTGATCATATAAAAAACGTGCACCGGCCGCGGACAAAGCGGCCGGGCCACCCTTTCTTCACCGACCACCCGAGATGTTTTTAGAACAAATCGCTGTGAGCGAATTGAAGCGGGGGTGTCCGATCTGAAAGCCGAAAGGCGTTCGCTTTTGAACAATTGAAAAATTTCCACGATCCTGTGGAATCAGAATTTTTCAATGTTCAACGCGATGAAGACGGACACCCGCGCGGAAAGAGCGGGCATCAGCCGATTTCTTCTAACTACCATCTCGGAAAACTCACATTTCCAGGAGGCCACAATGAAAGCAATCGTCTACGTTACCATTAAAGAAAATGTATTGGACCCGCAAGGAACAGCCGTTCAAGGCGCACTGCACACGATGGGCTTTGGCGATGTCGGCAAAGTGCGCATCGGCAAATATTTGGAGCTGACGCTTGATACGACGGACCGTGCACAAGCGGAAGAGCAAGTTAAAGCGATGTGCGAGAAGCTGCTCGCGAACACGGTCGTAGAAGATTACCGTTTCGAACTGGAGGGTTAACACGATGAAGTTTGCGGTTCTGGTATTTCCCGGCTCCAACTGCGATATCGACTGCTTTAAAGCCGTTGAAGCAATTGGCGAGCAAGTCGAATACGTATGGCATACAACGACGGACCTGAGCGGCTTTGACGCCATCCTCGTTCCTGGCGGATTCTCTTATGGCGATTACTTGCGCTGCGGCGCGATTTCCCGTTTTGCCCCGGTTATGAATGAAGTGAAGAAAGCGGCGGACGAAGGCAAGTTCGTCCTCGGCATCTGCAACGGCTTCCAGATCCTGACGGAAGCAGGCCTGCTGCCAGGCGCACTGATCCGCAACAACGGACTGAAATTCCGTTGTCACCAAACGCCGCTTGAAGTGGTTAATAGCGCTACGGCGTTTACGAATCAATATTCGCAAGGCGAAGTGATCAGCATCCCGATTGCGCATGGCGAAGGCAACTACTACTGCGATGACGAGACGCTTGCTAAGCTTCAAGCAAACAATCAGATCGTATTCCGCTATGCGGGCGATACGAACCCGAACGGCTCGGTTGACAATATCGCAGGCGTAAGCAATGAGCGCGGCAACGTGGTCGGCATGATGCCGCATCCGGAGCGCGCGATGGATCAATTGTTCGGCTCGGAAGACGGCAAACGGATGTTCACATCGATTTTGAATGCATGGAGGGAACAACATGGCGCAGCAGTTAACGGCTAAGGAGCCTACAGCGGAACAAATCGCGGATCAGCGCATTTACACGCAGTTTGGCGTTACGGATTATGAATATGAGCTTATTTGCGGATTTCTCGGCCGCAAGCCTAACTATACAGAGATCGGCGTATTCAGCGTTATGTGGTCGGAGCATTGCTCGTACAAAAACTCCAAGCCGATCCTGAAAAAATTCCCGATCACCGGCCCGCGCGTCCTGATGGGACCTGGCGAAGGCGCCGGCATCGTCGATATCGGCGACAACCAAGCGGTTGTATTCAAAATCGAATCGCATAACCATCCATCCGCCGTTGAGCCTTACCAAGGCGCAGCGACAGGTGTAGGCGGCATTATCCGCGACATTTTCTCGATGGGCGCGCGCCCGGTTGCTCTGTTGAACAGCCTGCGCTTTGGCCGTCTGGAAAATGACCGCGTTAAATATTTGTTCGAGAACGTTGTAAGCGGCATTGCCGGCTATGGCAACTGTATCGGCATTCCAACGGTTGCAGGCGAAGTGATGTTCGATGAGAGCTACGAGGGCAACCCGCTCGTTAACGCAATGTGCGTAGGCTTGATCGATCATGACAAAATCCAGCGCGGTGTAGCTAAAGGCGTTGGCAACCCTGTATTTTACGTGGGACCGGCAACAGGCCGCGACGGCATCCACGGCGCAACCTTCGCTTCCGTTGAGCTTTCCGAGGAATCCGAAGAGAAGCGTACGGCGGTACAAGTCGGCGATCCGTTCATGGAGAAGCTCGTTATGGAAGCTACGCTTGAGCTGATCGATTCCGGCATCGTGCTTGGCATTCAAGATATGGGCGCAGCAGGTCTTACTTGCTCCAGTGCAGAGATGGCTTCGAAAGCAGGCAACGGCCTTGAGCTGTACCTCGACGAAGTTCCGCAGCGCGAGACAGACATGACGCCTTATGAAATGATGCTCTCTGAATCGCAAGAGCGCATGCTGTTCGTCGTTGAGCCGCAGCATGAAGCGCAAGCGAAAGAAATTTTTGACCGTTGGGGCATTATTTGCGCCAAAGTCGGCAAAGTAACGGATGACGGACGTCTCCGCTTATTCCATAAAGGCGAAGAAGTGGCGGATATGCCGGTTAAAGCGCTCGTTGACGAGTGCCCGGTATATGAAAAACCATCACAAGAGCCGGCTTCCTTCGCAGCAAGCGCATCGATCGATACAGCTGATTTCGCTGAAATCAATGATCTGACTGGCGCGCTTGAAAAAGTATTGGCTTCCCCAACTGTAGCAAGCAAAGAGTGGGTTTACAGCCAATATGACTACATGGTTCGCACATCGACAGCCGTTCAGCCTGGCTCTGATGCTGCAGTTGTTACAATCGACGGCACACGCAAAGGTCTGGCAATGACGACGGACTGCAATGGACGTTATGTATTCCTCGACCCTGAAGTAGGCGGAAAAATCGCAGTAGCGGAAGCGGCGCGCAACATCGTATGCTCCGGTGCAGAGCCGCTTGCGATTACCGACAACCTGAACTTCGGCAGCCCGGAGAAGCCGGAAGTGTTCTGGCAGCTGGAGAAATCGGCAGACGGCATGTCCGAAGCTTGCCGTGTGCTCGATACACCGGTTATTGGCGGCAACGTCAGCTTGTACAATGAGAATGCCAAAGGCGCGATCTATCCGACACCGGTTATCGGCATGGTAGGTCTCGTACATGATACAGATCACATTACGACGCAAGGCTTCAAGCAAGAAGGCGACGTTATTATTCTTGTCGGCGAGACAAAAGCGGAATTCGGCGGCAGCGAGCTTCAATACGTGCTGACGGGCGAAGCGAAAGGCCGTCCGCCAGTGATTGATCTGGCAACGGAAAAAACATTGCTGAACACGGTGCTTGGCGCGATTCAGCAAGGACTTGTCGCTTCGGCGCATGACTTGTCCGAAGGCGGCCTGGCGGTGGCGCTTGCAGAATCCTGTATCAGCGGCCGCATCGGCGCAGAAGTAAACGTAGCAACTGAGCTTCGTGCGGATCACGCGCTGTTCAGCGAATCGCAATCCCGCATTCTGCTGTCGGCGAAGCCGGAGCAAGCGGCTGCGCTGCAATCGCTGCTTAGCGAGCAAGGGCTGACTAATGCAGCTATCGGTACGGTAAAAGGCGGCAGCCTGACCATTAACATTAACGGCAAGTCCGGCGTTGCTGCGCCGGTACAACAACTGGAGAAGGTCTGGAAGGATGCGATTCCATGTCTGATGAAATAAAACAGCTAACGCTGTGGACGGGAAGCCATTATAACGAAGGCATCGGCCGTGACGATATTTTCGATAAATTGCGTGAGGAGTGCGGTGTGTTCGGGGTATTCAATGTCCCGAACGCCTCCTCGCTTTCTTATTACGGCCTTCACGCCTTGCAGCACCGCGGCGAGGAAAGCGCGGGCATCTGTACGGTGGATACGGAAGACCATAACCGTTTTGCTTATCATCGCGGGATGGGGCTTGTGAAGGAAGTATTCGATAAAGAGAAGATCAGCTCGCTGAAAGGCGACCGTTCGATCGGCCACGTCCGCTATTCGACGGCGGGAGAGAGCAAGCTGGCGAATGCGCAGCCGCTTATTTTCCGCTACCGGGACGGCGACCTTGCGGTTGCAACCAACGGCAATATCGTAAACGCGCCTGAAATTCGCAAGGAGCTGGAGAGCCAAGGCTCGATCTTCCAGACGTCCAGCGATACTGAGGTTATCGCTCACTTGATCGCCCGCTCGCCGAAGGATTTCGAGACGGCGGCTAAGGAAGCTTTGCAGCGGATCGTTGGCGGCTTCGCGTTCCTCATCATGACGAATGACAAGCTGCTTGTCGCATCCGACCCGAACGGCCTGCGGCCGCTCGTAATGGGCAAGATCGGCGACGGCTACGTTTTCTCGTCGGAATCTTGTGCATTTGAATCCATCGGAGCCGAGTATGTGCGTGACGTTCAACCGGGCGAGCTGCTTTATCTCGACGAGAACGGCCTGCGCGAGGACCGTTATGCCGAAGTGGAACGCAGAGCAACCTGTGCGATGGAATACATTTATTTTGCAAGACCCGATAGCGATATTCATACGATCAATATCCACTCCGCCCGTAAACGGATGGGCAAGCAGCTGGCGATGGAAGCGTTCGTGGACGCGGATATCGTAACCGGCGTGCCGGACTCCAGTATTTCGGCAGCGATTGGCTATGCGGAGCAGACTGGTATTCCTTATGAGCTTGGCCTCATTAAAAATAAATACACCGGCCGGACCTTTATCCAGCCTTCGCAGGAGCTTCGTGAGCAAGGCGTTAAAATGAAGCTGTCCGCCGTTCGTAAAGTGGTGGAAGGCAAACGCGTCGTCATGATCGATGATTCCATCGTTCGCGGCACGACGTCGCGCCGCATCGTCAATATGCTGCGCGAAGCGGGTGCTACGGAAGTCCATGTACGGATTACGTCGCCGCCTTTCCAAAACCCTTGCTATTACGGCATCGATACGCCGGACCGCAAGGAGCTGATCGCTTCCTCCCGTACGGTGGAGGAAATTCGCGACATGATCAATGCGGACTCGTTGTCGTTCTTGACCAATGAAGGCTTCATCGACTCGGTAGGCGGCAATGACGGCGCTTATAACCGGGGCATGTGCCTGGCTTGCTTTGACAATGACTACCCGACTCCGGTCAACGAAGAATCGGATAAAAGCTGCAGCTGTTAAAATGCAACAACCATATATAAAGGGGATGACTTGTAGTGGCAGAAGCGTATAAAAAAGCCGGCGTCGACATTGCGGCAGGCAATGAAGCGGTTGAGCGGATGAAGAAGCACGTCAAGAAGACGTTCCGTCCCGAAGTGCTGACCGACCTCGGCGGCTTTGGCGGATTGTTCGGCTTGAACAAGGACAAATACGAGGAGCCGGTGCTCGTATCCGGAACGGATGGCGTAGGCACGAAGCTGAAGCTTGCTTTTGCAATGGACAAGCATGATACGATCGGCATCGACGCGGTTGCGATGTGCGTCAACGACATTATCGTACAAGGCGCCGAGCCGTTGTTCTTCCTGGACTATCTGGCATGCGGCAAAGTCGTTCCGGAGAAGATCGAAGCGGTCGTAAAAGGGATTGCTGACGGCTGCGTACAGTCCGGCTGCGCCCTGATTGGCGGCGAAACAGCAGAAATGCCTGGTATGTACCAAGGCGACGAATACGATATCGCTGGCTTTACAGTTGGCGTTGTCGACAAGAAAAAAATCATCGACGGCACGACGATTGCTGCTGGCGACGCAGTGCTTGGCTTTGCTTCCAGCGGCATTCACAGCAACGGCTTCTCGCTCGTTCGCCGTCTTCTGCTTGAAGAGTGCGGCTATGCGCTGGACCAGCGTCTGCCGGAGCTTAACGACGCCGTACTTGGCGACGTTCTGATCGAGCCTACACGTATTTACGTGAAATCGGCGCTGAAGCTGATAGAGCAAGTAAACGTTAAAGGCATGGCGCACATTACAGGCGGCGGCTTTATCGAGAACATTCCGCGCGTACTGCCGGAAGGCGTTAACGTCGACATCGAATACGGCTCGTGGCCGATTCTGCCAATCTTCCAGCTGATGCAGGATAAAGGCCAAATTACGAACCGGGATATGTTTACGACTTTTAATATGGGCATCGGGTTAATCGTGGTTGTTCCTGCCGAGCAGGCAGAGCAAGCGCTTCGCATTGCAGCTGAGCTTGGCGAGCAAGCTTACCGCATCGGAACCGTAACGGAAGGAAGCAAAATCGTTACGTTCACGGGAGCGGAAGTGTAATGGGAGCATTGCGGTTAGCTGTTTTCGCGTCAGGGCAGGGAACGAACTTCCAGGCTCTGGCCGATGCGGTGCAACAAGGAGGGCTCGATGCGACCATCGAGCTCCTTGTTTGTGATAAGCCATCCGCACCTGTTGTTGAGCGCGCGAAGAAGGCTGGTATAGAAGCGTTTGTGTTCAAGCCGAAGGATTATCCGTCCCGTGAAGCGTATGAGACCGAGATTCTTGTGGAGCTGGAACGCCGCGGAGTTGAATTGATCGTGCTGGCCGGCTATATGCGCATTATTACGCCGGTGCTGGTGGAGCCTTATTACGGGCGGATGATTAATATTCACCCGTCGCTGCTGCCGTCTTTCCCCGGCGTGAACGGCATCGGTCAAGCTTTGGAATATGGCGTCAAGGTAACAGGTGTTACCGTGCATTATGTGGATGGCGGCTTGGACAGCGGGCCAATTATCGCGCAGCGCACCGTTGAAGTGCTGGAGGGCGATACGGAAGCTTCGCTCGCCGAACGTATTCACGCGGCCGAACAGCAGTTGCTGCCGCAGGTGGCGCAATGGATTGCTCAAAGTAAAGTGACGCTGAACGGCCGTCATGTAACCTTGAGCAAGTAAAGTCGTTATCGCATTCTAGAGGCTGCGGTGTGCAGCTGCAATACTTTACTCATTCATCCATTTCAGCATGGCTCCAATTGGAGCGTTAACGATAAACTACTTTTGAACTCATAAGGAGGATAATCGCGTGGCTATTCGCAGAGCGTTAATCAGTGTATCGGACAAGACGGGCATCGTAGAATTTTCTCGTGAGCTCGCCAACCAAGGCGTGCAAATTATTTCGACAGGCGGCACGTTCAGCCTGCTGGAGAAGGAAGGCATTCCGGTTATCGGCATCTCGGACGTAACAGGCTTCCCTGAAATACTGGACGGACGTGTGAAAACATTGCACCCGGCAGTACACAGCGGCTTGCTCGCTGTTCGTGACGATGAAGAGCATCAAAAGGTGATGAAAGAGCTTGGTCTGGACTACATCGATCTCGTTGTCGTGAATCTGTATCCGTTCAAGCAAACAATTGCTAATCCGGATGTTGCTTACGCAGATGCGATCGAGAACATCGATATCGGCGGTCCTACGATGCTCCGCTCGGCGGCTAAGAACCATAAGTTCGTAACCGTTGTCGTTGACGCTTCGGATTATGCTGCGGTTATCGAAGAAGTGAAAGCTAGCGGTGACACGACGCTGGAGACGCGCAAACGTCTGACTGCGAAAGTATTCCGCCATACAGCTGCTTATGATACTCTCATTGCCGATTATCTGTCGAAGCAAGTAGGCGAGCCTCTTCCAGAGAGCTACACCGTTACTTACGAGAAAGTACAAGATCTTCGTTACGGTGAAAATCCGCATCAGAAGGCTGCTTTCTACAGCAAGCCGCTTGCGGCTGCAGGCAACATTACGACTGCCGAGCAATTGCACGGCAAAGAGCTTTCCTATAACAATATCAATGACGCAAACGCGGCGCTTGCGATCGTCAAAGAATTCGACGAGCCGGCTGTCGTAGCGATTAAGCATATGAATCCTTGCGGCGTAGGCATCGGCGTCAACATCCATGAAGCTTATCAAAAAGCATATGCTGCTGACCCAACGTCGATCTTCGGCGGCATCGTAGCAGCTAACCGCACGCTTGGTGCAGACACAGCTGAGCTGCTGAGCCAAATCTTCTTGGAGATCATTATTGCACCGGACTTTACACCGGAAGCGCTGGAAATTTTGTCGAAGAAGAAAAATATCCGCCTGCTCAAGCTGGGCGAGCTGTCGGTAGCAGCGGCTGAGCGTCAGCCGGAATGGCTCGTTACGACAGTTGACGGCGGCATGCTCGTACAAGAGAGCGACGTTCGCAGCCTGACGGAAGCGGATCTGCAATTTGTTACAGACCGCAAGCCAACGGCTGAAGAGCTGAAGCAATTACTGTTCGGCTGGAAAGTCGTGAAGCATGTGAAATCGAATGCGATTGTTGTCGTGAAAAACGATATGACGATTGGCGTTGGCGCTGGCCAAATGAACCGCGTGGGCTCCGCACGCATTGCGCTTGACCAAGCAGGAGAGCAAGCTGCAGGCGGCGTATTGGCTTCGGACGCTTTCTTCCCGATGGGCGACACGGTTGAGCTGGCTGCCAAGCATGGCATTACAGCGATCATTCAAACAGGCGGCTCCGTGAAGGATGCGGAATCGATCGCAGCGGCAAATGCGAACAATATCGCAATGGTACTCACTGGCGTACGCCATTTCAAACATTAGAATAAAAGCTTAGCGGGGGGAGGCAACAAGCATGAGAATATTAGTTATTGGCGGCGGCGGACGCGAGCATGCCATCATATGGGCGCTGAAAAAAAGCGAGAAGGTCAAGGAAGTTTTTTGCGCGCCGGGCAACGCGGGTATCGCACAGCTGGCTGAATGCGTGCCGATTGCTGTTAACAAATTCGATGAACTGGTACAGTTTGCGAAGGATGCTGCGATCGACCTTGTATTCGTAGGCCCGGATGATCCGCTTGCGGAAGGCATCGTAGATGCTTTCGAAGCGCATCAGATTCCGGTATACGGACCAAATAAAGCGGCGGCTGAAATTGAAGGCAGCAAAATTTTTATGAAAAACCTGCTCAAAAAATACAATATTCCGACCGCTAAGTATGAGACGTTTACCGATTACGAGGCTGCTTCGGCATACTTGCGCGAGCAAGCGATTCCGATCGTGATTAAAGCGGACGGCCTTGCCGCAGGCAAAGGCGTAACGGTCGCTTATTCGATGGAAGAGGCTGAGCGCGCTTTGCGTGAAGCGATGGTCGACAAGGTATTCGGCGAAGCTGGCAACCAGATCGTCATCGAGGAATTCCTCGAAGGACAGGAAATGTCGATTCTTGCATTTGTAGACGGGGAGACGGTTCGCGCGATGGTTCCGGCACAGGATCATAAGCCGGTCTATGACAACGATAAAGGTCCGAATACGGGCGGCATGGGCACGTATACGCCGCTTCCGCATATTCCGCAATCCATTGTCGATGAGTCAATTACGAACATTATCATTCCTACAGCGAAGGCCATGGTTAGCGAAGGACGTCCATTCCGCGGCGTGTTGTTCGCAGGTCTGATGATTACGAAGGACGGTCCAAAAACGATCGAATTCAATGCGCGTATGGGCGATCCAGAGACGCAGGTTGTTCTGCCGCAGCTGGAAACCGAATTGATTGATATCGTACTGGCATCGCTTAACGGCAGGCTGGATCAGCTGGATATCGTATGGAAGGATGAAGCGGCAGTGTGCGTTATTGTTGCTTCGGAAGGCTATCCGGCGTCGTATCCGAAAGGCCGTGTCATTAGCGGTCTGGAAGCGGCAGAAGCGCAAGGCGCGCTCGTGTTCCATGCAGGAACGGCTGAGAAAGACGGCAGCATTGTTACAAACGGGGGACGCGTGCTAGGCGTCGTCGGCCGCGGCCGCGACATTGCCGAAGCTCGTGCTCGTGCATACGAGGCAGTCAGCGTCATTCATTTCGACGGCATGCACAGCCGGACGGATATTGCAGCGAAAGCGCTCAAAGGTTTGTAATTCATAACAAATGGCATCCAAACTGACAATCGTTTGGATGCCATTTGTTTAACGAAAAAGCCCGCTGATCAGCGGGCTTTACTTTTTGCTGTTTTCCACTCTTCATGCATGCGGCTGACCTTGCTCCATAGGGCATCTTTGTCGGGTGCTGAGTAATCGGCTAGCGGCTCGTTGAATACTTCGGCCATAATGTCAAACCATTGGGACTTGCTCGTTATTTCGGTTGTCTCCACGCCAGAGCTTGTCCGGGATTTCCAGATGCAGCCCCGCAGCTCATTGCTTCCTCCGGCATGGCGGTTTTGCAGCAGCAGAACTCGCAGCCACGGTGATTCCGGCGCGTGACAGTAATGATGATGACGGGAGGCGAAGCGGTTCAAATCCGGCAGCGGTTCTGGTGCAAAGTCGACTCCGGCATAGGAATAGCCTGGGGTATGTACCAAGCGCCAGCCGCCTTCGGCGACGTCTGATCCGGTTACGCTGTAGACGAATCCTTGTTGCTCATAGGACCCGGACAAGAGCGGAACCGGATCATAAAGCATGTCGCCAAGTCCGACATCGGCAATCCACTGCTGCGGCTGACCTTGCTCATCTATAAGCTCCACAAGCAAGCCCACATGAAAGGAGTCGATTCGCGGCTGCAGTCCTACAGGCTGGATGCCGGAATCATGATACGTCACTTTGAAGCCAAGAGTACGAAGCAGCAGGCTAAAGGCTCCGTTTAATTGAAAGCAATAGCCGCTCCGCTGGTCGTTAATGAGCCGGACAGAGTCCTGCGGGTCAATAGAGATCGTTCTCCGGGCGAAAATATCAATCGTTTGCCAAGAGATTTTCTCCACATGGGCTCTGTGCAGTCTTTGCAAATAGGGGAGCGTAGGAGGCTCTGCTTCAAAGCCTCCCAGCCGGCTTAAGTAGCTGTCCCGCATATGTTGATCCAGCAGCATGTAACAGTTCCTCCTTTGGAAAGGTTGAGGCTGCTCCATTTGATTTATGAGAAGCACAGCCTTACACTATTTAGGTCAGTAGAACTTAATTGGAGGTTTTCCAACATGTATGCAACCGTTCAAAGCTTTATCCAAGACTATACGCAAGAATCAGCTTCAACGCAACGGATTTTTGACGCGTTGACGGATGAGTCTCTTACGCAGGCCGTCGCGCCAGGCTACCGGACAATCAGTCAATTGGCATGGCATTTGGCCGAAAGCGGAGGCATGCTTAGTTCCGCTGGATTCAACCTGGACAGACCGTCTGGCCGTTCAGAATCGGCAGCTGCTTTAGCCGAAGCCTACCGTGCAATTTCGCAGTCCATTATCCGCAGCGCCGGAGAAGTGCTGACCGATGCGAAGCTATCAGAACCGCTGACTGTATTCGGCAAGCCTTTCACTTATGGATCGCTGCTCGGCATGTTTATCAAGCATGAGGTTCATCATCGCGGACAACTGACGATTCTGATTCGCCAAGCGGGAATCCAAGCACCGGGAGTATATGGTCCATCGAAAGAGGAATGGGCATTGAACGGTATGGAAGCTCCGCAATAAATAACTCCAATCAACTCAAGCAAAGAGCTGAGATATGCGATGTAATTGATTCCTGCCCCATACAGGAGTCAGTTCCGGCGCCGTTCCCGGCTCTTTTTTTTGTCCAAAAAACGGCTTGGTAAAAACTGCTGGAAGATGTCGAAACCATGTAACTAATTTGTAACTCCCTCGCTCTCTTAATCCGGTACTATGAAACTATCAACCCGGGAGAGTAGAAAGGTGAATTAGGATGGGAAATAAACGCAGAAATCGTCGTCGTTCGCTAGCAGCAGCCGTCATGCTTGTCGTTATTAGCATTATTATCGGAGGCTGCGGCACAGGCTTAGGCCTCTCAATTGCAGAGATTACTGGAAAAGTTGTAAAAGCAGATGAAACCGATCAGAATAACAGTAAGCCGGGTGCAGTCGAACAAGGCGATCTTGTCGATTATCCGCGGCCGCCGGAAAAAACCGGTACCGATAACGGAAACACAAGCAAGGGCGACGAGCATACGGCACCACCATCCGAACTGCCAAGTAAACCGGGAAATGGAACGAAGCCGGACAAGGAACAAGGACAAGAACATGAACATGAGACTCCCCCTGTGGAGCATCACTACAAGGACAAAATTATCGCACTAACGTTTGATGATGGACCGGATAAGAAGTATACACCGGCTATACTGGACATATTGAAGGAAAAAGGTGTGAAAGCGACATTTTTCGTCGTAGGCCAGCAGGTAGAGAAGGAACCCGAAGTATTGCAGCGAATTGTAGACGAAGGCCATGCAATCGGCAATCATTCGATGAATCATAAAGATATGGCCAAGCTTGATGCGGAGCAAATCCAGCAAGAAATTGATGAAGCCGATAAGCTGATTAAAGATGTTGTCGGTTTCAAGCCGAAAATGTTCCGCGCTCCATATGGCGCCGTATCCGATACGCTCAAAAGCATGCTGAAGGACGAAGACCGCGAGCTCGTCAGCTGGAATATCGACACACGCGATTGGGCGGGAACGCCGGTATCAGAAATGCAGGAGATGATTCGGAAAAAAGCAAAGCCTCACGCTATTATTCTTATGCATTCATTCGGCAACAAAAATATAAAGCATACGGTGGAGATGCTTCCGCATGTCATTGATGATTTGAAGAAAAAGGGCTATACGTTCGTGACTCCTGATGAAATGGCAGGATAAGGAGGTTAATCTTTCCTTGAAAATAAGCATGTTAAGCAGGGCGGCGCTAATAGCCGCCTTTCTGTGTATGTTTGCGACCGGCTGCAAATATACGGCTGCACCGGCTGATTTGCTGACGAAGCCGTCGCAGACAGCGGACAAGCAGGCATTGATGAAGGCAGTAGAAGCGGCAAGGCCTGCTTATTCCAAGCTGACGCTGCCGCTTCGTGATGATGGAGAGGGTGCCATCCGTCTAGTTGATCTGAACGGTGACGGCACGCCAGAGGCGATCGTCTCGCTATACAATGAGTATAACGTTCCGGAGCTTGTCGTGTTCCGGATGTCCTCGGGAGTCTGGCGCTCCTGGTTTATTATCCAGCAGCCAATGGCAAGGCAAATCGACTGGATTAAAATCGATGATTTCGACCAGAATGGCAAGGTGGAGCTTGCCATCGGCTGGGTCGGTTCTTTTGAAAGCCCTAGTCTAGCTGAGTTTTACTCTTTCCAATCAAAGCCGGTACGGAATGAAGAGGGCAAGCTGGTACTTCAGCCGGTAGATTCCATTCCTTATGCGTACGCTGAGGTTGGAGATGTGAATGGGGACGGCAGGCTTGAAATCGCTATTATTCAAAGCGATGGCTCCTATCAGGAGGCGGGTCTGCCTTCCTATACGTTGAATCTGTACAATTGGGAGGGTACTGAGCTGACGCTGTTGCAGCAGCTGGAGCTGTATGACGGTGTTAATATGTATGACCGGATGATCATTGGCCGTGTCTCACCGGAACAGAACGGAATCGTCGTAGAAGCTTCGATGGGGGCCCACGCGATGTACACCGCCATGTACGCTTGGGAGAACAGGCGTCTTCAGCTTGTTTACCCGAAGCTGGCGGCGTCCGCAGGACCAGAGGATGTCGTCTTTACCGAGACGCCGGTTATGAGCGAGGACGTAAACGGCGATGGTATCATTGAGTTAATGCTGCCGAGACCTGCGCCTGGTTATGACGATCTACCTTACGCTGAAATGAGATGGATTAACGAATGGATGCAATGGGACGGGACAGATGCCTTTCATAAGGTGCTGGAGGAATACAGCGATTACGGCTACCAGATCCGTTTCCAGATTCCCGGGGCATGGATGGGGCACTATACGGTTCGAGCGCCGGATAAAGGCGCTAGCTATGCGATCGCTGCTTTTGAATATTGGAACGGTGAGCGAGCCTATAAGGCGAAGCTGGCTGACATCTATGCCATTCCTCTTAAGAAACGGGAGGCATTCGATGCAGAGTGGAAATCGAAGGGCCGAAGCTATTCCGTTCTGAAAATAAAAGACGGCCTGGTCTATGCCGTCTCCTTCGCAGAACCGCCGGAATCGATGCCGGAGGGCGATAAAGCGGTCTTCCTGAATATGAGGCTGGAGGACGGGAAGGTTAGCGAGCTGTTGCGGGTAATGGAAGACGAATAGTTATTCGATATAAACAAAAAGCAGGTGTGTCATGCGAATTTTATTGCTGGAGGACGAGGAAGCTATCCGCGGCTTCGTACGCATAAACTTAAAGCGCAACGATATGGACGTTATTGAGGCTGATCATGGCGAAGCGGCGCTGGCATTGGCGGCGAATGAAGGGCCTTTCGATATTGCCCTGCTGGATGTCATGCTGCCGACAATTAGCGGTTTCGAGGTGTGCGAGCAGCTGCGCCGCCTCTATCCGGGCATGGGCATCATTATGTTAACGGCCAAATCCCAGGAAGAGGATAAAATTTACGGACTGGAGCTGGGGGCTGATGACTATGTGCAAAAGCCGTTCAGTCCGGGTGAATTAATCGCCCGAATCAAATCGCTCTATCGGCGGATGAAGCCAGTTGAAGGCACGTTGGCAGCTGCTCCCCTGGAAGGTGAAGCCGAGTCTGAGGCCAAGCCCTCTGCTGTGCAGGGAGCGGATAAGGCCGCCGAGACGGCAGCGGCGGCTCAGACCGATAATGAGCTGGTTCGCGGACGCTTCCGGCTTACGTTCGCCGACCGCAAGCTTTGGAAGCATGACGATGAGATCGTCCTGACTCCGACGGAGTGGACGCTGGTTAAGCTGCTGATGGAGCGGCAAGGCCGGAACGTGAGCCGGGATGATATTTTGACCGAAGTATGGGGCCGTTACTATGTTGGCGACTTGAAGGTCGTCGATGTGAATATCCGCAGGATACGGCAAAAAATCGAGGACAATCCGTCAGAGCCGGTCTTCATCGAGACGGTATGGGGACTGGGCTATCGGTGGAATCGGAGCGATCGTCCATGAACAGCCTGAAAACAAGAATCGTATGGAGCTACCTGCTTCTCATCGTTCTCGTTGTTTGTGTGCTTGGAGGCTTGTTCCTGACTTTGATATGGAATTATTACTATGGGAGCGCGCAAAGCTCCGTTAAGCAAAGGGCGATCTATGCGCTGACGCAGCATAGCCGGTCGCTGGCCTCATTGAAGGTTCACGATCAAGCCGATTATATGCTGCAATATATGGCTGAGGGAGATGTCCGCCTTCAGCTTCTCGACAATAATGGCAGAGTAGCCATTGACTCCGACGGATTTGCGGAACAAGTTCAGTATACGACCCCTGATGTAAAAACGGCTATGGACGGCTATAACGGCACTTGGCAGGGAGAAGACCCCTATTATGGAGAGCGGGTCACCTCAGTTACGATTCCTATTTATAATGATACGAGAGTCGTCTCGCTGCTTCGTTATTCAGCTTCGGTGGAGTTGATTGACGACATGGTTACGCGGCTGACGCAAATGACTGCTATCGTCGGGGCTGGCGTCGTCCTGCTGTTTCTCGGCTTAAGTCTGTGGATGACGCAGCGGATCGTACGTCCGATTCAGGAGCTGACGCGTGCGGCACGTTATATGGCCGACGGAGATTGGTCGCGCCGGGCGGTCAAGCGAAATAATGACGAGATCGGGCAGCTTGCCGAGACGTTTAACGTCATGGTCGTGGAGCTGAATAAGCGGGAAAAGCTGAAAAATGATTTTATTTCTTCCATCTCGCATGAGCTGAGAACGCCGCTTACCTCGATTAAAGGGTGGAGCGAAACGCTAAAAGGAAGCGAATCGGCGGTTGATGAGGAAACCTCGTTAGGGCTTAATATCATTAGCCGTGAAACGGACCGGCTTACAGGGCTTGTTGAAGATTTGCTCGACTTCTCCAAGCTGGCAGCCGGCAATATCGAGCTGCAGCCGGAAGTGCTTGATCTGAACAGTCCGGTGAGGGAAATGGTGCATCAGCTCGGGGTGCGCGAAGAGCAGACCGGCGTGAAGCTGATCGCAACATTTGGCAAAAATCCGATTTTCGTCTACGGGGATGCGAACCGCTTGAAGCAGGTCATCATTAATTTGATCGACAATGCTTTCAAGTTTACCCCAAGCGGAGGGTCCGTCCGAATTGCTACGACTACGTATGCAGACAAGGATAATGAGAAGAAGGCGTATGCGCAGTTAACAGTTGCGGACACGGGAAGCGGGATTAACGAAGAGGACTTGCCTCATGTCACGGAAAAGTTCTACAAGGCCAATACGGGACATGGAGGAAGCGGGCTGGGACTGGCAATTTGCAAAGAAATCGCCGAGCTCCACGGCGGCGAATTGTTGATTGACAGCGAACGCGGAGCCGGAACGATTGTAACGGTAAAGCTGCCGGTTGTGAAGGAGGAGTAATTTTATTCTCTTCGGAATGCCGGCATACGTAAGTTATTCTTTGTAGAACAGCATATCCCGGTTGATCATCACGTACAGCACCGCGATGATAGCGCCGGCAATGAGCATGACGGACAGCCAATGTTTGGTCAGCCACTCGATCCATACAGGCATAAAACGGTCACTCCTTTTCTTACGGGAATAGGTGTGGCTTTAGTATGTCCAAAATAAGAAATCTTGATTGACCTGTTGACAGCAGGTTTGGGTGAATGCTATTATGAGGTCAATTAATCATAGTATTCGGGTAGGAATTATAAATATTGACGAGCTATATTCATTTAATTACTTAAGGGTGCGGGCTACGGGAGGTTATCGGAATGGAAAAACAATTGATTCTGCGTCATGACGGCTTGGAGCTGGCAGCTACGCTTCATTATCCAAAGGACGTCGCAGGCAAGGAAAATGCCAAAAAACAAGCGATCATCATATGCCATGGATTCGTGGGCAGCCGTGTAGGCGTCGACCGGTTATTCGTGAAGACGGCAAGAGCATTGGCGGCAGAGGGCTCTTACGTTCTTCGTTTCGATTATGGCGGCTGCGGCGAAAGCAATGGAGATTATGGCGCCCTTGGCTTTGAAAGTATGATCGACCAGACGCGTACCGCGATCGATTACATCTCTTCGATGGACTGCGTCGACCCGCAGCGGATCGTGCTTCTCGGTCATAGCTTGGGCGGTTCGCTTGCCCTCATGACGGCTGTAAGAGACAGACGGGTAAAACGGCTTATTCTATGGTCGCCTGTTGCCTATCCGTTTAACGACATCGTCCGGATTGTCGGCCGAACCGGCTACGACGAAGCGGTTCAGCAAGGCGAAACGGATTACTCGGGCTTCACGCTTCAACCGGTATTCTTCGACTCGCTGCTTCAGCATCAGCCGTTTCAGGCGGCAACGAAATTCGGCGGCGAGGTGCTGCTTGTGCACGGTACGAGCGACGAGCTCATTCCAGTGGACTACAGCTTCCTATATCAGAAGGTGTTCTGGACCCGCAGTGAAGGGCTCTGCGATAAGGAAATTATTTTTCAAGCGAATCATACGTACTCCAACCGCAAGCATCAGGAAGAAGCGATTCGGGTAAGCTCGAACTGGCTTGCTGGCCTGGACCGGCAGCAGCAGGAATGGCATCATTGGAGTATTTAATAGCAGCAAGCAAGACGGCGGTGCCAGCGGGCGCTGCCGTTTTTTTGCGCAATGGAGCAGACAATTTTTTCTAAATGTGATTAAATGATAAATAGAAATAAAGCGCTACCGCGTGACAATGACGAATGTAAGGCGGGAGAATAAATGAATAATCGAATGCAAGTATTACGCAAATTGACAGCAATAGTGTTAGCGGCTGCAATGATGGTTTTGCTGCTCGCGGCATGCGGCCAAGGCGGCAAAGCTGCAGACCCTGATGTGGAAGTCATTGTAGATCCGACAGATGCTCCTGCACCGGAAATGACACCTGGACATCCTTTTACGGCACCATTAACCGGTCTGGGAAGAGATATGGAAGCAGGCTCTCGTCCAATTGCGGTCATGATCAACAATTTGAAGCCTGCCCGCCCGCAATCCGGGTTAACGAATGCCGATATCGTATGGGAAGTGCTTGCGGAAGGCGGCATTACGCGATTGATCGCGATTTTCCAGAGCACGGACAAGCTTACAGATTCCATTGGTCCGATTCGCAGTATACGTCCTTACTTGATCGATATTGGGGAAAGCTATGGTGCCGTTCTTGCTCATGCAGGGGGCAGCAATGACGCATATGCGATTTTGCAGCAGCAGAAGAAGCCTTATCTGGATGAAATCTCGAATGCGGGAAGCTATTTCTGGCGCAGCAAGGAGCGGAAAGCGCCGCATAATCTCTATTCGGATCTGGAGAAGCTTCGGAACGGGGCAGATAAGCGGGGCTATGCAAGCGAACGTTCCGTTCCGGTCTATTCGTTCATACCGGGCAGTCAGGACGGAGCGGTTCCGGTGTCAGCTGCAGCAGGAGCCGGCGCGGATGCGACAACTATTGAAATCGGCTTTACTTTGAAAAATTATAAAGTGTCGTACGCCTATGATGCAGCGAGCGGCCTATACCAGCGCTCCATTAATGGCGAGCCTCATGTCGATATGAACAATAACGAGCAATTGAAAGCCGCGAATCTGGTGGTGCTTGGCGCAAAGCATAAAACGCTTGATGATGTCGGACGGCTGGAAGTGGATCTTCATGCAGGCGGTTCGGCCATGCTGTTCCAGCAAGGCAAGGCGATCACATGCGAATGGGTGCGCAGCAGCGACAATATGATTCGTATTATGAAGGACGGAGCTGAGCTGCCGTTTGTGCCGGGCGTAACGTATTTCCATGTTGTGCCGAATACGCCAACCTTCGAGGATCATATCGTTTTTGGGTAAAATGGCGCCTTAACGGAAACACTCTTAACAGGCAAAGAGTGCTTCCAACTTGACGATTCGGTTATACGAATGTTGATAGGGAATTGTTGTAAACACGCTCCTTGCGGGGCGTGTTTTTTAATTATTTGTAATGAAATACGAAAAAAATAAAAGTTTTCATAAATCCTTTACATTCCCTTAACAAAACTAAAGTAAACTATGTTAAGATTATCTGGGCTTATTTTATGAGCCTCAACATCCAGTCAGGTAAAGGGGATTACGATGTTTAAGAAAAAAGACATTTTCTTTAAAACGTTTGAAGAAATGGCAGACACCTTAGTAGAAGCAGTACAGTACTTTTCAAACGGGGTTTCTGACCTGTCGGATGTGACAGCTTTCGCAAAGGCGATGAAAGAATACGAAAGCAAATGCGACGTATACGTCCACACCATTCTCAAAGAACTGAACAAGACGTTCATTACCCCGATTGAGCGGGAAGATATAATGGCGCTTACGACGTCTCTCGACGATGTTCTCGACGGCATTGAAGCTTGCGCTTCGCGCTTCGAAATGTACTACGTTCATGAAAAGGACGAGTACATCACGTTGTTTGGCGATATTTTGCTGCGCTCTGCTAATCAAATCAAGAAGGCCATTTACTTGCTGACGGAGAAAAAACTGCTTGCGATCCGCGAACCGAATATCGCGATCAACGAGCTGGAGAACCAAGCGGACGATCTGCTGCGCGTTGCAATTAAGAGCCTGTTCGCTAATGTGAAGGATCCGATTGAACTGATTAAACGCAAAGAAATCTACGAAATGCTGGAGCTAACGACCGATTATTGCGAAGACGTAGCCAATACGTTGGAATCGATCATTATGCGCAACAGCTAACCAGATAGTAGAGAGTAGGAGTCAATTCAAATGGATTTAATGGTTCTATCAGTAGTCGTTATTCTTGCGCTCGGCTTTGACTTCATCAATGGTTTTCACGACACAGCCAATGCGATTGCTACTTCGGTATCGACGCGGGCGTTAAAGCCGCGTGTTGCCATTATGATGGCAGCTGTCATGAACTTTGTAGGCGCTTTGACCTTTACCGGTGTAGCGAAAACTATTGGCAGCGGTGTCGCCAATCCGGCTGATCTCCCCAATGGCGTTGAGATTGTCATTGCCGCACTTGTGTCCGCCATCGTATGGAATCTCATCACCTGGTGGTTCGGTATTCCTTCTTCCTCTTCCCATGCCTTGATCGGCTCGCTTGCAGGCGCGGTCATTGCAGGAGCAGGCACGGGTTCGATCAACAGCAGCGGTATGCTCGATATCGTCAAAGCGCTGCTCATTTCTCCGCTGATCGCGTTTGCTGCGGGCTTTATCATCATGTGGATTCTGAAACGGATTTTTGCCCGTTCCAGCCCGCATCAAGTGAACAAAGGCTTCCGCTTCGGACAGATCATTACCGCTGCATTCCAATCGTTCTCGCACGGAACGAATGATGCGCAAAAGGCAATGGGTATCATTACCTTCGCCTTGGTAGCGGCAGGTATTCAAGATACGATGGACGTTCCGCTTTGGGTTAAGCTGTCCGCTGCGCTTGCAATGGCGCTCGGCACTTCGGTCGGCGGCTGGAAAATCATTAAAACGATGGGCACGAAGATTTTCAAAATCGAGCCAATCAATGGCTTTGCCGCCGATATCGGCTCGGCAGCCGTTATTTTGACTGCGACACTGATTCATTTGCCAGTAAGTACGACGCATGTTATTACGTCCTCGATTCTGGGCGTAGGCAGTGCGAAGCGCTTCTCCAGCGTTCGCTGGTCGGTCGCTGGCCGTATCTTCGTCGCGTGGATTATTACGATTCCGATTACTGTCTTTATGGCTTATGCTGTTTATTGGGTTATCGATAATGTGTTTTACTAAAAGGATTGGAGGCTGCCGGGAGTTCTTGGCAGTCTTTTTTATGTGGTGCGGGTTCTCTCTGTGTAGCGTTGTGTGCTGTCGAGTTCTGGGTTCGCTGCGCGTTTTGGTTCATGCCGCCGTTCTTGATTCCATTTTCCCATCGCTTGCACGATGTTTAATGGATAGAACCTTCGAAAAGTCGCCCTGAACTCAAAACGCTCCGCTTACCCTAAGCGCACACAACAGAAGACCGCACAAGACGTACCGAACAGAAACCAACCATACAAAGCTATCCCTTACAAGCAGGACATAGAGGATACTGCGGAGATCCGCTGACCCAGCTGATACAGCAGACATATCGTACAGACTAGACACACCAACACCCAGTAAACCCAGCAAGCACACCCAACACAATGAACGCAACAGGGCATACAGAAAATATCAGCACATCGATACCCACTGGGACAGGACACATAGCACATGTTTAGCTGGTTGACTACAACGAACCGTCTTCGCTAATTAACGAAGAGAGGTTCGTAGATTTTACTCAAAAACGTACAGAACGGGGTTGTGCTAGAGCATTAGCGAAGAGAATTTCGTTATTGGAGAAGGAAGGTTCTCGAAAAGCGAAATTTAGTTCGCTGCAGCCAATGCTGTCGTTAGTTTGGAGTCACATAGCGAACTTGGATTCGCTCTTTTGCGAATCAGGTTCGTTGTAGGTCTTGCCCATCATGCGTGCGGATCTATTTACTTTAAGTATGCGGGCTGAAACGTATCCATTTAACCTGCAACGAATCGTCTTCGCTAAATAGCGAAGACAGGTTCGTAGTATTCGAGCAAAACATACGGTTTTGCTCGAAGCAGCAGCATTAGCGAAAAGAAGTTCGCTGTTGGAGAAGGAAGGTTCACGAAAAGCGAAGTTTAGTTCGTTGCAGCCAATGCCGTCGCTAGTTTGGAGTTACACAGCGAACTTGGATTCGCTCTTTTGCGAATCAGGTTCGCTATAGGATGTGCACGCGCGGATTTCTCTACTGTTAGAAAAAGCTAATTGTCCAGGCAGACCAGGCAGACAACCAGACAGATCAGACAGACAACCAGGCAGATCAGGCAGATCAGGCAGACAACTAGGCAGCCAGACAGATCGGACAACCAGGCAGACTGAAATTTGAAAAGACGCAAGCCAACTGGCTTGCGTCCTTCATTGCGGAGCAGGAGATGGTTACAGCTTCTTCTTCACTGACTTCCGTTTGCGCTGTCCCTTTGAGGCACCTGTACGTTTACGTCTGCGCTTGCGCTTCTTTGGAATAAATTCATCGGACTCGTCGGAATCATCGCTCGATTTCTTGAAGGAGCCCATCAGCACTTTGACCATCGGCGCCATTTGCGACACGGTGGAGACGACCTTCTGCACTTTGGTGACGGTGTTCAGAATGCCGTCGATTCCGCCGAGGCGGTCGACGAAGCCTTTGATGTCACCCAGTTTGTCGAGGGAGAACAGTCCCCCTTTTGCCGGTGCCGCTTGGGTCGTCTCGACCAGCTCGGCGGCTGTGGCCGGTACGACCACGGGAGCCAGAGATTCCTGTATGGGAACAGCCGGTACGGGCGGGTCAATCTCCTGGTTCACGCCGAATGTCTGAGACAGGCTGGAGACGCCCTGGCTCTTCTGGGTCAGCGCCTGGCGGTGATGGCCGCCGTGAGGCGAGTGCGGCGGATAGTAGTGCTGCGGATAACCGCCGCCGTTGTTGTTGCGGTAGTTCACGCGGATCACAACCCTTTTCTCATTGTATGTTCTGCTTAATAGCAGTCTATGGGATAGGCGAACATACGGATTGGACGATTGTCACGGGTCACCAATAAAAAATCGGGATAGCAGCCCTGTCTCCCTAATAAAGGACTCTTCCGTCCTGTAAAGCGTCGAAACGGTAATGCTTGAAAAAATGCCCTAAAAAAGTTACAATGTGAGCAATAACTTATAGGAAAGTAGTGGATTTGCATGCAGCTTAAAAAGCTTAACGATAAAGCGATCGATCAGTTATTTGAAGCAGTTTTGACTCTTAAATCGGTGGAGGAATGCTACGTCTTTTTTGACGATCTGTGCACGATCAACGAGATCCAGTCGCTCTCTCAGCGGCTTGAGGTTGCGCGCATGCTCGGCAAAGGCAGCACCTACAACCAGATTGAGGCAGAGACAGGCGCCAGCACAGCAACAATCTCACGGGTGAAGCGTTGTTTGAATTACGGCAACGACGGGTATAAAATGGCTTTAGAGCGTTTGGGACGATAAGCAATGAAGCCCGGCATACTCGTTATCAGCCATGGTTCGCGGGAAGCAGAGTGGGTAAGGCTTGTAGATGAAGCGGTGGCTGCTGCCGCCGTGTCATTGCCATCCCTTCAGGGCGTGCCGGTCTATTCGTCTTTCCTCGAAATTGTGGAGGGGCGGCTCATCCAAGACGGTATTGATGCATTGGAAGCACAAGGTGTAACGGAGCTGTTCGTGCTCCCGTTGTTCGTCTCGTCCGGCAGTACGCATGTCGATGAAATCGGGCAAGCCTTTGGACTTCCGCCAATCTCAGACCTGGAGGGTGACCTAGGAACCTTCCGGGTGGAACGTACCACCAGCATTCATATGGGCCAGCCGATTGACGAGGATGAAGAAATTATAGAGCTGCTGCTGTCGAACATAAGGCCATTATCGACGGCTGCTGATCGGGAGACGCTGCTGTTAATTGGTCATGGCAGTAAGGAGCCGGTATTTCACGAGCGATGGCAGCATGGGCTGAATCGTCTAGCGGAACGGATGCGAGAGCTTGGCGGTTTTGCGCATGCGGCGACGGCGATGCTGCTGCCGGATCAGGCTGCGGCTCGAATGCGTGAGCTTCAACAGAACAGGCCGGATGAAGCGGTGATTGTTGTGCCGCTATTTTTGAGCAAAGGATATTTTACGAATACGGTCATTCCGAAGCGGCTGTCTGGGCTGGACTATCGCTATAACGGCGAGGCGATGCTGCCGCATCCTGCTGTTGCGCGCTGGCTGGAGAGACGGATCTCTACTTGGCTTGAGCAGCTTGAGGCGACGGAACGGTATTCGTAGTGGGGGCTTTATCGTATGGTACATAAAAGAGCAAGATTAATTTATAACCCGACATCGGGACGGGAAGAGATGAAGCGCCGGCTGCCGGATATTTTGCAAAAGCTTGATCAGGCCGGTATCGAAGCAAGCTGTCATGCGACGACGGGCGAGGGCGATGCGACACTTGCGGCTGCCGAGGCAGCAGAGCGTGGTTATGACATGATCATTGCGGCCGGCGGTGACGGAACGCTGTATGAGGTCATCAATGGCTTGGCGGAAAAGCCTAATCTGCCGCCCCTCGGCATTTTGCCTCTGGGCACGACGAATGATTTTGCCCGGGCGATGGGGATTCCACGGCATTGGGAATATGCCTGCGACCTGATTATTCAGCAGTATACGCGGCCGATTGATGTAGGGAAGGCGAATAATCGCTATTTCATTAATATCGCCGGTGGCGGATCGCTGACGGAGCTGACTTACGACGTTCCAAGCAAGCTGAAGACGATGATCGGGCAGTTGGCCTATTATATGAAGGGGCTGGAGAAAATGACCCGCCTCCGTCCAACACAGCTCAGCTTTGAAGCGGCGGGTGTTGGCGGATTTGACGGGGAATTCATGCTGTTCCTTATCTGCAACAGCAACTCTGTTGGCGGCTTCGAGAAGCTGGCCCCGGAATCCAAGGTGGACGACGGGCTGTTTGATGTCATTTTGCTGAAAAAATGCAATTTGGCGGAGTTTATCCGCCTTGCGACGATGGCGCTGCGCGGCGAACATTTGAACGACTCGCATTTTATTCATTTTCGGACGAGTGAGCTGAAGGTGACGACACCGGATTATGTACAGATTAATCTGGACGGGGAATATGGCGGCCGGTTGCCGTTTACGTTCTCGGTACTGCCGTCGCATTTGCAGATTTTTACCGATGAGACGGGTATCTCGACGTATCGTTAATAGATAGTGATGAATAAACCTTTGTAGGCAAGCTGCGCCGGGTGGCGATTGGCTGCTTATGGAGGTTTATTTCTTTTTGGAGATGGATTACACTAGAGGGATAAAGCATGAGGAACGGAGATTGTTGGGATGAGCAGAAGAGGCAATAACGGCAGAGGACAAGCAGGCGGCGGAGCTCGAAGGCAGACAGGGAGCAGAGGAGCTGGCGTCCGGAACGGAGCGGGGAGCAAGGGCGGAACGAATGTAAAGGAAAAGGCTCGTGAAGATGCACCGTTTCAGAAAAATGAAGAGGTAACGGTCGATATTATCGGCTTGACCCATGACGGAGAAGGTGTCGGACGCGCCGACGGTTTTACCTTGTTCATTCAAGGCGCTTTGCCTGGCGAGAGAGTACGGGCGAAGGTTATGAAAGTGAAGAAGCAGTACGGCTATGCCCGGCTGGAGGAGCTGCTATCGGAGAGCAGCGACCGTGTGGAGCCGCCTTGCGATATTTTCGACAAATGCGGGGGCTGCCAGCTGCAGCACTTCGATTACCCGGCTCAACTGGAGTGGAAAAGGCAGCATGTCATCGATTCATTGGAGCGGATCGGCAAGCTGAGGGTTGCGGGCGGAAAGGCTTTTGCCAATGGGGATGGCGAAGATGACGCTATGGGCGAGGGAATTATTGTGCATCCTACGGTTGGCATGGCAGAGCCATGGCGCTACCGGAATAAAGCACAGGTGCCTGTTGGTGCTAGCGGTGGAGCGGGCAGCGAACTGATCGCTGGCTTTTATGCGCGGGGCAGCCACCGAATTATCGATATGGACGATTGTCTCATTCAGCATGACCGCAATGACGAGGTTGTGCGTGTTGTGAAGACGATCGGACGGGAGCTTGGCATATCGGCTTATGATGAAGAAAGCGGCAAAGGGCTGCTTCGCCATGTGATGGCGCGGACAGGTTTTATCACGGGTGAAATTATGGTTGTGCTTGTCACGAACGGTACAAAGCTTCCGCAGGCGGAGGAGTGGATCAAGCAAATCCGCGAGGCGCTCCCGGCTGTGAAGAGTATCGTGCAGAACGTGAACAAGCGGGACACGAACGTCGTATTCGGCGACGAGACGCGCGTACTATGGGGCAGTGAGGTCATCTATGATGAGCTCGACGGCATCCGTTTCGCAATCTCCGCACGATCATTCTACCAGGTGAACCCGGCGCAAACGGTGGAGCTGTACCGCAAAGCGGTGGAGTACGCGGGACTGACCGGCACGGAGTCGGTTATCGATGCTTATTGCGGGATCGGCACGATCTCGTTGTTCCTCGCGCGGCAAGCGGGCCATGTGTACGGCGTCGAAATTGTACCGGAGGCAATCGAGGATGCGAAGCGCAACGCGGAGCTGAACGGTATCGCAAACGCTGCGTTCGAAGCAGGTCCAGCGGAGGTTGTCATTCCTCGCTGGCGCAAGGAAGGCATCGTCGCCGATGTTATCGTCGTTGACCCGCCGCGCAAGGGCTGTGATCCTGCGCTGCTTGATACGATCCTGGCGATGAAGCCGGAGCGTGTCGTCTATGTGAGCTGCAACCCGTCGACGCTGGCTCGCGATCTGCGTGTGCTGGAGGACGGCGGTTACCGGACGGCGGAAGTGACGCCGGTCGATATGTTTCCATGGACGGTTCATGTGGAGAGCTGTGTGTTGCTTGTAAGGAAGTAGTAGTTAAGAGCCTCATTTTCCTGTATATTGAAGCCTGAATGTATTTAGTTTTCGGGCTTCTTTGCTTGTGTTTGAGGTGGACTGTTATTCTTAGTTATCACAATTCGGGGGACCGGATATATTCTGGTTGCCAGAAGTTCGTTGCAAAGGGGTTCACCCATGTCGTCCCACCGCTCGATTTTGCCGTAAAAGCTAAAGCGAGCCTTGATGACATCAAGGTATCAGGAAAATTACTGAGTTCCTTCGCAGATGCGAGCAACGTCTCCGAGTGGGCGGAGAGCAGTATTGTCGACTGCTTGGAGTTACAAACATTACCGGGAGAAGCAACGCGCAACTTGCGCTAAAAGCATATATTTCCAGAGCTGAGGTCGCGACCCTTGTTCAGAAGCTGCTGCAAAAGTCTGGACTAATTTAAAGCTAACTTGCTTCTCTCCACCATACTTAACCTTCAGAACGGCAGAGATGCCGTTTTTTTGTTCTGATAATCTTGTACGTAGTCCATACATGTGGAGTGCTGTGTGTTGTTAATTAGGGAGTAGTGTTTTGGAGCCACATTTACCTATGGGACGAAGCTCAGGCGTAGTTAGCGCTTGGGCTTTTTGTACACTTTATGTGTCATTACTTGTTCTACAATTAGTCAATAATTCCTCAGGGGAATTTTGCTCGGCTAGTGGAGATGAAGTTAGGTACGGGTTCTTCATCAGTACCTAACAAAATAGCAGAGATACTGTTTTTTTTAAGAAGTATTTATTTTCCTGTTGAAACTTGATCGTTGTAAGTGTTTGGGATTTATGAATAGAAGAAAAGCGAGGATAGTTCAGACCACTTAAGTTTAAGAAAGTGCTATGAAAAATACGGAGATATTGTAGAATAGTAGTATGTATAAATTGTTTTTTCAGTAAGATATAAAATGAATAGTATGGAAGTTTTAGGCCACTGGAATATCCCAGGGTACGATGAAAATAGTGTAGAAGGTATTTAACGTTTAAAGCATATCCAAAAAGAGGGGGGCTTTTTGTGAAGAAACTACTTGAGATTTTTTTCGATGAACAGTTTATATTTCCATATATGCATTTGGATGATGTTCGTGAACAGCATTCACACTACAAAAATACAAATATTTATATGGTTATGTTAGCAAGAAAGTATCAAATAGTAGATGCTCATTGCATCAATCAACAATTAGTTGTCAGCTATAAATGCTTGGAGATAAACGAGAGTTATAAAATATCGAATATTATACTATTGCCTTTTGAAGTTCCCAATGGGTCCATTGCGATTAATACTAGTGATTATGGAACTACAATTGAAATAGGGTTGACTAATTACGGGATCGAATTTATTAGGGAAAATCATGTTGATTTCTTTAATAGGTCTAACATATATGCCCAAAAGAAGCTATCTATATACGATCTAATAAGTATGTCCAATCAAAATTGGGAAACAAGCGAGGAGTACGAAATTTTGTATATTGGACAATCTCTTGATACTGGTGAAGGTAGAAATATCTTTGATAGATTGAGCAGTCATGAGAAGATTTTGAAGATATATAGAGACTATAATATGAAGTATAGAGATAAAGAACTGGTAATATTTTTGCTTCATGCGAAGTCTAAGTTACATACAGTTATGACCCCAGACTCCATGACCACCATGTATTTTGGGAACTCACACTGGCAAACTACTGATGAATTGGGAAAGAAAATAACAGATGCTACAGTGGTTAATGTGATTGAGGCCATGCTAATTTATCATTTTAAACCCCAATATAATATTAAATTAAAAAATTCTATACCTAATCTTGATTTAAAAACATACTCCGAATTAAAAAATGCAGGTGTTCATCAGATAGACGTAGGATTGAATCTTTATTTCGAACGATTAAAAACATGTGTACATTTACTTACTGATAAAATCAGCGTGTACTCCAAATTAAGAATTCTACATTGTTATCTTGAAAATTTATATGATAAAAAAGATGAGTCTGAGATTGAAGCGGAGGATATTGACGATAAATTATATCGGCTAATTAATTTGTAATTCAATGAAATCTGCTTATATTCAAGGATAATATGGACGTTAATTCAGTCACTTGGGAGCATGATTCCACACAGATGAGTTTTAGATAATCATCTTAAAAATGGTAGAAGTTAGTGGAATAGGCGGTGTAAAATTAATGAGGGTATTTGTTTGTGAAGAATTAATTAATGATCTCAGAGTCAACTTTGAGAAAATTAATGATATGTTCGGGCAAATGAATAAACAAAACTATGAAGCTTTTTTTGTTTATTCATTTGCCCTTTTTGAAAGCAGCATTTGTGAGGTTGTAAGGCGAATACTCGCCGCCTTCCCAGAGAAGTTATCAGACGAAAAGCAGCCTAAGCTTAAATATTCAGATATAATTAATAATATCTATTCATCAAATTACATCCTTTATAGCATCATCGAAGCTGAAATAAAATCTATTTCAAAAGGAGATGCAGTCGCGCTATTACAAAAAATGCAGAAGCTTATATCAATTGAACTGCCATTTAATAAAAATGTTATAGATGAGGTATCTAAGTATAGGAATAAACTTGCACATGATAACACTGTTTCAAAAAGGAAATATATCTTAGGTTCGGGGACAAGTAATAACGATAGTTTTTCGCTTGAGAAAGCGAAGAATCTTATAGACGTCCTACTGAATGTGTTATCTGAATTGGAGCAGTCTTTAAAAATGAAGTACCAAAAATATACGAAGTACAAACTTATAAAAGACTTGTGGGAAGAAATATTTAAGACTCCTTTATTAAAATTTGAAGATTGTATAGTAATAAGAAAAAGTACAATGGATAAAAAAAATGATGTTGTTGGTTTGAATTTTGAGCATCTTAAAAGATCGACACGGTCTATATCATCAGGTGAAAAGTTTTTTTTAGCGTTTCTACTAAATCAGTATTCTGGTAGCATAAATGATCAGTTTTTTAAATTTGGAGATATACCAGGTTTAGTTTCAGTGACTTCAAAGACTAATATAAACAAAATTCTTCATGTTTTTGATATTTATCCAAATTTATTTAATGGAGTGCACATAGATGGTGCTACTTGAAAACAAAAATTTACAGATGGTACATGTGCAGTAGTGTTGCGTATGGCTCGTGAGAACGCTTTGATTTAGAGCCACTTTAAACGTAAAGATGAAATAGTAATGTTTTGTCTGTAGGTGGGCTGTATCAGTTTAAATAATAACGTTCCTTAGTATAGGAAAGAATTGTCTAGTTAATTGAAGGAATTTTGTTCAGTTTGATTTTAAACCCAGTTCATGGAACACGGAATCGGGAGATGAGATAATTTACTGAAGGAATATATTAACCAGTAATAATCGACCGGAGTAGCTTGTTTACAGGCTACTCCGTTTTTTTAAGACACATAGTGTTGAAAATCCTTTAGTTAATTTTCGATACAATGGATGTTACTTCCATGTCCTTATATGATAAAATTAGGAGTATAGTCTTAGGGAATATAGAATTACTAGAGCAGGGGGACTCAAAATTGGAAACTATTCCAGTAGCTCCACCGCGAGCATCTATTGATACTAGCCGAATATTTGACACTTCAATTGACCCATTAGTTCGTTTAAGAATTATTGAAGCTGGAGAATTTGAAGATATAGTTTGCGAATGGGCAGTAGGATATTTAATGCAATATGAAAATTATAAAAGTGTTGCTCAAATAGGTGGCTCTAAAGATTCCGGACGTGATATTGTAGCCTATTTAGATAATTCAATGCAAAGTTTTGATATTTTTCAGTGTAAAAGGTATAAAGACCCGCTTGCTCCATCTGGCTATATGAGTGAATTCGGAAAGCTCTGTTACTATACGATGATTGGAAAATACAATAGACCTCGAAAGTATTTTATTGTTGCAAGCAATGGTATTGGACAAGATTTAAGAGATTTGGTTGAACACCCATCAAAAATAAATAGAGAATTAATTGATACTTGGGATAAATACTGTGCAGGCAAAAGAAAAATATTATCTTCCGGATTACCTTTATCAGCTGAACTGAAAGTTTATATTGAACAGTTTGACTTCTCTATTGTGTCTGAGATTTCACCTGCGACTCTTATAGAACAATTCGCTAAAACTAGATGGTATAAATATCATTTTGGTGGAGGTCTGAAGCAGCGTCCTAAAGTAAACAAGCCTCAAGAAGATATTGAGGATGAGGAATTAAGAATGCAATATGTTGATCAATTATTACAGGTATATTCCAAACATGAAAATACATCAATAAATAATATTGAGATACTTAAACTAAAGAAGAATTTACATCAGCACTTTAAACGTCAAAGAGAGTGTTTTCATAATGCACAGGCTTTAAAAAGATTTGCTCGAGATGAATTAATTAGTGATGATGCCTACGATGATGTAAAAAATCAAGTTCTTCATGGAGTTATAGCAACTTGTCAAATAGAATACGATACTGACTTGAAACGAGTAGATGAAACTGTCGGAAGATCCCAAATTCTTCCTATTAATAGTACTGAATTAGGAGCTATTAATATATTAGAGAAAAGCGGTATCTGCCACGAACTGGTTAATGATGAGGAGTTGCAGTGGATCTATGATAGCGAATAAAATTAGAATATTTAACTCTCCTGAGGAAGTCGGTGTAAGAGCACTATTTATTTTATCATTATGTGAAAAGCGAATGAGTTCCCAGCGAATTATGTACTATGATTATTTTATTTTACATTTAAAAGACATTGATGAAGCTCATAGAAGTTTACATCCAGACAATCCCAATCATTCTTCCGAAATTGCAGTTAGGAGAAATATTATTAATAAAGGACTTGGACTTATGGTTTCTAAGGGATTAATGGACATTAAGTATACAAAGACAGGGGTTTATTATCAGAAAAACAGAGTAACTGATCCATTTATTGGCCTATTTTGTAATGGGTATGTTGAGTTGTTAAAGAAAAATATTGTAGTAGTAAATGAAAAATTCTTGAACTATTCTGATGCTCAAATGTATAAATACATAAATAAGAATATAGGTTCATGGATAGGTGAATTTGAAAAAGAGTATAACTCGGTAGGTGACTTCATTGAGTGAATTTGGTCTAATTATTAGAAAACTCGTACTTCAAGGAATAGGTAAAAGAGATGCGATACTAACTTTCAATGATGGATTAAATATTATTGCAGGAGCATCAGATACCGGAAAATCGTTTGCATTTGGATGTATCAATTATATACTGGGTGGAAGTGAGCTTCCAGAGAAGCCTGAAGAGTCAATAGGATATAATAATGTACTGTTGGAATTTATAGACAAGAAGTCTAAACAAATAATTACTTTGAAAAGAAGTTTAAATGAAAATGAGAAAACTAATATATTTATGTATCATTCAGATATTGACCATATTGATGATGTCTCGGAGAATGTTTTATCAAGTGATTCAAAAGCTAAAAAAAGCTTATCATCTAAACTACTGAGTCTTATTGATTGTAGGTATGAAAATGTTTTAAAATCAACAACTAAAGGTGAAACCGAAGCGTTTACATTCAGAAAATTTGTCCCGTTAATGATGTTGAATGAATCGAGAATAGTGCAGAGTAATTCAGCTGTTTTTCTAGGAGATACAACACGTGATGCAAAATCTACTAAAGAAACAGCAACCTTCTTCACATTACTTACTGGAAATGATTATAAAAAATATGTCAAATCTGAAAGTGTTGAAGTAAAGAAAGCACAGCTTAGAGGAAGAATTGAGGAGTTAACGTTTTTAAGCAATGAATTAAGGGTAGAGATTTCTCGATTAGAGGAATCTTTAGAGGAAAAAAGTGTGGGGAATGTTGATCGAAGAATTAAAGAGATAGAGCTTTTAATAAAAGAAAATAAAGCACAAGTGGAAGAACAGGAAAACAAGCACAGATTATTAATCGACGAATATCGTGTTTTATCAAACGAAAAGGCACGAATCAAGGATAATTTAATAAAGTTTAGAATGTTAAAAAAGAACTACGAATCAGATATTGAAAGATTGGATTTTATTGATCAGTCTCACAATTATATTGACCAACTTACAGATATAATTTGTCCTGTTTGTAGTACGCAAATAGAAAATGAAAATCAGCCAAAGGAAATCTACTATATTGCTATCAATAAAGAGAAACAGAAATTGAATTCACATTTGTCAGACTTAGACGAGACGATATCAGATTTTGAAGATGATTTATTAGAGAATGATGTGCTAATGCAAAAGAAACAAACTTCAATTAATGAATTAGAAGGTTTGTTGAGGACACAATCAACGTTTATTTCCTCTGAGATATCTGATTATGAAAAGTATTTAAAAGTAAGGGACCATGTTATTGATGTTCAAAAAGGAAAAAATAAGTTATCTGAAATGAATGCTCGTATTATTAAGCTCAATGCTACAATTGAAAAAACAAAATCTAATGTAAGTAAAGCTGAAATTAACAAATTATCTGATGAACTATTAATTGAATTCTGCAGTATTATAGAGATGTTTCTTGAAAAATGGAGTTTTATCAATGATAAAGATGATGTCCAATTTAACAATAAAAAAACTGATGTTATTGTAGCAGGGAAAACCAAAGCTTCCTATGGAAAAGGAGCTAGGGCAATAATTAACTCTGCATTTATTTTAGCTATTATGGACTATTGTACTAATCGTGGACTCCCACACCCAGGCTTTGTTATTTTAGATTCTCCATTAACGACATATAAGGAACGTGATAAAATCCAAAATGCAAAAAATGAAGATGTAAATACAAGCGTAAAAGAATCTTTTTTCAAACACTTAGCAAAATATTCAAATAAGTATCAGGTTATAATTTTAGATAATGAATTACCACCAAGTGATTTGAAGGATATTACATATCACCACTTGACAGGCAACAAGGAAATAGAGCGCACCGGTTTTATCCCTAATTAACTTCTAAAAAATCATTAATTGTGAACGGCTGTAAAGCAGCTTTAACATCCATTCTTTGGTTAACATATATCTATCAGTCTGTTGTAATAAAGCATCTTCCTAGGTAACATGTAACAAACGTATTCCTTGAGAGTTTTTTACACCGTTCTCTTTGTGTTTGCACGTTAATGAACCGTCCGGGGGGACGGTTTTTCTTTTTTTCAAAAAGGACCTCAGTGTTGTTTGCGTTCAACGGCCCCGCTGATATTTGCAGGGTACATTTTCCTTTAATGATGATATTATTTAGTTAATCAACTTACTTATTGCGCTCTTGTAGATTGGGGTAGGGTTCATAATGAGGGGAATTCTCCGAATCGGTTCTCGCACTATCTTGCTTTATATAGCTGCTGCCGTTGTTGTTGGTTTGGTTGCAAGCTATGCCGTCATCTCTGCATCGGATTCCCCTAAGATCGAAAGTAAAGAAGGCATTCTGGATCTAACGCATGTTCATGTCAGTAAGAATCCGTTAAAGTTACAAGGGGAGTGGGCGTTCTACTGGCAAGAGCTGCTGTCACCAGAGGACATACAGATTCGTTCGGTCAGGGAAGGAAATCAGGACCGCTGGATCAGCATCCCGGGCTCCTGGCTAGGCTATCGGTTGGATGGTCAGCAGTTGAACGGTACAGGCTTTGCAACCTTTCGGGTGGTCATTGAGCTTAGCGAGCAGGATCGGAACGAGCGGCTTGCTTTGCGGCTGCCTACCATTTTTCATGCGTATAAATTATGGGTTAATGGTGAGTTGTTGGAAGAAGTTGGTGTAGTTGGTCAGGACAAAAGTGGCGTGACTCCGCATCTGGAAACGAAGCTAGTGTTCTTCCAGCCCGAGAATGACAGAGTGGAGCTGGTTATGCAAGTCGCCAACTTTCATCATAAGCGTGGCGGTATCACCAAGTATATAGAGCTCGGCGGCAGTGATCTGTTAGCGGTCAGGACCAATCTGAGAATCGCTGCTGAAATGTTCATCACCGCAAGCCTGCTAGTGATTGGCGTGTATCACCTGCTGTTGTTCATCCTGCGACGCAAAGACAGGGCTCCATTGTATTTTGGTCTGTTCACCCTGTTGTTCGGTATCCGGTCGTTGCTGGTCGGCGAGCTATTGCTCACACAATTGTGGCCAGCTTTTCCATGGGGCTTGCAGTTCAAGCTCGAGTACCTGATTCTGTGCAGCAGTGGATACATCATCACGAAGTACTTTGATTGCATCTTTCCCAATTATGTGTCGCGTTGGTTTCAGCTTGGCTCGCGGATTGTAACCAGTGCATTCTGTATCGTTGTTGCGGTGACCCCTGCGCTTATATATACAAAATTATTACTGATGATCGGTGTGATGGTTGTTTTCCATATGATTTATCTGATGGTTGGATTGGCCCGAGTGGCTACGCAGCGTATGGAGGGAGCGCTGATCTTCCTGCTGGTGTCGGTGGTTGCGTTAGTTACGGTCATCAACGATTTTTTATATTACAACGAATGGTCACTGATTGGAAATACATCTCCCCTTGGACTGTTGGTATTTACGATCGCACAGATGATTCTGCTCTCTTTAAGATTTACGAGGGCGGCATCGAACGAGGAGAGGAATGCACGAGAGCTGCAGGACGTTAACAACAAGCTGATTGAATTGAATATGAATTTAGAGAGGACCGTGCAGGAACGCACACAGGCCTTATCAGCAGCTCATGATGATCTCCGCACTTCGTATGACCGGTTGCTTCACTCCGAGCAAGGGAGAAAGAAGCTCCTTGCCTATATTACACATGATCTGCGTATGCCGCTGTCCAGCATGCTTGGTTATGTAGAAGCTGTGCAGGACAGGGTCAAGCCGGAACGTAATGAACAGTACTTGAAGTACATCCAGGAAAATACGATAAGGATTAACCGCATGATCGAGGAGTTGAGCTTCTTGTCGCATTTGGAGACGGGACAAGTCTCGTACCGAATGGAGCCGGTTCATGTGATTCACTTCTTGCGTGGTTTTTTTGAACAATATGAGCTGGTTGTGCGTGACGCAGGGCTCCATTTCATGCTGGATATTGGAGATGCGGAAGATCAACGGCTTAATTTGCCTATTGTCGAGATGGATGCGCCAAGATTAGAGCAGGCTTTGTTTAATCTGGTGTCGAACGCGATGAAGTTCACCTCTAGAGGTGGGCTGGTGCGTATTGCGCTAGCTGTGGACGAGGTGGATGATACCCGCTATGCGATTATTAGCGTACAAGATTCAGGCACGGGTATTCCTTCAGATCAGCTCAAGCAAATCTTCGATCGCAATTACAAGTATGATCGGCCGGGCGTGGAGAACGGAATAGAGGGCAGCGGGCTCGGGCTGGCGATTTGCAGGGAAATCGTACAAGCGCATAGAGGGACAGTTCGAGCGGAGAGCGACGGCACGACCGGGTCGGTATTCTATGTATCGCTTCCTTGTGTGTTGTAAATGAAGAAAGGTGACGATGTGGTGGACACGCACAAAATATTGATCGTCGATGATGATCCCCATATATGCGAGATTATTCAGGTGTATTGCGAAAGGGAGGGTTTCATATCCTCCTACAGTCATAGCGGGACAGAAGCCATGAAGCTACTTGCGTCTTTCGAGCCGGATTTAATTGTTCTGGATGTACTGCTAGCTAATGAAAACGGTATTGATTGGTGTATGAATGCACGCAGCTATACGAATGCACCGATCGTGTTTCTGAGCAGTCTGGAGGAAGACGAGGTGAAAATCAGTGCATTATCCTATGGCGGTGATGATTATGTGACCAAGCCGTTCAGTCCGGGAGTACTCATGGCCAAGATCAAGGCGCACCTTCGCAGGTTGTCAAAGGGCAGAAGGGAACAGCTGCTGGAGTTGCCGGGTTTGACGCTGGATTTCTACGCACAGTCCGTCATCATAGGCAGTGAAACCATCTTCTTATCGAAAAAAGAGTTCAGTCTACTGTCCTATATGGCCCAAAACGTGAATCGTGTCGTCAGTGTCGATGCTTTGTTTCAGCTCATCTGGGGAATGGAGAGTCTGGAGGATACGAGAACGGTTGCTGTACACATCAGTAATTTACGTAAAAAAATCGAGGCTGACCCTGCCAATCCTGAGATAATTATTACAATTCGGGGGAGCGGATATATGCTGGCTGCCATGAAAAAATAGCGGGCAGGGATTACTTCCCGTGCGCCGCTATTTTTCTAGAGTAAGCTATACGATTAAGAAAAGGTCAACAACGTCCTGAATATCTTGTTTCGTAGACATCGGTGTTCCAAAAGGATTGTTCCTAGACTCCTGATAAGCCAAACTAAGCTCGTCTAAGATAGCGTCTAAATTAGCAGCATCCACACCGGTGATACCGGCGCGAGCGAATATTTCTACTGTAGGGGCAGATCCTCCGCTGAAAGAATTTAAGAAGGCATAGATTGCAGCTACATTAATAGTCTCATCTACAATCGTTTGAATTTCGAGCAATGATTTTGGAAGTGCTGTTGAAGGGTAATCATAGTCTTGCAATACGCCTTGGATACCGTATAGGTTCTCAGATGTGACCCCCGTAATTCCCGCATCGGTAAAAGTCGTCTCAGTAACTCCCGTCCATACACCCGAAGCCGATGCTTCATTGATTAAATCTAGTGACATTTTGGATAATGAAGGCGTGATATTACCCGTATATTGCATGGTTGCTGTTGCCGGAGGCGTTGCAGAATCCGTCGCGCCGATCGTAAAGTGGTATGCACCGCTTACGCTTGGCGTTCCGGTAATCGCTCCCGTGCTTGGATTCAAAGTCAGCCCCGCAGGCAGTGTTCCATTCGTCACTGCATAAGTAACGGTCCCCGTTCCTCCGGAAAGCTTGGCTACGCTGCTGTTGTAAGGTTGATCTTGGGTCAAGGGGGAAATCGATTCTGGCAAAACGATTGGCATCGCGACCGTATATTCGAATATCGCAACTGAGCTATTCTTCGAGCCAGGCTTAACGGCGATGGCTTTGATCGTTGTACTGCTCGTGATGATGATCAGTCCCGTATACGGCGTGCTGGACGTGGTCGGCTCGCTGAGATCCGTCGTGTAGTATATAGCAGCGGATGCGGTCGCCGAAGTCAGAGTAACATGCGTTCCCGAAGTCACCGCGCCGCCTGCAGGAAGTGCCATAGGAGTCTCAACGGTAGCCTGTACGGGCTGCGGAGCTGGAGAACCAGTCTGCCCTTGCTGCTTTTTCTTTTCTTCTTCCTCTTTCTTCTTTTGTTCTGCCTGTGCTTCCAATTGACCCTTGGCTTCATAGGAGCCTGTAACAAGCAGATCGCGCGTTGCGTTGACTTGACCGCCGAACTTTCCGTCTGCTCCGTTCTCCAACAATTTTAGTTCCAACGCAAGAGCGACATAACCCTGCGCCCAGTTGGATACCGTATTATCGTTTCTAGTCTTCGCCTTTGCTTCCGCGTCCTGGTCTATTAGTCTGACCAAGAATGTGGCCAACTGCTCTTTGGTTACTTTGCCGGCCGGATTATATTTGCCTTCGCCAGAGCCATTCGTAATTCCAGCAGATTTAAGTGCTTCAATGTAGGGCAGCGCATAACCGCTCGGGCCATCCGCCTTGACGTCGCTGAAACTGGATGTCTTCAAATCTTTATCGACTTCAAGGCCCTTAGTCAATGCCGCAACCTTTGCGAACTGGGCTCGGTTCATTTCCTCTTTGAGTCCGAATGTGCCCTCGCTCACACCGTCGAATACACCAGCGCTTATCATCTTGTCGAACTTGGCTTTCGTTGCAGCATCCAGATCCTTCAAATCCGTAAAGTCAGCTGAAGATTTCGTTGTACCTGCTGCAAAGCTAACGGGAAAATGAAAGCACAGCAGCACTGCCATCAATAATCCGACTACTTTTTTCCTCATCGTTTGTCCCCCTGAAGTATGATATCGATTTTCCTCCTCGATCTTATCATGGTTGGTTAGTCTATCTATGAAACATAAAGAAAACTTTAAGATCGCGCTCGAGATAACGCTTTGTTAGTAAATTAAGCGCATTGATAATATAAATGATCTTGTTCATGTAGCTAGCGTGTCGGTTGTTTTCATAGTTATATTTTAGTATTTTGGGCTGCGCGGGAGTCATAATGTAAAATAGCGGCGCAAGGGGCAGTTCCCTTACGCCGCTATTTTTCTAGAATAATTCATATACTTTTCCAACCAACTGGTTACGGCAGCTTGATGATCGTTATCGGTTTTTCATATGGAGGTTCTTAAAGCAAATGTCCGCCGGACACTTCAACATCTTGGGCTGTAACCCAACTGAAATCATCGGACAATAAATTCACAATGACCTTGGCAAGATCTTCGGGTTGGCCGATTCTTCCAAATACAGATTGCTCAGCCAACGGCTTAATGAATTCAGGATGTTTATCGAATACTCCATCGCCAAAATTGCTTTGCGTAGGACCGGGCGAAACTGCGTTGACTCGAATTTGCCGAGGTGCAAGTTCTTTAGCGATGTAGCGAGTCCAAGTTGAGAATGCCGCTTTTAACGAGCCGTAGACAGAGTAGCCTGGGAATGATTGGCTTTTGGATGAGCTCGTGGTATTTACGATGGATCCGGCATCATTCATGAATCCGACAAGCTGTTGTGTCAAGAAAATTGGTCCCTTGAAGTTGGTATTCATAATCTTGTCAAAGTATTCTTCGCTCATCTCAGTCAACATCATTGGCCCACCGACACCGCCATTATTAACCAAGTAATCAAAAGTCGTTGTATTCCAAATGTCTTTGAGGCTCTTTTTCACTTCTACAACAAAAGCTTCGAAGGTGGATAGTTGAGTCAAATCCAGCTTTAGTGCGACTGCCCGAACTCCTTGATTGTTCTCAATTTCCTTAACGACAGCCTCTGCCCTGTCTTTATAGGAATTATAGGTGAGAATGACGCTAATTCCACGCTTGCCAAGCTCAAGAGCCGTCGCTTTTCCAATGCCATTACTTCCGCCAGTTACAATTGCAATTTTCATAGGATCCTCCTTAATAATGCGTTCGATCTGATTTCATTTTAGTCGCATCTGCTGAAACAATATAGATCTAATAATGCCTTTTGATTGCCTAAAAGAACCACGACAATTTAGGTTAACTTGAATTATCCTTTATATATGGCACATGAAGAGCCTAAAAATGCCGAGACATTTCAAAGATGTGTTGAGGGGTAAGAAGTCATATGATAAAATAAGTGCATGAATAAAATCCTTGATGAAATCATTGATCTAATGAAAGGCGCAGACACTCGACAAATCGAAACTGGAGTGCCTGGGCTAAGTATGATTAAGGGAGACATTCCCGCACATCAACTCACAGCGCTTTACGAGCCGATGATAGGCTTTACGGTTCAAGGAACAAAGATCCTTTCTATCGGGGAGCGTAGCACTAACCTGAATGGGCCATCCTATTTCGTGTTACCGGTACATGTTCCTGCCACCGGGAGTGTACATCCAGATCGCGATGGTCGTCCTTACATGTCCCTTGGTCTTAAGTTGAATCAGAATGTTCTTCAGAGTTTGTTAAGGGATCTTCCTGACAATCTAATACCAACTGCTTCAGAGCATTTCGCAGCTTGTGAAATGGACGTTGAATTGATGGAAGCGTGGCTGCGCTTATTGCGATTATCCAAAACAACAAGAGATATTCCAGCGCTTGCACCGGCTTACGAGCGTGAAATCCTTTATCGCGTCCTAATGGGACCACAAGGATGGCATCTGAGGCAATTTGGTCTGCGGGAAAGCAATTTATCCAAGATTTCTCAGGTTATAAAATGGTTTCGTAATAATTTTACGAGGCCAATAGAGATTGGTGAGATGGCGTCGAAATCGGGTATGGCTATTAATACCTTCCATCGTCAGTTTAAAAAGGCAACGGGTTTGAGCCCTATTCAATTTCAAAAGCAATTAAGGCTTATGGAGGCACGAAACCTCATTGCATTCGAGGGCTATCCAGTAGCCAGTGCCGCCTATCATGTTGGTTATCAGAGTCCCTCGCAGTTTAATCGAGAGTACTCCCGCTTTTTCGGTTCATCTCCAGCTCGGGACACTGAAAATCTCAGACAAATCGAAAGCACAAGGGATTAGATAGTTGGAGTCTTTTTTTGTACACTCCACACATGTGGAGTGCTTAATATTGATGATTCTGAAACAATAATTGAGATGTGACGGTGCGGCTCAAAGGCATTGATTGTAATGATATGATCGTATACGTTTAGGCACTGGCATTAAGCGAAACGGGCAGTTTAGCGGAACAAAACGGTTAGATAGTTCTCAAATATAATATTAAATCCATGGTATGATGTGGGAAATGGGTCAAGGTTAGGTGAGCAGATTTTCTATTTTTGCGAAGGATGCGATAAAAGGATATGGAAAGTTCGAATCAATGGGATGCAGAATGGGAAGTATCAGAAGAATTGGCTTATAAATTAATAAGTAGTCAGTTTCCGCAGTTAGCTACAAAAAGCGTAAAAAAACTAGGGCATGGCTGGGATAACACTGTTTTTCTTGTCGGGGCCGAATATGCATTTCGCTTTCCAAGAAGAGAAGTTGCAATTAATTCTTTAAGGATGGAAGGAAAGATACTGCCTAAGCTTAAAGATTATTTTTCCATTGCATATTCGATACCGCTATTTTTTGGGGAAGGGGATTATAATTATCCTGCACCCTTCCTAGGCTACCCCTATTTATTCGGAGAGTTTCCAATCGGAATAACTGACAAGCAACGAGCGCTATCAGCAACAACGCTCGCGCAATTTTTAAAAAGCTTACATGCATTCCCTGTGCAAATTGCCCAAGAAAATGGAGTTCAACATGACCATAGAAATCTGACTGATATTGCGATGCGTAAGGAGAAGATACATAAATTCATTTCCGATCTCGCCCTTCATTTCAGTGAAGAAGAATATCATGCAATATCAAATTATTTGGAACAGCTCAGAACTGAAAGAGTGAATCAAAAGTATGTTTTCCTTCATGGTGACCTTCATTTTAAAAATATACTGGTAGATGAGAATGGAAGAGTTTCAGGGATTATCGACTGGGGAGATATCAATATAGGACATCCTGCTTGTGATTTGAATGTTGTGTATAGCTTTTTACCTCCGGATGCGCGTTCTGACTTTTTCAAAGAATATGGGGATGTAGATGAAGAAACGAAGATCTTATCTCGATTAATTGCCATATATATTCCCATTTTGATAATGATGCAGGCAATTGATGATAAAGATGAAAGGTTGGTTGATGAAGCAAAAGCGAACATAAAACGTGCTCTTTCAGATTAAGAAATGTCATTCCGCTAACGAGGAACGAAAGTTGAAGAAATCGCCTTATCATAGGTGATCTTTTTCTTTATTTATCAAAAAAATTTACGATAATAGTGCCTTGATTCATCGCAATATTACGTACTCCAGTCATGTGGAGTGTGTAGTGTCGCTTATAAGAAAGTAATATTTATAGAGCTGCGTTTGAACGAAATAAGTGGAGGCTATGGCGCCCTGCACAATTATGGGAAATATCTTCGAAGCAAGACGTCACATTGAGAGGAAGAAAAAGGTGTCGGAATCTACCGCTATGATCTGCATCAGTGAGTCTGCTTCGTTCCCCGTCCGGTGCGGCTACCCGTGCGGAAATCGCAGCGATTTTGATGCGATTTTGGAATGGTAATAATCCCAGTTAGCGCACATATAAACACTTAGGCAACAAATAGAAGTGCCCCTTAGAATAGACATTGGACAGCTACTGCAGTTAATCCAATGATATTCTTGAGGGGCATTTTTCATGGCAATTAGAGGTCAGAATTTTCGGCATATTGCAAGCACTGCTCAGTCACTTTCGCTCAATACGTTTCAAGTTGTTGAACAAGCTCTTAGTTAGTTCGGACGGCTCGATCTGCAGCTCTTCCAACGACTGTTCCAGCAGCCGGTAAACATGGTACGCCTCATCGTGCTTGCCCATCGTTTGCAAGCCTTGCATCCGCAGCCGATACGATTCCTCGTTATACGGCGACTGTAGGCAGATTCGTTCCGCCAGCTCGATCGCCCTCTCGGCGTGCCCGTGATCCAAGTAAGCTTTGACCAGCGATAGGCGGCACTTCTCCACCGTATGGTCGAGCTCTTCCACGCTCTGCTTCGCCCACAAATAATCTTCGCCTTCTAACATCGGCCCGCGATACAGCTCAAGCAATTCCGACCATTCGTTCGGAGTCGTCTGCGGTTGCTGCTTCATCGCGGCAAGCTGATGCTGGAAAGTATGGACGTCGACCGTAACTCTGTTAAGGTTCAAATAATAGCGCTGGTCGTCGTACAATACAACGTCCTCGAGGCCGAACGATTTTATATTTCTGCGCAAATAGCTCACGCATGTGTGCAAGTATCCTTTGGCTTTTCGGTAATGCTCCTTCGACCACAGGTGTTCCAGAAAGACGTCCCGATGCGACCGGCTCTCCGCGTGTGCCGCTAAGTAGGCAAGCAGTTCTTTCTCCTTCGCCGTCCGCACCTTGAGCCGCTGTCCGTTCTCGTTCGTTACCTCGAATCCGCCAAACAGGCGGATATGCAGCTTCGGGAGCGGCGGGCTGGCGCTATCTGCCGTCGTCTGTGCTGCCATTGGGGCGATTTTGCCGAGTTTCTTGCTTATTCTGTTAATCGTCCTCGCCAAACGTTCAATTTCGAGCGGCTTCAAGATGTAGTCCAACGCTTCCTGCTCAAACGCCGATACCGCATAGCGGTCGTAGGCTGTGACGAAGACGATGTGCACGTTAGTAAACTCGTTGTTGATGACTTCCGCCAGCTCGACGCCGTTCATCCCGGGCATCTCGATGTCGAGGAATACCACGTCGGGCTTGGTCGTCCGCATGCTTTCGAGCGCTTCCGGAGCATTGTTCGCGCGACCGACAACCTCGACTCCGCCGATTTTTTCTATGAACAGCTCCAATATGTTGAGTGCATGCTCTTCGTCGTCAACCAATAACGCTCTCATCCGCAAGTCCCCTCCTCGGTGTCGTGGCAGTGCGGGCAGCCGGAAGCCAGATCGTCACTGTCGTTCCCGAACCTGGTTCGCTTTCAATAGCTGGCCGCTTGTCCGTCAAATGCGCGACTCTTCGCACAATATTGAGGAAGCCGATCCCTTGGTTATTTTGATTTCGATCGAAAGCCGCCTCGACCTGGGCGGGCGTCATGCCAACGCCATCGTCTTTCACAGTTATTTGCACGTATTCGCCTTCGCTGCGAATCGTCAGTCGAACGGTGCCGCCGCCTATCTTTTTGGAGATGCCGTGGCGTATCGCATTTTCCACTAGCGGCTCGATCGTAAGCGGCATGACTTGGCAATCGTACAGCTGCTTGTCCGCGTCGAGTTCAAAACGAATACGCTCGCCGAACCGGACTTTTTCGATATCGACATAAGCTTGTACGAGCTCCATTTCTTTGCGGATCGATACGGTCTCCTCGATATTGTCCAAATGGAAGATGATGCGCAAATATTTGCTGAATACGGCCAGCAGCTCCCCGGCTCGGGGCCCGTCCGTGTAGCAGAGGGACATGATCGTTCCGAGCGCGTTGTACAGGAAATGCGGCTTGATCTGCGACTGGAGGAATGCCATCTCATTCAATGCGGCTTCTTTGGCCAGACGCTTGATCGACAACAGCGTGCGCAGACGCATGCGAATTTCTCCGGCGTCGAGAGGCCTTGCGATGAAGTCGCTGACTCCCGAAGAAATGCCGGTCTCGATATCTGCAGGTGTATTGCGAGCGCTGATGAGCAGAACGGGCAGCTCCACGTGCGTGAAGTGATCGCGAATTTGGCGGCAGAGCTCATAGCCGTTCGCTTCCGGCAGCATAACATCAAGAAGCACAATATCGGGTCTGCTCGCACGCGTGACAAGCGTCCATGCTTCCCTGTCCGAGGAAGCGGCGGTTACCGCGTATCCGTCCATCTCAAGCATGCCGTACAGTTGTTCCAGATTAAGCGGGTCGGCGGAAGCAATCAACACCCTGGGGGCACCGTCGTCAGCCGAAATCCGTGAGGTCTGCGGCGACGATTGCGAGGAGGCGGCGATCTGCCGCCTGGTTGTATCTTCCTCCCCGGCTGCCGGCATGAACAAACGAATGCACCCTGCATCCTCGGGGCGTTCAAAACGTCCGTTCATCCGCAGGATCAATTCGCTCGCAATCGACAGCCCGATCGCCACTCCGGCGTCTTCATCTGGCGCGCTGTCTTCGCCAGGTATCGCTTCGCTTCTAGCGGTGGGCTCGCAGGCGATTTCGATGACGATCGCACCTTGTTCTCTTCTGCTGCCGATGACAATCTCCCCATCCTGCACACGCATCAAGCAATAATCGATCGCGTTATAGAGCACTTGCATCAGCCGGATTTCATCGGCAACGATATAGCGGGCGTCCGGCGCGATGGAGGAAGCGAACGTCGCGTTCCGCCCTTTGGCGAGAAACCCGAACACTTCGATGATGACCGAGACGCACGTGACGAGATCGACTTGCCGAAGCTCTAACTGTAATCGGTCTTCTTTAAGCTTGGCGGCGTCGATGAGATCCTTTACCAAATTGGACATGCGATAGGCGGTGCTGCGAATCAAGCGAAGCCGCTCTTTGATCGTTTCCTCGTTCGATTTGTGAAATTTCTCCTCAAGAGCGGTTTGGGCTAAGTTGATGATTCCGTGCAGTGGCGTATTGAGCTCATGGGAAGTAAGCAGCAGAAATTCATCCTTCATCCGGTCGGCTATTTGCAACTTTTGCGTCAGTTGTCGCATCGACGAGTAAGCGATGAAGTATTGGCGCGCCAGCATGATGACGATAAGTACGGAAACCACAATGATATTGAAGTTCGTTACTGCGTTCGAGGTCATATTTTCATTGCTCATCACGACGCTCACCTCGGTAAGCAGCAATGCATAAACAGCAGCTCCAAAAAGCTGGAACCCTCGCTTGTCGAGCGTTCCGAATCGTCCGGCGACATACGCGAACGTGAGGAAGACGATGAGGAGCGCATATGACAGCAGGATACCCGCATAGCTAACTTCCTGCAATTGCGAATAGACGTGAAACGGCAAGACGACGATCCCGGCGCAATAAACGGCGTAAACTAACGATATCGCAAGGAAAGGCTTGCGGAGCAAGGATTTCTCGAACATGATCGATACAATCCAGAAGAGCAGCACCGGTCTCAAATACATGGACATGTTCTTGATTTTGAAGGCCAACTCGAAAGGGATGTCCGGGAAAAGCTGCATGAACATGCGCTCGCCGTTCGTAATGATGACAATAGCGGAAACGAAGAAAAAAGCACCGAATACTAGCAGAAGACGGTTCTTATGAAGCCACATGTACAAAGAGAGAACGAATAGACTGAAAAATAGGGAGATGAACATTCCCGTCATTTCAAATGATGTTTGGACATTTTTATAGATGGCGATAGCAGTGGCCGGGCCGAAATAAAGCGAGTTGGCGATGCCGCCGCTCTTGTAATCGAAGTTGGACACTTGCAGCAAAATTTCGATCTCGTTGCGATTGGTATGGAAATAGACTGTATAGGGAACGTTTCGCGGCGAGTAGCGATCTCTTGATTCCCCAGTTTGGCCGGACTCTCCCATTAGCACGCCATCGATATAGAGTTTGTCGGCAAAACGAATGTAGTTTTTGGCTACGGCTAGTTGCTGTTCCGTTGTCTCGATCCCGATTAGTAGCCGGTACGTACCGAACCCCATGCCGCGCATCGAAATGCCGCTGTCCGTCTGTGTCTTCTCCCACTTGCCCGGTACCATCATATATCGTTTCTTGTTTGCTGCGCTCAAGATGTCGCCCGGTATTAGCAATTGGTTCGGATAAAATTCCCATTCGCCATTCAGCGGGACAATGGCGTGTTCATCGAAGTTCCACGCGCTTAGATCAAGGTAACCTTGTACCGCAACGGGAGCATTTTTGTTGGCTTGTGAGGACATCCAAATTACAAGCGCGACAGTCGCGGTCAATAAGAGAATCCACAATATAAATTTATCTCTGAACATTCGGTGCCTATGCCCCCCTAGCTACAAGCAATTATAGAGTAACAAAGCCCTCTTAACAAACGATTAATTCGATTGGATGCGGGGTGCGTTCGACAACGGAAGGTCTACGCTTTCTTCTTTTAAGTGAATGTTAAGCGGTCTCTGTTATGATCGCCTATATCCGGCAGGAAGCTTAAGCGCCTAGAGGTCTTACTATTGAATCTACTATGAAATGAAAAGAAAGGCGAGTGGATAAAAAACAATGATCAAACGTTGGATTTCTACTATCATCGTATTTTTTTTAATTGCGGCTACTCTTCCCGAGTATGCCTTAGCAGGTTCACTTGACAAATGGAATATTCAGAGTCCGCTGCCAACGGGCAATCAACTGAATAGCATCACTTATGGAAACAACATGTTTGTGGCCGTGGGGTTCCCTGGAACGATTGTCACTTCAAGCGACGGAACGAGCTGGACGAATCAAACGAGCGGCACTACGAGTCAACTGAACAGCATCGCTTATGGAAACAACATGTTTGTGGCGGTGGGGGCAACTGGAACGATATTAACCTCAAGCGACGGAACGAGCTGGACGAGCCGAACGAGCGGCATTGCGGCTATGTTGATCGGTGTCGCCTACGGCAATGGCATGTATGTGGCGGTGGGCGAAACTGGAACGATTGTGACTTCCAACGACGGAGTGAACTGGACGAGCCGAACGAGCGGTATTACGGATAATTTAAATGGCGTTACCTTCGGCAACAACACCTACGTGGCTGTGGGGAACTCGGGAAAGATTGTAACCTCTGTTAACGGGACGAACTGGATGAGCCGAACGAGCAATACTACGTATCATATAAGGTCCATCGCCTATAAAGTCGGCAAGTATGTGGCGGTGACACAGTCTGGACCGGTTGTACTCTCAAGCGACGGAATAAGCTGGATGCAAGAATCCAGCGGCACCACGAATGCTTATTTTAGTATCATTTATGCCAACAACACGTATGTGGCGGTGGGGAACTCCGGAAAGATTATAACGTCAAGCGACGGAACGAGCTGGACGAGCCAAACGAGCGGCATTGCGAGTAATCAAAATCTAAATGGCATCGCCTATGGAAATAGTACGTATGTAGCGGTGGGGACTAGCGGAAACATTTTAACCTCCAGTAACGGGGTGAACTGGACGAAGCAAAACAAAGGCACTACGATGGCAATATATGGCGTCGCCTACGGGTTAGGCAAATATGTGGCAGTGGGATTCTCTGGAGAAAGTATTGCCTCCAGCGATGGAGTGAACTGGATGAGCCCCACAAAAATCACTTCGGCTATGCTGAACAGTGTCACCTACGGAAGCAACATGTTCGTGGCGGCGGGATCCTCTGGGGGGATTTTTACCTCCAGTAACGGAACAAACTGGACGATGAGGACAAGCGGGACTTCGAGTGAACTACTAGGCGTCACCTATGGAAATGGCACGTATGTGGCCGTGGGTGCAGGCGGAAGGATTGTAACCTCCAGCAACGGGGTGAACTGGACGAGCCAAACGAGTAATACTACGGATTATCTAACTGGCGTCACCTACGGAAATGGCATGTATGTGGCGGTGGGGTATAACGGAACGATTGTAATCTCCAACGACGGAGTGAACTGGACGAAACAAACGAGCAATATTACGAATCATCTAACTGGCGTCACCTCTGGAAACAACACCTATGTGGCGGTGGGGAACACGGGGACGATTCTCGTCTCCGATGACGGAGCGAGCTGGACGAGCCGAACAAGCAATACTACGAATCACCTAAACAGTATCGTTTACGAGAATGGCACGTATGTGGCGGTGGGAAACTCGGGAACGATTTTAACCGCTAGCGATGAAGTCAGCTGCAACGCCGGAGTGAGCTGGGCGAGCTGGACGAGCCAACCGAGCGGCACTACGGGCCAACTAAGAAGTATTACGTATGGAAACGGCATGTTTGTGACGGCGGGTATGGGTGGAATCATAATGACAGGCGATATAGCGACACAAAATAGCGCCGTCAGTCCGAGCACGTGCAGTTTCGACAAGAACACGGCAGACACCTCGGCTGGACACTACCAAGATGTATCCGCGACGCTGACGCTGAATGGCAATACGCTGAGCAGTATCTCAAACGGCGCTGCCGTATTGGTGCTGAACACGGATTACACAATGTCTGGCAACACGGTGACAATCAAGAAAGAATATTTGGCGCAGCAGGCGCCCGGCACGACAACCTTGACGTTTAGCTTCAGCGCAGGCTATACGCAGACGCTGACAATAACGGTTAGCGATACGGGACCGCAGAACAGCACGATCAGCCCGAACACGGGCAGTTTTGACAAGAACACGGAAGACACCTCGACCGGACACTATCAAGATGTATCCACGACGCTGACGCTGAACGGCAACACGCTGAGCGGCATCGCGAATGGCGCGGCGGCGCTGTTGCTGGACACGGATTACACGGTGTCTGGCAGCACGGTGACGATCAAGAAAGAATACTTGGCGCAGCAGGCGCCCGGTATGACGATCTTGACGTTTATCTTCAGCGCAGGCCATACGCAGACGCTGAAGATAACGGTCAGCGATGCGACGATGACCGACGCGGAAGCCGTAGCCGCCGATAAGACGGCATTGACAGTCGGCTTTGAGAGCGGAGACAGTGCAACGAACGTGACGAAGGACCTGACGCTGCCTGCGGCGGGAATAAGCGGCACTACAATCAGTTGGTCTTCCAGCGATGCGACTGTTGTAGATGAAGACGGTAAGGTGACCCGTCCATCCTACACGGCAGGAAATAAAGAAGTAACGTTGACGGCAACCATCACAAAAGGTAGCGAAGTGGAGACCAAGATCTTCACGATCATGGTGAAGGCAAACTTGCCGACCGACGCGGAGGCTGTAGCCGCTGATAAGGCAACGTTGGAAGTAAGCTTTGGAAGCGGAGACAGTGCAACGAACGTGACGAAGGACCTGACGCTGCCTGCGGCGGGAGCAAGCGGCACGACGATCACTTGGTCGTCTAGCGATGCGACTGTTGTAGATGAAGACGGTAAGGTGACCCGTCCATCCTACACGGCGGGAGATAAAGAAGTAACGTTGACGGCAACGATTACGAAAGGCGGCGTAACGGAAACAAAGACGTTCACGGTAAAGGTAAAGGCAAGTTTGCCGACCGACGCGGAGGCTGTAGCCGACGACAAGGCTGCACTGGAAGTAAGCTTTGGAAGCGGCGACAGTGCAACGAACGTGACGAAGGACCTGACGCTGCCTACGGCGGGAGCAAGCGGCACGACAATTACTTGGTCTTCCAGCGATGCGACTGTTGTAGATGAAGACGGTAAGGTTACCCGTCCATCCTACACGGCGGGAGATAAAGACGTAACGTTGACGGCAACGATTACGAAAGGCGGCGTAACGGAAACAAAAACGTTCACGGTAATGGTAAAGGCAAGTTTGCCGACCGACGCAGAAGCTGTAGCCGACGACAAGGCTGCGCTGGAAGTAAGCTTTGGAAGCGGCGACAGTGCAACGAACGTGACGAAGGACCTGACACTGCCTGCGACGGGAGCAAGCGGCACGACGATCACTTGGTCTTCTAGCGATGCGACTGTTATAGATGAAGACGGTAAGGTGACCCGCCCATCCTACACGGCGGGAGATAAAGACGTAACACTGACGGCAACGATTACGAAAGGCGGCGTAACGGAAACAAAAACGTTCACGATAAAGGTAAAGGCAAGTTCGCTGACCGACGCGGAAGCTGTAGCCGACGACAAGGCAGCGCTGGAAGTAAGCTTTGGAAGCGGCGATAGTGCAACGAACGTGACGAAGGACCTGACGCTGCCTGCGGCGGGAGCAAGCGGCACGACGATTACTTGGTCTTCCAGCGATGCGACTGTTATAGATGAAGACGGTAAGGTGATCCGTCCATCCTAC
>NZ_JBHVUY010000005.1:171706-230190 GCF_042883865.1 Paenibacillus sp. NPDC058174
AAGGTGATCCGTCCATCCTACACGGCGGGAGATAAAGACGTAACGCTGACGGCAACGATTACGAAAGGCGGCGTAACGGAAACAAAAACGTTCACAGTAAAGGTAAAAGCAAGTTTGCCGACCGACGCGGAGGCTGTAGCCGATGATAAGGCTGCGCTGGAAGTAAGCTTTGGGAGCGGCGACAGTGCAACGAACGTGACGAAGGACCTGACGTTGCCTGCGGCGGGAGCAAGCGGCACGACGATTACTTGGTCTTCCAGCGATGCGACTGTTATAGATGAAGACGGTAAGGTGATCCGTCCATCCTACACGGCGGGAGATAAAGACGTAACGCTGACGGCAACGATTACGAAAGGCGGCGTAACGGAAACAAAAACGTTCACGGTAAAGGTAAAAGCAAGTTTGCCGACCGACGCGGAGGCTGTAGCCGATGATAAGGCTGCGCTGGAAGTAAGCTTTGGGAGCGGCGACAGTGCAACGAACGTGACGAAGGACCTGACGTTGCCTGCGGCGGGAGCAAGCGGCACGACGATTACTTGGTCTTCCAGCGATTCGAATGTCATCGCTACTGACGGTAAGGTGACCCGTCCATCCTACACGGCGGGAGATAAAGACGTAACGCTGACGGCAACGATTACGAAAGGCGGCGTAACGGAAACAAAGACGTTCAGGATCACGGTGAAAGCACAAACGGCACCTGCCAATGGTAGCGGTAACGCTGGATCAACGCCAAGTCCAAACGTTGATACGGTTATCGTATTGGTGAACGGCAAACAGGAAAGCGCGGGAACGGCTACAACCGGCAAGCGGAACGATCAAACCGTTCTAACGATTACCATTGACCAGAAGAAACTAGGGGAGAAGCTGGCTTCCGAAGGCCAGGGCGCCGTCATTACGATTCCGGTCAACACGAAGTTTGATGTAGTCGTTGGCGAACTGAACGGCCAAATGGTCAAAAACATGGAAAATCAAAAGGTCATTTTTGAAATCAAAACAGATCATGCGACTTACAAGGTTCCTGCGCAGCAAATGAATATTAATGCGATATCCGAACAAATCGGAAAGTCGGTGGACCTGCAGGACATCAAGGTACAAGTTGTAATCGCCGCGCCAACCAACGACTCGGTGAAAGTGGTGGAGAATGCGGCAGCGAAAGGAACGTTCACGCTTGTCGTTCCGCCGGTTGAATTTACTATTAGAGCTGCGTATGGAGAAAAGACAATCAACGTATCAAAATTCGATGTTTATGTCGAGCGGACGATCGCTATTCCGGACGGTGTCGATCCGAAAAAGATTACAACAGGCGTAGTGGTTGATCCCGATGGCGCAGTACGCCATGTACCGACTAAGATCGTACTGATCGATGGCAAGTATTATGCTGTTATTAACAGCTTGACCAACAGTATGTATACTATCGTATGGCATCCTGTTGAATTTAATGATGTTGCTGGCCATTGGGCGCAAAATGCCGTGAATGACATGGGATCGCGGATGATTATCGAAGGAACCGGAGGCGGCCAGTTCAGTCCGAATCGACACATCACCCGCGCCGAGTTTACGGCGATTATCGTTCGGGCACTGGGGCTGAAGCTGGAGAACGGTTCAATGCCCTTCTCGGACGTGAAGACAACTGCCTGGTTTAGCAGCGCAATTCAGACAGCGTATGCCTACGGTCTGATCGGCGGAGATAACGACGGGACATTCCGCCCGAACGACAAGATCACGCGTGAACAAGCGATGGTGATACTTTCCAAAGCGATGAAGATTTCCGGACTGAAAAGCAAGCTGTCCGCTCAACCAGGAGATGCAATACTTCGGTTGTTTACAGATGCCTCAGAAGTATCCGCATGGGCGCAAAGCAGCGTCGCGGATAACATTCAGGCGGGCATTGTATCGGGAAAAAGCGCAACTCAGCTTGCACCGAAGGATTACATGACCAGGGCAGAGGTTGCAACCATTATTCAAAGACTTTTGCAGAAATCAGACCTGATATAACCTACTACGTTATATATTTGAATAGAATTTTCTAGTGACTTTTAACTGAAAAGCAGATGTTCAAGAGAGTGTCCTTAGCTGGGCACTCTCCCTTTTTGTGTAGATCGAGGTATATTAGGAGTTTTCGCATCGAATACTGTTGAATGGAATGCATGAGCAAGGGGTACCTCCTAGACACGAAAATGTGAAGATCCAAATTAATCTTACTGGCAATTGCAATTTGTTAGATGCAATTGGCGCCTTAGAGAGCTAGGTGAAAAAGGCAACTGTCCTCGGAAAAGTCTAGGGACAGTTGCCTTTAATTAAGATATAATGTAACTATATTAATGGAAATTAGAGGAAGAAGGAAGATTCGTTTGTCCTCTCCAAGAAGAGTGTTCTTAAACCTTTCTTATATTTTATTGGGTTTGTGGCTATTAATAGTTGTTTTATCTAAATCTTATATTTTATTCGCAGTATTGCTGTCTCTACCTGATCTCTTATTAACGGTTTGTTTAATGGGAATGGGGATTTATTTACTGTTTGCTGCAAGAGGATGGAAATGGGAAGAACGCATTGTATCGATTATATTAGTCTTACCTTTTATTTGGTTATTCATCTGGCCAGTAGTTCATGATGAAATACAACTGTATAGAACTGTACCGACGGATGAAATTGTAAAAAAATTTGTTAGGAACAAGCACGCAGGAAGTGCAGAAGTGTTAGATACGTCGTTACTAATGGCTGATTATGATTCTGGAAGCAAGAACTTAAAACTATTTTTTAAGGTTCAGCCGGATATTTTCGTTCCAGACGAAGAACGATTCCATGGTTCATTTAAGGATGATCCGGTTCGCTCGGCAAAAATTTTCATGAATGTGTTATTTATTAATTTGATTAAGCAACCGAAAGAGTTGACGGAAGTCACTAAAGTTCCAAAAACGATTGAAGAGCATGGATATTGGGGAGATACTTTAATCCTCAAAGCGAACTACGAAAAGAGTGGGGGGGAATATAAACTGATTCCTCCTTATCCCGACGTAAGCTTAGTTAGCACAAACGGTATGTGGTATTTGAAGTACACAGTGGAAGGAAAGGAAGGGGAAATATACATCGCAGATGTTCCAGGCGTGGATATTAATAACAAACTGATATCTAATCCCGAATCTCCCTAGTTTTCTTCTCCGAGATTCAAGAGAACGTCCTGTGCAGGGCGTTCTTTTTGTTTTGCGGGCAATGGAGTTATTAAAATTACCAGAAGCAAATCGAAGGCGAAGAGTGTAACTAAATAGTCATGGCGCAGGTCAAGAAATTCGATTGCTACGCCATAACTAGTCGTTTATTTTTTCTTAATATACATTTCACCTAGAATCTCATGCCTATTATATTGATCTAGGTTAAGGGACTGCTCAACGAATGAGGATACTGATTCTTTAGATAGATCATACATGGTTTCAATTTCTTTGGAAAAAAAGCACCACGAATTTTTGTCCATCCAGTTTTGTAAAGTTGGAATTTCGGCAGGAATAGGAGTGTCATCAAGGACTTTGCTTAAAGCCGACACATAGGCTTCGAGTTTCTGTGCACCTACTACTTTGAGTCCCGTGTTATCCTCATTGACAATAATAACTGTAGGGAATCCGGTTGCGCCGAAGTTTCTTGCCAAATCAAAATCTTTCTCCATCAGATCATAAGCTCTATCTTCGTTGGCCGTTTTAACAATACTTTCTCCATCTAATCCAATTTGATTGACAATATCGATCAGAACCTGATTATCACTAACGTTTTTGTTGAATGCAAATACAGCCTCTCTCGTTTGTCGGAGAAAATCATGAGCCTTCGCGGGAGTTTGGTCCTGAATGACATGAAACACTCTTGTTGCCGGGTATGAAGATTGGATAGGATTATCATGCCAGAGAGTACCATCGATTGGCATGCGCGAATGAATCCCAACCTCTCTCCAATGTTCAGCTACATCAGCTGGTTTTTGAATACCGTTAGATCGGTCTGAAAAACCATCCCAGCCGGGGAGCAGCCCGCCCAAAACCGTTTTGAATTTGAAATAGTGGCCATATTGTATGAGAAAACGATTAAGTACGGGTTCAAGTGCCCAACAATGTGAACATATTGGATCCGTAAAATAATATAGCGTAACTTTTGTATTTTGGTTGTTAAAGTTGATTAGTTCGTTTGATGTTTCCTCGTTGACACCACAAATACCTGTTTCAAGGTTACAATTCATGTTGTTCATTTACACATACCTGCCTTTCTTTAATGAATAAGAATCGCGGATACACACTGCTTATCTGATTGTTTTTAATGCTTTTGACCACTGATACTCTGCTGGTATATCAACAATTTCGAACGCAGCTGTTATGGCCGGCCATGTAGACAATTATATTTAATTGTTTTAGAATAACAAGTACTATTATTATTCTTTCTTAGTATTAAAAACGTACTAAAGGAGCTCGTTTACAGTGGAAAATAAAAAAAGTATTCAAGATATCTGCCCTGCTACTTTTGCATTTGATATAATCGGTAATAAATGGAATCTGCCTATATTATCTGTTTTATGCAAGAATGGATCTGTGCGATACAACGAGTTGAAAAGACTGTTACCAGGTATAACCGGGACAATGCTAACTAATTGTCTTAAAGAGCTTACTGCGAATGGAATTGTGCATAGGGAACAGTTCTTTGAGATACCGCCCAGGGTTGAATATTCATTAACCAATTCAGGTGAAGAGTTAAGTCCCATCATCGAATCCATTGTAGTTTGGGGAAGAAGAAATATGGAGACGCTGCGGGGAAATGATACTTTATTGAGCTAAAAGCTAAACTGATCAAGCGAAAGGAAGGGATCTACATATGAAAGAACAATCCGAACAGCTTATTGAAATGCTAGGTCATCCGTATAATCCCAAGAGTGTTCAAGGCCTGCTGCAGTCATTCGGCGTCAAAAGAATGCCAAAGCCAAACAGTTATTTCAACGACGATATCATCTGGTCTCCTAAATCATCGATACGTATAGATATTTACCGCCCGCCGAAAATAAATGATTTGACTGGACTCCAATATACAAATCAGGATGAATGGATTGTTGGTGCTGTACATTTTCTTGCTCCGGGGTCGGATGATCGAATTAAAGCTCCGTTTTCCGGATACCTACCCCAGGGAATTACAATGAGCTCAACACCAGATGAAGCGATAGAGGCTTATGATCAGCCACAATTAGATGAACAATGCGAGTGGCCCGGATTTTCCGGCCGAATCTTAGCCTGGCGCAAGCCGGGTATAAATATTGCAATTGTATACGAGGACAGTGAAACTAGCAGCAGGATGATAAGCTTCCAAGCTTGTTTAATTGGCTGTATAGGCGCTTGGCGAAACGATAATCCGGAGGTTTTTGCTCCTTAATTTCCGCTTCCCTTCACTTCTGTCGTTGACGTATGAGCGAGCATGTTGCTCACCTTGCTATTCTAGTCGAGTGGAAAACAGGTATTGTACCTGCCTCCACTCGATTTTTTTTCAATGAGGAAATGAAAGGTTTGATCGATCTTGGGGGCAATCAAGTTTTTGTTGGAAGAGGTTGTCCCGGTTGCGGAATCGCCTGACAAGGTAATCTTGCTTGATAGTACGGTCAGACAGGGGGGGATGAAAGCAATAAAAAAGCCGCCACGTTCGTGACGACTCTGTTTTTGACATAGTTAAAGCAAGGGATTGTTTTCCAAACCCTTACAATAGTAGTATAAACGATAGGAAAACATAAGTTTATATTTTTCCAGAAAAAAACAGCATCCTTACATGGGCTGAGGATGTGCAGCATATCAATTCCAGATAGGGAGTGCAGTGTTATGGGAGAATATTATTGGGACACGCAAATTGAATATCTGCGTAATTCCAGAGATTTATTTTACAATGATGATTATATTGAATTCTTAGTAAGAATGGTTTGGAAAATCGAAGCTCCTGTACATCTGATTGATTTTGGTTGCGGATACGGCTATTTAGGGCTGAAGCTGCTGCCGCTATTGCCAGAGGGTTCCACCTATACAGGAGTCGACTTGGGCGGTAAGCTGCTTGAGGAAGCGCGAGAACTATTCGCCAAGCTCCCTTACAAGACGGAATTTCTGCAAGGTGATATACAGGAGATTGAGCTGGAAAGAAAATATGATCTAGCTATTTGCCATGCCTTTTTGCTTCATGTGCCGAATCCAATGGAAATACTCAAGAAGATGAAAGACTGCGTCTTTGATACAGGAAAAGTGATAACGTTCGAGCCTCACTGGATAGCGAACGCATCAAACTTTTACTTGCACGGGCATGAGCAATCGGAGTTTTATCAGTTAGGATTCCTCCAGAAGCTCTATGAACAAGATGCCGCCCGGAGCGGAAAAGACGGTAACATAGGTATGAAGATTCCTGTATATCTGAGCCAATTAGGTTTGAACAATATCGAATGCAGAGTATCGGACAAAGTAAATTTCCTTCATCCTCATATGGAGGCCGATAGCCAAAACAAGCTGTATACCCGTTTAGTTGAGAGCGGTTATGCAACGGCTCCTGGTGAGGAGAGGGATGTTTTTATAAGGGGACTTATCGAACGCGGAGCTTCTCAAGAAGAAGCTGCGATCCAGTACGAGAATGAGCTTTTGCTGTCGAAGGCATTTCATATGGAATCGTACCTTACGTATGCTTCTAATATGAAGATTACTTTTGGGACTGTGGTTAGATAATTTTCGGTTATTCGGTATAATAACGTTAGAAGATTTAATCTTTATCACATTATGTTGAAGGCATTGCAAGTTAGTTTACCTTCACAAAAAAATGGAGATAGCCTATGAATACATTCAATAACATTACAACAGACCGGTTGATTATCCGAACGCTTGAGATGATAGACCGGGATGCTTTTTATAAGTATCGTTCGATGCCTGAGGTTTATAAATATCAATCGTGGAAACCCGAGAATATTGGCGACAGTGAGGCGTTTATTCTTGCGAATATGGCTGTTGTGCCAAATACAAGCGATACATGGCTTCAGCTTGCAGTTTGTCTGAAGGATGGTCAGCTTATCGGAGATATCGGCATTCATTTTATGGATGACGGTTTTCAGACAGAAATAGGCTACACCTTCGCTCCTGATTTTCAAGGCAAAGGGTATGCTTCTGAGGGGGTTAGGGCAGTCATCGATTACTTGTTTGCCGGTCTTGGAAAGCATCGAATTACAGGCTCAGTGGATCCCGACAATATGAAGTCGATAAGACTGCTTGAAAATCTCGGCTTTAGACAAGAAGCTCATTTTATTAAAAGCTATCGGATGAATGATCAATGGTATGATGATTGCGTTTATGCTGTTTTGGCAGACGAGTGGAAGTGAGTTTGTTATTAAGAGTAAATGGGGCTATTTGCCTCTGAGTGGCCAAAAGGGGATGCGAGCGATTCGCATCCTCTTTTTTTTATAGTTAGTGGTTTGAGACACAGATATGATTCGGAAAACATGCTGATTTTCATGCTATTGCATAATAAATACCTCGTTAAAATATTAAAAATACTCCTTTCTAGGTATAGAGTAATCCTTGAAATTGCTTTATTTTAGGGATTAAACTGTCGTTTTTAATTTGCAGACAACGGGAGGATTAGGCGAGGAAGATATGGATCAGTGGAGCAATATGGAGACTGCGTTGTATTCATCTATTTTTACTGTTTTTATGGGGTTGGTTTTTTATTTTAAATTGTGGTGGGAAGGTCCTGGTGTAAGCTGGAGGGTTACCAAATGGTTTTTTGGCATTTTGGTTATCGTCGTATTGATTGTTGGAATACTGGTTTACTTTTTGATCTGAGGGATTAAGCTCAATCTATACATGTTATAAATCCTATCTCTGAATTATGGGAATCGACAAATTAATTTCTATTTTATAGCAAAAAACACTAGACAAGTATGAGTGCTCGTGTGACAATTTCTAATATATACTAATTTTCTCGAAGGTTCGACGCGTTTCGATGTTAGCTTTTCAAACAAAGAATGATTTTGACCATGATGAAGGGGTTGAAGCTATGAGTGAACGCTACTTAGGAGAGATTCGGATATTCAGCGGCAGCTACGCGCCGGTGGGCTGGGCTTTCTGTGACGGATCCATTATACCGATCGCAGAAAACGAGGCTTTATATGTATTGCTCGGAACAACGTATGGCGGAGATGGTTTTTCAACATTTGCTTTACCTGATCTGAGGGGAAAGCTGCCGATTCACGCGAGTCAAAATTACCCTCTTGGATCCATAGGAGGCAGCGAATCCGTGACTATTACGACATCGCAATTGCCGGCACATACCCACTTGGTGGCGGCAAACGCAAATGCAAGCAATTCGGGTGCGCCTCAGAATCAGTTCTTTGGAATCAGCAATGAAGGCAAATCTTACACAACCGACAGTCCGAATGGTCAAATGTTGCCGACTTCGGTAGCTCCTGCCGGTGGCAGTCAGCCGCACGACAATATGATGCCATATCTCGTAACCAATTATATTATTGCCACTTCAGGCATATTTCCCTCGCAATCTTAATTACGCTATTTAGGAGGAATATCGATGTCTGCCGAACCTTTTATTGGAGAAATTCAGGCTTTCCCTTACGGCTTTGCGCCTAGAGGATGGGCTGCTTGCAATGGTCAAATAATGAATATCAGCACTAATACAGCATTGTTTGCGGTGATTGGCGTTACATATGGAGGAAACGGTACGACCAATTTCAGGCTACCTGATTTAAGGGAACGAGTGCCGATTAGTGAGACTTCCCAATATCCGGCCGGTCAGGCCGGAGGAGAACAAAGCCATACACTGACCACACAAGAAATACCCGCTCATAACCATGCCTTATTAGCAAACAGCGAGCCTGCAACTGTGAGCAAGCCTGCAGGAGCGGTTTGGGGAAGCTCTTCTTTCAATATGTATGCCAGCAGCTCTGACTCCGTAATGAGCCCGAATGCGCTTGGCGTTGCGGGAGGCAGTGCTCCGCATTCCAATTTGCAGCCTTTTTTGACACTCAATTACTGTATTGCCCTAAACGGGATATACCCTTCAAGAGGATAGGAGGCTAACGATGGATGCGTATATTGGTGAAATAAGGATTTTTGCTGGAAAGTATGCTCCTTATAATTGGATGCTTTGCCAAGGCCAAGTGCTGAATATTTCTAGATACCCCACTCTGTATTCGATAATTGGCGTCCAATACGGAGGAGATGGCAGGACGACTTTCGCCCTTCCTGATTTCAGAGGGAGAGCACCAATGTCATTTGGTCAAGGCCGCGGCTTATCTAATCGTTCAATCGGCGAATTAGGAGGCAGTTCTTCTGTCACGCTAATTAACAATGAAATACCGTCTCATACCCATGTTCCGGGCAGTCAAACCTCGCAAGGGACTGCTGCTCCGGCTAACGGCTTGTGGACGTCAACTGCTGGATTACGGGGCCCGTCTGCATATGCGACAACGGGAAATGTCCAGATGAATCCAGCGGCGGTTCAATTAACGGGAGGCAGCCAGCCTCACAATAATATGCAGCCTTATCTTCCAATGAATTTCATTATTTGCATTGATGGAGAATTCCCGCAGCGACAATAGCGGTTATACCCGTTCGCTTCACGACCTGATGCCGCGAGGAGCTCAGGTCTTTTATCTGTGCATATTTAAAGGGGGCAGTTCATGTTGAAGGGGAAAAAACGACTTCTGTTTCTAATTGTGGCATTGTTCGCCGGTTTGTTGTCGCCGGCTGCCGGCAATTCATTGCAAGCGGCTGGAGGAACAACCACTCAAGCAATTAGTACAGAAGCTGATTTGGTGTGGGACAGCGTGTTTGGTGTCTTTGACAATGATACGCAAGGCCGAATTTATGTAGGCACAGGCCCTGCTCATGAGATGTATACAGGCCGAGGTGCTGTACGCTTCAATCTAGGAACTGGTCCTCTTCCTGGCAGGCCGATTAAGTATGAGCTTCAGCTTTATGTGAATTTCAAGGAGGGAAACAATCTTAACAGCTCCTATTTAGACGTATTCGGTTCAACGGATGACAGCATGACTAATGCCGATGGGTCCTTTTTTCCTTCATCAACAACGACGGAATCTGTACGAAAAACAAATGCTGAGATTCCTCCAAGCGGCAACATGATCTTTGACGTTACGTCAATCGTTGAAAGTATTACGAGTGCGGGGGACCGGCAAGCTACATTTGTTATTAAAGGAAATGAAGCAATATTAGACGCACGCGTTTTTTTTGCTTCGAAAGAGCATGCCTCTCCCTCGTATCAGCCTAAACTAATTGTCACTTATGCGCTTAATAACCCGCCTACCGGCTCAATTACCATTAATAGCGGTGCGGCATATACGAATTCAAGCAATGTAACGTTGAATTTAACAGCATCCGATTCCGATGCAGGCGACGTGCTCCAGATGAAGTTCTCCAATGACAACACGACATGGTCTTCATGGGAAAATGTTGCTTCCAGCAAATCCTGGACTCTGGCGGGAGGAGACGGGCTTAAGACGGTCTACTATCAGCTTACGGATGGCACGGATATTGTCACTTACTTTGTTGGAATCATACTCGACACTGTTAAGCCAATTGTATCCGGGGTGACGGACGGAGGACTTTATAATACGAACAAGACGGTTACTTTCAATGAAGGAACGGCTACCTTAAACGGAAGTGCCTTCACATCCGGCACCGTAGTGAGCGCTGAAGGTGTCTATACGCTTATTGTGACGGATGCGGCAGGCAACGTAACTAACGTAACTTTTACGATCGACAAAACTCCGCCGACTGTAAATGGAGTTGTGAATGGACAAAGTTACAATACGGACCGGACGATCACGTATAGCGACGGAACGGCTACCTTAGACGGTTCTTCGTTCACAAGCGGTTCCACCGTTACTGCAGAAGGCACACATACACTAATCGTCACCGATGCAGCAGGTAACAGCAGAACGATCACATTTACGATCGACAAAACCGCTCCGGTCGTATCCGGCGTTACCCATAACGGACTTTATAACTCAAATAAAACCGTTACTTTCAACGAAGGGACGGCTACCTTAAACGGAAGTGCCTTCACATCCGGTACCATCGTAAGTGCTGAGGGTACTTATGTTCTTGTCGTAACGGATGCGGCAGGCAACGTAACTAACGTAACCTTTACCATCGATAAAACTCCGCCAACCGTGAATGGAGTTGTGAATGGACAAAGTTATAATACAGACCGGACGATCACGTATAGCGACGGAACGGCTGTTTTAGACGGAGCTCCATTCACGAGTGGTTCGGTCGTTACTGCGGAAGGTACACATACACTGACCGTCACCGATGCAGCAGGCAATGTCGCGACGATCGTATTTACGATCGACAAAACCGCTCCTATCGTATCCGGCGTTACGAATAATGGGCTCTATAACACAAATCAAACGGTTACCTTCAATGAAGGAACAGCAACCTTGAACGGAAATGCTTTTACTTCCGGAACCGTAGTGAGCGCTGATGGCGTTTACGTTCTTGTCGTGACGGATACGGCAGGCAACGTAACAAATGTAACCTTTACGATTGATAAAACTCCGCCAACTGTAAATGGAGTGGTGAATGGACTTAGCTATAATACGGACCGGACGATTACGTATAGTGACGGAACGGCTGCCTTAGACGGAGCTCCATTCACAAGCGGTTCGGTTGTGTCTGAGGAAGGGGAGCATACGCTGATCGTAACCGATGCAGCGGGCAACGTGACAACGATCGTATTTACGATCGACAAAACCGCTCCAATCGTATCTGGCGTTACGAATAATGGACGTTACAACACAGATCGAACGATTTCCTTTAATGAAGGGACAGCTGCGTTGAATGGAACCCCATTCACAAGCGGTTCCATCGTTTCTGCGGAAGATGATTACACGCTGGTCGTCACCGACGCGGCGGGCAACGTGACGACTCTTGCTTTTACCATTGATAAAACAGTCCCTTCAGTTACAGGGGTAACAGATGGTGTAAGTTACAACACAGACAGAACGATCGCCTTTAACAAAGGAACGGCAACCTTGAATGGGGCGCCGTTCACGAGCGGCTCGACTGTTTCGGCAGAAGATGATTACACGCTGGTTGTAACGGATACGGCAAGTAATGTCACAACTGTTAATTTCACCATCGATAAAACAAAGCCAGAGGTTACAGGTGTTGCGGATGGGGCGAGGTACAACACAGATCGCACAATTTCCTTTAATGAGGGAACGGCAACCTTGAATGGAGCGCCGTTCACAAGCGGTTCAGTTGCTTCAGCCGAAGATGATTATACACTTGTCGTAACCGATGCGGCAGGCAATGTGACAACGATCGATTTCACGATCAATAAAACGGCTCCCTCGGTTACAGGTGTAACAGACGGCGAGAGCTACAACACGGACCGAACAATCACTTTTAACAAAGGAACGGCTGTCTTAAATGGGGCGCCGTTCACAAGCGGCTCGACAGTTTCCGCAGAAGATGATTACACACTGGTCGTCACCGATACGGCGGGCAATGCTACAACCGTCAATTTCACGATCGATAAAACAAAGCCAGCCGTTACAGGTGTAGCGGACGGAGCGATATACAACTCCGACAAGACGATTATCTTTGATGAAGGGACGGCAACGTTGAATGGATCGCCATTCACAAGCGGTTCGACTGCTTCAGCAGAAGGTGATTACACGCTGGTCGTGACTGACGCTGCGGGCAACGTGATAACTCTTGCTTTTACCATCGATAAAACGGCTCCTGTAGTTAGTGGTGTGACTAATGGCTCCAGCTATAATACGGATCAAACGATCACGTTTAATGAAGGAACAGCAGCTTTGAACGGCAATCCATTCGTGAGCGGCACGGTTGTCAGTGCAGAAGATGATTATACGCTTGCTGTGACCGATGCAGCAGGCAATGTAACAACCGTTTCCTTCACGATCGATAAAACAGCTCCGGTCATTACCGGCCTGACTTCTGGAACAAGCAGCTATACGAGCCCGTTAACGATTGGATTTAACGAGGGTACGGCTACCCTGAACGGCCAGCCTTTCCTGTCTGGAACGAGAATCGCTTCTTCCGGTGACTATACGCTGGTCGTTACCGATGCGGCAGGCAATCAGTCGACCGCTGCATTTACTTTGAATATCCCGACTCCGCCAGTCCAACCGCCTGTGCAGCCGCCGGTGCAACCCGGAACTGGACTAGAGATAGAGATCAATGGCGTTAAGCTGAATGATCTGGGGAAAGGAACAGCAGCCGTAATTAACGGAAATAAAGTGACGACGGTAACCTTCGACGAGACGAAATTGTTGCGTTATCTGGATGCCTTGCCGAAAAACCCGTCTATTGTAATTCCGGTTTACAATAATTCTGATCGCGTTCTTCTGCTCTTGAACGGTCAGCTTATCAAAGTATTAAATGATAAAAATGCTGCCATTCAGATTAAAACGGAGCTTGCCTCCTATACACTTGCTGCAAATCGTATCGACTGGAGTCTTGTTGCGAAGGGCTTTGGTTCTGAGGATGCGCTCCGCAATATGGCGATCCATATTGAGATTGCCAAAGTTCCGGATAGCGAGCTTGCATCTGCTGCAATTAAATTAGGAATCGTGTCACCGGCAATTGATTTTAAGATAACGGCAACACATAGCAACAAAACGATTGAAATTAACAAGTTCATCCGCTATGTTGAGCGGGCAATCGCTATCCCGGACTCGGCAAATTTAGCAGGTAAGATACTAACGGGCGTTACGATTGCGAAGGATGGCAAAATTGTGCCCGTACCTACTGTAATCGTGAAGGAGAATGGCAAATCCTTTGCGGTCATCAGCAGTCTGACGAACAGCGTGTATGCGGTTATCGCGAACGAAAAAACGTTTGCTGATATTCAGAAGCATTGGGCAAAGCATGATATTGAGCAAGCAGCAGCTAAGCTGATCGTTCAAGGCGTATCCGAAACAAGCTTCCAGCCTAATAAGCAAATTACCCGAGCAGAATTCACAGCGATGCTGATCCGGGCTCTCGGCTTGCATGTGTTCGAACAGCCTGCGAGCTATACGGATGTCAAGAGCGGTAGCTGGTATTATGAGACGGTCTCTATTGCGGAAAGCTATGGACTGGTATCGGCAAGCAAAGGCGGCCTATATAATCCTAATGAGAAGCTGAGCCGGGAAGAGGCCATGGTGCTGCTGGCCAAAGCTATGAAGCTTGCCGGCATGGAGACAACGATCACGGAGAGTGAAGTGACCAAGCAGCTTCAAACATTCAAGGATGTTAAGTCGCTGGATGTATCCGCAAGAGAAGCAGCGGCGCTGAATATCAAGTATGGGATCATCGTTGGCAATCAAGGCCAGCTCAAACCGGATGATGTCATAACACGCGCGGAGACGACGGTTATTTTACAACGTTTCCTTGAAGCGGCGAAGCTAAGCTAGAACAAATTCATATGCACAGATGTGAAAGGTAATGGCTTGTTGGCCATTACCTTTTCTTTTTAAGCGCCTGCTCAGCATGCTCGCATGGCACGGAATGAGAAACAAAATGCAAAAGTGCAGGCTGATGAGAGCAAAAAGGCTCGAAACAGCCATTAAAATGCAAAAGTGCATTTGAAATCGCTGGATTTGATGTTTGGAAGGCTTTCTAGAGCGATCAAAATGCACTTTTGCATTTTTATTCGTTGTTGGCTTGAATGACTAGTGGGCAGAACGTATGAACAGGAGCCATCTTTTGTTTTAGTAAAAAGATGGATGACCTTTCTGCTAGCGGTACCTATAATAAGAAACAGGAGGCGATAAAGAATGAACATTGAAGCTGTTTTTGAACAGTTTCCGATTCTCCAATCGGAGGAAATCCTGCTGAAAAAGATTGAGGCTCGTCACCTTGACGAAGTATTCGAAATCTATGACAATGACACCGTATTTGAATTTTGCGGCATTATTCCGAAGCATAATAAAGATACAGTTAAAAATATGATCGGCCATTTCGAGAGAGACTATAATAAAAGATCCAGAGTGAAGTGGGGGATATTTGCAGCTGCAGAGCCTGATCGGCTGCTGGGCATTATTGAAGCAATGGACTTTAATCAGAAGGTAAGTGCCGTAACGGTGGGCTACTTTTTAGCGGAAACGCATTGGGGAAAGGGTATCGCTACGGAAGCGGTAAAGGTATTGCTCCCGTTTTTGTTCAATGATGTCAACATCAATAGAATTCAGGCTGAAGTGATGCCTGGCAACGCCGCTTCCAAGAAGGTATTGCTTAAGAATGGCTTCATTAAAGAAGGAACATTAAGGCAATCAGCTCTATGGGCAGGTAAAGGGGTTGTCGATTTAGAAATATACAGTATTCTTAAGGAAGACTATCTAGGGCGTGTCTGAAAACCCGTTCAGTGGCACCTTTCACCGCCTTTCCGCCCCCTGCTTCGTTCCGTTTGCTTGATGTACCCCCGGGTACGCCTTCACAAACGCGCCTTGCATGGAACGAAAATTCGGCAAAATTTGCTGCCCTCAGAGTTCTCAGACACACCCTAAGAGGATAAGGATGTGCTTAGTGATGGATTTAGAAATGGTCATGCAGGAGCTTGAAGCGCTGGGCAAGGAACGAACCAAAAAGATGTATGTGTCTAATGGCGCGCATGAGCCGCTTTTCGGCGTGGCTACGGGCCAAATGAAGCCCATCTTTAGAAAAACAAAAATAAACCAGCCGCTGGCGGAGCAGCTTTACGCGACAGGCAATTATGACGCGATGTATTTTGCCGGGATCATTGCGGACCCGAATGGAATGACGGCGGCTGATTATGACCGCTGGATCGATGGAGCTTATTTTTATATGATATCCGATTTTGTCGTTGCAGTTACACTGGCAGAAGCAGATATTGCACAAGATGTAGCGGATAAATGGATTGCAAGCGGCGAAGAGCTGAAAATGTCGGCGGGCTGGAGCTGCTATTGCTGGCTGCTAGGAAATCGGAAGGATGACGAATTTTCGGAAAGCAAGCTTGCGGGTATGCTTGAAATGGTGAAAAATACGATTCATGATGCACCTGAACGGACGAAATATGCGATGAACAATTTTGTGTATACGGTAGGGGTATCCTATGTGAAGCTTCATGATCAGGCGATGCAGACGGCGAAGGAAATAGGCCCGGTAGAGGTTGACCGGGATAAGAAGAAAAGCAGTTTCTTGATCGCTTCCGAACGTATTCAAAAAGCGGTTGATAAAGGGGCTATTGGCTTCAAGCGCAAACATGTACGATGCTAAATTCCCAAAAATACTAACCTGATTGGGGGTTAGTATTTTTTTGTTTTCATCGGGGCATGTATGTTTACAAAGGTTACGCACACGATATTTGAAAGAGCGTTCACTATCATAACACAAATTTATATGTCAACTTAATTAACATATAAATAACGCACAATTCACTCATTTTTAAGATTGGGAAAATGTAAACGAAACCAATCTCAGAAAATGGGACTGGAAATTCTGAAAAACAAAATATAGCCAATAAAAACAAAACAAGACCATTTGAACGTTATGTAATTTAACATAATATTGGGTTAGGCAACAAGGCCGAATTGAAATGGGGAGGAAATAAAGAGATGAAGAAAACAGCAAAGATAACGCTTGTATTATCGATGTGCATGATGTTGTTGGCCGCTTGCGGCGGCAAAGGAAATGATACTAACGCCACGCCAACTGCTTCTCCTGCTTCAAACGAAACCGCTTCCACAGACGGAGAACTGAAAGGCACGATTACTTGGGCTACGCACCGTACCGAGCTGGTAGACACGGACTTGAAGAGATACGTGGAAAAGTTCGAAGCGAAATATCCGGGTACGACGGTCAAAATCGAAGGTTTGAAGGATTACGAGCAAACGATTCGTGTACGGATGGCCGGCAATGAATTGCCTGACGTATTGTCCTTGGTAGAAACAACGAAGGCTGATCTGCCTACCTTCTATGAGCCATTGGACGATCTGGGCCTGAACGACAACATTTACTTCAAGGACTATAACTCCTATGAAGGCAAGCTGTACGGCATTACACAGCAAACGGCGATCAACGGCCTCGTATACAACAAGAAGGCTTTTGAGAAAGCGGGAATTACCGCACCGCCAAAAACATTGGATGAGCTGTTCGCCGTTGCAGAGAAGCTGAAGGCGGCAGGCATCGTTCCAATGGCGACAGCCTTCAAAGACGGCTGGACGCTGCAATACTGGACGGATCCGGCAGAATTCATTTACGGCAGCACGAGCCTGCGCAACGATAAGATTAATACAGACACACCATTCACAGTAGACGGCCCTTATGGACAAGGCTTGGGCATCCTTAAGCAGCTCTATGATAAAGGCTATCTGGAGAAGGACATCTACTCCGCAAGCTGGGATCAGACACAGAAAGACATTGCAACGGGCAAAACCGCGATGATGTACATCGGCAACTGGTTTTTCTCGAACCTGATTGCTGCAGGCTTGCCGTCGGAGGATATCGGCTTTGCTCCGCTTCCTTTTGACAACAGCGGACAATTTAAAGGCATGATGCGTAATGACTGGGCATATGCAGTGAGCGCTCAGAGCAAGAACAAGCCGCTTGCCAAAGCTTTCGTGAAATTCATGCTGGAAGAGTCCGGAGACGAAGCGGATCATATGATCATTTCCCCGCTGAAAGACAAGAAACAGGATCTTCCGCAGCTGACGGAGTTCATGAGCTACGAGCCAACGATGCTGGAAGCTCAATCGGTAGATACGAAAGTAACAACGGCTGAGAACAAAATGCAATTCAATGTGTTCAAATTTATTCAAGAATCCACGGTAGGCAATCTTCAAACCGTGTTTGATGACTACAACAAGAAGTGGAAAGCAGCCAAAGAAGCAACGAAATAAAGCAGCGTTACACTAATAGTCTTGCTATGACCGACAAAATGGATGGCTGGTCTCCCCGGATTATCCATTTTGTCGTCCTTATTTTTATCGGCAGGAGAGGGGAGAGACAATGATCAACAAGCTAAGCTACAGCAAACAAAAGGGCATCCTGATCATTTCGTTTCTATTTGTTCCGTTATTATTGCTTTGCTTATTTTCACTATATCCGGCAGTTTATCTCGTCTATTTAAGCTTCATGAACTGGGACGGATACAGCCCGGTCAAAACCTTTGCGGGTTTTGCCAACTACAAGGATGTGTTTGCCAACAAAGAGATCTGGCAGGCCTTCTCGCATAACTTCGTCTATTTGGGCTGGGGGCTTCTGCAAAACGCAGGCGGCCTGGTATTCGCACTGATGCTCAACTCCAAGCTTCGCGGCCGTAACGGCTATCGGGTGATGCTGTTTATGCCTTATATTATGAACGGCGTTGCCGTCGCTTATATGTTCAACTATGTGTTCAACTCGGAGTATGGCTCGCTGAATACGTTATTGCATAGTGTAGGACTTGATTCGCTAGCGATCAGCTGGTTTGGATCTCCCAAAATCGTCAACCATGTTCTAGGCTTCATTACGCTGTGGAAGTTCCTCGGACTTAATATGGTCATTTATTTAGCGGCTCTTCAATCGGTGCCTTCGGATATTATTGAAGCAGCCCGTATTGACGGCGCATCGCGGATGCAGACGATATTCCACGTCATTCTTCCGAATATGGTAAGAGTCATCGAACTGAATCTGTTCCTGACGATTATCGGTACGCTGGAAATCTTTGATCTGCCGTTCTTGTTAACGAAAGGCGGACCGCTGGGCGCAAGTGATACATTCCTGACGAAGACGGTCGAGATGGCGTTCAAATTCAATAATTTCGGCATGGCTTCCGCAATGAGCCTTACCTTGATCGCCGCCGTTATTGTCATTCTAAGCGTGCAAAGATTGGTTACCCGGAGGTGGTCAGATTGAATACGATGCGATTCCAGCCGCTATCATTCGTTAAGCATATTTTTATATGGATAGCCATTGCTGTGATCATTTTCCCGCCTTATGTTCTCGTAATGAATGCATTCAAGGACAAGCAGGAATTTACACAGACGAGCGTTTTCAAGCTGCCGAACAGCTTTTTGAATTTCGACAACTTCATTGATGTCCTGCAGCGGGCTCATCTGGATAAAGCGTATCTAAACACGATTACGATCATCGTTATCGCGGTTGTCGGCAATATTTTGCTCGGAACTATGGTCGCTTTCGTTCTAGGGCGTTTCGATTTCAAGTTGAAAAAAGCGGTCATGGGCGCTTATATCGCAGTGTCTTTTGTTCCGACGATTACGACTCAAGTTGCTACCTTTACGGTGATTAATAATCTGCATCTCTACAACACGATATGGGCGTCCATTGTGCTGCATTTCGGAACGAACGTTTTGCAGATATTCATCTACCTGCAGTTCATTCGCAACATTCCGAAGGAGCTGGACGAGGCGGCAATGATGGAAGGCGCATCGTTGTTCAAAATCTACCGGACGATCATCTTCCCGCTGCTGGCGCCGGCAACGGCGACTATCGCCATTATTAAGACGATCGATATTTACAATGATATGTTCATCCCTTACCTGTACATGCCGTCCCGGAGCTTGGTCGTAGTCTCTACGAGCTTGATGAACTTCTCTTCGGAGCGCAGCACGGAGTGGGAGCTGATGTCAGCGGCGATTCTGATGATTATGGTTCCGATCGTCATTCTTTATTTATTCTTCCAGAAGTACGTGTTTGCCGGAATTGTAAGCGGTGCTGTAAAATAGCTGTACTTGCAATCTCGGACAACTAGGGGGAACGGGCATGAGAAAAGGGATTAACGGAAGCGTATTCCAAAGGCTGGCTGAACGGTCGTGGATCATCTTCGCCAACCTGAATATGCAGCAGAAGCTGCTGATCGTTTTCCTGTTTCTTGTCTGTCTTCCTGTTGTGATGGTCAGCTATGCGTCATCTTATTATTATTCGCGGTCGATTAAGGACAATACGATCGCTTATGCGACGGAATCGACGACCAAAATGCTGCTGAAGCTTGATGATTATGTGACGGATCTTTACAATATGTCAGCTATGCCTCTCTACAATAAAGAGTTTCTGGAAATGCTGGCAGACCCCAACATCGAGCTTCAGAAAAGCAAATCGATCTATACCTATATCGAGAACTTGAACAAAATAAAGCCGGAGACGATGTCGGTATACGTATTCGACAATTACGGCCGGGTCTATTACAATATCAAATCCCTGTCTACCCGCAATAATCTGGACGAGATCAAAGGGGCATGGGCAGAGATTGCTGCGCGGGGCAGCGGCCGGCCTCAGCTTGTCAGTACAAAGGAAATTTCAACGTACAAAGACTCCTACTATGCGTTCTCTGTCATTAGGCAGTTGAAGCAGACAACGGATATGAGTCCCATCGGCTATATTGTGTTCGATACAAATATTACTGCGATTAACCGGCAGATGCAGGACTTCGATGCGGTTACGAAAGGGAAGACGATTCTCGTTGATGAGAGCAATATGGTTGTTTTCGATAGCGAGGGCAAGCTTGCCACTAAAAACCTGTCGAATGATGAATCCCTTCGGCTCGCTGCAGCGGACAGAGGCTCCTTCCCTATTGAGGTAGAAGGCAAATCTTATATTTGTACGTATGCGAAGTCTTCTCTGACCAATTGGAAAATGTTCGTCTATATTCCCGTTGAAGAAGCGACGCGTCAGGCAGCGGTAACGCGCAATATTACGCTCATTACGACGGGTGTGTTTGTTACGATTGCACTGCTGTTCGCAATCGCTATTTCTTATGCGCTTACCCGGCCGCTTATTAAGATTAAGACGCTGATGCAAGAAGTGCAGACGGGCAATCTGGAGGTCAGCTTCAACCAGAAATACCGGGATGAAGTCGGGATGCTTGGCAGACATTTCAACATTATGGTCAATCGGGTCAGGGAGCTGCTTGAAGAGGTTAGGTGGACGCAGAACCGTAAGAAGGAAGCTGAGTACGCGGCATTGCAGAGTCAGATCAACCCGCATTTTATCTATAACACACTAGAGACGATCCGGATGAAAGCGGAAATGAATGACGATGAGGAAGTCGCGGATATGACGTTTACGTTAGGGAAGCTGCTTCGTTACGGGGTTAATCATGAGGAACAGCGTGTAACGGTCGGCCAAGAGCTGGCCCATCTGAACAATTATATGCTGCTGCAAAATATGCGGTTTGCGAATAAATTTCAGCTCATCAATGAAATTCCTCAAGCGGATTATAGCATCCCTTGCATTAAGCTGATGTTCCAGCCGATTGTGGAGAACGCTGTTCATTACGCTTTTAAAAACAGGCTTGGTGAAGGTTTGATCCGTATCTCCATTGTGCATGAGGGCGAGGATGTTGTCTTTATCGTTGAAGACGACGGAAGCGGGATGGATGCCCAGCGGCTCAAGGCGATAAGAGAGCACATGGCGGGAACCCGTGAGCTTCCTTCGGGCAAGGGCATTGGGCTTCGCAACGTAAATGATCGCATTAAGCTGCAATACGGGGAATTGTATGGCCTGCATGTAGAGAGTGGAGAGAACAAGGGAACCCGGGTTACGATCAGGCTGCCAGACAAGCGGCTGCGGGAGGAGGGCTAGTTATGCTTAAGGTGATGGTGGTCGATGATGAGGAACATATCCGTCAAGGCATTGTGAAGATTCTATCCCGGTATCAAGGGGAGCTGGAAATAGCGGGCCAGCATGCGAATGGTCTTGAAGCGCTGTTTCAAATCTCAAGCATGGAAGCCGGCGATCTGGATCTGATTCTAACCGATATCGAGATGCCGATGATGAATGGGCTCGATTTCATTGCGCAAGCCAAAAGCAAGCTGCCCGATCTGTGTGTCATTATGCTTAGCGGCTACAATGACTTCGAATATGCCCGCCGGGCGATGCGAGCAGGAGCGACAGATTACTTGCTGAAGCCCATGGACAAAGTGGAAGTGTTCCGGTTGCTCGCCCAGTGCGAGGAGAAGAAGCTTGCCGCTCTCCAGCGTAATCAGACGAAAGAAGTTACGCTGCCAGCCGCAGCGGCCCCTGCAACTGAGAAGACGATCGTGGAACGCATTCGCAAGCTGCTTGGGAAAGAGTACGGCAGAGATATTGATCTGAAATATATATCCGGCGAGATCGGTCTGAGTTCAAGTTATATCAGCAAAGTGTTCAGCCGGGAGACGGGGGAGACGATTACCGATTGCCTGAATGGCATCCGGATTGCAAAAGCGAAGCAGTTTTTGCGGGATCATCCAAACCTGAAGGTTTATGAAATTGCCCATAGCGTCGGTTATGGCGACAAAATTTATTTTCAGAAGCTGTTTAAACGAATGGTTGGCGTAACTCCGCTGGAGTACCGCGGGGGTGCGCTGGAGAGTTAGGGGAGAGAAGGATGGCTTCTTTTGAAATTCAAGAAAACGGGTTTGTGTATGATGGCAAGCCTTTGCGTATCATTAGCGGCGCGATGCATTATTTCCGGATCGTTCCCGAATACTGGGAGGATCGGCTAAGAAAGCTGAAGGCATGCGGTTTTAACACGGTAGAGACCTACGTGGCATGGAATCTGCATGAGCCGAAGGAAGGTCAATTTCATTTCGAAGGGATCGCCGATCTCGAACGCTTCATACGTCTAGCGGATGAGCTGGGGCTGTTCGTTATCGTTCGCCCGAGTCCTTACATCTGTGCGGAATGGGAGTTTGGCGGACTTCCGTCCTGGCTGCTTGCCGATTCTAATATGAGATTGCGCTGCAGTCACCAGCCCTTTCTGGATAAAGTAGATGCTTACTATGATGTGCTTCTGCCGAAGCTGAAGCCGCTCTTGTGCACCTCCGGCGGTCCGATTATCGCGCTGCAGGTTGAGAACGAATATGGCAGCTACGGCAATGACAAGCGCTATTTGGAATATTTGCGGCAAGGAATGATTGACCGGGGGATGGATGTGCTGCTATTCACCTCAGACGGCTCAGAGGATTATATGCTGCAAGGGGGGACGCTTCCCGGCACGTTGGCTACACTGAATTTCGGCTCCAAGCCTGAGCAGGCATTCGAGAAGCTGCTGCAGGTTCAGCCGGACAAACCGCTTGTCTGTATGGAGTACTGGAATGGCTGGTTTGATCATTGGGGAGATGAGCATCATGTCCGGGGATACGATGATGTGAAGGATGTGCTGGACCGGATTTTGCGAATGGGCGCTTCCGTCAATTTTTATATGTTCCACGGGGGAACGAACTTTGGCTTCTACAACGGGGCCAACCATATTGATTTCTATGAACCGACGGTAACGAGCTACGATTACAATGCGCTATTGTCCGAGTCAGGGGATATTACCGACAAGTACTTGGCAATCCGCGAGGTTATCGCGCAATACACGGATCTCTCTGATGAGCCGTTGCCGCCGCCTTCGGTGAAGAAGGCTTATGGGGAAGTTCAGCTCACAGAACGCGCGCTGCTGTTCCCTTCCTTCGATCAGTTAAGCTCGCCGATTCAAAGCGTCTATCCGGAAACGATGGAGCGGCTTGGCCAGGACTACGGTTTTATCTGGTATGAGACCGATCTGTCCGGTCCGCAAACGAACTGCGAAATTATGCTGCAGGACGTGCATGACCGCGCACTCATTTATATCGATGGAATCTATCAGGGTGTAGTAGAGCGCTGGCGTGAGGGAGAAGCTATTACAGTGGATGTTCCGCCTTCTGGAGCAAAGCTGGGTATTCTTGTAGAGAACATGGGCCGGATTAATTACGGCGCACGGATGAGAGATGTGAAAGGGATCACCGAAGGCGTGAAGGCGGGAACCCGTCAATATAATCAATTTCTATTTAACTGGACGATTCGTTGCTTGCCCTTGGACGATCTTTCGGGTATTCGGTATGAGCAAACTTCGGCCGGATCAGGTGATGCATTGCTGGAAGCAGGCGGCTCGCCGGCATTTTACAAAGGGACGTTCCATGTGAATGAAGCAGCCGACACCTTTCTGAAGCTGGACGGCTGGGTTAAGGGATCAGTATTCGTCAATGGATTTAATCTGGGTCGTTATTGGGAGAAGGGGCCGCAGAAGACGCTGTATGTGCCAGGTCCGCTGCTGCGCGAAGGTGCTAATGAGATTGTAATCTTTGAATTGCAAGGAACGAAGAAACCAGTTGTCAGCCTGCAAGATTATCCGGAATTAGGTTAACCGTCCGAGGCAAGGGAGAGATACTTTTATGAAAATCGGAATTATCGGATACGGAACGCGGATGAATTATTTTCTCGATCGCCTTCTTGAGCTTGAGCGCGGAGTTGCTGTCGCGGCGGTTGCGGATATCGATCCGGAGAAAGCGAAAGCGCTGCTGCTGACCAAAGGAATCGAAGGAGATGCTGTTCGCTTCTATACGGATGCAGATGAGATGCTGGAGCGGGAGGCGCTGGACGGGGTTATGATTGGAACCCGCTGTACGCTTCACGCTGAGATGGCGGCAAAGGTTATGAAGCGTAATTTGCCGTTGTTTTTAGAAAAACCCGTTGGTGTCACAGCATCAGATTTGGCTCAGCTTCAGCAAGCGGAATTGGAATCCTCATCTCAGGTAGTCGTCTCATTCCCGCTAAGGAGCACGCCGCTCGCTCAATTGGCCAAAGAAATTATCGATTCAGGGCGGCTGGGCTCCATCGAGCATGTGCAGGCGGTCAATAACGTCCCTTACGGGAGCGTTTATTATCATAGCTGGTACAGAGACGAGACAGAAGCGCACGGATTGTTCCTGCAGAAGGCGACCCATGACCTTGATTGCATGAACTACTTGATTGGTCTTCGCCCGATTACGGTCGCGGCTATGGAGTCCAAACGAGTGTTCACAGGCGATAAGCCCGCGCAGCTTCGCTGCGGCGATTGCGGGGAGTTTCATACCTGTCCCGAAAGCCCGTACGTGCTGCAGAAGTTTAGCCAAGAAGAGGTTACAGGTGATCTGTGCGCCTTCGGCGTAGACACGGGCAACCATGATTCCGGTAGCGTACTTGTCCGATATGAGACCGGGATGCATGCTGTGTATTCGCAAAACTTCTACACTAGAAAATCTGCTGCCCTAAGGGGAGCCAGATTAATTGGATATAAGGGAACGCTGGAATTCGACTGGTACCAGGATGAAGTGAAGGTTCATATGCATCATACGCCAAGGGTGGATCGCTATAAGCTGGAGGCAGCCAAGCTGCCGCACTTTGGGGGCGATGCAGCTCTGGCGTTGAATTTCATCGGTGTGATTCAGGGCACAGAGAAGTCGCGCACGACTCTATCTACAGGGATCTCCAGTGCGCTCATGTGCTTGAAGGCGGAAGCGGCAGCGAAGTCCGATAGCTATCAGACTATAGATCTGACATAAGGAAGGGGTCATGCCAAGTGGGTGAACGACGGATACAGCATTCGCTTGTGACACATGATGAGCACGATGACAGGCATTACGGAGCGGTTCATGTCCCTGTCTATGACAGCAGTCTTTTTACGTTCCCTTCCGTTGCCAAGATGGATCGTGCAGATGAGGAAGGCAGCTACACGTATTCCCGTGGCAACAACCCTACGGTTAATGAATTAGAGCGCAAGCTGGCCCTGCTGGAAGGCGGGGAGCGGGCGAGATGCTTCGCTACAGGGATGGGGGCGATATCGGCGGCCGTTCTTTCGGTGGTACGTGCCGGGGACCATATCGTATGCGTGAATCAAGTCTATGGGCCTGCAAAGAGATTGATGGGTGAATATTTGCACCGTTATGGAGTGGAGACCGATTTTGTCGACGGCTCGGATCTGATGGCTATTGAGGCGGCTATTCGTCCGAATACGAAGCTGCTCTACTTGGAAAGTCCTTCGAGCCTCCTGTTCGAGCTGCAAAATCTTAAGGCTTGTGCACAATTGGCTCGCAGACAGGGTATTCGGACCATCATCGACAATACGTGGGCTACTCCATGCTATCAGAATCCGTTAAAATACGGCATTGATATGGTCGTCCATTCGCTTACCAAATATGCAGGCGGCCATAGCGATGCGATGGGCGGTGCCGTCATAGGCAGCGAACCTTTAATCGGAGAGCTGGACCGCAACGAACTGGTGCTGCTCGGAGCAGTTATGCAGCCGCAGGTTGCTGCTTTGGTCATAAGGGGACTAAGAACGCTGCCGCTGCGGATGGAGCGGCATCAGAGCGGAGCAATGGCTGTAGCGGCTTATTTGGCTTCACTGCCTTTTCTAGATCGCGTTCGTTATCCGGGACTTCCTTCTCATCCGCAGCATCAGCTGGCGGAGGAGCAAATGTCCGGTTATGGCGGCCTCCTCTCCTTCGAGGCAGGCTTAGACCGAGAGAAGCTTATGCGATTTATTGATCAGCTAACCTATTTCCGAATCGGCTTTAGCTGGGGCGGTTATGAGAGCCTCGTATCGCTGCAGGAAAGAATGGCTGATCCTCCCGGACGCAATATTCCTGTAGTCAGATTATATATCGGGTTAGAAGCCCCCGAAGATTTAATACAAGATTTAGCGGCAGCGTTTCAAAGCGCCGGATTTCATAATTAAAGGGAGCGAAGCGAATGGCTTCTGAACATAATCTGTTCGAATTCCAATGTCTGAGTTCATTGGCGAAGGTGTTCCCCGATGAAGAGCTGCAGGAGCCGCGCTGCGGGGAAGGAACTGCCTTGCTGGGCGAAGTCTATTCCTTTCAAGTAGCTTACCGCAGTTTGAAGCCCTCCAGACCGTTCCCTGTAGGGGTGAGGGTAACTTCTCCCGAACTTGGCGGGCTTATAGCGTTGCGCAGAGTGGGCTTGGCACCATCGGAGCTTCCGGGATATGCCGATGCGGATGAGCATGTGCTGCGAATGAGTCCGGGGTTATATCCGGACCCCTTGTATCCGCTTGAACCGGATAATAGCGTTCAGGTGTTTCCGAATCAATGGCGCTCGCTATGGATCGAAATTACACTGAATACAAAGGTGAGGCCAGGGGGGCATTCCATCGACATTCAGTTTATCAATCAAGATGGCGAAGCTGTTGGAAGCGAGAGCTTCAGCTTGCATGTTATTCCTGTTGTCTTGCCGGAGCAGGAGCTTATTCATACGGAATGGTTTTATGCCGATTGCCTTGCGGTTCAATACGGAACGGAAGTGTTCAGTGAGCCGCATTGGCAATTGATGGAGTCTTATGTGGCTTCGGCTTCCCGTCACGGAGTGAACATGCTGTTGACCCCCTTGTTCACCCCGCCTCTCGATACGAAGATCGGAGGAGAGCGGCTGACCGTGCAGCTTGTCGATGTGAGCCGTGCGAACGGGACTTATTCGTTCGGCTTCGATCGGCTAGAGCGATGGATCGAGATGTGCGACAGGAACGGCATTCGCTATATTGAATTCTCGCACCTGTTCACGCAATGGGGCGCCAAGCATGCTCCAAAAATTATCGTGTCGGAGGACGGCAGCGAGACGCCTTTATTCGGCTGGCACACGGATGCGACGGGAGAGGAATACGGGCAGTTTCTGGACGCGTTCCTGCCTGCGTTAATTGCGTTTATTCATTCACACGGGCTTGAGCAGCGTTGCTTCTTCCATGTATCGGACGAGCCTACTGAGGAGCATCTGGAGTCATACCGTTCGGCTAGCGAGAAGGTACGCAAACATACCGAAGGCTTCCCGGTCATTGATGCGTTGTCGAATTTCGAATTTTATGAGAAGGGGATGGTCAGCCACCCGATTCCCTCCAACGATCATATTGAGGCTTTCCTGGACGCCGGAGTTTCTGAATTATGGACTTATTATTGCTGCGTGCAATATAAGGAAGTAGCCAACCGCTTCTTCCATATGCCTTCTGCTAGAAACCGGATACTGGGTGCCCAATTGTATAAATTCGATATGAAGGGCTTCCTGCATTGGGGCTTTAATTTTTGGAATTCGCAATACTCGCTCAGAGCAGTTAACCCTTACGAGGTAACGGATGCGGATGGGGCTTTCCCTTCGGGAGATGCATTCCTTGTATACCCGGGCGCAAGCGGGCCGGTCGAATCCATCCGGTTAAAAGTTATGTTCGAGGCTTTGCAGGATTTGCGTGCGCTGAAGCTGCTTGAAGAGCTCGCCGGGAAAGAAGAAACGCTGCGGATGCTGGAAGAAGGACTGGATGCAGCGTTAACCTTTAAGACTTATCCGAGGCAGGCACAATGGCTGCTCGCCAAGCGAGAGCAAATTAACAAGGCGATTTATGAGAAAACAATCACTCGGGCAACTGGTTAGCTACACAAATAAGCATCGGCTCGCAGCTGTGTCTCAGTCCGCGGGCGCGGTGCTTTCTTGCGTTTTTTGAACGGTATTTTGTTTAGGCGGGCCTATCTCGAAATCACCTGCTTGACGTGGAGTCAACTCCACGTATTAGGCTATGGAAGCAAGGACAACTGATAAGGGAGGCAGCAACAATGAAATATCGGATTCTAGGATCGACAGGCATATCGGTTAGCGAGATTACGCTTGGGGCAATGATGCTGGGCGCTATGGGGAATACTGATCATGACGATTCGATACGAATCATTCATAAAGCGTTAGATGAAGGCATCAACTTTATCGACACAGCCGACGTTTACTCCATGGGCGAATCGGAGGAAATCGTTGGTAAGGCACTTAAGGGCCGCCGGGAGCAAGTCATTCTTGCTACGAAATTCGGGTTGCCAATGGGGACAGACCGGAATCAGCAAGGTGGATCCGCGCGATGGGTGAAGCGTGCCGTAGAGGATAGTCTGCGCCGGTTGAACACGGATTACATTGATTTGTACCAGATTCATCGCCCGGATTATAATACAGATATCAGTGAGACGCTGTCAGCTCTGTCTGATTTAATCCATGAGGGCAAGGTAAGGGCAATCGGTTCATCGACATTCCCTGCGGAGGCGATCGTTGATGCCCAGTGGGCAGCGCAGCAGGGAGGCCATCACCGGTTTCTGACGGAGCAGCCGATGTATTCGATCTTTACGAGAAAGCTGGAAGGCGCCGTACTGCCAACTGCACAGCGTTACGGGATGGGCGTGCTCACCTACAGTCCGCTGAACGGCGGATGGCTGTCCGGCCGTACCGATCCTCATGCAAGCCACAGGGCTGCTGGCAGACCGTCGATGTATGACACGACCAATCCCGCTCTGCAGCCTAAAGTAGATGCGCTTAGAAAAATTGCTGCACTCGCAGAAGAAGCGGGCATTTCACTGCCGCATCTGGCACTTGCCTTTGTTCGCTCGCATCCGGCTGTTACCTCGGTCATCATCGGCCCCCGCAAGATGGAGCAGTTGGAAAGTCTGTTGAGCGGAGCAGATCTTGAACTGAGTGAAGATATACTTGACCGCATTGATGAGATTGTCCCTCCGGGTACGGACATCAATCCGGCCGACAACTATAATGCCGATCATCCGGCGATAGCAAATAAGCGGCTTCGCCGCAGATAATGGCAAGCTAAACAGTAAGAGCTTTAAGATGAGCGTGCTGTACCTCCATTGCGAATGAGTTTAACAGTGGGGTGCAGCTCTTTTGACGATTTGGAGATAAAATATAAAATAGAGGACGGAGAGGTCGTGAAAGATGCCAAACATCGGAATCGCTGAAGTTTCTAAAAAATCGGGACTCAGCTATGACACCATACGATACTATGAGAAAATCGGATTGATTCCGCGGGTAATCCGCAAGGAGAACGGCCAGTTAGAGTTCGATGAGCATATTTTCGACCGGCTCTTTTTTATTAACAGCCTGAAGCGTACGGGCATGCCTCTTAAGGAAATCCAGCGTTATATGAATTCGGTAAAGGTGCAGGATACAGACAGCTGTTACGCGATTCTCAAAGAGCATAAATGTAATATCGAGCTGCAGGTGGCCGAAATTAACGAAACGCTGAAAGTGATAAATTTTAAACTGGACAATTTCGAGCGCTTGAAAAACTCTAAACAGACAGCTGCAATTGCACATGCCAGCGATACCGGTCAGGATGCTATACATTGATTAAGGGCTCGGGGAGAAGTGATGGAGGGTTAAATTTGTTTAGAAGATTAGCAGCTATTTTAATAGATAGTATTATCATACTTTTGCCTGTAACCCCGATCTTTATATATTTTGTAGTTATACATAATCACATGGATGATTTGTTGGGGATGAATGACATACTTCGGATCCTAATTTTTATTAGTCCTATAATTATCTATCAGATATTATGTGAATTGCTGTTCAAGCGTTCCTTTGGAAAAATGATCATGGGATTACGTATAGTAAGTTTAGACGGCGGGGAAATAAAGCTTTGGCAAATGCTATTGAGGAATGTGATGAGGATTTTGGATCATGGTTTGTTCCCTGGCATTTTTCTGATTTTAATAACGAAAAAGAGACAAAGATTAGGTGATCTACTAGCTGGAACCGTCGTCGTATCAGATGACAATAAATAGCAAATACAATGCCGCAGAGTCTATGCCCTGGGGCTTTTTCATTTTGCCAGATGGACAAGAAGGCTAATCATACAACGACATGAATCCGATAACTTAAGGTAGAGTTGTATTTCCATATATTTATAGTTTTTGATGGAGAAAGTAGAGCTAAGGAGTCCATACATTGTCCAGTAACCTTAATAGAATGGAAAAAGGGAGAATCTTTTTCATAGTAAGTCTGTTTGTGATGGTCCTGATCGGGGCACGAATGGTTTGGATTTACGCGTTTCAAGCGACGGATCAATTGCCAGCTGTGAACGGGCAGCTGAATTTGCGGCACTGGGATGCGTCTAAAGGAGGAACGGTCAGACTGGACGGGGAATGGACGTTTTATCCTCATGCTTGGCTGATCGGGAAAGAACATGATTCGAAATCAGTGGCGGAAGCATCCTCCGAAACCGCGATTATTCATGTGCCAGGGGAGTGGAACAACTCCATACAACCGGAGAATCCGACTCCCTATGGCTTTGGTACATACCGTCTGCAAATTCTGGTTGACCCCGCCAAGGATATAACATACAGCATTCGGGTTCCAAGTGTTCGCAGCTCATCAGAGCTTTATGTAAATGGACGTCTGCTAAATCAGATGGGGAAGCCTGCTTCTAATAAGGATGCTTATAAAGCATGGAATATACCGTTTACGGCTTCTTTTACGGCAAATGATCGTGGAGTAATTGATGTGATCATCCAGGCTGCCAACTATGAGGACCCGCGAGGGAGCGGCATTATCCGGTCTATAAAGTTCGGCACAGAGCCAGCGGTTGCCAAGGAGACACAGTTGTCCGTATTAATGCAGGAACTGGTTGCTATGGTGTTCCTCATGCATGGTGTTTATGCGCTTATTTTATTTCTGGTAGGAACCCGGGACCGGAGATTGTTGTACTTCTCTCTGCTGGTCGTTAGTGCGATGCTCATGACGCTGCTGGGCAGTGATGAGAAGATTCTGCATTATTGGATTCCGCTTAATTATGATTGGGGCTTTAAGCTTGTTCATCTATTAATGATTACCGGGGCTTTCGCTTTGCTTCAAAGTGTCATGCACCAGTTGCCTAAACGTTTGAGAAAAGCGTATCCGCTTTGTATCGTGTTGTTCATAGCAGCGATATTATGGGCGGTATTGATGCCGGTTCACTATGTCGTCATGCTGCAGTCCTTGTATGTGTCAGCCTTTGCTGCTGCGGTTCTGGTTACCCTTGTGTCCATGATTCTCACCTCCGTTAGGGAAATTAAAGGCAATCTCCTCTTGCTTCTGGCGCTTTTGGCGTTCACGAGCAACTTTGTATGGTGGGTATTTTTTCTCGTGACTGGCATTAAGGTGGCTTATTATCCGTTCGATTTGATCGTGTCGACAACCTGTTTGTCGTCCGTCTGGTTCAGGCACTATTTCTTGGTACACTCGGAGACTCGAAAGCTTGCCGCAAAGCTTCAAGAAACGGACAAAGTGAAGGACCGGTTTCTGGCCAACACTTCTCATGAACTGAGAAATCCGCTTCACGGCATAATCAACATTTCACAAGCTGTTCTGGAAAGGGAGCAGCACTCGCTGCAGGACAAAAGCATCAAAGATTTAGGTACCGTCCTATCTGTGGGGCGACGGATGTCGATCGTGTTAAATGATCTTCTGGATGTGATGCGGCTCAAAGAAAGCACGCCACGGCTGCAACTGCGAAGCTTCTCGATTCATACGATTGCAGACGGCGTAATTGAGATGCTTCAATATATGACGGAAGGCAAGCAGGTTCGGCTAGTGAATCAAATTCCGGAACAGTTCCCGCAAGTCTATGCCGATGAGAATCGGGTTATCCAAATTGTATTTAATTTGCTGCATAATGCAATTAAGTACACGAATGAAGGCGAAGTATCGGTTCGCAGTCACGTCAGGCATGGAAGGGCTCACATTACCGTTGCCGATACAGGCATTGGCATGAACGAGGGCATGATCAGACGGGTATTTGATCCATACGAGCAAGTTCACTCCGATAAGACGATGATTGAAGGCGGATTTGGGCTGGGACTAAGCATAAGCAAGCAGCTTGTTGAGCTGCATGGCGGTTCAATGAAGGTGCGTTCTGTTCCCGGCGAAGGCTCGGAATTCTCTTTTACTTTAGAGGTATCCAGGCAGACTGCAGGCGAGCCGGTAAATTCCGGAGATGTCTCCGCAGCTATAGCGGAGTTAGCCGCAGCCAATGCCCCTGCAGCAGCTTCAACTCCGCAAGATGCAGACCACGAGCAGCATGCTCTATATGGCGATAGGCCGAGAATAATCGTTGTCGATGATGATCCGCTTAATCTGAAAGTCATAGAAGCGATTCTGTCGGGCGAACGCTACGATATCATGCCAGTAACGAGCGGTAAGCAGGTATTAGCTCTGCTGGATGCGAAAGAATGGGATTTAGTCATTTCGGACGTCATGATGCCGCAAATGTCAGGCCATGAGCTGGCACGTGCCATACGCAAACGTTTTTCAATAACGGAGCTGCCGATTCTTTTCCTGACGGCAAGGAGTCAGGCGGAGGATATTGCAAATGCTTTTCTGGCGGGCGGGAATGATTATGTGACGAAGCCGGTTGAGGCGCTGGAATTGAGATCCCGGGTGAAGGCCCTGACCGAAATACGGCAATCGGTACGTGAGAGGCTGCGAATGGAGGCGGCATGGCTTCAAGCGCAAATTCAGCCGCATTTCCTGTTCAATACATTGAATGCGGTAGCGGCGCTAAGCGAGATTGATACGGAGCGGATGCGCGATCTGATCGAAGCGTTCAGCAGCCATTTGAGAGATAAATTTAAGCTTGAGCATATGGACGAGCTTGCTCCGATAGAGGATGAATTGAGCATTGTCCGTTCCTATTTATACATTGAAAAGGAGAGATTTGAGGAGAAGCTGAATGTAACCTGGGAAATTGATGAGATTGAGGGGCTAAAAATTCCGATGCTTACGATCCAGCCGCTTGTTGAGAATGCAATTAGACACGGTATTATGAAGCGATCGCGTGGAGGCCATATTCATATCCGTGTGCGAGACTGCGATACCTATGCGGAAATTGCAGTCACCGATGACGGTGCAGGTATGGATGAACAAACGCTGCGGCACTTACTCGTCAAACAATCCGATCCAGCCTCAGGTATCGGCCTGTTGAATACGGATCTGCGATTAAAGCGGCAGTACGGCAGAGGGCTTCAAATTACAAGCAAGTCGGGTCAGGGGACGTCGGTTTCTTTTATAGCGGTTAAAGGTGATGGCATATAGGGGAAAAAGGCGGGCTGCTCACATTTTGTTATGAGCAGCCCTTTTCAACTTTTTTAAAAAACAGCCCGGTGACCGAAATACCCCACACTAATAAAGATGCAGCACCAGATGAAAGCGCCTATCGCTGCAATCACTACATAATGACGGAATTTGATGCCGATTACCCCTGCCATGTAGCAGGTCAAATGCCGAACGCCTGGGATATAGTAGCCGAATACGATGGTCCAAGGCCCGTATTTCTTAAACCACTTTTCCACCTTCTCTAATCTCTGGGGTGTCAGTCGAATCCACTTCCCATATTTCAGCAATAAAGGCTTGCCCACTTTATTTCCTAAGAAGAAGGAGAATAACATCCCTGTCATCGTTCCTAGAAATGCTACCACTATGGAATCACAAAGGCTCAACACGTGGGTTGATGAAAGATAGCCAATTAGAATCATCAACATTTCATCGGGAACTGGGAGTCCAATAATTCCTAAAGTGAGTAAGCCGTAAATCGCGTAGTAGCCGTACTGTGCGATAATTAATTCTAGATTGTCCATGCCTTGCCTCCGTTGCATTAGCGACTATGTATGGTGCGGAAAGTGAATCCTTTTGCAGATATCTTATAGTATAAAGTATTTTGTTAATATTGGCATTACGGCTAGTTTAAATCCAGTTTAATTTTAACGTTTTTTTTATTCCATACATTTAAAAAGCTTTTGCTCGGATATGTGGTGAATCAGAATTTTCTTATTTGTCTTCAAAATCCCTTCAGATAATCCGATAAATGTTAATGAATTGAAATTGAGATAAAAGGGAGAATCTTACTTTGAGTAAACGCAGTAAAAATTTAGTTTTGATTGGATTGGCTGTTGTAATGTTGTTGGTTTTTTCCGGGTGTGCTAGCAAGAAAACAGATGAAGAAAAACTTGCTGACGCTATTCAAGAAGCGCTTAAAGACTCCACTAAGAATGATAATGCCTCAAAAAAACCTGACACGCTGGAGTCCCATTTAAAAGAAATCAGCCATTTTCTTACTTCGGATATTTGGAACGATGGTTTTGTAAATATTAGCTGGTTTATCGGAAGCGGGACAAATAGCACAGGTGATAAAATGGATATTGATTTTACAATTGAACGCCTGGGCAAAGCGATGGAGAAAAAAGCCGAATATGATACTTATATTCAGGGATTGGATGCGAGTAACGATGGTCTAAAGCAAGTATGGACCAAGCTCTCGAATGAAATCGATGTTCTCTATAACAAGCTTAAGGAAAAGACTCCTGTAGCTGAAGATTCGAGTTACGAATTTGATACTGGATTGTTTGAGCAGTATAGAGATGCATTTAAGAAAGATATAGAAGCCTTGACGTCTAACTAGTTATATGAACTCCCGCAGCAGGGAGTAATGTGACATGCAAACCACCGCTTACACGAAGTACTGTAGGCGGTGGTTTGTTTTAGAATGGAACGTTAAATAACAGATTGAAGAATATTCCAAAACATTTAAGATAGACATAGTGTTATTAATGTGGAGGGACATTGATGAAAAGCAATTTCAATAATGACTCAAAGCGACATCGTGTGATATCCAATTTTAAAATTGAGAAACTGGTTATCACTTGTTTTGTTATTAGTGTAATGGTGTCTATATGTATCAGTGCATTCCTTGCTTTAAGTGAGGAAAGTGAATTAGTACTATCTTTTATATTTTATTTATTGTATTCATTTCCTACGGTCTTTCTGTTAGGTGGGCCCTCTTCATTCCTCATAGAACATAAACTTAGAATACCGCTGATGTTTAAACGAAATAGGATACTAAAATATATTTATAAATTATTTCTGTACATGCTAGCGGGTTCTATAGGTATAAATATATTTTGGACATTCATAACTCTTCAAATACCGAGCTTTACAACACTGAAAGAGTTTTTTCTTTTAAATGATCTAGGTATCGTTGGCGGGTTAATATACTATCATTTCTTATTGTTGCTCCAAGTCATTGGCGGCGTTATTGAAAAGAAAAATGGCGTAAAGAAATTAATGCGTTAATACAGGGGGAACATAATTGAAGCAATTTTTAAAAACCTCTTTAATAGTCATTCTTGTTCTGATTGCTTGTATTTCCGCTCCTTGGCTCCTGTTATATCTAGGTCTTTCAGCGGGAGAGGACCCGCCAAAACCAGCATATTCTTATGGAGAGTTCCCTTTTTACTTGGAGTACGAAATCAATGGTCAAAGAATAATTGTAGATGATAAAGTCATAGTTAAGTATGCTGGGATTGGTCTTAGCGAAGGTACGGGCAAATATATAAAGTGGAAGCAAACCCTGGGGAGCGGGAATAAGGAAGTTATATTATTTGAGGACGGAGAGTCAGAGACATTGATTTTTACAATTAGAGATAGAGACTATCACTTAGAGGAGAATGAAGAGGGAAATAAGTATGATTCACGTCCTGATGTCTATAGAAAAGCGAGAAAAGAAAACATGAGATCTGTTGAAGTCATGACGGAGAGAGAATTATTGAAATACTATAAGATAAAATTGATAAAATTCGAATATGGTGAGCCTTTGAAAAAAAGACTTGCGGAATAGACGAACACAAATGTCTTCAAGGGTTGATTAGGTCAGAAAAATAAAATAGTAAACTTTATATGTTTCGCGGCGCTTAATACATCGTATTTGTTGGGAATTTAATATGTTCGGAGGGAAACTATGAATGCTCAAAATAATGAATTATCCGATTTAATACAAGCAACGGTAAAGAAATTCATCTCTGCATCGGCTGCTGTCTTGGAGATTGAGAGCGCTCCGCTGCATCTCGGCTTCCAAGCGGTTGATCTATCCCGGCATCAAGTGATGCTCGAAGATGAAGGAACAAGGAGAAGCGTCTCATTGATTACCAAGATGGCGCGGCGTACGGAACGTCTCGCCCTTCACCGGTTGTTTTCGCAGTCAGCCAACGTTCCCTTCAGCCATACGAATGATATGGACTCCGAGCATCGGAAGCTTCTATGTATTCAGAATGTGGACGAGCACACAGACTATCAGAACTTGAATATCGAATGGCTTCAAAAGAAAGAAGCGGCCGCTTTAGCCTATATCCATCAGTCGAATCTAGGGTATAAGGAACAGCTGTCATGGCTTCCAGCGGCAACTCGTGATCATGCTGAACAAATGCTGCATACACGGTGGAGACCGTCTTGGGAAAAGACCATACAAAACGAAGCCTTCATCGAAGCATTCGGCGCCTATATTCCAGAGGTTGAAGCAATTGCTGCCCATGTAACTGCTGATCTTGAAGCTGTCCTGAACGACGAGAGCTCGCATACGTTAATACATAATGACCTTAATCCCGGAAATGTTCTTGTACATAATAATGATGACGTATACTTCATCGATTGGGAGGAAGCCAGATACGGCTCCCTTTATCTCGATGTTCCGTTAAGGCTGGATTTAGACCAGGCAAGAGACTATCTTGAAGTGTTGTCTTCGTATGGAGTAGAGCTTCCAAGCGCTAAATTCGAGTCACAGTATAGAATTTCAGCACGCTATCTCGGTCTCCGTTTTATGGCATGGAACCTGGGAGCGTGGACTGACGATGTAAGAGCCAAAGAAGGATTAATCAAGTATTTGAAAATGGCGACTTCATAAGCCGCTCACCTTCATCTTCACCTATACCTTAACCCGGTACCAATACCGGTACATTTCGGCATATCCGATTTTCGAATACAGCCGCAGGGCAGGCTCATTGTTTGCAATGACTTGCAAATGACTGTAGACTGCCCCTTTTTCTTTACCCCACTTCAACAGATGCAGAATCATCTGCTCGCCAAAACCCCGGTTGCGAAACTGCGCGTCCGTTATAATATCGAATAACCCGATATAATCGCGCTCAATAACGCCAAGTCCGCATGCGACAACCTGCCCCTCATGATATAACGATATGAATCCCTTAGTCGTATTTATGTTGGACAGCATCCTCTCCATTACGCTCTTGTAGCTTTGAGAAGTTTGGCTAAGCCTGAAAAAATGGTCGAGCCATTCTGCGGTCAACGTTTCATCGATCCGGACTTGATGCTGATCAGGCGCTTTAACCCCATCCAGCCTAACGGCCTTAACGATTGAATGATCAAACGTCTTATATCCCTTTTCCTCCAGCGCTTGATCCAAGTGTACGGGATGGACAAAGGGCGAGATTCTGTAAATCGCCGGAAGAGAATGGGCCGCATACATTTGCTCGCATTGCTCGATTTTTTCCTCCAGCTCAAAGGTAGAATAATGAATAGGGTTAATGGAGTTGGCCCGTTTCGTGTAGCCATGGGCAAAGCGCAGCACCCAGCCGTCATAGAGCAAAGTGGACAGGGGCTGCCAGTTGTTCAGACATAATTCTTCAATCGTTTTACCGTCCATCGCAAAGTCTCCTTATGAGCATTTTGAATAATAATACTTTATAATGAATAAATATACAATCCTTGTGTACAGATGTTTACCACCCCATTCCTCAACAATATTCAATTTTTTCGCGAAAACAGTGCATAATTCATTCTGCGTTCACATGTTTGTGATAAGCTCTCCCTTGTAAGTAAGGAGTTCAATATTCACAAAATATACTGAATGCTGGAGGCTTATCATGTCATCACCGATGAGGAAAATGTATGCTAAAACAATTTTGCTGGCGCTGCTAATCACAGTGCTGGGCACGAGCTTGCTAGGAAGTCAGACGCCAGCGTCTGCTGCAGAACAAACTGCAACAACGGCAATAACGTCGGAGCTGGAGGGCGCGGCTGACATTAACGACAGCACGAAGCTGGCTGCTTTCATTGACGGCATTATGAATGTGCAAATGGAAAACTATAAAATACCCGGAGCGGTCATCGCGATCGTTAAAGACGGCAAAACGGTACTTGCAAAAGGTTATGGGCATGCCGATATTGAAAAAGGTACACCGATTGATCCAAAGACCAGCCTGTTTCGCATCGCTTCAACAACGAAGCTGTTTACTTGGACGGCTGTCATGCAGCTGGTTGAGCAAGGCAAGATTGATCTCGATGCCGACATTAACTCCTATCTGAAATCGATGAAAGTCCCTGACACGTATTCGCAGCCGATTACGATGCGCCATCTGATGACGCATACAGCAGGCTTTGAAGAAGGCGGCGTCGGCTACCAGATTACGACTGATCCGGCCAAGCTGCCGGGCTCGATTTCGGAGACGCTGACCAAGCATAGGCTGGCACGGGTAAACCCTCCGGGCGAGATGATGTCCTATTCCAACTATGGTACGGCACTTGCCGGACTTATCGTCGAAGAAGTGAGCGGAATGTCTTATAATGACTATATACAGAAAAATATTTTCGACACGCTCGATATGAAATACGCTTCCGTCCAGGAGCCTGTTCCGGCTGCACTTAAGCCGCATGAGGTAATCGGCTATGCAAGAGACGGCGGCAGCTACATCACTCAGCCTCCTACGTTCGAAGGCGGCTTCCGCCCCGCGGGCTCGGGTTCCGTATCGGCACTCGATATGACTCATTTCATGATTGCCCATCTTCAGAACGGACGTTATGGAGACAAGCAAATCCTAAAGCCGGAAACGGCTGAGCTGATGCATTCGCCTGCTTTTGTGTTCCATAAGGGCATGCCGGCGATGGACCTTGGTTTCTATGAGCTGAAAATAAATGGGCTGCGCATCATTTCGCACGGCGGTGCTGATCCGTTGTTCACGACGGAATTGCACCTCATTCCTGAGAAGCAATTTGGTATTTTCTTATCCTATAGCGGGGGCGAAGGGTCGCTTGCTGCAATGGGCTTGACGAAAGCGCTGCTGGACCGTTACTATCCGGCTCCGGAAGTGAACCTGCCTCCTGCAAGCTCGACAACGGATGAGTCCCTGCAAAAGTACGCGGGCTCGTACCAATTCGTACGCCGCAATCATACGGCAATTGATAAGTTCTACAGCTTTTTGGCGAAAATGAGCATTGGCGTATCCGGCAACAGGTTGACGATCGGCAGCGGGGCCGAGCAGCAAACCTACGCTCCGATAGGCGATGATTTGTTTCAAAGTGAGGAAGGCAATCTAATCGCTTTCCGTACAGATGAATCCGGGAAAGTTACGCATTTATTTATCGATTTCCTGTCATCCGAGCCGCTGGAGCGGGCACCGCTGATCAATCAGACGAAGCTCTGGTTCCCATTACTGGGCTTGTCGCTAGCTCTGTTCGTCACCGTATTGCTAAGCTCCATCTATCGCCGCCGCGATATCAAAGCGATGCCGGTTATGCAAAAGTGGGCAGTCCGCCTGTCAGCTATTACTGCCGGCTGGGCAATCGCAACAAGTCTCGGAACATTTGTCATCGTATTGAACATGGGGCTTATAGATCGGCTGAGCCGTATTACGTCTTCATTAAATATCTTTTTGTTCATGCCGATCATACTCGTCGTATTAACAGTGGTGCTTCTTGCGTTTAGTGTATTGGCATGGAAGAACAGCTACTGGACGTTGCTTAAACGTGTGCATTATACATTGATTGCGCTGGCTGCGGTCGCAATGTGCGCGTTCTTCTATTACTGGAATCTGTTAGGCTGGCAGTTTGGATAAATCAACAAGCCTCCACTCAGGAGGAATTTAACTCATAGTGGAGGCGTAATTCCGATGGCAAAAATTCTGATCGCGGATGATGATGCGCGGATTCGCGAGCTGATCGCTTTATTTTTACGAAATGAAGGCTATGAGCTGGTGGAGGCGAAGGACGGTGCGGAAGCGCTGGCGATTGTGGAGAACGACGGGGTGGATATGGTCATTCTCGACATTATGATGCCCCATCTGGACGGCTGGGAGCTGTGCCGGGAAATCCGGAGCATCGATTCCAACATTCCGCTTCTGATGGTCACGGCCAAAGGGGAATCCGCGCATAAGGTAAAAGGCTTCCAGCTTGGAACGGACGACTATTTAACGAAGCCGTTTGATCCGATGGAGCTGGTGATGCGGGTGAAGGCGCTGCTCAAGCGCTACCAGATCGTCTCGTCCCAGACCGTGCAGCTTGGCGGAATCGTGCTGAATCGTCTCAACTATCAGGTGATCCGCGGGGAAGAGACGTTTACGCTGCCGCTCAAGGAATTTGAATTGCTGTTCAAGCTGGCGAACCATCCCGGGCAGATTTTTACGCGGGAGCAGCTCATTACCCACATTTGGGGCAAAAATTACGAGGGCGACGACCGGACCGTCGATGTCCATATTAAGCGGCTGCGGGAGAGGTTCGCGGGCGATACGCATCATTTTCAGATTGAGACGGCCCGCAGCTTGGGCTACAGGCTCGTTATTGCATGATCAAAACGTTGTACGTCCGCATCGTTTTCACCTTTCTGGCCGTTATTTTATTCAGTCTGCTGACCTCTTTTCTTGCGGGAATGTTTCTATTTCAGAAGGAAATCAACCATGCCGGTCAGAACGACATGCTCGCCGCCGGCAGGGAGATGATTGAGCTGTACGAGCAGACAAAGCCTGCTGATCGCGGCCGGTTCATCGCAAGAATGGCCAAGGTGTCCGCTTACCGGATTCATTTGTATGACATGTCCGGCAAAGTGACGATCTATGGTCCTAGCCATTCCGAGAATGCCGTCATTACGCAGGAGGCTATCGATCAGGTGCTGCAAGGGAAGGTCTACCGCTCCCCAGTGGAACAGGGGCTGACGTTTGTTGGCCTCCCATTCCCGTTCGACGGGGAACAGCATGCCATGTTTATGCAATTTACCTCGCAGAATGAGAATGTATTCAACCGGATGATGCTGCTCATCTTGCTGTTAGGACTGTTGATTGGCAGTCTATGCATCATCATCGCGGCACGTTATTTGGTGAAGCCGCTCCAGACGCTGACGCAAGCGACGAAGCGGCTCGCCAAGGGCGACTTCGATGTCGAGATCAAGACGAAACGGGCGGACGAGGTTGGCGTCTTGACGCAGGGCTTCAACGAGATGGCAAGCGAGCTGAAGCAGCTGGAGCAGATGCGGCAGGACTTCGTCTCCAACGTCTCTCATGAGATTCAAACGCCGCTGACGTCGATTACCGGCTTTGCGATGGCGATGAAGAACAGCAGCCTTGTGGCGGAGAGCGACCGGAATTATTATTTGGACATCATAATTTCCGAGAGCGGACGGCTGTCCCGGCTTAGCGACAACTTGCTGAAGCTGGCTTCGCTGGACTCGGAGCATCATCCGTTCGAAGCGGTGACGTACAACCTTGTGGAGCAGATCAAGCAGGTTGTCGTTACCTGTGAGCCGCAATGGTCGGCCAAGAGCATCCGGGTCGATCTGGATATGGAGGATTCGGTCAAAATAACGGCGGATCGCGATCAGCTCAACCAGGTATGGATGAACTTGCTCGGCAACGGCATCAAGTTCACGCCAGAAGGCGGACATATCGATATTGAAATTAAGCGGTTTGAGAATGAGATTTTCTTCTCCATCTCGGATACGGGAATCGGGGTTCCGCCGGAGCAGCTTGAAATGGTATTCGAGCGGTTCTATAAGACCGATCCTGCAAGAAACCGGAGTGTTGGCGGCAACGGACTTGGCCTGGCCATTGCGAAGAAAATTATCGCGCTGCATCATGGCAGCATCGAAATGAAAAGCCGGGTTGGCGAAGGTACAATAGTCGAGGTGCGGCTGCCGGTCCGGTAGAAAGCAGCAGGAAGCTCAAGCGTGGAATAGGCGCTTGGGCTTTTTTTTGTTTCTTGTGCATAAGGAATACACACGAAGGACACAGGAGAACTTTATACTAAGTCTTGTTCCTGCGGGCGGAGCGATTGCTGAATTTCGAACCTGTTGTGGTAACATGAAGGAAATATCGGCGGGTGCCGAACCTATGACAGGCTGGATGCGGGGTGTGTGGCTGTAATGCGAAAAATATTGCTGGTTGAAGACGATACGCTGATGCGTGAATTTATAACCGATTATTTCCGGAAGGAACAATGGGAAGTATATGAAGCTGAGAATGGAAAAATCGCACTGGAGCTGTTCGAGCAAGTATCTGTCGACCTTATCGTTCTCGATATTATGATGCCCGAAATGGATGGCTGGTCGGTATGCCGGCGCATTCGCGAGAAATCGGCGGTGCCGATCATTATGATCACTGCCAGAGCGGAGGATGACGACCAAGTGATGGGCTTCGAACTGGGGGCCGACGAGTATGTGACCAAGCCGCTAAGTCCGCGGGTTTTGGTTGCTCGAGCCACCGCTTTGATGAAAAGGACGGAAGGGACGATTGGCCGTGACGGCGAACGCCTCGTTTATGGCGAGCTATCTGTAAACAGAGCGGCGCATACGGTCTCGGTTGCCGGTACTGCGATTCTTTTGTCCCCTAAAGAATATGATTTGCTTCTATTCCTCATTAAGCATTACGGAAGAGTGCTGTCCCGTGAGCATATATTGGATGCAGTATGGGGCTATGAATATTTGGGAGATCTGCGCACAGTAGACACTCATATCAAAAAATTACGAGCCAAGCTTGGCGATGAAGGACGCTATATTGTTACCGTCATTCGATCCGGCTATAAGTTTGAGATGGACGCATGAGAAGGCAAGGGGTCGTTCTCAAATTATTCGTTGTCACTTCGGTCTTAATTTTAATCGTATTTTCATTGGTCATGCTGGCGGAGGGGGTCTTTTTCGAACGGTTCTACCGCTCCTCCAAAATCCACGGGCTAGAGCGGAATATGAATCATTTTGCGGAGCAGTTCAAGCTGGCTGATGCGGATAAACAGCGGGTTTCGCGTCAGCTTGGGACGTTTATGAATCAGAATGATGCCAGCACCGCGATTTTGAACAGCCGTTTCGAACGGATGGTGATTGCTCCCTATTATTTGGTGCTGCAGGCAGAAGGCAAGACGATCACGGTTCAGCTTCCAACGGATGGCATGACGATCGAGGATATTCCCCGCGGTATTCAAACGGGCGATCACTTGGTTGTGGACGGGATATTCATGGATGAGGCGGACACCATTATGCATCCCGTAACGATAAGCCGGGAAAGCACGGCGCTGGGACAAGGGCTGGTGCGTGTAGAGGGCCGGGTAACGGAGTTTATACTGCCTGAGAAACGCAGCTATAATCCAATGTATCAGGATGGTCTAATTGATGACGCCCTTCGGGAATGGCAGCCGGCAGCGGAAGCGAACCGTACTCTTTTGCACAAAAACGGGTTCGTGCAAGCAGAGTGGAGAGACAACTGGAGCGGCGTTCAATATGTGGTCTTAATAAAAGCTTTAACGGAGGACGGAAGCCGTTATTTATTTGTCATGGCCTCGCTGCAGCCGGTGGGGGAAGCTGTAGCGATTCTGAAGCAATATTTTATCTATCTCGCGCCGATTATTTTGCTGCTTGTCGTCTTGCTGTCCTTCATCTATTCGCGGATCGTGTCTCGTCCGTTAGTCAGCTTAAGCCGTTCGGCAGCGCGGCTTGCCCAGCTGGATTTCACCGTACAGCCTGAAATTCATTCTAGGGATGAGTTCGGCGAGCTGTCGCGGCATATGGTCGAGCTGTCCCGGAATCTGGATACAGCTTTAAAGGAGCTGACTCAGGCTAATCTGCAATTGCAGGCTGATGTAGAGGAGAAGCAGAGGTCCGAGCAGCTTCGAAAGGAGCTGGTCGCTAACATTTCCCATGAACTGAAGACCCCGCTTGGTATTGTAAAAGGGTTCGCGGAAGGTCTTCAAGACGGAGTGGCGGGCGATAAAAAAGACCGTTACCTGGCTCTAATCGTCAATGAAACGGACCGGATGAACGCCTTGATTATGGATATGCTGGAGCTTTCCAAATACGAGGTGAAGGCCGTCCGGCTGCAGCCCCGGGATTTTTCTTTGAGTGTGCTGATTAAGGGAGCGGCAGAATCCTTCTCCGGGCAGCTCGAGAGCAAGCAGCTTCGGATTCTCATAGACGCTGAAGATGGGGATGAGCTGCTCGTAACGGCCGATCCAGTACGGATTGAACAGGTTGTGTCGAACTTATTGAGCAATGCGATTCGCCATGCGTCGGAGAACAGCATCATTACCGTTACGATGGAGCGGACTTCAGCCGGGGCGATAAACACAGTTATCGCCAATGCAGGTCCGCCTATAGCAGAGGAAGATTTAGAGCGAATTTGGGAGCAATTTTACCGGGCGGAGCGTTCTCGTGACCGCAAATCCGGCGGAACCGGGTTAGGGCTGGCGATCGTCAAACATATTATGGAGCTTCACGAAAGCCATTTTGGTGTAATGAATACCAAAGAAGGCGTAGCCTTTTACTTCACACTAGAAGAAAGCAGAGGAGAACATCATGATTAAACCGAAATATCTATTTGCAGTCACAGCGCTTGCCGCACTATTGGTTATTAGCGCATGCGGCGCCAAAGACCAGTCCGGAACGTTTGACACTCCGGACACGACGCAGAACCAGACTCAGACGGAAAAACCAGATACGAATACAAATACGGGTACGGATGCACCTACAGATAAGCCGGATAAAGGGGATAGCGGAGCGGAGGAAGGCGATCAGGAGATTCTGATCATAATCGACCAGACGCCGAGGCCGAGCGAGGGAAACAGCTTTGATTTTTCCGTCAACAAACGTCCCGAAGGCTATGCACTGTCCGAAATGCAATGGGTGTCTGATAAGAGTACGGTGAAAAATACGATTGCCGAAGCAATTGAGCATGGCGGCAGCGGCGAAGACGGCTTTTACATTAGCGGCAACGGGCAATTCATGGGCTTTTTCTATCCCGATGAAATGAAGGGCGAGGAAGGTCAAGCGACCTTTATTTTCAAAAATGAGCAGGGCAAAGAGCTGACGTGGAAAAAGAAAATTACTTTGAACTAAAGGTTAGGTAAGCGGAGCAGCTGGGTTCGGTTGGTAAGGCTGTCGAGGTGATCTCGACAGCTTTCTTTCATTATTTGTACCTCTAATCGAACTGGCTTGGCAGGTTGTATCATCCCCATCCCTATCCTCTCCGCACGCGCATCTACCATAGCTAAAACGAATCAAAATGTAAAACTACATTTTGTTACCCGCTTTATTGACCATTTATCGCATCAAAATGCAAAAGTGCATTTTGATTTGCCCAAAAGGACACATTTGAGCAAAATTGAGCGATTTCAAATGTACTTTTACATTTTGAACGCTGTTTTGGGCCGTTTTACGCAAATCAGCATGCACTTTTACATTTTGTTTGTTGGTTGGTGTAGGGAGGGCCAGCCCCGCCCAACTTGCCATTCGCCCAACACTCGAATACAGTTTATAATTAACGTAAACATACCATTACGAATCACGAAGGGAGCTCATTATGGAATCAAAAAAATTCGAATCCACCGACGAATATATCGCCCAATTCTCGCCGGAGGTGCAAGCGATTCTTCAGCAGGTTAGACAGACCATCGAGGAAACTGCGCCTGAAGCGACAGAGAAGATCAGCTATGCGATGCCGACTTTTGTGCTGCACGGGAATTTGGTTCATTTTGCGGCTTTCAAGCATCATATCGGATTTTACCCGGGGGCAAGCGGGATTGCAGCGTTCCAAGAGCAGCTGTCCGCCTACAAAGGAGCAAAAGGCTCCGTGCAGTTCCCGATAGACAAGCCTATGCCGCTGGAGCTTATTCGTGAGATCGTTAAATACAGAGTAGCGGATAATATCGAACGGGCAGCCAGTAAAGCCGCTAACAAAAAGAAAAGCGCAAAGTAGCATCGCCAAGCCATCAGTCAGTCATTCAGTTGGTCAGCCAGCCAGCGTGCAAAAAATTGAACGCAGGTTAGACAATTTTTTGAATTGTTTGGAAAGGTGTCACCATGCAAGATTAGATGAGGAGATATTTAACAGTATCTCCAATCTATTGTTGCAGGAGGGAATTAAGGAATGATGCAGGAATCAAGAAAAATGATTCAAGCCATGCTCGTCTTTGTACTCGTACTAGCAGGCTTGGTGCCTTCGGCGGCTCCAGCCGCGGCATCGGCAGTCACAATCTCTCAGTCAGGCACAATTGTAAGCGCTACCAATGGATTTTTGACTCTCAATTATGATTTGGCAAATGGCAAAGGCAATTTCTCGGCAGGAAGTACGGTCATTTTGTCGGACTTTTATTCCGATTACAGTGTGGCGGGAAACAGCACCCGAATCAGCTCGGCTGATCCGGCGACGCGAACCGCGAGCTGGGCGGCGACAGGGAACGACGGCTATGGTGCGAACGGCCAGCGGCTGACGATTACGAATCAGCTGAACTCCGGTTCGACAATCATTCTTCGGATTTCGATGTACGAGGACAAGTCCTATATTTTAACGGATATGACCGTAAACAACGGGACAAGCCAAAACATCGACTTCCTGGAGCCCATTGCCGCTAACAATCTGAATATCGGAGCGGGCTCGGACAAGCGGATTTATACGACGCCATATACGAACAACTATGATTTTGGCGTAGCTCCGGTTAATGATTTCGGCAAAAGCCAAAACGGCTACGACCGGCCTTACGGCGCAGGCGAAACATGGGCACCTTTCAACGGGACAAGCTATTGGGTTGCCTCGGTGTTCGATAATACGAATAAACATGGCGTAGTTGCAGGAGCTGCGACGACGTTCAATTGGAAAAGCATGCAGTATTTGCGCCAAGCCGCAACGGCCAACGGTCCGTTGACCGGATTTTCCATCTATAATGCGGGCGGGCAGCAAAGCGGCACCTCAGTAAGCTCAGACAAGTTTTTCCTCGGATACTTTGATGACTATCAGCAAGGTCTGGAGACGTTTGGCCGCACCTATGCCATCGCAGAGCCTAAGCTGGAATGGAATGACGATGTGCCAATTGGCTTCAACACTTGGTACGCCTACTATGCTTACCCGACAGCCGATGCAATGTTCCCGATGACGGATTATTTCGAGGAGCATTTGAAGCCGCTTGGCTACAACTACATGAATCTGGATTGCTGCTACCAAGGGGTTGAGAACAAGACCGATCTGGAGAATCTCGATGATTTCGTCGCCTATGTGCATGGAAAAGGGATGAAGGCCGGGACTTACTCTGCGCCATTCGCTATCTTTGATGATTTGACAGCTACTGTTCCTACAACGTCCTATACGTTTGGGGAAATTGCGCTCAAGGATGCCAGCGGCAACCCGATAAAATCCTACATCAACACGTACATCGTTGATGCGACCCATCCGGGCGGACAAGCTTATATCGCCTGGATTATGGACACGTATCATGTGAAGCCCGGCTTTGACTATGTGAAGCTCGATTTTATCGATCTGGGCATGTATGACGGCAAATTTTACGACACGACGAAAAACGGCATGCAAGCCTACCGGATCGGCATGCAGATTATGCGTGATGCGCTACTCGCCGCTCCTCAAGACATTTACATCAATGAATCGATAGCACCGCTGCTGCCTGCCGGTTATGCCCATGGCAGAAGAACAGGCGTGGATACGACAATTGGCCTTGAATCCTATCCGGGCATTGAGCGCCAAGCATTTAATGCTGCCGCCTCTTGGTGGACGAATGACACGTTGTACGCGTACAACGATGTCGATATGATTTTTCCAGAGAGTGTCATTAACGGCTTTGATAAAATCACTCTAAATGAAGGCACGCTTCTCTCGACGGCAATCGCGCTTGGGGGAGGACATTGGCTGATCGGTGACAACGTTCCGTTTATTTCCGAGGACCGGATGGCGATACTGCGCAACGCAGGCCTGCTTGATCTGGTCAAAAAAGGCAACGCAGCCAAGCCTGTGAAAATGTCGAATTTCTATCACAAGCTGGAGCATTCTCCTATCGCAATCTATTTGACGGACACTAACGGCGACCGTATCGTCGGCCTGTCCAACTGGGATATGAACAATTCTGCGCCAGTCTCGCTGTCATTTACTGATCTTGGATTAAACGCCAGCACGAACTACACATTGACTGAGATCTACAGCAGTACGAAAATCGGGCAATATACAGGAAGCTACTCTCGCACATTGAAGCCTGGCGAGTCTATCATCGTGCGTATCTCCGAGCAGCCTTCGTCGCTGCCGACGGCGCCGGTCAATCTTGCACTGGGTAAATCGGCAACAGCATCTTCTACCTGGTCCAGCGGATATGATGCAGCCAAGGCTATTGACGGCTCGGTCAGCACGCGCTGGAGCGGGGCGAGCGGTACGGCAAATGATCAATGGCTGGAGGTTAATCTGGGTGCCGCAACGAACGTAAACCGGGTTGCCGTCAGCGAATACGGCTCCGGTAACCAAAGCTTCCAGATCGATACGTATACGCTGCAGTATTGGAACGGCTCCGCTTACGTCAACTTGACGAAAGGCTTTACGATCGGCGACCGCCGCGTATTCGATTTCCCGACCGTAAACACTTCAAAAATCAGACTGTACATCAACAAAGCCCGTTTCATCCCATCGATCCAAGAGATCGAAATCTATAACGTACCTGGCAATACCGGATACCGGATCGATCAGGACAACAGCGGTTCCTCGTATTCGACCTATTCGGATATTCGCGACGTCATTCAGCGGATGCAGACTTTTACGATAACGCAATCCGAGCTGCCGAAAATGGACGTCTACTTGTATGAGAGCTACGTCAATAAGGTTCCGGAGGACAATTACTATTTGGATATTGTTGAATTGGACGCCAGCCACAATCCAGTGAAGAAGCTGTTCAGCGCCGCGCTGCAGCCTAACAACATCCCGGGAGCGGCTACGCCTTATGCCATCTATCCGCGCCTGACAGGTCTGGATACGAGTAAGAAGTATGGCTTGATTTTGCGCTCGCCGGGTTCGCTTGAGGACGGCTCTACGAACAACAAATACGGCTTTGCCTACAGCGACAGCAACACGTATGCCGGCGGCTTCGAGCGGCTGTCGACAGACGGCGGCTTGACCTGGACGACGGAAAACGCAGGCAACCGTGATCTGATCTTTACGATTTACAAATAACAGGCAGTGTGAAAAGAGGAGCAGCCGGCGGCTGCTCCTCTTTTGGTTATACCAGTCTAATCATCCTTATCCTTTATCCAGCTTATGCGTTTCCAGTACACGGATGACGATGACAGCCGCTTCAGCCCGGGTCAGGCTGGAGAGCGGATCGAACTTCGTACCGGATTTGCCGATCATGAGCCCTTGCTTGACGACAAGCGCCGCCGCGGATTTTGCGTAAGACGCAATGCTTCCGGCATCTGTAAATCCGGCGAGTACGGCTTCATCTGCTTTGGCGTCTACCTTCAGATAAGCCAGCACATTGGCAAGCAGAACGGCGATATTCTGGCGGCTAATGCTTGCATCTGGGTCAAATTGAGTGGCTGATTTGCCTTGAACGAGACCTAGCTGCTTCGCTGCGGCAATATCGCCTGCGTATGGAGAATCCGCAGCAACATCCTCATAAGGAGCGGCTCCATATACCGGTAATATGCCAAGTCCCTTCACAATCATCGACGTAAACTCGGCACGGGTAATGCTCTTGTTCACTCCGAATGCTTCGGCAGTAATTCCGTCAAGCAGCAGCTTGGCTGCGGCACGGTTAACGGCTTTCTTCGCCCATTCAGCTGTAACGTCGCTGTATGCGATATCCGATTGAACGATCGTATAAATGCTGTTGCCGTTGCGGAGGAGTTCAGCAGCGTAAGTACCGTCGCTGTTCTTCGTAAAGCGTGTCGGTACCGGACGGAATTCATTGGAATCCGGCAGGTAGACGACGCCGGTTGCTTTGGCTGGGTTCAGGCTTCCGCTAATTGTGAACAAGCGGCTGAGGGAATGTGAGCCCAATGCCGTTACCTCTTCGAACTGTCCGTTAGCGGCTTTCTTTAAAATTTGGAAATCAAGCGCTGGCACGAGCAGCTTCAAGCCTTCCGTCTCGGCCAGCTTCTGAATTGCTTCGGCAGTCTTGGCAGCAGGAGATGCGATAACGATGCGAATGTCTGCATCGAGATGAATCGCGTGCACCGGAATGGAGTAGGTGACACCATTCAGAATGATCGAGAGCTTCGCGTCTTCTCCTTTTGCGGCTATGGCTGTAATCACTTCTTTAGGTATTGTAATCTCGGCCTGTTTGCTGGCTGCAGAGATTATGAAAGATGAAGTATCGGCTGCTCCGATAGCTTTCACCGCGGCATCCTTCTTAATCTGAAGAATCCAGATATCTCCGGATTTGCTGATTTCAGCCTCCAGCTCGTTTTTGCCCGCGGCAGCGGCAGGAGGAGCGGATGAACCTGAGGAGCTGCTGTAGCCGGAAGTGCGCACAGTCAGCGGAGTGCTGAACGGCGATACCTCTGTAATTTGTCCATCAGTTTCCGCAATAGCCAGTACTGTAAAAGTATACTCCGTGTTTGGTGACAATTCGGTCAAAATGCCTTGCGTATCATCTGTTGTGACAAGGAAACGGTTATTGACATAGAACTCGTATGCAGTTGCCCCTTCAACTTCATTCCATTTCACTTCAATTGAGCTCGTACCGCTGCTCACCTTAACTAATTGCTGGGGTGCAGCAAGCGCATTCGGATTGACGATGCCGGTAATCGGCAAGTCCTTAACGAGCTGTGTCGTCAGCGTCCGATTCTCGTCATTGCTGATTTCCCAGCTCATGACGCCGCCCAAATTGAGCGTTTTGACAAGGGATGCCGCGTACATCATCGATGTTTCATCATTGTAAGTGATGAACGTGCCTGTCTCTTCGTTGAATAGATAAGGAACTTTCGCGTCTTCGTTCCAATAACGGACGTATCCGTTTTTACCAATAAAGCTGTTCTCCAAATCATCGAAATCATAAAAACCGTTTTCCCACTTGCCTACCGGAATTCCCGTACAAGTCTGGTACTCTCCAGGTTCAGGACAGCCTTCCCAGCCTTTTCCGTAATAAGGCACGCCAAGCAGCAGCTTATGAGGCGGAACGCCGCCGTTCAGATGGCCAAGAGCGCCGCCTCTGACGTTGTTGCGTTCAGCAGATGCTTTCGGATGCGTCTCATCATAGTAGAGCGGAGCGTTGTGGTGGGCTAGAAGCTCCCAGTTGCCGCTGTAATCGTAAGCCATAATATTAACGAAATCGAGGTATTGCACCGAGTTTGCCAGATCGGCATTCGGTATGAAGGAATCGGCTTGCTGGGAAGCGATCGTCAGCAAATAATATTTGCCGTCCTCCGAGCCTGCCGCGTCCAGAGCCTCCCGGACGGTTTTCATCAAAGCGGTAAAATTGACGTTGTCTTCAGGGCGGTGGCTATTGCCATCCTCGCCGCCTTCAACCGGATACTCCCAGTCGATGTCGACGCCGTCCAGATCATAAGCCCGCAGGAACTTCACGACAGAGCCGGAGAACGAGAGGCGTGTCTCCTCCGTTGCGGCCATATCCGAGAAGTAATTGGAGAAGGACCAGCCGCCTACGGACACGAGCATTTTCAGATGTGGATTGGAATCCTTAAGGGCAGAGAAGGTTTGGAAATTGGTTAAGTCGATCGACTGGTCTCCAACGACCATCTCACCATCGTGGACATATCGATCCTGCAGCGGCACTTTGTCAGTCTGACATTCTACGCCGTTCGAGCCTGCTTTCTTCCAGCAAAGGTCGGCAAATGCATAGTTAATGTGCGTCACCTTGGACAAATCAATATCGGTTGGTTTGAAATTGCGGGCATAGCCTGACCAGGCGGTGTAATACGTTACGTTGTTATAGCTGCTTCCCGGCACTGTTGTTACGGAGCCGCTTAGCGGCGATTCCCACAGGCTGTTTTTCGCTTTGGCCGTGAACGTATAGCTTTGTCCTGCGGTCAGGCCGTTTACGGTATAGCGGTTTGAATTGCTGCTGCCAATAAGAACGCCATCCTGATAAATATCATAGCTGCTGGCTCCCGGTGTTGGTGCCCAGCCAAGTGCTGCTGTGGTTGTATTTGTCGTCACGACTTGCAAATCACGTGGAGCATCCAGCTGTCCCCAAGTGAGGGTTACGGCATTGCTCTTCTCCGAGGCTTTGACCCCGTCGTCATTTGCCAGCTGTGCTCCGACCAAGAACGTCAGCGTCACGCCGCTACTGATCTCTTCAGGCGTCAAGTTGTACGTCAGACGGTTGGAGCCGTCCCAGATGCCGCCTTTATAGCCGCCGTTGATCCAATATTCATAGCCGTTGGCTGTCGGGCTGCCCTCCCAGCCCAGCGTAACGCTTGATTCCGTGAGGCTGATGACCTTCAGGTTTTGCGGCGGCATGAGCGGCAGCGGTTCATACTCGGACAGATCCTCTGTCGTCGTGAAGGTGACGACGTTGCTCTTGAGCTCCGGTGTCAACTGCGCCCATTGAATGCCGTCGGGACCGATTAAGAAGGAGTAGGTCGTCTCCGGGTTTAAGCCGCCTACAGTTGCTAATTGTGTGTTTCCGTAAAATTTATAGTTGCCGTTCGTATCCCAAATCCAGTAGTCGTCGATACCCGTTGCGTTCACCCATTTCAGCTTGACACTGTTGTGTGTGACGCTGACAACCTCCAGATTCGTTGCTCCGGCTGTCGGGCCAGGCGTTACGACCACTTCTCCATCCTTAGTTGTAAATTCAATAATGTTGCTCTTATGAATGACTTCAGGAAGCGGGCGTTCGTACCAAGTGATATAAAATTTGTACGTAGTATTAGGGGTTAGCCCGGTTAGCACTTTCTCACCGCTATTCCCCCATGTGAAGTAGCTTTCGCCGGTGTCGCTTTTCAGCCAAATATCAATATCATTCTTGTCAGGGTCCAGATCCCATTTGATCGTAGCGCTAGTTGTTGTGACAGAATCGGCAACAACGCTCAGGTTTTGCGGTGCTTCAGGGTCTTGTACTTCTGCCTGTCCGCCGCCGCTCGGTTCTTCGCTTTGCTCCTCGGGAGCTGATTCTTCTGCATACGAGACCGTTGCGCTCAGCAGCGGGCTAAAGGCCAGCGCGAGCACGAGAAATGCGATCAATAACGGCTTCATATTCTTGTTGCGAGACATCCAATACATTCAATCACCTCTTCTTATAAAATGTAGGGCTAGTCACGCTCCCCTCTATCATGGGTGGAAGTGATAGGGAACGGAAGGTGAAATTCATACGATAAATGGGATAAAATTTTACAAAAATGTAATATTGTCGATATGCGTTGTCGCATCCTTAGAGGATGTGACGGGTAGGCTCGAATGGCGTAACAGAGAGGCCTGGCGGGGCATGACGAACAGGGCGAGCCAATGCTGGCAGCGCCCTGTTCAAGTATTATTTTCAACCCAGGTTATCCGTTAGTTATGTGTTGTTGACTATTCTTGCTGGCGAAGGGATTGTTCCTCCCGCCTTACTTTCTCTGTAAATACGATCGCGTTCTCAATCGATTCCTTCAGCTGCTCAATGAATATTTCCGTTTCCGGGGTAAGCGATCTGTTTTTCAGCTTGATCCAGCCGAGCCGCATTTTATCGCCATAGTCCTCTAACGGAATGGACATAATGCGTCCATCCATAAATTCCTCCACAAGCAGACCGCTTCCCGTCGAGACGACGTCGGTATTGCACACGATATTAACGGCAGTAGCCCGGTCATTGACGACGATCGTCCGATTGGGTTTTCTGGCCGGGATCACATTGAATTCCTCGGAAAAATCGATCGATTCCCCCTGTTTATGCTCAAACGCCATATAGATATAGTCGTTCAAATCCTCCGCCTTCAACGAATCTCTTCCCGCCAAAGGATGCCCCTTCCTCACATAGACACAGGGCTGAATTTTGCGCAGCAGATGGAACTCAATATTTCGTGTACCGAGAAAACGTTTGATAATCTTCTCCGTCAAGTTGGAAGTGAAGATGACCCCGATATCCGAGACAGAAGCCGACACATCTTCAATGACCTTGTCCATGCTCGTCTCCCGGATCGTAAAGCTGAACCGCGGGTTATCGATTTGGTTCACCAGCCGGACGAAGGCATCTACTGCGAACGGGTAGCGCTGGGTCGATACGGAAAACTGAGCTTCCGGCTCTACCTGATTCGAAGTGTACAGGCTCTCGATATAGGATTTGCGCTCCAGCAGCGAATTGGCATAGCTCAGAAATTGCCTGCCTTCCGGCGTCAATTCCACCCCTTGATTGCTGCGGGTAAAAATCGAGATATTGAGCTCGGCCTCGAGCTCTTTCAGTGCGCTGCTGATGCTGGATTGCGAGACGAACAGCGCAGCGGCCGCTTTATTAATCGAACGGCAGCGGGCGATTTCCGCTACATATTTCATTTGCTGAAAGGTCATGCTCGTTCCTCCTATTAATAGCTCTTATTATTGTATCGCAATGCGGAAAAAGAGCCAATTCGTTATCGGTTGAATCGATAGCAAACGGCAGTTTTTATGTTTTAACACATCGTATTTTGTCACGGTATACTTTAGAGATGGAATGAACGAGAAACGGATCAGCATGTTCATGAGTGGAATATGGTCACGGACAGGGAGAGTCATGCAGGATGAAACAGAACAAAATGGGGCCGATCGCGCTCAGCGGTTTAATTATCGGGCCGATACTCGGCTCCGGTATTTTAATTCTTCCGCCCATCGTGTACGGTATCGCGAAGGATTGGGCGGTTTTGGCGTGGCTGGCGATTATTTTGATCAGCTTTGTAGTCGCGTTTATTTTTGGGTATATCAGCATTCAGTTTCCGGGCGACGGCGGAGCGACGAATGCGGTTGAGCATGTATTTGGTCCGTATGCCAAACGGCTGGCAGCTTTTTACCTCATTATAGGAGTGACGTTCGGCGCATCAGCGGTGCTGCTGACGGCAGGGGAATATATGGCGAAGCTTGGGGGCATGTCCCCTCTGACGGTAAGTTTCATTCTGCTGCCGGTCTGTATCGCGTTATTGCTGGCGAGGGTTCATTTTCTGGGGAAAGTCGCTTTCGTCATGTCGATTGTGGCAGCCGCTGTGCTGTTTCTGGGCGGGGCCAAAAGCTTGCTGGATTACCCCGAGCCGCTTGCCATCACAAGCAGCTTTGATCCTTCGGCCTTTGGCTATGCGCTGCTGATTCTATTCTGGGCGATCTTCGGCTGGGAGATTATCGGGAATTACAGCGGTGATGTGAGGGAGCCGAAAAAAACGATCCGCAGAGCGATCTGGATCAGCATCGCGGCAATTTCCGCAGTCGATCTCGTCGTTGCCGCAGCGATTCAGCGAACGGCTGCTAGCTCAATTGGCGAAGGGGACCTTACGATTACGGCTATTATCCATTCGCTGTTTGGAGGGCTGAGTCCGCTCATTATGGCGCTGCTTGCCTTGTTTCTATGCGGTTCTACTTATTTTCTATATGCGGGAGGCATTGCTAGACTGATTGCTTCCTTGTCGGCGGAGAAGGTGCTTCCGGCTTTTCTGGGCAAGCGGTCGCAACATAATGTTCCGGTAGTTGGAGTTCTAGTTATATTTGTGCTGAATGTGGCGGTGCTGCTGGCAGTTCGCGCCGGATGGTTCGACCTGGAAGAGCTGGTCGCTTTCGCAAACAGCTTTCTGACGATTAACGCATTAATCGGTATTGTTGCGGGAATTGTGCTGATTCCGAGTAAGTTTATAAAAATTAGCGGGAGCATACTTGCTTTATTTTTTGTCGGGATGCTGTTTTTCCACTCTTCACCGCTGTCTTTGGTACTGATCGGCGTTTTGGCTGTCTATTATTTGTATAGACATTTTTCTGCTAGGGTTAGACTTACTTGAGTTCTTTTGGTATCGTGGATAAAGATGGAATTATTGGTGATTATGATCCGCACTGCGAAGGGAGCTTTCAGGTATGGAGAAGATGGAACTGGCAGAACAGATTTACAACGCCTCGCATCTGACGGGCACATTCCGTTTACGGTCAGGCAAGCAATCCGATCAATATTTTGACAAGTATTTATTCGAGTCCGATCCTAAGCTGCTCGCGGCAATTGCCGAAAAGCTTGCCCCGTTGGTCCCGCCGGGTACGGAGGTGTTGGCCGGACTTGAGATGGGCGGCATTCCGGTAGCGACTGCGCTGTCTTTAAAAACAGGCATACCAGCCGCGTTCGTACGGAAGAAGGCGAAGGAATACGGGACATGCAAGCTGGCTGAAGGAATTGAGATTGCCGGCAAAAACGTCTGTATCATCGAGGACGTCGTAACGACCGGCGGCCAAATTTTGCTTAGTGCGGAAGATTTGAAGCAGCATGGGGCGAATGTTCACGCAGTAGTTAGCGTCATTGAGAGAGAGGCGGCAGGCCGGGACAATCTGGAGCAGGCGGGCCTCGCCTTCTATTCCCTGTTTACGATGGACGAGCTGCTGGCAGCTGCGAAATAGATTTTGATAGAGACGAGTCGCCTTGAGGCGGCTCTTTTTTTTGTGGCTTGTTGCCGAGGCTTGTATGACGAGCAATGAGATTAGCTGATTCGATGAACGCTCTATTAATTGAAACGAGATGCGAGACGCCGTGTTATCGCGTTTTCTCTGCTTCTTTGTTTAATAGACGGAGCTCATGGCGAAGCGACTCCAGCTCATTGTCGACATGGGTGATGAATTTGAGCAGCGTAATGCCGAGCAGCGTGAAGACCAGCCCGCTTACTGGGAACACGACTCGCTTAACCGTTATTTTCATAAAAACATAGTCGGAGGTTTCCGACGAAAAGGTTTTCGGCATGTATTGCCACAACCCGTAGATCATAAGCAGGACGCCTATCGCGAGAATGAATACTGACAAATATTTAATTGGTTTGAAGTTCATGGTGTGCGTCAACCTCCAGTTCGTTGAAACTCGTAACTCATACGTATAGGAGCTATGGAAAGTTGCGGAAGGCGCTGAGTTCATACGAAGCGGTAAAGCGGTGCTGGGCATAAAAACGGCAACGGCAGGTAGTAGAAAAACTGGGTACTAGGTAGGCTAGAGGAGTAGGCTAGAGGAGTAAGGTGAACGTAGCGGTAAGAGATACACTTGGAGGTAATGGGAGTTAGGAGTACAAGGAAGACAGGTGGAAGACGCTAAAGAAACTAAGGAGCGCAACAGTGACACTATAGACAAGTAAAATTGTTAGTCGACGTGTCAAAAAGCGAATCAAAATGCAAATGTGCATTTTGATTGCGCCATAAAGGGGCAAAAAGGGCTTCAAAATGTAAAAGTACATTTTGAAGGGGCTAAAATGGCTGTTTTCCCTCGTTTTTGCCCAATCTAACTGCACTTTTGCATTTTGAGCCTCGATATTGGCCGAAAAGCCGCAAACAAACTGCACTTTTACATTTTGATTGACGGTTGGAGGCTATGAGCGGAGAAAAGAGGACTGTTTGAGGAGTGTGCACCATCTGCGGTGGGGCAACTCCCGGCAAATCATAAGCAGCATGAACTAGGAACCTGTAAACCACACAAAACTTAATTAGTGAAGTAGGTTCGCTCCAAACAACATTTGAGCGAGGGCAATCCGCATCTCCGTAGAATGCACGATACTCAGCCGTTAGCGAAGCGGGTTCGCAAATCAGCGAAGCAATATTCGCTATACTGGCGAAATAGAAGAGGCTGAGTGAGAACAGCGAACCAATTTTCGCTAATCGCGAACCTATGTTCATGAGTAGCGAAGCTAGCTTCGCTCTAGCAGAAGTCCGCCCCCGCAAGCCTCTGTGTAGCGAATCTGTCTTCGCAAAATAGCGAAACAGGTTCGCTCCAACCAACATTTGAGCGAGATGAAACCCACATCTCCGAAGAAAACACGATACTTAGCTGTTAGCGAAGCGGGTTCGCAAATCAACGAAGCAATTTTCGCTATACTGGCGAATTTGAAGAGGCTGAACTGGTGCAACGAACCAATTTTCGCTAATCGCGAACCTATGTTCATGAGTAGCGAAGCTAGCTTCGCTCTAGCAGAAGTCCGCCCCCGCAAGCCTCTGTGTAGCGAAC